>NZ_JBFBGU010000004.1:0-426316 GCF_040684855.1 Actinoplanes sp. NPDC089786
CGGAGCATGGTCACCTCTTCAGCTCGTGGGACAGCTCGGCCAGCTCGTCGCCGCCGGCCATCTGCGCGGTCAGCTGGTCGAGGGAGACCTCGCCGCGGGTGCCGTCGAGCACCGCGCTACCCAGCTTCAGGATCACGAAGTGGTCACCCACGAGGTAGGCGTGGTGCGGGTTGTGGGTGATGAAGACGACGCCGAGGCCGGCGTCCCGGGCCGCCGCGACATACTTCAGCACCACGCCGGACTGCTTCACGCCGAGCGCGGCGGTCGGCTCGTCGAGGATCAGCACGCGCGCGCCGAAGTAGACGGCGCGGGCGATGGCGACACACTGGCGCTGGCCGCCGGAGAGGGTGCCGATCGGCTGGTTGATGTCCTTGACGACGATGCCCATCTTGCGCAGCTCGTCGTCGGCGATCTGCTTCATCTCCTTGACCTTGAGCTTGGCCAGCGGGTATTTGCCCACGGTCAGCTCGGAGCCGAGGAAGAAGTTGCGCCAGACCTCCATCAGCGGGACCACGGCGAGGTCCTGGTACACGGTGGCGATCCCGTGATCCAGGGCCTCGCGTGGGGACGAGAAGGAGGCCTCCTGACCGTCGACCAGCATCTTGCCCTCGTTGTGCGGGTGCAGGCCGGACATGATCTTGATCAGGGTGGACTTGCCGGCGCCGTTGTCGCCGAGGACGCAGGTGACCTCGCCGGCGTTGACGGTCATGTTGATGCCGCGCAGGGCCCGGATCGCGCCGTACGACTTGCCGACGCCGGACATCTCGATCAGGGTCTCGCCCTTGGTGAGGTGGCTGTCGGCGTGTTCGGCCAGGGTGTCGGTCATGGGTCAGCCCACCTTCCGGGTGGTCGAGAGCCGCTTGACGTAGAGGTTGACCAGCACGGCGAGCAGCAGCATCACGCCCAGGAAGGCCTTGAACCAGTTGGGGTCCCAGCCGGCGTAGACGATGCCGAGGCTGGTCATGCCGAAGATGAAGGCGCCGATGGCCACGCCCCACGCGTTGCCGAAGCCGCCGGTGAGCAGCGTGCCGCCGACGACCGCGGCGATGATGTAGAGGAACTCGTTGCCGACGCCGTTACCGGCCTGGAGCGTGTTGAACCGGTACAGGATGTGCATGCCGACGAACCAGCCCAGGAACGAGACCGACATGAACAGGCCGATCTTGGTCTTGAACAGCGGCACACCGACCGCGCGGGCGCTGTCCGGAGCGCCACCGACGGCGTAGATCCAGTTACCGGTGCGGGTCCGGGTGAGGATCCAGGCGGCCAGTGCGACGAAGAGGATCCAGTAGATGACCGTGCCCCAGATCGTCACGCCGCCGACCTTGATGTTGAAGGCGAAGACGTTGGCGAGCGAGTCGAACCCGTCGATCTGCGAGATGTCGGTGGACGACACCTGGTTGGTGACCAGCTTGGTGACGCCCAGGTTGGCGCCCTGGAGTACAAAGAACGTGCCCAGGGTGATCAGGAAGCTGGGAATGCCGGTCCGCATCACCAGGTAGCCGTTGAGGAACCCGATGGCCAGGCAGAAGACCAGCGAGAGGATCGCGCCGATCCACAGGTTCACGCCGAGGTACCAGCAGAACATCGAGTTCACCAGGCCCGCGGTGGTGACGATGACGCCGGCCGACAGGTCGAACTCGCCGCCGATCATCAGCAGGCCGACCGCGACCGCGACGATCCCGATCGTGGAGGCCTGGTAGAGCACGGTGAAGAACGACTCGGCCGACCGGAACGCGGGGGCGGCGGCCATGAAGAAGATGAAGATGATGATCGCCGCGACCAGCGCGCCCACTTCGGGACGGGCCAGGATCCGGTTCGACATGCCGAGTTTGACGCGGTTGGACGGCTCCGAGGGGACGGTCGCCGGAGCCGCCTGGACGGATTGGCTCATGGCTGAACTCCGATCCGCCCGGCCGGGCCCTGACAAGGCCGGCCGGGCGTCAAAGTGACTAGCGGGTGTTGTTCTTGGTGAAGGGCAGGATGGTGGCGATGTTGGCCGAGTCCACGAAGGACGGACCGGTGAGCACGGGCTTGCCGCCGCCGATGTCGTTGCCGTTCTTCAGGTTCAGGTAGAGCGAGGTGACCGCCATGTAGCCCTGCACGTAGGGCTGCTGGTCGATCGAGAACTCGATCTTCTTGTCGCTGATGTCCTGCGCGACCTCCTGGTTGAGGTCGAACGTGACCACCTTGGCCTGGCTGCCGGACTGCTCGATGGCCTTGAGCGCGTCCACCGCCTGCGGGGCGCCCAGCGTCACGATGTAGTCGATCGACTTGTCCTGCGCCAGCTTCGCCTGCAGCGTCGAGGTCACCGCGGCGTCGTCGGCCCCGTTCACCTGGACGTTCTCGGTGGCGGGGGCCGACTTCTTCACACCGGCGCAGCGGGCCTCCAGCGCGACCGAGCCGGCCTGCTGGATGACACAGAGCGGCTTCTTGCCACCGGCCTGGGTGATCCGCTGCCCGGCGGACTCACCGGCCAGGGACTCGTCCGAGCCGAAGTACATCAGCGCGCCGAGCTGCTTGTACTGGTCGATGCCGGAGTTGAAGCCGACCAGCGGGATCTTCGCGTCGGTGGCGGCCTTGACCGCGCCGGCCAGCGCGTCCGGGGTGACCAGGGTGGTGGCGATGCCGTTCACCTTGGAGTCCACCGCGCTCTGGATCAGCTGCGCCTGCTTGGTGGCGTCCGGGTCGTTCGAGTACTTCAGCGTGACACCGGTGTCCTTGGCCGCCTGCTGGGCGCCGTTCTTCACCTTGTCCCAGAACGTGTCGCCGGGCGTCTCGTGCGTGATGAAGGCGATGGTGAAACCGGAGCTGCCCGCGGCGTTGCCGCCGGAGGCGGTGGTGTCGTCGGTCTTCTCACGGCCGCCGCCACTGCAACCGGCGACCGCAAGGGCCACCACCGCAGCAACCGCGAGGGGACGGATGATTTTCATGGGGGCTTCCCTTTCGGTGGTGACTATCGCTCCCGCGCGGGCCGCGAACGCAGACCGGCGGAGTTCAGGTAGGTGCGGGTACGGGTGGCGATCGGCAGGGGTAGATCAAAGTCGACCGGGTACATGTCCTGCTCGACCACCACGAACAGTTCGGCGTCGAGCTCGCCCAGCGCCTCCAGCACACTCGACACGTCCGGCGACCCGGCCGGCGGCTCGACGCTGGCGCCCTGCGCGACGGCCTGCCCGAACGGCAGGTCGTCGGCCTTGGCGCGGGCCGCGATGGCCGGGTCCATCTGCTTGATGTGTACGTAGCCGATGCGCTCCGGGTACCTGCGGATGATCGCCGGGACGTCGGCCTGCCGGTAGGCGAGGTGGCCGGTGTCCAGGCACAGCGAGACGAACGCCGGATCGGTGTCGTCCAGGAAGCGCTCGGTCTGCGCCTGGGTCTCGACGTGGTAGTCGGCGTGCGGGTGGAAGCGCAGCGCCAGGCCGTACTCCTCGGCCAGCATCTTCCCGAGCGTGTCGCTGTTCGACGTCAGCGTCTTCCACGCGTCGGCGTCGAGTTCGGCCGCCTGGTGGTAGGCGCCGGTCACGTCGTCGCGGTAGCCGGGCACCGGCACGAAGATCAGGTTCTTCGCACCCAGCGCCGCCGTGAGCGCGGCCACCTTCCGGGTCTCGGCCATCACCGCGTCGAAGTCCTTGTGCGGGCCGCCGACCCCGGCCACGGTGCCTCCGGCGCAGGTCAGGTCGCGCTTGGCCAGCTCGTCGGTCAACAACGACGAGTCCGTGGGCAGGTATCCGTACGGGCCCAGCTCGAGCCAGTGGTAGCCGGCGCCGGACAGCTCGTCCAGGAACCGGTTCCACGGCGTCTGGCGCGGGTCGTCGGCGAACCAGACACCCCACGAGTCGGGACAGCTCCCCAGCTGAAGGTGCCTCATCACGACGCCGTCGGGAAATGAAGGCTGGCCTCGGCCTGCGGCCAGCGCGAGGTGACGACCTTGCCGCGGGTGTAGAACGAGACGCCCTCGGGACCGTGGATGTGCTTGTCGCCGAAGAGCGAGTCCTTCCAGCCGCCGAACGAGTAGTAGGCCATCGGCACCGGGATCGGGACGTTGATCCCGATCATCCCGACGTTCACGCCCCGCTGGAACCGGCGGGCCGCCTCGCCGCTGCTGGTGAAGATCGCCGTGCCGTTGCCGTACCGGTTGGCGTTGATCAGGTCGATCGCCGCGTCCACGGTGTCCGCCCGGACCACCGACAGCACCGGGCCGAAGATCTCCTCGGTGTACACGTCCATCTCGACGCCGACCTGGTCGATGACCGTCGGGCCGACGAAGAAGCCGTCCTCGTACCCGGGGACCTTGAGCCCGCGCCCGTCGACCGTCACCTTGGCGCCCTGCTGCTCGCCGGTGCCGATCAGGTGCTCGATGCGTTCCTTGGCGGCCGCGGTGACGACCGGGCCCATCTCCGACCTCGGATCGCGGCCGGAGCCGACCACGACCTCGCCGGCCTTCCGGTTGACCAGGTCGACCAGCGCGTCGCCGGCCGAACCGACGGCCACCGCGGCCGAGATCGCCATGCAGCGCTCACCGGCCGAGCCGAACGCGGCCGCGGACAGGTGGCCGGCGGCGTAGTCGAGGTCGGCGTCGGGCAGGATGATCGCGTGGTTCTTGGCGCCGCCGAGGGCCTGCACCCGCTTGCCGGTCGCGGTGGCCCGGGTGTGGATGTACCGGGCGATCGGCGTGGAGCCGACGAACGAGACCGCGGCGATGTCCGGGTGGTCGAGGATCGCGTCCACCGCCACCTTGTCGCCGTGCACCACGTTGAAGACGCCGTCCGGCAGGCCGGCCCGCTGCCACAGCTTCGCGACGAAGTTCGAGGCCGACGGGTCACGCTCGCTGGGCTTGAGCACGAACGTGTTGCCGCAGGCGATCGCCACCGGGTGCATCCACATCGGCACCATGGCCGGGAAGTTGAACGGGGTGATGCCGGCGACCACGCCGAGCGGCTCGCGGAAGCTGAACACGTCGACGCCGCTGGACGCCTGGTCGGTGTAGTCACCCTTGAGCATCTGCGGGATGCCGCAGGCGAACTCGATCACCTCGAGGCCGCGCTGCACCTCGCCGGCCGCGTCCGACAGCACCTTGCCGTGCTCGTCGGAGACGATCTCGGCCAGTTCCTTGACGTTCGCGTTGACCAGCTCGCGGAAGGCGAAGAGGACCTTCGTACGCTTGCTCAGCGACGAGTCGCCCCACTGCTCGAAGGCCGCCTTGGCGGTGGCCACCGCGGCGTCGACGTCGGCGGCCTCGGCCAGCACGACCTCGTGCTGCCCCTGGCCGGTCGCCGGGTTGTAGACGGTCGCGCGTCGGGAGCCCGTGCCGGGCGTCTCGCTGCCGCCGATCCAGTGCTCGATGGTTGCCACGGTTATTCCGGCCTCTCTACAGGTGGTCGCGCTGGTCGCGCTTGGCTTCGGTGTACGCGGCGTACGCCGCCCGGGTGCTGTCCAGCTCCGACACCTCGGAGACCGGCACGTCCCACCAGCTCTCGCTGGACGGGACCTGGCTCAGCGGGTCGGTCTCGATGTGCACGACGGTCAGCCGGTCGGCCTCGTGGGCCTGCTTGAGCCCTTCGGTGAGGTCGGCGATCGTGCGGCACCGGATCACCTGGGCGCCCAGGCTCTCGGCGTTGGCGGCCAGGTCGATCGGCAGCTTGCCGCCGTCGTAGTCGTCGTGCTCGCCCCGGTAGCGGTAGCTGGTGCCGAACCGCTGGGAGCCGAGCGACTCGGACAGCGCGCCGATCGACGCGAACCCGTGGTTCTGCACCAGCACGATGATCAGCTTGATGTTCTCCGCGACCGCGGTGACGATCTCCTGGGCCATCATCAGGTAGGAACCGTCGCCGACCAGCGCGAACACCTCGCGGCCGGGGTCGGCCAGTTTGATTCCCAGCGCGCCGGCCACCTCGAAGCCCATGCACGAGAAGCCGTACTCGACGTGGTACTGCTTCGGGTCCCGCGCGCGCCACAGCAGCTGGAGGTCGCCGGGCATGCTGCCGGCCGCCTGGACCACGACGTCCCGCTGCCCGGCCGCGTCGTTGACGGCCCCGATCACCTCGGCCTGGGAGGGCAGGTCACCCTGGGGTGTCCGGTACGCGTCCTCCACGGTCTGTTGCCAGGTCTCAACGTCGCCGGCGTACGTTCTCTCCCAGGTCTTGGAAAGCGCGCCGGTGAGCGCGGTCAGCGCTTCCCGCGCGTCCGCCACGACCGATTCAGCCGACTGCTTGGCGGCGTCGAAGGCCGCCACGTTGATGTTCACGAACTTCACGTCGGGGTTCCGGAACTGCGTGCGCGAGGCGGTGGTGAAGTCGCTGTAGCGGGTGCCGATGCCGATGATCACGTCGGCTTCCCGCGCGAGTCGGTTGGCCACCGGGGTACCCGTGGAACCCACGCCGCCCACCGAGTTGGGGTGGTCCCAGGAAACGGCGCCCTTGCCGGCGTGGGTGTCGGCAACCGGGATGCCGGTGGCGCGGGCGAAGGCGTCGAGCTCCGCACTTGCCTCGGAGTAGGTGACACCGCCGCCGGCAATGATGAGAGGTTTGTCGGCATTCTTAATGACATCAGCGGCACGGGCGAGGGCAGCTGGCTCGGGGACCGGGCGGGCCACGTGCCAGACCCGCTTGCGGAACAGCTCGTCCGGGAAGTCGTACGCCTCGGCCTGCACGTCCTGCGGCAGGCAGAGCGTCACCGCGCCGGTCTCGGCCGGATCGGTCAGCACCCGCATGGCGGCCAGCAGCGACGACGGTAGTTGCTCGGGCCGCCAGATCCGGTCGAAGAACCTCGACAAGGGCCGGAACGCGTCGTTCACGCTCACGTCGTACGACCGCGGGTCCTCCAGCTCCTGCAGCACCGGCGCGGCCACCCGGGTGGCGAAGACGTCGCTGGGCAGCAGCAGCACCGGCAGCCGGTTGACCGTGGCCAGGGCGGCGCCGGTGAGCATGTTGGTCGAGCCGGGCCCGATCGACGCGGTGCACGCCATCGTGGACAGCCGGTTCTTCATCCGGGCGTACCCGGCGGCCGAGTGCACCATGGCCTGCTCGTTCCGGGCCAGGTGATACGGCAGGTCATCGGCACCGGTCCGCTGCGCCTGCAGCAGCGCCTGGCCGAGACCGGCCACGTTGCCGTGGCCGAAGATGCCGAAGCAGCCGGCGATCGTGCGCTGCTCGACGCCGTCGCGTTCGGTCCACTGGTTGGCGAGGAACTTCACGACGGCCTGAGCGACGGTCAGCCTCACGAACGGCTCCTTTCCGTGATCGAGGTCATCGGCAGCCGGGGGTCCGTCTCCTGGTTGGTCCACAACCCGCGGACCCAGCCGTGTGCCGGGTCGTCGCGGATCAGCCACTCCCGCTCCCCCGGACCGGCCATGACATTGAGGTAGTAGAGGTCGTAGCCCGGCGCGGCCATTGAGGGCCCATGCCACCCGTACGGGATAAGAACCACGTCACCGGACCGCACCTCTTCGCACACGTCGATCGGCCGGTCGGGGTGGCCGTACACCCGCTGGTAGCCGGAGCCGGGCGTGCCGGCCGGGGACGACGCGACCTCGAAGTAGTAGATCTCCTCGAGCGCGGACTCCCCGGCGCCGGCCTGGTCGTGCTTGTGCGGCGGATAGGACGACCAGTTGCCGCCCGGAGTGAGCACCTCGCAGGCGATCAGCCGGTCACACTCGAACGTCTCCGGCGTGCAGAAGTTGTTCACCTGGCGGCTGGCCTGGCCGGCGCCGCGCATCTCGACCGGCACGTCCTGGGCGGCGCCGTAGCGGAACGGCAGCCGCCGGGTCGCCTTGGCCGAGGGCAGCGCGAACCGGCCGCCGCTGGGCGCGCGCACGGTCACGGTGGCGTCCCGCGGCACGTACGCGAAGTCGGTGACCCGGCTGAACACCGAGCGCCGACCGGTCAGCGTGACCCGCTCGTCGTCGCAGGTCACGTCGCAGCCGCCGGCCAGCGGCAGGACCAGCATCTCGTCCTCGCCGGTGGTGAACGACGCCCGGGTGCCGACCGGCAGGTCGAGGACGCGCAGCCCGCTGTAGCCCCACCCGGCCATCTCCGGGGTGATGACCAGCTCGAACGGCTTCTCGGCGGTGCTGCCCCGGGGTACCACCGGGTTCACGCGTGCCTCGCTCACAGCAGACTCACCGCCCGGTCGACCGCACCGGCCACGTCGCCGCCCTGCGGGTAGAGCAGGCTCCGGCCGATCACCAGGCCCTGCACGGTCGGCAGATCAAGAGCCTTCTTCCATTGCCCGTACGCCGCGTCGGCGTCCGCCGCGACCTCGCCGCCGAGGATCAGGGCGGGCAGCGTCGTCGCCGCCATCACCCGTTCCATGTCCCGCACGACCGGGACCTTCAACCAGGTGTACGCCGAGGTGCGGCCCAGCCCCGCGGCCACCGTCTGCGCCCGGATCATCGCCTCGGCGGTCAGCTCGTTGCGGACCCGGCCGTCGACCCGGTGCGAGATGAACGGTTCGACCATGGCCATCAGATGCCGCCCGGCCAGGTCGCTGACCGCGCGCCCGCAGGACTCCAGCGTGCCGACCGTGCCCGGGTCGTCCGGGTCGATCCGGAGCAGCATCTTGCCGCCCTCGAACCCGGACTCGGCGATGCTGTCCGCGTCGTACGCGGTGAACCGGTCGTCGATCTCGAACGACGTGCCGGCCAGCCCGCCGCGGTTCATCGAGCCGATCACCACCTTGTCGTCGAGCACGCCGAGCAGCAGCAGGTCCTCGAGGATGTCCGGGGTGCCGAGCACGCCGTTCACCCCCGGGCGGGCCAGCGCGGTGCAGATCCGGTCGAGCAGGTCGGCCCGGTTGGCCATGGCCAGCGCGTCGGCGCCGGCCCGCAGCGCGCCCCGCGCCGGGTGGTCGGCCGCGATGATCATCATCTTGCCGTGCTCGGCCAGGAACGACGACGGGCGGCGCCGGGCGGCCGCGGCCGCGGCGACCGATCTCGGCCGGTGGATCCGGGCCTCGACGAGGTCCGCGATGTCACGCACGGGTGGCTCCTTCTTCCAGCAGCTCACGAACCTCGGACTCGGTGGGCATGGCGTCGGCGCAGGACAGCCGGGAGGCGACGATGGCGCCGGCCGCGTTGCAGAAGCGCATCAGCGTCTCGAGGTCCCAGCCGCTGAGCAGCCCGTGGCACAGCGCTCCGCCGAACGCGTCCCCGGCGCCCAGGCCGTTGACCACGTCGACCAGGTTCGGCGGAACCTCGACCTGCTGATCTTTTGTCGATGCGAGGACACCCTCCGGACCCTGCTTGATGACGGCCAGCTCGACGCCGGCGTCGTGCAGGGCCCGGGCCGCGGCGCGGGGCTCGGTCGCCCCGACCGCGGTGTTCGCCTCGTCGAGGTTGCCGACCGCGACCGTCGCGTACGGAAGGGCCTGCTTGTACCAGCCGCGCGCCTCTTCGCGGCTGGTCCAGAACATCGGCCGGTAGTCGAGATCGAAGACCGTGATGCCGGCCTTGTCGCGGTGCTTGAGCCCGGCCAGGGTGGCCGAGCGGGACGGCTCCTGGCACAGCCCGGTGCCGGTGACCCAGAAGATGCCGGCGTCGCGGATCGCCTCGAGATCGAGCTCGTGCTCGTGGATCTCGAGGTCGGGGGCCTTCGGGAAGCGGTAGAAGTACAGCGGGAAGTCGTCCGGCGGGAAGATCTCGCAGAACGTGACCGGGGTCGGGTAGGCCGACACCGGGGTGACGAAGCGGTCGTCCACCCCGAAGCCACGCAGCGCGTCGTGCAGGAACTCACCGAACGGGTCGGCGCCGGTGCGTGAGATGAGCGTCGCCCGGCGGCCGTAGCGGGCGGCGGCGACCGACACGTTGGCCGCGCTGCCGCCGAGGAACTTGGCGAAGGTACGCACCTCGCGCAACGAGACGCCGATCTGTTCGGGATAGAGGTCGACGCCGAGGCGCCCCATGGTCAGTACCTCATCCGCAGGCATGCGGTCCCCTCCCGCCCGGCGGGGCTGGTGACGTCTTGGTGAATTCGTGGTGGCTCTGTTTCAGTTCGTTTCGATGTAATAACGTGAGGGCTTCCACGTCAATACTTTGTCATGACAAACTGTCGAACCGAAGGAGGTGCCATGACGGCCGAGGTCTCGCCCATCCGCCCTGCCGAGGTCGACCGCAGCAGCCCGGTTCCCCTCTACTTCCAGGTGGCCACGCGCCTTCAGGAGCTGATCGAGAAGGGTGAGATCGGCGTCGGCGCCCGCATCGAGAACGAGGTCGATCTGGCCGAACGGCTGGGCGTGTCCCGGCCGACCACCCGCCGGGCCATCCAGTACCTGGTCGAGCGGGGCATGCTGGTCCGTAAGCGCGGCGTCGGCACCCAGGTCGTGCACCCCAAGGTGCGCCGCCCGGTCGAGCTCTCCAGCTTGTACGACGACCTGCGCACGGCCGACCGCGCGCCCCGCACCGAGGTGCTGAAGCTCGAGGTCGTGCCGGCCGACGGCGAGGTGGCGGCGGCCCTGGAGATCGACCTGGGCACCCAGGTGACCTGGATCGAACGGCTGCGCTTCGCGGGCGGCGAGCCCCTCGCCCTGATGCACAACGCGATCCCGGTCGACCTGATCCGCCTGACCGGGCAAGACCTGGCCGAGCACGGTCTCTACGAATTGTTACGCCGAGCCGGCTTCGTGCCGCGAATTGCGACACAGGTGATCGGCGCCCGCTCGGCCGGCGCCACCGAGGCCCGCATCCTCGCCGAGAAGCGCGGCGCCTCGCTGCTCACCATGACCCGCACGGCCTGGGACGCGAGCGGCCGCGCCCTCGAGTACGGCAGCCACGTCTACCGCGCCTCCCGCTACTCGTTCGAGCTCAACCTCTCCGCGGGCTGACCCACGCCGCAGCGAGACCTTGCCGCGGCCTGATCGCGCGCTTACCGATCTCGAACCTTCGATCTCTAGCGTCACGGTCATGACGGACCGCCAAGCCGCCTCCCACCTGCTGCGCCGGCTGACCTTCGGGCCGACCGCGGCCGAGGTGGACGCGGCCACGAGGGAGACCACCGACGCCACCCTGGACCGGCTGCTCGAGCCGCCCGCCCTGCCCGCGACACCCGAGCTGGGCACCGATCCGTTCGCCGCGGACCTCACGCGGGAGCAACGGATGGCGGCCCGGCAGGACGTCCGGAAGCAGACCACCGAGGCGACGCTGTGGTGGCTGGGCCGGATGGCGGCCGGTGGCGCGACCTCGGTCGCCGAGAAGCTGACCTTCTTCTGGCACGGGCACTGGGCCACCAGCGTGCAGAAGGTGCGCTCGGCCCGGCTGATGGTGGCCCAGCAGCAGACCTTCCGCCGCTACGGGGCCGGGGACACGTCTCCCCTGGTGCGGGCCATGCTGCGCGACCCGGCGCTGATCCTCTGGCTGGACGGGCAGAAGAACACCCGCAAGGCGCCCAACGAGAACCTGGCCCGCGAGCTGATGGAGCTGTTCACGCTCGGGGTCGGCAACTACACCGAGGACGACGTGAAGGCCGGCGCCAAGCTGCTCACCGGTTGGAAGGTGGACCGGGCCACCGGCCGGGCCACGCTGGCCGGGCCGCGGCACGACGCCACGCCGGCCACGCTGCTCGGCACGAACGGCGTCACCGATGTGGACGCGTACGCTGATCTGCTGGTCCGGAATCCGGCGCACCTGCCCTTCATCACCGCGCGGCTGTGGCTGCGCTACGGCTCGACCGATCAGCCCGCCCCGAAGCCGGCCGGGACGCGGGACGTGACGGCGATGCTGCGAGCGCTCGTCGGGTCCGCGGAGTTCGCGGGTACGCGCGGGCGGCTGGTCAAGCAGCCGGTGGAGTGGCTGGTCGGCGCGATGCGGCAGCTCGGGATCAAGCCGGACGCCAAGGTGGGCGGCATCCTCCGGGCGCTCGGGCAGGTGCCGTTCCGGCCGCCGAGCGTGGGCGGCTGGCCGGCCGGGAACGCCTGGCTGACCACCTCGTCGGCGCAGGCGCGGCTCAAGGCGGGGCAGCAACTCGTGGCCCTCGCCCCCGCCGCGGCCGAGGGGCTCACCGGCGGAGAACGGCTGGACGCCCTGGCCCATCTGCTCGTGGTCGACGTCTGGACCGACCGCACCCGGGCCGCCCTGACCCAGGTCAAGGACCCCCGCAAGCTGCTCGCCCTGGCCCTGGCCACCCCCGAGTACACGGTCCACTGAAGAAGCTGAGGAGACACGCGATGGACACGATCACCCGGCGCCGGTTCCTGACCGCGAGCGGCGTGGTGGCCGGCGGCGCGATCGCGCTCGGCGGCACCGCCTACGGCCTGCGCGACATCCTCGGCTTCCGCGACGAGGAACGCCCGGCCGGCGCGAAGACCCTGGTCCTGGTCACGCTCTACGGTGGCAACGACGGCCTCAACACCGTCATCCCGTACGCCGACCCGGCCTACGCCGCGAACCGCCCGGGCCTGACCTACGACCCGGGCCAGGTGCTGCGGCTGGACGACGCCTTCGGCCTCAACCCGGGGCTGGCCGGACTGCACCGGCTCTACGGCGAGAAGCGGCTGGCGATCGTCCGGGGCGTCGGCTACCCGAAGCCGGACCGCAGCCACTTCCGCTCGATGGACATCTGGCAGACCGCCCAGCCCGACCGCCCGGGCAACACCGGATGGCTGGGCCGCTGGCTGGACGGCGTGGGCGGCGACCCGCGGCTGGCGGTCAGCTTCGAGCCGGTGCTGCCGCCGCTGCTGGCCGGGGCGACGAGCGCCGGCGCGACCGTGCCCGGCGGCGCGGTGAAGCTGCCCCGGATCGCCACGCCGGAGGTGCTGACGGCGCTGTCGGCGAGCGCGCCCGGCGAGTCACCGGCGCAGGCCCGGGCCGCGGCCTGCTTCGCCGACCTGGTCCGGGTGCGGGATCTGATGGCCGACGTGGACGCGTCCCCGGAGGACTCCGCCGACACCGCCGCTCCCCCGCTCGACACCCAGCTCGCCCTGGTCACCAGGTGCATCGAGGCGGGCGCGGCGACCCGGGTCTACTCGGTCTCGCTGGGCGGCTTCGACCTGCACGCCGACGAGAAGGAGGCGCAGGAGGCGCTGCTGGCCAAGCTGGACCGGCCGCTGGCGGCCTTCGCCGACCGGATGAGGAACCGGGACGTCGTCACGGTCGTCTACTCCGAGTTCGGCCGCCGGGTGAAGGCCAACGCCTCGGACGGGACCGACCACGGCACCGCGTCGTCGATGTTCCTGATGGGCGGGGGTGTGACCGGTGGGATGTACGGCGACCCGCCCAGCCTGACCGATCTCGACGACGGCGACCTGGTGCACACCGTCGACTTCCGGGACGTGTACGCCTCGGTGCTCAGCGACGTCCTCGGCGCGGACCCGGGCACGGTTCTCGGCGACTGGCCGGGCCGCCTGGACTTTAGTTGACGCGACAACTATCCCGGCGTACGCTGAAGGGAGTTTGTTGAAGTGTCAACCAGGAGGCCCTTGCCATGAGCGCGTTGCCCGCCCTCTTCCTCAGTCACGGCGCACCGCCGCTGGTGGACAACCCGGTCTGGGTGGCGCAGCTCCAGGAGCTGGCCGCGGGGCTGCCCCGGCCCAAGGCCATCCTGATGGCCTCGGCCCACTGGGAGTCGGCGCCGCTGATGCTCGGCGCGACCGAGACCGTGCCGCTGACCTACGACTTCGGCGGCTTCGCACAGCGCTACTACGAGGTTCAATATCGCGCTCCCGGCGCTCCCGAGCTGGCCGACCACATCGAGAAGCTGATGCCCGACGCGCAGACCGTGGCCCGCACCGACCGGGGCCTCGACCACGGCGCCTACGTGCCGCTGACCGTGATGTACCCGGACGCGGACATCCCGGTGCTGCAGATGTCGCTGCCCTCGCTCGAGCCGGACGCGCTGCTCGACCTGGGCCGGCGGCTGCGGCCGCTGCGCGACGAGGGTGTGCTGATCGTCGGCTCCGGGTTCACCACGCACGGGCTGCCGTTCCTGCGCGACTGGCGGGAGGACGCGGTGGCGCCGGGCTGGTCGCGGGAGTTCGACGCGTGGGCGGCCGAGACGCTCGCCCGCGGGGCGGTGGACGAGCTCGCCGACTTCCGGTCGCGGGCGCCCGGAATGCCGTACGCGCACCCGACGATCGAGCACTTTGCCCCGATGTTCCTCACCCTGGGCGCGGCCGGCGACCCCGAGCAGTCCCCGGACCAATCGATCGAGGGCTACTGGATGGGCCTGTCCAAGAGGTCGTTCCAAGTGGCCTGACCTTTGGATATTCAGGATTCTTTCAGCGTTTGCAGGGACCCTTGATGGGAATGTCGCAGCAATCCATCGGAAGGGTTCCCTGTTGATGCTAGAGGTCACCGCGCTCGGCTGGACGCTGACCATCGGGGTCATCGTCGCCCTGCTCGCCCTCGATCTCGCGGTCGGCGTGTTCCGCCCGCACGCCGTCGGTTTCCGTGAGGCCGCCGTCTGGTCCGTCTTCTACATCGGCGTCGCCGTCGCGTTCGGCATCGTCTTCGCCTCGGTCGCGGGGTGGGACTTCGGCGCCGAGTACTTCGCCGGCTACATCGTCGAGAAGAGCCTGTCGGTCGACAACCTCTTCGTCTTCGTGATCATCATGAGCACCTTCGCGGTGCCCGAGAAGTATCAGCAGGAGGTCCTGACCTTCGGCATCATCATCGCGCTGGTGCTGCGGGTGATCTTCATCGCGCTCGGGGCGACGCTGCTGTCGCTGTTCTCGTTCATGTTCCTGATCTTCGGGCTGGTGCTGATCTTCACCGCGGTGCAGCTCTTCCGGCATCGTGCGGAAGACCCCGACATCGAGGACAACGCTCTGGTACGCGCCAGCCGGCGCCTGTTGCCGGTGACCGACGACTACATCGGCGGCAAGATGATCACCCGCGTCGACGGCAGGCGCGTGGTCACCCCGATGTTCATCGTGCTGATCGCGATCGGCAGCTCCGACCTGCTGTTCGCGCTCGACTCGATCCCGGCGGTGTTCGGCGTGACCTCCGAGGCGTACATCGTCTTCGCGGCCAACGCCTTCGCCCTGCTTGGCCTGCGGGCGTTGTTCTTCCTGGTCAAGGGCCTGCTCGACCGGCTCGTCTACCTCAGCACGGGGCTGGCGCTGATCCTCGCCTTCATCGGCGTCAAGCTGGTGCTGCACTGGCTGCACGAGGACATCTGGCACGACGCGCCCGAGATCAGCACGCCGGTCTCGCTCGGCGTCATCCTGGTCGTCCTGACCGTGACCACGGTCGCCAGCCTGATCAAGTCGCGCAACGACCCGAGCGTGAAGGCCAAGGCCGGCAGCCTGCGAGCCCACAAGGCCCGCGAGGACGCGTGATCCCCCCAGGACAACGAGGGCCCGACAACGGCGTCGGGCCCTCGTTCCGCGCTTCGGTCGTGCCTCGTGGATCAGGCGGCGCGGTGCCCGCCGATGCCGGACGCGGTACGCGCGCGCTCGTAGTCCTGCTGGTCCAGGATGGCTCGGATGACCCGGGTCTCCTCGCTGCTGTGCCGGGCGATCAGCTCGTCGAGCTCGGCGCGCTCGGCGGGCGACTGGAACGCGGCAAGCTCGGCGCTGAGCTTCCGGATCTCACGCCGTTCGACGGCGCGTTGCACCAGGGCGGTGCGGATCCTCTTGGCGAACGCCATGGTCTTACTCTCCCCAACGAAGTTACTTTCAGTTACCTCCTCCACGATCCACGCGAGCCGTTGAATCAACAAATCCACCAGGTAAAACTCTGATGCGAAAAGTGACCCGCACCACCGGAAGGCAGTAGCGCGGGTCACTCTCTGTCGACAATGGGCAGGTCAGACGCCCGGTGTTCGCTCGATCACACGGTCAGGGTCCAGGTGTTGATGTAGCCGGTGTCCTGACTTGCCACGTCCTGCACCTTGAGCTTCCAGGCGCCGTCGGCCGTCTCGCTGCTCACGTTGACCGTGTAGGTGTCGATGACGTTGTCGGCGCTGTCCGAGCCGCTGCTGCTCTTCAGCCGGTACGACGACCCGTCCGGCGCGACCAGGTCGACGACCAGGTCACCCCGCCAGGTGTGCACGATGTTGACGTCGACCTTGGACGACGACGAGGCGCTCCGGCCACAGCCGCTGATCGTGATCGTGCTGGTCACCGCGGCGCCCGCGTCCGGGATGGAGACGTCGCCCGCGTTGGTGCCGGTGCAGCCGGTCGGGTCCGGCGGGGTGGTGCCGCCACAGGTCGGCTCGCCGCTCTGCGCCGGGACGCTGATCGCGTTCCAGGCCGCCTTGACCGTGTCGAAGTTGGCGCAGCTGTTCGGGTAGAGGTTCTTCGCCGCGTTCAGCGTGGCGGTGCGGATGTTGGCGTACTTCCAGGTCGAGGTCTTCGACTGGAGCGCGTTGTAGTAGATCTCGCCGGCGGTGCGGGTGCTGATGCCGGTGACCGTGCTGCTGTTGCAGGTCGGGCTGGCCGGGCCGCCGGACGGGCTGGAGCCCTGCGCGACCAGGTAGAACCAGTGGTTCAGGGGGCCGGCCGCGGCGTGCACCTCGGTGCTCGGGATCGACGACGACCAGCAGTTCGGGTCGCCGGCCAGGGACGGGTTGTACATGTAGCGGATCGGGCCGTCACCGACCAGGTCCACCTCCTCGCCGACCTGGAAGTCCGGCGGGTCCAGCGGGTTGTTGGTGTACGCCTCGGTGAGCGCGCCGAAGATGTCGCCGGTGGACTCGTTGATGCCACCGTTCTCGTTGCCGCTGCCCGCGCCGCCCGGGGTGGACTGGAAGATCGCGTGGCCCATCTCGTGCGCCACCACGTCGATCGGCGTGGCCTGGCGGGTGTTCGCCTGGTTGTGGCCGAAGTTCGTGTACGAGCCGTTCCAGTACGCGTTCACGTCGGCCAGCCCGACCCGGACCGGCGGGGTGTTGCCGTTGCCCAGGATGCCGCTGCGGTTGAACCAGGCGCTCACCATGTCGGCCTCACGCTGCACGCCGTACAGGGCGTCGACGCAGGCCGTCTCCAGGTTGGTGCCGGAGCCGTTGCCCCACGCGTCGTCGGTCCCGGTGTACGCCGACCCGTTCTGCCCGCCACACTTCAGTCCCGGGCGGGTGGTGTCGGTCAGCGAGTACGACGAGCCGGAGCCCGAGGTGTTGATGGAGACGTTGCCGTAGTAGTAGCCGTTGCCCGTGCCCTCACGAACCAGCTCGATCGAGTCGGCCACCGTGCCCGATGTGGCGTCCACGAAGATGTGCCGGTTGCTGGGCTTGCCGCCGGCCAGGGTGCCGGTGACATCCACCTCGTAGACCAGCGTCGGTGCGCCGAAGGCGAGCACCTTGAGCGTGGCCCCGGACGCGCTGTCGACCTTGGCCAGCTGGGCCTTCGCGGTGGCCACGGCCTGCGCGGCGGTGATCTTCGCGGTGGTCGCGACGCTGATGTCGGTGGACTGGGCGACCGCGGTGTCCTTCACGGCGCCGGTCGCGTCGGTGGTCACCACGACGTCGCCGCCGACCACGGCAAGCCCCTGGTGGGTGCGCTGGTAGGTGACGTACTGCAGGCCGCGGGTGCCCGCCACCACGCCGGTGCGCTGGAGCGCGTCGCCGGTGGCCAGGTGCAGTTTCGCGTCGGCGGCGGGGCTGCTGACGAGCCGGTCGGCCGCGGTGGCGGCCAGGGACGGAGCGGGGGTGGGGCTCGGCGCCTGGGCCGGGGCCGCGCCGGCGCTGGTCGGCGAGGCCGCCAGCGTCAGTGCCGCTCCGGCGGCCAGAGCCATCGAGGCTCGGAACAGGTGGGTTGGTCGCACGCTCGTACTCCGTTCTGCGCGGCCCGGGGGTGTGGGGCCAGTGAGCAGAACGCTAGGCATCGACGCGCGTCAACGAATCAGGGAAAACCCTTGCAGGCGGGAGGCGAGCTGAGTGCGCGAGCGTACACCGAGCTTGCGGTATACCCGGGTCAGGGTGGCCTCAATCGTCTTGACGCTGAGATAGAGCTGGACGGCGATCTCCCGGTTGCTCGCGCCGTCGCGCACCAGCCCGGCGATCCGCGCCTCGGTCGAGGTGAGCCCGAACTCGGCCGGGGTGCCCTCGGTCCGGGACAGGGCCCGCTCGGTCTGCTCGGTCCACGGGCGCGCCTCGGCCGACAGGAAGATCGCCAGCGCCGCGCCGATGGCGACCCGGGCGGCCGCGTACCGGCGCCGCCGCCGCTCGGCGCCGCCCTGCACCAGCAACGAATGAGCCTGCTCGATCGGCTGGCGGAGCTGCTCGAACCGCAGCGCGGCGGCGGCCGACAGGATCACCGCGGTGTCCGCCTGCCCGCTCTCCGACAGCACGACGGCCGACGCCCGGTCCAGATAACCGGTCATGCCCGGGGTGCTGCCCAGCCGGCGCGCCGCGGCCCGGGCCGCCCGCAGGGTCTCCGCCGCCTCCTCGTGCTCGCCCAGCGCGGCCAGGCCGCCGGCCAGGTCACCGTGCCAGCGGACGATCATCGGGTCCTCGATGCCGTCCTCCAGGTCGCGCAGCCGGCGCAGCGCCGCCACGCCGGCCCGGGTGTCGCCCGAGCGCAGCGCCGCCTGGCCCTGGGCGTGCAGGTTGCGGCGCAGGTAGATGCTGTCGCCCTCCTGCTCGGAGGCGCGCACGCCGCGACGGGCGTACCCGGCGGCACTGGTCAGGCTGCCGCCGGCCAGTTCCGCCACCGCGGCGGTGTACCAGGTGGGGCCGGGGCTGAGCCCCGCGCGCTGGGCCGCCTCGACGGCGCGGTGGGCGTACCGCAGAGCCTCCCGGCAGCGGGCCGCCCGGGTGGCCACCTCGGAGAGGCTGCGCAGCACCTCGACCAGCGCCTCGCCGCTGCGGTCCTGTTCGGCCACCGCGAGCAGCCGGAGCAGCTCGTCGCGGGCCTCGTCGAGCCGGTCGTCGATCATCGCGAACCGGGCCGCCATGTAGCGCGGGCCCATGTGCAGCCAGCCCGGCACCTGCCCGGCGGGCTTGGCCATCGCCTCGGCCAGCGTCGCGGTCCAGCCCTCCTCGCCGCGCATCCGCTGCACCTGGGCCAGGGCGCCGAGCGCCATCGCCTCGATCGTCGGGTCGCCGGCCCGGCGGGCGTCGCCGACGGTCCGTCCGGCCTCGGCCGCGGCCGCGTCCGGATCGCCGCCGATCATCGCGGCCCAGGTCCGCCGGAGCCGCACCGGCGCCAGCAGGGCCGGGTCGTCGCCCGCCTCGGCCAGCGCGGCCGCGACCATCTCGGCCATCTCGGCCATCGCCTGCCCGGCCAGGTCGATCAGCACCAGCCGGGCGCGGACCCGGTGGCCGGGCGGCGAGTCGGCCGCGAGCACCGCCTCGGCGGCCCGGCCGGCCAGCTCGGGAGCGCCGCAGGAGGCCGCGATGGTGGCGGCGGCGAGCAGCCAGTCGCGGCGTTCGGGGGCGATCGCGGCCGGGCCGCGGGCCGCGGCCAGCAGGTAGAGCTCGGCCGCGGTACGGCCACCGCCGGCCCCTTGGCCCTCGGCCGCACGGGCGGCGGCCGCGGCCAGGGAGCGGGCCACCGCTGTGTCGGGGCGGCCGCTGCGCAGGGCTTGGTGCCACAGGGTGCCGATCGGCTCGGTGGCGGCGGCGGCCAGGGCGTCGTGGACCCGCGCGCGGGCGGCCGCGTCCAGGTCGCCGCTGAGCGCCTCGGCCAGGATCGGTGGGGTGAAGCCGACCTTGTCGCCGGCCAGGGCGACCAGTCCCTCGGCCTCGGCCCGGCGCAGGTCGCGGGGTGCGTCCTCGCGACCGGCCCGGACGAGTAGGGAGATGGTGGGCTCGTGCGCCAGCGCGGCCACGGTGAGCGTGGCGGTGACGGCGGGCGGCAACGCGTCGAGCCGCTCGCGCAGCAGGGCGCGGGCCGGTTCGGGCAGCGGCGCGGGCCGCCACGCCGGGCCCGGCGGGATGGCCGCGCCCAGGGCCAGGGCGAGGAAGGGGTTGCCGCCGCTCGCCTCGTGCACCCGGCTGGCCGTCCGGCAGGGCAGGCCGCGGGACTCCAGGAGCTCGGTCAGGTCGTCCGCGTCCAGCGGAGGAACGGCCAGCTCGAGCACGGGCGACGGGCACAGCCTGGCGGCGCGGTGTCCCCCGGCCGGCCCGGTCACCGGGGCGGGGCGGCGCTCGGCGGCCAGCACGCGGACCCGGGGGCCGGGGCGGCGGCGCATGGCGAAGGCGATCAGGGCGGCCGACTGCTGGTCGAGCCAGTGGGCGTCGTCCAGGACGAGCAGCACGTCGGTGGTGCGGGCGCAGCCGGCCAGCAGGAGCGGCAGGACCAGGCGGCGGGCCAGGGCCGGGCTGCCGGCGCGGGGCGGCCGGGCCTGCCGGAGCGCGCTCAGGGCGGCTCGCTGGGCCGGCGGCAGGGTCGCGGCGGCGGCCGGCGGAAGCTGCGCGACCAGGTCGGCCACGGCCGAGTAGGGCACCTGACGGTCGGCGCGTTCGGGGCGGAGCCGGACGATCAGATCGCCCCGGGCGGCGGCGTCATCGGCGACGGCGTCGAGCAGGGCGCTGCGGCCGATGCCCGGTGGCCCGTGCAGAGCGACTCCCCCGCCGGCGGCGAGGCGTCCGGCGATCGCGGCACGCAGCGCGGCCCTCCCGAAGAGGGTGCCGCCGGACCGCATTCGGCCAGCTTAGGGAGGCTCCGCCGAGACATCAACAGATGTGCATGTTACGAGCCGACGACGTTGCGCAGGCTGGACCAGCGGTCGGCCAGCTGACGGCGGCGGCAGGCGACCAGATGGCCGGCCAGGATCGCCTGGGTGCCGCCGCGCACGCACACGTCGGCGCCCTCGGTCAGCACGCCCGCCACCACGTCGGCCGGAGCGTCGGCGTCGACCAGGGCGACCACCGCGGTCCGGCGCGGGAGCACGGATCGGGCGGCCCGCACGTCACGCTCGGTGGCCCCGGCCAGCAGCACGATCTCCTCGGCGTGGATGTCGTCGAGGGCGGCCGCGGCGCGCACCGACCAGCCGTTGGGCAGCTGTGCGGCCAGTCCGGCGACCCGGCTGCGGTGACCGAGCACCGCCACCACCGGCTTGAGCGACTTCGTGTAGGCCGGGTTGACCGGCAGGTCCGTGGCGAGCATCTCGAGTTCCCCCTCGTCGGCTCCATTGGCGTACGAGAACCACTGTGGGTGCCGTGACTGAGGCCCGGTTGTGCGCTCCCTGTGGATTGGTTGGCAGCCCGCCCGGCCGTGACCAGGAACACGGCCGGGCGAGGCAACGCTTCACGCGGCCACGGCGACGGGCGGCCCGATGCGGGTACGACGACCCCTCGCTCTGTATCGAGGGTAACGACGAGTTGCTTCCACTGATTTTGCGGTGTTATCGTGAAAATGATTCCACTGATAACGTAGGGACTGGACTTGATCGTCATTACCGGCGCGACCGGCGCTCTCGACGGAGCCACCACCGATCATCTTCTGCAGCGTGCCCCTCCATCCCGGCCCGCAACCACGCCGCGACCGAGCAGTTGCTTGTCGACCCGCTGCTGCCGACGCTGCTCAACCGTGAGCCGCGCACTGTCCAAGACGTCCTCACGCAGTCCCCGTCCTGGTGACCCCCTCTGCTGCGCCTTGGACCAGCAGCGCAGTCATGCGGCGTGGCGGCCCGGCGCTTGGTCAGGCCACCATGCCGCGCCTGCGGTACAGCCCCGTTGCCGACAGATCACCCTCGTGAACCAAGGATGCTCATGCCGATCGACCGTCCTCTGACCTTGAGCTGCAACTCGTACGACGTGACCGCCGCACTGCTCGACGGCACCGTGACCGCCGACGGGTACACCCTGCAGACGCAGACCGGCGCCGACATCTCGCGCCTGTTCGAGCAGGTCGTGCGGGACCGGGCCTTCGATGTCGCGGAATTGGGTTTCACGTTTCTTGCGCGCACCATGAGCGCCGACAACCCACCGTTCTACGCTCTACCGGTCTTCCTGGTTCGCAGGCTGCAGCATTCGACCACCTACATCAACGTGAACGCCGGCATCGAGACACCGGCTGATCTCGCCGGCAAGACCGTTGGCGAGTTCGCCACGTTCGGTCACGACATGGGCGTCTGGCCCAAAGGTATCTTCGCCGACGAGTACGGCCTGAGCGTGCACCAGAGCCGCTGGATCGTCGGTGGAGTCACCCATCCGATGGCCCCCTTGGACTTCCTGACTGTCCGGCACGCGCCCGGGGTGTCCGTGGAGGCGGTTCCCGAGGGACAGACGCTCGGCCCGATGCTCGAGTCCGGCGAGATCAGCGCGTTGATCTCAGCCCTGCCGCCCGCCGGTCTCGGCACCGACGCCACCAACGTGCGCCGGCTGTTCCCGGATTACGAGAAGCGCGAAGCGGACTACTACTCCCGGACCGGGATTTTCCCCATCATGCACCTCGTGGTGGTCAAGCGTGACCTCATCGATGCCGACCCCGGCTTGGCCCGTGCCCTGTTCACCGCGTTCGAGGCCGCCAAGAGCACTGCGATCGACACACATAATGCCGGGGGTACGGACGCTGAAGTCAACCCGTGGTTCGTGCAACTCATCGGCCCGAACGGCCAACTCGTCGATGACGGTCGATGGGACTATGGGGTTGCCAAGAACCGTCACGCCGTGGACACCTTCCTGCGCTATCACCACGATCAGGGTCTGTCCGATCGGTTGCTGACCGCGGAGGACATTTTCCCGGCCGAGCTCATGGACACCTGATTGATCGAACACATCTGCGGCGCGCGCGTTTGATCGTGGACCGGCAGTGGCCGATAGCCCGCTGCCGGACCCCATGACGTGTCCCGACGGACCGCGAAACGAAGGCGTTCGTGACGAACGCGTTCGTCGACGTCGGTGACGGCGACGGCGACGGCGACCTCAGATCACCGCGGAAGTGGCCGATCGGTAAGCCGTTAGGCTGCATCCGTCGTCAAGCCGGGGTGTCGCATGTCGAACGGCGCGGTTACGCCCGATGGACGGTCGGTCGCGTCGTCGCGACTGATTCGGCTCAGTCGCGCCCGGCTGGCCGTATTCGACCCGGAAGGCGCCCGGGAGATGGCGATGGCGGCGGCGGTCGAGCCGGCCTTACGCGCCGAGGCCCTGTCGATCACCGCGATGTGCCGGCGCCTGCGCGACGACTACGTGGCCGCGCTGGCCGAGGCGCAGGACGCCGCCGCCCTCGCCCGCGCCGACGGCAACTCAGCGATCGAGGGCCGCGCCCGCAGCGAAATCGCCCGGGTTCTGCTGGCGACCGGTGATACGTCGGCCGCGCTCGACGAGAGCCTGGCCGCGCTCACGCTCGCCGAAACGAGCGGCGACCTCGAAGCGGTCATTCCGGCGCTGGCGACGGCGGCGAACGTGTTTCTGGTGATGCAGCAGCTCGATCTGGTCCTGGAGTTGTGCGAACGCGGAGCCGAGACGGCTCGGCTGGTCGGCGACGACCTCGCCGAGGGGGTCATGCTGGACATCGGTGGGTGCGCGTTGTCCGCGCTGGCCTTCGCCGCCCGGGCCGCGGGTGACGAAAAAGCCGCCCTTTCGACCGCCGCCGACGCGGCCCAGCGTTTCCGGGCGGCGATGCTCAACGCCGGCCGGCTCGGACACCGACGGTACGAGGCGGCGGCCGTGGCCAATCTCGCCGAGGTGCTCGGTTTCGCCGGGCGCACCGACGAGGCGATGGAGCTGCTGAATTCGTGGGCCATCGACCTGCGACGAGATTCCACGTTCACGATCACGCATCATCTCGATACCCGCGGTCAGATTCTCCAGTCGTTGGAACAGTACGACCGGGCCATCGAGGTCTTCACCGAGGCGCTGGAGCGGGCGGAGAGCAAGTCGGCGATGATGACGGCAGCCTCGCACCTCGCCGAGGCATACGAGAAGAACGGTAACCCGACCGCTGCGCTCGCCGCGTTCAAGCGCTATCACGAGCTCTACTGCCAGGTGGCTTCGGAGACCGCACAGCGCAACGCCCGGGTGGCTGCGGTACGGATGGAGACGGCGCAGGCCAAAGCAACGGCTGAACAGGAACGACTGCGCGCCGACGGCCTGCTGCGGGCCAGCGAGGAAGACCCGCTGACCGGCTTGGCCAACCGCCGCCGGCTGGATGGCGAACTGGCCGCCGCGGCCAGCGGTCACCCGGTGGCGCTGATCGACGTGGACCACTTCAAGCTGGTCAACGATCAGTTCTCCCATCTGGTCGGCGACGAGGTGCTGCGTCGGCTGGCCGTCCTGCTCCGTGAGGGATGCCGGTCCGACGACGTCGCGGCCAGGTACGGCGGCGAGGAGTTCGCGATCCTTTTCCGGGACCTGCGGGAGCCCGAGGCCTTGATGGTGGCGGAACGGATTCGCCGCACGGTCGAGCAGTATCCATGGGACACCGTTGCGGCGGACCTGAAAGTCACCGTGAGCATCGGCGTGGCGTCCGGGCCGGACCGGCTCGCCGTCGCCGATCGCCGTCTCTATGCGGCCAAGAACAGCGGCCGCAACCGTGTGATCGGACGTAGACCCGAGGAGGCACCCGGTCGGGCCGCGTGATCCGTCCGTTCCTCCGACCGTACCAAGGGAAGGCCTGCTGGTGTTTCTCGGCCGACCCTCAACGTCGACTTGAGGTTCAGGGTGAGGGTCGTCGAGGGTTTCTACGCCGACTCGCGGCGGACCACCCGCACCATTTCGGCCGGCGCCGGGGCGGGACCGGGGCGGCCGGCGATCGCGGCCTCCACGGTGCCGGCCAGATGGGCGGCGACCGCCGACTGATCGGTGGTCACCGTGGTCAGCGGCGGCTCGGCCAGGCGGGCCACCGGGATGTCGTCGACCCCGATCACCGCCAGGTCGACCGGCGCCACCAGGCCCTGCCGGCGGACCCCGGCCAGCACGGCCATGGCGACCTCGTCGTTGTACGCGCACACCGCCGTCACCCCGGCCGCGCGCCACGCCTTGACCGCGTCGCCCGCGGTGGCCGGGTCGAGCGGCACGGTACGCACGTCCGGCGCCGGGAGGCCCTGCTCCAGGCAGCCCTCGCGGGTGCCGGCCAGGCGCGGGTCGGCGAAGTACCGGAGCCGATCGTCGTCCGGGTACGCGTACCCCAGCATGGTGTGGCCCAGCCCGGCCAGGTGCTCGGCCTGGAGCCGCCCCACCAGCTGTTGCGACACGTGGAGCTCGCGTGGCTCGGCCCGCGCCGGGCCGACCAGGGCGACCACCAGGGCGATCCCGGCCGCGCGCATGGCCGCGATCTCGGCCGGCGAGAAGTCCTCGAAGGCGAGCACCGCGGCCGGGGTGAGCGCCTTCCACAGCTCGCTGATCGGCCGGTCCTCGCGGCTGGCCGGGTGCACGGCGAGGGTCAGGCCGCGCCGGGCCAGCGCCCCGGACAGGTGGGTCAGCAGCGCGCCCACCTCGGAGCCGATCGGCCAGTCGGGCAGCAGGCAGAGCACCACGTCGGAGCGTCCGGTGCGCAGCGTGCGGGCGGCCGCGGAGGGCGCGTAGCCGAGGGCCGCGGCGGCGTCGAACACCCGGCCGCGGGTGCCGGCCGAGATGGTCTGGTGGGGCGTGTCGTTCAGGACGTAGGACACCGTCGCCCGCGACACGCCGGCCATCCTGGCCACATCCGCGCTGGTCACGCGCTTGGTATTGCGATCGACCACGCGCGCCACCTCCCTCGGCTTGCCGTCGTCGTGTACGAGCCCGTACGTTACGACAAGCGCAACTTACACGTTTAACTCGCAAGGGGGCCACCGGTGTCCGAGCACGACGAGTTGATCAAATCCCTGGATCTGCCGGCCAAGGTGGCGCTGCTGACCGGGGCAACCACGTTCACGCTCGCCCCCGAGCCCTCGATCGGCCTGCGCGAGCTGCGGCTCTCGGACGGGCCGACCGGCGTGCGCGGCCTCCGCTTCCACGGCGGCGCCACGGTGGCGCTCTTCCCCAACGCGACCCTGCTGGCCGCGGCCTGGAGCGAGGCGACGGCGTACGAGGTGGGCACGCTCCTGGCCGAGGAGGCCATGGCGCAGCATATCCACGTGGTGCTCGGACCCACGATCAACCTGCACCGCAGCCCGCTCGGCGGGCGCCTGTTCGAGCAGTACTCCGAGGACCCGCTGCTGACCGGGCAGATCGCCGCCGCGTACGTGCGGGGTATGCAGGACCGCGGCGTCGCCGCCTGCCTCAAGCACCTGGTGGCCAACGAGTCGGAGACCGACCGCAACACCGTGGACAGCGTGGTCGACGAGGCCACCCTCCGCGAGCTCTACCTGCTGCCCTTCGAGATCGCGGCCAGCGCCTGGTCGATCATGGCCGCCTACAACGACGTGAACGGGCAGGCCGCCACCGAGAACGTGCACGTCAACAACGAGGTGGTCAAGGACGAATGGGGCTGGGACGGCCTGCTCATGTCCGACTGGTTCGCCACCAAGACGGCCGGGCCGGCCGCCAACGGCGGGCTCGACCTGGTCATGCCCGGCCCCGGCGGTCCGTGGGGCGACGCGCTGGTCGCAGCCGTACGCGCGGGTGAGGTGGACGAGGCGACCGTCGACGACCACCTGGCCCGGCTGCTGCGGCTCGCCACGCGTACCGGAGCACTTGGTCCGGAGAAGGACTACGGCACCTACCCCGCGCCGGACAGCCCCGAGCGCCGCGAGCAGCTCACCCGGCTCGCCGCGCAGGGCATGACCGTGCTGACCAACGAGACCGGCGCGCTGCCGCTGGCCGAGGGGCAGACGGTCGCGCTGATCGGCCGGCACGCCGTGCAGACCGTGTGCATGGGCGGCGGCTCGGCCCAGGTCCGCCCGCCCCACCAGGTCAGCATCGCCGAGGGCCTGACCGCGCGGCTGGGCGGCGACCGGGTGACCGTGCTCGACGGCGTGCCGATGCGCTCCCGCCCGGTTCCCGCCCGCGACGGCTTCCTGGTCGACCCGGACACCGGGGCGGCGGGCATCGCCGTCACCGTCCTGGACGCGGACGGCGCCGTGGTCGAGACCCGGCACGAGGACGACGCCACGAGCATGGTCGGCTTGGACGACCAGCTCCCGCGCCCGGCCGCCGCCGTCCGCCTGCGCGGCCGGATCACCCGGGCCGGCCGGGTCCAGCTGGGCACCATCGGGGTCGGCTCCTGGTCGGTCACCGTCGGCGATCATTCGTTCGCGTACGACCTGAGCGTCTCGGGCGGGAACATGGGCGAGGAGATCCTGAGCCCGCCCAACCACACCGAGGTCGTCGAGGTGGCCGAGGGCGCCGTGATCGACGCGACGGCCACCCTGGCCGAGGGCCGCGGCCCGGCCGGTCAGCTGTTCACCGGCGTCGGCCTGTTCGGCCTGATCGCCCAGGCCGCCGACCGCGACGCCCGCGAGGTCATCGACGAGGCGGTCCGCGCCGCGGCCGCCGCCGACGTGGCCGTCGTGGTGGTCGGCCTGACCGAGGAGCAGGAGACCGAATCGGTCGACAAGAGCACCCTGCACCTGCCCGGCGCCCAGGACGCGCTGGTCGAGGCCGTAGCCGGCGCGGCCAGGAAGACGATCGTGGTGGTCAACGCGGCCACACCGGTGGTCATGCCCTGGCGGTTGCGGGTCGACGGCATCCTCTGGGCCGGCCTGCCCGGCCAGGAGGGCGGCCACGCCGTCGCCGCGGCGCTGCTCGGCGACATCGAACCGGCCGGCCGCCTGGTCACCACGTTCCCCGACGAGGACGGCAAGACGCCGGCCTGGAACGTCACCCCTTCGGACGGCAAGCTGGAGTACGCCGAGGGCACCTACATCGGCTACCGCGGCCACTTCGCCGGCCACGCGCCGGCGCCGGCCTTCTGGCTCGGCCACGGCCTCGGTTACGGCACCTGGGAGTACGCCGACGCCCGGGTGATCACCGGCGACTCACCCGGCGTCACGGTGACGATCACCAACACCGGCAAGCGCGCCAGCCGCGAGGTGGTCCAGGTCTACTTCCGCCCCGCCGAGCGCGACCAGCCCGTCCGCCTGGTCGGCTGGGAGGGCGCGACGGTCGGCGCGGGCGAGTCGGCCCGGGTCATCGTCGGCACCGACCGCCGCATGTGGCGCCGCTGGAACACCGCGGCGGGCCGATGGAACACCCTCGGCACCGGCGGCGACCTGCTGATCGCCCGGGGCCTGGGCGACATCCGCGCGACCCTGCCGCTCCGGCCGGAAGCCTAGGCTTCCATTAGCACTCGGCGTTCCACCGGTCGATGACCGGATCGTCGCCGTGCTCGAAGCCGAGCGCCGAGACGGTCGCGGTGTCGAGCTTGAGCAGCCCGCCCGCCGAGGTCGGCAGCCCCACCCAGCGCGCGCCGACCGCCCGCAGGCAGTGCCCGTGCGCCACGAACGCCACATCACCCTGCTCGAGCCGGGTGCGGGCGCGGGCCAGCACCCGGTCGATCCGCGCACCGACCTGGTCGGGCGACTCGCCGCCGGGCGACCCGTCGGTCCACAGCGACCAGCCCGGCCGGGTCCGGTGGATCTCCTTGGTGGTGATGCCCTCGTACTCGCCGTAGTTCCACTCGGCCAGATCCTCGGTCACCTCGGTGACATCGAGACCGGCCAGCTCGGCGGTCCGCAGGGCGCGCTTGCGCGGGCTGGAGATCACCGCGGCGAAGGACCGCCCGGCCAGCTTGGCCCCCGCGGCGCGAGCTTGCCGCTCCCCCTCGGCCGTGAGATCCAGATCCGTGTACGACGTGTGCTTCCCATTGGCCGACCACTCGGTCTGCCCATGCCGGACCAGCACGATCTCCGCCATCTGCCACCCCCTGCCGGTGAGCCTAACCAGTGCCCGGCGCCCCGGCTCGCCGACCGCCACCCAAGCCGCGGGCTGTGGATAACCGGCCGGAATTGTCAGACCCCCGCGCTACATTTCCGCCCACCCAGAGGGGTGGGGGCGGTGGCGGTGCGCGCGTGCGCCGAAAATGATCAAGAGTCGCGGTGGCGCCGGCCACATCGATCATGGGCGTCGCGCCGATAGGCTCGGACCCCCACGGGGAAGGGGAGTATGCGATGGATCTCAAGGACGCCACGGCCGGCATCGACTCGGCCGAAGAGCTGCGGGAACTGCTCGGCGAGCCGATGGAACGGGCCGCCAAGAAGGAACGCGTGGCGCTCCACGAGCGTGACAAGGAGTGGCTGGCCGCGTCGCCGTTCTGCGTCATCTCGACCGCGGCCGCCGACGGCACCTGTGACGCCTCGCCCAAGGGCGACCCGGCCGGCTTCACCCTGGTGCTCGACGACACCACGATCGCGATCCCGGAGCGACCGGGCAACCGCCGCGCCGACGGCTACCTCAACGTGCTCAGCAATCCGCACGTCGGGCTGCTCTTCCTCATCCCGGGCCGCACCGACACGCTGCGGATCAACGGCCGGGCCCGGCTGGTCCGCGAGGCGCCCTACTTCGACCGCATGGTCGTGAAGGGCCACCGCCCGGTCCTGGCGCTCGAGGTGGCGATCGAGCAGATCTTCTTCCACTGCTCCAAGGCGTTCCTCCGGTCGAAGCTGTGGCGGCCCGAGACGTGGCACCCCGACGAGCTGCCCGGCACGGCCAAGCTGGTCAAGGACGTGCAGCCGGACACGCCCGAGTCGCTGGAGCAGCTGGAGAACTACTACGGCGAGTCCTACCTGGAGAAGCTCTACAAGAGCTAGCCGCGGAGCAGGTCTTCGAAGGACGTCGTGAGCAGGAACGGGTCGGTGACCACGGCCGGCTCACGGCGTTCCATCGCGCCGGCCAGCTCGCGGGCCGCCCGGTCGATGCGGGAGCGCAGCGTGGCGTCGTTCCCCCAGTCCTCGGTGGCGGCGAAGACCGCGGTCGGGGTCGGGGCGGCTCGCAGGTGACTGAACAGCGGCCGCAGCGCGTGTTCGAGCGCCAGCGAGTGTCGCGCCGAGCCGCCGGTCGCGGCCAGCAGCACCGGCTTGCCGTCCAGCGTGCCCTTCTCGAGCAGGTCGGCGAACGACTTGAACAGCCCGTTGTACGACGCCTGGAAGATCGGCGTCACCACGATCAGGCCGTCGGCGGCGGCCACCGCGTCCAGCACGTCCTTGAGCGCCGCGGGCGGGAACCCGGTCAGCAGGTGGTCGGTGATCTGGTGGGCCAGGTCGCGCAGCTCCACCGTCGTCACGTCCACCGGCAGCTTCGCCGCGGTCGCCGCCGCGAGCCGGTCGGCGAGGAGCCGCGACGACGACGGGGTGCTGAGGCCCGAAGTGATCACGACGAGGTCGCGGGTCGTCATACCGAAACCGCCTTCCGGGACTCGTGGGTGGGCGCGTCCGGCACGTGGGCCGGCTTGAGCGCCGCGAACTCCTTGCGCAGCACCGGCACGACCTCTTCGCCGAGCAGGTCGAGCTGCTCCAGCACGGTCTTCAGCGGCAGGCCCGCGTGGTCGAGGAGGAACAGCTGCCGCTGGTAGTCGCCGACGTACTCGCGGAAGCCGAGCGTACGGTCGATGACCTGCTGCGGACTGCCGACCGTGAGCGGCGTCTCCCGGCTGAAGTCCTCCAGCGAGGGGCCGTTGCCGTAGACCGGGGCCTGGTCGAAGTACGGCCGGAACTCGCGCACCGCGTCCTGGCTGTTCCTCCGCATGAACACCTGGCCGCCGAGCCCGACGATGGCCTGGTCGGGGTCGCCGTGGCCGTAGTGCGCCCAGCGCTCGCGGTAGAGGCCCACCATGCGCTGGGTGTGCGAGGCCGGCCAGAAGATGTGGTTGGCGAAGAAGCCGTCGCCGTAGTAGGCGGCCTGCTCGGCGATCTCGGGGCTCCGGATCGAGCCGTGCCAGACGAACGGCGGGATCCCGTCCAGCGGGCGCGGGGTCGAGGTGAAGGACTGGAGCGGGGTACGGAACTTGCCCGACCAGTCGACCACCTGCTCGCGCCACAGCCGGTGCAGCAGCGCATAGTTCTCGATGGCCAGCGGGATGCCGGCGCGGATGTCCTTGCCGAACCACGGGTAGACCGGGCCGGTGTTGCCGCGGCCCATCATCAGGTCCACCCGGCCGCCGGACAGGTGCTGGAGCATCGCGTAGTCCTCGGCGATCTTCACCGGGTCGTTGGTGGTGATCAGCGTGGTGGCCGTGCTCAGCATCAGCTTCTCGGTCCGGGCGGCGATCCAGCCGAGCATGGTCGTGGGCGAGGACGGTACGAACGGCTCGTTGTGGTGCTCGCCGGTGGCGAACACGTCCAGGCCGACCTCCTCCGCCTTCAGGGCGATGGCGGTCATGGCCTGGATGCGCTCGTGCTCGGTCGGCGTCCGGCCGGTGGTGGGGTCGGGTGTCACGTCACCCACGGTGAAGATGCCGAACTGCATGACGCGTCTCCTTCGAAGTCTTTGACACGTCAAGCATCTCACAGCGCCCGATATTCCTACCCGGCGGCGATCAGGGCTCCGAGCCCGCTCGCCTGGGTCCGCCAGTCGCGCACGTTGTTCTCGCCGCCGTTCCAGCGCCCGCCGAGACGGTTGAGGCTGTCGCGGTCCGCGGTCCAGATGCGGTTGGCCTGCGTGGTCGCGTACGCGCGATAGGTCTGGTTGCCGGTGACCGTGGCCAGATCGCTCAGGTAGCGCATGAAGATGCCCTTGAACTGTTTCTGGTTGTCGTCACAGGTGAGGCCGGCGGCATCGCACGACTCGGTGAGGATCCCGCCCTTGGTGAGCAGGGTGCCGTTGATCGCGGCGTCGGCCAGCCGCCGGCCGGTGTCCAGCACCGCGGTGTTGCCGGTGGCCCGGTACAGCTCGACCGCGGCGCCGATGGCCAGGCCCTGGTTGTACGTCCACACGGTCTGGCCGTTGTTCGCACACGAGGTGGTCAGGCCGTCGTTGACCAGGCCGGACGAGTTGATCATGCCGCTGCCGGTGAACCAGTTCCAGCCGGTCGTCGCGCGGTTGAGCCAGGTCGTGTCGCCGGGCAGCCGGTTGTGCAGGGCGGCGGTCAGGCGCAGGTAGAGGCCGGTGGTGACGGCGTTCTTGTAGGTGTGCTCGCGGTCCCACCAGACCCCGCCGCCGCAGCGGGCGGTGTCGTAGTGCTGTTGCAGGTAGTTGCCGATGATCACGGCCTCGTCGAGGTACTTGCGGTTGCCGGTCAGGTCGTACGCCTGCACCCAGGCGATCCCCCACCAGCCCGCGTCGTCGATGGCCCGGCTGATGAAGTGGCCCTCGATCGCGTCCGACGACTTCACGCCGGCCGGGAAGACGCCCTTGTTGACCTCGAACGTCCGGTCGACGATCCAGCGGTGGTCGGTGCGGCCGGTCTTCTTCATCCAGTCCATCAGCGTGGTGACCGTCGCGGCCGAGTTCCACCAGCTCGACGGCCACCACGCGGTGTCCGGGCGGTAGGCGTACATCAGCGCGTCGGCCGCGGCGGCGGCCCGGTCACGGTCGGGGCGCGCCCACTGGGTGCAGCTGCCGTTGCTGCCCGACACGGCCCGGCCGCACGCGCGGATCGCCCCGCCGTAGAGGTACGACTTCGGGTCGCGCGCGGCGAACAACGCGGTGGCCGTACCCGTCGAACCCGCCGGCGTGCTCACCCGCCCCAGCGACGACCCGCCCGGCCAGCTCGCGCCCTCGTCCCAGGACCGGTCCAGCCAGATCTCGTCGCCCTGGGCGCCGCCCGCGATCGTGCCCCAGGCCATGCCGCGGTCGTCGATGTGCAGCGCCACCGTGCGTCCGGAGATCGAGGCGGCGGGTACGGGCTGACGGTCGCCGGCCGGGCCGGTGTCCCGGTCGCAGGCCGCGTCGCAGGCACGCGCCTTGACCCAGTCGGTGCACTGGATGCCGCCCGCGTCACCGCACGCCCGGACCAGGCCGCGACGGTGGTTCGCGGGGTCGGCCAGGTTGTACATCAGGGTTCGCGTGCCGGTCCAGCCACCCGGGATGCTCGCCTTGCCGAGCAGGCCGTCCCAGGTCGGGCCGCCGTCCCAGCTGCGGTCGAGCCAGACCGAGTCGCCGGCGGCCCCGTTGTCGATGCTGCCCCAGGCCATCGCGTCGGCCTCGGAGAGGTGCAGCGAGACGCGCCGGCCGTTCTGGATCTTGTCGGGTACGGGGAAGGTGTCCTGCCGCGCCTGCGACGGATCGCGGGTGTCGCAGAAGACCGAGCACACGACGGCCGCGGCGACAACGTTGTCAGCCGCTGGCGCTGAGGGCGTGGGTTGAAGGACGAGGGCCACGGCGGTGAGGACGGCTGCGAATCCCATGCGTGACATAGTGACGCTCGTCGATATTTAATAGCAAGGACCGTTCACTTCTTGGGGAACACCATGTCGATGTAGTGCTTGTACGGGGCCGGGTCGTACGGGCCGGGCAGTCCGCGCCAGTCCCGCCCGGTCTCCCGGCCGTAGTAGTACTGCGCGGCGATCTCGGCCTGCTGCTCGGTGCTGAACTCCCCGAAGGGTTTGCCGGCCGCGACCGCCGCGTTCAGGCCGGCCGAGCCGCCGTACGCGTAGTCCTCGTTCCAGGCGGCCGGGATCAGGTCGGCGATGCCTTTCCCGTTCTGGTACTGCCAGACGTGGGTCAGCTCGTGGACCAGCCAGGCGTGGAACTCCGGGGTGTCGGTGTTCCCGCTCAGCGTGCCGACCGGGAAGTAGATCGTGTTGTTGACGGTGACCGCGTTGTCCCCCCGCGCCGAGAGAACCCCGTCGTCGGTGAGCACGACGTCCCTGAGATTGATCGAGTCGCCGAACACCTTCTTCACCTCGATGTACTCCTGGGGACTCAGCCCGCGCGACTGCTTGGCCCCGGGCGCGATCGGATAGGGGCCGGGCTTCGGGCTCGGCGGATCGGGGTCGACCGGGTAGCCGGCGATCTCCCCGGCCTTCTGCGTGATCATGCCGTGCATGGAGCCCGCGACCAGAGCGGCGAAGCCGGTCTGCAGGGCCGGGCCGGCCACGCCGAGCAGCGGGTTGCCCAGGCGTGCGAAGAGCTCCTCGTTCCGGGCGACGGTGTCGACGATGGAGCTCTTGGCCGACGTCAGCTGGGCGCCGTAGTAGTCGGCGTGCGCGGCCCGGGCGTGCAGGTTCCGCTCGAGCTCGGCCCCGTGCGAGGCGACGGCCGCCACCTGGCCGCCGTAATCCACCCCGACCGGATCGGGCCACGCCGAGAGGGACGCGTCACCGGCCCGGCCGGTCTCCTTCGCGCCCTCCGCGAGCACCTTGCCGCCGCCACGCCAGGCCGTCGCGACCTCGGCCGCGACCCCCTCGTCGTCGAGCGGCCACGGGTTGTAGATCTTCGTGACCGCGCTCCACAGCGGGCTCACCGGTTGTTCGATCGCCATCGTCGTCTCCCCACTCAGGACGCTGCGCCGATGATAGGAAGGACGGCCCGCGGCCACGGCCGGCGTGACCGCATCCGGCCAGCGGCGGCCTCACCCGGGATCGGCCTCGCACACTCGGTGACGTGACCGAGGAGATCTATCAGGTGTGGGAGCGGCTGGCGAGCCACGAGGAGACCGCGTGGTCCCGGGACCGGCTGGTGTCGGCCACGGTCGGCGCGGGCGGCGAGGTGCGGGGGCTGTGGCTCGATCCCCGGATCTACCGGGTCGCCGACGCCGGCCGGCTTGCGGCGACCATCGCCGGCACCATCCGGGACGCCGCCGGGCAGGCGCAGCGGCGGGCCTTCGAGACGATGGCGCCGCTGCTCGGCCCGCACGCCTCGGCATCCGGGGCCGACCTGGCGTTCGACCCGGTCCTGCACCACCTCGACGCGACGAAGGGATCACCATCATGGACATGGACACCACCGCGATGACCGGCGCGATGGAGATGATGGACACGGCCGGCCGGGTCATGACCACCGGCTGGGGCGCGGTCAGCGGCCAGGTCACCTCGCTGGGCGGGCGGCTCGGCCAGGGCGAGCTCGGGGCGGCCTACATGGCCGGCTATCCGCGGACGACGGACGCGATCATGGCGACGGTCGAACGTCACTGCGGGCAGCCGGCCGCGATGGCCGCGATGGGCCACCAGTGCGCCGACCTCTACGGGTCGGCCGAGCAGAACGCCGTCACCAACCTCGGCGCGGTCACCCCGGCCGCCCCGCCCGCCGGTTCGGCCGCCGCGCCCGCTGACCCGCGACTTCCCTGACCACCGACGAGGCCGGCGCCGCCCTCCTCGGGGAGGAACCCTGGGAGCGACCCGGGCGGCCTGGTCCGTCAGTCCGGGGTGAACAGCCCCTGGATGCCGACGACGATCGCGATGAGGCCGAAGATGCTGAGCACCAGCCCGGCGCCGCGAAGCCCCGGCTCCGGCCGTGCGCGCTCCCGGCCCCGGATGCGGTCCCACAGCAGGGCCAGGCCGACCAGGATGCCGACCACCTCGAAGTGGAAGACGCGCGGGCCGTCGAAGATGTGCACGAGCAGATAGAAGCCGCCGGCCACCAGGGCGACCACGCCGACGACCCAGGCGAACGGGCCGGCCTTGGCCGAGAACCGGGACAGGCCGCCGCCCGCCGACGGGATCTGGGCCAGCAACGGGACGGCCAGCAGCAGGCCGCTGAGGATGTTCGCGAGGTCCAGCAGCAACGCCATGATCATGTGCGAGTCGCTCCTTTTCCATCGAGGTGCGCCGAACTTACCCGGACATGATCCACCCCGCATGGAAGCGCTCCCACGCCGGGGTGAGCGGGCAGCTCCGCCCGGCACGGGCGGCAAAGGCCGGGCCACTGATCAGGCCGCCGGCCGGGCGGGACTCCGCTGTGCCCGTACTCCGGCTTTCGGGGTTGGATCGAAGGCACTGTTAAGAGTCCTTGATATTTATTGTCATCAGCATGACGATGTCGTCATGCGACGTCGATGGATGGCTCTGCTGGCGGCCGCGGCACTGACCGTGGCCACGACCGCGGCGATGGCGTACACCCCCGCCTCCGCCGCCGTGACCTGCACCGCGCCCACCTGCGCCGAGGGCAACACCTACACCGCCGGCGCCCAGGTCACGTACCAGGCGCGTCAGTACCAGGCGCTGGTCACGCGCACCGCGCATCCCGGCGCGGGCTGGAACCCGGCCGCCACCCCGTCGTTGTGGCGCGACCTCGGCGCCTGCGCCCCCAGCACGCCGCCGCCGAGTGATCCGCCGCCCAGTGATCCCCCGCCGTCCACTGGCTGCGGACAAAAGGGACGCCCGGCCGGCAAGGTGCTGCAGGGCTAGTGGGAGAACTGGGTCTCGGACGGCACCGCGCTGTGGCAGGACGGCATGGACGCCGGCGTCAAGGTCGGCACCCCGGCCGAGATGTGCGCGGCCAAGGCCTCGGGCAAGACGCTGCTCCTCTCCATCGGCGGCGCCACCGCCGGCATCGACCTCAACTCGAGCACGGTGGCCGACCGCTTCGTCAACACGATCGTGCCGATCCTGACGACCTACCACTTCGACGGCATCGACATCGACATCGAGACCGGCCTCACCGGCAGCGGCACCATCAACAGCCTGTCCGCGTCACAGGCCAACCTGATCCGCATCATCGACGGCGTCCTGGCCCGCACGCCGGCCGGCTTCGGCCTGACGATGGCGCCCGAGACGGCCTACGTCACCGGCGGCAGCGTCACCTACGGCTCGATCTGGGGCGCCTACCTGCCGATCATCAAGAAGTACGCCGACAACGGCCGCCTCTGATGGCACAACATTCTCGCACCTGAGAAACGGACTACGTAAGAAGCCCCGGCCGGGTGGCGACCCGCCGGGGCCGGAGAGCCCCTCGGAGGCCATCCCATGAGCACCAGTCGTACGGCATTCGGGCAGGTAGCGCGATGAGCGCAGAAGCCCTGAGCCGGTCCCTGGCCCAGGCACCAAGCTTCCAGCCGCAGTGCGTCGCCGCCCTCGTCGGGCTGGCCAATCACGCCGGAGTCCTTGTCCGAGGCGTTGACGTCTTGGGCGTGGTCCATGTTCCTGCTGGTTGTCACCTGAGGTCGTGCCGTGGCGCCATGGAACTCGCAAAGGAAGTAGACCCGGCGCGAGACAAAGTCAGACTTAACCCGCCTAACCTCGCGGATGGCGGCTCGGGCCCCCGGCCTCGAGCTCTTCCGTTCGAGGAAGAGCCCTCGCGATGCGCCACCGCCCATAGCGACGATGTGCGTCAATGCGAGAGCCAGCGGAACGCAGTTCAAGTCATCGATCGGACTGGGGCGTCCATCGCGGGATGCGTGCTGCACGGCGCGGTGTTGCTGGCCTCGTTGGAGGGCGGGCCGGGTCGCTCCTTTGAACGGGCCGGACGGTGCCGCGATCGAGGCTTTTCGCTGGGCCCAGGTGGTGCCGCCGATCGATTTCCTGGGTGACCGAGCTGTTGCCGTTACGGCTACCACAGCGGTCGATCCCACCGATTCTCCGACCCTGGCCACCGATAACGGGGTCGCCATGGACGACTGTTCGTACTGGTCAGGGACCTGGTAACGCTCGATCGTCATGCTCGAAGGAGATCATGGAGTCCAGGTCGAGGGAGATCGCCTGATGGGCACCTGTCGCCTGGTCGGCCGCACCGATTGTCGGTCAGGTTGTTCGACGTCGAGCGACAGTTGGTCGGCCAAGCCGCGGACGCGGCACATCTGACGCCGGCCGGGTACGCGGGGAAGGCCGCCGTCGCGGCGGCCGGGCGCGAGGTTGCGCCGTCGGCCGGCCTGGCCGACGGGCTCAAGGAACTGCAGCGGGAGTTGTTCGCGGCGCTGCGAGCAGTGAACATGTTCGGGGCGAACGTCAACCAGGCCGCCGCGCAACGTAACTCGACCGGCGAATTGCCGGACTGGGCCGCCGACGCGGTGCGCCTGTGCCGGGCCGCCGTGGCACGACTGGACGAGGTGACCGGCCGTATCGATCGGCGGCTTCGGTGATCTGCCGGATCCACAAGCGGGGCCACGCGGGTCGGTGGTCTGCTGCGCTATCTGTTCGGGCCCGGCCGGTTCGAGGAGCATGACCGTCCGCGGCTGGTGGCCGCGTGGGACGGATCCGGTGATCTCGCGGATTTGCAGCCGTCGGTGACCGACAGTGGTGCCCGGGACTTCCGGCACCTGGTGGCCATGTTGGAGGGAGCCGGTACGCGCGGCTGACCGGGCACCACGCAAACCCGTCTGGCACGCCTCGATGCGGCTCGCGCCCGATGACCGTGGCCGGGTGTTCAGCGATCAGGCCTGGGGACACATGGCCCGGGAGATGCTTGCCGGCGCTGGACTCGCCCCTCACGGCGACACCGAAGGGATCCGCTGGGTAGTGGTTCGCCACAACGACGACCACGTGCACATCGTCGCGGCCCTGGTCCGGGAAGACGGACGCATCGAGTGGGCACGCAACGACTACCGGCGCTGTGTCGCCGCCACATTCGATGTGGCCCGCCGGTTTGGGCTGCCGATGACCAGTATGCGACCGTTCCGGACAGCCGCCGCCGTCGGTCCTACGGCTTGACCGCCGGCCTGAGCGACCTGGCCGGGTGCCCAGGCTCGCCACTTGTTACCGCGGGACGGCCGCAGTCAATGGGACGGCCTGCGCCACGGGTTGGAGGTACGGCGCCATCTGCCAAGCCGCCCTGCCACGCAAGTAGGCGAACAGCACAGCGTGGCACCAGGCGGACGGGCCGTGCAGTCGTAGCGGGTCGGTCGTCGCGAACGTGAGGATGCAGGACTGATCCGCCGTCATCTGATAGCCGGTGACCGCGTGGTGATCGAATCGCAGCCACTGCCCTCGGACCAGGCACCACGTCGCACTGGCGTCGACCACCACGCGGGCAAGGTCGTGCCCGCGCCAATGCCGCCTGGACAGGCCGGCCGCCCGCGCGTACCCGATGCTCGTGCCGATCAGCCGGCCGAAGGCCGCGCCCGCCACGAAGCTGGGTGACCCGACCGCGATCATCCCACCGGGCCGGTAGGTGACATCCGTGGCGAACAACCTTGAGAAGCGAAACGGCACATCCAGATACACGGTGCCGGCTGCCGGGAGGTCCGGCGCGTACACCGCGGGAGGCGGCTGCCCGCCGGCGAGCGCCTGGTAAAGCTGTACGGCCTGCTGCCAGCCGCCGTTGTTGGCGACGTGGTGTGCCGAACCGAGCGCGGAGGGACGCCGAGCGGGCAGCAGCTGGCCCAGCCCATAGCCCAGCGCGTACGTCAGCAGCGCCCACGGGGCGACAAGCCCGACCACGGTCATCCTGATCCACCGGCGCTGGGCGAAGCCTCGCCGCCGACGGCCCTCGCTGAGACCGACGAGCAGGCCGAGGACGGTCGAGGCGAGCGTCAACACCCAGAATCCAAGCGTTGCAAGGGGGAACCAGGAAGATGACGAACTGCACGGCATCTGACCGTCTCGCCGATCGACGCATTCACGCCATCCGTGGTTCTCGAAGACCGCGAAGCCAAGCAGCAGTAGAGGCAGCGGCAAGGCCGCGGCGGCGAAGGCCCAGTTTCGGCCGCGGCGTGCTCGCCCGCCCTCGGGCGATTGGTTCGTCATGGTCAACCATCCCTTACCTCGGGCCGGTTCGCGGTTGGCTGACCGGACTTCCATGACGGTGCTCACGCACCGGCGGCGTTGCGGATCAGTTCGACAGTGGTCGGGTTCAGGTTGGTCGAGCTGTAGGCTGGGCGACCGTCCACGGCGGGTACGTCCGCGCTCGGGTTGTGGAAGACGCTCAGCGCCATCTGCTCCAGCACGTAGGCTCTACTGTTGACATAGTGCTGCTCGGGGCTCGTGCAATGGCGGGACTCGTTACAGCCGAGGATCCTTCGTGGCGTGTCCGTTCGGGGCGGCCTCTCGTGCGTCGAGGGCGGCTTCGAGCTGGTTGAGTGCGGTACGGATGGTCGCGATGAGCTGTCGTTCGTTGCCAACGGGTAGGGCGACTACCTCGGCGCCGACACCTTGCGTAATCCGCAGAAGTCCCTCGTCCCGAAGGACAGCCTCGGCGGCCCGGACGGTGTTGACCGCGGCCCCGTACTCCGCCTCAAGCTCGGAGACCCCGGGAAGCATCGTACCGACCGCGAACTCACCAGCTCGAATACGTTCGCGGAGCGAGTTGGCAATGTCGACATGCTTGGGCACCCGCTAAGACTATCAGTAAATATGGTGTATCTGAAACAGCCTGGCAGCGCGGTGTGATGACCTCGTGAGAACCGGCACCACTCGCGGATCTCGACCACCGGTGGTGCTGACGGTCACCCGCCGAGCCCGCTTACGCTGCGTACGAAGGATCATGAAGCCGCTCGGAGCGCGAATGCGCGGATCTGCCGAAAGTAGTGCGTTCACGTCCGGGCGTGCGGAGCGGAGCCGATCGGTCGAGGCGTCGATTCGAGGTTGGTGGTGAGCGTCTTTGCATCAGCAGTGACGAAAACGTTGCGGGGGCCAGCCCGCCGCTCGGGCAGCCTGACCCCAGAACAACTCGAACGATCAGCTGGTGGTCAGGGTGTTGCCGAGTAGGGACAAGAGGCGGTCCCAGTGGCGTTGCAGCGCGGCCGGGTTGAATGCGTCGGTGTCGGACATGGTGAAGCCATGGATGGTGCCGGGATAGATCTCGGAGGTGTAGCTGACGCCCGCGGCATTCAGGGTCTCGTTGAGCTCCTTAAGAGCCCCAGGGGTTATGTCGCCCTCGGCGTGACCGAAGTGGAGCTGGGCGGTGAGCTTGGAGAGGACATCCGGCCCGTCGGCGCCTACGGGGGCGTGGAATCCGGCCACCGCAGCCACCTGGTCGGGGTAGGCCGCAGCGGTGCGTACCGCCATGAGACCGCCTATGCAGTACCCGGTCACCGCGACCGGTCCGGTACTGACCTCGGGTTGGGTGGTGAGGAACCTGAGATAGGCGTCGGCGTCGCTCAGGGCCCGTTCGGCGGTGTGCGCCTTGATCATGGGCATGAGTCGAGCGAAAATCGCGGGCCGGGCTTCGTCTCCGATGTGCTCGGGAAGCTCGATCACGGGTGTCGGGCCGTGCCGATAGAAGACGTTGGGGACGAGCACGTAGTATCCGTGCTCGGCCAGTTCACAGGCCATCTGCCGCAGCACGGTCCGGATGCCGAAGCCGTCCGGGTACATCAGCACTGCTGGGCATCGCCCGCTGGCGTCGGGGAGAGCGGCGAACGCGTCGGCCTGGCCGTCTGCAGTGGGGATGTGCAGCGTCTTGGTGGGCATGACTTCTCCTGTCGTCGTTGAGGTCTCGACCTTGATCAACACGACAGAGGTGGAGCCCGCGCAGAAGTGCAGGATTCTCGATCCATAAGCGGGCCGGTACCGGCCCGTACGGCGCTCAGAAGGGCACCGGGTCACCAATCTGTGCGTGGCGTGATGCCGTCCCGGTAGTCATGACTGCATAACTTAGCCGATCGGATGAGGACGGATCCGGCCGCCGGCCCGTGCGTCCGCATCTGCCGCGATCCGCGCGCTACGCAACGTCGCGGCGAGGCAGGCACGGACCTGGGATGTGACTGCGCGAGGCGCCCCGTCGTCGAGGAAGCATGACGACGGCCGCCTCCGCGAACCGTTTGCGGGCCGGCGCGTTGGCGCGGCATTCTTTGCCGGTGCCGATCCAGCCTCTGACATCCCCGCTTTCATGACCACGATGCGGCAGCAGGTGCTCGGCGGGTTGGCCGACCGGATCCTCGCCCTGCGGCTGGATCACCCGACACGCGTGGGGATCGACGGCCGCTCTGCGGCCGGGAAAACGACGCTGGCCGACGAACTGGCCGCCACCCTGCGCGGGAAGACGACACGTCCCGTGCTCCGGGTCACGATCGACCACTTCAAACGGCATGTCGACCTGCGTACTCAATATCCGCCCCGGCTCGCCGCAGAGCTACTACTTCGAGATGTTCGACATCGACGCCATCCGCGACGATCTACTGGCGCCGCTCGGTCCGGGCGGCAACCGCCGCTACCGCACCCAGATCATGGACTTCAGCGGTCATACACCCATCGACTCCGGCGTCCACCCGGCCCCGGACGACATGATTCTGTTGGCGGACGGCGGGTTCCTGCAGCAGATCCCCGAACCACATCGTGTTGGCTGCCCGATTCTCGTGCGGTCCGATTCGGCGGGCAGCAGTCACGAGTTCCTCGCCCATGTCCGCGGCCTGCATGAGCAGGGTGTGCTCACCGAGTTCTCCGTCGGTGTCGCGATCACCAAGCCGGTCCGGGCCGCGATCACCGCCGCCCAGGATCGGGTGGCGGCGCTCGACGGCGACGGCAGCCTGCGCGACGGCGCGGAGATCGTCGAACTTACCGACCTGGCCGACCCTGACCTGCTGGCTTCGTTCCCGGCCGGCACCCGGCTGATCTGCCGCCGGGAACGCCCGCACCCGGCGCGCAGCTCTCCCTGTTCGACACGATCAACGGCAAACGGCATCAAGTCTTCGCCACCGACACACCGATCGGCGGTGGATCCATTCAGTTCCTGGAAGTCCGGCACCGCTGCCATGCCCGCGTCGAGGACCGGATCCGCACCGGCAAGACCACCGGAATCGGCCGATTCCCGTCTCGCACCTTCGCGATCAACCAAGCGTGGCTGGAACTCGCCCTCACCGGCTTCGACCTGCTCTGATGGACCCAGCACCTGCTCCTGGACGGGCCACTCGCGGCCGCGGAGCCGAAGAAACTGCGCTACCGGCTGCTGCACGTCGCCGCGAAACTCACCCGCACCGCCAGGACCACCACCCTGCGCATCGCCGCCGACTGGCCCTGGACCGACCAGCTCGTCACCGCATTCCGGCGCCTCGCCGCGCTACCCGAGCCCGTTACCTGACAACGGAATCCGCCGCACCACCAACCAGGACAACGGAGCAACCCGGCCTCCGGCCGGGCGACATCGGCTGCCCACCACCAAAAACATCACACCAGATCACTCAGGGCCAGACCCGGCCAAAGCACCGAGGCTTAATGAAAGACGGAGGCTAACAGTTGTAGAGGCTGGCCATTCGGTGGGTGCGGAGGCCAGCGCCCGGCAAACTGGCGTCAGCTGGGTCCGATCCAGAGGGCGAGCCAGCCTGCAATCATGCTGCTGACGCTGATCGCCAGGGACAACATGTCAAAGCCCCTAAGGCGGCTAGGTTCTCCCGATGGACGCTTCCCGGGAATCCCGGTAGACGAAGCCGCCTGAACCGAGCGGTCGGGGTACCGGTACCGGGCTGCCGCCCGGTCGCGGTCGTGGCCGAAGATTCTGCCGATGCGGTCGAACCGGTGGTGATGGCAGCCGAGCAGCAAGCCGCTGCCGATGAGGCGGCAAGCCTGCCGCTGACGCGTGTAGCCGCCGCACTTGAACGGGGCGATCAGAGCGAGATAGGGCACGAACAGCGCCAGAGCAACGAAGGTCGCGAGACGACGCTGGTCTGCGAACCAAAGCAACACCGCCACGATGACCAGCACGATTCCGATGGTCGCACGCTCAGCGACCTTGGATGACTTGGCCATAGACGGACGTTAATCGCCTTCGGATTGTGGTGGAACATGTCGTCAAGGTAATCAATCCGACAGGGAATAGAGTGTGCGTAGAGCGCCAATACCGGCGAACCCTACTCCTTTCTTCCGGCATGCTCATCCGCCGCGCACCGTGCGCGGTTCCGGCTTCGGCAAGTAGCAAGATGGGCCGAGTTGCGCCAGCGGGCGATGCCGGACGAGGGCGCTCGAAGGCCCGTATACGTGCCGGTGCTGGCTGGATACGTGATTGGGTTGGCACATGCACCGGCAGAACGCGACCTACGCCGGCTGTGGCTGCTCTACGCCTCCAACGCACGTCCCCTCAAACTCTCCCTCGCCCCGCCCGGCGGCAACCTGGTGGCTGTTGCCCCTCGCTCGCGAGGCTGGACGGAGCGGGAAGCCGTTCTGGCCCGGAACCCTAAGGTTCGATGTCTCTTGACCGAAGGGGTTGGAGTCCGGTGCCCACTGACGCCGAGCATGCGAGGGATGAGGGGCCTGCCGAGATGGTGCTTCCCCAAGCCGATCGCGCACTGCGGTACGTCGCCGTCGCCGCGATGCTGGTCAACATGGGCACGGCGGGTTGGCACGCGCTCGACGTGGCGGGCTGGTCGACGCAGTTCGTGGTCTCTCTGTTCGGCGGCGGGCTCTCGATGGTGATCGGAGCCGCATTGGCGGCGCGGGTCGGGTGCCGCGCCGAGGCCGGCGGGGCGCGTTGGTTCTGGTGGCTGCTCGCCGGCGGGTACCTGGGCATGGGTGGGGCGTCCTGCAGCAGCCTGCTCGCGGAGCTGAACGGCGAGTCAGTCGGGTACGGGATCGGCACTCCGGTCTCCCGGGTGTTCGCCATCGCGACCATGGTTCTCGTCGTGGTTGCGATCCTGCGACTCCCCGTTCGACATGCTCGGGCAGGTGGCGGCCGGCGACGGCTCGCGCTGGACATGACCATCGTGATGCTCGCAACGGTGGTGTACGTCTCCTACTTCATGTTGGCGATCTGGCTGCGACAGCCGGGTGATGGCGTCGTGGCCATCTCCACGCTGTTGCGGGCCTGTGGGGTACTCGTTGTCGTCTTCGCTGTCACACGTGTGATGGTGGCCGGCTCGGCAGCGGTCAACCGGTTGACTCTTGGGCTGTTCGCGCTCGCGGGGCTGACGGAGGTCGTTCGCGCTGGGCTGGCCGTCGCACTCGCCGACACCGACAGGATGTCCATCGCCCTCGCCGTGTCGGCGATCTTCCGTGCGCTGCTCATCGCGGTGCCGTTGGTGGCGATGATGGCGATGATGGCAATGGGCTCACAACGGCCCGCCTCCGATCAACGCAGACGGCCGTTCAGTCTCCTGCCCTACGCGGCGGTCGCGGCGACCTACGCGCTGCTGGTGCCGGCCTTCCTGAACGGCCCCACCGCTCGCGGCGTGATCGTGCTCGTCGGAGCGATCGCGATGACCGCACTGGTCGTGATCCGGCAGGCTTCGGTACTGACAGACAACGCTCGCCTGCTGGGCCGCCTCGACACCACGCTCAGCCGAGAGCAGCGGCTGGCTGAAGCCGGTACCGAGCTGATCGGCGTGGGCGGTCCCGAGGACATCTACCGCATCGCCGCTGAGGCCGGACGCGCACTGCTCGCCGGCCTCTCGGCGGCCACGTGCTCGGTCGCCGTGGTGGCGGCTGACTACTCGACGGCACAGGTGGTCGCAGTGGCGGGTGACGACGCCCGGCCGCCGCTTGGTTCCACCATCGCGATCCCGTCCGCGCTCGCCGAACGGCTGGTCGGTGGCGAGCCGCTGGTGTGTGACGACGTTTTCCACACCGATGCGGCGGACGAAACAGGGCACTGTCTGCTGGCACTGGTCGTCGATCGGCGTCTCGTGGCCGTGCTGACCGCGACCGCCGACGGCCCGATCGGTGCCGACGCCGTGAAGGCACTGGACACGCTGCGCACTCAGCTGACCCTCGCGTTGGAAAATGCGGCCAGTACGGCCGAACTGCGCCACCTGGCCATGCACGATCCGCTGACCGGCTTGGCCAATCGTGCCTTCCTCCACGAGCGGCTTCGGCAGGCGCTGGCCCGCTCCCGCCGGCACACCGCCGATACGGCAGTGCTGCTGCTCGACCTCGATCGCTTCAAGCAGATCAACGACACGCTCGGCCACGAGGCCGGTGATGAGGTGCTGCGCGAGGTCGCCCGGCGGATCGATCAGGCCGTACGGACCGAGGACACCGCGGCCCGGCTCGGCGGCGACGAGTTCGCCGTCCTGGTCGAGGATCTCGCCGATGACGACGCTGCGGTAACCATCGCCGAGCGCATCACCGCATCGCTCGGCCGACCGGTTACCTTCGGAGGGCACCCGCTCTCGATCGGGGCGAGCATTGGCATCGCCTACTCCGAGGACGGCCCCGTTGACCCGGACGACATCATGCGCCGTGCCGACGCGGCGATGTACCACGCCAAGCGGGAGGGTCTCGCCCATTACTGCGCGATCGTCCCAGACGCCTCCTCCCTCCGGCGCACCCAGATAGCAACTCGACTCTGACGTGCAGGCGCCGAACCCGCCAAGACACTGCGGCTCAGATCCCGCTGCTGAAGAAGACCACCAAGCGTCGGCCGGGTCGGTCGGCTCCCAGCCCATGACCACATCCATCATCGGGTTCCAGACCTGCACCCAGCCACCCGACTCGGCGGCATAGAGGGCGTCGGGCTTGAGGGCGCTTGTAGCCTGGTCGGCTGCCTGCTGCTTGAAGGAAGTGAGAACCGAGCGGCGGTGTTCAGTACGTAAGGGCAATGCGGGTGCGCGAAGATTCTAAACCTCGTTCTGCAGGCTGGGCGGAGCCGATGCTCGATGGGCAACTTCTCGTCTACGCACAGCTCGTTGTGAGCAGAGGTTTCGTCACCAGTGCTCGTACCGAAGGCCCTTCCTTATGTCCCCGCGACACGCCCACCCGCAAGGCATTGATGATCAACGTCACTGTCCACTGCGGACCCAGTTATTTCACGGGCTCTGAGAAGCCCGTCGCGGGCCGTCCAGGGCGGGTTGGCTGTCAGCCTCGCTCACTTCGGAGCTGCCGCTCGACTTCGACGTCAGATTATCAAACCAGCCCTTGATGCGGGCCGCGGGCGTCCCCCGTCACGTTCGTTGCGGTGGCCGTGGCTCTCGCGCTGACCGGCTACCTGGGCGGGGCGACATCGCGGCGGGCGGTGGCGCGGCTGGTGATCGGCGGGGCCCTGGCCATGGCCGTCACGTTCGGCATCGGCCACCTGGTGGGCACGGCCGGCGGCTGGGATCGCCGACGGGTCGGGACCGTAGGCGCCGGATGTCTGGCTCTGGCATTGCCTCGTGGGTCAACGGCGTCGAAGCTGCCCCGCCGTCGACGCCGCGCAGAGCACGGGTGAACATGCTGACGTCGGTGCGGCGGACGGGGCGTGCGGAGGCGGTCAAGGTCGCGGTGCGGTCTGCACCGCCATCAGCCGTCGGCGGCGTTGGGCGGGGATCGGCCGCGACACCGAAAGGTCGTTGAGAAACTCGTCGATCTGATCTCGGGTGACACCCGGCATGCACACGATGTGGGCGGTCCTTCCGTTGGTGGCCAGCACCCACTTCGCCAGCACCGGCGGCGGCGGTTGATCGAGGGTGACGGTGAAGGCGTGTGGGTTGAGAGCGGTAGGCCAGCCGATCTTCTGCAGTCTGTGGTGGGTGTAGGTGGCCAGCTCGCGGGAGGCTTCGGCGCGTTGGCGCAGCCCGTGCGGGCCGAGGGTGTTCAGTGCCCACCACAGCAGCAGTGGGGTGTGTCCGGAGCGGGAGCCGGTGATGGTTGAGTCGGCGCTGCCGGTGTAGGCGACTCGGCCGCCGCCGGTGGCGGCCGGTGGTTCGGCGTAGATCAGGACCCCGCAGGGCATGAGTGTGCTCAGGAACTTGTGCCCGCTGATCACCATGCTGGTGGCGCCGGCCGTGAAGTCGAACGAGGGACGAACCCCGTCCGGGAGCGTCGCGTAGGGGATCCCGCCGAGGGCGGCGTCGACATGGATGCGGCGGCGGGTCACCGCCAACTCATCACAGACGTCCGTGATAGCGGCGACGTCGTCCACGGCTTCCGTCATGGTGGTGCCGGCGGTGGCGACGATCATTGCCGAGCGTTCCCGGCGTCGTGCCAGCTCTGCGCGCAAGTCGACGATGTCCATCCGGCCGAACGCGTCGGTGCGGACCGTGACCACGGGCAACTTCAGCAGCCGTGCACCCTTCACGATCGAGTAATGGCCGCTGGTCGAGGTGTAGACAACCAGGTCGCGGTAGCGCAGCCAGGCTGCGTCCAGGGCATGCAGCGTGCCCTCACTTGCGCCGGTGGTGACGTATCCCCACCGGCTTGGTGGGGCACGCAGCAGGTCGGCGACGGTGGCGATGACCTGTTGTTCGATCTCCTTGGTGTGGTTACGGCCGTGGCCGAGGTCCCAAGGGTCGCCGACGTTGTTGAGCAGTTGCCCGGTCAGGATCTGCGCGAGGGCGGGAAAACCCAGGTCGGTAGCGCCGGGAAAGCCGATGTCGTAGCGGCGCGCGGCGCGGGCGTCGGTGAGCAGCTTCACCAGGGCTAACTCCGGATCACCGCCGGTGTCGGTGCTCGGGAGGATCACGACTGCCTCCGGTGGGACCGGGATGTCTGCGCCTGCTGGCGGGCGACCAGCCGGGCGTTGTCGGCCCGCCACAGGCTGAGGTTGAGTTCATCCATCCAGCGCAGCACGGCGCCGTGGGCAGGATCCTCCTGAAGCTGCTTCACCATGACCGTTCCCCACCGGTACGGAGAGTCGAACGGTGACAGGCTCAACGGGTTCGTGGCCTGCACGGTCAGGGTATTGAAGTCGGACAGGCCCCGCCGGTCACAGACGATCGTCGTGGGGTCGGTCATGAGGATGCGGATCTGGCCGGGAACGTCCTCGTAGCTGTCCACCGTGGAGCACGCGTGTTCCCAGGTGCCGGTGCAGGTGTCGAGGCTGGAGACGCCGATCCCGACGTAGTAGGCGTCGGCCGCCATGTCCTCGTCCACCCGGTTCGCCAGGTCGCGGCGCAGGTCGAAGCTCGGATTCCCGGCCTGTTCGGCTATCGCCTTGTTGAGGTCGTACAGCAGCCGCGGCAGGTCGGCTGCCTCCGGACCGGCCAGCCACAGCTTCGTGGCCGCGCGCAGCGTCAGCCACTCTGGCCGGGAGCCGGGTTGCGCGAAGAGGAACGCCATCGCGTACGCGGCGATCGGGTCGCGGTACCGGTTTTCCCAAGCGTGCATCGCATGCTGGATGTTCATGTAACGCAGCCGCTGTACGGCCTGTTGGCGCAGGTTCACCTCGCGCTTGATGTCGCGGGGTGGTGCGGTCTGCTCGGGCGTTGCGGCGTTCGCCGGGGCACCGAACCGGGGGTCTCCGTTGGTGTCGGTCATCACCACTACACCGCCAGGCCGGACAGCCGTTGGTCCTGCACGGTGAGGGGATTCGGCGCGCCGTGCCCGAGCCGCCGGTAGACCTCCGGTCGGGTGCGACGCAGCCAATGGCCCCGGGCCAGACCGATCAACGCCGCGGCTACAGCCAGCGCGGGCACCAGCCACGGCAGTGCCGACCCGGCAGGAGTGCCGAGCAGCGAGGACAGGTTGCCGGCCATGAATACCAGCACGAGGACTCCCACCACGGCGCCGAGGCTCGGGAAGACCTGGCGCACCCACGCCGACTCGCGGGTACCGCCACCGGCGGTGAAGTACGCCCGCGCCGCCACCGAGGACAGTGTCAGCAGCAACAGGATGGAGAACGCGCCGATGGTGGACAGCCACACGAACATCGTCATCGGATCGGCACCCGTGCCGGCGAAGACGCCGACGACGATGGCGGCCACCGTCGACTGCACCAGCGAGCCGCCCAGCGGTGCACCGCCAGTCGTGCCGCCGCTGACCCGCGCCAACCCGGCCGGCAGTACGTCCTCGCGCGCCAACGCGAACACGTATCGGGCGTTCGTCGCGTGGAAGGACACCTTCGCGGCCAGCACACTGGTCACCAGCAACGCCGTCGCCATCGCGGTCACCGCCGGCCCGTACATCTGGCCGAGCACGACCAGCGGCGCACGGTCCGGATCGGCAGCGGCCTCGACCACCCGGGCCGGGCCGACGGCTTCCGCGTACGCCCAGGCCGACAGGGCGTAGAAGACTCCCAGGAACGTGACCCCGCCATACGCCGCCCGGAGAACGGCCTTGGACGAGCGGGCCTCCTCACCGAACGCCGGTGGACTCTCCGCGCCCGTGAACGCCGCCATCGCGAACGCCAGCGCCCCGGAGATCCCCGGTGTCAGCAGATTGCCTGCCATCAGCGGCGTCACGCTTACCGCACCGTCAGCGGGATTCGTGAATGCGGCGATGTCGAACAACACGATCGTGGCGATTTCCACCGCCAGCAAGCTGCCGAGGATCACCGCGTTCGTCGCTCCGCGAAAGCGGCCCAGCACCGCCACCGCCGCCCAGGCCCACGCCGCCGACACCCACCACGCACCACCGATAATCCCGGCGACGGTGGCTCCAATCAGCCCGTACAGCGAGATCTGGATCGCGTTGTAGCCCAGAAACGCCATCGCCGCCCCGGCCACCCCGACCGCCGGATTGAGCCCGCGCGCCAACTGGGCATAGAACGGGGCGCTGTGCGGGACGTGCCGGGACATCGCCACGTAGCCGACCAGGAGCAGACCCAGCACGACCATGATCACGAGGAAGGACAGCGGCACACCGACCACACCGGTCAATGTGTACGTCGCGACCACACCACCAACCAGCACCGTCAACGGCGAACTGGCACCAGCGGCGAACACGAACAGGGCGCCTCCGCCCAAGGACCGACGCGACAGAGTGGCCTGGCTCATGCCGCCTCCACCCCCGCCGCGGGCAACTGCGCGCGAGGACAGTCCAGAGCTTTGCAGTCCCGGCGCACCACCCACCGAACCGTCGAGCCACCGGCAAACCCGACATCGATGCCCCTGAATGGTTGGCGAGCGCGGCGTCGTACCCCGTGCCGAGCCATTCCTATCTTGAGACCGCCCACGGCGGAATCCCTCCCCAGAACTGTTTGGTCACCGCCGAGTCGCCGGCTTCCCAGCGACGGCAGGCGACGTTGTCATGGCGCCCGCGCCGGCTCGGCCAACGCGGCGCCGGTGGAGCAGGCTCGTTGCTGTTCAGGGAAACGTCCGCCCGCCGCCGCGCCCTGATCGCAGCGACGACAAGCGGGGCCTATGCGCGCGGAACAAACCGGATGTCCTCGACCGCGCCGCCCCTCTCAATCCGAACGAACAGACGCACCAACACCCTCGCCCGGACGGTTAGTCCGGCCGCCGGCGGTCAACCCCGGAACGGCCCGCTCGACCGCGCCGGACACACGACGTTCGATCGTGCTCGCATCGATCGGCCACAATCGGCTGTCACCGAGGCTCAGGTACTCCCGCGCGCCGTCGAGCCCGCCGCGGCGGCAGAACGCCGGACCGCAGGCGCACAACAGCGGCGCCGGACCGAGAGCATTGGCGTGCGCGATGGCTTCCGTCGTCTCCGAGCCGCGCAGCCGTGGTGTGACGACGTAGCCGCATTGTCGGTCGCGAGCATGTCGCCGCGACCGACAGCACGGGCGGCGGGTCCGGTCCCGACGCACGGGAGCAGCTCGTGACCGGAGGCGAAGGTGGCATTCACGCATCGATGTTGGTCTCCACGAGAACGCGCATGTGGTGCGTCGAACGTCGGTGATTCCGGACTCGATACCCGGCGGCCACACGCTCACGCCTCCCTAGATGTGCCGATGACGCACCTGATTCAGGTACCGGCGCCCGGCTGGCCGTGGTCAACCCCCGGGCAACCGCTCGGAGGTGGACGGGCCGATCTCACCGGCCGCGATCACCCGTGCCAGTCCGCTGTCACGCTGCGCCGTGACGGATGACAAGGCGTGTCTGCATCCCGAAATCGGCCGACACGATCAACCTCTCGTCTTCGCGCCAAGCGTACGGGCAAAGCCCGCTGATCAGGTCGAGGTTCACCCGTCTGAGGATGGCTGCGGCGGCGCGGAGGGAGAGGCTGCGCCGGGCACCAGAAGGGTGCCCGTGATGATGCATCGAACCGCGGTGGACCATACTTGGAAGAATAAGAACCGAATTATCGCAGCTCAAGGGCCTGATGTGGTCGTGAACGCTGTCCGTCGACGATCGTGACCCGCCCTCTAGCGGTTGGCGGTAGGCGTTGATGCGGTCGTGGTACCCGTCGCTAATAGCTGATCATGTCGGTTCGAGCTGGCAACACTGATCCCACCGAGTGAGCCAAAGGACGTATAGGGGCGTAACTGACGGATCATGGGGTGAGGTCGGGAACGGCGCGAAGCCAGTCGAAAGTTTTGCGCCCACCGCAGCCGCCTCTGTCAGAGCCCGTGAAATGACTGGGTCCGCGGTGGACAGTGACGTTGATCATCAATGCCTTGCGGGTGGGCGTGTCGCGGTGACATAAGGAAGGGCCTTCGGTACGAGCACTGGTGACGAAACCTCTGCTCACAACGAAGGCCCAACGATGGTGGGCTATTGCTGATGGTCCTGGTCACCGGCGCGGCGGTGCAGGACCGAGACGGCGGCCGGCTCCTGCTGTGGGTCCTGGCCACCTGTTTCCGCCGGGTCCGGATGGTCTGGGTCGACGGCGCCTACCGTGGCGCTTTGCTCACCTACGGTGCCGGGTTGGGGCTGTTGGTCGAGGTCGTCGCGAAACTCGCCGACCAGGTCGGGTTCAAGGTGTTACCTCGCAGATGGGTCGTTGAGCGCACGTTTTCGTGGATCAGTCGCTGCCGCCGGACCGTACGGGACTATGAACGACGACCCGAGCACCATGCGGCGATGGCGCAGCGGGCCATGGTCATCATCATGACCCGCCGATTGGCCCGCAAACCGACCTCGACCAACAAGCCCGTGATAGCCACGACCACGCCTACCGCGGCCACAAAGGCCGCCTGACCCGGTTATTTCACGGGCTCTAAGATGATGAAGTTCCTTGCGGGCTCTGCGCTGCGCGGCAGTGCCGCGCTCCAGCCGCCACGACCTGCTCATCCACCTGCAGACCCGCCACGCGGCCAGACCCCTACCGCCGCTCGGGCGGGTCGGTGGCATGTGATCGCCGCGGCCCGCAACAGGCGAGGTCTCAAATGCGTCACTCGTCCAGCTGCCAAGGGCGGATCAGTTCCTCGGGCCAGTACCGGCTCGGCAGGATCATGGTGGCGGCGGTCCTCGCCGGGTCCACCAGCAGCGGGAGCAGACGGCTCCGGACATGGTCGGCCGGCAGGTGGCGGCGCACGACGATGGTGCAGGTGAGGAACACGTGTCGGGCGCCCGCGAGCGCGGGCGGCACGGGCACCCGCACGGTCGGTTCGCGCCGCGTGCTCAACGTGTCGGCGATGGCTTGGTGTGCCCGGTCGGGCTGCGGCTCGCCCTTGAGCGGGAACACCGCGTCCGCGATTGTCCGCAGCCGCGTCGGTGTGCCGTCCATCGTGGGGTCGAGGCTGTAGACCAGGTGGGCGCGGTGATCCTCGTCCCCGGGCTTGAACAGCCGCTTGTTGGCCTGGACGATGTGTCCCCACACGATCCGGCCACCGCGACACAGCGCCGCCTGATCGGCCAGGATCTGGCGATAGAAGGCATGCGTCGGTTCGTCGCTCAACCAGCCCGGACGCGGGATCGACAGGTACGCGGCCGTCCCCCCGTCCGGGATCGAGCGCGACGGCGACCCGAACCGGTCCCGGCATCCCTGCAACCGGGCGTCCATCACGCCGTCCTCCCCACTTCTGTGCCGTCCGGCACGCGAATGGCGACGGTGCCGGCCGCGGTTACCACCGCCAGCCGCGGCGGTCCAGGCGGTGGGGCGCAGGCCACACCGTATGCGGGCGCGCCCAGGTCGATCCGGCGTGGCAGGTCGTACCCCGCGGCCCGTAGCGCGTCGTCTTCCGTGGTGTGCGCCGGCCCGCCGGTGTCCGGATCCCACAGCCGCACCGTGCCGTCGCTGCTGGCGCTGGCCAGGATCCACAGGAGGCCGTTCGGCGCCGGCAGCGCGCCGAACGACAACCCCCACACGGGTCCGAGGTGCCCGACCAGCGGCTCGCCGATCGGTTCTCCGCTCAGCACGTCCCACAACCGGATGGTGTTGTCGTCGCTGCCCGTGGCGATCGCGATCCGACCGCGTACCGGGCCGAGAGCCATCGCGCGGATCGGTGCGGTGTGTCCACGCAGCGGTCCGTGCAGCGCCGCCCGACGGTTCATGTCGAACACCGCGACTCCGAAGTCGGGCAGGCCGAAGGCGTACAGCTGCCGGCCGTCCGGCAGTTGGCAGTTGGTGCCGGTCGGCTGCCAGTTCGTGTCCGGATCGCCGGCCTCCCGCAGGCTGTCCGGGTCCCACGCGCGCTGACCGTCCGCGCCGCCCGTGAGCAGCGCCGGCACCCCGGACACCAGCTCGAACCGCACGTCGAGGACCGCGTCGTCGTGACCGGTCAGTGGCGGGGCGAGCGGGACGCCCGTGTCCGGGTCCAGCACCCGCACCGTCCTGTCCTGACCACCGGTGGCCAGGAACACGCGGCCGTGCCGCATGCCGTAGGCCACCGCGTACACCTCGCCGGTGTGCGTCGCGGACGCCGCCGGCTCGACCAGCGCTTCGAGGTCTATCCGGCGCACCGCATCGCGTCCGTGCACCACCACCGTGCGCTCCCCGACCCGGCCGACGGCGAGGCTGGTGACCGGGGCGGTGTGCCGGACCGGCTCGCGCAGCGCCGCGCCGGTGGTCGGATCCCACAGCCGCAGCGTCGCGTCGGCGCCGCCGGTGACGACGACCGGCCGGCCGCCGGCCTCGGTCAGGGCCAGGGCCAGCACTGCGTCCGTGTGCCCGGTCAGCGGCCGACCTGCCGGCTGACCCGTGTCCGCGTGGTGGATCCGGACCAACGGCCCGTCGGCGGACACGATCACCGGCCGGCCGGCGATCACTCCGAACGCGAGCGCGCACACCGGGCCGTCGTGGCGGGTCGGCTGGCCGACCGGCTGCCCGGTGGCCAGGTCCCACACCCGCACCATGCCGTCGTCACCGCCGGAAACGGCGACCGGGCGCCCGCCGAGCGCACCGGCGGCCAGCGCCCGAACCCGGCCGGCGTGACCGGTGATCGGGTCTCCGACCGGCCTCCAGGCGGCAACGTCCCATCGCCGGAGGGTGCCGTCCGCGGCGCCCGACACCACCACGGGGCGGCCGTCGATGTGGCCGACCGCCAGCGCCCGGACCGGCGCGCGGTGCCCGATGAGCGGGTCACCGACCGGGGCGCCGCCGCCGGCGTCCCACATCCGCAGCGTGCCAGTCAGATCCCCGGTGAGGATCACGGTACGGCCGGCGTGCTCGGCGAAGGCGATCGCGAGGACGTTGTCCGCGTCCGGGCCAAGGTGTCCGGCCTGGTCAAAACCGAGCGGCGCGCCGGTGGCCGCGTCCCAGACGTGGACCCCGGACACCGATACCCCGTGCGCGACTGCCGCCGCCACCATCCGGCCGTCGGCCTCGCCGCACGCGAGCGCCCCGACGTGCCCGACCGGGCCGTACAGCGTGGTGTCGGGCAGTGGGCTACGCCATGCCGCCCAGTCCGTCCGCCATGCCAGGCGCCGCCCGGTCGCGGCCACGGCGTCCGCCAGCGCGCCGGCGCCTGTGCAGCGGGCCGCGAGATGGAGGTACGCGGGGTGGTGTCCCTCCGGTACCTCCGCGAGCCGATCCTGGACGTGCCGGTACGCGGTAACGGTGGCGGCGTCGATCCGGTCACCGGCCGGTGCCGGCGCCCGGCCGAGGATCCGGGCCACCGCATGCCGAATGGCGGAGGCGTCGTCCGCCCGGTCCGGGTCCGGCAGCTCGTCGACATGGTGGGCGGCGGCGAGCCCGGCCAGCCCATCGGCATACCCGTCGGAACCGGTCCGCATGCGCCACCGGCCGTCGACGCGGTGCAGCTCGACCGCCACCACGGCGTACTCCGTGGTCAGCCATGTCATCGCGTATTCGGCGACGGGCACGCCGCGATGGTCGGCCAGCCGGACCACTGGCGCCGGCAGCTTGCCGAACGGCGGGCCGTCGGTCGGCAGGTCGGCGGCGATCACGACCCGGGCCACCTCGGTGGGCAACCAGTCCAGGTCCAGATCGAGCCGCCACGGCTGCCCGCCGGCCGGCCTGCGGCTCCGCGCGCCGGGCACCTGCGACGCCCGCACGATGCCCGCCGGCACCTCCGCGGTGGTGGTACGCCGGAACAGCAGTGCACTCAGCGCCACACCCGGCGGGCCGTGGACGGTCACCGCGAGCCGGCGGGCGGGCGGCTCGTGAGCAGAGCTCCATCGGACCAGTTCCAGGGTCGCCACGACGACAACTACGCGACCGAGCCGAAGTTCGTTCACCGCACTGCCGTATTCGCTGATCCTGACGTACCATCCCGCGAGTGTCTTCTCGCGTAGCGGCCACCGCGGCCCAGCTCCGGTCGGCCGAACCGGCGACCAGGATCGCCGGGGCGCGCGCCCTGGCCGACCTGGTCCGCTGCTATGGCCTCGACGCCCTGCCGGCGCTGCTGGCCTCCATCGACGCGGCCGCCATCGAATTCCCCGGGGAAGGGAAGTTCCGCCCCACGGAAGAGCCTCGCCCGTACGCGTTCTACGAGCCGCTGCACGAAGGGTGGCGGGCCGCCGCCAAGGGTGACGCCGAGGCCGCCCACGAGTGGTACACGGCGTTGCTGGACCGGATCGAGGCGGCCGACCCGAAGACCGGGGCACGGCTGCTGCACGTGCTCACTCAGGATCCGTGGGCCAGCCCGAAAGGCGCCGGGTCGCCGTACGGCCCGCTGTTGGCGGCCAACGCCACGCGGGTGCTCGGGCTGTTGGCCGGGTGGACCGAAGCCGAGCAACCCGCCGGGCGGCCCGGAAGGCTGCTGCTGGCGATCCGCCAGCAGGCGACCCGACAGGATCCGATCATGGCCGAGCTGGTGCAGCTCGGCCCGGTCCTGCTGCCCGCTGACGCCACGGGCGGCGCGGGCGACTGGATCGACCTCGTCCTCGAGCGACACCCGGACCCGCTCGAAGGGCTTGCCGCGCTGCTCAGCGCGGTGCCGTACGCCGGGCCCCGCCGCCGCGACTATGCCGAGACGCTGCGCGGGTTGCTGGTCACCACGGATCGGGTGGACCTGCCGGACCTCGCCGTACGGCTGCGCCCGTACGCCGAGCGCTGGACCGACGACCAGCTCGAGCTGGTCGTCCGCGAGGTACTGCTGGGGACCGGTAAGGCGCGCCCGTCGCTGCCGGTCGTGCTGCGCCGGGCGCCGGACACCCGGGCGGTCCCGGAGATGCTGCTCGATCTGGGCCGGTCCACCCCGGCCCTGGCCGAGCTCTCGGTGGTGCTGGCCGACGCGCTCGCCCCGCGACCCGCCGAGCCACGGGCCGGCACCGGGGTGGTGTTCGCCGACGAGAACTTCAAGCTCGTGGTCATCAACCAACTCATGTACGAGCAGTCGGTGCTCACCCCGAAGTTCGACCGGGACGCCTTCATCGACTCGTTCGACGACCACGAGATCGAAGACACGAACGGCCCGACCGAGGAGGTGCTGGACTATTTCCGGGCACTCCCGCTGACCCCCGAGGACCTGGCGCAAGTCGTCGAGTTGGACGTCGATCCGTGCGCGGATATCTGGTCACAGATTGACGAGGGGTGGGGCGGCGAGGAGGACTACTTCGCCCCGACCACCTACGTCGACGTGGCGCATCTGCCGAACCTGCGAAAAATAGCCATCGACATGGACGCCGAGGAAGCCGACCTGTCGGCGCTCTATGCGAGGGGCATCGAGGTGGAGGTCGACTAGTCCCACGCCACTCGGTCAAGGCTGTGCGTGGCTGTCCAGGGGCGTGTCGCTCGGGCGCAGGAAAGCGAGTTCCGGTCCGGTTGCCGCCTCCGGCCACTGACGTCATTCCTCGACGGTGACCTCAAGGTCGTCGCGTTCGTACAGGGCGGACAGGTCGGTGTCCTCGTTGACCATGAAGTCGATATTGACCTTGCGCAGGTTCGGCAGGTGCGCCACGTCGACATAGGTAGCGGGGTGGAAGTGCTCCTCCCCGCCGCCCCACCCGCGGTCGATCTGGGACCAGATCCTGGCGGACGGGTCGACGTCCAGCTCGGTGATGAGGGCCAGGTGTTCCGGGGTCAACGGCAGCCGCTCGAAGTACTCCAGCACCTCCGGGTAGGGCCCGTTGGGATCTTCGATCTCATGCTCGTCGAACGTACGGAGGAACGTGTCCAGGTCGAACCTCGGGGTGAGGACCGACCGCTCGTACATGAGTTGGTTGATGATTACGAGCTTGACGTTGAGGTCGGCGAACGTCACTGCTGCTGTGGCTCGCTGTTCGGATGCCGCGCCAGCCACTGCTGCCGGTTCAGTCATCGCCGGAAGGTACCGGCCGGGCAACCAATGCGCAAGCAGTACTGCCGGTAGTGCTGCACCAGGCCCGCGCCGATGCCAGAGCGACCGGGCTGCCTGGTCGGCGACCCGTTTCGTCGATCCCCAGCTGCGTACTCGAGGGCCGTTCCCCGTCATCCCCACATCGGACACCGCGCGGGTGTCGGGGGTGCTGCACAGCAGCCGCGCACGGCCGGCCCCACTGGGCGCACCCGCGGGTCGTTCGCCGGCCCCCGTTGAGCAGCCGTCTTCGATGGCCTGTGGCGCGCCAGTCGCTCGATCGGGTAGTTGACCGGACTTCGGCTGACGTCAATTCTGTGGCGGTTCCGAACCCACGTTCCCAGGTGCGACCAATTCTGCCGGGCCCGGGCGCGTCCGGATGGAGTCCGGGCGTGCACCGTGGCGCTCCCAGCGGCCGTGAACTCGTGACGGAACTGTGCACCGAGATGCGTCGGAGAGGACGGCAGGATGAAGCGCAGTACCGGTTCGGCGTCGGCCAGAGGCGGGCACACGATCCACCCGGATCGCCGACTGCGACCGCCGGATCGCCGCCCTCGATCGAGACATCAACGAGGTCGAAACCGCCCGTGAATCCCGGCGGGAGATGCTGGGGGCGTTGGACCGGGCGGGTGCGACACTGCCGCCGCGCACCGCGATCACGCAGGCCGAACGCGATCTGGACCGGGCCGCGACCCTTCTTCGGGTACGCCGTGAGTCGGCTCTCGACGCCGCGGGCCGGCTCGACGCGGCCGTGGCCGGCCAGGCCGCCGCCGCCACCGGGCTGCGCCGGGCCAGCGCGGACCGGTCGTTGCCGGTGGAACGGCTGGACCCGACCGCCACCGCGCTGGATCGGTTCGACCGGCTCGGGATGGAGTTGCGGCACGCCCATGACAGCGCGGACATCGCCGGCGTGCTGGCCGGGGAGGCCGCCGAACGGCAGGCCGAGGCGGAGGAGAAGTCGGAGGCGGCCGGGCAGGCGGCGCGGACGGCGCACGCCCGGCACGACGAGAAGGACGAGGAACTGCGCACTCTGTCGGCGTCGATCGGGGCCGAGGCGACCCGGGTGCTGGCCGAGGTGGCTGACACCGAAGAGGCGGTCACCGACGCGGAGCAGCGGGTTTTTGAGGACGCACTGCTGGGCCAGCTGGCCGGGCAGATCCACCGGCGTACGATCGAGGCCCGCGACCTGGTCGACGCAATGGATCAGCAGATGCGTGCCCGGCGGATGTCGTCCGGCCTGACCGTCGGTGTGGGCTGGCGGCTCTCCGACGACCTCGACCCGGAACAGCGTGAGGTGTGCAAGCTGCTCGAACGCGACCCGGCGCGACTCGGCCCAGGTCAGCTGACCACCCTGCGGCGGCACTTCGCGGCCCGGATCAAGTCGGTCCGGGCCCAGGCTCCGGAGAAGCCCTACCGGGAACTGCTGGCCGAGGTGCTGGACTACCGGCAGTGGCGGGTCTTCGCATTCACCCTGCACCGCCCCGGCGGGGTCAGTGAGCCACTCACCCGGGCCCGGCACAGCCAGCTCTCTGGTGGCGAGCAGTCGGTGTCGCTGCACCTGCCGCTGTTCGCGGCGGCCAACGCGCTGTTCGGGTCGGCCCGCCCGGACGCACCCCGGCTGCTCGGCCTCGACGAGGCGTTCGCCAGCGTCGACGACAACGGGCGCGGCGAGCTGATGTCCCTGGCCAAACAGTTCGATCTGGATCTGTTCATGACCGGGTACGACCTATGGGCCACCCATCCGGCGGTGACCGGCTGCGCCCACTACGACCTGTCGCACTCCACGGTTGAACACGCCGTGTCGACGGTCCTGCTGGTCTGGGACGGCACCGTGAACGTGGCCGACTTCGACGGAACACTCGCCGCCGCGCTCGGCTCGCCCTCCACCCGTACGGTTGCGTCGCATGCCTGATCTCACCGCGGATCCAGGCTGGCGGCGGCTGCTCGCCGCTGCCCGGCGAAGCCTCGAACGCACCGGCGGTGACCTCTCCGGATCGGTCTCCCTCGCGGCTCCTGATGAGACGGAGCGGCACATCGTCATCGGTGTGACCGGAGTGCACCGGCCCGCCGGCGTCAGCCGGGTCTCCGTCCGCCTGGCCGAACTCGACGTCTTCCTGCGCGACGCGTACGGCACCGATCTGGTGTCGGCGGTAGGTCCGTTCCGGAACCGCCCTGGCGAACGCGCCCTCGTGGCCGAGGCCCGGGACTCGGCGCTCGCCATGGCCGCGACGAGCCGCCACGCCGGTGCCCCGTGGTTCGACAACTGGCTCGGCGCGCTGCGTGGCGACGGGACCCTCACCCGGATCGCCCGCGGCGGCCTCCCGTTCTCGCAGGTGCTGGCGGTGCTGGACGCCATGCCGGTCACCGCCGAGCCGATGCCGGTGTTCGCGGAGCGAATCCTCGGAGACACCAAGGCTCTGACCGACGGCCCGGTACGCGGGCTGGTCCTGCGCGCCCTGGCGGCATGGCACGGGACCGGTGTACCGACCGGCGCCGAGCAGGAACGGGCGCTGTGGGAACTGGCCGGCGTGGTTCCCGACGACCTGGCCAGCCAGGTACTGGTCTTGAACCTCCCCGCCTCCGGTGGCCCGCTCGGCGACTGGCTGTCCTCCGCGGCGGCCGCCCACGTGCCGTTCCGCGTCACCCTTCACCAACTTCGGCTAGGGCCTCTGACCCTGCCCAGCAAGGAGATCTTCGTCTGCGAGAACCCGGCGGTGCTGCGAGCCGCCGCCGGGCGCGGCACAGCCCCGCTGATCTGCACCGAAGGGGTACCGTCAGCCGCGGTCCACATGCTACTGGGCTACCGCGCCTCCGACGCCGTGATCCGCTGGCGCAACGATTTCGACTGGACCGGCCTACGGCTCACCGGCGCCGCCCTGGCCCGCTACCCGGAGGCCGTACCGTGGCGCATGTCCAGCGCCGACTACCGCACCGCCGACGCGACGGGCCTTCCCCTCACCGGAGTAGCCACAGCCACCGCCTGGGATCCGTCACTGGCCGAGGCGATGAGCCATGCGGACCGATCGGTGATGGAGCGCGCCGGCCACGGACCTCGAAAACCGACGGCGCTACGGCGATTACCGCGGCGCCCCTGGACGCCCATCACTGGTGGCCCTGACCGGCGTGTCCAGGTTCCGACGGCAGAAGCCATGCGAAGCGGTGTTGTCGGGCCACCGGCGGCACGGAAAGCATGCCGGTCATGGCCAAAAGGACGCTCCGCGACGTCGTCGTGGTGCTTCCGGGAATTACCCGGGAGTGTGTTGCGTGCGGACGTGACGTGTGGACGGCGCCTCCGTCGGGCAGGGCGTCCTGGTTCGGGAACAGGCGGTCGTACGAGCCCAGGTCCATCGAGCCGCGCAGCACCATGACCTCGTGCAGCAGAACCGTTCCGGCCGACCGGGCGATGGAAGCAAGTATCGGGTCGGTGAAGAAGACGCAGGCGTGCGCTCCACGTCCCGACTGCAAGATCTCCAAAGCCGCCGGGACGACACTGGCGCGGGTCACCATGCAGTAGCCCGGCAACCGAGTCAGCCGAGCCGGGCGAGTGACGGTTCGCGCAACGCCTCATTCGACCCACACGGATTCGCAGGTCAACAGGTTGTGGAGCTGAGGTTACGGCGTACGAACTCTTCGATCATGGCTCAGGGCTGTGACCTGGAGCTTCCGTTCGTTGGCGATCCGTCCACTTCACCACGATGGGAAGCGAGCGCGAAGAAGGCCTGAGGTTGGTGGCCCCTTCCCCGCCGCGAGGCAGGCCTTCGAACTCCCCTCGCTGCTGCCGAGGCCCGTCAAGAGGCAACCGGTCAAGTAGCCCGGAGGGTGAAGCGGGTGCCAGCCGGCCGCCGATTAGTCGGCATCCAGAGCGACCGGCTCTACCCGCTCTTCCACGTGATCGCCCACCGGGGCACCGGCGGGGGTGAGACCTTCGGCGCGCGATGGGTCGACCTCAACGAGGTCAAGCCTCACTCAAGGTCAGCGAGCAACTCGTCCAACTCGGGGTGGATGGTCGAAATCAGGCAACCTAACAGCGACGCCGGTGACCGCGGATCAAGAGTCTGCGATCTTGAATATCGGGGGGTATCGCTGCGTGTCGCCCGATATTGTTTTCGCAGCTCAGGACGCTGGTGGCATGCCGCGGCTGATCAGCCCCTCCATCACCGTCCGGCTGCTGGAGCACCTCAGCCCGCCCGCCCCGTCGACCGACGACGGCGGCCTGTCCCCGCGCGCGCTGGACGTGGTCCGGCTGGACGCGAAGGGCCTGACCAACGCCGAGATCGCCACCGAGCTGTTCATCTCGATCGGCACGGTCAAGACCCACCTGGGCAGCGTCCAGGCCAAACTCGCGCCCGCGACCGCGTCGAGATCGCCGCCTGGGCCTGAGAACGCCGCCTCGTCGCCTGACCGCTCTCCCCCGCCGGCGCGGTGCGCCGGGCAGCAGCACCGGCGCCTCGGCGAACCTCGGCTGACGCACCGCGTCATGGGACGGGACACCGGGCGGCGGACCGCCCGTGGCCGCGGCGCAGATGGGTCAGACACGGGTGGCCCACACGGGTCCGTCGGGGTAGGCGTACTCCTTGAGGGAGGCCGGGTGCATCTGAGCGCTCAGCCCGGGCGCGGTGGGTGCGACGTACCGGCCGTTGACGACGCGTACCGGATCGAGGAAGTGTTCGTGCAGGTGGTCGACGTACTCGATGACCCTGTCCTGCATCGTCGCGGAGACCGCGACGAAGTCGAACATCGACAGGTGCTGGACCATCTCGCAGAGCCCGACGCCGCCGGCGTGCGGGCAGACCGGCACCCCGAACTTCGCGGCGAGCAGCAGGATCGCGATGTTCTCGTTGATCCCCGCAACCCTGGCCGAGTCGATCTGGACGATGTCCACCGAGCCGGCCTGCAACAGTTGCTTGAACACGACCCGGTTGGCGACGTGCTCGCCGGTGGCCACCTTGATCGGTCGCACCGCGCGGCGCACGGCCGCATGCCCCAGGATGTCGTCGGGCGAGGTGGGTTCCTCGATCCAGTACGGGTCGTACGGGGCCAGCCGCCGCATCCAGTCGATGGCCGGTTGCACATCCCAGCGCTGGTTGGCGTCCACTGCGATGCGTACGTCGTCGCCGACCGCCTCACGCGCCGTCCGCAGGCGCCGGATGTCGTCCTCGAGGTTGGCGCCGACCTTCAGCTTGATCTGGCCGAATCCGTCGGCGACGGCTTCGCGCGACAGCCGGGCGAGCTTGTCGTCGGAGTACCCGAGCCAGCCGGGCGTGGTCGTGTACGCGGAGTAGCCATGCTCCAGCAGCAGCGCGATGCGCTTGTCGCGACCGGATCGCGCCCGGCGCAGGATGTCGAGCGCGTCGCCGGGGGTCAGCGCGTCGGAAAGCCAGCGGAAGTCGACCTGCGACACGATCTGCTCGGGCGACATATCGCCGAGGAACCGCCAGACCGGCTTGCCCTCCCGCTTCGCGGCCAGGTCCCAGGCCGCGTTGACGACGGCGCCGGTGGCCATGTGGATGGTGCCCTTCTCCGGGCCGAGCCAGCGCAATTGGGGATCGTGGACGAGCAAGCGGGCGAAGCCGCCGAGATCGCCGCACACCTCGGCGACCGAGCGCCCCACCACGAACGGCGCGAGCGCGTCGATGGCGTTGGCCTGGACGTCGTTGCCGCGGCCGGTGGTGAACGCCAGCGCATGGCCTTCCAGCCCGTCGTCGGCGTCGGTGCGCAGCCGCACGTACGCGGCGGAGTAGTCCGGCTCGGGATTCATCGCGTCGGAGCCGTCGAGCTGCTCGGACGTCGGAAAGCGCACGTCCAGGACGTCCAGGGCGATGATGCGCGCGAAAGAGGGCATGGCGACGACTCCTGTGTTGCGGGCGAACGGCTTGCCGTCCGCCGTCAGCGGCGGTTGCGGCGGCTGCGGTATTCGGCGACCACGAGCTCGGTCAGTTCCTCGACAGACACCTCGGCGGTGCGCCGGTCGAAGGTGATGGTGCCGTGCTGGAGCAGATTGACCCGGTCGCAGACGTCGAGGACCTGGGCATAGTTGTGGGCGATGATGATGACCGAGACGTCACCGCGGGCCTTGAGGTCTCGGATCAGGTCGAGGATCAGGGCGCCTTCCTTGGCGCCCATCGCGGCGAGCGGCTCGTCGAGCAGCAGGACCCGGGCATCGGAGTAGACCGCCCGGGCCACCGCCACGGCCTGGCTGCCCGCCGGACAGCTTCGCGACCTCGGCGCCGACGTCGGGGATGTTCACGCCCATGTCGGCCAGGTGCTCCCTGGCAAGACGGCGCATGGCCCGGTTGTTGAGCAGTGGACCGAGGCGTAGTTCGCGGTTGAGGAACATGTTGTGGAACACGGTCAGTTCGTTGATCAGCGCGAGTCCGCAGAGCGGAGCGAAATGGCGTAATCCGGGGAGCGACAAATCAGGCGAACGAGTCGGCGTTGTCCTTCGTCACCATCTCGGTACCGGTGTCGACGCTGGGCTGGACCGCCTGTCCCCGGGCGGCCGACACCGCGGTCTCGATGCCGAGCGACCCCATCTTCGCGGGGAACTGTGCGACGGAACCGGTCTGTTCGCCCGCCTTGATCGATTTCAGCTCGTCGGGTGAGGCGTCGAAGCCGACCACCGTGATGTCGCCCGGCTTCTTGCCCGCGGCCTTGACGGCCTGCAGGGCGCCGATGATCGGCGGGCCGCACGCGCCGTAGATGGCGGTCAGGTCCGGGTGGGCGGTGAGCATGTCCTGCGCGGCGTTCAGGCCTTTGGTCTGGTCGCAGTCGGTGGCCGGCTCGGCGACGACGGTCGCCTTGCTGCCGAGGGTCTCCTTGAGGCCCTTGACCCGGTCGTCGAGTGAGGGGTTGCCGATCCGCCCCTGCAGGATTCCGATCTTGGCGCCGTCCGCCAGGTGCTCGGCGAGCCAGGTGCCGGCGAGCTTGCCGCCGGCCAGGTTGTCGGTGGCGACCACGGAGCTCTTGCCGGTCCAGCCGGGGATGTCGTTGTCAACCAGCACGACTTTGATCCCGGCCTTGACCGCCTTGTCCAGCGCGGTCTGCACCGCCGGGCTGGTGGGTGTGATCGCGATGGCCTTGACGCCCTTCGCGATCATGTTCTCGACGTGGTTGATCACGCCCTCGTCGTCCGTTCCGCTCTTGCCCTGGCCGAAGAGGACCTCGACATCGGCGTGCTCGGCGTCGTACTTCTTCACGGCGTCGACCATGATGTCGTAGAAGTCGACCGGGAATTTGGTGATGAAACCGACCTTCAAGGTCTCACCGGCACCCTGGTCGGACTTTCCGGCATCGTCGCCGGATGAGCAGGACGCGAGCATCAGGCTCGCCAGGGCCATCGTGAGAATGGTTTTCTTGCCTCGCATGTTGCCTACCTCCGTTAACACGGCTGAGGCTTGCGGATCAGCCGTTTCCACCGACGATCAGCGACACAATTTGTTCCTTGTTCTCCGGCCGGGGAATCAGCTCTCCGACCGCACGACCGCGGCGCATGACCACGGCCCGATCCGCAATCTCCATAACGTGATCCATCGCGTGCGACACGACGATGACCGCGAGCCCTTCGGTTCGCAGCCGCAGGATGAGGTCGAGGACATGACGAGACTCACGGACGCCCAGGGCCGCCGTGGGCTCGTCGAGGATCACCACTTTGGTGGCGAACGCCGCGGCCCGCGCGACCGCGACCGCCTGCCGCTGGCCGCCGGACATGAGTCCCACCGGCGTACTCAGGTCGGCGACGCCCACCTCGAGCCGGCGCAGTACCACCACAGTGGCCTCCACCATCGCGCGCCGCCGGACCAGCCGGAGCCCTCGGGGCAGCCATCGTGGCGTGGTCATCTCGCGTCCGGCGTAGAAATTCGCCGCCGCGTCGAGATTGTCGAACAACGCCAGGTCCTGGTAGACGGTCTCGATACCGAGAGCCCGGGCGGCCGCCGGTGAACCCGGGTCGACCGGAATGCCGTCCATCGCGACCGTCCCCGAGTCCAGTCGGTGCACCCCGGTGACGCACTTGATGAGCGTCGACTTACCGGCGCCGTTGTCGCCGAGCAGGGCCAGCACCTCGCCTCGCCGTACCTCGACGTCTACACCGTCCAGCGCGACCACCGCGCCGAAACGCTTCGTCGCCGCCCGCACGCTGAGCGCTGGCGGGTTCGGCTCGGTCATGACCGGACCGCCTGGAGAACGCGGAGCCGCTCCTCCAAACGCCCGCGGAGGACGTCGAGCTCGACGGCGAGCAGGATCACCACGCCGATCACGATCGGTTGCAAGAACGCGTTGACGTCGAGCAGATTCATGGCGTTGCGAATGACGCCGATCATGAGTGCCCCCACGAGTGCGTTGCCGACATTCCCACGGCCGCCGTGGAAGCTCGCCCCACCGATCACCACGGCGGCGATCGCGTCCAGCTCGGCCAGTTCTCCGAAGGTGGGCGATCCACCGTTGAGCCGGCCGGCGTTGACGACCGCGGCGGTCCCGGCCGCCAGCCCACTGATCACGTAAACCGAGACGACCACGGGGTTGACCGGGATGGCGGCCCGCCGGGCGCCATCCGGATTGCCGCCGACCGCGAAGATCCAGCGGCCCCAGACCATCGCCCGGGTGAGCAGCAACGTCGCCAGTGCCAGCCCCACGACCAGAAATGCCGAGTACGGAAGCCACCCGATCGATCCGCCGCCGAGCTGCTGGACCAGGTCCGGCATGCCACTGATCGGCTGCCCTCCGGACAGCCACAGCGCCAGGCCCCGGGCGATGCTCAGCATGGCCAGGGTCATGATGAACGGATGAGGTAGCCGGCCCCACACCAGCACTGCCCCGTTGACCGCACCGACCGCCGTGCCGGTGGCGAGCATGGCCAGGATGACCAGGGGTCCGGACCCCATCGACCCGAACATCAGGGCGCCGACCACCGAGGACAGTGCCAGCGTCGACCCGACGGACAGGTCGATGCCCCGGGTCACGATCACCAGCAGCTGGGCCAGCGCGAGGATCGCGATCACCGCTGTCTGGCTGAGTACGTTGCCGAGGTTGCGCGTCGTGAAGAAGACCGGCGACAGCGCGCCCGCGGCCAGCACGACGACCAGCAACATCAGTGCCGGGCCGACGCGCAGGGCGGCGAGGCCCAGGCCGGCCGGATCGCGACGCGGACCGGCGCCGGGCGAACCGGACATCGGGGGTCCGCTGTCTTCCGGTCCGGCGCCTTCCGGTCGGTGCCCCGCCGGCCATGCAAGGTTCGATACACCGCGCGGGATCTCTGCTCCGTGGCGCGGGGATGCCGCGCCTGGGTAGCCGTCACGCTCAGTGGCGTCAGATGCCATAGGGGCCTCCACCATGGCCGGGACGAGGGCTGTGAGCGGGGGGAACGTGCTGGGTAGCCGGAATCTATCCCTCGGATTCACCCAATGTCTATAGACGCTAGTGCCAGAAGTTGAAACGATCTGCAAATAGTGGTGGACATATATGCCCCGTTTATTGGCTTATATCCCACACTTTTCTCAACTTGAGCCAAGTTGCCACTCGCCCGCCATGGTTATTCATGGGATCAATCAGGGCGAGCGCATGTCACGCTCGGGAAGAACCCTGCCGGCGTGCAAGGCTGAGCCATGGGTGCGATCGACTCGGCGATCGGCCGGATCAAACAGATGCTCGTCGACGGCGAACTCCGGCCCGGCGACAAGCTGCCGGTCGAGAAGGACCTGGCCGCCAGCCTCGGCGTCTCCCGGAACACGTTGCGCGAGGCGGTCCGGGCGCTCACCACGCTGAAGGTTCTGCAGACCCGGCAAGGTGACGGCACGTACGTCACCAGCCTCCGGCCCGACCTGCTGCTGGACGGCATGGGATTCGTCGCCGACCTGCACGGCGAAGCGGGCGAGCGGCAGTTCCTGCACGTCCGCCGGCTCCTCGAACCGGAGGCCACGGCCCTGGCCGTCGAGCGGCTTACCGACGACGACCTGGCCGAACTCCGCAACCTGATGAGGCAAGCCCACGCTCTGCTCCAGTCGCCGGCCATCGACCACGAACAACTGATGGCCAACGACCGGGCGTTCCACAACCTGATCACCACGCGGTGCGGGAATCCGGTGCTCGCCGCGCTGATCGAGCACGCCTCCGGGCGCACGGTGCGCGCCAGGTTGTGGCGCGGCCGCGCCGACGCCGGAGCCGACTCCCGCACGGCCGTGGAGCACCAGATGATCTACCAGGCGATTGCCGACCGGGACAGCGAGCGCGCCCGCATGCTGGCGGCCGCGCACATCCTCGGCGTCGAAGGGGCCGTCCGCGCCATGACCGCACCCGACGCCGGACCCTGAATGACCGCCAAGGCTCACCGTCGTCACCTGATCCGCGAGTCGCGGCTAGGCTCTTGCGATGCCTGTGTTCCTGGCGGTCGACCTCGGTGCCGAGACCGGCCGTGTGCTGCGCGGCGTGCTCGATGGTGACCGGCTCGAGGTGCGCGAGGTGCACCGGTTCGTCAACCGCCCCGTGGCATTGCCCGAGGGACTGCATTGGGACGTGTTGGCCCTGTTCGCGGACCTGTCGGCCGGGCTGACCGCAGCGCTGGCCGAGCGGGGCCGGGACAGGGTCGGCGGGATCGGCATCGATGCGTGGGGCAACGATTTCGCGCTGCTGGACCGCGACGGCCGGCTGATCGGCAATCCATGGCATTACCGTGACCGGCGGACGGAGTCCGGCGCCAGGCTGGTCGCCGAGCGCGTCGATCCCGCCGAGCTGTACCGCACTACCGGCACCGCGACCCTGCCGATCAACACCACCAGCCAGCTCGTGGCGATGGAGGACTCACCGCAACTGGCCGTCGCCGAACGGCTTGCCATGCTGCCTGACCTTTTCGGGTATTGGCTGAGCGGCCGGCAGGTCACCGAGCAGACGATCGCGAGCACCGGCCAGCTGCTCGACGTCGTCACCCGTCGCTGGGCGACCGGCGTCATCCAGGCGCTCGGCATACCCGGCCGGCTCTTCGACGCCGACGTCGTGGCGCCCGGCACCCAGGTCGGTTCGTTACTGGCTGACCGGCGGGTGCCGCTGTGGGCGGTCGCCGGACACGACACCGCTTCCGCCGTCGCCGCGGTTCCGGCCGGGGCGGGCAGCTTCGCGTACATCTCCTCGGGGACCTGGTCGCTGGTCGGCCTGGAGTTGCCGGCGCCGGTGCTGACCGACGCCGCCCGGCTGGCCGGCTTCTCCAACGAGGCCGGAATCGACGGAACCATCCGGTTCCTGCGCAACGGGACGGGTCTGTGGTTGCTCCAGCGGTGCCGGGCGGCGTGGGGCTCGCCACCGTACGACGATCTCGTAGCCGCCGCGGGCACCGCACCGGCGTTCCGGTCCCTGATCGACCCGGACGCACCCGGTCTCGTCGCGCCGGATGACATGCCGGCGCGGCTGGCCGAGCTTTGCCGGGCGAGCGGGGAGCCGGTTCCCGTGGACCGGGCCGCACTGGTGCGTTGCGTGCTGGACAGCCTCGCCTGTAAGCATCGATGGACCCTGGAGCGCGCCGAGGCGCTGGCAGACAGCCGCGCCGACGTGGTGCACATCGTCGGAGGCGGGGCGGCGAACCCGTTGTTGTGCCAGCTGACTGCCGATGTGACCGGCCGGCTGGTGCTGGCCGGCCCGGTGGAGGCCACCGCCATCGGCAACCTGCTGGTCCAGGCCTGGGCAGCCGGCGAGCTGTCCTCGCCGGCCGAGATGAGGGACGTCGTGCGTGCCTCGCTGCCGCCGCGGCGGTTCGAGCCGCGGTCGTCGGACGTGATCGACGCCGCGTACGCTCGCTTCCTCACACTTCTCGACAGCGGTGACAGGATCTGACATATTCTGCATCGACCAGGTACGGACAGGGAGGGAGGTGTCTCGGTGCTGATCGCCGAGCGGCGTCGACGGCTACTGGAGCGGGTTCGCGACCAGGGCTACGTCTCGTTCCGCGAACTCGCCGAGGTGCTCGGGATCTCCGAGTCCACGGTGCGCCGGGATCTGCGCTCCATGGTGGCCGACGGGCTGCTCGCGGCGACGCGAGGCGGCGTCGGCCCCCTGCCCGCCATGGCACCAGCGGCGCCGCGAGCGCCATCGAGCACGCCCGCCGAGCCGGTCGAGAGCCCCCCACCGGCCTCCGCCGACGGTGCGACGATCGACGCGGTGCGCGCCGAACGCGAGGCCATCGCGGCGCACGCCGCCGGGCTCGTCGTACCGGGTAGCGCCGTGCTGCTCGGTCCGGGCCGCACCACCACCGCACTGGCCCGGCGGCTCACCACGATCGGGCATCTGACCGTGGTGACCAACTCGATTCCGGTGACTCAGGAGCTCATCGGCACACCGCAGATCGACGTCGTGCTCGTCGGCGGTGCGCTGCGCCGTTCGATCGGCGCGATGGTCGGTCCGATCACCGAGCAGGTCCTCCAGGGCCTGCGGGGCGCGCAGGTGTTCCTCTCCGGTGACGGCGTCACGACCGAGCGCGGCCTGACCACGCCCAACGTCTTCGCGGCCGCGACCGACCAGGCGATGATGGCCGCCGGGAAGCAGGTCGTCGTGCTCGCCGACCACACGAAGATCGGTCACGACACGATGTGCCAGACCGTGCCGAGCGACCGCATCGACGTGCTGGTCACCGACGACGCGGCGGATCCCGACATGGTCCGCCGGTTGCGCGCGGAAGGCATCGACGTACAGATCGCGTGACGGCGGCAGACCGGCGCACCCCGGTCACCTCCATCATCCCTGGTCATTTCGTTTCGGCTATTGACAGCAGCTGCCACAACGTGGCTACGATCTGCCCCAGTTCCAGTCAAACTCTTTCAACTTCTGGCACCTGCGCAGCTCTCCTTGCCGCGCAGGGCCCTGGTCCGTCATGCCCCCATGTGAAGGGACGCCAGCGATGCCCAGCCCTAGACAGCTCATCCGTGGCGCCGCGGCCGGTGCCACACTGGCCGTGCTCGTGCTCACCGCCGGCTGCACCAAGGCCGCCGGCGACGGCGACGACGCTCCCAGCGCGAACGGTTCGGCAGCACAGCAGGTCCAGACCACCACGGGAACCGACAATTGCATACCGGAGAAGTACAACGGCGGTGTCCCGAAGCTCGACCTGAAGACCATCACCGTGGGTTTCGCTCAGTCGGAGAAGGAAGCGAATCCGTTCCGGATCACGGAGACGCAGTCCATCAAGGAGGAGGCGGCCAAGCGGGGCATCAAGCTCATCACCACCAACGCGCAGTCCGACCTCAACAAGGAGATCGCCGACATTCAGGGCATGATCGCCCAGGGTGCCCAGGCGCTGATCATCTCACCGCTCAACTCGGAGGGCCTCGACCCCGCGCTCAAGGCGGCCCAGGACGCCAAGGTGCCGGTGATGACCATCGACCGGCTGCTCACCACGAAGACGCCCTGCAAGGACTACCTGGGCTGGATCGGCTCCGACTTCGTCGTCCAGGGTCAGCGTGCCGCGGACGCCCTGATCAAGGCGACCGGTGACAAGGGCGAGGTCGCGATCCTGCTCGGCGCGTCCGGCGTCAACGTGACGGTCGACCGCACCAAGGGCTTCAAGGACCAGCTGGCTGCCAAGAACTCCGCGCTGAAGGTCGTCGCCGAGCAGACCGGCGACTTCACCCGGGAGAAGGGGCAGAAGGTCACCGAGCAGCTCATTTCGGCCAATCCCCGGATCGGCGCCATCTACGCGGAGAACGACGAGATGGCGCTGGGGGCGGTCGCGGCACTCAAGGGCGCCAACAAGAAGCCGGGCGACATCAAGATCATCACGATCGACGGTACGAAGGGCGCCGTCCAGGGAATCCTCGACGGCTGGATCGCCGGCGTCATCGAGTCCAACCCCCGTTTCGGTCCGCTCGCCTTCCAGGCACTCGAGGACTTCTACAGCGGCACGGGCGTCGTCGAGAAGACCATCATCTCCGACAAGGAGTACACGAAGGACAACGCCAAGACCGAACTCGCCAACGCGTACTGACGACCCTGAGAGTGAGCGGCCCGATGACCACTCCCGCCGTCGACGTGCGCTCGGTCGGCAAGCACTTCGCCGGCGTTCGTGCCCTGGCCGGTGTCTCCGTCGAACTGCACCCCGGCCAGGTGCACGCGCTGGTCGGCGAGAACGGTGCGGGTAAGTCCACGCTGATCAAGCTCATCACCGGGGTGTACCGGCCGGACGACGGCGAGGTGCGCTATCTCGGCGAGCCGGCGGCCTTCCCGCACCCCCGTGACGCGCAGGCCGCCGGCATCAGCACCATCTACCAGGAGGTCAACCTGGTGCCGATGCGCAGCGTCGCCGGCAACCTGTACCTGGGCCGCGAACCCACCAACCGGTTCGGCCTCATCGACTTCCGGCGCATGCACCGCGACGCCAGGAAAGTCCTGGCGGGTTACGGGATCACCGTCGACGTGCGACGCAGGCTCGGCGAACTCGGCCTCGGCGTGCAGCAGATGATCGCCGTCGCCCGCGCGGTGTCCGGCGACGCGCGGGTGGTCATCATGGACGAGCCGACCTCGTCGCTGGAGCCCCGCGAGGTCGATCTGCTGCTCGACGTCGTCGCGCTGCTGCGCCGCCGGCACGTCGCGGTGCTCTACGTGACGCACAAGCTCGACGAGGTCTTCCGGATCTGTGACCAGGTGACGGTCCTGCGCGACGGACGCCTGGTGCACACCGGGCCGGTCGCCGGAACCACCAGGCTACGGCTGGTCGCCACGATGCTCGGCCGGGACGTCGACCAGATCCGCCGGCACGGCGCGACGACCTTCGACGACCGGCAGCTCGAGGCCACCGGCACACCGGTGTTGCGTGCCGAAGGGCTCACCCGCCGTCCGCTGCTCGACGACGTCAGCGTCGAGGTGCACGCCGGTGAGGTCGTGGGCCTGGCCGGGTTGCTCGGCTCCGGCCGCACCGAGACCGCCAAGGCCATCTTCGGCGTCGATGGACTCGACGCCGGAACCGTCAGCGTCGACGGCGGTTCCGCCCGGCGCTGGAGCCCGGCCGCCGCCATCCGCAGCGGAATCGGGATGGTGCCCGAGGACCGCAAGTCCGAGGGGATCGTGGGTGAACTCAGCGTTCGCGACAACATCGTGCTGGCCGCGCTGCCGAGGCTCACCACGGCGGGGTTCGTCTCCCGACGCCGGCAGGACGAGATCGTGAACACGTTCGTCAAACGGCTCCGGATCAAGGCGTCGAGCCTCGATCAGAAGGTAGGCGAGCTGTCCGGCGGCAACCAGCAGAAGGTCCTGCTCGCCCGGATGCTGTGCCTGTACCCCAAAGTGCTCATTCTCGATGAGCCGACCCGCGGCATCGACGTCGGCGCCAAGGCCGAGATCCAGTCGTTGATCAGCGAACTCGCCACGCTCGGCCTGGGCGTGCTTCTCATCTCCTCGGAACTCGAGGAGGTCGTGGAGGGCGCCGGGCGGGTACTCGTGCTGCGCGACGGCGCCGTCGTCGCCCTGCTGCGCGGCGACGATGTCAGCGAGGACCACATCATGCACGCGATCGCCCAGGCCTCCGAGGACGATCAGGCGGTGCGGGCACCCGCCGCACCGGAGGGGGGCCTCTGATGACGGACGCCCTCACCGCCCGGCGTGGCCGCCTGGACACCTTGGGCCTGCTCCAGTCGGGCGGCGTTTATCTCGCGATCGCCCTGCTTCTGGTCTTCAACCTCGCCTTCACGCCGAACTTCGCCACCGTGGCCAACCTGCGTCTCCAGCTGGTGCAGGTCGCACCGGTCGCGATCGTCGCGGTCGGCATGGCCCTGGTCATCGCCAGCGAGGGCATCGATCTCTCGGTCGGCTCCACCATGGCGATCAGCGCCGCGCTGCTGCCGTTGTACCTCGGCTACGGCGCCTGGCCGGCCATCGCGATCGCGGTGCTGGCCGGCGCCGCCGTCGGAGCCGTCAACGGATCGCTGGTCGCGTTCGCCCGCATGCAACCCATCATCGCCACCCTCGGCATGCTGGTCGCCTGCCGCGGGCTGGCCCTGGTGCTCGCCGAGGGCCGGCTGACCGAGATCTTCGACCCCGTCCTCGGCGCGCTCGGCAACGACGCGGTCCTCGGCATCCCGGTCAGCGTCCTTCTGGTGCTCGTGGTGACCGGGGCGGCGGCAGTCGCGGTCCACCGAGCCGCGTTCGGACGGCGGCTGCTGGCGGTCGGCGGCAACCGGGCCGCGGCCACCCTGGCCGGCCTGCCGGTCAAGCGCACCCTGGTCACCGTCTACATCATCAGCGGGCTGCTGGCCGCAACCGCCGGGGTGATCAGCACCGCTCGGCAGGGGGCCAGCGATCCCTCGTTCGTCGGTCTGCTCATCGAGCTCAGCGCGATCACCGCCGTCGTCGTCGGCGGCACCCCCTTGTCCGGCGGCCGTGTCCGCATCGTGGGCACGCTGATGGGAGCCCTGTTGATGCAGTTGATCACCGCCACCGTGATCCAGCAGGATCTGCCGGACTCCACGGCCCGCATGCTCCAGGCCGGCATCATCGTCGCCGCCGTGTACGTCCAACGCGGACGGAGCAGGGCATGACCGCCTGCACCGAGCGGCACCCGGCCGCACCCGCCCACAGCCTCGCAGGCGAGGGCCAGAAGGGCATGCCGAAAGGAGGCACAGCATGACCGCCGTCGAGAACACCGCGGCTCCGAGAGCCGAACCGAGGACCGTCGCCCGTCTGCTGTGGTGGCGTCCCGACCGGGCCGGCACGCCGATCGTGCTCGTCCTGGTGCTCGTCGCCGGTTCGCTCATCTTCGGCGAAAGCTTCGCGAGTGGCCGCAATCTCGGCAACATCGCTCTGGACAGCTCCTACCTGCTGCTCATCGCGACCGGCATGACGTTCGTCATCCTCAGCGGCGGCATCGACCTCTCGGTCGGGTCGCTCCTTGCGGTCAGTGGTGTGCTGACCGCGTACGGCTCCCGCTGGGGCACCGTCACCGCTGTGCTGCTGCCGCTCGCCGTCTGCGGCGTCATCGGACTGGTCAACGGGCTGCTGATCGGCCGGGCCCGGATCGCACCGTTCATCGTCACGCTGGCCGCCCTGCTCTTCGCCCGTGGCCTGGCGTTCGCCGTCGCCGACGAGGGCAACACGGTGTACATCATCCCGGCCGAGCTGACCCTCACCAAGCTCGGCCAGGCACGCCTGCTCGGGCTCAGCGCGCCGGTCTGGCTCGCGCTGGTGGTCTTCGCCGCCGGTGTCGTGGTGCTCAACCGAACCAGGTTCGGCCAGGCCACGTTCGCCATCGGCGACAGCCAGGAGGCGGCCGAGCTGATGGGTCTGCCGGTCGCCAGGGTCCGGGTGCTGGTGTACGTCCTGAGCGCGCTGCTCACCGGCATCGCCGGAGTGCTGGTGGCCGCGCAGACGCAGTCCGGCCTGCCGACCATCGGCGAGGGCCGCGAGCTGGAGGCGATCGCCGCCGTGGTGATCGGTGGCACTCTGCTCACCGGTGGCGCCGGCTCGCTCAGCGGGACCCTCGCCGGGGTGCTGCTGCTCAAGGTCATTCAGAACCTCATCAACCAGGTCGGCACCCTCACCGCGTACTACCAACAGGTCGTCAGCGGCACGTTCCTCGTGGTCGTGGTGCTGATCCAGTCCCGTCTCACCCGCCGGAGGATGCGATGAACGCCGCGGCACGATACGCACCAGGGGTCGTCCGGCCCCCCATGTCCCCGAACACCGTGCCGGTGCGGGTCGCCGTCGTCGGCACCGGCGACTGGTGGGGGCGGCACCACGCGGAGCTGTTCGCCGGCCGAACCGACACCTCCCTGGTCGCCATCGTCGGCAGGGATCCGGGCCGGACCGCGGCCAGAGCCGCCGAGTTCGGCACGGCCGCCTACGTCGACCTCGACGAGATGCTGGACCGGACCCGGCCCGATCTCGTCGCGGTCTGCCTGCCGAACGAGCGGCACTACGAGCCGACGCTGCGGCTCATCCGGGCGGGGGTGCCGCTGCTGCTGGAGAAGCCGCTCGTGTTCGCGCTGCCCGAGGCCGACACCCTGGTTGCCGAGGCGGCCCGGCGAGACCTGTTCGTCGGCATCAACTTCAACCACCGGTACGCCAAGCCCGTCCGCCTGGCCGTCGCCGCCATCGGCCGGGGAGACCTCGGCCGGCTCGCCTTCGCGACCTGGCGCTTCGGTGGCGAGCCCGGGACCAGCCGGCACCCGCACGCGAACCTCATCGAGACCCAATGCCACGGCTTGGACCTTCTGGAACACCTCTTCGGCCCGATCGAGTCGGTCGTGGCGCAACTGGCGGACCCGAGCGGGCACGGCTGGTCGACGCTCGTCGTGGCGGCGCGGTTTGGCAACGGCGCGGTCGGCAGCCTGGTCGGCTCGTACGACTCGTCCTATGCCTACCGGGACGCCCACCGGGTCGAGCTCAACGGCACCGCCGGACGGATCCTCATCGACGACACCGTTCGCCGCTACAGCTTCCAGCGTGCCGAGGACGAGACCGCTCACGTCTGGCAGGCGGGATACTTCAACGACACCGACCGCAGTTTCCACGCCACCTTCGACCGGCACGTCGATGAGTTGCTCGCCGCGCTGCGGGCCGGCGGCCCACCTCCCGTACCCATCAGCGCCGGCCGGCGGGCGCTGATGCTCGCCGAGGCGATCATCAGCTCGTACGAGAGTGGATCCCGGGTCTCGACGGTGGAATGACCGGCGGGCGATGTGCGCCCGGCGCGTGCGGGTCGGTGAGGCGGGGGTGGTGGGGAGCGGGCGCGTCGGCGAGGCGGGGGTGATGGACGCGGGGTGACGGGCGCGCGTGCCGGCGTCAGACCGCGGTGTAGCCACGGTCGGCCACGAGCACGGAGCCGGTGATGAAGGAGGCGGCGTCACTGGCGAGGAAGACGACGCTGGGGCGATCTCCTCCGGCGATGCGAAGCGTTGCTGGGGGCAGTCCTCGATCCAGTGGCGCCGGAACTCGGGCCGGTCGACCGGCGCCATCTCGGTCTTGAGTATCCGGGCGCGACCGCGTTGACACGGATGCCGTAGGGTGCCCACTCCACCGCCATCGACTTGGTCAGGTGGTGGACCGCGGCCTTCGACGCGTTGTACGCGAGCTCCATTGGGGGCGGTTGACCATGATGCCCGACATGCTGCCGAGACCTATTCCGGCAACCGCCCTTCTACCCGGCGATGATCGACCTCGGGTACCCGTCCTTACTTCGCGACGATCCTGGGCACAGCGAAGCTCCTCGCGGCGTGACTGTTCAGGTCACGCGATCGTCGGGGGCATCCATGGGTTGCCGAGGAGTGCGTGACGTAGTTCGGGAGCCGTTCTTGCGGATGGTCGAGATGTAGCCGCGGATGGCGAGGAACGTTTGGGCGCCGGTGAGGGTGCGGAAGCCGCCGCTGACCCGGGTCTTGGATTTGATCATCCGGACGGCCCGTTCGGCGACGTTGTTCGAGAACGCGACGGTGGCGAACCGTAGGAACTCGGGTTTCCGGTCTCGTAGTCGTAAGGCCGGGTTCCTGGCCGGTGTTGCTTGCCAGGGCGGTGTTGATGAATGCTCAGAGGCTGTTCGACGAGACGGTCGTAGCGGGTGGACAGGTCGTCGAGCTTGGACGGCGGCAGCGCCGTGTGGTCTTGAGTGCGCCGGTGGGCGACCCAGCGGTGGGCGTCGACGAGCAGGTTCACGAGGTCCTCGGCCCAGCCGTCCGCGCGGGCTTGTGGGTCGAACTCGCCGATCCCGGTTGCCGCTGAAGAGGATGCGCGCATTGCACAAGGCGTGCGTGGCAGCGGCGAAACCGTCGTAGCCGCTGTAGGCGTCATGGACCGCGACGCCGGTGAAACGGGGCAGGATCCCGAACGCCGTCATCGACGCGACCGATCGGCCGTGCTCGTCGATATGGTAGCCGGTCGGCCGGTCGCGGCGGACGGGAAGCCGTCGCCTCATCTGGTCTGGCGATTCCGGCGTGGATGACGGAGACCGGATCTGTTCTCCTACCCTCCGTCTTTCATTAAGCCGTGCGGGTGGGTGTGGTCCGCGAAGCTGGTGGAGCATACCGGCGAAGTCGCTGACCAGCCGGTCGACGATGTGCAGGCTGTCACAGCGCTGCAGGATGCGGTTCAGGTCGGCTTGTTCCTGGCCGGTGCGTTCGGCGGCTGGCCGGATGCTCCATCCGGTCACCTCGCGCGGCTTGGGGGCGACAGCGATCACCGCGGTCGGATTGACGGTGCCGTCGCGCCAGGTCTGCAGCAGCCGGCGCACGGTGCGAGCGCTGCCGCGGTAGCCGCGCTCGCGTAATTCGTTGGTCAGCGTGACGGCGTTGGTGCAGCCCTGCTCCCAGCGTTCGCGAGGTAGCCGACATGTTCGTCGAGTTCCTTTTCCCGGGGCATGGCCTCGGCGAGCAGCTCGTCGGGGGTTTCTGCCCGCAGGTAGCGACGCACCGTCTTGGCGTCGAGGTTCAGCGCCCTGCTGATCGCAGTGGTCCCGACGCCGGTCAGGTTCAAGGCGCGGACCTCGGCGTGCCGCTGGCGGGTCACGCTGGCGCGACGGCCCTGCTCATCGGGGTTGTCGGCGGGCGGTCGAGGTTGTGCCACGGCTTCGGCCTCGGGCCGGTCTTTCAGGCAGGCGCGGTGGGCGCGGACGACTCGGTCGACCGCCTGAGTGAGGTTCTGCAGCAAGTGGAACCGGTCAGCGACCTGGATCGCGTCCGGCGCGCCGAGCCGGCCGCCTTCGGCGTAGCCGCTGGCCCGGTCTCGGCAGATCACCTGCGCGCCCGGGTGAGCGCGTAACCAGTCGGCGAAGGTGTCCGAGCGGCGGTCGGGGAGCAGGTCAACCGGCCGGCCCGTGTCCATGTTGATGATGCCGTAGTCACGGCCCTTGCGGAACGCGAAGTCGTCGACGCCGACCACCGACACCGTCCCCGCCTCGGGCACCGGCAGGCCCCGCACGCCCCTCGGCACGCACCTGCCTGATCCGCAAGGAGCCGAGATGAGGCAGCAACAGCTCAATACCATGATCATCGCACGGCGAACATGATCATCCACATCGGACGGCCATCGTCGACCGGGGTCGAGACCGATTCACCAACTTTGTGCCAGAGCCCCCGATCGCCCGACCACCCCTGACGCCGCAGCCACCCGATCGCCCGATCACCGTTGACCCCGCGACCCACCCGGTCGTCGGACACCCCGGCCCGCTCCGGCCCTGATGTCCGCCAGCGCGCACGCCACGGCCGCGAGGACCGCGGTAGCGGTGGCCAGCAGGAAGGCGGTTGCCCAGTCGGTTGTCGCCGCCAGCAGGAGGGCGATGCCGATGGCCGTGCCGATCTGGGCCGCGGCGGTGAGCAGGCCACCGATCAGGCCGCTGGTGTCGTCGGTGGCCTCGGCGGTCCCGTGCGCGGTGGACGCGACCGAGGCCAGACCGAGACCGAGGCCGGAGCCGGCCAGGCCGATCATGAAGCCGGCCAGGGACGTGCGGCCGACGCTCAGCGCCTCCGTGGCCAGCGACGCCGCGATCGCCACGAAGCCGGTCACCATCGCACGACGCGGGCCGATCCGGCGCAGGGCGGCCGGCGCCAGCGCCGACGAGACCACGACACCGCCGCTGAGCAGCACGAAGCACGCGCCGCTGGCCGCGCCGGACAGCCCCAGCCCGTCCTGGAGGAAGAGGGTGCCGACCACGGAGGCGCCACTGGTGGTGGCGGTCAGGACGACCGCCGCGCCCGCCCCGAGCCGGAACGACGACACCCGCCAGACCCACGGCGGAACCATGGGTACGGATACGCGCCGCTCCAGCACCCCGAAGGCGATCCCGGCCGCCGCCGCCACCAGCAGTCCGGCCCACGACGGCGAGCCGAGTCCGTGGTTGAGCGACCACACCAGCGCGACCACAGCCACAACCGCCAGCCCCGCCCCGCCGAGGTCAAGCCGTCCGGCATCCCCAGCCCCGACAGCCCTCGACCCGGCGGCACCGCGCAAGATGCCGGCACCGCGAGAGCTGCCGGCACCGCGCGACATGGCCGGACCACCCGAAATGGCCGCAGTGCGGGAAGCGGCGGCGCGGCGGTCGGGCGGGCCGACCAGCAGCGGCGTGATCGCCACCGCGATGACCTCCAGCACGGCGACGGCCGCGAACAACCACCGCCAGCCCACGTATTCGGTGACCACCCCGCCGAGCACGAAGCCCGACGCGCCACCCACCGCGCCCGCGACCGTCCACAGCCCGAGCGCCCGGCGGCGACGTGCCCCTTCCGGCGCCGTGGCCAGGACCAGGGCGAGAGCGGCCGGCACCGCGACCGCCGCGCCGGCGCCCTGGATCGCCCGCCCGGCCAGCAGTGCGCCGCCACCGCCGGCGACCGTGCACACCGCCGAACCGGCGGCGACGACCGCACTGCCGGCCAGGAACGCGGCCCGCCGGCCGACCAGATCGACCACCCAGCCGCCGGGCACCAGCAGACCGCCGAAGACCAGCGCATACCCACCGGCCACCCAGGACAGCATCGCCGCCGACAGCCGCAGATCGTGCTGCACGGTCGGCAGTGCCACCACGAGCACCGTCACGCCGATGACGTCGACGAACTGCACGGTGCAGGCCAGGCCGACGACCGCACCGTCACGCCGGGAAGTCACACCCGACGATACGACGGGCGCGGCGACCCGGCCCGTCTCGTACCCGATGATCACCAGGTGGACGCGGTCGCGGGCGGCGCAGCCGGCCGTCAACCGCGGCGGTGCCGTACACCGGCGACGACCCGGCGGCCGCGGCACTGCGCGAGGGCAGGGCGGCCGCGGCACTGCGCGAGGGCAGGGCGAGGTCGCAGGCCAGGGCGCTGGTTTCCTAGGCCGGCAGCTGGCGGCGATGGAGAAGCCGCAACCGACGAGCGTGAGCAGTACCGATCAGGCGGACCCGGACCGGGGGCGGGCGGCCGGGCGGCCGGCCTGGATCGTCTACGCGCCCTGGCCGCTCACCGCGCTGGTCCTCGCCGTCGTCGGACTGCGCGAAGCGCGGGGTCATCCGCCGACGGGACGGGTGAACGCGCCGACGTCGATGAGGACCGCGGTGGCGTTGTCGTCGCCGGTCTGCAGGGTGTCGGCCAGCAGGCGGGACACCGTGGAGGGGGGCGGGCGGTCGGCGGCCAGCGCGGACTGGAGGTGGTCGTAGGAGAGCTGCCCGTGGACGCCGTCGGTGCACAGCAGGAGGCGGTCGCGCGGGCGCAGGGACACGGCCAGGATGTCGGGTTCGGGGGCGTCGGGGTGCCCGGCGTAGCGGGTCAGGTGGTACCCGGCGCGATGGCCGGCCTCGGAGTCCAGGGTCAGCCAGCCGTGGGTGACGCCGAGCCAGGCCATCGTGTGGTCGGAGGTGAGCAGTTCGAGCAGCCCGTTGCGCAACCGGTAGACCCGGGAGTCGCCGAGCTGGACCAGCCAGGCCCGGTCGCCGTCGCCCACGAACGCGGTCAGCGTGCAGCCGGTCAGGCCGCCGATCCCCTGGCCCGCGGCGCGCACCTCGCGCTGGACGTCGGCCACGGCGGACAGCAGGGCGGCCGGTCCGGGGGCGGCCGCCGCGACGAAGGTGGAGACCGCGGTACGCCCGGCCGCGGCGCTGCCCGGACCGCTGCCCATGCCGTCGGCCACCACCGCGAGCGCGCGGTCGGCGGCCACGTGGACGACGTCGTAGTTGGCGTCGTAGCGGTAGCCGACCACGCTGCCCGACGCGGCGGTCAGCGAGACCGGGCCGGCGCTCCAGGTCACCTCAGGGCCAGCGGACATCGAGATCCAGCTCCTGAAAGGACGCGTACGGCTGGAGCGCGGCCGCCACGTGCTTGCGGTCGCCGGCCTTCAACGGGACCAGCGGCTGCACGGTCACGACGACCGACCTGGAACCGAGCACCCGCTTCCACGTCGCCACGACCACGCCGGACCGGACGATCGTGGCCTGGAAGATGCCGTTGCCGCCGGGCACCACCGCGTCGAAGTGGGCGGGGTCGGCGAACATCAGCGCGCGATCCTTGTAGCCGAGCAGGTACTCGTCGAACCCGGGCAGGGCCAGCCAGTCGTCCAGCGGCGGCGGCTCGAAGCCGGACAGAGCGGCGTCGAACACCAGGTCATCGATGGAAGCGAGCGCATCCCCGGCGACCGACACCCCGAGCCGGCAGTCGCGAACGGTGAGACCCGTCCAGCGGGCCAGATCGGCGACCGTGGCCGGCCCGTGCGAGCGGAAGTAGCGCAACGCCACGATGCCCAGCGCCTCCTCCCGCGAGGGCGAGTCAGAAGCAGAAGCCCAGTCGGAGAGGAGCACGAACGTCTGCTCCTTGCCCACGTGCGGCGCGATCGCTGTCACGCCCTGCTGGCTGGCGTACCAGAGAAGGTGGTAGCCCTGCTGACCGCCCACGTCGATGCCCGCCTCGGTGAGCGTGCGCAGGCACTCGGCCCGCGTCAGCCGTTTGCCCCCGGCCAGCGCCGAGGCGAGCACCGAGACCCCGCGCTCGGCCGCTTCCAGCGACAACCCGATGACCTCGCGCCGTTTGGCCGCGCCGGCCAGCGCCCGGACGCCCATCAGCTCGAGCATCCAGCGCGCGTCGGCCGAGGGGATCAGGTGGACGGTGCCGCGCATCGGCCACGTCCGCAGGACCGAGCGGTCCTCGAGCGCGGCGGAGATCGCGGCGGCCGTGACGCCGGGCAGCCGGGCGCCGAGCGACCACAGCACCGACGCCATGTCCTGCGCCTGCATCGCCCCGAACCAGCGAACCACCCCGGCGACATCGGACGGACGTCCGCCGGGGTGGTCTCGCAGCAGCAGGCTGTGCAGGCGTATCGCTAGGGAATCAACGGCCACGCGCCGCACGGTACCGCGCGATCAGCGTGTTCGTGGAGCTGTCCCGGTCGGACGCCGGCGTGGCGGTGTCGGTGAGCTTCGGGGCGAGCTGGTTGGCCATCACCTTGCCGAGCTCGACGCCCCACTGGTCGAACGAGTTGATCTGCCAGACCGTGCCCTGGGTGAACGTGATGTGCTCGTACAGGGCGATGAGCTGGCCGAGCACGCTCGGGGTCAGCTTGTCGGCGACGATCGTGGTGGTCGGGTGGTTGCCCGGCATCACCCGGTGGGGGGCGACGGCCGCGTCCGTACCCTCGGCCTGCACCTGCTCCAGGGTGCGGCCGAAGGCGAGCGCCGCGGTCTGGGCGAAGAAGTTCGACATGAACAGGTCGTGCATGCCGCCGATGTCGTGGTTGGGCTGGCTGAACCCGATGAAGTCGGCCGGGATCATCTTGGTGCCCTGGTGGATCAGCTGGTAGAAGGCGTGCTGGCCGTTGGTGCCGGGCTCGCCCCAGTAGACCTCGCCGGTCTGGAAGGCGACCGGGGTGCCGTCCAGGCGTACCCCCTTGCCGTTGCTCTCCATGGTGAGCTGCTGGAGGTAGGCGGCGAAGCGGTGCAGATATTGCGAGTACGGCAGGATCGCGTGCGACTGGGCGCCGAGGAACGTGTCGTACCAGACGTTGAGCAGGCCCAGCAGCGCCGGGATGTTGCGCTCGATCGGCTCGTTGCGGAAGTGCTCGTCGACGGTGTGGTAACCGGCCAGCAGCTCGGCGAACTGCTCGCGGCCGATGGAGATCATCACCGACAGGCCGACCGCGGAGGGCAGCGAGTAGCGGCCGCCGACCCAGTCCCAGAAGCCGAACATGTTCGCCGTGTCGATGCCGAACGCGGACACCTTGTCGGCGTTGGTGCTGACCGCGACGAAGTGCTTGGCCACCGCGGAGTCGTCGCCGCCCAGTTTCGCCAGCAGCCAGTTGCGGGCCTCGGTGGCGTTGGTCAGCGTCTCCTGGGTGCCGAACGTCTTGGACACGATCACGAACAGCGTGGTCGCCGGGTCGAGGTCGTGGGTCTTGGCGTAGAGGTCGGTGGGGTCGATGTTGGAGATGAACCGGCATTCGATCTCCGGGGTCGCGTACGCCCGCAGCGCCTCGTAGGCCATCACCGGCCCCAGGTCGGACCCGCCGATGCCGATGTTGACCACGGTGCGGATGCGCTCGCCGGTGGCGCCACGCCACTCGCCCGACCGCACCTTGTCGCTGAAGTCGCCCATCCGGCCGAGCACCTCGTGCACGTCGGCGACCACGTCCTGCCCGTCGACCACCAGCGTGGCGTCGCGCGGCAGGCGCAGCGCCGTGTGCAGCACGGCCCGGTTCTCGGTGACGTTGATGTGTTCGCCGGCGAACATCGCGGCGGTCCGCTCGCGCAGCCGGGCCTTCTCCCCCAGCGCGACCAGGGCGGTGATCACCTCGTCGGTGACCAGGTTCTTGCTGTAGTCCACGTACAGATCGCCGACCTGGCCGGTGAGCTTCTCACCGCGCCCCGGATCGCTGTCGAACAGGTCTCGCAGGTGCACCGCGGAGAACTTCTCCGCGAGACCCTGGACGGCCTGCCACTCGGCGCTGTCGGAAACGTGATCGCTCATTGTGCTTCGACACTCCCGCGTTGGAACCCGGACTCTCGCGCCCATCGTGGCACGAATCCATTCCGGCTGCCTTCAGGCCTGGTTTAAAACCAGGCTTGAGGCGTCCCAGGCGGCGATGGGTGTCCGGATTCCGGTGGCGAGGATGGCGCCGGCCTCGGGAGCGGGCAGCGGCTTCGACAAGTAGTACCCCTGTGCGAAGTCGCACTCCATCTCCCGGAGCGCCGACAGCTGGACGACGTTCTCGATGCCCTCGGCCACGGTCTGCATGCCGAGGCTCTGGCCCAGCCGCACGATGGTCCGCACCAGCGCCGCGTCCTCGTCGTCCCCGCCCAGCCGGTCGACGAACGAGCGGTCGATCTTGAGTACGTCCATCGGGAAGCGCCGCAGGTAGGCCAGCGACGAGTACCCGGTGCCGAAGTCGTCCATGGCCAGCGTGACCCCGAGCGCCTTGACCCGCTGGAGCTGGGCCAGGTTCTCGTCGGTCTCGGTGAGCAGCACGCTCTCGGTCATCTCCAGGCACAGCTGGTCGGCCGGCATCCCGGTCTCGGCCAGCACCTCGGCCACGAGTTCGGCCAGGTCGCAGTGGTCGAACTGGCGTACCGAGACGTTCACCGCCATCTTCAGCCGGCGGGTGGTTCCCGCGCCCCAGGCAACCGCCTGGCGGCAGGCCTCGGCCAGCACCCAGCGGCCGAGCGGCCCGATCAGCCCGGTCGCCTCGGCGATCCCGATGAACTCCAGCGGCGAGACGATCCCGCGGACCGGGTGACGCCAGCGGACCAGCGCCTCGAAGCCGGTGATCTGGCCCGTGGCCATCTCGACGGTCGGCTGGTAGTGCAGGGTCATCTCGTCGCGCTCCAGGGCGCGGCGCAGGTCGGCCTCCAGTTCCAGGCGCTCGACGAGCTTGTCGTGCATGGCCGGGTCGTACACCGCGAAGCCGCTCCCGCCGGCCGCCTTGGCCTTGTACATGGCCAGGTCGGCGTTCCGCTGGAGCTGCTGGATGTCGCCGGCGTCGGCGGCCGAGGCGATGCCGATGCTGGCGCCGACGTGCAGCTCACGGCCGCCGACCGGGAAGGGCTGGGCCATCGCCGCGATGATCCGCCCGGCCACCGTCGTGGCGTCGGCCATCGCGGTCACCGAGTCGACCAGCACCGCGAACTCGTCGCCGCCGAACCGGGCCACCGTGTCGCCGTCGCGCACCGAGGCGCGCAGCCGGTCGGCCACCTGGGTCAGCAGGGTGTCGCCGGCGGCGTGCCCGAGGCTGTCGTTGACCTCCTTGAACCCGTCCAGGTCGAGGAACAGGATGGCCACCTCGTCGACGGCGGAGTCCAGCTCCTCGCGGAACAGCGCCCGGCTGGCCAGCCCGGTCAGCGTGTCGTGGTACGCCTCGTGGACCAGCTGGTCCTGAAGCACCTTGGCCTCGTGGATGTTGCGGGTGTTGAGCACCAGCCCGTTGACCGTGGGGTCGTGCAGCAGGTTGGTGATGGTCACCTCGGCGTGCCGGCGACCGCCCGCTTTGTGCGGCAGCATGGTCTCGACCACGACGGTGGCCAGCGGCCGCTGCAGGACCGCGTCGATCGCGGCTTCGAGCTGCGCTTTCGTACGCCTGCCGACCGCGTCCTTGAGCCGGACGCCGACCAGCTCGTCGGCGGTGAACCCGAAGATCCGCTCGACCGACTCGCTCTGGTACCGGATCGTGGTGTCGCGGTCGATCACCGCCACCGAGTCGGAGCTCTGCTGCACCAGCGCGCGGAAGCGGTTCTCCCGGGCCTGGAGTTCGGCGGTACGCCCGGCGACCCGGTCCTCGAGCCGCTTCCGCAGCGCCCGGTTCTCGAGCAGGGTCAGGATCTGCCGGCACACGATGAGCAGGATCAGCGCCGAGCGGGTCCAGGTGACGAAGGCGTCCGGGCCGGTCACGGCGTACTCGACGACGCTGATCAGCAGGGCCACCACGACCGCGGCGTACGGGACGACCATCGCGAACGGCTGCTGGTCGGCCTGGTCGTCGCCGTGCTCGACGATGGCCGGCGGCTCCGGGCGGCGGGCGGCCAGCAGAACCAGCATGAAGCCGGCCAGCCAGCCCAGGTCGATCACCCCGCCCGAGCGGTAGCCGCCGGCCAGGCCGGCGAAGGTGAACGCGCTGTCGGAGACGCCGAGGAGCGTGGCCGCGGCCCCGACCAGCGTGAACGGCACCCAGTCCTGGCCGCCGCGGCGAAGCAGGGCGAGCATGTGGAGCACGACCGTGATCAGGACGACATCGCTGACCGGGTAGGCGAGCAGGACGTAGCGGCCGGCCTGGTCGTCGGCGCCGGTCCGCAGCAGCGGGTTCAGCACGAAGATCCAGCTGATCAGCAGCAGCGACGCGGCGATCATCAGGCCGTCGACGATGCTGCGGAACCGGTTGGCCATGGTCGGCCGGGCCACCGGGACGAGCAGCAGGCCGGCCGCGGTGAGCGGGACCGTGCCCAGGTAGAACAGGTCGGCCAGGGACGGGACGGGCATCTCGAGGTGGCGGAAGGTCTCGCCGTAGGTCCAGACGCCCTCGCCCAGCGCGTACGACAGGGAGCCGAGGCCGATCCCGATCCAGGCCCACCGCATCCGCCCGGGCCGGGTGATCGCGTTGCCGAGGCAGGCGATCCCGGCCACGGCGGCGGCCAGGGTGATGGCGATGTTGGACAGGTCGCGGGTGAAGATCTCCCCGCCGAGTCCCGTGGTCAGACAGATCGCGGCCGCCGAGAACAGGGCCAGGATCAGAACGGTTTCGGTACGCCGGACCGCCATCCCACCCCTCCCAGCCGCCGGTCTGCTCGACATCATTCGAAATCGGGCGTGGCCGGGATCACTTGAGGATTACCGGGCCAGCAGCCGCAGGCTCTCCCGCCAGAGCCGGCCGGCGGCCTCCGGGCCGAGCGCGTACGCCGCGACCCCACGCCGCACACCCGGCACAACCGGCTCGGCCTGGTTGCAATCCTCGAAGTACCGGCCGCCCACGCCGTCCAGCCGGGGCGACGCCGCCAGCAGCACGGAGGTGGCCGCGCCCTGCTCGGCCGTCTTGACCACGGCCGCGGTGAGGCCGGCCGCCCGCCGGCGCTCGGCGAGCTCCTCGGGCGTGATGTGCCGCTGGAGGTTCGTCCGGATCGAGCCCGGGTGCAGGGCGTTGACCCGGATACCGTCCTCGGCCCAGCGCCGGTCGGCCTCGACCGCGAAGCATCTCCGTCTACGATGGGAACCGGAGGATCCTCCGGTACGCCTCCGAGATTAACCGGAGGTCCCTCCGGTTGCCACCCCGCTGTGTCGGAAGGAACACCAGATGACCGAGGCGCGCCCGCTGCGGGCCGATGCGCAGCGCAACCGCGACAAGCTGCTCGCCGTGGCCGTGCAGGCGTTCGCCGTCGACGGCGCGGACGTGTCGCTGGAGGCGATCGCCAAGGCCGCCGGGGTCGGCATCGGCACCCTGTACCGGCACTTCCCCACCCGCGACGCGCTGATCGCGGCCGCGTACCAGAACGAGCTGGACCGGATCGTCGGCGCCGTGCCCGAACTGCTCGCGGCCGGCCCGCCGGACGCGGCGCTGCGCGCCTGGATGGACCGGTACGTGAGCTACATGAGGACCAAACGCGACCTGGGCGACGCCCTGCGGGCGCTGATCGCCTCCGGCGGGAACCCGTTCGCGCACAGCCGGGAACGGCTGGTCGGGGCGATCGGCGACCTGCTGGCCGCGGGCGTGGCGGCCGGCGCGATCCGGCCCGACGTGCTCGCCCTCGACGTGCTGGTCGGCCTCGGCGGCATCACCGGCTCGGCCGACCCGGCCCAGGCGTCCCGGCTGCTCGACCTGCTGATGGACGGGCTCAGACACGGCACGAGCCGCCCGGCAGGCCCGCCGGGCGGCTCGTGAGTCCCTGTTCGACTACTTCAGGTTGAGCTTCACGTTGAAGATCGGGTCGGTGGCCAGCTTCTTGAAGGCGGCCAGGCCGGTCTTGGTGCTGGTGATGCTGATGTCGCGGTCACCCTCGTCGTCGTGCTCGGTGTCGAAGTGCACGATCGCCTTGATCGCCGGGCGCTTGCTCAGCTCGGGGCGGACGCTGTTGTACTGCGGGGCCTTGTCGGCCGGCTTGCCGATCCGGTGGTAGGCGCCCCACTCGGCGATCATCAGCGGCTTCGAGGCGTGCTTGGTGGTCGCCCACTCGTAGAAGTCCGGTCCGGTCTTGCCCTGGCGGTCGAGCAGGTCGGCGAACATGCCGTAGTGGTAGTAGCCCTTCTCGGCGCTGACGTAGGAGTCCAGGCCCATCCAGTCCACCACGTCGTCGCCCGGGTACAGGTCCTTCCACCAGGACTGCGACATCCACTTCTCGTTACCCATGTAGGCCATGACGTTGATCGCGTTGGTGAGGCCCTTGCTGCGCAGGCGCAGGATGGTGTGCCGGTACATCGCCGCGAAGTCCTTGGCCTCCCAGCCGGAGCCGGCCGTGGCCACCACGTCGTTCTCCGGCTCGTGGTTCAGGACCAGGAAGAACTTCTCCGGGTACGTCGCCTTCACGCGCGCCACGAACGCGTCGATGCGCTTGTCCTGCTCGCCCTTGGCAACCTTGGCCCAGGTCGAGCCGTACGCGATCTTCCAGTTCAGCAGCAGGACGCGCGGCTTGGCGGCGTCCCGGGTCATCGCGATCTCCATCTTGGTGGGGAACGGCTCGTCACCCTTGTGGTACTGGTGGAAGATGGTGGCCGTGCGACCGGTGGTCTGCTCCCACTCCTTCAGGGCCTCGTCGCGCGGGGTGTCGGTGAAACCGCCGGCCGCGCCGCCCCACATCACGCCGCAGGACGGCACGAGCATGGCGTCGGTCTCGCAGTCCTTCGACGGCTTGGTCGGCTTGGTGGGCTCCGGGGTGGGCTCCGGGGTGGGCTCGACGACCGGCGGCGGTGTCGGCTCCTGGGTGGGCACCTCGACCGGCGCGTCGGCCTTCTTGGTCGTGACGACCAGCTGCGGGGCGCCGACCGACGTCTCCGACGAGCGGAACCGCGTGACGACCGACTTCGAGGCCGACTTCACGGCCAGCGAGTAGGTGCCCGGGCCGGTGATCTCGGCGCCCAGGTCGAAGGTCATGTCCGAGCCGGTGGCCGAGGCCACGCCCAGGCCCAGCGCCGGGGCGGTGGCCGAGGTCAGCTTCTTCTCGGTCCAGGCGTTGCTCAGCACGCGGCTGACCGTGACCTTGCCGGTGACCGGGCCGATCGTGGTCAGCTTCAGGCGGGCGCCGGTGACGCTCGTGCCGGCCGGCACGACGAACTTCAGGTAGGAAACCTTCACGTCCTTGTCGAGCGTGCCGATCACCAGCTTGTCCTGGTCGCCGAACGCCGCGGCCTTGCGGATGCTCGAGGTGTAGGTGTCGTCGCTCGCCGCGATCTTCAGCTCAGCGCCAGTGGCGGCCCCCGCCACCGACGGCGCGCCGAACGCGACTCCGGCGCCGGTCACCGCGGCAGCCAGGACGGACATCGACTTGCGAAGCTGAGAACGCAATTTCTTAACTCCCCCGCGTTGTCCGGCCGGGTGTTCGGCCGGGCATGCAGAGAAGATTCCGGTGCGGGCGGTGCACCCCCAGTGCCCGTCCCGGTGCCAGCCGGTTGCAACCTCAACGGGTCCTCGTGCGAAGCTGCGATCACCCTCTCGCCGCTGAAGGAGTGCGAATGAATCCCCTGGTCTCTGACGTGTTACGGGCCGCGCCGGTGATCGACGGGCACAACGATCTGCCGATGCAGCTCCGGGCCCAGCGCTCCTACTCGGTCGAGGGCCTCGACCAGCCGCTCCCCGGGGTGCAGACCGATCTGCCGCGGCTGCGGGCCGGCGGGGTCGGCGCCCAGTTCTGGTCCGTGTACGTGCCGTCCGACCTGCCCGAGCCCGAGGCCGTGGTGGCGACCATGGAGCAGGTCGACGCCGTCCACCGGATGGTCGCGGCGTACCCGGCCGCCCTGACGATCGCGTGCACCGCGGGGGATGTGCGGCGCGCCTGGGCCGACGGCCGGATCGCCTCGCTGATCGGCATCGAGGGCGGGCACAGCCTGGCCACCTCGCTGGGGGTGCTGCGCTCGTTCGCCCGGCTCGGCGTCCGCTACGTCACGCTGACCCACAACAACAACACGTCCTGGGCCGACTCGGCCGCCGAGAAGCCGGCCGTCGGCGGGCTCACCGACGCCGGGCGGGCCATCGTGCGCGAGATGCAGCGGATCGGCGTACTCGCCGACCTCTCACACGTCGCGCCGGTGACCATGCACGCCGCCCTGGACGTGGCCGTCGCCCCGGTGATCTTCAGCCACTCGTCGGCCAAGGCGGTCACCGACCACCGCCGCAACGTGCCCGACGACGTGCTGACCCGGCTCCGCGACAACGGCGGCGTGGTCCAGCTGACCTTCGTGCCGATCTTCGTGTCGGCCGAGATCGTGGCCTGGACGGCGGCGATGCGGGAGGAGTCCGAGCGGCTCGGCCTGGCCGAGGAGGAGGACTGGTGGCCGGCCGCGCCCGCGCCCGGCACGACGCCCGAGTTCGCCGGTCCGTCCCCGCGCAAGCAGCACCCCGAGCTGGCCGGCTGGCTGGCCGCCAACCCCCGCCCGGAGGCGACGATCGGGCAGGTCGCCGACCACATCGAGCACGCCCGTGACGTCGCCGGCGTCGACCACATCGGGCTGGGCGGCGACTACGACGGCACCGACTCGCTGCCGGTCGGGCTGGAGGACGTGACCGGCTACCCCCGGCTGCTGTCCGAGCTCGCCGACCGCGGCTGGAGCGGCGCCGACCTGCAGAAGCTGACCGGCCTCAACATGCTGCGGGTGCTGCAGGTCAGCGAGGACGTGGCCGAGGAGCCGCTCTGGGCTAGGACACGGTGAGCGTGTACGGCGCGTACTGCGTCACGGTCTCGGTGGGCTCGTCGTACGCCACCACCGCGACGATCTTGTCGTAGTCCCGCACCTGGGCGACCTCGGTGACCGGGACCTGGATGAACCGGGTCCCGGAGATCCCGATCAGCCTGACCTCCCAGTGGTGCACCGGGGCCGGCCGGATCTGGGTGTACGAGCGGAACAGCCTCGGCTCGGCCGCGATCTTCCGGCCGCCGACGTCGATGCCGGTGATGTACCAGCCTCCCTCGTTCACGGCGCCGTCGCTGACATAGCGGAAACCCAGCAGAACCTTCATCCCCGCGTACGCCGACAGATCGTACGAGTGGGCCACGAACTCGCCGCCGGTGTCCCCCGAGACGCCCGGGCCCAGCGGCCCGGCGATGGTGAAGTCGCCCTGGACGGCCTGATAGGTCCGGCCGCCGTCGGTGGAGACGGTCACGTACCCGAAGTCGTACTCCCGCTCGGCGCCGTACTTGGCCTTCAGCCGCAGGTGCGGATCGTCCTTGGGCACGGTCACCGCGACGACCGCGGTGGCGTCGGTATCCGTGGCGTCGCCCGAGAAGAGCGCGCCGTCCTTCACGGTCCAGGCCAGCTTCCGCGGCGGCAGGGTCTTCGCCCCCCGGAAGGTGACGGCGTTGACCGGCTTCTTCAGCTGGATGTAGTCGGCGCCGTTCGGGGCGGCGCCCGGCCGGGCGTACGCGGCCGGATTCTTGAGGTTGACCGTCGAGCGCAGGGAACGGGACGTGAACCGCGGATCCTGGACGCCGCCCTCGACCAGCTTGTCGACCAGGGTCATCGTCTGGAAGTCGTGCAGCACGTCGTGGAACGGGACCGGCAGGGCCGCGGCGACCCCGGCGATCCCCTGCTTCGTGCCGTCGCGGTGGATCGCGGAGAGCACGTCCTCGCCGAAGCGGTCGCGCAGGTAGAGCATGAACTGGAAGGCGATGCCGTAGTCGGCGAGCACCTCGGCCGGTTCGCCCTCCTTCCACAGGTTCAGCGAGTTCTGCGGGCCGCCGCACTCCCGGGGCGTGGTGTTGTAGCCGGTCCGGACGTTGCCGAAGCCCTGGAAGCAGGTGAGGTGCGAGTCGGCGCCGCGGCGGTGGATGCCCTTGGTCGTGTCGACGTAGCCGACCAGGCTCTGCGCGTAGTCGGACAGGCCCTCGTTGACCCAGAGCGCCTCGTCCGGGTCGGTGTAGCTCTGCAGCAGGTGCTGCCACTCGTGGGCGAACGTGCCCTCGTACATGTGCGGGCGGGCCGGCCGGCTCGTGCACAGGTCGTCGGTGGCGTCGTCGGGCGGGTTGGCGCCGGTGCGGTGCGCCCAGTCGTAGGCGTCGATCGTCATCACGTTGCGGTCGACCAGCCCGTTCAGCTGGATGGAGAAGAAGCCCGCGATGTACGTCGAGTTCGTCGGGAAGTCCGAGTAGTTGTCGTCCCGGATGTTGTCGACCAGCGTCACCGTCCGGCCGCCGTCGCCGGTGAAGTCCCCGTCGAGCAGCGGATGGGAGCCGTCCCGGTCCTTCGGCGTGCTGAAGGCCGCCGTCTCCCGCGGGTAGATCACCGTGTCGAACTCGTGCACCAGCCCCTTGACCTGGGCATCCGTGACGACGACGGGATCCTTGCGGCAGTCACCGGCCGGGAACGCCAGGTCGTCGGCCACCCAGACCTCGATGTGCTCGCCGACCGCGCGCAGCGTGAAGTTCTTGCGGTAGAACTTGCCCTTGACGTCGTCGAGGCCGAGCCATTCCCGGGTGTTGCCCGCCGGTTTCCGCTCCGTCGCCTTCTCCGTCGGCACCGCATAGGTCTTGCGCGACAACTCCCGCGTGTCATCGACCACCGTGACGACTTCCGGCCCGATCGGCACAGCAAGCAGTGGAACAACCAACGACAGCACAAGCCCCGCACCAACCGGCATGGCGTCACGCTACCTTCCGTATGTTATCAAAACCGTCATATCACCGCCCTTCTCACTCAACGCCGGAAGTCCTCTAACAGGCGTGGCAGGATCCGAACGTGTACCTCGCTTCCATGGCATCAGCCGTGATCGGCACGGTGCTGGCCGTCTCCGGAGCCGTCGCACCCGCCTCCGCCGCCGGCGACGGTTACCGGGCCTCGATCCGGACCATCGAGGCTGCCACCGCGAGAACCATGATCGGCGTCTCCTGGCGGCGGGGCTGCCCCGTGCCGCTCGCCGACCTGCGCCGGGTGCAGCTGACCCACTGGGGCTTCGACCGGGTCCGCCACGCGGGCGAGCTGATCGTCCACAAGGACGTGGCCGGCAAGGTGGTGGCCGCTTTCCACACCCTGTATGCGGCCCGCTTCCCGATCAGGCGGATGAACCGCGTCGACCGCTACCGGGCCGACGACAACGCGTCGATGACCGCCGACAACACCTCGGCCTTCAACTGCCGCCCGATCACGGGTTCGACCAGCGGCTTCTCGGTCCATTCCTACGGCCGGGCCATCGACCTCAACCCGCTGGAGAACCCCTACGTCAAGGGCCGAACCGTCCTTCCGCCCGCCGGCCAGGCCTTCACCGACCGATCAGCCCCGCGCCCGGGCATGATCCGCCACGGCGACCGGGCCTGGAGCGCCTTCACCACCCGCGGCTTCACCTGGGGCGGCAGCTGGCGAACCCTGAAGGACTACCAGCACTTCGAAGCCCCGGCCTAGCGTCCAACCTTCGGGGGACGCCCGTCGTTTCAGTGGTAGGTCGTGACGGCTTTCGGGGCCGTAATGCCGTGCTGGCCTACCACTGCCTGCGACGGAGACCGCGCAGTGGTGCAGTCTGCCTCGACAGGCAGACTGCACAACGTACCCGCGGGCCGGGGTCTAGGAGACCTCGCGCCGCAGCATGCGGAACGCGCCCGCGACCAGCGGGACCAGCACCCACACCGCGGCCGACACCCCGAGCCTCGACCACTCGCCGCCGGTCAGGGCGTGCTCGGTCAGCGGCCCGGTCGTCGTGTTGATGTCGAGCCACGCCGACGCCTTCTGGAGCGAGGTGATCACCGAGCCGAGGATCGTCCAGACCATCGGCAGCGCGAAGAAGCCCACGATGGCCACCGGCGTGTTCATCAGCAGGGCGCCGAACGCCGAACCCATCAGGACGTAGAGCACCTGCATGAGCACGCACTGGGCGACGACCTGCCAGCCGATGCTCCAGGAGCCGTCACCGCCCAGGCCCGAGCCGATCAGGTTGAACACCGCGGCGAAGGCGACCGTGCACGCCGCCGCCACCACGGCGATCGCGGCGGCCGCCAGCAGTTTCGCGGCCAGCACCCGGCCCCGCTGGGGAACCAGGGTGAACGTGGTGAGCGCCGTGCGCTGCGACCACTCGCTGGTCATCGACAGGATGCCCAGCACCGGCAGCAGGATCCCGGCCGGCAGTTGCGCGAAGCCGAAGTAGGCGGCGAAGGTCTGCGAGTCGTCCGGCGTGGCGAACAGCTGGATCAGTCCGGTGGCCACCGAGGCCAGCCCGATGATGATCAGCAGCCACATGCCGGCCCGGGTGTCGGCCAGCTTGCGCAGCTCGACGCCGATCAGGCGGCCGATCGGGATCGGAGCGACGCGGTGCGCGGGGGCCGTCGGCGAGATCGACTCGGTACGGGTGTCAACGGCGGTCATCGAACAGCCTCCTGGACGGAATCGCCGGCGGTCAGGGTGAGGAACATCTGCTCGAGGCCACCGCCGCCGGCGGGGCGCAGCTCCAGCAGGATCAGGCCGGCGTCGGCGGCGGCCCGGCCGATCGTCTCGGCGTCCGACTGCACGATCATCGAGCCGTCGGAGGTCGGGGTGCCGTCCAGTCCGGCCCGGCGGATCACCATGTCGAGGGCGGCGCGGTCGAGGGCACGGACCACCATGCCGGAGGCCGACAGCAGCTCGGCCTTGTCGCCCTGCGCGACGATCTTGCCGCCGCCGATCACCACGAGCTGGTCGGCCACCGCCTCGACCTCACGCAGGAGGTGCGACGAGAGCAGCACGGTGCCGCCGGCGTCGGCGAAGTCCCGCAGCAGCCCGCGCATCCAGAAGATGCCCTCGGGGTCGAGGCCGTTGGCCGGCTCGTCGAGAATCAGGACCCTGGGGTCGCCGAGCAGCGCGTACGCCAGACCGAGCCGTTGCCGCATGCCGAGCGAGTACGCCCGCACCCGCCGCTTCGCCGCGACCTTGTTCAGCCCGACCCGCTCCAGGCTGTCGTCGACCCGCTTCTTGTCGATGCCCATGGTCATCGCGGCCAGTGAGAGCACCTCGCGACCGGTGCGCCCGGCGTGCTGGGCCGAGGCGTCGAGCAGCACGCCGACCCGGGTCCCGGGGTTGCCGAGCTTGCCGAACGGCACGCCGTCGACCGTCGCGTGCCCGGCCGTGGGCGGGGTGAGCCCGGTGATCATCCGCATCGTGGTGGACTTGCCGGCGCCGTTCGGGCCGAGGAAGCCGGTGACCGTGCCGGGTGCGCAGCTGAACGACACGTCGGAGACGGCGGAATGCGTCCCGTACCGCTTGCTGAGATGTTCGACCGTAATCATGGAGATCACGGTGCCCGGGCCACCTGGCCACCCGCGACAGCCTGAGGTCGAGAGCGTCGCGACTTAAGTCGCAAGCCGCTGAGCGGCGCGGATCACACTTTCCCGGCGCTTGGCGCGCTCGGCCGGGTCGTCCGGGTCGGCGCCGGTGATCAGGTACGCCAGCTGAGGCACCGCCTGCCACCACGCGGCCAGCGCGATCATGAGGAACAGCAGGTGGCCCGGGTCGAGATGGGCGGCGAGCACGCCGTCGCGCTGGGCCGCGGCGACCGTCTCCACCTTTCGTCGGTAGTGCTCGGCCCGGGTGGCCTCGTCGGCGGGCGGTCCCCCGGCCAGCGCCTCCCACTGCAGCAGCCGGGCCAGCTCGGGATGGGCCGCGTGGTAGTCGAAGGTGGCCCCGATGAACTCGCCGACGTCGTCGAGGGTCGGCCCGGCCAGCGCCACCGAACCGGACAGCTTCTCGAGCTCGGCGGTGAGCACGGTGGTGAACAGCGCCCGCTTGTCACCGAAGTAGTTGTAGAGCCGCTCCTTGTTGACCCCGGCGCGCTCGGCGACGCGGGCCATCGTGGTGCCGTCCGGTCCGCGCTCGGCGAACTCCGCCGTCGCCGCGTCCTGAAGTTTCTTCCTGGTGCCTTCGGTGTCCCACGCCACGGGACCCAGCATATCCAACGTCGGCGTTGGAGTTGTACAGTCAGAATCCAACCGAAACGTTGGAGTTGGTTTCTGTGAACATCGACATCGCAGGCAAGCGCATCGTCGTGACGGGCGCGGCGCAGGGCATCGGGCGTACCCTCGCGCTCGGTCTGGCCGCCGAAGGCGCGCGGGTCGGGGTGCTGGCGCGCGACCGGGACCGGGCCCAGGCCGTGGTCAACGAGATCGAGAAGGACGGCGGCGCCGGGCTCGCGCTCGAGGCCGACGTGAGCGACGAGGAAGCGGTGCGGCGGGCCGCGGCCGAGGTCGACGCCGCGTGGGGCGGGCTGGACGGGCTGATCAACAACGCCGGCTGGATGCCCGGCTCGAACCCGGTGCTCGACCTCGAGCTCGACACGCTCCAGCGGGTGCTGAACTCGAACGTGGTCGGCGCGTTCCTGAGCACCAAGCACTTCGCGCCACTGATGATCAAGAGCAACGGCGGCCGGATCGTGTACGTCAGCAGCATCGCCGCCGTGCAGCACGTGGCGGGCGGCGCGGCCTACAGCGGCTCCAAGGCGGCCCTGAACGCGTTGTCCGCCTGCGTCCACCAGGAACTCGCCGGCCAGGGCATCCGCACGGTGGCGCTGGCGCCCGGCCTGACCGTCACGCCCGGGATGCGCGCGATCGTCAGCGAGGAACACGTGGCGCGGGTGGCGGCGGCCTATCCGGGCGGGCGGATCGGCCAGCCCGAGGACCTGGTCGCGCTGACCGCCTTCCTGTGCAGTGACGCCGCGTCACACCTGTCCGGCACGACGATCACGGTCCGGCCGCCGGTCGCCGGGATGAACCGCATCTGAAAGGTGCGACTTTGGTCGGTGTCCGGTGGCCCGGGCGCCCGCCTAGGCTGGGCGCATGCCGGCCGTGCGTACCGAGAACCGATGGTTGTTGCCGTCGGCGCTGGTCGCCGAGCTCGAACCGAGCCGGCCGGCCCGCCGGTCGACCCGCGACTGGATCATCGACACGCTCTGCTTCCTGATCGGGTTCGGCTTCACCGTGCTGGTCACGGCCGACCTGCTCAGCGACAACGTGTCGATCGCGCCGGAGTGGGCGAACACCCCACCGTGGCTGGCCTGGCTCGACTTCGTGGTGGCCACGATCGCCTCGATCGGGCTGTGGTGGCGGCGGCGGTGGCCGGTCCAGCTGTTCCTCGCGATGCTGGTGCTCGGCCTCTTCACCGTGGCCGGGGGCATCACCGGGGCGATCATGCTGTTCACGGTCGCGGTGCACCGCAAGTTCAGCACCACCGCCCTGCTCGCGACCGGGTTCATGCTGGTCACCCTGGTGTTCGTGAAGCTGCGTCCGGAGGCCGGCCGGCCCTACTGGGAGACCGTGGCCTGGAGCGCCGTGTTCACCCTGATCATCGTGCTGTGGGGCGCGGTGGTGCGGTCACGACGACAGCTGCTGATCTCGCTGCGTGACCGGGCCGAGCGTGCCGAGAGTGAGCAGCAGCTGCGGGTGGCGCAGGCCCGGGCCCTGGAACGCACCCGGATCGCCCGCGAGATGCACGACGTCCTCGCCCACCGGATCTCCCTGGTCAGCCTGCACGCGGGCGCCCTGGAGATCCGGGGCGACGCCTCCCCCGACGAGGTCGCGACGGCCGCCGGGGTGATCCGGGCCAGCGCCCACCAGGCGTTGCAGGACCTTCGCGAGGTGATCGGGGTGTTGCGGGCCGACGGTGACGTCTCGTCGCCGCCCGAGCCTCCGCAGCCCACCATCGCCGAGCTGACCGCCCTGGCCGACGAGTCAAGAGCAGCCGGGGCCCGGGTACGCCTGGAGCTCGACGTGGCGGCCGAGGCGGTCCCGGAGGGCGCCGGGCGGACGGCGTACCGGATCGTGCAGGAGGGTCTCACCAACGCCCGCAAGCACGCGCCCGGCGCCACGGTCACGGTGGCGATCGCGGGCGGCCCAGGCAACGGACTGACCGTGACGGTGCGTAACCCGTGGCCGGCCGGCCACTCGCCGACGGTCATCCCCGGGGCCGGCACCGGGCTGGTCGGGCTGGCCGAGCGCGCCACGCTGGCCGGCGGCCGGCTCACCCACGGCCGCGAGCCCGGCGGCGACTTCGTCCTGACCGCGTGGCTGCCCTGGCCCCGCCCCGCCACCGAGGTGGCCGCATGACCCCTGCTTTGTCGGCACCATCTATCTCGGAGGTCTGGTGAGCGACGCGGTTCGCGTGCTGATCGTGGACGACGATGCCCTGGTACGCGCCGGGCTGACGATGATCCTCAACGGCGCCGCCGGGGTCACCGTCGTCGGCGAGGCGGCCGACGGCGCCGACGTGCCCTCGGCCGTCGCCGCACACCAGCCCGACGTGGTGCTGATGGACATCCGGATGCCCCGGGTCGACGGCCTGGCCGCGACCGAGACGCTGCGCCGGCGGCCCGGCGCGCCCGAGGTGATCGTGCTGACCACCTTCGACGCCGACGAGTACGTGTTGCGCGCGCTCCGGGCCGGGGCCAGCGGCTTCCTGCTCAAGGACACCCCGCCGGCCGAGATCCACCAGGCGGTGCGGCGGGTGGCGGCGGGCGAGGCCACGCTGTCACCGGCGGTGACCCGGCGGCTGATCGCGCATGTCGCCGGCCCGGTCAACGGCGCCGGCCGCGAGGAGACCGCCCGGCGGCGCCTCGACGACCTGTCCGAACGCGAACGAGAGGTGGCCCTGGCCGTCGGCCGCGGCCAGTCCAACGCCGAGATCTCGGCCGAGCTGTTCATGAGCGTCGCCACCGTGAAGGCGCACGTGTCGCGTCTGCTCACCAAGCTCGACATGAACAACCGCGTGCAGGTCGCTCTGCTCGTACACGACGCGGGCCTGGTCTGAGGCCTGGCCGTCTCCCCCAGCACCGTCTTTCGCACGCCCTGGCCGTCTGCCGCCGGGCAGCCGCGGCCGCACGTCGGCCGGCAGCACGCGCCGGAAAGCATCACCTGGCCCTGCGCGCCACCGCCGCCCCCGAGATCGCGCCCGTGCTGGTTAGTTACCAACTAGTCGGTAGTGAACAACGCCCGCACCCGGCTTCCGACGCTGGCCCGGACCCTCGATGCCCTGTACGACGCCGTCCCGGCCGGCAGCCGCCTGCTGTTCGACTTCGACGCCATGGAGCTGGCCGCCCATCCTCAGGCCCTGGCGATGATGGGCCCGGCGTTCCACATGCGCGAGCCGGCCGGTTTCGCGCCCCTGCTCGGCCGGTGGACCCCCACCGCCGAGGGCATCGTCCCGGTCGCCCGCTGGCGTCCCGACGGCCCACCGGAGGACGTGCCGGACGCCTTCTGGGGCGGCGTGGCGGTGAAACAGCCCTGACCGAGCCTCACCGGCCCGCGGCGCCGCCGAGGAACCAGTCCTCGATCAGCTTGGCGTCGGCGGCCGGGTCGAGGTCGCCGATGGTGGCGTCGGCCGCCTCGGCGCTGATCTCCGGTCCGTACGTGGGATGGGATTTGAGGTAGGCGACCAGCTCGGCGTCGGTCTTGGTGACCAGCTCCCGGGACGGGCTGGAGGCGAGCACGTCCTCGGGCAGGCTCAGCAGCACCTCGCGCTGGATGTGGTGGGCCTGGTACTCGCTGCGCAGGGTGCCCAGGGACTGCAGGCGGCCCTGGACGTGCTGGGCCCGGTGGGACAATTCGTGGGCCAGCATGCTGGCCATGTCGTCGCCCTCGCGGAGGATGACGAAGTCGCCCTTGCCCGAGTAGAAGCCGTGGTAGCCGCGGGCCTGGAAGTCCCTCATCAGGGCGGCGGCCTCGGACTGCAGCTGGGCCTCGGCGACACCGGCTTCGCGCAGCACCCGCTTGAACTCGCCCAGCGTGCCACCGGCGTTGCCCGGCATGAAGAAGCAGATCTTCTTCTTGGCCGCCAGGTCCAGCGCGGCTTTGTCGATCGCCTCCATCAGCGTGGCCTTCCCGCTGCCCTTGCCGGCCACGGCGAGTTGTTCCAGCAACTGCTCCAAGACCTGGGAGGCGCTCTTGCCGCCGCCCATCCGCTGGATCGTCTCGGCGATCAGCCGACTGCGCGACGGCGGCGGCAGGCCGGCCCGGCCCGATTCGCCGTGCAGAGACACGAGTCCGCGTACGCCGCCCTTCTCGGCCGCGGCCATCGCGCCGCGCAACCCGCCGAACACCTTGACCGCCGCGACCATGTTCAGGCCGAGATCGAGCAGGTCGAGGGCCAGCCAGAGCAGGCCGGGCTCCTCCGAGGAGATCGCCTGGGCCTGGTCGAGGCTGGTCAGGTTCTCGGCCTTGGCCAGGCTGTACTCACGGTAGTGCTCGTACAGCGTGTTGAGGCTGTAGGCGGCGCCGACCGCGGCCGAGGCGGCGGCCAGCCCGACCAGCAGGGTGCTGCCACCACTCGGGATCGCGCCGAGCAGACCGAGGCCGATGGCGACCACCGCGGCGACCTTCGCGGCCATCGAGTCCTCGGCGCCGCGGGCCGCCTTCGCCGCCTTCTCGTCGACGACCTTCGTCTCCCAGGGCTTGAGGTCGAGCTGGGTCTTGGTCAGGCCGACGATCCGCGAGTGCTTCCACGGGTTGTAGTCACCGCCGATCGCCTCCCGGACCTCCTTGATGCTCTTGAGCCGGTCGTCGATGGTCGTGTACAGGGTCGCGGCCAGGCTCTGGGCGCTCTTGCCGACGAGCTCCTCCAGGCGGGTGGCGGCGTCGTCCTGCTTGGAGTACACCGCGAGGACCGGATGGTCGATCTGTTCCTTGGTGCAGGCGGCGTGATACTCGTCCTCGGCGGCGACCCACGTCTTGCGGGCATCCTCCTGGGCCGCGAGCAGGGGCGGCGCCGCCGGGAAGAACACGCCGAGTTTGCGGGCGTCGTCCTCGGCGGCCTGCTGCGCGGCGAAGAAGGCCTTGGACAGTTTGTTCGTCTCACGCCGGCGGGCGGCGAGCCGGCGCGCGGCGTCGCGGAGACCCTGCTGGACGGGGCCGTCGTTCATCTCGTAGCCGGTGGTGATGCCGAGGAACGTGTTCTCCTTCAGCCCGTAGTGGGCCATCTCGGCGGTGAGCTGTTTCTGGCTGCGGTCGAGCAGCTCGGTGGTGACCTTGTTGGCCGTCGTGATGAAGCGCCCGCCGGCGAACACGACGTCGCCGAGGTCGGCGCCGGCCGGGCCGGTGAGGTCGTCGGCGATGGCCTGGCGCTGCTTGATCTCGGTACGCAGGCGCTGGCGGCACCGGCCGACCAGGTCGAGGTCGCCGCCGTACTTGAGGTCGCCGAGCGGGTCGGCGTTGATGAAGCGGTACGCCCAGGCGCTGGTCGCCTCCCAGCCCTGCTCGGGGATCAGCCGGTCGAGCAGCTGGTTGGTCTGGTCGAGCTCCGGGGTCAGCTGCTGATGTTCGTGCACGATGGCGGTGCCCGCGACCGGCTGCCGCTGGAGGTACGCGACGGTCGCCCGGTTGCCCGCCGTGCGCTGGATGTCGAGCAGGTGGTGCCCGGCGGCGTTGTCGAACCGGGGCCGCTGGTCCACCTCGGGTGCCGATCGCTCCGCCGGCTCGTTCTGCTGATGTCTCATCCCCCACCGCCCGGCATCCAGTGTTCCCGAGCGCGTCGGCCCCGGCCCACGGCCGTTGCGGCAGTCCTCTGTGACCGGACGCCCCATCACCGAAGGATGATGACGAATCTTGACAGTGTTATTTGACAGTGTCATTGTGGTGGGCATGTGGACGCTGGATGAGCTGGTGGATCGGGTGGGCCGGGCGTTGGCCGCCGAATATGCCGGCGCGCCCAACGGGCGGGTCCGGGATGTGCCGGACCGGCGGGCCATCCGGTGGTACCAGACGATCGGCTTGATCGATCGGCCGCTGGGGATGAGCGGGCGGACCGCGCTCTACGGGCCTCGTCATCTGCTTCAGCTCGTGGCGGTCAAACGGCGGCAGGCCGCGGGGCGGTCGATCGCGCAGATCCAGGCCGAGCTGACCGGGGCCGGCGACGAGGTGCTGGCCGACGTGGCCCGGGTGCCCGACGACCTGCTGGTCCCGGACGGGCCGGCGCCCGACGCGGCGGCCGCGGAACGGCCGCGCTTCTGGGGCGCCCGAGCAGCTGCGGCGCCGGCCGGCTTGATCGTCCCGGCGGAAGCAGAACCGGCGGAACAAGAACACCGTGACAGTGTTATCGGCGGAGTCCGGCTCGGGGGCGGGGCGATTCTCGTGCTCCCCGGCGTACCCACCGCAGCGGATCGGGACGCGATCAGCGTCGCCGCCGCACCTTTGCTCGCGTTGCTGGCCGATCGCGGCCTGCTGGATTCAGCCGACGATGGGAGAGTGCCATGACCCTTTCCGTTACCCCCATGGAACCCGGCGAGGTGGGCCGCATCCGGATCCTGCCCGAGGCCGGGTTCGGGGCCCTGGAGACCGAGCGCGGCAATCTGCCGCTCGACCGGCTCGCGGTGCGGACCAGCGTCTCGGGACTCAGCGCGCGCACCGTGGTGGCCGCCGAGTTCGTGAACGTGCATGACGTCCCGCTGGAGGCGACGTACATCTTCCCGCTGCCCGACCGGGCCGCGGTCACCGGCATGACGATGACGGCCGACGGGCACACCGTCCAGGCCGAGCTGCAGGAGCGCGGGGCGGCCCGGGAGACCTACGACCGGGCCATCGCCGAGGGCAAGCGCGCCTCGATCGCCGAGGAGGAGCGGCCCGACGTCTTCACCATGCGGGTCGGCAACCTGGTGCCGGGCGAGCGGGTCACGGTCGAGCTGCGCCTGGTCGGGCCGCTGCCGTACGAGGACGGCGCCGCGACGTTCCGGTTCCCGCTGGTGGTGGCGCCGCGCTACATGCCGGGGACGGCGCTGCCGGGACGGCAGGTGGGCGCCGGGCACGAGCCGGACACCGACGCGGTGCCGGACGCGTCGCGGATCTCCCCGCCCGTCCTGCTGCCCGGTTTCCCGAATCCGCTGCGGCTGAGCATCGAGGTCGACGTCGACCCGGCCGGGCTCGAGCTGGGCGCGGTCACGTCGAGCCTGCACGCGGTCGTGGAGGACGAGCGGCGGATCAGCATCCGGCCGGGCGAGCGGGCCGACCGCGACTTCATCCTGAGGCTGGCCTACGCGCCGGGCGGGCAGACCGCGATCGCGGTGCCCGACCAGGACGCCGACGCCGAGGACGCGGAGCAGGGGACGTACGCGGTGACGGTGGTCCCGCCGGCCCTGGAGGCGACCGCGCGGCCCAAGGACGTGGTGCTGCTGCTGGACCGGTCGGGCAGCATGGGCGGCTGGAAGATGGTGGCCGCCCGCCGCGCCGCCGCCCGGGTGGTCGACACGCTGACCTCCGGCGACCGGTTCGCGGTGCTGACCTTCGACCACGCCGTGGAGGGCGCGGGCGACGGCCTGGCCGAGGCGACCGACCGGAATCGTTTCCGCGCGGTCGAACACCTGGCCCGCGCGAACGCCCGAGGGGGCACGGAACTGCTGGCCCCCCTCAAGCAAGGGCTCGAACTGCTGGCCGGCGACAAGGCGGAGAGCGCCGGCGACCGCGTCCTGGTGCTGGTCACCGACGGGCAGGTCGGCAACGAGGACCAGATCCTCGAGGAGATCATGCCGCTGATCGGGGACATCCGGGTGCACACGATCGGCATCGACCGGGCGGTGAACGCCGGCTTCCTGGGCCGGCTGGCGTCGCTGGGCGGTGGGCGTACCGAGCTGGTCGAGAGCGAGGACCGGCTGGACGAGGCGATGGAGCACATCCACCGCCGGATCGGCGCGCCGCTGGTCACCGACCTGGCGCTGCGTGCCGAGGGGCTGACGCTGGTGGCGGCCACGCAGAGCCCGCAGCGGCTGCCCGCGCTCTACCCGGGCGTGCCGCTGGTGATCTCGGGCCGGTACGCCGGCTCGCCGAGCGGCACCATCACGGTGACCGGCCGGCGGCGGGACGGCGGCGACTTCGAGACCACCGTCCCGGTCACCGCCAAGGAGGAGCCGGTGGTGGCGGCGCAGTGGGCCCGGGCCCGGCTGCGCGACCTGGAGGACCGGTACGCGGCCGGCGACCACTCGCTGGAGCCGGCGATCACCGCCACGTCGCTGCGGTTCGGGGTGCTGTGCCGGTTCACCGCGTTCGTGGCCGTGGACAGCCGGGTGGTGAACGAGAACGGCGAGAACCGCCGCGTGGTGCAGCCGGTCGAGACGCCGTCGGGCTGGGAGACGCCGGCCGGGGCGCTGGGTGACGTCGCGACGCCGTTCATCGCGATGGCCTCCGCGTCGATGCCGCTGGCCTCTCCCCTGCCGCCCGCGCCGGGCGGCCGGCCGCGGTTCGCGCCACGGTTGATGGCGACCGGGGCCGGCGCGCCGCCGCCGCGCCCGATGGCCTCGTTCGCGAGGGCCCGCAAGCCGGGCGCCGGGTCCACGGTCGACCTGGCGGCGATCCTGAAGACCGAGCTGGCCCGGTTGCGCGAGGCGGAGGGCCGGCCCGACCACGAGCGGGCCGAGTTCCTCGACGATCTGGCCAGCCGGCTGGAGGTCCTGGCGCCGTCGCTCAAGGACTTCGTCGCCTTCCTCCGAGGTGACCGGAGCCTCGCGGAGAAGTGGGCCGAAGCGATCCGGGTCCTCGGGGGAACCACCCCCGAGGACCGGAAAGCCTTCTGGAAGCGGTGATCAGCGGCCGACCTTGGCCACCGGGGGCAGCTGCTTGGAGCCCTGGGCCGACAGGGTGCCGACCGGCTGGGTGAAGGGCTGCGGCGCCTTGCAGACCGTGCCCTTGGCCGGGAGCCGCCTGGTCAGCAGGTAGCCGTCGATCGCGCCGGTCGCGCAGGCCGACGTCCCGTACGCGGTGTGTCCCCAGTTGGTGCTGGACAGCAGCCGGCTGTTCGGCAGCTTCCGGGACACCTGCACGGCGTCCTGGTAGTTGGTGGCCGGGTCCCAGAAGCTGCCCACCACCAGCACCGGGTTCTGGGTGCGCCGGTTGAACGGCCCGGTGTAGGCGTCCTCGTCGCGCACGGTCCAGGTCTTCCGCGCGCACGGCACGCTGGCCCAGACCCAGGCCCGGCCGAAGTACGGCGCCCGGCGGTCGGCGGCGGCCGCGGCGGCCGGCCACGACGACGCCTTGGCCGGGTGCCGGCCGTCGGTGCACATGATCGAGGCGTACGCGTCGATGCTGTTGTCGTACGGGAACGCTCGTCGCAGCCGCTGCTTGACCCGGTTGGCGTACCGCGTCCCGGCCGCCGTGACCGTCGCCCGGCCGAGACCCTCGGACTGCATGAGCTGCACGTCGGCGGCGAACGCGGCGACGTCCTCCCCGGCCGTCGGCGAGTAGAGCGAGCTGAGCACGTCGCCGACGAAGTCCGCGTAGGTGAGCTTCAGGGTGATGCCGAGCAGCGGGATCGGCACCACGATCGGCTTGCGCTTGAGGTGCTCGGCGATGTTGTGGAACCGCACCAGGGTGTTGCCGCCGGCGAACTCGCACTTCGCCGGGCCGGCCTTGGCGCAGCGGTTCATCAGCTCGGCGAACGCCCGGTAGGCACCGCCGGCGGAGTCGAGCCGCACGTCCTGCACGGTGTTCTGGGTCTCCTTGGTGCCGGCCCAGGCCCGCGGGTTGATCACGCCGTCGATGGCGATCGCGCGGAACCGGTCCGGGAACATGTTGGCGTAGTAGTTGCCCAGCGCCGACCCGTAGCTGAAGCCGAGGTAGGTCAGCTTCTTGTCGCCGACCGCCCGCCGCATGACGTCCATGTCCCGCGCGACCTCCGCCGTGGACATCGAGCCGGTCAGCGGCCGCCCGGTCGTCGAGCACGCCCGGCCCAGCTTCTCGGCCGAGGCGATGAAGGCCTTCTCTTCCTTCTTCCCGTACGGAAAGACCGGCGTCATGCCCTTCAGCGCGACGGTCTGCGCCCGGGTCGAGGTGAAGCACTCGGCGTGGTCGCTGAAGCCGACCCCACGCGGGTCCATCCCGACGATGTCGAACCGGCTGAGCACCGCCTCGCTGAGGAACAACGGTGACAGCATGGCCATCTCGGTGGCCGATCCGCCGGGGCCGCCGGGGTTGACGAAGAGGCTGCCGATGCGGTGCTTGCGGTCGGTCGCGCGTACCCGGACCAGGGCGATCTCGGTCTTCTGCCCCCTCGGCCGGTCGTAGTCGAGTGGCACCTGGGCGGTGGCGCACTCGGCGTAGGAGTAGCACTTGTACCACTTGAGCTTCGGCGTCTTGACCGCGTCGACCCGGCGCTTCTCCTGGGCGCTGGTGTGCGCGGTGGCGGCGTCCGCGGGGGCGGCGAACGGGCCGGCCATGAGGGTGGCGGCAAGCCCGGCGATGGCCAGGCGGCGGAGGAGGGACATGTCGGGGGGTGACCTCTCGCGATCCGGCGCACGGTAAGCCCGGGATGCAAGGAAGATACGTATTCGCGTATAGCGCCGGTATTGTCCCTGGAGCCGGTATGACCTGGCCGAACAGGTGATGGCATCATGCCCGGCTTGCGATGACGCCATAGTGGTGCCATAGTGGTGCCATGGACATCACGCCCTACGTCGAGCAGCTCCGCGACGAGCTGGCCAACGCCGCCGAGCTGGGCGGCGCCGACGCCCGCGCCCTCGCCGAACGGCTCACCGCGCCGATGGAGTCGGCGTTCCGGCTGGCCCTGCTGGACGCGCTCAGCCGCGCCGCCGACGAGATCACCACCGAGATGGCGCCGGGCTCCGTCCAGGTCCGCCTGCGCGACCGCTCGCCGGCCTTCGTCGTCACCCTGCCCCCGGCCGAGGAGCCGGTGGCCGAGGCGCCGGCCGCTCCCCCACCGCCGGTCGCCGAGAGCGACGACGCGGTCTCCCGCATCAACCTCCGCCTGCCCGACCAGCTCAAGGCCCGCATCGAGGAGGCGGCGAGCAACGAGGGCCTCTCGGTCAACGCCTGGCTGGTCCGCGCCGCCTCGGCCGCCGTCCAGCGCCCGGGCGGCGCCACCCCTCCGCCGGTCCGCCGCACGATGACCGGCTCCGACCGGTTCACCGGCTGGGCGCGCTGAGGCCTTCCCGACCTTCCGACCACCACCCATCCCTCCTGAAGGGGGCTCGCGCAGCCATGCCCGATTTCGACACCACCGGTCCCATCGAGGCCACCATCAACGTGGTCGCCGGCAACGTCCGCGTCACCGCCGGCGACACCCCGGGCACCACCGTCGAGGTCCGTCCGGCCAACCCCGGCAGCGACCGCGACCAGACCTTCGCCGAGCAGACCGTCGTCGAGTACGCCAACGGCCGCCTGCTGGTGAAGGGACCCAAGCAGAAGAACTTCGGCATCTTCGGCGGCAAGGCCGGCGTCGTCGACGTGGAGATCACCCTGGCCACCGGGTCCGGCATCGACGCCGACGGCGGGATCCTCAACCTGACCGGCCGCGGCGCCCTCGGTGACTGCCGGGTCAAGGCCGGCGTCGGCGACGTCCGGCTGGAGCGGGTCGCCTCGGTCGACGCCCGGACCGGGGCCGGCGCGCTGACCGTGCTGACCGTGGACGGCGACGCCACCGCGGTCAGCGGCTCCGGCGAGGTGCGTGTCGGCGAGGTCGGCAAGAACGCTCAGCTCAAGACCGGCAACGGCGAGACCCGGCTGGAGAGTGTCGGCGGCGACCTGCGGGCCCGGTCGTCGAACGGCAGCGTCATGGTCGGCCGGGCCGGCGGCAACGTCGACGCGGCCACCGCCAACGGCAGCATCCGGATCGACGAGATCGCCGGTGGGACGGTGTCGCTGAAGACCGCGCTGGGCGAGCTCGAGGTCGGCGTGCCGGAGGGTCTGCCGGCCTACCTCGACCTGCACACCTCCTTCGGGACCGTGCACAACCGGCTGACCGCGTCCGACGCGCCGGGCGGCGGCCAGCGGCACGCCGAGGTGCGCGCACACACCTCGTACGGCGACGTCATCGTCCGTCGTAAACGTTGAGATCCTGCACGGCGCCCTGAATACCGATCGTCACAGTGCATCGGGACGCGGCACCTGTGGGTCGGAATCCGCGACGCGGTCCAACCAGTCGCCGAACAGTGCAGCCTCGTGGGCCGTGAGCGCGGTGAGGCCGGGCAGGGCCGCACGGAGGGTGACGGCCGCAACGGCCGGGGCGAAAGGCTCGGCCTCGGGCGGGTCGATCAGGATGGTGGTGCGCACGGCTTCCCACGCCAGATCGGCGAGGGTTTCGTCCCGTTCGTCGTCGGGTTGGTCGATGAGGGTGAACACGACGCCCGTGCCCGCCGCGTGGATGAGCGCCACGGCGCGATCTTCGGGCAGGCGCAGGCGTCCCGCCCGGGCGACCCGCCGCACTCGCTGTCGCAGTATCTCCGTGCCGGACTCGACGATGGCCTGCCCGTCAGGGGTTCGCTTCGCCGCGTGCATGAGCCGGAACAGGGCGGCGTTCGCGAGGCCGAAGCCGACGTGCAGGTTCCATCCGGCGCGCAGACCTTCGACCGGATCGTCGTCGGTGTCGACGGGGGGCTTCTGCGCCACGTAGCTCGCGAAGCCGTGTTCCGCCACGGCATCGAGCAACCCGTCCTTGTCCCCGAACAGGCGGTAGATCGAAGGCGCCTGAACACCGGCGGCGAGCGCGACCGAGCGCGTGGTCACCGCGTCAGGCCCCTCAGCGGCGAGCAGGCGTGCGGCGACTTCGATCAGCCGGGCGCGTACAACGTCGCGGGTCGGCTGCGGGGTGACTGCCTTCACGTTCCAACGATATCCCTTAGTTGCTATCGTTGCAATCACAGCGTAGGCGACCTGCTCACCATGTCCGGCCCAAGTGCCTTTTCCCGTGGGAGACCTGGTCCCGCACGGTAACCGCAGAGCCCCTCGAGAGAAAGGCACCCCATGTCCCGCATCGTTGTGATCGGCGGCACCGGCTACGCCGGATCGGCCGTCGTCGCGGAGGCGGCCGCGCGCGGTCACGAGGTCACCGCGTTCAGCCGCTCGGCTCCGGCCGCGCCGGTCCCGGGCGTGCACTACGTGCGGGGCGACGCCACGGACGAGGCGGCGCTGTCATCGGTGGTCACCGGTACTGACGTCGTGGTGGCCGCGCTCTCCCCGCCCGGTTCGTTCCGCGACGTCTACCGTACGGTCGCCCGGCTCGCCGACGCCGGGGGCGCGCGGCTGTACGTCGTCGGCGGGTTCTCGTCGCTTCGCCCGGCGGCCGGGGCACCGCGCTTCGTGGAGGGCCTCAGCCACGCACCCGCCGAGCGTGCCGCGCGAAGCGCCGAGTTCCACGAGGACATCCGCGCAGGAGCGGCGGTCGTCATCGAGGACCTGCCCGCCACCCCGGAGACGCTCGACTGGGTGTACGTGAGCCCGGCCGGCACGTTCGGCTCGTTCGCGCCGGGCGAGCGGCTGGGCCGATACCGGGCCGGCGGCGAGGTCGCCGTCGCGCCGGAGGACGGCGGAACGATCTCCGGCGCGGACTACGCGCTCGGGCTCGTGGACCTGATCGAGAAGGGGGACCAGCACCGGGCTCACGTCAACCTGGCGTACTGACGGGTGGCGGCGCCGCCGGAAGAGGTCCAGCCGCCGGGAGCGGGATCGGCCGTCATCGGCACTGCCCCGGCACCCTGAGGACCGGTGATTTCACCGATGTCCCGACACCGGCACCCGGCCAAGACTGACAGCCGTCGATCCGTTCACCCAGAAGGAGAAGACGGCGTGCAGTCCTCCACGAATCTCCGCCGCTGGCTGGCGACCGCGGCGACCACCCTGGCCCTGATGGCCGGCTCGGCGGTCGCCGCGTCCCCCGCCCAGGCCGACAGCCCGTACGAACGCGGGCCCGACCCGACCAACTCGATCCTGGAAGCGTCCCGCGGGCGGCAGCTGCTCGCCGCGCTGGACTACCTGACCACGCGTAGCTCCGTGCGTGCCCGCATCGACACGTCGCGGCTGGCCGTCGCCGGGCACTCGATGGGTGGCGGCGGAAGCCTCGAGGCGGCCCGAAGCCGGCCGTCGCTGCAGGCCGCGGTGCCGCTCGCGCCGTGGAACGGCACCAAGTCGTGGAGCACGCTGCGGGTGCCGACGGCGATCATCGGCGGCGAGTCGGACACGGTGGCCCCGGTGGCCAGCCACGCGATCCCGTTCTACAACTCCATCCCGGCGTCGGCCGAGAAGTCGTACGTGGAGCTGAACAACGCCAGCCACTTCTTCCCGCAGTCGGTGAACACGCCGACGGCCAAGCACGCGGTGGCCTGGCTCAAGCGGTTCGTCGACGACGACACCCGGTACGACCAGTTCATCTGCCCGGGCCCGAGCGGGACGGCGATCTCCGACTACCGGAGCACCTGCCCGCTCTCGTAACCAGGAACCGCAGCTCAGGGACGCTCGCCGGTGATGTAGCCGGCGAGCTCGCTGCGTTCGCTCTCCAGCTCGTCCATCCGGTTCTTCACCACGTCGCCGATGCTCACCACGCCGCCCAGCCGGCCGTCGACCAGCACCGGCACGTGCCGGAAGCGGCCGTCGGTCATCAGCCGTTCGACGTCCTCGAGAGAGACCTCGGGCGTCACGGTACGCACGCTCGAGGTGGCGATCCGGGTGACCGGCTCGGTCAGCACGCCGGCGCCCCGCTCGGCGATGGCCCGCACCACGTCGCGCTCACTGACGATCCCGGCGATGGCCACGCCGTCCGGCGAGACCACCACGGCGCCGATCCCGTGCTCGGCCAGCACCCTCAACAGCCCGGCCACGTTGGTGTCCGGCGTGACCGTGATGACCCGATCACCTTTGATACGCAGAACGTCGGAGATGCGCATGATTCCTCCCGGACCCAGACGGCGTTGTCGTGGTGCCTAGGTCGCGTTTCAAAATCCGGCCAAGTGCGAGGCGTGGTCGGTTTTTGGAACGCGGCCTACCCCTTCAGCATCGTCAATGCGTAGCCGGTTCGCCACTAAAGGATCATCCGAATGGCGCGGGAACACGTCCCCGCGGCCCTTGATCGGACGGTCCGTCGCGTGATGTCTGGAACATGCCTCACACAGGCTGTTTGTCCAAGATCATGCCGGGGGCTCACTTTCAAGGGAGCAAGTGTGCGCAAATTCCTCATCACCGTCCTCATCGCCGCGGGTCTGATCGCAGGGGGAACCCCTGCTGTCGCGGCGGCGCCGGTCCCCGGCACCATCGTCAGCACGACGGTCGTGACCCTGCCGGCCGACCTCGCGGCCAAGGGGACCGCGGTCCGCGTCGAGTACCGGACCACCGACATCCGCGGCGCCTCCATCACCGCCACCGGCCTGATCCTGACCCCCAGGACCACCCTGAAGAGGAACCGGGTCGTCGTCTGGGCCCACGGCACCACCGGGCTGGCCGACCACTGCACCCCGTCGACCAACTTCCAGGTCTTCTGGCCGGAAGCACGCAAGGCCGTCCTCGAACTGCTGCGCCGGGGTTACACCGTGGTCGCGCCGGACTACCCGGGGCTCGGCACCCCGCAGCAGCACCCGTACCTGGTCGGCGACAGCGAGGCGCGGTCGATCATCGACATCGTCAAGTCGGCCCGCATCCTCTATCCCGGGCTGTCCACCAACTACGTGATCGACGGCCACTCCCAGGGCGGCCAGGGCGGCCTCTTCGCCGGTGAGATCGCGCCCGGCTACGACGGCAACCTGGTGCTCAAGGGTGTCGCCGCCATCGCGCCGGCGTCGAATCTGGACCTGATCGCGCCGGCCATCCCGGGCACCGAGGGCCAGGGCTACCTGGTGATGGCCGTGGCCGGGCTGGCCGCCGTCGACTCGAGCGTCAAGCCCGCCCAGGTCTTCGCGCAGCCGGCCAAGACGGCGGCCGCCTCGCTGGGCGACCAGGACTGCCTCTACCAGATCCTGGAGGCGTTCGACGACCTGGAGGCGGACGAACTCGTGCCCGGCGGCGTCGTGCCGCAGAGCATCGTCGACAAGCTCGGCCAGTACGGCAATCCCGCGCAGCGGGCGCCGACGGCGCCGATCCTGATCGTCCACGGCACCCTGGACGAGGCCGTGCCCTACGAGATCACCCGCGATGCCCTCGTGCCTCAGCTCCAGTCCTGGGGAACGCAGCCGGTCCAGCTGATCACCCTGACCGGCCGGAACCACGACGGTGCCGTCTTCGACTCCACGGTGACCGTTGCTGATCAGGTCGACCGCTGGCTCGGTTTCACGCCTCCGGGCTACCGGTAGCACCGGAACGGAGGGATGCGGTTCCGGCCGCATCCCTCCGGCCGCCCATTCCGGGTGGTGATCTCGACCGAACGGACGGTTGATCACCAGTGGGCCCCGATGGGTAGGTTGGGCGGCGGCTATGAAAGACCGCGATGAGTGACCATGGGCAGGGCGACCTCGGCGAACCGCTGCTGGTGCGCCGATACCTGCATTCCCCTGTGCGCGGCGGCGCCGCGACGCAGACCGACGTGCGCTGGCCCGTGGGCACCGACCACCCGACGGTGGTGTCGCCCGAGGAGCTTCCGGCCGTCCTGCCGGCCGCCGAGCCGGTCCTCTACGGCACGCCGCTCGCCCCGCCCCGACGCCGGCGCGCGGTGATGCTGGCCGCGGCCGGTGCGGTCGCCGCGGCCGGGCTTGCCACCGCGGGTTACGCGCTGTTCGCCCCCGACGACTCGACCGGCCGTGCGCCGCTGATCGCCGGCGCCCGGCCACCGGCCCGGCCGTCCCCGTCCGAGGGCGCGGTGGCCGCGCCGGAGAAGCCGTTCGAGGACGGGACGCCCACCGCCGACCCGGCCACCGAGAACGGCGGCCGCTCGGACACCGAGAACGGCGGCGGCTCGGACACCGAGAACGGCGGCGGCTCGGACACCGAGGGCACCCCGGAGCAGACCCGCGCCGCAACGCCTCAGGGCGAGACCGTGCGGGAGAAGCCGGCCGAGCAACCCGCGCGCACGCCCAGCACGCCGGCCACCACCACCCCCGCGACCGAGGGCGCGAAGAACCCGCTGCTGCTCGCGCCCGCCGCGCGGACCGGCCGGATCACCGCCGACGACGGCCGCTGCCTCGACCTCTTCGCCAACAACCCGGCCGACGGCAACCGCATCCAGCTCTTCACCTGCAACGGGACCAGCGCACAGACCTTCACCCTGGCCACCGACGGCACGCTGCGGGTCCGCGACATGTGCGCCGACGTCAGCCGCTGGGCCATGGTCCGGATCACCGGCTGCGGCGACCGCGACGTCACCCACTGGCGGGTCGGCGGCAACGGCACGCTGACCAGCGCGTCGTCCGGCCGCTGCCTGACCCGCCCGGCGGCCGGCCGCGAGTCGGTCGCGATGACCCGCTGCTCCGGCAGCGCCGCGCAGAAGTGGGCGCTGCCCTCCTGATCCGGGCCCGGACCTAGGCGCGCATCACGGTGGCGATCGGGATGCCCGCCGCCCGCAGCGCCGGGACGGCGCCACCGAGAATGCCCGCGATCAGGCCGGCGATGATGCCGGCCACGCCCGCGTCCCACGGGAAGACCACGTCGGCCAGGAACGGCTCGCGGTCGCCCAAGAACATGCTGACCAGGCGCAGGGCGCCGGCGCCGGCCCCGATCGCCGCAGCCGCGGTGAACATGCCGGTCAGCAGCGTCTCGGTCAGCACGATGCCGGCCAGCAGCAGCCGGGGCGTGCCGACCGCCCGGCGCAGCGCGAACTCCTCGACCCGCTCGCCGACGCTGGCCAGGCCGACGTTGAGGATGCCGGCCACGCCGATGAGCAGGACCAGGCCGGCCATCGCCAGGAAGATCAGCCGGATCAGCCGGAGTTCCTTGGCCATCTCCTCGCGGGACTGGACGGTGTCCACGTACGCGTCGGCGCCCACCGCCTTGAGCCGGGTCTGGAGGACCTGGGTGACCGGGGTCGAGGCGGTCAGCAGCACCTGGAGATCGCCGGAGGGGCCACCGTTCGGCGCCGCGGCCTGCTCCCCCGCGTTCCAGCGGTTCACCTCGTCCAGCCGCGCGTAGGCGGTCGGGCTGGGGTTGGCGTCGTCGACCACGCCGACGAACCGGGGCGTGACCGTCTGCTGCTGGCCGTTCATCCGCATCTGGGCGGGCACGTGATATTGCTGGAACGCCTTGGCCGCGGCCTCGTTGAGGACCAGCCGGGGCGCCACCGACGGCACCGTGGCGAAGTCGAGCCACTGGCCGTCGCGCTGGCGGTACGGGCGGAACACGCGTACGTCTCCGGTCAGCGCGCTGAGCCGGACCTCGACCGCCTGGCCGGCGGGGGCACCGCCCGCTTCCGGCCCGGGACCGCCGCCCCAGTTCTCGCCGATCGGCGAGCCACCCTCGTTGACCGGCCGCACCCCGGGCTCGCCGATGATCGCTTGCATGCCGACCATGGCGATCACGTCGTGCCGGCCCTTGGTGACGTCCAGCACGATCTTGGTGGTCTTCGGCTCGGCGCCCAGGTACATCGTCTTGCTGCCCTCGACGCCCTGCTGGAGCTCGATGTCGGCGAACATGGCCTTCTCGGCGATGCTGGCGCCGGCCTGCACGACGACCACCGCGAGCACGCCGAGGAACAGGCTGACCATGGAGAGCAGCGTGCGCAGCTTGCGGGCGCGGATGCCCTGGATCCCGATGACGAGCGCGGAGCGGCCGCGGCCGGAGAGCCGCCTCACGCGAGCACCCGCTCGTTCAGGACCCCGTTTTGGAGGTCGAGGGTACGGCCCATCCGCGCCGCGTGATCCCGGTCGTGGGTGACCAGGATCAGGCCACAGCCACGCTCGGTGGCGGCGTGCAGCGCGTCGATCACCAGCGTGCCGGTCTCCAGGTCGAGGGCGCCGGTCGGCTCGTCGGCCAGCAGCACCCTGGGGTCACGGACCAGGGCCCGGGCGATCGCCACCCGCTGCTGCTCGCCACCGGAGAGCTTGGCCGGCTTGTTCTTGGCCAGGTGCACGATGCCGACCTGTTCGAGCGCGGCCAGTACCCGTCGCCTGCGCTCCCGCCGGGGCAGCCAGCCCTGGCCGTTGACCAGCGCCATGGCCACGTTCTGGGCCGCGGTCAGGTGCTTGAGCAGGAAGAACCGCTGGAACACGAAGCCGAACTCGGCGCTGCGGAGCCGGGCCGCCTTGCGCTCGGGCAACCGGCTGATCTCCTGCCCGTGCAGCAGGTAGCTGCCCTCGTCCGGCCGGTCGAACAGGCCCAGCACGCTGAGCAGGGTGCTCTTGCCGGACCCGGACCGGCCGACGATCGCGACGCTCTCGCCCGGGTCCACCCGCAGGTCGACGCCGTCCAGGATGACCCGGGGCTGCTTCTGGCCCTTGAGCGTCTTGCGGATCCCGCCGAGCTCGATCAGCGCGGTCATCCGTTCGGCCCGGAGGGGTTGGCGTTCGGGTCGCCGGCGGCCGGCGGCGCGTCCGGCAGGTCCGGTCCGGGCACGGCGATGGTCTCTCCGCCCTTCAGACCGGTTTTGATCTCGATGAACCGGCCGTCGGTCAGCCCCAGCGTGACGTTGACGGTCTTCCGGGTACGGCCGTCGGCGACCACGTCGACCTTGCCCTTGCCCTGGCTGCCCGCGACGGCCTCGATCGGCAGCACGAGCGCCTTGGCCGCCTTGCCGGTGATCACCTCGAGGGTCACCTCGGCCCCGTTGATCAGCTTGACGCTCTTCGGCGCGGTGCAGACCAGGCGCAGCCCGGTCGACTCGGAACCGCCCGCCGGTGTCTGCTCCTCGGGGTTCTTCGGATCCGGGGCGGGCTGGGTGGCGCCGGGACCGGGCGTCGGCGGGGTGGTCGGCTCGGGCTCGGGGATGGTGCCCTCGGGGAGGGCGGCCACGGTGCCGAGCGGCTTGCAGGCGAAGGGACCGGGTCCGTTCTTGATCTGACCGGTCACGGACTGGGCCGAGCCGTTGAGCCGGTAGGCCTGGGCGCTGTCGATCTCGGCCACGACGCCGTACCCGGCGTGCTTGGCCGAGATGATCGGCATGCCCTCGCTGACCTGGGAGCGGTCCGGCATCAGGCGCCCGGCCAGGGTCGAGCCCTTGGGGATCTCGACCTCGGTCTTCTCGCCGTCCCACCAGACCGACGCCACCCAGGTGTCGTTCCGGACCGGCGTCCGGGTCGGCTCCTTGTCGAGGTAGCGCACCTCGCCCGCGGTCGGCGCGACGATGCCGAAGACCGGGTCGATGGCGACCTTGCCGGTCAGGCTGATCTTGTTGACCACGTCCTGGCGCACCGGCTTGACCGTGGTGAGCACCGTGCCCGGGGCGTCCAGCGCGGGCGTCTCGACGCCTTCGGCCGACCCCGTGCACGCGGCGAGACCCACGACAGCCGTGAGGGCGATCGCCACCCGAGCCGCCCGTCCTGTACCCAATTCGAGCCTCCTTCACCTTCGGCTCGCAGAGGGTACAGAACGGGGTCAAAGTGTATCGACCCGGTTACGCCGGGTTGTTGGCGTGGGTGAGCGTCTCCCACGCGATGAAGACATTGTTCGACCCCCGACCCAAATATCAAGGGCTGCCTATGGAGCGGTCATCACCTCGCGCACCTCGACCGGCTGCTGGATCGGCTTGCCGCCCTGGGCCGGAGCGGCGCTGCACCGGGCCGCGATCTCCACCGCGCGGTCCGGCGTCGCCACGTCGACCAGCCGGAACCCGGCCAGCCGGCCCTCGACCGGGGCCTGGCTCGCCTCGGTCGCGGCGCCGTCGGAGACCACCACGGTCACCGCCTGGCCCACGCCCTGCGAGTCGATCAGCTCGCCCGAGGCGTTCAGCTCGGCGTCCAGCGCGACCTGGAAGTCGATGTGGGCACGGATGTCGGCCGGGTCCCACTCGCCCATCGGCGTGTCGCAACCCCGGCCGCCCTCGTAGTTCTGGATCAACAGGTACTTCGGCATCTCGGCTCCCTGACGTTGGTGTGGCCTGTGCCCGTGGGTCGGAGCCGGAACGGCGTACTCGACATGGTTTCCCGGGTTTTCCGGCCCCGGCCTTCTTCCCGGACCGCCGAACCGGCACGATGGGACGGTCGTCGATGCTCGGGGAAGGAGGCGGCTTGTTCGGCCAGGCACTGCGGACCGCCCGCCGCAGGTGCGGACTGACCCAGGAAGAGCTCGCCGCGGACAGCGGCGTCAGCGTGCGCAACATTCGCGACCTGGAGACCGGACGCATCGCACGGCCGCGCCCCGCCACCGTCCGGCGGCTCGCCGAGGCGCTCGGCCTGAGCAACGACGACCGGACGTCCTTCCTGACCGCGGCCGCGTCCCCGGCCGAACCGCCGGCCGTCGCGCCCAGCCGGCACCGGCCCCGGCCGGCCCAGATGCCCGCCGACACGGCCGTCTTCGTCGGGCGCACGGCCGAGCTGACCGAGCTGGACATCTCCGACGACGCCGGAAAGCTGCCGGTGGTGTGGACCGTCACCGGCCCGGCCGGAGTCGGCAAGACCTGCTTCGCGGTGCACTGGGCGCACAGCGCGGTCGACCGGTTCCCGGACGGTCAGCTCTACGTCAACCTGCGCGGGTACGGGCCGGGCGAGCAGGTGCCGCCGACCGAGGCGGTCCGCGGCTTCCTGGACGCGCTCGGCGTGCCGCCGCACGCCGTGCCCGACGACCCGGCCGCGCAGCTCAGCCTCTTCCGCAGCGTGCTGGCCGGCAAGCACATCCTGATCGTGCTGGACAACGCCCGCGACGCCGCCCAGGTGCGGCCGCTGCTGCCCGGCACGGCCGGCTGCGTGGTCGTGGTGACCAGCCGCAACCCGCTGCACGGGCTGGTCGCCACCGCCGGCGCCCGGCCGATCCGGCTCGAGATGCTCAGCACGGCCGACGCGGCCGGCCTGCTCACCCGGCGGGTCGGTGCGGCCCGGCTGGACGGCGACACCGACGCGGTCCGGGCCATCATCGACCGCTGCCAGCGGCTGCCGCTCGCGCTCGCCGTGGTGGCCGGGCGCCTGGTCTCCGAGCCGATGCTGACCGCGACCCGGGTGGCCGGCGATCTGGCCGCCGGGATGCCGGCGTTCGCCAGCGACGACGAGCACACCGACCTGCGCAGCGTGTTCTCCTGGTCGTACCGGATCCTCTCGCCCTGGGCGGCGCGGCTGTTCCGGCTGCTCAGTCTCAACCCCGGTCCGGACGTGTCCGAGATGGCGGCCGAGGCGCTGGCCGGCGGGCCCGCGACCGAACTGGTGGCCGAGCTGATCCGGACCCAGCTGCTCACCGAGCGGGCGCCGGGGCGGTACACGATGCACGACCTGCTGCGGTCGTACGCGAGCGAACAATGCCTGCGCACCGACGACCCGGCGGAGATCCGCGCCGGCCGGGCCCGGCTGCTCGACGCCCACCTGCTCTGGTCGTCGGCGGCCGCGCAGACCCTGGAGCCGTTCCGGGAGCCGGTCGACGAACGGGCGCCCGACCTGTTCGCCGACGACGACACCGCGATGACGTGGCTGGCCGCCGAGCGCGCCAACCTGCTCGCGCTCGTCACCATGGCGGCCGATCAGGGTTTCCCCGGCCGGACCTGGCGGCTGGCCTGGGCGCTGACCACCTTCATGCAGCGCCGCGGCCACTGGTACGACCTGATCCGCGCGCACCAGATCGCCCTGGAGGCCGCGCGCCGGGCCGGCGACATCCGGGGCGAGATCCACGCCCACCGCGGGCTGGCCCGGGCGCTGTTCCGGCTGGAGCGCTTCGACGAGGCGCGCGTCCACCTCGATCTCGCGCTGGCCCAGGCCACCAGCCTCGACGACGTGCTCGGGATGGCCCGGGCCCGGCACGGCCTCGGGTACACCGCCCAGCAGCAGGGCCGGCAGGACGAGGCGTTCGAGCACCTGTCCGAGGCGCGGCGGCTGTTCGAGGGCGCCCAGAACGTCGAGGGCGTCGCGGACGCGATGACCAGCATCGCCTGGTGTCACACGCTGCTCGGGCAATCGGCCGAGGCCCGGGACAACGCGCAGAAGGCGGTCGAGCTGTTCATCACGGTCCGCAACCGGCACGGGCAGGCGGTCGCGCTCGACACGCTCGGTCGCGCGTACGCCGGACTGGGCGACCCTCGGCGCGCGGTCACCCACCACCAGCAGGCCCGGCAGGTTTTCCATGAGCTCGGCGACCGGTATTCCGAGGCCGAGGCGTCCCGGCACCTGGCCGAGGCGCATGAGGCGGCCGGCGACCCGGTGGCCGCGCAGAACGCCTGGCAGCGGTCGGATTCGATCCTGGCCGGCGTCGACAAGCCGGTCGCACGGTCCTGACCCGAGCTGTATATCGCCGGCGGTGGAGCCGGAGCGGGCCCAAGGAGCCCACCACCCGGCCGCCCGTCCACCGCCGGCGAGAACCTGAGCGGCGGCCCTGGAGGGCAGGGCCGCCGCACTCGCGCCCGGATACTCCCCGTACCCCCGAGCGACTCCCCCGTGAGCGTCGCTTGCGGTTCCATCCCGGCGTGGTGTCCACTCTGGTGCATCCGGGACACCGGCAACAGGCGACCGACCGGCGATTGACCGGCGATTCGCAGCGGTAGCCTCCGTGTGGTGGACACCTCCTGGATCGAGGACGGCCCGGCCGACGGGCCATTGATGATCTTCCTGCACGGCTGGCCCGAGCGCGGCTTCATGTGGCGGGCCCAGCTCAGCCACTTCGCCGCGCGGGGCTGGCGGTGCGTCGCGCCGGACATGCGCGGTTACGGCTCGTCGGTGGTTCCGGCCGACACCTCCGCGTACGCGCAGCGGGAGATCGTCGCCGACATGGTCGCGCTGCACGACGCGCTGGGCGGGCCGCCCGCCGTCTGGGTCGGTCACGACTGGGGCAGCCCGGTGGTGTTCTCGCTGGCCGCCCACCACGCCGCGCGGTGCCGGGCGGTGGTGAGCCTCTGTGTGCCGTACCTTCCCCAAGGTTTCGCCCTGGCCAACCTGGTGCCGCTGGTCGACCGCGACCTGTACCCCGAGGCCCGCTTCCCGGACGGGCAGTGGGGCTACTACCGGTGGTACACGGCCGACTTCGACCGGGCCGTGTCCGACTTCGAGGCGTCGGTGCCGAACCTGGTGAAGCTGATGTTCCGGCCCGGCCACCCCGGCACGGTCGGCCGGCCGTCCCGATCGGCCGACGTGGTGCCGAACGACGGCTGGTTCGGCCCGGCGCGGCAGGCCCCCGACCTGGGCGACGACCAGCTGCTGCTGTCGCCGGAGGAGTTCACGGCGACGGTCGCCGGGCTTACCCGCACCGGCTTCCGCGGACCCTGCGCGTGGTACGTCAACGACGAGGCCAACATGGCGTACGCGTCGTCCGCGCCGCGCGGCGGCCACCTGGCGATGCCGGTGCTGTTCATCCACGCCACCTACGACGCGGTCTGCGACACCGTGCATTCGGCGCTGGCCGATCCGATGCGCGCGGCCTGTACGTCGCTGACCGAGGACACGATCAACGCCGGCCACATGGTGATGCTGGAGAAGCCGGACGAGGTCAACCACGCGATCGCGACCTGGCTTCGCGCCGCCGCCCTCTGACCGGCCTGCCCTAACCCTCGAAAACGCCGTGGGCGGGCGGCCCGGCCGGGACAATCGGCGGTATGACCCGGTTCCTCCCGCCCCTCCGGCTCGAACACCTGGTGCCCGCGTGCGCCGTGGCCGTCGTGCTCGTGGTGGTGACCGGACCCGGCTCGCCGGGGGCGGGGACCGGCGCCCGCTGGGCCGCCCTCGCGTTGCTGGCCGCGCCCGCGGTGATGATCTACATCCATCGGCCGGCGGCCGCCCTGGCCTCCGTGGTATGCGCGTTCGGGTGGGCGCTGTTCGGGCCGGGATACGGCTGGCGGGACTTCCTGCCCTTCGCGTACGCCCTGGTCACGATCATTGTCGCGCGGCGCGCCGCGGCCGTCGTGGTGCCGGTGGCGCTGCCGCCGCTGATGGTGCCCGTCCACGAGGAGGAACGGCTGTTCGCCGACGCGCCGCACGAGGTGCTGGTCGACGTGCACCTGCCGGGAACGACGTTCGCCGCCCCGCATCTGGTTGACGAGCCGGTTCCGGAACCGGTGGAGGTCGAGGAGTCGGCGGGGCACCGGCCGCCGGCGGGGCACTTCGAGCAGCCGCCCTGGCCCCGGGACTGGCCGGTCGTGGCGCGGGTGGCCGGGGTCTCGGGTGGCGTGGCGCTGGCGGTCGCGGGCGGCCTGTTCGCCTGGTGGCAGGTTTCCGACCAACCAGTCGGTAGCGGGGCGTGGCTGCTCGCGGCCGGCGTCGGCGCGGCGCTGGTGGCCCGGGCCCGGGAACGCCGCCGGGCGGTGCGGCGGTTGTTCGGCACGGTGCAGCCGGTCCGCCGCGCCCGCGTCGTCGACCAGCTCGGCTACGTGCACGTGCTGGTGCCGGCCGCGGACGGGCGTACTGCGGTGGAGTTCGGGATCGACACCGCCGACGACTGGTCCACCGACGACGAGGCGGGCGACCCGCAGACCCGGCCGGCGCTGCTCTACGGTGACCCGGCGCCGGGCGAATGGTGCGCGGTGGTGGTCGACGGGCGGCTGCACGTGCCGGTGGAGCCGGTCGGGGCGGTGACGGTCGTCCCGTACGACGCCGACCACGGCCTGCCGCGCGAGATCTCCGACGACGAGGAGCAGCTCGTCGACCCGGACGCGCTCCGCGCCGACGACCACCTGCTGCCGCCCGGGGTGATCCGCGAGCACCGCGTCTCGCCGGCCCGCGCCTGGTGCACGGTCGCCGCGATCGGGCTGGGCACGGCGTGCGCGGCGGCCGAAGGCATGCACGTCGCCGGGTACGGCGGTGACTGGCCGTCGGTCGCGGTGGTCGCGCTCGCCTCGCTGGCGGCGGTCGAGTTCGGGTGGCGGTGGCAGATCCGGGAGCGGCTCTACTGGAACGTCGGCGGCGTCACGGCGGTCGGCTTCCGGGGCACCGTCTCCGAGCCGTGGACGGTCGACACGGCCGCGGTGCACGACGACGAAGGGGCGGTCACGCTCGCGGTCGGCGACTCGGTGCTCACCGTGCCGGTGCCGCCGCCGTGGCCGCGTACCTCATCGCAGCGCACCCGCGACCAGCTCGTGGCCGCCCTGCGCGACGCCCGCTGGCAGGCCTTCGCCACCGACGACCGGCCGCCGCCTCCCCCACCTCTGGTCCCCCGCCGCCCGCTCCTGCTCGTGGCGGCCTGGGCGGTGGCGGTCGCGGCGGCCGTCGCCCTATTCGCCGACTAGAACGGGCTCCTTCGCCGCGGGCCTCGGGGCCGGGGCCGTCTGGACCGCGCCGATGCTGGCCGCCACCACCAGCACGATCGCCGCCAGCTCGGTCGCGTTCAGCGCCTGGTCCAGGATCGCCCAGCCGGCGCCGGCCGCGATCGCCGGGCCCAGGCTCATCAGCACCGCGAAGGTCGCCGTCGGCAGCCGGCGCAGGGCGATCAGTTCCAGCGAGTACGGCAGCACCGACGACAGCACCGCCACCGCGCAGCCCAGCACGAGCACCCGCGGCTCCAGCAGACCCGGACCGGCCCCGGCGATCCCCAGCGGCAGCGACAGCACCGCCGCGACGCCCATCGCCAGCGCGAGACCGTCGGCCTTCGGGAAGCTGGCCCCGGCGCGCGAGGAGAGCACGATGTACGACGCCCAGCACACCCCCGCCGCCAGCGCCAGCACCACACCCAGCCAGTTCAGCCGGTCGAAGCCACCGCGGCCCAGCAGCAGCACGCCCGCCACCGCCAGCCCCGCCCACAGCCACGCCGACCGGCGCCGCGCGGCGATCACCGACAACGTCAGCGGCCCGAGCACCTCGATCGTCACCGCCGGCCCGAGCGGGATCCGTTCGATCGCCTCGTAGAACACCGTGTTCATCGCGGTCAGGGCCAGACCGAACGCGCCGATCACCGCCCAGTCCGCGCGGCTGCGACCCCGCAGGGCCGGGCGGCAGACCGCGAGCAGCAGGAGCGCGCCGACGGTCAGGCGGATCGCCACGACCGACCAGATGCCGGCGTACGGGAAAAGGGTCGCCGCCACCGCGGCGCCGGAGTGGACCGACAGGCCGCTGGCCAGAACCAGACCCACGCCTACCGACCGTGATCTCACGTGGCCCCACGCTACGGCCGCGATCACCCTCGGCGGAACAGATGGTTACGCAGCTCACCGCCAGCTCACCGGCGGTGACGATTCGGTATAGGTAGCGACCGGATCCGGGTAACCGGGTCGACGGAGAACAACCCGATCAGTAACCTCCCCGCTCGAAAGATCAACGGGGAGGAATTTCTACAGTGGCATTCACCCGCCTGCGCCGGCTCGCCGCCGGTGTCGTGGGCGCGCTCCTGGCCGCGGCGCTGGCACCCGCCGCCGCGCCGGCCGCGTCCGGGCTCCAGATCGACTTCGACGACCTCATCCTGGTCGCGCCGACCAGCCAGACACGGTGGATCGGGGTGTCCGGCGACCAGCCGGGCGCCCTGCACGACGTGACCATCACGGTGGACTCGTCCGAGGCGGCCGGCGTCGCCGTGATCCGGCCGCTCTTCGACTGGAACACGCCCTGCAAGGCCACCAGCAAGACGCTGCTGACCTGCACGTACGAGTCGCTGGCGCGCGCGGGGAGCGGCTGGCTGGCCGAGGACCTGTGGATCCGGCCGGTGGAGGGCGCGAAGCTCGGCGCCGCGGGTTCGGTCACCATCAAGCTGACCAGCCGCGAGGGCGCGGCCGGCCGCACGTCGGCGATCGAGATCGGCGAGGCGGTGGCGCTCGAGGCCGGCCCGTCGACCGGGGGCCGGGCGAAGCCGGGCGACATCATCCGGACGCCGCTCAGCGTCAAGAACGCGAGCGAGACGGCGGTGAACGGCGTCGAGCTCTTCTTCTACATCGACCCGTGGTACACGCCGGCCAAGAAGTTCAGCAACTGCTGGTACGCGGTCAGCGCCGGCTACTGCCACTTCGACACCGTGCTGGACGCGGGCGCGACCTACGCGGCCAGCGAGGCCGCCCCGGCGCGGGTGCGGCCGGACTACCCGGCGCCCGGCATCGTCTCGCCGTCGTACACCTGGCACACCGTGGCCGACAACCGCAAGAACGTCGCGCTGGTCAAGGCCCGTAAGGCCACGAAGGGTACGGCCGGCGCGCTGCGCCTCACCAAGCAGGCCGCGGCCCGCAAGGCCGCCCACCCGCAGACCGACAGCAGCCCGTACGACACGCAGTACTCGATCACCGAGGTCACCGGCATCCAGACCGCCGACGTTGCGGCGGCCGGCGCTTCCGTGCGCGGGGCGACGGGCGCGACCGTGAAGGCCGCGGTCGGCGTGAAGAACAACGGCCCGGCGTTCGCCAAGGGCTTCCCCGAGGCCGCCGCGGTGGCCACGGTGAAGCCGCCCCGGGGTGTCACGGTCGTCGACGTGCCGGCCGGCTGCGCGGCCAAGGGCGCGACCTACGTCTGCACCACCGACGTGCTGACGATCGACCCCGGCACGTCGGTGCTGTGGACGTTCGGGCTGCGGATCGACCAGGGCGGGCCGCTGACCGGGACCGTGTCGTCGACCTCGGTCACGGCCGACGCCAACCAGGGCAACAACACCGCTCAGCTGCTGATCAACCCGCCCGGTGGCGTTCCGGCCGACGCGGCCGGCGGCTCCGGCGGGGCCGGCGGTGGCGCGCTGCCGATCACCGGTGCGCCCGCGGCGCTGCTGGCCGTCGGTGGGGCCGTGCTGCTGATCGGGGGCGCGGTCGCGTTCACGATCGCCCGCCGGCGCCGGGCGCGCTTCGTCGCCTGATTCCGCCGTTTTCGCCGAGCCCGGGCTGTCGCCCGGGCTCGGCCTGTTTCAGGAAGCCCCGGCCTGGGCTTTCCGGCCCCGGGCGGTTTCAGGAAGGCCGGGCCCGGGCTTTTCCGGCCCCAGGCTGTTTCAGGAGGCCCGGGCCACCGCGGCGGGGACGCTCGGGTCGAAGAGCAGCGTCAGATGGTTGGCGTCGGCCCGCTCGATGGTCAGCCGCGGCAACTGGGAGCGGCCGGCCTCCAGCGCGGCGTCGGTCAGGAACGGGGCGGCGTTGTCGTGGGCGCCCCGGGCGGCGGCGATGAGGTGGGCGGGCTGACCGGTGCGGGAGAGCGCCCCCAGCGTCGGCGGCCCCGACAGCGTGTCGGCCGCGTCCTCGATCAGGCGATCACGTTCGAGGCGCGGGCGCCGGCCCCCGGCCAGCATGTACTCGGCCCATTCCAGCATCGGCTGCCGCAGGTCGGGCCGGTTCGCGATGGCCTTGCCCTCGGCGACCTCGGCGTACTTCTCGGCGCTGGGCCAGTTGCGGTCGAGCCGGCGGGCGACGAACCCGAACAGCAGCCGGACGATCGGCCGGCGCAGCGCGAACCGACGCTCCGGAGCCACCCCGCCATCGAGCATGATCACGCACCGGGCCCGGTTGCCGAGCTTGGCCGCCACCAGCGGCGCCAGGAACGCGCCCATCGAATGTCCGACCACGATCACATCATGGAGCTGCAGCGCGTCGGCCATCCGCAGCACCGCCTGAGCATGCGCGGCCAGCCCCGGCCCTTCCGGCACCCCGGTCGACCCGCCGCGACCCGGCAGATCGGGCGCGACCACCCGCATGTGCGGAAGCGACCCCGCCATCGCGCTCCACACCTCCGACGTGCTGGTCAGCCCATGCAACGCGAGCACGATCGGCGACCCCGACGGCGGCCCCCAGTCCGCCACGGCCAGGCCGGCGACCACCCGCCGTCCGTTCATCCCTACCCCCACAGCCCCTGACCCAGCGAGACGGATCATCATCGAGGAGTCAGCATAGGCGTCACCACCAGCACCGACCGCGACCACGCCGATCACACCGTGGATTGACGAACGTGGCGGCCATTCACCAGGCGGTTCCCCACCATCCACGCGCCGGTCGAGCTCAGGCGGGCCAGAGGTTGCGGCTTTCGTAGACCGTCTTCAATGCCGTCAGGTCGTCGGTCATGATGCCGTCGACGCCCAGGTCGAGGAGGCGGTCGATCTCGGCCGGGTCGTCGATGGTCCAGACGTGGACCTGGAGGCCCAGCTGGTGAGCGTACGAAAGGAAGACCGTGTCGACGACCCGGACGGGGCCGGAACGCACCGGGACCTGGGCGGCCACGACCGCGTCGGTCCAGCCTCGGGGGCGGGATGATTTGCGGAAGCGGGACAGGGACGCGAGGCGCAGGCGGGTCACCGCGCGCTGGCCCATCGAGGTGGCGATCGACGGGCCGGCCAGGGCTCGGGCCGTGGCCAGGCGGGCGTCGCTGAACGAGGCCAGCAGGACCCGGGCCGAGGCGTTGCACTTCTTGATCACCTCGACCGCCGGCGCCACCACGTCGGCGGCCTTGAGGTCGACGTTGAAGCGGACCTCGGGCCAGGCGCCCAGGATGTCGTCGAGGCGGGGCACGGCGCTGGCGCCGCCGACCCGGAGCTGGGACAGGTCGGCCCAGGTCATTGACGACACCGCGCCGGGCGAACCGGTCAGCCGGGCGAGGGTGGCGTCGTGGAAGACCACCGGAACGCCATCGGCGGTGGCGTGGACGTCGGTCTCCACGAAGCGGTAGCCCAGGCCGACCGCGCGGGCGAAGGCCTCCGCCGTGTTCTCGTCGCCGGCCGCCGCCCCACCCCGGTGGGCGAACGCCAAGGGGGTGGGGGCGTCCAGATATGCGCTCACGAGATCAGTCTGGCAGAGCGGGCGGGCTCACCAGCTGACGGCGATGTACTTGGACTCCAGGTAGTCGAGCATGCCCTCGTGGCCGCCCTCGCGGCCGATGCCGCTCTGCTTCACGCCGCCGAACGGCGCCGCGGGGTCGCTGACCAGGCCACGGTTGAGGCCGACCATGCCGGCCTCGATGGCCTCGCTGACCCGCAGGCCGCGGGACAGGTCGCCGGTGTAGACGTACGCCACCAGGCCGAACTCGGTGTCGTTGGCCAGCCGGACGGCCTCCTCCTCGGTCTCGAAGGTGACGATCGGCGCGACCGGGCCGAAGATCTCCTCGCGCAGGATCGGAGCATCCGGCGCCACCCCGGTCAGCACGGTCGGCGGGTAGTAGAACCCGGGCCCCTCGGGCCGCGACCCACCGGTGACGGCGGTGGCGCCCGCCTCCAGGGCCGACGAGACCAGTTTGTCGACCTTGTCGACGGTGTCCTCGTTGACCAGCGGGCCCACCTGCGTGGCGGGATCGGTCCCGGGCCCGACGCGCAGCGCCCGCATGCGCGACGCGAGGCCGGAAGCGAAGTCATCGGCGATCGACGCCTCGACGTAGAAGCGGTTAGCCGCCGTGCACGCCTCACCACCGTTGCGCATCTTGGCGATCATCGCGCCGTCCAGGGCGGCCGACAGGTCGGCGTCGGCGAAGACCACGAACGGCGCGTTGCCGCCGAGCTCCATCGACGTGTTGACCACGTTCTCGGCGGCCTGGGCGAGCAGGATGCGCCCGACCTCGGTGCTGCCGGTGAACGACACCTTGCGTACCCGAGGGTCCTTGAGCATGGCCGACACCACCTTGCCCGAGCTCCGCGACGGCAGCACGTTGACCACGCCCTCGGGCACCCCGGCCTCGGCCAGGATGGCGGCCATGGCCAGCGCGGTCAGCGGGGTGTCGCTGGCCGGCTTGAGGATGACCGTGCAGCCGGCGGCCAGCGCCGGGCCGATCTTGCGGGTGGCCATCGCGGCCGGGAAGTTCCACGGCGTCACGAGCACGCACACGCCGACCGGCTGCTGGACGACCAGGATGCGGTTGGCGCCGGACGGCGCGGTGGCGACCTGGCCCTCGGCCCGGACGGCCTCCTCGGCGTACCAGCGGAAGAACTCGGCCGCGTACGTCACCTCGCCCTTGGCGTCGACCAGCGCCTTGCCGTTCTCCAGGCTGACCAGCTTGGCCAGCTCGTCGGCGCGCGAGGTCATCAGCTCGAACGCGCTCCGGAGGATCTCGGAACGCTGCCGCGGCGCGGTCGCCGACCAGCCGGGCAGCGCGGCCGCGGCGGCGTCGACCGCGGCCGCGGCGTCCGAGACGGTGCCGTCGGCCACGGAGGCGATGACGTCACCGGTGGCGGGGTCCTGGACGTCGAAGCGCTCGGACGAGGACACCCACTTGCCGCCGATGAAAAGATCAGTTTCCACGAGCAATACCCCCTAGTACGGGTTGGCCACCACGCCGGCCTGCAGTTCCAACCCTAGGCCGTGATCGAGCTGGTACGCGACGCGTTGCTGCTGCCTACCCCGAGGGTGCCGTGATGACACCTGCGACAGCGGTGGTACGAGGGCATGAGTTGCCTGGTTGCGATCGGTTGCGATCGGTTGCGGCAGATTGGTCCCCATGATGGTCTGGTCCGGGATGAGCGCGCTGCGACTGCTCCAGACGACCACGTTCGTCAGCACGCTCGACCGGTTCGCGATGCCGCCGATGCTGGTGGCGATGTCCGGGGCGCTGGGCGTGCCGCTGTCGACGATGGTGCACGTGGCCGGGTTCTACTTCCTGGCGTACGGCGTGATGCAGCCGGTCTGGGGTGTCGTCTCCGACCGGCTGGGCCGGGTCCGCACGCTGCGGCTGTCGCTCGTCCTGGCCGCCACCGCGTCGGCCGCCTCCGCCTGCGTCGCGAACACCGCCCAGCTCGGGGTGGCCCGGGCGATCGCCGGGGCCTGCTTCGCGGCGGCCATCCCGGCCGGCCTGATCTACGTCGGCGACACCGTCCCGGCCGAACGCCGGCAGCCGTCGATCGCCGCGCTGATGACCGGCGTGGCGGCGGGCACCGCACTGGCCTCGGCGACCGCCGGGGCGCTGGCGTCGGCGGTGAGCTGGCGCCTGATGTTCGCGCTGTCCGCGGCCTGCGCCCTGGTCCTGGTCGTGCTCCTGCGACGGCTGCCGCCGCTTCCGCTCCCGCCCGATCCCGAGCCGCTGCTGGCACCGGCCGGCCGGGTCGCCCGCTCCCCCTTCACGCTGCTGGTGCTGGCCATCGCCCTGGTCGAGGGCGGCATCCTGCTCGGCGCGCTCACCCTGCTGCCCGCCGCCACCGAGCAGGCCGGCGCCGGGCCGACGCTGGCCGGGCTGGTCACCGCGGTGTACGGGGTGGCCGTGTTCGCCTTCGCCCGGCTGGTCGGGCGGCTGTCCCGCACCCGGCCGGTGTGGCAGCTCATCGCCGGGGGCGCGGCCGCGTGCGCGCTGGCCTGCGGGGTTGCCGCCGTCTCGCGGGCACCGGTGGCCGCCGCGGGCGCGGCCGTGCTGCTCGGCATGGGCTGGGCGTCGATGCACTCGTCGCTGCAGACCTGGGCGACCGAGGTGCTGCCCTCGGCGCGGGCCACCGTGGTGTCACTGTTCGCCGGGTGCCTGTTCGCGGGCAGCTCGGTCGCGGCGGTGCTGCTCGCCGGTCCGGCCGACGCCGGCCGCTTCGACATCGTCTACGCCGCGCTGGCCGTCGCCTGCCTGCCCCTGGGCGTCCTGGCCTCGGTGGCCCGCGCGCGCTGGCGCCTTCCCACACCCGTCCTTCGACCTCCGGCGGCCCCGTAGAGAGGCCTCCGTAGAGAGGCCTCCGGCCGCCCGGTTGAGAGGCCTCAGCCGCGCCAGCCGGTGGTGGCCAGGTCGAGGACGCCCTGCTTGCCGCCGTGGGCGTCGAGCCAGCGGTAGGTCTGGCAGGCGGCCTTCGCGTACATCTGGTCGTCGGCCGTCGCGGCGGCCAGCCAGTCCTGAAGAGTGACCGGCAGGGCGCCGGTGGGCTCGACCTTGCAACGGTCGCCGGCGCCGGGCGGGCGGATGTTGCGCCCGTCCTTGGAGACGATGACGGCCAGGCCCTCGTCGAACCACTGTGGAACCCCGTCGGCACGGTCGCCCAGGCGGTGGTCGAACTCGACGTGGGCCATCTCGTGCGAGGCGATCACCACGTCGAGGCCGCGCGGGGAGAGCATCACCGCCCGGTTCAGCACCGCGACGCCACGTTCGCCGCCACCGCCGATGCGGCGGTAGCAGTCGTCGGTGAAGCAGGCGAGCAGCATCGGGTCGCTCTCCCGGCCGCCGTAGAACTCGGCGACCCGCTGGTCGGCGTCCGACCGTACCCGGATCATGATCTGGTGCTGGGTCTCGTCGAGCCCGCCCTCGACGTAGAGCCCGTCGCTCGCCTCGACCAGCGAGAAGCAGCGCGGGCAGGCGGTCGCGGCCACCGACGGATACCCGAAGGCGAGCACCGCGACCGCGGCGACGATCAGCACGACCGGCCCCGCGGCCACCCACATCCACCGGCGCCGACGCATGCCCGAAACCCTAGCTCTAGTGGGGAAATGCTCGTGGGACGCGCGGCGAGATCTCCTCGCGGAACTTCTCGATGCGCAGGGCGACCTGGTTCATGCCGACGGTCTCCTCGATGCGGTCCAGGTAGAGGTTGCGCGCGGCCAGGGCGGCCAGGTCGACGGTGAAGTAGATGGCCATCAGGGGATTCACGAACAAGACGCTTCCCTGGGTACGCCTGGTGAACCGCACGTCCCCGAAGGCGCCCCGGGTGGCCGCCTCGATCTGACCCTGCACGATGCTCGGGCGGATCGGGGTCGCCGCCTGCGCGTCCGCCACCGCCGACCGGTAGAGCTCGGCCTCGCGGCTCGCGCCCGGGATCGACAGCGCGCCCAGGTAGGCGCCGTCCCGGTCGAGCGCGGCCAGGTTCTCCAGGACCTGGGTGTGCACCACGCCGTGGAAGGCGTCGATGCCGAAGCCGAGGCAGGTGACCAGCCGCACCGGCACGTCCACGCCGGCCACCGCGGCCAGGCTGGTCATGTCCTCGACCGGGGTGCCCAGGCCGTCCTCGTCGCCGCGCATCAGGATGTCGGTGCCGCCGTCGACCAGAACGATGGCGTCGATGTCCAGCTCGTCCACCAGGTGGCGGTAGGCCGCCCGCAACGGTTGCACGCCGGTGCGCGGGAACGCGTACACCGGTCTCGGCAGGTCGTTGGCGGCCAGCCAGCGGGCCAGCGTCCGCTCCGGGAAGTAGTCGTCCGGCCCCGACGTGCCGGTGCGGGCGGCGACGATGTCCGGGGCGTGCCAGTGGTCCAGGTCGACCAGTTCGAGCGGGGTGAAGGACAGGTTCGCCAGGTGTACGCCCACACCGCGGTCGTGCAGGGCGATGGCCAGCGGCAGGGCGGCGTACACGTCGAACCCACCACCGGCGCCGGCCAGCAGAACGTTTCGCGACGAGGACAGAGCGGCGAAGAGCGGCGGATCCGCCAGGGAATTCACCGGTCCAGGTTAGGTGCGTGGATCAAGGAATCGGGGTACGGCGTCCGTATGGCAGAGACGATTGCTGATACGCGGGACCGGACGTTCTTCGGCCAGCCTCGTGCGCTCGCTCATCTGTTCGGGGTCGAGCTGTGGGAACGGTTCTCGTTCTACGGCATGCAGGGGATCCTGCTGATCTATCTGTACTACACGGCGGCGCAGGGCGGGCTCGGGATCGACCAGGCCACCGCGACCAGCATCGTCGGGGCCTACGGCGGCAGCGTCTACCTGGCCACCGTGGTCGGGGCGTGGATCGCCGACCGGCTGTTCGGGCCGGAACGGGTGCTGTTCGGCTCGGCCGTCCTGGTCATGATCGGACACATCTGCCTGGCCGTGATCCCCGGCCTGGCCGGCGTCGCGGCCGGCCTGATCGGCATCGCGCTCGGCTCCGGCGGCGTCAAGGCGACCGCCACGGCGCTGGTCGGCTCGCTCTACGCCCCCGGCGACGACCGGCGCGACGCCGGGTTCTCGCTGTTCTACCTCGGGATCAACCTGGGCGCGCTGGTCGGCCCGCTGCTGACCGGGCTGCTCCAGAAGGAGGCGGGCTTCCACTGGGGCTTCGGGCTGGCCGCCGTGGGCATGGCGCTCGGGCTCGCGCAGTACGCGTACGGGCGAAAAGGCCTGACCAACGAGGTGGCCAACCCGCTCCCCGCCGCGCGCCGCCCGATGGTGATCGCGGTCGCCGTGGCGGTGATCGTCGTGGTGGCCGTGCTGGCGTTCGCCGGCCTGATCCCGGCCGCGAGGCTGTCCACGATCGTCGTGGTGCTGAGCATCCTGGCCGCGATCGCCTACTTCGCGGTGATCCTGAGCAGCCACCGCATCAACGACACCGAGCGCCGCCGGGTGCTCGCGTTCATCCCGATGTTCCTGGTCAGCGCCGTCTTCTGGAGCCTCTACCAGCAGCAGTTCACGGTCGTCACGGTCTATTCGGACCAGCGGCTGGACCGCAACCTGTTCGGCTGGGAGATGCCGGTGAGCTGGGTGCAGTCGATCAACCCGGTGTTCATCATCATCCTGTCCGGGGTGTTCACCGTGCTCTGGACCAGGCTCGGGAGCCGCCAGCCCTCCACGCCGATCAAATTCGGTCTCGGCACCACCATCATGGGCGTGGCGTTCCTGCTCTTCCTGCCCCTGGCCGGTGGCGGTCCGAACTCGGCGCCGCTGCTCGGCCTGGCCGGCATCCTGTTCGTCTTCACGGTGGCCGAACTGCTGCTGTCCCCGGTCGGCCTGTCGCTGGCCACCAAGCTGGCGCCGGAGGCCTTCCGCACCCAGATGGTCGCCCTGTTCTTCCTGTCGGTCGCGCTCGGCACGGCGATGTCGGGCACGCTCGCCAACTACTACAGCGAGGACCACGAGGTCCCCTACTTCGGCATCATCGGCGCGGTCGCCATCGTCGCCGGCCTGATCATGATCGCCCTGACCAAACCGTTGCGACGGTTGATGGGCGGCGTCAACTAGGTAACCGTGGTGTTCACGGCCGCCGAGACGTTCCCGGCGGTGCCAACCGCTCGCCGTGGACCGCGCGCTGAGCGGCTCCATCGAGGGCAAACCGCCCGAAGCCATGACGCCACGCGGCCCGTCGGCGAGCCCCGCGACGACACCGGGGGTGGCGAGACGGAAGCGCATCAGCGAACCGTCGGCAAGTGGGGAGCCGGCTTGGGAAAAAGAAGGGTGAGTGGGCACGGACGCCGCAGGCGAAGCGCAGCGAGCCGGCCTCGGCGGGAGCTGCGGTCCGCACCCCCCACCGAGCTACGACACCAATCTTTTTGAAGTTCTGGCCGGTGAGCGCGCGGCCTAGGGGCGGAACGGGGTTGAGCGGAGATACAAATGTGGCCGGCTGTCGCCCGGGTCGGGGCCGAGGTCGGTTGCCTCCGAGGCGAACAGGACGCGGCTGGCGTCGGCTGACGGAACGGCCCGGTAGCTGGGACCGTTGGAGCCGGCGCCGGACACGTCGGTCGACACCAGCGTGGTGCTGCCGGCGCCCAGGTTGCGGAGGAAGGCGTCGCTGACGAAGCCGTTGGTGTCGCGCCGGACCAGGTCGGACGCGTTCGAACCGAAACCGGCGAAGCGGCCGTCGGCGGACAGCGCGCCCCCGGAGGTGCCGGAGTCCCCGGCGCCGGTGCGCGCCGCGTTGGCGGTCACCAGGGTGGTGGTCCTCGCGGCCACGTCGTACAGGTAGAGGTCGTCCATCCCGTTGCTGTCCGAGGGGTCCAGCCTTGCGTTCGAGACGTACAGGACCTTGCTCCCGGCGCGGTCGATGCTGGGTGCGGACGCGTCCACGAACGGGGCGGTGTCGCTGGTCTGCGGGCTGACGCGGATCGCTCCGCCGGTGGCCCGCGACGTCAGGTAGACCGCGCTGGCACTGCCGCCGTCGCCGACGTAGTCACCCGTGGCGGCGAAGGCCACCCAGGCGCCGTCGCCGGAGATCTCGGCGCTGAAGGCAGCCGCCTCGCTGTCCGGGAACGGGACCGAAACCTGCCGGGTGACGCCGGCGGTCAGGTCGCGGACGTACACCTGCGGGCGGACGCCGTTCGGGATGTCGGCCTGGATGAAGGTCACGTAGCGGCCGTCGTCCGAGATGGACGGGCTCTGCTGAAGGCCGGTGCCGGCGCCGGCTCGGACGGTGACGCCGGTGCGGCGGTCGTGGACGAAGACGTCCCGCTGGCCGTTGGTGTCGCCGGCCACCAGGTTGGACGCGTCCGAGGTGAACGCGACGTACCGGCCGTTGCCGGAGATGGCGACGTCCCGCACCGGGCCGTTGGCCGGTTGGCCGTTGCGCCCGCCGCTGACCAGCGTTGTCGTTCCGGCGTTGAGGTCGCGGACGAAGGCGTCGTGGGTGGCGTTCGTGTCACCCGCGACGAGATTGCCGGAGTCCGACACGAAGGCCACCACGCGGCCGTTGTCGGCGATGTCCCAGTCGGTGTTGGCGCCGTTGCCGGGTGTGCCGTCGGCGGCCACGTCGACCAGGACGGTGGTGGCGCCGGCGGCAGCACGAGCCGCCGCCGGCGCGAGTAGCACCGAGATCGTCGCCCCGGTGGCCACCATGGACCGAATCCCCCATGAAATCGTCATGCGGGGAGGCTAGTGATGCCGGGGCGGCGCCGCAGTCAGATCAAGGGCAGGCTATTCGAGTACGACCTCAGCGAGGCGCTCGACCTCGTCCGGGTCGTCGATGGTCGGGTTGAGGATGAGCTCCTCGGCGCCGATCGCCTCGAACGACTTGACCACCTCACGGACCTGCTCGGGCGTGCGGGCCAGGTTGTCGACGACCACCTTGGCGAAGTCGCCGTGGACGCTGTAGTAGTCGCCCACGTTCCGGGCGCCCTTGTCGGGGTCGCCGAGCCCGAAGTAGGCGATCGCCACCAGGCGCGGCTCGCCCTCGCGGCCCGCCGCCTTCCACGCGGCCCGGGCGCCGGCGAACCCGTCGGCCACCATCGAGGCCGGGGCGCTCGGTCCGACGTACCCCTGGCCCCACTTCGCCATGCGGGCGAGAGCGGCCGGGGCAATGCCGCCGAACATCAGCGGCACCGGACGGGTGCCGGTGGGAACGGCCGCGTTGTCGCCGCCGCCGACCGGCTCGCCCTTCCACACCCGGTGGTAGGTGTCGAGGTCGGCGTCGAAGCGCTTGCCGCGCGCCTTCATCGGGTAGCCCTCGGCGACGAAGTCGTCATCCCGCCCGCCGATGCCGACGCCGAGCGTGAGCCGCCCGCCGGAGACCGCGTCGATGCCGGCCACCTCCTTGGCCAGCAGCACCGGCGGCCAGACCGGCCCGAGCAGCACGTTGCTGAAGAGCCCGATGCGGCTGGTCGCGCCGGCCGCGGCGGCGAGCGCCACGGTCTCGTTCAGACCCGGGTAGGCGAGCCGCCCCACCGTTCCCAGCGTGCTGAAGCCGGCGTCCTCGGCCCGCTTGGCGAACCCCGGGATGACGGCCGGGTTCATGTCCCGTACCTGGTTCGGAAGTCCAATACCGATCTTCACGCTCGCATCGCCCTTCGCCGGTTCCTTGGACGGCCACGGTAGCGATACTTTCCACGTCAACCTTCTCCACGACACACGTGTGGAGACTCACAGAGATCGATTGAACTCAGCGGGCGTCGGCGGCCAGCGGGTTGAAGCCGAACGGGAGCTCCAGGCGATGTGCGGCCAGCAGGTCGGTGTCGGCGAGGATGTCGCGGGTGGGCGCGTCGGCCTCGATGCGGCCGTTGTCCAGGATCAGCGCCCGGGAGCACAGTTCCAGGGCGTACGGCAGGTCGTGGGTGACCATCAGCACCGTCACCGGCAGGGAGCGGACGATGTCGGCCAGCTCGCGGCGGCTGGCCGGGTCGAGGTTGGACGACGGCTCGTCCAGGACCAGCAGCGACGGGCGCATCGCCAGGACGGTGGCCACGGCCACCCGGCGGCGCTGGCCGAAGGACAGGTGTTGCGGCACCTGGTCGCGGTGGGCGCTCATGCCGACCGCGGCCAGGGCCTCGTCGACCCGGGCGTCCAGCTCGGCGCCACGCAGGCCCAGGTTGGCCGGGCCGAACGCCACGTCCTCGGCCACCGACGGCATGAACAGCTGGTCGTCGGGGTCCTGGAAGACCAGGCCGACCCGGCGGCGGATCTCGGCGATGCCGGCCCGGTCGCCCGGTTCGACGGTCGCGCCGGCCACCTCAACCGTGCCGGCGCCGCCGTGCAGAATGCCGTTGAGGTGGAGCACCAGGGTGGTCTTGCCGGCGCCGTTCGGGCCGAGCAACGCGACCCGCTCGCCCTCGGCGATGGTCAGGTCAATCCCGCGAAGAGCGGCGGTCCCATCCGGGTACGCGTAGTGCAGTCCCGTGACGCGCAAGGCGGCCGTCATGTGAGCACCGCCAGCCCGGCCGCCGCCAGCGGGAGGGTGGCCGCCGCCGCCCAGTGGGTCGCGGACGTCCGCCGGTGGGCGAGCAGAGGCAGCCGGCCGGTGTAGCCGCGCGACCGCATCGCCAGGTAGACCCGCTCGCCGCGCTCGAACGACCGCAGGAACAGCGCGCCGACGCCGACCGCGAACGCCTTCACCTGCCACAGGAAGCGCTGGTCGTACCCGCGGGACAGCCGCGCGATCCGCATCCGCCGCGCGTCCTCGGCCAGGATGTCGAGGTAGCGCAACATGAACGTGGCGATCTGGGTGAAGACCTCCGGCACCCGCAGGCGGTCCAGGCCGATGATCAGGTCGCGCATCGAGGTGGTCGCGGCGAGCAGGAGCGAGGCGAGTACGCCCAGAGTGCCCTTGGCGACGATGTTCCAGGCGCCGTGGAGCCCGTCCACCGACAGCGACAGGCCCAGCCAGGTGATCCGCTCGCCGTGACCGGCGAACGGCAGCCAGAACGCCAGCAGCACGAACGGCAGCTCGATGGTGGCCCGTTTGGCCAGCCAGCCGGGCCGGACCCGGGCGATCGCGGCCACGATCACGATCAGCGCGGCGTACCCGGCGAACGCGCGGAAGTGCTCGCGCGGCGTGACCACCACGACGATCGTGAAGAGCAGGGTGGCGGCGATCTTCACCTCGGGCGGCAGCCGGTGCAGCGGGCTGTCGTGCTCGAGATGGAGGGGGTGGGCGTGACCGGCGCCCATCTCAGGACCGCACCGGTTTGCGGCGCCGGGCCAGCCAGAAGAGGCCGCCGCCGACGCCGAAGGTGATCAGCACGCCGAGCACACCGGCCACGGCGGTGCCGAGCGGGCCGTCCAGGCCCTTGATGCCGTAGCCGGCGAACGGGCTGCCGCCCAGCTGGTGCTCCTGCTCCCGCTGGGCCATGCAGGTGCCGCCGGTGATCTCGCCGTCGGCGTTGAACGTGCAGCCTTGCCGCGCGGTGGCGTCGAGGCCGTCGGGGCTGCCCGAGGCGAAGTTGCTGACCACGCCGGCCAGCAGGAGCGCCACCAGCAGGCCGCCGGCCAGGAACCACCCGAGTCTTTTCGTCACGCCGGAACCTCCGCCGCCTTCGTCACCCGAGTGGTTCGCCGCAAGGCGTACACCAGATCGGGTCGGACCTTGGCGACGGTCGCGACCGTGGTGGCGGCGATCAGGCCCTCGCCGATGCCGATCAGCAGGTGCACGCCGGCCATGGCGCTCGCGACGGTGCCGAGGTCGAGCCGGGTGGTGCCGCCCAGGGCGTACTCGAGGACGAAGCCCTGCGAGGCGACCACGACGCTGACCACCGAGGCCACGAAGGTCGCCACCTCGACGCGCGGCAGCAGCTTGAGGACGGCGACGGCGACCAGGTAGCCGACCGCGGTGCCGAGGAGGGCCATGTTGAAGATGTTCAGGCCCAGCGCGGTGAGGCCGCCGTCGGCGAACAGCAGGCACTGCACGATCAGCACGGTGGCCACGCACAGCGCGCCCACCCAGGGGCCGACCAGCACGGCGGCCAGGGCGCCGCCGAGCAGGTGACCGGAGACGCCGGGCAGCACCTGGAAGTTGAGCATCTGCACGGCGAAGATGAAGGCCGCGACCAGGCCGGCCATCGGCGCCAGCCGGTCGTCGAGGTCGAGGCGGCCGCGCATCACACAGAAGCCGAGCGCGACCAGGGAGACGATCGCGAAGGCGGCGGAGACCCGCGCGTCCACGATGCCGTTCGCGATGTGCATCGCCACGGTCTGGTCCATGCCCGCAGCATATTTGGCACGACTGGCTGTTGCACAGACCTGGCAACAAGCGAATTCAGGGCAGGCCGACCACTTTGCCGGGATTGAACAGGTTCAGCGGATCGAGGGTCTGCTTCACGGCCGACTGCATGGCCAGCACCGCGGGCGACAGCTCCTGCCGCATGCCGCCGCGCTTGAGCAGGCCCACGCCATGTTCGCCGGTAACCGTCCCACCTGCGGCGATGGCCCCGGCGAGGATCTCCTCGAAGGCCTCCTGCGCGGCCGCCCGGGCGGCGTCGTCCCCGACCGGCGTGATGATCAAGGGGTGCAGATTGCCGTCACCGGCGTGGGCGACGGTGGCGATCGTCACGTTGTGCCGGGCGCCGATCTCCTGGATCGCGGCCAGCATCGCGGGCACCGCCGACCGTGGCACACAGACATCCTCGGTCAGCACCGGGCCAAGACGTTCCAGGGCCGGGTACGCCAGCCGGCGCGCCGCGAACAGCTGCTCCGCCTCGACCTCGTCCGTCGACGTCTCGGCCCACAGCGCGCCCGCCCCGGTGAACGCCTCGGCCATCGCCGCCGCCTCGGCCTCGCCGGCCACGCCCGGGGTGTCGATCTGGGCCAGCAGCAGCGCCTCGGCGTCGGCCGTCAGACCCAGGTGCTTCCAGTCCTCGATGGCCCGCAGGGTGGCCCGGTCGAGCAGCTCCAGGGCGGCCGGCAGCAGGCCCCGGCGGGTGCTCCCGGCCACCGCCTCACCGGCCGCGACCAGGCTGCCGAAGGCGCCCACGACCGTACGCGGCGGCTCCTTGCGGGCCGGCCGCAGGCGCAGGGTGGCCTCGGTGATCACCCCGAACGTCCCCTCGGAACCGACGAACAGGCTGGTCAGGTCGTACCCGCTGACGCCCTTGGTGGTGCGGCGGCCGAGCCGGGCCACCGTGCCGTACTCCCCCGCCGGCCCGCCCACGACGGCCGTCAGCCCGAGAACGTAGTCCCTGGTCACGCCGTACTTGAGGCAGCACGGCCCGCCGGCGTTGGTGGCCACGTTGCCGCCGATCGTCGACCACGGCGAGCTGGCCGGGTCGGGCGGGTACCAGAGGCCGTGCTTGGCCACCTCGGCCTTCAGCACGTCGTTGACCACGCCGGCCTGCGCCACGCAGACCATGTTGTCGGCGTCGATCTCCAGGATCGCGGTCATCTTGGAGAGGTCGAGGATCACACCGTCGTCGACCGCGTTGGCGCCGCCGGACACCCCGGTCCCGGCGCCGCGCGGCACCACGGCCAGCCCGCGGCGCGCGCACTCGGCGACGACCCGGGCGACCTCGTCGGTCGACCGGGGCCGCACCGCGGCGACCGCCCGGCCCACCGGCGCCCAGTCGGCCTCGTCGTGCGACAGGCTCGCCAGCACGTCCGGGTCGGTGACCTCGTCGATGCCCTCGAACAACGTCATCGCAAGAACCCGGCCGGCAGCACCACCGGCGCCCCGTCGCCGTCATCGGTGGTGAACATGGCCATACACCCAACCTAGACGAACCGGCTGAGGTCGCCCGCTCCCTCACGCAGGACTTCGGGCTCGCCGCCGGAGAAGTCGATCACGGTCGTCGGCACGGTGCCGCACTCCCCCGAGTCGACGACCGCGTCGACCTGGTGGTCGAGCGCCTCCTTGATCTCCCAGCCCTGGGTCATCGGCTCCTCGTCACCGGGCAGCAGCAGGGTGCTCGACACCAGCGGCTCGCCCAGCTCGGCCAGGATCGCCTGGGCCACGACGTGCTCCGGGATGCGTACCCCCACGGTCTTCTTCTTGGGGTGCAGCAGCCGCCGCGGAACCTCACGCGTGGCGGGCAGGATGAACGTGTACGGCCCCGGCGTGGCCGCCTTGATCGACCGGAACAGCGCGTTGTTGATCGTCACCAACTGCCCGAGCTGCGCGAAGTCGCGGCACATCAGCGTGAAGTGATGTCGCTCGTCCAGATGCCGGATGGTCCGGATCCGGTCGAGACCGTCCTTGTCACCCAGCTGAACCCCCAGGGCAAAACACGAATCCGTCGGGTACGCCACGACGCCGCCGCCCCGGATCACGCCCGCCACCTGCCCGATGACCCTGGCCTGCGGGTTCTCGGGATGCACGTCGAAATACCTCGCCACGCGAGGAGCCTAGCCCTCGTCGTCCCGCTTCCGGTCACGCCGCTCGCGCGCCTTCCGAACGATCTCAATCCCGCCGTTCACGACCACGACGACCACCCCGAGGGCGTTCAACACTTCCACGACTTCCTGCCACATACCTATCAGTGGAGGCGGAAACCCCGGCCACCTGCGAGGCAGTGAAACACCGGGACACAGAGCTGCCAACTCGGACCGACATTCACGAGGTTTCACTCAAGGCAGCTGAACGCATACTAAGAGTTGTGTCTGGCCGCTCCCGAACCGCCACCGACTCGCAGTCGATCCTACGGCTCCGGCTGAGGGAATACCGCGCTCACCACGGCAATCCAGCCTTGCGGGTGATGGAGGATCTGTCCGACCGGGTCGGTCATCGCTACTCCTACGCGTCCATCGGGCGAATGCTCGACGGGAAGAGACCGATGGACTGGCTCTTCCTCCAGACCGCCGTGCGGGTCTGTCACCGTCACGCCGGACTCCCCGGCGAGCCCGATCTGGCGCCGTGGCTGCTGGCCTTCGAACAGACCCTGCGCCATGACCACTGGATCGGGTCACCGCCGCCGCTGGCCCACGCTCACCAGATCCGTCCCGAGACGGCCGGGTTGAGCCGTTCCCTCACGCCCGGCCACGTGCTCGTCCTCACCGGACTCGACGGCGTGGGCAAGACGCAGCTCGCCGCCGAGCTGGCCTACCGCTCCCCGACCGACCACCTCACCGACGTCGTCGTGTGGGTCGAGGCAGCCTCACCGACCGCCATCCTGTCCACGCTGACCGATCTGGCCGACGAGCTCGGTGTGCCCGGCCAGGAGGACGAGGTGGCCCGGGCGAAGCGGGCCCTGACCCGGCTCGGCAACCGGGACGGCGGCCGGTCGCTGGTCGTCTTCAACGATCTGCGTGACCCCGCCGACCTGCACGAACTCTGGCCGCCGCCGGGCAACACCAGCACCGTGGTGACCACCCGATGCCGGCAGGACACGATGGCCGGGCACGGGCGGACGATCTGGGCCGTCGGCGTGTTCGAGCCCCGACAGTCGCTCGGCTACCTGACCGAGAAACTCGACGGCGACGGTCTCGACGCCGCCGCCGAGCTCGCCGAGGAGCTGGGCCACCTGCCGCTCGCACTGTCGCTCGCGGGCGCGTACATCAGGAACTACAACCTCGACTGCGCCGGCTATCTACGGCGGTTCCGGGAGCGACGACTCGCCGAGCTGGTCCCGGACCCCAAGGACCCCCTGGCGACGACCCTGGCCACGGCCTGGGATCTGTCGATCGCGGCGGCCGACGAGCGCCCGCCCGTGGGCGCGGCCCGGCTCCTGCTCCGCCTCGCGGCCCTGCTCGACCCGCACGGCAGCCCGGCCGCTCTGTTCGTCACCAAGACGGTCCAGCAGATGCTCACCGCTGAGCTGGGGGTGGCGATGACCGCCGACGACGCGTCCGACGGCCTGGCCAACCTCACTCTGCTGAGCCTGTGTGACCTGCGCGACGGTCGCCGCACGCTCGACGTGCACCCGGTGCTTCAGCGGTCGGTCCGCGAGGAGGCGGTCGAGCAGATCGCCCGGATCGCCCGGTACGCCGCGGACGCGTTGCTCGAGATCTGGCCGGACGTCGAGCGCGACGCCGACCTCGTCGAGCAGCTACGGAACAACACCGAGGCGCTCCGCCGCAACGCCGAGGCGGCGCTGTGGGACGACGGTCTGCACCAGGTCGTGTTCCGGGCCGGCAACAGCCTGTGGCCACAGGGGCTGTCCGCCACGTCCCTGGCCTGGTGGCGGGCGCTGCTGCCGCCGGCGACGGAACGGCTCGGCGCCGAGCACGCCGACACGTTGTCGATCAGGCACAACATCGCCTGGGCCCGGCACCGCACCGACGACCATGTGGGCGCGCTGGCCGAAATGCGGGACGTGCTGACCATCCGCCTCCGGCTGCTGGGACCCGAGCACTCGAACACGCTCGCATCGAGGCACGGTGTCGCCATTTTTCAGGAGGCGACCGGGGACCGTCGTGGCGCCGCGGATTCGCTACGCGCCCTCGTGTCCGGGTACGAAGCCGTGCTCGAACCGGACGCGCGCGACACCCTCAACGCCCGGATGGCCCTCGCCTGCACGCTCGGCGCCGTCGAGTCGCCGCGGGCGGCGGTGGCCGGCCTCCGGGAGGTTCTCGACGGCTATCGCCGGAACCCGAACCTGGGCGCGGAGCATCCCGAGACGCTCGAGGTCGAGCTCAACCTCGCCGGGTGGCTGGCCGGCGCGGACCTGCTCGACGAGGCGCAGACCGTCATCGACCGGTTGGCCGCCACGTCCGGCCGGGTGCTGGGACCGGACCACGTCGCCACGCTGAAGGCGCGCTACTACGCCATCGACGTGCTCGGGCAGCGAGGGCACCGGGACGAGGCCGAGATCGCGATGAACGAGCTGCTGGCCGACCTGCGGCCGGAGGGCGGCGACGGGCGGCCCGAGGTCGACGAGATCCGAGCCGCGATCGCGAACTGGTTCGACCCGACGACCTAGCGGCTCGGCCGGCGGTCGAGTTCCGTGAGGACGGTCACGTCCGAGGCCGGCTCGTCCTCCTGATCGGCGGCGTCAGCTGACGTCCTTGGGAACAGAGGAAGAGCCGGCGGCGAGCATGCGGCCGCGGGAACGCCACGCCAGCACGGATCCGACCGAGACGGCCGAGAGGATCGAGCCGACGCTCAGCCAGGAGCCGATGGATCCGATCGACCCGGCGGAGCCGATGGAACCGATCGACAGGACGGATCCGCTGGAGCCGATCGAGAGGATCGAGCCCTTCGACCACAGGCTGAGGATCGAGCCCTCGGAGCGGTAGGACAGCAACGACTTCCGGGTGCGCATCCGCCCATCATGGCGCACTAGGGTTTCGGGATGCCTTGGTTCCGGGGGGATCTGCACACGCACTCGACGCTGTCCGACGGTGGGGAGCTGACGCCGGCCGAGGTGGTGGCCGCGGCCAGGGCGGTCGGGCTCGACTTCCTCGCCGCCACCGAGCACAACTCGGACGCGAACTGGCCCGAGTGGGCCGCCGAGGACTTCCTGATCTTCCGGGGGCGGGAGAACATCACGCCGGACGGGCACTGGCTCGACATCGAGGGGCGGCTCCGTGTGGTGGCCCACCCGGTCGCCCCCTATCCGGGCGGGACGTTCACCATGTCGCGGGACGGCTTCGACCTGGTCGAGGTCTGGAACGGCGCGTGGCGCTCCGACGTGCCGTGGCAGGCCGACAACGAGGCCGGTCTCGCCGCCTGGGACCCGATGACGATCAAGGCGGTCGGCAACAGCGACATCCACCTGGCCGGCCAGATCGGCGTCGCGCACAACGTGGTGCGGGCCGACGAGCTGACCGCCGACGCGATCCTCGACGCGGTCCGGGCGGGCCGCGGCTGGATCACCGATTCCGCCGCCACCGAGCTGACCTTCGAGGCCCGCCGCGACGGTCACGTGGCCCAGATCGGCGACACGCTCCCACCCGGCGACGGCAACCCTGAGCTGACCATCGATGTCCGAAATGTCCCCGGCAACACCATCAGGATCATCCAGACCCCGAACTACGTCCGGCTCGAGGTCCGCCACCCGGACGGCCGGATGGCCGCCCTGACCAACGCCATCTACGTGGGCTAATGAGACTCGCGGCTGACCTTGTCGCCGCTACTACCCTGCAGGAACGTGCAGTCGGCCCCGGTATCGGCCCCGGTCACCGTGTCGACGTAGAGCTTCTCCCAGCCCCGCGTCGGCCGGGCCAGCGCCGACACCATCGCGGCCGCGGGCTCGCGGGCGTTCAGCTCGTCGTCGGGCAGTTCCACGTCGATGCGCCGGGCCGGCACGTCGAGCACGATCCAGTCGCCGGTGCGCAGCTTGGCCAGCGGCCCGCCGGACGCGCCCTCGGGCGCCACGTGCAGCACGACCGTCCCGTACGCGGTGCCGCTCATCCGCCCGTCGCAGATCCGGACCATGTCCCGGACGCCCTTCTGCAGCAGCTTCGACGGCAGCGGCATGTTGGAGACCTCGGGCATGCCGGGGTAGCCGCGCGGTCCGCAGCCGCGCAGCACCAGCACGGTGTTCTCGTCGACGTCCAGGGCCGGGTCGTCGACCCGGGCGTGGAAGTCTTCGATCGAGTCGAACACCAGCGCCTGACCGCGGTGTTGGAGCAGGTGGGGTGAGGCGGCGGCCGGTTTGATGATCGCGCCGTCGGGGGCCAGGTTCCCGCGCAGCCGGGCGATGCCGCCGCTCGGCAGCAGCGGCGCGTCCCGCGTACGGATCACCTCTTTGTCCCAGATCTGCGCCCCGGCCAGCGAGTCGACGAAGGGTTCGCCGGTCACCGTGATCGCCGACGGGTCGAGCAGGTCGGCGACCTCTTTCAGGACGGCCGCCAGCCCGCCCGCGCGGAACAGGTCTTCCATCAGGAAGCGACCGGACGGCTGCAGGTCGACCAGGAACGGCACCTCGGCGGCGATCCGATCAAAATCGTCGAGCGTCAGGGGTACGCCGAGCCGGCCGGCGATCGCGAGCAGGTGCACCACCGCGTTGGTCGAGCCGCCGATCGCCGCCAGCGCCACGATCGCGTTGTGGAACGACGCGCGGGTGATCACCTCGCTGGGGCGGCGGCCGGCCTCGATCATCTCGACGATGAGCCGGCCGGTGTCGTGCGAGCGGGCCAGCAGCCGGCTGTCGGGGGCCGGGGTGCCGGCGGTGCCCGGGATGGTCGTACCCAGGGCCTCGGCCAGCAGGCCCATCGTCGACGCCGTACCCATCGTGTTGCAGTGCCCTCGGCTGCGGATCATCGACGACTCGGACTCGAGGAAGGCCGCCTCGGTCAGCGTGCCGGCGCGCACCTCCTCGGACAGGCGCCAGACGTCGGTGCCGCAGCCCAGCGGCACGCCCTGGAAGGTGCCGGTGAGCATCGGCCCGCCCGGCACGACCACCGCGGGCAGGTCGACCGACGCGGCCGCCATCAGCAGCGACGGGATCGTCTTGTCGCAGCCGCCGAGCAGCACCACGCCGTCGATCGGGTTGGCCCGCAGCATCTCCTCGATCGCCATCGCGGCCATGTTGCGCCACAGCATCGCGGTCGGCCGGACGTTGGTCTCGCCCAGCGAGACGACGGGCAGATTCAGGGGTACGCCGCCGGCCGCCCAGACGCCCTGCTTGACGCTGTCGGCCACCTCGTTCAGGTGAGCGTTGCACGGGGTCAGGTCGGACGCGGTGTTCGCGATCGCGATCTGCGGCTTGCCCATGAACGAGGAGCCCGGGGTGCCGCGACGCATCCAGGCTCGATGGATGTACGAGTTCCGGTCATCCCCGCCGTACCACTGGTTGCTGCGAAGTTCCGCCACGCCCGACCGCCTTCCGATCACTCTTCTTGGACCCTACCGCCCGATTGTTGGCAAGCTAGGCCTCATGGTGGATCGATGGACCGCACAGAGGGCGTCGGACCGGACGTTCCGGCTGGCCGAGGGGCCGATCTGGGACGCGCCACGCGGCCTGGTGCACTGGGTCGAGATCGAGGCCGGGGCGCTGCACAGCGGCCGGCTGACCGACCGGGGCGTGGAGCCGGCCGGGACGCGTGAGCTCGACCGGATGGTCAGCGCGGTGGCTCTCGGGCGTACCGGAGAGCTGCTCGTAGCCGGCCTGGAGACCCTGATGGTGGTGACCGCCGAGGGTGACGTCGCCCCCGGCCCCCGGATCCTGGCGGCGGGCAGCGGCCGCCGGCTCAACGACGGCAAGTGCGACCCCGACGGCGCCTTCCTGGTCGGGACCATGCAGCTGAACGAGCAGCCGGGCGACGACGAGGTGCTGGTGCGGGTCGGCGCCGACCGGTCGGTGACGACGATCGACGCCGGGATCGGGCTGAGCAACGGCCTGGCCTGGAGCCCCGACGCGAGCCTGTGGTACTACGTCGACACCGTGCCGGGCGAGATCTACGTGCGGGCCGGCCACGGGGAGCGGCACATCTTCCTGCGGGACGACTGGGACCCGGACGGCATCTGCACCGACGCCGACGGCAACCTGTGGGTGGCCGTCTACGGGACGGGCGAGGTGCGGCGGTTCAGCCCCGAGGGCGAGCTGACCGGGGTGGTCGAGGTGGCCAGCGCCGAGGTGACCTGCCCGTTGTTCGTCGGTCCCGGCCTCGACCGGCTGCTGATCACCGCCCGCGACGCCCTCTACCTGGCCGACGTGGGCGCGACCGGGCTCCCTGCCTTCGACTGGGCGGGGTTCAACTAGGTGCGCGCCTTCGTCATCACGGGGCCCAAGCAAGCTTCGGTCATCGACGTCGACCCGCCGGTCGCGCGGCCCGGTGTGGTCGTGGTGGACGTCGACCGGGCCGGGGTGTGCGGCACCGACCTGGAGTTCTTCAGCGGCGAGATGGCCTACCTGCACTCCGGCGAGGCGGCCTACCCGATGCGGATCGGCCACGAGTGGAGTGGCGTGGTCACCGCGGCCGGAACGGCGGCCGACGAGGCCTGGCTGGGCCGGCGGGTCACCGGCGACACGATGCTGGGCTGCGGGCACTGCGCCCGATGCACGTCCGGGCGGCAGCACCTGTGCGCCGACCGGCACGAGATCGGCGTCCGGCACGGCTGGCCCGGCGCCCTGGCCGCGCAGCTCCCGGTGCCGGTGACGGCCCTGCACGAGCTGCCGGACGAGGTCGACGCCACGGTCGGGGCGATGGTCGAGCCCGGCGCCAACGCGCTGCGGGCGGTGCTGGCCGCCGCGCTGAGCCCCGGCTCCCGGGTCCTGATCATGGGTCCGGGCACGATCGGCCTGCTGGCGGCGTCGTTCGCGGCGGCGGCCGGGGCCGAGGTGCACGTGCTGGGCCTGTCGCTCGACTTCACCCGCTCACTCGGCCTCACCAACGCGTGGACCGCCGACGACCTGCCCGACCTGCCGTTCGACGCGGTCATCGACTGCTCGACCGCCGCGTCCCTGCCCGCGAGGGCGGTCGACCTGGTCGAGCCGGGCGGCCGCGTGGTCTTCATCGGCATCGCGGAGCAGCCGTCCCTGCTCGACACCCGCCGCCTCGCGCTCAAGGACGTCACCGCGGTGGGCGTCCTGAGCGGTTCGGGCGCGCTGGCTCAAACCATCTCCGCGTACGCCGCACAGGCCGTTGATCCTCGACCGCTGGTCGCCGCCACCGTGGGCCTGGACGAGGCGGTCGCGGTCCTTTCCGGCGCCCGCGACCCGTCCTGGGGCGCGGCCCCGAAGATCCACATCGACCCGCGCGGCTGAGCACGTCGAGATCGCGCGGCCGGCTTCGTCCCCGGGGTACAAGCCGACGAAGGAGCCACCAGAGATGCGAACCACCGAGATCACCGCGATCCTGACCAAGCCGATCAGCCAGGAGCTGCTGGCCCGCGACCTGACCCGGCTGGCCTACGTGGCCCAGGACGGCACCCCCCGCAGCATCCCGATCGCCTTCACCTGGAACGGGTCGGAGATCGTGCTGTGCACCTCACGCAACGCCCCGAAGCTGCCCGCCCTGCGCGCCAACCCGATGGTCGCGCTGACCATCGACACCGAGGTCCACCCGCCGAAGATCCTGCTGATCCGCGGCCGGGCCGAGCTCGACGACGTCGACGGCATCCCGGCCGAGTACCTCCAGATGAACGGCAGCTACGAGATGACCCCCGAGCAGCGGGTCGAGTGGGAGGCCGAGGTCCGCTCGCTCTACGACGGCATGGTCCGGATCGTCATCACGCCGACCTGGGCCAAGCTCATCGACTTCGAGACCACCCTGCCCTCCGCGGTCGAGGAGCTGGTCCGGCAGCGGGCCGAGCGTTCCTGACCGTTACTGAGGCAGGGAGGCTTCGACGGCCTTCAGGATGCGGTTGACGCCACGCTCGAAGCGGGTGTCGAAGTCGTGGTCGGCGCCCTCGCGGACGACCCGCGCCAGGCACGGGTGCTCTGCTGCCGGCCGTGGTGCTGGTGGCGGTTCTGGTGCCGCGTACTCAGCAGGGTTGAGTAGCGGGTCCGACGCGGGCCCCGGGCGGCGCGAATAGCGTCGGTGACGTGCTGATTCTCCTGCGGTTCACCGGCCTCGCGCTGAGCGCGCTGTCCTCGCTCTACCGCATCCACCCGGCCGTGTGGCGGCTGATGGCCCGGACGTTCCGGCCCGGTCTCAGCCGCCTTGCGCGGTTGCACGCGTGGCTCACCTGCCGGGTCGCGGCGCACGACGTGCCGGCCTATGCCGATTTCGTTGGTTCCAGGGCCCGGAAGCGGCTCGCCCTCAGCGATTTCCCGCCGACCGACAAGCAGGGGTACGTCGTGAGGTACCCCGAGCACCTGCGCTGCCGCGGTGGCGAGATCGACGTCGTCGGCAGCGTGGTCGACGAGTCGTCCGGGTCGTCGGGGCGGCCGTTCAACTGGGTGCGGAGCCGGGCCGAGCTGCGGTCGGTGCATCGGAACCTGGCGGCGTACACCACGATGATCTTTCCTGCGCGGAAGAAGCGGGGGCGGTTCGTGATCAACGCGTACTCGATGGGCGCCTGGGCGACCGGAACGACCACCGGCGCGGCGATGTCCCGGATCGCGATGGTCAAGAACACCGGGCCCGACCTGGGCAAGATCGCCGACACGCTGCGGCACTTCGGGCCCGGGTTCGACTACATCGTCACCGCGTACCCGCCGTTCCTGAAGCATCTCCGCGACGCGCTCGACGCCGACGGGTTCCCCTGGGCCGGCTACCGCGTCTCGGGGATGGTCGGCGGCGAGGGCATGACCGAGGCGCTGCGCGACTACCTGGAGGAGCGCTTCGACAAGGTGCGGTCCGGGTACGGCGCCAGCGACCTCACCATCGGCATCGCCGGCGAGACCGACTTCAGCGTCGCGGTCCGCCGCCGGCTGCGCACCGATCCCGCCCTGCGGGCCGCGCTGCTCGGCGCCGACGAGCACCGGCTGCCGATGGTGTTCCAGTACAACCCGCTGGAGACGTACCTGGAGACCACCGCCGACAACGAGATCCTCTGCACGATCACCTCGACGGCGGTGCGCAACCCGCGACTGCGCTACAACGTCGGCGACGAGGGCCGGCTGATCCCGTTCCCGGTGGTGGCGGCGCACCTCGGCAAAGCTGAGAAGGCGGAGATGCGGCTGCCGCTGCTGTTCCTGTTCGGGCGCACGGACAGCACGATCTCGTACCTGGGGGCGCATCTCTATCCCCAGGACGTCGAGTACGGGCTGTACAGCGGCAACCCGCACGCCCACCTGCTGGAGAGCTTCTGCCTGTCGCTGCACGAGCAGACCGATCTCGAGGTGCGGCCGGTGGTTCACCTCCAGCTGCGGCTCGGCGCTTTGCCTTCGGCTTCGCTCGCCACGACCTGCCGCGACGGCATCCTCCGGCATCTCGCGTCGGTGAGCCGGGACTTCGCCGCGTCGCTGCGGGAGGATCCGTCGGCCGGGGATCTGCGGGTCGAGGTTCACGATTTCGGCGCCGGCCCGTTCGCGGGTACGGCTGGGAAGATCAAGAACTCGTACCTGGCCGGTGTCCGGTGAGGACCACCGACTTCTCGGCCGCGCCGCCCGCCGGGCAGGCCACCGCGATGTTCGTCGGCGCCACCCGCTACACCGGGCCGCTGTCGATGTTCCGGACCATCCGCGCCTGGGGCCCGATGATCCGGCGGATGAAGCGGATGAAGGGCTACCGCTGGCACACCGTGTACTACCGGTTCCCGTTCACGCTCGGCACCATCGCGTTCTTCGCCGACCGGGACGCGATGCTCAGGTTCGCCCGCACCAAGCACCACCGCGACCTGATGTGCTGGGTCACCGACCACGGCGAGCGCTACGCCACCGGCGGCTTCATCCGGCTCTACCAGGCCGAGCCGCACGGCTACAGCAACGGCGTGTGGCGGGCCGCCGACGAGCCGATGGCGCACATCCCGACGTTCACGCCGCTGTCCACCGAGAACAGCGGCCCGACGGTGCACCGCTCATGAAGGCCTCGCCGGTGATCACCCGTGCCGATTTCCGCGAGTTCTGCGACTTTCCGGTACGCCTGCATCCACGCTCGCTGTACGTGCCGCTGCCGGTGCCGGTGCTCGCCCGTCATCGGCGGGTCGCCCGGTTCTTCCTGGTCCGCGACCGATCCGGCCGGGTCGTCGGCCGGACCAGCGTGCACCGCGATCCAGCCTTCGGCCCGGAGCAGCTGTTCGGGCACACCGAGTTCGTCGACGACGACGCGGTCTTCGAGGCGCTGATGGCGGTCACCTCCGGGCCGGTGTTCGGGCCGGTCGCCTTGCTGCCCAACCAGACCGGCGGGGTGATCACGTCCGGATTCGAGTCCCGCGGCTTCGTCGACTCGGCCTGGAACCCGCCGTACTACCCGTTCTTCTACGAGCGACACGGGTTCACGCGACGCTTCGAGTCGTCCACCTGGATCCTGTCGTCGTTCTCGTCGTCGCCGTTGCCACCGCTCGCCCCCGGCATGGTCATCCGCCACGGGAGCCGCCGACGGCTGGGCTCGCAGCTGCCGATCCTGCGGGAGATGCTCAACGCCGGCTTCGCGCAGCTCGGGTACTACACGCCGATCTCCGCCGCGCAGCTGGCGGAACAGACCGACGGCTTGGCGTACCTGCTCGACGAGGGCCTGCTGCTGTGGCTGGAGCTCTTCGGGCGGCCGGTGGCCTTCGTGGTCGCGGTACCGGACATCTCGCGGTTCCTGATGTCCACCGGGGGCCGGCTCGGCCCGCTCGACCAACTGCGGCTGCTGGCCACCCGGTCGCGGTACCGCCGGTCGGCCGTACTCGTCATCAAGGGTTGTGTCCCCGGCGAACAGGGCCGCGGCCACGTCTCACGACTGACCCGCCACCTGCACCACAACCTCGCCGCGGGCGGCTACCGGACCCTGCGCAGCACGTTCGTGGAACGCGACAACGTGGCGTCGGCCGCCAACTCCGGCCGGCCCCTGCACGGCTACACCTTCTACCAGCGAGGTGCCGCATGAGCTGGGTGACAACCTTCCGCGAGTACGAGCCGGTCTACCGCCGGGCGCCCAGCGCCCACAACACCCAGCCGTGGACCCTCAGCTACGGCCGCGACGAGATCGTCATCGGCGTCGACCCCGCCCGCGCCCTGCCCGCCTCGGACCCGTCCGGCCGCGATCTCGCCCTGGGCCTCGGCTGCTTCCTGGAAACCTGCCTGATCGTGGCCGCCGCCGCCGGCCTGCCCGTGACCTGCGACCGGTCCGACCCGCGGCGCCTCCGCCTGATCCCCGCCCCTGGCCCCTACCTGACCTCCTTCACCCTCGACGACATCACGTCCCGGCGGGTGGCCCGGGGCCCGTACTCCCCCGGCACCATCAGTCCCGCCTTCCTGGCCGGCCTCGAACCCGGCGTGACCCACGTGCCGTGCCGCGCCCTGGCCCCCGACCTGGCCGTGGCCGACCGGTGGATGTTCTCGACCCCTTCGGTGACCCGGGAGCTTCGCTCATGGGTACGCCTGGACCGCCGCCACCCGCGCTACCACCTCGACGGCCTGACCGACCGGGCGCTCGCCCTGTCCCTCCCGTCGGCCCGGCTCCTCGCCGCCGCCCTGCACGTCCCGCCGGCCGTTCGCCGCCTGGGCGTGGCGGCGCTGCTGGCCTTCGCGGGCCGTGGCCTGCTCCGCCATGACGGCAGCGTGCTGGTCCTGACCTCGCGGGGCGCGCCGGTCCTCGCGGAGGGGCGGCGCCTGATGCGTACCTGGCTGACCCTGGCCCGGCACGGCCTGGCCGTGCATCCGTTGAGCCAGCTCCTCGACTGCCCGGTGACCGCGGCCCGCCTCACCACCCGCGTCGGGGCAACACCGCTGGCGGTCTTCCGGGTGGGCCGGCCACTCACCGAGCCGGTGCGGTCGGCCCGCCTGCCCGCGACCTCCGTCCCCGGGCCGCCCGCGCTTCAGCGTGGCCAAGGTGGTTCCGCGGCCGCGTACGGCCTGGCCGGCAAGGTGGCACCGGTGAGGAAGGCGACGGCGGCCTCGGCGGTTTCGGTGGGCTTGTCGGCGAGGACGGTGTGCCCGGCGCCGTCGATGGTCAGCATCGTCGCCCGGGGGAACGTGTCGCGGTATTCGCGGGTCACCTCCCAGCGGAGGTAGTCGCATTGGGCGCGCAGGACCAGCACGGGGGTCGGGTTGTGGCGCAGCGCCGGGCGGGGGTCGGCGGCTTTCGAGGCTGAGGCGAGGGTGGCGAGGTTGACCCAGAGGCTGTAACCGGCGGTCGCGGCGGCCGGCCGGGCGGCCCCGGTGGCGGCCGGGCAGCCGGAACTCATGGTGAGGCTGTGCACGAACTGCTGGTACAGGCCGTCCACCTTGTGGTCGGACATCAAGGTTCGGGCCGCGGGTAGTCCGCCCAGCTGGCCCAGGAAGTAGGTCGCCGCGAAGCGGGGGTGCGCCGCGAACTGGCGGCTCTGGTCGGTCTCGCCGGTCGGGGTCAGGCTGCCGTCGCTGAAGGAGTTGCTCGACATGGCTCCGGGACTCGCCACGATCGCCTTGGCCACGTTGTCCGGGTGGGCGGCCAGGTAGTGAGCGGTGAGCTGCCCTCCCCAGGAGGAGCCGATCAGCACCACCTTCGGGGCCGCCAACGTCAGCCGGATGGCTTCGAGGTCGGCCACCTGCCGGGCCACGGTGTACTCCCGCGGATCGAGCCGGCTCGACCGGCCGGCACCGACCTGCTGGTAGTTGTAGACGGCGAATCCGGCGGCCGCGAGACGCCCGGCGAACTCATCGTTGGGCCCGGCCGGGGCTCCGGGGCCACCATGGACAAGCAGCACTGGCTCGGGGTGCGTCACGTCGCCGGCGGTTCGGACGTAGGCGATCCGGGAGCCGGTCGGCAGGTCCCAGTACCGCATGGCCGGCGAGTCGGGCAGCGGGGTGTAGGTTGCCGGCGCCCCGAACCAGGCCCAGGACAGCCCGGCCGCCAGCAGCAGGGAAACCGCGAGGCCGACGCGTGCGGACCGCCATCCCGACCACCGGGCCACGCCGGCCGCGCAGCCGAGCGTGACCAGGGTGGCAACGGCGTAGGCCAGCAACCCGTTCTCGGTGGTCTGCGCGGTGCCGAGCAAGGCGGCGAAGAACAACAGGACGGATGCGAACACCGCGACGAACCAACCCAAGGCGGCGCGGAAACGACGTCTCATGTCCTCGACGCTACGGAGATCGAACGGCTTCTCCATCCACCCGCGGTACCACAGCCGGCGGCTCAGACCAGGCCGTGGCGGTGGGCCCAGATGACGGCGTGCACCCGGTCGCGGGCGCCGAGCTTGGCCAGGACCCGGCCGACGTGGGTCTTCACCGTCGATTCGGAGAGGAACAGTTCCCCGGCGATCTCGGGGTTGGACAGGCCACGGGCGATGGCGAGGAGCACCTCGCGTTCCCGGGCGGTCAGGTCCTCCACCAGGCGTTCGGCGGCGGGCGGGCCCGCCTGGTAGTGGTCGAGGAGCGTGCGGGTGATGCGGGGCGAGACCACCGCCTCACCGGCCGCAACCGTGCGGACCGCCGACACCAGTTCCTCCGTCCGCGCGTCCTTGAGCAGGAAACCGCTCGCACCGGCGCGCAGGCCGTCGAAGGCGTATTCGTCGAGGTCGAACGTGGTCAGGATGAGCACCCGGGTGTGCGGGCAGTGGGCGACGACCTGGCGGGTCGCCTCGATGCCGTCGAGCACCGGCATCCGCACGTCCATCAGCACCACGTCGGGCCGGTGGCGGCGGGCGAGGTCGACACCGGCGCGACCGTCGCCGGCCTCCCCGACGATCCTGAGGTCGGTTTCCCGGCCCAGCACCATTGCCATGCCTTCACGCACCAGCGCCTGGTCGTCCACGAGCAGCACGGTCGTCTCAGCCATCGGTTGCCTCACGGGGTTGGGGCAGGGTCACGCGTACGGCCCAGCCGTGCTCCGGTCGTGGGCCGGCGTCGACCGTACCGCCGTAGAGCGCGAGTCTCTCGGTCAGCGCGACGAGGCCCCGCCGGGCGCCCACCGACGGCGCCGCTCCGGACCCGCGGCCGTCGTCGGCGACCTCGATGACGATGGGGTCGGCCCGGTAGTCGACGTCGACCAGCACCTGCCGGGCGTCCGCGGCGTAGCGCAGGGCGTTGGTCAGGGACTCCTGGACGCTGCGGAACACGGCGACGCGCAGGCTCGGTGACGCCGGCTCCGAACCCTGCCGGCGGACCTCGACCGGAAGGCCGGCCGTGCGGAAGGTGGCGGCGAGAGTGTCCAGGTCCTGGGTGGCCGGCTCCTCGTCGCCGCCGTCGCGGAGCACCCCGAGCAGCCGGCGCATGTCGGTCATCGCGTCCCGGCCGACGCCGCCGATCCGCTCCGCGGCCGACCGGGCCCGGTCCGGGTCGGTGTCGGCCACGGCGGCGGCGCCGTCGGCCAGGCGCACCATCACGGTGAGGCTGTGGGCCACGATGTCGTGCAGGTCGTGGGCGATCCTCGTGCGTTCGCGGGCCGCCGCCAGCCGCCCCTCCTGTTCCTTCTGCCGCGCGAGTTGTTCCGTCCGGTCGAGCAACGCCCGCAGGTACCGGCGCCGGATCCGGACGTTCGCGCCGAGGACCACCGCGGTCACCGCGATGCCCGCGTAGACGATCCCGTTCCCGCGCCAGGGAAAAGGGGTCAGCGCGACCACGGCCAGCACCGCGCCGAGCGCCGCCTCGCCGGTGGACCGGTTAGCGGCGAGGACATAGAGCGCGCAGGCGAGCGCCACGCCGATGAAGTGATCGGTCGTCAGGGCGCCACCGGCCGCCACGGCGATCAGCGGCCACCACGGCCTCGAACGGCGGACCAGCATCGTGGCCGCCACGATCAGGGTGACCGCCGCCCATGTCGGGTCGACCGGTTGCGGTATCCGGAGCCCGGCGCCGTCGTCGAACATCCACAGCAGGCACACGAAGGCGACGAACGAGTCGACCAACCGCGGATGCCTGGCCCAGAACGCGCGCACCGCGCCGGCCGGTTTCGGCAGGCGAGGTGGCTCGGGCAGGACGCGCACGGTCACGCATCCTTGCGCACGCGGTCAAACCTGGCGGTCGCGGCCGGCCTGCACGCCGCCGATGATCTGGGGGATCATCAGGGCCACCATCAGGGCCAGCGGGACCCGCCAGCCGCCGGTCGCGTCGTGCAGGACGCCGACCAGGATCGGGCCGGGGATGGCCATCAGGTAGCCGACGCCCTGGCCGAACGCGGAGAGGCGGACCACCGTCGCGGGGGTGCGGCCGCGCAGCGTGATCATGGTCAGGACAAGCGGGAACGCGCAGTTGCCGATGCCCAGCAGCACCGCACAGACCCAGGGGGCGGCGGCGGGGTCGAACCACAGGCCGGCGTACCCGGCGATACCGGCCACACCCAGGGCGAGGGCGATCAGGCTCTGGCTGCGTACGCGTCCGGCGTACGACGTCACCAGGAAGCCCAGCGGCACGCCCAGGAAGGACGTGACCGCGAAGAGCACGCCGGCCGTCGACGGCGTCAAGCCGGCGTCGCGGAAGATCTGGGGAAGCCAGCCGATGATGACGTACGCCGAGGTCGACTGCATGCCGAAGTACACGGCCAGGGCCCACGCCACGGGCTCGCGGATGACGCGCAGATGTCGGGTCGGCGTGGCACCGCCCGGCGAGGCCGAGCCTGGTGGCGGCGAGCGGAGGGCCAGCCACGGCGGCACGGCCAGGACGGCCAGCAGCGCCCACGCGGCCAGGCCCAGGCGCCAGTCGTCGTGCAGGGCGGCGGTCAGCGGGACCGTGGCGGCGGCGGCACCGGCTGCGCCCAGGTTGAGTGACAGGCTGTAGAGGCCGGTGAGCATGCCGGCGCGGTCGGCGAAGCGCTCCTTGACGATCATCGGGAGCAGCACGTTCACGACCGCGATGCCGGCCAGGGCGACGGCGCTGAACAGGACGAACAAGACCGTGCTGGGGGCGTACGCGCGAATGATCAGGCCCAGCGTGAGCACCGCCAGGCCGGCGGCGATCACGGTGGCCGCGCCGAACCGGCGGGCGAGTCGCGGAGCGGCGAAGCCGACCGACGCGAAACACACCACCGGCAGCGAGGTGAGCAGCCCGGCGACCGTGCCGCTCATGCCCAGGCCGGCGCGGATCTCGGCCAGCACGGGACCGACGCTGGTCACGGCGAGGCGCAGGTTCAGGGCGGCCAGCAGGATCGCCACCACGGCCACCACGCTGCCCGAACGCACGAGCTGCTTGTCGGCCGAGAACGAGGTGGTCACGGAGCCCATCATGGGTCAGCGGGCGGCCGAGTGCAGTGGTGACCGGCACAGTCGGTCCTTACCGAAGTGCGAGACTGAACCGCATGACCCCTGAGAACATCTCTGTGCTGGAGGCGCTTCACTCCACGCCGGCGCGCCGCTACCTGTCCTCCGACCCGATCCCGGACGAGATCATCTGGGAGCTGCTCGACGCCGCGGTCCGCGGGCCGTCCGGCGGCAACGCGCAGCCCTGGGCCTGGATCGTCGTGCGCGACCCGGAGAAGAAGCGGCAGATCGCCGAGTACTACCGCGAAGGCTGGCAGAAGGCGTACGGGACGCGGCGCGAGGAGAGCCTGAACGGCGACGCGGTGGCGCGGCGCACGTACCTCTCGGCCGAGCACCTGGCCGAGCACCTGGAGGAGGCGCCGGTCTGGATCATCCCGGCGCTGCTGGTCGGCGGGCGGTCACAGAACCCGCGGCTGGGCTCGTCCATCTACGGCGCGGTGCAGCAGCTCATGCTGGCCGCCCGGGCCTACGGCATCGGCGCCACCCTGACCACGCTGCACTCCGTGCGGGACGCCGAGACGTGTGCGCTGCTCGGCCTGCCCGAGAAGGCGACCACGATGGCGCTGGTGCCGCTCGGCTACCCGGCGAAGGGCCGCTGGGCGGAACCCAAGCGCCGGCCGCTCGAGGAGGTCGTGCACTGGGACGCGTACGGCACCAACCGGCTACGCCAGCAGTAGCGCGGCCAGCGCGGCCAGGTTGCGCCGGTCCTCGGCCGCCGGCAGGCGGTCGCGGGGATGGTCGGGGTTGGTGTCGAGGACGACGTACTCGGCACCCATCTCGATGAGCGCGCGGAAGTCGCCGGCGACCTGGTCGAGGCTGCCCGTCCCCGGCGTCCGGCCGGCGCCCGCCACGGCCGTGGTGACCCGGGCACGCATCCGCGGGCAGAACGCGACGCCCTTGGTCGCGGGCCGACCGACGTCACGGATCCAGTCGAGCGGCGCGTTGTTCGGGTGCCAGGCGTCACCGTGGGCGACCGCGCGGCGGAGCACGGCCGGGGCGGTGCCACCCACCCAGATCGGGGTACGCCGGACCGGCCCGGTCGCCACCTCGCCGTAGGTCTCCTGGCGCAGCGCGGCCCGGATCGTCGCCACGTACTCCTCCGACACCCGCCCGCGCGCGGCGTAGTCGAGCCCCAGCACCTCGAACTCCTGCTGGGCCCAGCCGGCCGCCACCCCGAGGATGAAGTGGCCGTCGGTGAAGTCGTGCAGCGCCGCGGTCATCGAGGCGGTGAGCAGCGGATGCCGGTAGGGCAGGATCGTCACGGTCGTGCCCAGCTCGAGCCCGTCGGCGTACCCGGCCATCCAGCCCAGCGTGGTGAACGGGTCGTAGAACGGCGGCGGGTAGAGCTCGGCCACGTCGGGGGTCAGGGCGACGTGGTCCGAGACCATGGCCAGGGCGAAGCCGTGCTCCTGGGCGAACCGGACCCAGTCCCGCATCTCAGCCGGTGACGCGGTCGGCCCGAAGTTCGGGACGTTGATGCCGAGCTTGGTCATCGTCCCACCAGATAACGCTCGAAGGGCTCGTTGGGGTTGTCGACGCTGCCCCGCAGCGCCGAGAAGGCGGCCGGGGCGGGCGCCGGATAGTGCAGATCCGGGATGTCGGCGCCCGCGGCCGCGTACCAGATCACCGCGATGCCCGCGGCCTGCGCGACCGTCCGGCACATGTCGCACGGCTCGCAGCTCGAATAGACCTCGGCCCCACGCAGGTCGAGCGTCCCCAGTGCACGGCAGGCCGCCCGCACCGCCTCGACCTCGGCGTGCGCCGCCGGATCGACGTCGCGCAGCGCCGTGTTCACCCCGGTGGCCAGCACCTGACCAGCACGCACGACCAGGGCGCCGAACGGCAGTTGTCCCGCCGCCGCGTTCTCGGTGGCCAGATCGACCGCTCGCCGCAGCAGTTCCGGATCAGCTGTCATGGCCCCACCCTATCGGCGGTGATCCTGCCGACAGTCGCTGTCTTTGTCCGACAATCCATCTCGGCGGCGTCCGGCGGCTGCCGTTCGCCTTCCTCGGCGTGATCGGGGCGGCCGGCGCCACCGGGATCGCGATCATGCAGCGAACCGGCCGACTGGGCGCGGAAAACTCGGGTATCAGGGAGGCATGAGCGAGCGGGTCGTAGTGGTCACCGGGGCGTCCAGTGGCATCGGAAGGGCGGCGGCGAAGGCCTTCGCGGCGCGGGGCGACCGGCTGGTGCTGGCCGCACGGAGCGAAGGCGACCTGCACCAGGTGGCGGCCGAATGCCGGGGCACGCCCCTGATCGTGCCGACCGATGTCACGAAGCGGGCCGACCTCGAGGCGCTGCGGGACGCCGCGGTGGCGGAGTTCGGGCACATCGACGTGTGGGCCGACACGGCCGCCGTGATGGCGTACGGGCGCTTCGAGGACGTACCCGCCGAGGTCTTCGACCGGGTGATCACCACCGACCTGCTGGGGTCGGCCAACGTGGCCCGGGTGGCGCTGCGCCAGTTCCGCGACCAGGAGCGCGGCACGCTGATCCTGTGCAGCTCACTGCTGGCGCACATCACCGCGCCGTACATGTCGGCCTACATCACGGCCAAGTGGGGCCTGCGCGGCCTGGCCCGGACGCTGGCCCAGGAGGCCCGCGAGACGCCCGGCATCAAGGTCTGCACGGTCGCCCCCGGCAGCGTCGACACCCCGGTCTACACCAGCGCGGCCAACTACGCGGGCTTCGTCGGCCGCCCGCCGCCGCCGGTCGACCGCCCCGAGCGGGTGGCGGCCGCGATCCTGCGCCAGGCCGACAAGCCCGGCCGCGAGATCTCAGTCGGCCCCGCGAACCGGTTCATCGAGTTCGGCTTCACCGCCCTCCCCCGGGTGTACGACGTGCTGGTCCCGCCGATGATGCGGCGCTTCGGCCTGTCCCGGGAGCCGGTCAGCCGCCACCCCGGCAACGTGTTCGGCCCGGCCAAGCGCGTCGAGGGCGGTCCCGGCCGCCCGACCTGGCGCCAGGTCACCGCCGTCGCCACCGGAGGCGTGGCCGCCGCCGCGGTCCTGAACCAGGCGGTGCGCCGGTTGTCGTCCAGCTGACCCGCTCCCGGCCGAGGCGTTTGTCCGGCACATGCCGGGGTAGCCGCCTTCGAATCCAACTGGAGGCGTCAGATGCGTGCGATGGTCTACCGCGGTCCCTACCGCACCCGGGTCGAGGAGAAGAACCCGCCGAAGATCGAACACCCCAACGACGCGATCGTACGGGTGACCCGAGCCGCCATCTGCGGCTCCGACCTGCACCTTTACCACGGCCTCATGCCGGACACCAGGGTCGGTACGACGTTCGGGCACGAGTTCGTGGGCGTGGTGGACGAGGTCGGCCCGTCGGTGCGGAACCTCAAGGCCGGCGACCGCGTGATGGTGCCGTTCAACATCTTCTGCGGGTCCTGCTTCTTCTGCGCCCGTGGGCTGTACTCGAACTGCCACAACGTCAACCCGAACGCGACCGCGGTGGGCGGGATCTACGGCTACTCGCACACCACCGGCGGGTACGACGGCGGGCAGGCCGAGTTCGTCCGGGTGCCGTTCGCCGACGTCGGGCCGAGCATCATCCCCGACTGGCTGGACGAGGAGGACGCGGTGCTGCTCACCGACGCCCTCTCCACCGGCTACTTCGGCGCCCAGCTGGGCGGCATCAAGGAGGGCGACGTCGTCCTGGTGTTCGGCGCCGGGCCGGTGGGGCTCTTCGCGGCCAAGTCGGCCTGGCTGATGGGCGCCGGCCGGGTGATCGTGATCGACCACCTGGAGTACCGGCTGGCCAAGGCGGCCGAGTTCGCCCAGGCCGAGACCATCAACTTCGCCGAGTACGACGACATCGTCGTCCACCTGAAGCGGATCACCGAGCACCTCGGCGCGGACGTCGCCATCGACGCGGTCGGCGCCGAGGCCGACGGCAACCTGATCCAGCACGTCACCGCGGTCAAGTTCAAGCTGCAGGGTGGCTCGGCGGTCGCGCTCAACTGGGCGATCGACTCGGTACGCAAGGGCGGCACGGTCTCGGTGATGGGCGCCTACGGGCCGATCTTCAGCCTGGTCAAGTTCGGCGACGCACTGAACAAGGGGCTGACCCTCCGGATGAACCAGGCGCCGGTCAAACGCCAGTGGCCGCGGCTGCTGGAGCACATCCGGAACGGCTATCTCAAGCCCAGCGACATCGTGACCCACCGGATCCCGCTGGAGCACATCTCGGAGGCGTACCACATCTTCTCGTCGAAGCTCGACGGCTGCATCAAGCCGCTGATCGTCCCCACCCCCAGCTGACGACCGGAGTCACCATGACCTACACAGCGAAGAAGCCGCAGCTCGCGGAGTCGAGCGACGACCTGCGCGCCCGGATCCCGGGCTGGGGCGCCGACCTCGATCGGAAGGACCGGCCGTCGGTGCCGCGGGAGATCTACGACCCGGGCGCGACCGGGGCGCACTGGGAGTTCCCGGAGCGCCAGCCGGAGCTGTGGCCGCGGGAGCGCTCGATCGAGCACAAGTTTCTCACCCCGGTGTTCGGCACCTCCTGCCCGCCCAAGGGGCTGTCCGGGGTGATCCGGCGGTACGCGTACCGCCGGTTCAGCGAGGCCCGGGCGGCGCACTGGCTGCTGCTGATCGCCGCCGACCGGGTCGACGTCGCGGAAAGCCGGGTCACGGCGCTGCTCCGCGGTCACCCGGACAACGTGATCGCCGAGACGGGCGTGAAGGCCGAGCTGACCCACCACGGCCTGTCGTCCCGCCGCGGCCGCATCGACGTCCGGCACCAGCCGCTCGACGCGGTCATCGCGATGGCGCCCTACGTCGCGGCGGCCGGCGTGACCTGGGCCCTGATCAACCGCGCGCGCCGGCGCGGTTAGGCCGGCGCCGCGCGATCGCTAGCGGGACGAGCGACGGAGGTCTCGGGGCGGCAGGCCGAACCAGCGACGGGACGCCCGGCTCAAGGCGGACTGCTCGGCCAGGCTGACCATGGCCGTGACCTGGGACAAGGGCAGGTCGGTCTGGGTGATCAGGCGATGGGCGGCGGCCCGGCGTACGTCGTCGAGGAGGTCTTCGAAGCTTTCCTGCTCGTCGGCCAGGCGGCGTTGCAGGGTGCGGGGGTGCATGCGGAGCTGGCGGGCGGTCGCGGCCAGGTCGACGGGGCCCGAGCCGAGGCTGCGGGCGAGCAGGTGGCGGACCCGGGCGCTGATGAAGAGGCCGGGGGCGGGGAAGTGGCTGCGCATGTAGTCGAGGGCGACCTCGCGGAGCATCTCGTTGCCGCCGCCGGTGACGGGGGTCGCGGGCAGGGTCTGCGGGACGCGCAGGACCGCGGCGGGCTGGTCGAAGCGGACGTCGGCGCCGAAGAACGTGGTGTAGTGGCCGACGGGCGCCAGGGGCGGGTGCGGCAGGTGCACCGAGCGCAGGCCGTAGCCGCCGGCCAGCAGCGTGGTCACCCGGTGGAGCAGGCCCAGCCCGAGGTCGGCCACCTGCGGGGGAAGTTCGGTGGCGCCGGAGTAGCGGATGCCGGCCACGCCGGGGCGGGACTCGGGGTCGGGGACCTGGGCCACGGACAGGCCGGGACTGTGGACGAACAGGAAGCGCCGGGCGCAGTCGAGGGCCTCGCCCAGGGTCGGGGAGTTCTCGATGGCGATGGCCAGCGGGCCGAGCACCGACGCGTTCTGCTGACCGGCCAGCCGCAGGCCCAGGTCGCCGCAGTCGCAGGCGGCCGCGGCGGCCTCCAGGGCGCGGGCCGCGGCCACGGACGGGATGACGGCGTCGTCGCTCTCCAGGGCCGACGGGGCGATGCCGAAGCCGGACAGCAGGGCGTCGCCGTCGGCACCGAGGGTGGTGACGAGGGCGGGCAGGCCACGCAGGCCGGCTGCTCGGACGACATCCGCCATGTCGTACCAGGGTAAATACTTGTCGTGAAAAGGCAAGTACTCACCGTGCCCGTGAACGAGGCTGACCATATGGCCGAACATCTGGACGTTCTGATCGTGGGCGCCGGCCTCTCGGGCGTGGGCGCCGCCTGGCGGCTTTCCCGGGACCATCCCGAACGCAGCTACGCGGTCCTCGAGGCGCGCGGCGGGCTCGGCGGCACCTGGGATCTGTTCCGGTACCCGGGCATCCGCTCCGACTCGGACATGTTCACGATGAGCTACCCGTTCAAGCCGTGGCGGAACGACCGGTCGCTGGCCGACGGCGAGGCGATCATGACCTACATCCGGGAGATCGCCGAGGACGGCGGGGCTCTGCCGCGCATCCGGTTCAACACCAAGGCGCTGAGCGCCGCCTGGTCGTCGGAGACGCAGCGGTGGACGGTCGAGACGACCAACGGCACGTACGTCGGGAAGTTCCTGTACGCCTGTTCCGGCTACTACAACTACGACCAGGGGTACCAGCCCGAGTTCCCGGGGCGGGAAGACTACGCGGGCGCCTTCGTGCATCCGCAGTTCTGGCCGTCCGATCTGGACACCCGGGGCAAGCGGATCGTGGTGATCGGCAGCGGGGCGACCGCGGTGACGCTGGTGCCGACGCTGGCCCGGACGGCCGAGCACGTGACGATGCTGCAGCGCTCCCCGACGTACCTGACGATCCTGCCGGGGCGGGACAAGATGGCCGCGGCGCTGATGCGTCGCCTGCCCGCCGGCGCGGCCCACAAGATCGTCCGTGCCCGGAACGTGGCCATGCAGCAGGGCTTCTACCAGCTCGCGCGGCGGCGACCCGAGCGGGTGAAGGCGCTGCTGCGGAAGTTCGCGGTGGGACGGCTGGGCGACGAGGCGTACGTGGACAAGCATTTCAAGCCCTCCTACCAGCCGTGGGACCAGCGGCTGTGCGTGATCCCGGACGGCGACCTGTTCGAAGCCATCAGAGGCGGCAAAGCGTCCGTGGTGACCGACACGATCGAGCGATTCGTGGCCCGCGGCATCAAGATCAGCAGCGGAGAGGTCATCCCCGCGGACATCGTCGTCTCGGCGACCGGCCTGAGCCTGCTGCCCCTCGGCGGCATCGCGCTGACCGTGGACGGCAAGCCGATCCGGCCCCGCGATCTGGTCGCCTACCGCTCGATGATGCTCAGCGGCGTACCCAACCTGGCCTTCTGCATCGGTTACACGAACGCCTCCTGGACCCTGCGCGCCGACCTCAGCCACCGCTATGTGATGCGGCTGCTTACCCACATGGACCGCAACGGGTACGCCGTGGCGACGCCGGAGCCGGACCCGCCGGGGCCGAGGCGCCCGCTGCTCGACTTCTCCTCCGGGTACGTGCAGCGCGCCCTGCCGTACTTCATGCAGCAGGGTGTACGCGACCCGTGGACGGTGAAGCAGAACTACATCTACGACCTGTTCCGCTCGCCGCGCGCGGACATCCGCCGCGGTATGACGTTCACGCGCAAGCGCGCCCGGGTAGGAGCAGCCGCATGAATCCGTATGTCTTCAGGGGAAAGACCGCGGTGGTCACCGGGGCCGCGTCCGGCATCGGCGAGCAATTGGCGTACGACCTGGCGCGCCGCGGCAGCGAACTGGTGCTCGTCGACAAGGACGGAGTCGGGCTGAAAGCGGTCGCTTCACGGGTTGAAGGAACCGTGCAAACCCACATCGCCGACCTCTCCGACCCGGCCGCGGCCTCATCCCTGGGCGTGGAGATCAGGGCGAATCACCCGCGAATAGGGCTGCTGATCAACAACGCCGGCATGGCCCTGGGCGGCACGTTCGAGCAGGTCACGATCGACGAGTTCGAGACCGTGCTGAACGTGAACCTGCGCGCGCCGGTCCGGCTCACCCACGAGCTGCTGCCGTGCCTGCTCGCGGTCGAGGGCAGCCACCTGGTCAACGTCTCCAGCCTGTACGGGCTGATCGCGCCGCCGGGCCAGGCCGCCTACAGCACCAGCAAGTTCGGGCTGCGCGGCTTCAGCGAGGTGCTGCGCTCGGAGCTGGAAGGCCGGGTCGGGGTGACGACCGTGCATCCGGGCGGGGTGCGCACCAAGATCGCCGAGAACGCCCGGGTCGGCAGCAACGTGCCGGCGGGCATCCGGGGTGACGAGCGGGAGCGCTTCCGCCGGCTGCTGTCGTACCCGCCGGAGAAGGCCGCGGCCGAGATCCTGGACGGCGTGGCCCGCCGGAAGGCGCGGGTGTTGATCGCCTCGAGCGCCAAGCTGCCGACGGCGCTGTCGCGCCTGATGCCGGTCTCGCACATGAAGGTGATCGGCCGGCTGATGCGGCTGGCGACACGATCATGACGGTACGCGAGGTGGAGGTGCACGGCGCCCGCATCCGCGCCCGCGTCTCCGGCGATCCGGGCGCGCCGACGGTGGTGCTGCTGCACGGGATCGCCCGCAGCCTGGAGGACTGGGCGCCGCAGCACGAGCGGCTCGACGACGACTACCGGGTGGTCAGCGTCGACCTGCCGGGCTTCGGGCTGAGCGACCCGCTCCCGGGACCGCCCAGCCTGGACGGCCTGGCCGCCGGCGTCGAGGACACCCTGGCCGTGCTCGGTGTCGAACGGCCGGTGCACCTGATGGGCAGCTCGCTCGGCGGGGCCGTGGCCATGCGCATGGTGTGCCGGGAGCCGGAGATCGCGCGGTCGCTCACCCTGGTGGCGAGCGCCGGGTTCGGCCGGGAGGTCACCATGGCCCTGCGCATCCTGGCCATCCCGGGGCTGGGCCGGCAGCTGATGCGGCGCTTCGACCGGCGCGCCTCGACGCGGGTCGAGCGGAGCCTGTTCGTCGACCGGTCGCTGGTCACCGACGAGCGGGTGGAGTTCGGGCTTCGCGTCGCCGCCCGTCCCTCGTACGCCGCGCACTTCCTGGCCACGGCGAAGTCGCTCGGCGGGTTCCGGGGCGTGCATCCGCGCTGGCGGACCGACCTCCTGGCCCGGGTCGCCGAGCTCGACCCGCCGACCCTGGTCGTCTGGGGCGAGAAGGACCTGATCCTGCCGGCCGCGCATCTCGAGGCGGCCCGGGCCGCCCTCCCGCACGCGGAGTTCCATCTCTTCCCGCGTACGGGCCACATGCCGCAGATCGAGCGGGCCGACGAGTTCGCGTCGTTAGCCCGCGACTTCCTGAAGAAGGCCTGAGCGCTTCCACAGCGCCTTGCCCGGGCCGTCGATCAGGCCCAGACCGTCCAGGAACTCGACGACCCGCTCCCCCGCCCAGCGAAGAGTCTCCTGGAAGTGCGGGTTGGTCCAGGCGGCTCGACGGCCCACCGCCGGTTCGATGCCCACCGACCGGTAGACGTCCTGGTGAACCAGATGGTGGCCGGTCAGCCATGCGGTCCTGGCGATGATCAGGCGATCGAAGGCCAGCCGGGGCTTGCTCGCCTGCTCGATCTGTCGCGCCAGCTCTTCTCTCGCATACCGGACATGTCGCGATTCTTCGATGACGTGGATGCGGGAGACCATGCGGACGAGGGGCTGGACCCGCTCGTCGGCCATCGCCTCGCGCTGGAAGGTGTCCAGCACCTCCTCGGCGATCAGCGTGGCCGCGTACATCCGGGGTCCGGTCGCGGTGCTCGCGACGTACTTCCCCAGCAGGTCGTCGCGCCCGGCCGGGCGGTAGTGCGGGGCGCCGAAGCGCTCGATCATCCGGCCGAACATCACCGAGTGCCGGCACTCGTCGCCGACCTCGGTCAGCGCGTACTGGGCGTGCCGGTCGGTGGGGTCCTGCCGGAAGTATTCGCGGAGCAGCATCTGCATGAGGATCGTCTCGAACCACACGCCCAGCCCGGCCACGCTGGCCACCTCGTGTTTGGACAGTTCGATCCGCTGGTCCTCGGTGAGCCCGTCCCACAGGTCGGTGCCGTAGAGGCTGCACCGCTCGGGCGGGCAGAAGTAGAGCCCGTCGACGAACGGCGCGTCCCAGTCGATCTCGACCTCGGGGTCGTAGGTGTTCGACGCCGACGATCGGAGCAACCGGGTGGCGGTCTTCTCGCGGTCCACGGTGTCCTCCTCTTGATGTTACCTCGGGTAACAGTTACTTTTCGTACTATGAACTCTCCGGACGGTCGCAGTCAACGCTGGGCCGGTCATCGTGAGCAACGCCGCGCCGAGCTGACCGCCGCGGCCATCGCCGCGATCCGTGCGCAGGGCCCGGACCTCGGCATGGAGGCGATCGCCGCTCACGCCGGGGTGAGCAAGCCCGTCCTCTACCGCTACTTCGCCGACAAGACCGAGCTCTGGCAGGCGGTGGGCCAGGAGACGGCGGCCGGCCTGCTGGCCGCGATCGGTCCGGCTGTTTCCGCGGTACGGGCGGAGCGCGACGTGGTGACCGCGGCGATCGACGCCTATCTCGCCTACATCGAGGGCGACCCGCACGTGTACCGGTTCGTCGTGCACCCGTCCGGCATCGAGCGCGGCCCCGACCTGGTCGGCGACGTGGTCGACACGGTGGCCGGCGGCCTGGCGCGCATCCTGGGCGACCGGTTGCGCTCGGTCGGCCTCGACTCCGGCCCGGCGCTGCCCTGGGCGTACGGCATCGTCGGCTACGTGCAGATGGTCGGCGACTGGTGGCTGCGCAGCCAGCAGCCGATCAGCCGGCCGGCCCTGAGCGACTACCTGACCACGTTCCTGTGGGGCGGCATCGCCGGCATCGACCGGGCCCCCGACTTCCCACCGGCTGATTGGACGGTCAAGAAATGAGCGAGGACTTCCGCGGCAACGCCATCGTCCGGGTCGGCGACTCGTCGGTCGCGCTGGCCGTGCGCCTGTCGGCCCACTTCGAGCCGCTCGAAGGACAACTCCGCTGGGCCGGCCGCGCCGCGCCGGACGACGCCCTGGTGGCCGCCTACCGGGCCGGCTTCCGCGAGGCCACGGTCACCATCGTCGGCGGCGCACCGACCCGGGCCAAGGTCGGCGAGCCCGACCCGTGGGGCGGCATCCGCCTGTCCGGCACCGGGTTCCCGCCCTGGCCCGACTTCAGCTGACCCTGGTCAGGAACTCGCGCAGCGCCCGGTAATAGGGCTCGACCGTGGCGATGTCGAGGTATTCGGCCGGGCCGTGCTGGCCGTCGCCGCCCGGGCCGAAGATCACCGCGTTGATGCCGCGGGCCGAGTAGAACCGGCCGTCCGCGGCGCCGTGCTTCCGCAGCAGCTCGCCCTGGTTCAGCAGCCGGACCTCGTCGCACTCGGGGTCGGCGTGATGGGGTGGCGCCACCGAGTCGATGGTCACCGTGACGCCTTCTTCTTCCAGGTCGGCGGCGATCTGCTCACCGGTGCGGCCGTCCTCGGGCGGGAAGCGCACGTCCAGCCACGCCGTCGCGTCGGCCGGGACCTGGTTGACGGCCGCGTTGCCGGTGGCGATCCGGGCCACGTTGACCGTGGTCACCCACTCCTCCCGGCTCGGCACGGGATAGCGCGCCAGGATCGCCTCGACCGCCCGCGTCACCTTGGTCAGGGCGTTGTCGCCGAGCCACGGGTACGCCGCGTGGGCCGCCCGCCCGGTCGCTCGCAGCCGCACCTGGAGCAGGCCCTTCGACTCGGTCACCACGCGCAGGCCGCTCTGCTCGCCGATCACCACAAAACCGGCCGTGACGCCCTGCTCGATCTGGTGTGCCGTTCCGTCGAAGCCGCCGACCTCCTCGTCACAGACCAACTGCAGGGCGAGGGGGTACGGGAGGATGGGCGCCATTTCGCGGAAGACGGTGGCCAGGACCAGCGCGGCGACCTTCATGTCCTGGGCGCCGCGGCCGTGCAGCCGGGTTCCGTCGTTGACCGGAACGAACTGGTCCGGGGTTCCCGGCACCACGTCCAGATGTCCGTTCAGGATCACTCGTGCGTCGAGCCGGCCGGGCTCGGTGGTGACCAGCGCGCTCGGTTTGCCGCGGGACTCGAAGCGCCGGACGGCGAAGCCCGGACCGACGACGTCGAGGACCAGGTCGAGGGCGCGGGCCAGGTCGGCCGGGCGGTCGGCGGTGGACGGGATCGCGATCAGGGCCTCGGCCCGCTCCAGCAGGGCGTCCAGGTTCACCTTCCCGAGCGTACGGAAAAGGGCGCGGCCGTGGTGGCCGCGCCCGTTCGCCGTGCTGGTTGCCTACTTCTTGGCCGGGGCGGTTTCCTTGCCCTTGTCGGCCGCGCCGGCCTCGTCACCCGCACCGGCCTCGTCACCCGCACCGGCCTCGTCACCCGCACCGGCATCTTCGCCCGCACCGGCGTCGTCGCCGGCTTCCTCACCCGCGCCGGCCTCGCCCGCCGCGGCCTTGGCCACGGCCAGGTCCAAGCAGGACTGGAGCAGGGTGGCCCGGGCGGCGTCGACGTCGGCCGCGGCCTCGTCACCCGCACCGGCCTCCTCGCCCGCACCGGCTTCCTCGCCGGCGCCGGCCTCTTCGCCCTGGCCGGCCTCGCCCTTGCCCTTGCCGCCCTTGCGGTCCTGGCCGGCCTCGCGGGCCGCCTTGCGTGCTTCCTTGGCCCGCTTGACGGCGCCCTTCAGCGAGCGCTGGAGCTCGCCCATCTTCGGCTTGTGCTTGGCCGCCTGGGCGGCGGGCGGCGCTTCCGGCGCGGCGGACTCGCCGGCCCCATCGGCTTCCTCGCCGGCCTCCTCGCCCTGGCCCGCGGCTTCCTGGTCGGCGGCGGCCTGGTCGACCGCGAAGGTGTCGCACGCGGTCTCGAGGGCCAGCGCCGACGCGGCGGCGGCCTCGGCGGCGCCCTGGTCCTGGACCGGCGCCAGCTCCTCGCCGTCACAGACCACCGAGCCGCCGTTGATCTCCAGCTTGGTGCACTGGGACACGTCGAACTGCTGCCCGTCCACGACCACGACATCCGCGGCCTTGGTCTCCCCGGCGGACGCGAGCTGCACACCCGTCAAGCCGCCGGCCACCAGAACGCCGGCGATCACAACCGCGCCGATCGCCTTACGGTTGACCCGGTTGCCCCTTCGGTAACGCAGACTCATCATCACTCCTCGTCGCTGGACGTCGATGTCTCTTCGCTGGGGACTTACGGGCCCGCCCTCGGAGCGGTTCACCGTTTCCACGAACGGAAAATCGGCCACAACGCGCCCCGGCCCCCAACACATGCCGCGTCTGCCCAGCTCAGTCACCCGGATCAGGGACTTCACAGCGGCTTCACACGCACCCCACATCGGCGGCAATTAAGAGACAAGAAAGGTTGAGCCGGCCCGACCCCGCGAGCCGAATCGCTCGGCAGAACGCCACCGGAACGGCCGCCGAAAAGCCCATTGATCCGCGCTCCGCCGCGGCCGCCGCACATTTCGCTATGGCGAACGAGCATTCGGGGACACTTCCCCGGACGCGTACGCCGGGGTTGGACGCGAAGCGTCGGAGTTGGGCGCGAAGCGTCGGGGTTGGGGCGCGAAGCGTCGGGAGGGTGGCCACGCACGCAGAATGAAGGGTGCGCGGCTCTGTTCTGGCCGCCCCGCGGCCTTGGAGCCGCGCGCCCGGCCCCGGCGGGAGCGACGGTCAGCACCACCCACCCAGGCACGACATCAAGCTCTTGATCTTGAATTTCGACGCCGCGCGGAGGCTCAACCCGTCGATGACACCGGGCTCTTGATCTTGAATCTCGACGCCGCGGCTCAGCTCGTCGATGACATCGGACTCGCCCGGTGGAAGGACTTCGTCCAGGTCACGGTGCGGTCGAGGAGGGCCCGGGCCGCGATGGTGACGCAGACGGCGCCGTTGACGAAGGAGGCGGTCACGTCGCTGGGGTGGTGCATGCCCCGGTAGAGGCGGGAGACGGCCACCGCGACCGGCACCAGGATCAGCAGCCAGCACGCGGCCTTCAGCCAGGCTCGCTTGAGCAGCAGGGACAGGACCAGGGCCAGGCCGGCGTAGAGGGCCACCGCGGCCGAGGTGTGGCCGGACGGGAAGCTGCTGGTCGGCGGGGAGACGTCCATCTTGGGCACGGCGGGGCGGGCGCGGTCGATGGCCAGGGTGGTGAAGAAGAAGACGACGGCCTGGGCGGCGACGGCCAGGCACAGGAAGATCGACTCGCGCCAGCGGTGCAGGCGCAGGCGCAGCACGACGGCCGCGAGGACGGCCACGCCGATGATCACGGGGGTGCTGCCGACCAGGCTGAAGAAGCCGGTCACCCCGTTCCAGTCGCCGGTGCGGGCGGCCGCGAAGTCACGGTTGACGGCGTCCTCGATCGTGAACGGCCAGTCTTTCGACAGCACCTTCGTCACCAGCAGACCGATGCAGATCATCACGACGAGCCAGATCACGATCGGGGCGATCACCCGTTTCAGAGCCTGCAACGCTATGTGCACGCGGCGTTCTTACCCAGGTCGATCTTCGGTCAAGCACCGGAACCATGGCGACGACCACCGCCGCCCCGAGCAGCCACCCGGCCACGACGTCGCTGGTGAAGTGCACGCCGAGCCCGATCCGGCTGAGCCCGGTCACCGCGGTCACCACCACCGCGGCGGCCCACAGCCAGCGCCGTCCCCGGCCGTACGGGAGCAGAATCGCCAGAAAGACCGCGCAGGTCAGCGCCGCGTTGGTGGCGTGACCGGACGGGAACGAGTAGCCGGCCGCCCGCGCCACCGGGTCGAGGAACGACGGCCGGTCGCGTTCCACCACCAGCTTGAGCAGGGCGGCGACCACGCCGCCGGCGGTCATCGCGATGATCACCCACCACGCGGCGCGCGACCGGTGCCGCCGGAACAGCCAGACGACCAGGATCAGCGCGCCGGCCCGCAGCGCCATCGGCGAGAACACCAGGCTCCACACCTGCATGGCGTCGACCACCGCGGGATGGTTCACGGCCCACACGTGCACCGCGTCGCTGACCACCAGGTCGAACGATCGCAGCGGCGCCCAGCGACCGGCCACGAAGATCGCGAGCAGGGCGAACGGCATCAGCAGGACGACGGCCACAGCAGCCGCGACGACGTTCAGACGCAACGAGACGGTACGCACCACACCGCATGGCTACCCGTTGGACGACTGATGTTCACCTGACCCGACGAGATTCCGGAGGATCCGCCCGAGTTCCGCCCGGTCGTCGCCGCTCAACCGGTCGAAGAACCGGTCCGCCTCCTCGATCCGCGCCTCCCGGATGTCGTCCGCGGCGGCCCGCCCCTTGCCGGTGAGCACGATCAGCGTGGCCCGGCGGTCGGCAGCGTCGGGGCGGCGCTCGACCAGCCCACGGCGCTCCAGGTGGTCGACGACCTCGGTGGCCGAGCGCGGCGCGATGCGCAGTCGTTCGGCCAGGTCGCCCAGCCGATGTGGCTCGTCGCTCAGGAGCACCCGCAGCGCCCGCGACTGGGCCGGGGTGATCGCCCACGGCTCCAGCGCGTCCCGCGTACGCGTACGCATCTCTCGGGCGACCGACCAGAACAGCTCGCCCAAACCCTGCTCAGACACGGGAATAGCGTAGCAGCGAAATGAGCTGTAACCTCATGTTGAGGTAACCTCATCAAAGTGAAAGGACCACACTTGGACCGGCGAAAGCAGAAAGACATCGAGAAGGAGCAGGCCAAGAAGGTCTCGCTCGGCCGCATCTGGCGGCTCTTCCGCCCGCACCGGGCCCAGCTCGCCGTCGTCACCGCGATCATCGTCGCGGCCTCGGTGATCGCCATGGCCCAGCCCTTCCTCCTGCGCGAGGTCATCGACGTCGCGCTCCCCCACTCCGATCTCCGGCTGCTGAGCTGGCTGGTGGCCGGCATGGTCGCCGTCGCCGCCGTGACCGCCGCGCTGGGCGTCGTGCAGACCTGGATCGCCACCACCATCGGCCAGCGGGTGATGCACCGGCTGCGCATCGACGTGTTCGGACACCTGCAACGGCAGTCCGTGGCCTTCTTCACCAGAACACGCACCGGCGAGGTGCAGTCCCGCATCACCAACGACATCGGCGGCATGCAGTCGGTGGTGACCTCGACGGCCACCTCGATCGCCTCGAACCTGACCACCGTGCTCGCCACCGTGGTCGCCATGATCGCGCTGTCCTGGCAGCTCACGCTGATCTCGCTGGTGGTGCTCCCGCCGTCGGTGCTGCTGTCGCGCCGGGTCGCCCGGATGCGCCGGGCGATCACCGCCCAGCGCCAGCGCGAGCTCGCCGACCTCAACGTCACCGTCGAGGAAGGCCTGTCGATCAGCGGCATCCAGCTCAGCAAGACCATGCACACCGGCCCGGAACTGGTCCGCCGCTTCACCGACTCGTCGACCCGGCTGATCGACCTCGAGCTGCGCTCCGAGCTGGCCGGCCGGTGGCGGATGGCGACGATGAGCATCATCTTCGCGGCCATCCCGGCGGTCATCTACCTGAGCGCCGGCCTGCCGATGAGCGCGGGCGCGATGAGCATCGGCACGCTGGTCGCCTTCACCGCCCTGCAGACCGCGCTGTTCCGCCCGCTGACCCAGCTGCTCAACGTGGGCGTCTCGGTGACCGCGTCGCTGGCGCTGTTCGCCCGCATCTTCGAATACCTGGACCTCCCGGTCGAGGTGGACGACCCGGCCCACCCCGCCGACGTCTCCCACGTCGCCGGCCACCTCCGGCTCGAGGGCGTGACGCTGACCTATCCGGGCAGCCCCGGGCCGGCCGTCGAGGGCGTGACCCTGGACGTTCCGGCGGGCACCTCGCTGGCCCTGGTCGGCGCGACCGGCTCGGGCAAGAGCACGATCGCCGGCCTGATCGCCCGGCTGCACGACCCCACCGCCGGCCGGGTCACGATCGACGGCGTCGACCTGCGCGACATGAGCCTGGCCGACCTGGCCGGCATCGTCGGCGTGGTCAGCCAGGAGACCTACCTGCTGCACGCCTCGGTGCGCGAGAACCTGCGTTACGCCCGCCCCGGCGCGAGCGACGAGCAGATCGAGCGGGCCGCCCGCGCCGCGCAGATCCACGACCTGATCAGCAATCTGCCTGAGGGGTACGACACGGTCGTCGGCTCCCGCGGCCACCGCTTCTCCGGCGGCGAGAAGCAGCGCATCGCGATCGCCCGCACGCTGCTGCGCGACCCACGGATCCTGGTCCTCGACGAGGCCACCAGCGCCCTGGACACGACGACCGAGCGGGCCGTGCAGGCCGCCTTCGACGAGTTGTCCCGCGGCCGCACCACGATCACGATCGCCCACCGCCTCTCCACGGTCCGCGACGCCGACCGCATCGCGGTCCTGCACCACGGTCGCGTCCTGGAGTCCGGCACCCACCAGTCCCTGGTCCGGGCCGACGGCCGCTACGCCGCCCTCGCCGCATAGGGTTGCCTAACCTATCCTGGCGGGGAGCGCGTGACAGCGGCCTCGAGGGATGGAGTGCTTCGGATGAGCGGGACCACGTTGCCGATGCGAGTCTGGACCGGCACGGTGGTGCGGGCCGAAGACCTGACGCCGGGGATGCGGCGGGTGGTGTTCGGCGGCGCCGGCCTTTCCGGGTACGCGACCACGGGCGTCGGGGACGAATACCTGCGGCTGATCTTCCCGCGGCGGCGGGGCGAGGCGCCGCTCCTGCCGACGGTCACCGACGGCTGCCTCGACTACGACTCGATCGACCTCGCCACCATGCGGACCTACACCGTGCGCGACTTCGAGCCGGCCACCGGCGAGGTGACCGTCGACTTCGTCGTCCACGACGGCGGTGTCGCGGCCGAGTGGGCCCGGTCGGCCCGGCCCGGTGACCTGGTCGGGCTCAACACCCCGGACGGCATGTACGACGCGCCGGCCGGGCTGAGCTGGCAGTTCCTGGTCGCCGACTGCGCCGCCATCCCGGCCGCCGCGCGCCTCATCGAGAACGCGCCGAGCGGTGTGCGTACCCGGGCGATCCTGGAAGTTCCCGACCCGGCGCACCACCTCGATCTCACCACCACCCCCGACGTCGAGGTGACCTGGATCTACGGCGGCAACGGGCACGGGCCGAGCCGCCTCGAACAGGTCGTCCGCTCGATCCGGACCCCGGCCGAGGGCATCGGCTACATCTGGGTGGCCGGCGAGACCAAGGAGCTGCGCGGCGTCCGCCGCTATCTGCGGCGCGAGCTGGGGCTGCCGTCGTCCGCCTACAAGACCGTGGGCTACTGGACCGACGGCGCCGAGAAGTGGCGCGACCGCTACGCGGCGCTCGACGCCGAGACCAGGAGCGCGCTGGACGCGATCTGGGAGAGTGACGCTGATCTCGGTGAGATCGAGATCCGCTACGACGAGCAACTGGCCCGCCTCGGCCTATAAATGAGGCCGTGACCAAGACGATCTGGCGTGCGGCCGCCCCGGCGGTGCTGATGGCGGCCTGGGGCGGCAACCACTTCTCGCCGCTGCTGCTGCTCTACCGGCGGGTCGACGGCTACAGCCAGGTCGAGGTGAACCTGTTCTTCGCGTTCTACATCCTCGGGCTGGTCCCCGGCTTCCTGCTCACCGGCCCGATCGCCGACCGCCACGGCCGCCGCGGCACCGTGGCCGTGGCCCTCGGGCTGGGCGTGCTGGGCAGCGTCATCCTGATGACCGGGCACACCAGCGTCCTCTGGATGTGCGCCGGGCGGCTGGTCTGCGGGGTCAGCGTGGCCGCGGCGATGGTCGCGGGCACCAGCTGGATCAAGGAGCTGTCCGAGCACGACGCCGACCCACCGGCCCAGGCCCGGCGCGCTTCGCTGACGCTCACCGCGGGCTTCGGGCTCGGCGCGGGCGTCTCCGGCGCGCTCGCCCAGTGGGGCCCGGCGCCGACGATCCTCCCGTACGCGGTGCAGATCGCCCTGTCGCTCCTGGCCGCCGTCCCGCTGAGCCGCGCGTTGGAGACCGCCGGGCCACACGCACGCACCCCCGGGCCACACGCCCGCACCCCCGGGCCCGCGCCGGCTCCCGCGGGACTGTTGCCTATAGGTGCGCAGAGCAGCTCTGCGCACCTATACGCGTCACTGTGCCTGCCGCCGGGCGGATGGCGGCGCTTCGCCGGGGTGGTGGCGCCGATGGCGCCGTGGGTGTTCGGGGCGCCGGCGCTCGCCTTCGTGGTCGGTCCGGCCCTGGTCGCCGACCGCACCGGCGACCTGGGCATCGCCTTCGCCACCCTGCTGGCCGTGCTCACGCTGGTCACCGGGGCCGGCGTCCAGCCCTGGGTGCCACGGCTAGCCCGGCTGCTGCGCGGGCGTCAGGGCGTGGCCGGGCTGGGCGTGTTCGCGGTCGCCGCCCTGCTGCTGGCGGCCGACCCGGCGCCGCTGGGCGTGGGCGTGGCGGCGCTGCTGTTCGGCGTCGCCTACGGGGTGTGCATCGTCTCGGGGCTGGTCGAGGTGCAGACGATGGCGCCGCCCGGGAGCCTGGCCGCGCTGACCGGCGTGTACTGGTCGATCACGTACGTCGGCTTCGCGTTCCCGGTTGTTCTCGCCGCGATCGCGGGGGCCGGCGCCGGCTACCCGTTACTGCTTTCCGTGGTCGCCGTGATCACGCTGGGTTGTGCGGTTATCGTGGCCATCGCCCTCAGAAAGGACGGGAATGTCCGATGACCAGCGCGGCCTGAACCGATTCGGGACAGGTGTCGTACTAGGTATGTGCGGCACATGCCCGGCCGCGCGCGTGCTCGTACCGAAGGATCTGGTTCTGTGTCTGTTCCCGTCCTGTCCGCCGAGCGGTCCGAGGATCGGATGACCCCGGAAGCCGGCGTGAAGCGGCCCACCTGGCGGCGCGTCGTCGCGGGTGCGCTCACCGCCCTGGCCGGCGTGCTGGTGTTCCTGGCCCTGGCCACCCCGAACAACGTCAGCCGGCTCCCCGAGGGGTCGAACACCGCTCAGGCGTTCATCCGCATCCCGATCGAGGCGCTGATCGGCATCGCCGTGCTGCTCGTGCTGCCCGCCCGCGTCCGCCGGGTCGCGGCGGTCGCCGGCGGTGTGCTGCTCGGCCTGCTGACCGTGGTCAAGGTCATCGACATGGGCTTCTACGCGGCGCTGGCCCGGCCGTTCAACCCGGTGCTCGACTGGGTGCTGCTGGACGACGGCCTCAGCTTCCTCGGCGACTCGATCGGTGACACCCTGGCCAAGTTCGCCGCCGTCGGCGCCGGTCTCGTGCTCCTCGGCGTACCCGTGCTGATGGGTTGGGCCGTGCTCCGGACCACCCGCTTCGCCGAACGGCACCGCCCGGCGGCCGAACGCAGCGTGCTCGCGCTCAGCGCCGCCTGGGTGGTGCTCGCGCTGCTCGGCAGCCACTTCGTCTCGACCGTGTTCATCTCGTCGGACGCCGCGGTCACGCTGGCCCGCGAGACCGCGCAGAAGGTGCCCGACGGGATCCGCGACAAGCAGGCGTTCGCGGCCGAGGCGTCGGTCGACAAGTTCCGCACCACCCCGCCCGACCAGTTGCTCAGCGGCCTGGCCGGCAAGGACGTGATCTTCACGTTCATCGAGAGCTACGGGCGCAGCGCGGTCGAGGACCCGGACTACGCGGCCGGCATGGACGCCACCCTCAAGAGGGGCACCGAGCAGCTCACGGCGGCCGGTTACGGCACCCGCAGCGGCTGGCTCACGTCCCCGACCGCGGGCGGCGGCAGCTGGCTGGCCCACTCCACGTTCCAGTCCGGGCTGTGGATCAACAACGAATCCCGCTACCGTACGCTCACAGCCAGCGACCGCATGACGTTGACCAGCGCCTTCGGCCGTGGCGACTGGCGGACCGTCGGCGTCGAGCCGGGCCTGACCTACGCGTGGCCCGAGGGCCGGTTCTACGGGTACGACCAGATCTACGGCGAGCAGGCCCTGAACTACCACGGCCCGAAGTTCAGCTGGGCCACCATGCCCGACCAGTTCACCCTGGAGCGGTTCGAGCAGCTGGAGCACAGCAAGCGGGACCGGGCGCCGCTGATGTCCGAGATCACCTTCGTGTCCAGCCACACGCCGTGGGCGCCGATCCCCGACCTGGTCGACTGGGACCAGCTGGGCGACGGCTCGATCTTCGGCCCGATGACCGCGAACGACCCGGGCCCGGGCGAGGTGTGGAAGGACGAGAAGCGGGTCAAGGCCGAATACCTGCGCTCGGTCCAGTACTCGGTGGACAGCCTGGTGTCCTACGTGCAGAAGTACGGCGACGACGACCTGGTGCTGGTCTTCCTCGGCGACCACCAGCCGTCCCCGATCATCACCGGGCAGAACGCCAGCCGGGACGTGCCGATCAGCATCGTCGCCAAGGACCCGGCGGTGCTCGACAAAGCCGGCGGGTGGCAATGGTCGTCCGGACTCAAGCCGCTGCCCAGCACGCCGGCCGCCCGGATGGACCAGTTCCGCGACATGTTCCTCGGCACCTTCAGCCGGTGACGTCCCTTCCGCCATCCGATGCATGAAGGGGGACGCCCCCAGCGCCCCCTTCATGAGCCTCGTCGATCAGGCCGAGGCCTTCGCGCGCTCCTCCGGCTCGCCGCCGTGGGCCGCGGCCTCCGCCTCGGCGACGATCGCCTTCTCCTCGTCGGCGTTCTTGCGGTACTGGAGGAAGGAGTAGACGACCGCGGCCGCCCAGACCACGTAGATGACGCCGTAGACCGTGTAGCGGGCGGCGTCCGGCGCGTCGATCCAGTCGCTGCGCAGCAGCGTGCGGATGTTGGTCAGGATGATGACGCCGCCGACCAGCGAGCCGAGCACCCGCGGCGGGACGAGCCGGACCAGCCACGCGGCGATCGGCGCCGCGATGACGCCGCCGAGCAGCAGCATGAGGACCCAGGCGAAGTTCACACCCTCGGAGCCGATGCCGACGATGAAGCCGATGCTGGCCGCGATCGCGACCAGGAACTCGCTGGTGTCGATCGAGCCGATCGTCTTGCGGGGCTCGAGCCGGCCGCTGGCCAGGATCGCCGGCGTGCCGACCGGGCCCCAGCCGCCGCCACCGGTGGAGTCGACGAAGCCGGCCACCAGGCCCAGCGGGGCCAGGAACCGCTTGCGCAGCGGCTTGCCCAGGTGGCCCTTGGGCAGGCCCTGGGTGGTGAAGCGGATGAAGACGTAGAGGCCGAGGGCCAGCAGGATGATCGACATCAGCGGGGCGGCGGTCTCGGTGGACAGGCCCGACAGGAACGTGGCGCCGGCGAAGGCGCCGATCGCGCCCGGCACGCCGATCTTGAGCACGACCTTCCAGTCGACGTTGCCGAACCGCCAGTGCGCGACGCCGGACACCAGCGTGGTGCCGATCTCGGCCAGGTGGACGGTGGCCGACGCGGCAGCCGGGTTGGTGCCGATGGCCAGCAGCAGCGTCGTGGAGGTCACGCCGTAGGCCATGCCGAGGCTGCCGTCGACGAGTTGCGCGCCGAGGCCGACCAGGGCCAGCAGGATCAGCTTTCTCATGAGTCGGTCCCATCGGGGCAGTAGGTTTTCTAATTCCTACCCTGCCAGTCGGCTTAGAGCAATAGGGCGTCCCGGCTGATGGACCCGCGGCCGCACCCGTAGAATCGCCGCATCATGCCTAACGGTCGCGTCGTGATGCTGGTGGACAACGGTGTGCGGGGCGACTCCCGGGTGCAGAAGGCGGCGAGGTCGGCCGCCTCCGCGGGCTGGGAAGTCACCCTGCTGGGGTGCTCCCCGACCGCGGCCGAGGAACGCTGGCGCCTCGGTGACGCTGAGGTGCGGCTCCTGCCGCTCGACGGCGGCGGCGGTGCCGGTCCGGGCGGACCGGGCGGCCTCAAAGGACGCCTCCTCGCCAGCGGCGGGCTGCCGCTGCGGACGGCCCGGCTGGCCCGGCGCCCGGTCGAGCTGGCCCAGGTGCGCTACTACGGCGCGACGCTCGGCGACCGGTCGTGGCGCCGGCTCGAGCCCGGGCTGTGGACCTACGAGAAGGCGTTCGGCCAGGTCATCGACGAGCTCGCACCCGACCTGATCCACGCCCACGACACCCGGATGCTCGGCGTCGGCGCCCGCGCCAAGGAACGCGCCCGGGCCGCCGGCCGACCGGTGCGGCTGGTCTGGGACGCGCACGAGTTCCTGGCCGGGGCCCGGCCGCGCCGCGACAACGCCCGCTGGCTTCCGGCCCACCTGGCCTACGAACACGAGTACGCGACCGCCGCCGACGCCGTGGTCACCGTCTCCGACGGGCTGGCCGAGCTGCTCCAGCGCGAACACCACCTGCCCGCCACGCCCGGGGTGCTGCTCAACGCGCCCGAGTTCGGCGAGCCGGCCGATGACGTGCCCGACCTCCGCGAGCTGTGCGGGGTCGGCCCCGAGACGAAACTGCTCGTCTACAGCGGGTCGGCGTCACCGCAGCGGGGCATCGCCGACGCCGTCGAGGCGATCGACCAGCTTCCCGGCGTACACCTCGCCCTGGTTGTCGAAGACCCCTCGAAAGCGCCGCGGCACGAGCGGGTGCACGCCGTCCCCTACGTGCCGTACGACCAGGTCACCCGCTTCCTGGCCGGGGCCGACGCCGGGCTGATCCCGATCCACCACTGGCCCAACCACGAGATCGCCCTGATCACCAAGTTCTTCGAGTACGCGCACGCGCGGCTGCCGATCATCGTCAGCGACGTCCGCACGATGGCCAGGACGGTCCGGGAGACCGGCGTCGGCGAGGTGTTCCGGGCCCGCGACTCGGCCGACCTGGCTCGCGCCGCCCGCGAGGTGCTCGCCGATCCCGCGCGCTACCGGGCCGTCTACGACGGGCCGGACAGCCCGCTGCCCGGCTGGACCTGGGCCGCGCAGGCCGAGAAGCTGGACGCGCTCTACCACCGGCTGCTCGGCCCGCCGGACGTCAGCGTCGTGCTGGCCGTACACGATGTCATGCCCTATCTCACCGAATGCCTGGAATCGCTGGCCGCGCAGAGCATCGGACCGGCCGGCATGGAGATCGTCGCGGTCGACGACGGCTCGACCGACGGCAGCGGGGCCGAACTCGACCGGTTCGCCCGGCGGTGGGCCGGCCGGATGACCGTGGTGCACCAGCCCAACTCGGGCGGCCCGGCCCAGCCGTTCAACCGCGGCCTGGAGGCGTCGACCGGCCGGTACGTGTTCTTCGCCGGCGCCGACGACCGGCTCGGCCCCGAGGCGCTCGAGCGGATGGTCACGGCGGCCGACGAGTGGGGCTCGGACGTGCTGCTGGGCAAGGTGGTCGGCGTCAACAGCCGGCACATCTTCCAGGACATCTTCGTCCGCGACGAGGCCGACCTCGACCTCTTCGACTCACCGCTGCCGCGCTCGCTGGCCAACACCAAGCTGTTCCGCCGGTCGCTGCTCGACTCCGTCGGCATCCGCTACCGCGAGGACATGCGGATCGGCTCGGACTTCCCGTTCACGCTGGCCGCGTGCTTCCACGCGCGGCGGGTGTCGGTGCTGACCGGGTACGACTTCTACTACGCGGTACGCCGGTTCTCCGGCACCAACGTCACCTATCAGAGCCGGCAACCGCTGCGGGTGCAGACCGCCGAAAAGATTGTCGGGTACGTCGCCGAGCTGCTCCCCGCGGGCAAGAAACGCGACGCGCTGATGGTCCGGCGTTTCGACCACGAGCTGGCCCGGCTGCTCGAGGATGATCTGCTCGGGCTGGACCGGGCGACGCAGCAGATGGTGCACGACTCGATCGGCTCGATCGCCGCCGACCACCTGACCGACGAGATCGCCGCGCAACTGGCGCCCGAGACCCGCGTCCGGCTGACCGTGGCGCGCGACGGCGACCTCGACGACCTGCTGGCCGTGATCCGGCAGGACGCGAAGCACGGCCTGCCCAAGACGGTCGAGCGCGGCGGCCGGCGCTATGCCGCGTACCCCGGCTTCGGTCGCCTCCCGGACGAGGACTTCGACGTCACGAGCATGCCCGACTGGGACGCGAAGCTCGACGTCACCGCCGCGGTCTGGCACCGCGACCAGCTCGTGCTGACCGCCACCGGCAACGGCGCGGCCGACCTGTCGGCCGGCGCCGAGGAGATCGAGGCGCGGGTCAGCCGGGCCGGCCAGCGCGTGGAGATCCGCTTCGACCTGCCCGCATTGATCGCCGCCAGCGACACGACCGGCCAGCGCCGGATTCTGTCGGCCCAGGTCGGCGCGTACGACCCGATGAAGGCGCCGGGCCGGTTCAACGCGACCGGCGCGGCGGGCGGGGCGGCGCTGCGTGCCACCAAGCTCGACCGGCCGCGCCCGCGGGTGCTGCTGGCCGGCCGCCCGTCGGTCGTCGCCCTGGTCACCGAGGGGTCCGGCCGCCTGCTGATCTCGGTCATCCCGCTCAACGCACGGCAGATCGCCGCCCGCGTCACCAAGCGCTAGCTTCCCGGCGTCTTGCCGTAGACGAGGCGCAGGATCCCGTCGGTGAGCGTGTCGAGCAGCTCTTCCTCATCGAAGGCACCCGGGTTCGCGTACACCTCGGCGAAGGTGATGCTGCGCAGATGGACGGCGAGCTTGGCGAGCAGGTCGGGCCGGCCGCCCACGGTCCGGCCGGCCCGCGCGTCACGCGCGATGCGTGCGCTGAACTGGGTGGTCACCGCCAACCTGCTCGCCGCCACGGTGTTCACCCCCATGCTCGGCCGGCTCGGCGACCTGCACGGCCGGCGTCCCGTCATACTCGGCGTGCTGATCGTGGTGCTGCTCGGCTCGGTGCTCGCCGCCACCACCTCCAGCCTCCCCCTGCTCCTGGCCGGCCGGGTCGCCCAGGCGGCCAGCTTCGGCCTCTTCCCCCTGGCCATCGGCCTGCTCCCCGAGGAACTACCGCCGCAGCGCCTGACCGGCGCGATGGCCCTGGTCAGCGGCATGCTCTCGGTCGGCGCCGGTTTCGGCCTGGCCGTCACCGGCCTGCTGATGCGCGACGGCGGCGACTACCACCAGCTGTTCTGGCTGGCCGCCGCCCTCACCGCGGTCGGCCTGGCCGGGGTCTGGCTGCTCCCCCGCCGCGCCGGGGTGGCCACCGGCGGCCTCGACTGGGCCGGCGCCGCCCTGCTCGGGCTCGGCCTGGTGCTGCTGCTCCTCCCCCTGGAGGAGGGCAACGGCTGGGGCTGGGGCTCGGTCCCGGTGCTCGGCTGCCTGACCGGCGCGGTCATCGTCCTCGTCGGCGTCGTCCGGTTCGAACGCCGGGTCACGCACCCCCTGGTCAGCACGCGGATGCTCACCCACCGCGCGATCGTGGTGGCCAACGCGGCCGGCCTGTTCCTCGGCTTCTCGATGTTCGCCGTCTTCCTGGCCGTCTCCGCCCTGGTCCAGACGCCGCCCGCGGTCGCCGGCTACGGCTTCGGCGCCTCGGTGCTCGCCGCCAGCCTGGTCTACCTGCTCCCCGGCACGGCCGGCGGCATCATCTCGGCGCCCCTCGGCGGCCGTCTGGTCGCCCGCTTCGGGGCGAAATCCACCCTGGTCATCGCGGCCGTGCTGGCCGGCGCCGGCTTCACCATGCTCGCCGCGCTGCACGCGTCAACCTGGCAGGTCATCGTCGGCGCCCTGATGGTCAACACCGGCGTCACCTTCGGCTACGCGGCCCTGCCCGCCCTGATCGTCGCCCAGGTCGAGCCGGCCGAAACCGGCATCGCCAACAGCGTCAACTCGATCGCCCGCTCGGTCGGCATGTCCCTCGGCACCGCCTTCGTGGTAACGATGATGACCCGCAACCCGATCGCCGGCCCGGTCCCGCTCCCCCGCGAGTCCCAGCTCGTGACGGTCTTCATGGTCGGCGCAGCCTTGGCCGCGATCGCCGCCGTGGTGGTCGCCCGAGCCCTCCCCCGAGCGCAGCCACCCAAGCTCACCGTCCCCGAGGTCGAGGCCGACGAGGTGTACGGCGCGGCCGGCCTCGACGTCCCGGTCCGCCAGCCCTGACGCAGACGCCTGTCGCCTGTCGCCTGTCGCCCGTCACCCGTCACCCGTCACCCGTCACCCGTCACCCGTCACCCGTCGCCATCTTCTCCCCGGGGCTCTTTTGCTCTGAGCGCGTATAGGCAACACCCATTTGTTCTGAGCACATAGGCGCATCACCTCGGCCTTCGCTCTGGCAGGCGATGCCTACGTGGGCTCAGAGCAGGAACAAGGGTGTTGCCTATACGCGCTCAGAGCTGGCGTGTCACCCCGGCGTGTCGCGGATGACGGGCAGCGTGATCAGCGCCTTCGCGTGGAGCCGGGTGTTGCCTATACGCGCTCAGAGCAAAAGGGCCGCGGTGGTGCACGTATGTGCTCAGAGCAAAGCGCCGCGAGGATGTCCGCTGTGGAGGGACAGTCGGCACGGGTTCCGATGACCGCTGCGGCGGTGCGGCGGAGACGGCGGAGACGGCGACCGCAGCGGCTCCGGGACTCTGCGACGCGGGACCGAACGAGCTCAGCGCGGCCCTTGCGCTGTAACGGCGCTTCGCAGGAACATGTCGGGCTTCTCGCCCCACTCGTCATGCTCCGCGGCCAGCTCATACCGATCGGTTAGTTCGATCAATACCTTGGTGTACGGGAGTTCGTCGTCGGTCTTTCCGCGGTGGTCCTGGTGTTTGATTGAGGCGTGCCTCCAGCGGAGCGGGCGGTAAACCTGGACCTGGCAGCCGGTGACAGCTTCTCCAGCTCACGCCGGTCGAGTGACATGACGCGAGCATGGCATGCAGCTCCGCCTCGAGCCGGGAGCCTCAAGCCGGCATGATCGCGAGGTTGAGGCGATCACGACCCGGTCGGCACACCGGCCGGCACGAGGCCGAGTGTCGTGAGCATTCGGCGAAGCCCTTTTGCTCATGCGTGACCGGCGCCGATCAGGTTGTCGCGGAGGTGGCCGCGCTGGTCCACGACCTGCTGTGTCTGCCCGGCGTCACCAGCACCGGGGCTGGATCATGCAACGGACCGGGGTGCGCCTGGGCGGATGGCTTTCTGCGCCAGTGAGTCGTAGAGGTCTTCGAGTTTGGCGGACTGCTTGACCAGGTCGAAGTTCTCCACCACGTGGGCGCGGCCGGCGGCGCCCAGTTTGGCTCGCAAGGCGTCGTCGGCCAGGAGGTGCTCGATGTTGGCGGCCAGGGCCGCCACGTCGCCCTCGTCGCCGAGCAGGCCGGTCTCGCCGTCGAGGACGGCCTCGGGGATGCCGCTGTGGCGGGTCGCCACGACCGGGAGGCCGTAGGCGGCGCCCTCCAGGATGGTGGTGGGCAGGCCCTCCTCGTCGCCGTCGGCGGCGGTTCGGGACGGGGCGGCGAGCATGCGGGAGGCGGCCAGATGTGCGGCTACCTCGTCGGGTGGCAGGGAGCCGGTGAAGGTGACGTCGAGGCCGGAGGCGGCGGCTCGGAGGTCGGCCAGGAGGGGGCCGTCGCCGATGATCACGGCCTTGGCGGGTGTGCGGCGCAGGGCGGTCAGGAGGTCCGCTACGCCCTTCTTCTCGACCAGGCGGCCGACGAAGGCCACGTCCCAGCGTGGGGTGGTCGGGGTCAGGGACGCGGGCAGGGGGATGCCGGTGTGGTGGACGCGGACGCGGTCGGGGTCGGCGCCCAGGGACAGGGCTCGGGTGCGGATGCGGTCGGAGACGGCCAGGATCACGCGGGCGCGGCGGAAGACGTCGCGGAGGTTGCGGCGATAGCGGATGCCCAGCGGGCCGGGGGTGTTGGGCTGGCGGGTGACGTCGTGGCCGTGGACGGTCAGCACCAGGGGGGCGCCGACCGCGGCGGCCGCGCGGGCGACCAGCCAGCCGTCGCCGCCGAAGTGGGCGTGGACCACGGCGGGGTTGAGCGTACGCAGGGCGGCCGCGAGACGAGGCGACGAACCGGTCAGCCGCAGGCGCAGGAAGCCTTTGCCGTCGGGGAACGCGATCACGTCGGACGGCAGCGACAACGCCGACGTGATGCGGGTGGCGCCGAGGTAGGCCGGCGACCACCGGGTCAGGTAGGCGCCGTGGTTGCGTACGAAGGTCTCGGAACCGGGCAGCAGGGCGCTCCGCCAGACCACCACGGGCCGGCCCACGGGATCAGCCGACATCTACCCGCGCGGAGCGCTTGGCCTGGGCGGGCACGGACGTGGGGGCGGCGGTGCGGCCGAGCACCCTGTCGCGGAGGCGCGACCGGATGCCGGGCGGCAGCGCCCAGATCTGCAGGAACGTCACGTAGTCGATGATTCCAGGTCGCCCGTAGCCGCGCGCCTCGGCCAGGATCTCGCGGAAGACGGCGAAGCTTCGGGTGGTCGCGGCCATCGAGGACATCACGCTCATTGTGAACGCGGCGTACGCGCGCGGCGTGAACAACGTCTGGTTGGCGCGCAGCCACTTGAGCTGTTCGCGCCAGGGTGCGGTCAGGGTGATCCGTTCGCGGTCCTCATCCTGGTGCCAGAGGACCAGCGGCTCGGACGCGTAGACCAGCTCGGCGCCCTCCTGCTGCAGCGCCCGCAGCGTCCAGTCGAGTTCCTGCTGGCGGCGCAGGCCGACGGTGAACGGCACCAGCCGGAACAGCTCGGCCGGCGCCATGATGGTCGAGGTCTGGATGAACCCGTCGCCGTAGAACAGGCCGCGGCGTACGGTCAGGTATTCGCTGATCGGCTCGTCGGGGCCGGGCAGCCGCCGCGGCATGATCGAGTCGGCGCGCGGCGTGCGGTTGATCAGCCGGCTGGCCACGACCGGCAGCGCCGCCGTCGACGCGGCCGCGGCGGCGAGCTGAATCTCCAGCTTGGACGGCAGCCACTCGTCGTCGTCGTCGAGGTAGGCCACCCACTTACCGGTGGCGGCCCGGGCGCCCTGGTTGCGGGCGTTGGGCGCGCCACCCTTCTCGGGGAGCGTGATCACCCGGACCCGCACGTCGCCGAGGGCGGCCAGGGCTTTCTCGGTCGGCTCGTCCGGACCATCGATCACCACGACCACTTCAAGGTCGCCATGGGTCTGCGCGAGCGCGCTGCGCACCGCCCGGACGACGAGATCGGGGCGGAACCTGGTGGGCACGACAACGCTTACGTCCGGATTCGCAGACATCCGCGCCACTATAGGGACTTCGGGCGTCGCGGTGGTGACAACTAGCCGACTGTCCGGTCCGTTTTCACTACGGGAGTGTGAACTTCTGGATAACTGACAACCGTTCGGGTGACAGCAAGCGTCTAGGAACCGAGATCTTTCCGCCCGCGACGTCCGCCGCCCCGAGGAGCCCTTCGTTGTCCAAACGCCGTACCCCTCGCTGGGCTCTTGTTCTTGTCTGGGTCGGCGCCCTGCTCGTGGTGGGCAGCGGTGGCGCCGTCGCCGCGATGAAGGCGACGGTCAGCTCGGCGACCAGGACGGTGACCAAGCAGAACCTGCTCGGGTCGGTGCGCAAGGCGCCCGAGCGGGAACACGTGTCGGTCACCGGGGCCAAGAACATCCTGCTGGTCGGCGTGGACACCCGGAAGAACCAGGACCCGTCGGCGCTGACCCGCTCCGACTCGATCATCCTGCTGCACATCCCGGCCTCGCATGACGCCGGCTACATGGTGTCGCTGCCGCGGGACAGCTACGTGTCGATCCCCAAGTACGACAACGGCGCGGTTCCCTACCCCGGCGGCAAGGCGAAGATCAACGCGGCGTTCGCGTTCGGCAGCCGCGGCCTGACCGGGCCGAAAGCGCTGTCCGGCGGCTTCGAGCTGCTGGCGCTGACCGTGAAGAAGCTGACCGGGATCACCCCGGACGCCGGCGCGATCATCGACTTCGAGGGCTTCGCGGACGTCGTCAAGGTGCTCGGCAAGGTCTGCATGTACGTCGACGAGACCACCAAATCGGTGCACAAGGGGCGGAACAACAAGACCGGCGAGCCGACGGTCCCGTACAAGCTGAACACCGACGGCACGATCCGCCACAAGATTTCGGGGACCACGCCAAACACGTACAAGAAGGGCGATCACTGCTTCAACCCGACCGAGGCGCTCGACTTCGTACGGCAGCGCGACCTGCTCGAGAACGGCGACTACGACTACGGCCGGCAGCGCCACCAGCAGCAGTTCCTGCGCGCGCTGATGAAGCAGGCGGTGGACGACGGGCTCAGCTCGCCGCAGAAGCTGCCCGGGCTGCTCCAGGCGGTCGGTAAGACGATGACCGTGGACGACGGCGGCATCCCGCTGGAGGACTGGGTCTTCGCGATGCGCGAGGTGAAGCCCGACGAGCTGGTCACGCTCAAGACGAACGACGGCGAATTCCACAGCGACGAGATCCCCGGCATCGGCAGCGTTGAGATCTTGACCGAATTGAGCCTTCAGATGCTCAAAGCGGTACGCAACGATGACCTGGCGGCATTCATCCGGTCGCACCCCGAGGTCGTGGCCCAAACCTGAGTCACTGGTCAGCTGAAGTTTGCCTAACCGCCTACTGCCCTCGGCCAAGATCAACGCTGACCCCCGAGGAGGATTTCAGTGCGGACCCTTGCACGTTCAGCCGTCGCCGTCGTGGCGGCCACGGCTTTCGCGGCTACCGCGGCTTGCGCACCACCCGAGGACAAGGACTCGGGCGGCGGCGCGTCCGGCACCGCCGCCGGGACCGCGGCGTCGGCGGCCGACCTGGGCGGCCTGGACGCCCTGATCGCCGAGGCCAAGAAGGAGGGCCAGCTCAACGTCATCGCGCTGCCCCCGGACTGGGCCAACTACGGCGAGATCATCAAGGCCTTCGGCACCAAGTACGGCATCAAGGTCAACTCGGCCCAGCCGGACGCGTCCAGCCAAGACGAGATCAACGCCGCCGACCAGCTCAAGGGTCAGGACAAGGCGCCCGACGTGTTCGACCTGGGCGGCGCCGTGGCCGGCGCCAACACCGCCAAGTTCGCGCCGTACAAGGTGTCGACCTGGGCCGAGATCCCGGACAACCTGAAGGACGCGAGCGGCGCCTGGACCAACGACTACGGCGGCTACATGGCCATCGGGTTCGACAGCTCCAAGGTGCCCGCCCCGGCGAGCGTGACCGACCTGCTCAAGCCCGAGTACAAGGGCAAGGTGGCCCTGAACGGCGACCCGACCCAGGCCGGCGCGGCGTTCTCCGGCGTGGTCATGGCCTCGCTCGGCAACGGCGGCTCGGCCGACGACATCGCGCCCGGCGTCGAGTTCTTCAAGAAGCTGAAGGCGGCCGGCAACTTCCTCCCGGTCGACCCGACCCCGGCGACCATCGAGTCGGGCCAGACACCGGTGGTCATCGACTGGGACTACCTGAACGTGGCCCAGGCCAAGAAGACCCCGGCCTGGAAGACCGTGGTGCCGGCCGGCGCCGTGGTGGGCTCGTACTACGTGCAGGCGATCAGCAAGGACGCCCCGCACCCGGCCGCGGCGCGGCTGTGGCAGGAGTTCCTCTACTCCGACGAGGGCCAGAACCTGTGGCTGAAGGGTGGCGCCCGCCCGGTTCGGGCCGAGGCGATGGACAAGGCCGGCACGATCGACAAGGCCACGTACGCCGCGCTGCCCAAGACCGAGGGCACGCCGGTGTTCCAGACCGACGCGCAGACCACCAAGGCCAAGGAATACCTGACCGCCAACTGGGCCAAGGCCATCAGCTGACGTGCTGGGTATCGCGAAAAGAGCGCTCGGCACGGTCCCGTTCTTCGCCTACGTCGCGATCTTCCTGATCACCCCGACGCTGGTCGTGGTGGTCGGGGCGTTCGCCGGCGACGAGGGTGGCGTGACCCTGGCCAACGTCCGGGCGCTCGGCCAGGGCTACATCCTGGACGCCTTCGGGCGCAGCATCCTGCTGTCCGCGAGCACCGCGCTGATCGGCGCGGTGCTCGGGGCGCTGCTGGCGTACGCGCTGGTCACGGCCAAGCCGGGCGGTCTGCTCCGGCGCGCGGTGACCGCCGCGTGCGGGGTGCTGGCCCAGTTCGGCGGCGTCACGCTGGCGTTCGCGTTCATCGCCACCATCGGCCTCTCCGGCTTCGTCACGGTCGCCCTCAACGACGCGGGCGTGGACATCTACTCCGGCGGCGTGTGGCTGTTCGACCTGCCGGGCCTGGTGCTGGTCTACACCTACTTCCAGATCCCGCTGATGGTGATCGTCTTCCTGCCGGCGCTGGACGGGATCCGGCCGCAGTGGCGGGAGGCCGCCGAGAGCCTGGGCGGCACGACCTGGGTCTACTGGGCGAAGGTGGCCGGCCCGCTGCTGGCGCCGTCGTTCCTGGGCAGCACGCTCCTGCTGTTCGCCAACGCCTTCTCCGCGTACGCCACCGCGGCCGCCCTGGTCAGCCAGGGCAGCCCGATCATCCCGCTGCAGATCCGCGGCGCGCTGACCAGCGAGGTCGTGCTCGGCCAGGCCAACGTCGGCAAGGCGATGGCGCTCGGGATGATCGTGGTCGTCGCGGTGGTCATGACGCTCTACGCCCTGCTCCAGAGGAGGACGGCGCGATGGCTCGGCTGACGTTCCGAAGGCGCCAGAGCGTCTTCCGATGGGTCGTCCTGGGTCTGCTGGGCGTGTTCTTCGTCCTCCCCCTGGTGGCGATGGTCGAGTTCACCACCCGTGGCGACCAGAAGACCTGGTCGACCCTGGTCGACTGGCCGCAGCTCAGCGAGACGTATCCCGACCTGGCCGACGGCATCGTGATGTCGCTCGGGCAGGCGGCGCTGACCGCGGTGCTCATGCTGGTGCTGCTGGTGCCGACCGCGATCTGGGTACGCCTGCGGCTGCCCGGCCTGCGCCGGCTGGTCGAGTTCCTCTGCCTGTTGCCGCTGACCATCCCGGCGATCGTGCTCGTGGTCGGGCTGGCGCCGGTCTACGCGTGGGTCAACTACCTGATCGGCGGCTCGTCGCTGACGCTGACCTTCGCGTACACGATCCTGGTCCTGCCGTACGCCTACCGATCGATCGACGCGGGCCTGTCGGCCATCGATGTCAGGACGCTGGCCGAGGCGGCCCGTAGCCTGGGCGCGAGCTGGTTCACGGTGATCACGCGAGTCGTCCTGCCGAACATCCGCTCGGCGGTGCTGTCCGCGGCGTTCCTCACGGTCGCCCTGGTGCTCGGCGAGTTCACCATCGCCTCCCTGCTCAACCGCACCAACCTTCAGGTGGCGATCAACCTCCTGGGCAAGAGCAGCGCCACCATGTCGGTGGCCGTCTCGCTGGCCGCCCTGCTGCTGGCGTTCGTGCTGCTCCTGCTGCTGTCCCTGGTCGGCGATCGAAGGAAGAAGGCGTCATGATCGAGCGAAGCGAGCATCATGATCGCGGTCTTGTCATTTTCTGGTTGGGAGACACTGCATGAGCGGCGTCGCCGTACATCTGCAAGGCCTGCGGCGCACCTTCGGCACCGTACACGCGCTCGATGGTCTTGATCTGGAACTGCACCCGGGCGAGCTGATCGCGCTGCTCGGCCCGTCCGGCTGCGGCAAGACCACCGCCCTGCGGATCCTGGCCGGGCTCGACGACGCCGACAGCGGCAAGGTCGTGGTGGACGGCAAGGACATCACCCGGCTGCCCGCCAACCGGCGCGACATGGGCATGGTGTTCCAGGCCTACAGCCTGTTCCCACACCTGACCGCCCGGCAGAACGTCGAGTTCGGCCTCAAGCTCCGCGGCCGCGAGAGGACGACCGGACGGGCGACGGAGATGCTCGAGCTGGTCGGCATCGAGCAGCACGCCGACCGCTACCCACATCAGCTCTCCGGCGGCCAGCAGCAGCGGGTCGCGCTGGCCCGGGCGCTGGCCATCCGACCCAAGGTGCTGCTGCTCGACGAGCCGCTGTCCGCGCTCGACGCCAAGGTCCGGGTGCAGCTCCGCGAGGAGATCAAGCGGATCCAGACCGAGGTCGGCACGACCACGCTGTTCGTCACCCACGACCAGGAGGAGGCGCTCGCCGTCGCCGACCGGGTCGGGGTGATGCGGGCCGGCCGGCTGGAGCAGCTGGGCGCGCCGGCCGACGTCTACCTCTCCCCCGCGAGCGCGTTCGTGGCCGACTTCGTCGGGCTGAGCAACCGGCTGCCCGGCGTCCTCACCGGCGAGGGCGTCGAGGTGCTCGGCACCACGCTCCCCCTGGTGTCGCCGGCCACCGGGGCGACGAACGTCACCGCCCTGGTCCGGCCCGAGTCGGTCGACGTGGTGCCCGACCCGGCGGGCGCCGGGAAGGTGCTCACGGCGAGCTTCCTCGGGCCGTTCAGCCGGGTGATCGTCCAGGTCGGTGACGACCTGGTGACCGCTCAGGTGGCGTCCGGAACCGTCGCCGACCTGGCCCCCGGCACCCCGGTCCGGGTCGAGTTGCGGCCGGTAGCGGTAGCGCTGGAGGGCATTTCCTGACCAGTATCGGAGCATGCACTCCGAGGACATCACCCAGCATCGGCTCGACCGCGCCCTCCGTGACCGCCTGCTCCCGGCCGTCGCCACCCCGGTGGCAGACGTCGAGGTGCAGGCGTGGGAGGTGCGTGGCGAGCCGATCCCGTTCAAGGTCGCCAAGGAAGCCGACTACCACCCTTTCCCGATCGGCGGCCGGTGGGGCCGGCCGTGGGACACGACCTGGTTCCGGCTCACCGGCACGATCCCGGACGACGCCCGCGGTGGTCGCGTCGAGCTGGAGGTCGACCTGGGCTGGGCCGGCGAGCAGATGCCCGGGTTCCAGTCCGAAGGGCTGGTGTACGCGGCCGACGGCACCGTGATCAAGGCGGTCGAGCCGCGTAACACCTGGATCCCGCTGCCCGGCGAGGGCCCGGTCGAGCTCTACCTGGAGGCGGCGGCCAACCCGAAGTTCTTCGGCAACGGCATCTCCCAGTTCGCCCCCTCACCCCTGGGCGAGCGCTCGACGGCGAGCGACGACCCGCTCTACACGCTGGACGCGGCCAGGATCGTGGTCCGCGACCTGGCCCTGGCCGGCCTGGTGCACGACATCGAGATGGTGGCCGGGCTGCTCAACGAGGAGGGCATCGACATCACGCTGCGGGCGCTGGCCACCCGCGCCCTCGACCGGACGCTCGACCTGCTCGACGCGTACGGGACAAGCGATGTTGATCTTCTTCGTGAGCCGCTGGTCAAGGTGCTCGAAGCGCCGGCCAACGCCAGCGCGCACACGGTCAGCGCGGTCGGCCACGCGCACATCGACTCGGCCTGGCTGTGGCCGCTGCGCGAGACGCGGCGCAAGGTCGCCCGCACGGTGGCCAACGTGCTCCAGCTGATGGATGAGAACGAGGACCTGGTCTACGTGATGTCGGCCGCCCAGCACTGGGCCTGGCTCCGCGACGACCACCCGGCGCTGTTCGAGCGGGCCAAGCAGCGGGTCGCCGAGGGCCGGTTCGTGCCGGTCGGCGGCCAGTGGGTGGAGTCCGACACCGTGCTGCCCGGCGGCGAGGCGATGGTCCGGCAGTTCACCGAGGGCGCCCGGTTCTTCCGCGAGCAGCTCGGCCACGAGACCCGGGTGGCCTGGCTGCCCGACTCGTTCGGCTACTCCGGCGCGCTGCCGCAGATCGTCCGGCAGGCCGGCATCGACTACTTCCTGACCCAGAAGATCTCCTGGAACCGGGTCAACCGCTTCCCGCACCACACCCTGGAGTGGGTCGGCATCGACGGGACCTCGGTGTTCACCCACTTCCCGCCGGCCGACACGTACAACGGCGAGGTCACCGTCAAGGAGCTCAACTACGGGGCCCGCAACTTCAAGGAGAAGGGCGCGGCCACCCGGTCGCTGCTCCCCTTCGGGTTCGGCGACGGCGGCGGTGGTCCGACCCGCGAGATGCTCGCGCGGGCGCGGCGGGCCGCCGATCTGGAAGGCGTCCCCCGGGTACGGCTGGAAGCGCCCGAGGCGTTCTTCGACGCCGCGCGGGCCGAGCTGCCGCACCCACCCCAGTGGTACGGCGAGCTCTACCTCGAGCTGCACCGGGGCACGCTCACCTCCCAGGCCGGGATGAAGCGCGGCAACCGGCGCAGCGAGCACCTGATGCGCGAGGCCGAACTGTGGGCGACGACCGCGGCGGTGGCCGGGGTGGCCGACTACCCGTACGACCGGCTCCGCGAACTGTGGCAGACCGTGCTGCTGCACCAGTTCCACGACATCCTGCCCGGCTCGTCGATCTCCTGGGTGCACCGGGAGGCCCGCGAGACGTACGCCGCGCTGGCCGCCGAACTGGGCACGCTGATCGAGACCACCCAGAAGGTCCTGGCCGGCGCCGGTGACAACGCTGTCGTGTTCGACGCCACGGCCGGCGCCGCCACCATCCAGTCGCCGGTGCCGAGCCGCCGGGCCGAGGTCGACGGCCGGACCCTCCGGACGGACCGGACCGAGGTCACCTTCGCCGAGGACGGAACCATCGCCTCGCTGGTCGACGTGGCCACCGGCACCGAGGCCATCGCTCCGGACGGGCGCGGCGCCCGGCTCCAGCTGCACCCCGACTATCCCGCCCACTGGGACGCCTGGGACATCGACCGGCACTACCGGGAGACGGTCGAGGACGTCACCGAAGTGGTGTCGTTCGAGACCGGGGTGGCCGCCGACGGCTCGGCGTTCGCGGTGGTCGAGCGGGCGTTCGGCCGGTCGGCCGCCAGGCAGACGTTCACCGTACGGCCCGGCCAGGCCGGCGTGGAGATCCGCGTCGACGTCGACTGGCACGAGCAGCACCGGTTGCTCAAGCTCGGTTTCGACGCCGACGTGCACGCCGACCGGGCCCGCTTCGAGACCCAGTTCGGGCACGTCACCCGCTCCACCCACGACAACACGTCCTGGGACGCCGCCCGCTTCGAGGTGGCGGCGCACCGCTGGGTGCACGTGGGTGAGCCGGTCGGCGTGGCGCTGGCCAACGACGCGACGTACGGCCACGAGGTGCGCCGGGTGGCCCGGCCGGGCGGGGGCATGGCCACCCAGATCCGGGCCACGCTGGTGCGCGGGCCGAAGTTCCCCGACCCGGACACCGACCAGGGCAAGCACACGTTCGGGTTCCGGTTCGTCCCGGCGGCGTCCCCGGCCGACGCGATCGCCGCGGGCTACCAGCTCAACCTGCCGCCGTCGACCCGCACCGGCGGGCGCAGGGTGCCGGCGCTGGTCCGGCTGGAGGGCGACCCCGGCGTGCTGATCGAGGCGGTCAAGCTGGCCGACGACCGCTCCGGCGACGTCGTGGTCCGGCTCTACGAGTCGCTGGGTACGCCGGGCCGCACGACTGTGAACACTTCGTTCGAGGTGGCCGGCCTCGTGCGGACCGACCTGCACGAACGTCCGCTGGCCGGCTCGAGCGAGAACGAACGTTCTTTCTCTCTCCGGCCGTTCGAGATCGTCACGCTTCGGATCAAGCGGGCGAGCTGATCACCGACGGCGCCGCAACCGAGTCGCGGGCGCGCAACCTCATCACGAGCTTGTGCACCCGCGGCTCGGCCGCCCCGGTTGCGCTGGTCTCGGCGAGCAGCAGTTCGATTGCTCGGCAGCCCATGTCGAAGTACGGCGTAGACGAACCGGTCGACGCCGCGGGCCAGCAGCGCCCGGATGGCCGGCTCCTCCAGTTCGTCGACGCCCTCGCTGTCGGCCATCAGGACCACGTGGCCGCGTTCGGTGGCGGCCGAGATGCAGCCGCGGATCATCTTTGACACATTGATGAAACACGGCACAGACTCGCGCTAAAGATTTAGCCGCTCGGAGGTCGCCGATGCTTGTCGCGTTGTCCGCTGCCGGTGTCACCGTGCTCGTCGACCTGCGCGACGGGCGATTGCCCGCGATCGTCCACTGGGGCGCCGAGCTGCCCGGGCTGGACGCCGCCGAGGCCGAGGCGCTGGCCGACGCGGCCGAACCGGTGCTGGGCAGCAACAACGTCGAACCGGTGCCACGGCCGTCGGTGCTGCCCGAGCACCACCTGGGCTGGACCGGGCGGCCGGGCATCCGTGGCTCGTACCAGGGCCGGGGCTGGTCTCCGTTCTTCCGCACGACCGTCGTACGGCTGAACGGCGAGCCGGTGGACGGCTTCGTGGCGAGCGGGCCGGGCGTGCTCGAGGTGACCGCCATCGACGGCGACCGGCTCGGCCTGACCGTCGTCCTCGAGCTGCTGCCGAGCGGGCTGCTCCGAGCCAACGCCACGCTCACCAACCACGCCGACGACACCTACCAGCTGGACGACCTGGTGCTGGCCTTCCCGGCGCCGGCCGAGGCGGCGGAGTTGCTGGACTTCGGCGGGCGGCACAACTTCGAACGGCGGCCGCAGCGGCGACCCCTGACCACCGGCACCCACCTGCGCGAGAACCGGAAGGGCCGGACCGGGGCGGACAGCGCCTACCTGCTGCACGCCGGAACGCCCGGGTTCGGCTTCGCCGACGGCGCGATCTGGGCCGTGCACACCGCGTGGAGCGGCAACCACACGCACTACGCCGAGCGGGTCTTCACCGGCGAGCAGGTGCTCGGCGGCGGCGAGTTGCTGCTGCCCGGCGAGGTGCGGCTGGGCGCCGGCGAGAGCTACCGGAGCCCGTGGCTCTACGGCGCCTTCGGGACCGGGCTGGACGAGGTGGCCCGGCGCTTCCACCGGCACCTGCGCGCCCGCGAGCCCCGGGTGTCGCCCGACCGGCCGGTCACGCTGAACGTCTGGGAGGCCGTCTACTTCGAGCACGACCTGGACCGGCTGCTCGACCTGGCCGAGCGGGCCGCCGCCGCGGGCGTCGAGCGCTACGTGCTGGACGACGGCTGGTTCGGGAGCCGTCGCAACGACCACGCCGGGCTGGGCGACTGGGTGGTCTCGGCCGACGTGTGGCCGCGCGGCCTGCACCCGCTGATCGACCGGGTGCGCAAGCTGGGCATGCAGTTCGGGCTGTGGTTCGAGCCGGAGATGGTCAACCCCGACTCCGATCTGGCCCGGGCGCACCCGGAGTGGATCATGGCGGCGCGCGACGAGTGGCCGGTCGAGTCCCGGCACCAGCAGGTGCTCAACCTCGGCCTGCCGGAGGCGTACGAGCACGTCAAGGGTCAGATCCTCGCCATCCTAGACGAGTACGACATCGGGTACGTCAAGTGGGACCACAACCGCGACCTGATCGAGGCGGGCACCCAGCCCCTCGGCGGCCGGCCCGGCGTCCACGAGCAGACGCTGGCGTTCTACCGCCTGCTGGACGAGATCCGGGCCGCGCACCCGGGGCTGGAGATCGAGTCGTGCTCGTCCGGCGGCGCCCGGGTCGACCTGGGCGTGCTCGAACGTACCGATCGCGTCTGGGTCTCGGACAACATCGACCCGCACGACCGGCAGTCGATGCTGCGCTGGACCACCCAGCTGGTCCCGCCGGAGTACCTGGGCGCGCACATCGCCTCGGGCGCCTCGCACACCACCGGCCGCCGCCACGACCTCGGCTTCCGCGCGGCCACCGCGATCTTCGGCCACCTCGGCATCGAGTGGGACCTGGCCAAGGCGACCGAGGCCGAGTCGCGGGAGCTGGCCGGGTGGATCGCGTTCTTCAAGGAGCACCGCGGCCTGCTGCTCGGCGGCGACCTGGTGCGGATGGACACCGCCGACCCGAACGTGCTGGTGCACGGCGTGGTGTCGCCGGACCGCGACCACGCGCTGTTCGCCCTGGTGACGCTGGACAGCGTGGCGCCCGACCCGCCCGGCCGGCTGCGGTTGCGCGGGCTCGACCCGGCCCGCCGCTACCGCATCCGCCCCCGGTTCGTCGGCGCGGCGCAGTCGGCGCCGTCGCACGGCACGGGCGCCGGGTTCGGGACCGGGCCGGCGTGGTGGGGCGCCGCGAACGAGGGCGTGACGCTCAGCGGCGCCGCCCTGGAGCACGCGGGGCTCGCCTTCCCGCGGATACGACCTGACCAAGCCGTGCTGTGCAGCGTGGACGCACTGGGGGCCACGCCTAAGGAGTGAGATGGCCACAACGACGACAAGGAGTCCGGCTGCCACCGGAACGACCACCGCCCCACGAACACCGAAGCGCCGCGATGACACGCGGCTCGCCCTCCTCTTCATCCTGCCCGCGCTGATCGGCTTCCTGGTCTTCATGGTGTGGCCGACCCTCCGCGGCATCTATCTCAGCTTCACCAAGTTCAACCTGCTCACCCCGCCGGAGTTCAACGGGCTGGACAACTACGTGCGGATGGTCCAGGACCCGGTGTTCTGGAACTCGCTCGAGGTCACCATCTGGTACGTCTTCCTCAACATCCTCTTCCAGACGATTCTGGCGCTGGTCATCGCCGTGATGATGCAGCGGCTGACCAAGCGCACCTGGCTGCGCGGGATCGTGCTGACGCCGTACCTGGTGTCCAATGTGGTCGCTGCGATGATCTTCCTCTGGGTCCTGGACTATCAGCTCGGCATCGGCAACAAGCTGCTCGAGGTGATCGGCGTCGAGCGGATCGCGTTCTTCTCGTCCGAGGCCTGGGTGATCCCGACCATCGCGGCGGTCAACGTGTGGCGGCACGTCGGCTACACCGCCCTGCTGATCTTCGCGGGTCTGCAGACCATCCCGGAGACCATGTACGAGGCCGGGCGGATCGACGGCGCCAGCGAGCCCCGGATGTTCCGCAGCATCACCGTCCCGTTGCTGCGGCCGATCCTGGGGCTGGTCCTGATCATCACCGTGGTCGGGTCGTTCCAGGTGTTCGACACGGTCGCCATCGCCACCCGCGGCGGGCCGGTCGACTCGTCCCGGGTGCTCCAGTACTACATCTACGACGTCGCGTTCGGCCGGTTCCAGTTCGGCTACGCCTCGGCCATGTCGGTCGCGCTGCTCATCGTGTTGATGATCATCACGTTCCTGCAGTACCGGCTCACCCGGGCCGCCACGTCGGATCTGAACTGAGAGGCGGGCGACGATGACCGCAGTAACCGCAGACGCCACCGCTCCCCCGCGGTTCAGCATCGGCCGGGCGGCCGCCTGGACCTTCATGATCCTGGTCATCCTGGCCAGCCTGTTCCCCTTCTACTGGATCCTGCGCACCGCGCTGTCCAGCAACAACGCGCTCTACGCGGGCGGCGACAGCATCCTGCCGGTGCAGCCCGGCCTGGGCGGCTTCGAACGGGTCTTCGGCACGCAGACCGGCCAGGAGGCGATCGACCAGGGCGGCGCCGGCCAGGAGATCTTCTTCTGGCGCTACCTGCTCAACTCGGTGGTCGTGGCCACCCTGGTCACCGTGGGCCAGGTGTTCTTCTCGGCGATGGCGGCGTACGCGTTCGCCCGGCTGAAGTGGCGGCACCGGGACAAGGTGTTCGGCTTCTTCCTGGGCGGGCTGATGATCCCGGCCATCTTCACGCTGCTGCCCAACTTCGTCCTGATCAAGCAGCTCGGCCTGGTCGACACCCTGCTCGGCATCGCCCTGCCGACCATGCTGATGACCCCGTTCGCGGTGTTCTTCCTGCGCCAGTTCTTCCTCGGCATCTCGTCCGAGGTGGAGGAGGCGGCGCTGATCGACGGCGCGTCGAAGACCCGGGTCTTCTTCCGGCTGGTCCTGCCGATGTCGTCGGCCCCGATCGCCACCCTGGCCATCCTGACCTACATCGCCGCGTGGAACGAGTACTTCTGGGCGCTGATGGTCAGCTACACCGACCGGTCGCGGGTGCTGACCGTGGCGCTGGGCGTGTTCAAGTCGCAGACACCGCAGACCGGGCCGGACTGGGCCGGGCTGATGGCGGCCACCCTGGTCGCCGCGCTGCCGATGCTGCTGCTGTTCATGCTGTTCGCCAAACGCATCGTCAACTCCATCGGCTTCAGCGGGATCAAGTGAGGAGGGCCCGGCCATGTTGCGGAAACTGAGAGTGGGTGCGGCCGCGCTCACCATGGGCCTGCTGACCGCGTGCGGCGGCAGTGCCGCGGGCGGCGCCGACGGCGTCATCGAGTACTGGCTGTGGGACTCCGGTCAGCAGCCCGGCTATCAGAAGTGCGCGGACGCGTTCGCACGGCAGAACCCCGGTCTGAGCGTACGGATCTCGCAGTACGGCTGGGACACGTACTGGCAGAAGCTGACCGCCGGATTCATCGCCGACGCCGCACCGGACGTCTTCACCGACCACCTCGCGCGGTTCGCCCAGTTCGCCGACCTGAAGGTGCTCCGGCCGCTGGACGAGCTCGGCCCGACCCAGGACATCCAGGACACCGACTACCAGCCCGGCCTGGCCGAGCTGTGGAAGGGACAGGACGGCCACCGGTACGGCTCGCCGAAGGACTGGGACACGGTCGCCCTGTTCTACTCCAAGAAGGCGCTGTCCGACGCCGGGGTCGACCCGGCCGAGCTGCAGAACCTGAGCTGGAACCCGCAGGACGGCGGCTCGTTCGAGAAGCTGGTCGCCCACCTGACCGTGGACGTCAACGGCAAGCGCGGCGACGAGCCCGGCTTCGACTCCCACCGGGTGAAGACGCACGGGATGTCGGCCGAGGGCTCCGGCGGCCAGGGCTGGGGGCAGACCCAGTGGTCGGCGTTCACCGGCAGCGCCGGGTGGCAGGTCACCGACAAGAACCCGTGGGGCACCCACTTCAACCTCGACCAGCCCGCCTTCCAGGACACCCTGAAGTGGTACTTCGGCCTGGCCCGGAAGGGCTACCTGCCGACGTACGCGGAGATCGGCGGGGCCAACCCGATCAACACCGACAAGCAGATCCAGTCCGGCATCGCCGCGATGGGCATCAGCGGCTCGTGGATGATCTCCACCTTCAGCAAGCTGACCGACGAGGCCGGCAAGCCGCTGGAGATCGGCGTCGCGCCCACCCCGATCGGGCCGACCGGCAAGCGGGCGTCGATGTTCAACGGTCTCGCCGACTCCATCACCACGCTGTCGAAGCAGCCGGAGAACGCGGCCAAGTGGGTCAAGTTCCTCTCCGGCGCCGAGTGCCAGAAGATCATCGGCGAGTCGGGCGTGGTGTTCCCGGCCCGGCCGGAGGCGACCGAGCTGGCCATCCAGTACAACCAGAAGGAGCGGAACCTGGACGTCACGCCGTTCACCGATCAGGTCAAGAACAAGACCACGTTCCTGTTCCCGGTGACCAGCAACGCGGCCGACATCATCGCGCTGGTCAATCCCCGGATGGACTCGGTGTACATCGGCAGCGATCCGCCCAGCTCGCTGACCAAGGTCAACGACCAGCTCAACGACCTCTTCAAGGTGGTCGGATAAAGAGGTGGTCGGATAAATCGGTCGCCTCGCGGTCGGCACGGCCGTATTTTCGAGGCATGTTGCGCTTCGTGATGACGACGACGCCGGATCTCCCCGGCGCCGCGTAACAACGCGACTTTTCCAGGCCCGGGGCACCTCGCCCCGGGCCTGGCGCCTTTCTCGGGGCGTGTGCTCACGGCGTACACCGAGAAGGAGACCGTGATGGCCGACCACCGCAAGCTGGGCCGCGAGCTCGAGCTGTTCGATTCCGACCCGCTGGCCGGCGCGGGCCTGCCGTTCTGGCTGCCGGCCGGCGCCGCGGCCCGGCACGCCGTCGAGGAATACCTGCGCGAGCTGGAACGGCGCAACGGCTACCAGCACGTCGTGTCACCACCGCTGGGCCGCCCGGCCCTGTTCCAGCTGTCCCGGCACCTCGACCACTTCGCCGACGACATGTTCCCGGCCGTCGCGTTCGACGACGACGATCAGCTCATGCTGCGGCCGAGCCTGTGCCCGCACCACGCGCTGGTCTACCGGTCCCGCGGCCGCTCCCATCGTGAGCTGCCGCTGCGGATCGCCGAGATCGGGCAGATGTTCCGGGCCGAGCGCTCCGGCGTGCTCGGCGGGCTGAGCCGGGTCCGGGTGATCGCGCTCAACGACGGGCACACCTTCTGCGCGCCGTCGCAGGTCGTCGACGAGGTCGGCCGGGAGCTGCGGCTGATCCGGCGGGCGCACGCCGACCTGGGCGTCCGGGCGTCCAGCTTCCGGCTCTCGCTGCGGGACGGCAGCGCGAAATTCATCGACGACGACGCGATGTGGGCGCAAGCCGAGCAGGTGCTGCGCGATGCGCTTGATCGCGCCGGAGTCGAGTACGAGGACGCGCCCGGCGAGGCGGCCTTCTACGGCCCGAAGATCGACATTCAGGTACGCGACGACGCCGGCCGTGAGCAGACCCTGTCGACCGTGCAGGTCGACTACGACAAACCGGCCCGTTTCGCGTTGGACTACGCGGCGGCGGACGGCTCCCGGCAGCGGCCCGTGATGATCCACCGCAGCCTGGCCGGCAGCATGGAGCGGCTCTTCGCGCACCTGATCGAGGTGCACGAGGGCGCCTTCCCGGCCTGGTACGCGCCGGTCCAGCTGGCCGTCCTGCCGGTGTCGCCCGCGCAGGACGGCGCCGCGCGCGCCCTGGTCGAGGCGGCGTCGGATCTGCGCGCCGAGCTGTCGTTCGAGGGGTCGCTCGGTGCCCGCATCAGGCAGGCGGCGCTGCGGAAGATCCCGTACGTCGGGATCATCGGCGAGCGGGAGGCCGCCGCCGGCCAGGTCTCGCTGCGCCTCCGCGACGGCCGGGAAATCCCAGCTCAGGAGGTGTCTTCGGCGCTCGGACGGATAGCCGAGGTGGTGGAATCCCGATCACATGATCTCCACGGCTGAACCGTTGTATGCGGATCGTCCGTAACAAGAGGGCGTGACCAACCGCCTACGCTCGATCCTCGCCGTGTCCCTGACGGTGCTGGCCGCTCTGCTGGTGTTCGTCGCCCTCGTGGTGCCCGACGGCATCGGCCGGCTGCGGCCCGGGACCTGGGTGCCCGGCGCGTTCCTGCGCCTGCCGATCGAGGCGATCGTCGCGGCGGCGGTGGTGCTGGTCGCGCCGGCCCGGTTCCGGAAGCCGGCCGCGCTGATCATGGGCGCCGGGATCGGCGTACTCACGATCCTCAAGATCATCAACATCGGTTTCCTCAACGTGCTGGCCCGGCGCTTCGACCTGGTGCTGGACTGGCCGCTCCTCGGCGACGGCTACAACTACGTCACCGAGACCTCGGGCAAGCCGGCGGCGGTGGCGGCCGTCGCCGGCGCGATCCTCGGCGGCATCGGCCTGATCGGCCTGATGGCCTGGTCGGTGCTCCGGCTGTCCGGGCTGGTGGCCCGGCACCGGACGGGCGCGCTGCGGGCGGTGCCGGCCGGGATCGCCGCGTGGGTGGCGCTGGCGCTGGTCGGTGTGACGCTGTTCCCGTACGCGCCGGTCGCCTCCGACACCACCGCGATGCTGGCGCGGAACACGCTGACCGGCATCCCCCGGTCGATCAACGACCAGCGGGCGTTCGCGATCGAGGCGGCGAACGACCCGCTGGCCAAGGTCCCGGCCGGCCAGCTGCTGCGGGCCCTGCGCGGCAAGGACGTGCTGATCGGCGTGGTGGAGAGCTACGGCCGGTCGGCGCTGGAGAACCCGAAGATGGCCGCCATCGTCGACCCGGCGCTGCAGAAGTCGAACGCCGAGCTGGAGGCGGACGGCTTCCACGCCCGCAGCGCCTTCCTGACCTCGTCCACCTACGGCGGCGGCAGCTGGCTCGCCCACGCCACCTTCCAGTCCGGCATGTGGGTCAACCAGCAGCAGCGCTACCGCCAGCTGACCTCGGGCGCGGGCAACCGGCTCACCATCACCAAGGCGTTCCAGAAGGCCGGCTGGCACACCGTCGGCATCGAGCCCGGCAACAAGCACACCTGGCCCGAGAAGGACTTCTACGGGTACGAAGAGGTCTACGACGCCCGGAACCTCGGCTACAAGGGCCCGCAGTTCGGCTGGTCCTCGATGCCGGACCAGTTCACGCTCGCGTCGTTCCAGCGCAACGTCTACTCGCGACCCGACCGCGGCCCGCTGTTCGCCGAGGTCACGATGACCTCCAGCCACACGCCGTGGGCGCCGCTGCCCGAGATGATCGACTGGAACCAGGTCGGCGACGGCTCGGTGTACGGCCCGCAGATCGCCAACGGGCCCAAGGAGGACACCTGGACCTCGACCGGCAAGGTGCGCACCGCGTACGCCACCTCGGTCGGCTATTCGGTCAACGCCCTGACCTCGTGGGCCACCACGTACGGCAGCGACGACCTGGTGATGATCATGTTCGGTGACCACCAGGCCGCGCCCCGGGTCAGCGGCGTCGACGCCAGCCACGACGTGCCGATCTCGATCGTCAGCAAGGACCCCGCGGTCCTCGACCGGATCGCGTCCTGGGGCTGGCAGGACGGCCTGCGCCCGGACGAGGACGCGCCGGTCTGGAAGATGGACAGCTTCCGCGACAAGTTCCTCACCACGTTCGCCGCCCCGGCGGGCGCCAAGTCGCACTGACGCTCTTGCCCGCACCCCCACGTACTGATAGTCGTTGATGTATGGTCAGCAGGCGGCACGTCCTCGGCGGCGTGGCCGCCTCTTTCCTTCCCCTCCCCTCTTCCGCGTCGTCGACCCGGGTCACCATCACGCGGGACGACTGGGGTATCCCGCACGTCGCCGGGCGGACCGACGCCGACGCGGTCTTCGGGATGATGTACGCCCAGGCCGAGGACGACTTCCCCCGGATCGAGCGGAACTACCTGGTCAGCCTGGGCCGGCTGGCCGAGGCCGAGGGCGAGACCGCGATCTGGCAAGACCTGCGGCAGCGCCTGTTCGTGGATCCCGCCGCACTTCGCCGCGACTTCCTGAAGTGCCCCGCCTGGCTCCGCAAGCTGATGACGGCGTGGGCCGACGGGCTCAACCACTACCTCGCGACGCACCCCTCCGTGCGGCCGAAGGTGATCACCCGGTTCGAGCCGTGGATGCCGCTGAGCTTCTCCGAGGGCAGCATCGGCGGCGACATCGAACGGGTGGTGCTGAGCCAGCTCGAAGCCTTCTACAGCGGGCGTACGCTGCCGATGACCGACGACGAGCTCGCGCTCACGTTCCGCGAGCCCGGCGGCTCGAACGGCTTCGCGATCGCGCCCGGCCACACCCGGGACGGCCACGCGCTGCTGCTGATCAACCCGCACACCAGCTTCTTCTTCCGCTCCGAGCAACACGTGACCAGCGACGAGGGGCTCAACGTCTACGGCGCCGCGACCTGGGGCCAGTTCTTCATCTACCAGGGCTTCAACCAGCACACCGGCTGGATGCACACCTCCAGCGGCGTCGACAACGTCGACGAGTTCGCCGAGACGATCGTGACCGGCGCCGGCGGCCGGCTGCGGTACCGCTACGGCGACGCGCTGCGGGCCGTGACGACCAAGGAGATCACCCTGGCCTACCGCGCCGCCGACGGCTCCCGGATGACCCGCACCTTCACCACGTACGCCACCCACCACGGCCCGATCGTGCGGGAGGCGGACGGCAAGTGGATCGCGTTCGCCCTGATGAACAAGCCGCTCGAGGCGCTGCAGCAGAGCTTCCTGCGCACCAAGACCCGCGACTACGCGGACTACCTGCGGGTGGCGCGCCTCAAGGCCAACAGCTCGAACAACACGCTGTTCGCGGACACCCGGGGCGAGATCGCGTTCCTGATGCCGCAGTTCATGCCGATCCGCGACGACCGGTACGACTACCGCCGCCCGGTCGACGGCAGCGACCCGGCGACCGACTGGCACGGGCTGCACAGCCTGGCGAGCCTGCCGCAGGCGGTGAACCCGCGCACCGGGTGGGCGTACAACTCGAACAACTGGCCGTGGACCGCGGCCGGCCCCGACAGCCCCCGGCGCGACGACTTCCCGCGCTACTTCGACCAGGCCGGCGAGAACCCGCGCGGGCCGCAGGCCATCCGGGTGCTGACCGCCCGGCGCCGGTTCACGCCGCGGACGCTGATGTCGGCCGCCTTCGACCCGTACCTGACCGCCTTCGACCGCCTCGTGCCGCTGCTGATCGCGGCGTGGGACCGGGCACCCGACCCGCGTCTGGCCGACCCGATCGCCCTGCTGCGGCGCTGGGACTATCGCTGGGGCACACACTCGACCGCCACGTCGCTGGCCGTCTTCTGGGCCGAGGCGCTGTGGGCGCCGCTGGCCCAGGCCGCCCGGGACGCGGGCCTGTCCATGTGGGACTACCTGGCCGAACGCGCCACCGACGCCCAGCGCCTGGCCGCGCTCGACGAGGCGGTGACCCGGCTGACCCAGGACTTCGGCCGCTGGCCGGTGCCCTGGGGCGAGATCAACCGCTTCCAGCGCAACGACGGCGCGATCACCCAGACCTTCGACGACACCAGGCCCAGCCTCCCCGTCCCGTTCACCTCGGCGCAGTGGGGTTCGCTCGCCTCGTTCGGGGCCCGCCGCTACCCCGGGACGAAGCGCTACTACGGCACCAGCGGCAACAGCTTCGTGGCCGTCGTCGAGTTCGGCCCCCGCCTGCGAGCCTGGGCGATCACGGCCGGCGGCGCCAGCGGCCACCCCGAGTCCCCGCACTTCAACGACCAGGCCACCCGCTACGCCGCCGGCGACCTCCGTCCGGTCTACTTCTACCCCGAGGACCTCGCCGGCCACATCGAACGCCGCTACGTCGTTCGGCGCCCCTGACGCGCCGGCGCCCTCGCCGGGCCCGAATGGCCTGGTCCGGCGGCGTGGACAACTTCACCCCTGCGTACAATTCGGGGCATGCGAAGCTTTCCCGGATGCAGCAAGGCGGGCCTTGTTCGCGGTGACGAGGACACAGAATGACACTCGGGGGCCAGGCGGTGCTCGTGGTCGAATACCCCTGCGAACAGTTCTGCCGCATCGAGGTCGACCTGAGCGGCGAGCAGAGCGGGGTCACCTTGAAGCAGCTGCGCGAGAAGGCTGACACGGCACACGAACGGGTGCACAACCCCGATTCCGCCGAGCCCGCCGAGCCGATCGCCGACGAGCCCGTGACCGGCCGTCCCGCGGCCACCATCTTCCTCTCCGCCCCCGGCCGCAACAGCGACCAGCGCCGCCGCTGACCAGGCTGCGGCCGCCTTCGCACCAGGAAGGCGAGCGTCCGCGTGGCGGGCTGCCGGTGGGCCGGGCTCCGTGGGCGGGGACAAAATCAGAGCCGCGGCCGGTAATCATTCGCGTTATGGCTCGCTTGTCGTGGCCCGGATCTGGGCGGGACGGGATATCCTTAGCGCATATGGCTACCTTTCGCAGCGCCTCAGTGCTTCTCGCCGCCGACGGCACCCGGATCCCAGGAACCGCCGCGCTCTTCGCCGAGCCCGCCCGTAAGGGCGGAGTTCCGCCGTGGGCCGGGGACTTCCGTCTCGCCAACGACGCCGGCAACGGCCCCAAGAACGCGGTCGGTAAGACGTTCACGTTGGAGTTGCCCGACGGCAGCACCGGCAAGGTTGTGGTCCAGAACCTCAAGAGCGGCAAGGGCGGCGTCGTGCTGGCGTTGATGGGCCAGGACGCACCACCCTTCTGATCATGACGTCAGCGCCGCCGTGATCGGGTCGAGGCCGGTGATCAGTTCGTCGAGCTCGTCCGCGCTGAGCACTTCGTAGGCCGGCGCGGCCAGCTCGTCGGTGACGGTTTCGATCCGTTCCCGGAGGTCTCGGCCGGCGTCGGTGAAGTCGCCGGCCGCGTTCACCAGGCCTCGGGCGCGCAGGCCGTCGACGACGGCGGCCAGCCGCGCCGGGGGCAGGTGGTGGACCCGGCCGAACTTCTCCGCCCGCAGGCCCATTTTCAGGGCCATCAGGACGTGCGCCTCGGTGCCGCCGATGTGGTGGGCGACCAGGACGGCGTTGTGGCCGTCCCCGCGGTGCTCGCGCCGCTCGGGCTCGCGCCGCCCGAAGTCGTGCACGCGGTCTTCTACAACTTCGCCGAGGGCGAGGTGGCCCGGACCTGGCCCAGTTGGTGTGGCATCGGTCGGCACCTCCCGTGGTCGTGACCGCACCCTGGTGGGCGGCCGTTCACCATGGCTACGAACGGCGAGGCCCGGATCGGACAACGGTCAGCGGCGGGCGGTGGCCAGGTCGGCGGCGGCCCGGACGGCGCGGGCGGCGATGTGTTCGGCCGAGCCGTTGTGCATCGCGAAGAAGCCGTCGGTGAGCAGCGTCGTGTAGCCGTGCGCGACCGCGATGATCTCCTGGAGGAGGTGCAGAACCTCGTGGTACGAGCTGGGCTCGACCGCCACGGCCAGGTCGATCAGGGTGGTCATCAGGGCCCGGGTGTGCTCGCGGCGATCCTCGTCGGGCAGCTCGGACAGGCCGGCCGCGAAGATCACGTGGAAACCCGCGCCGGTCCGCGTCATGTACCGGACGTAGGCGCCGGCCAGCGCGGCCAGCCGATCGACCGGGTCGGCGCCCGCCGCGTCGGCGGCGGTGACGACGGCCTCGCGCAGGTCGCGTGCGGCCACGCCGGAGACCGCGCTGAGCAGGTGATCCCGGTCGGGAAAGTGCCGGTACGGCGCCGCCGAGCTGACCCCGAGCCGGCGCGCGACCGCGGCGACCGAGAACCGCTGCAGGCCGTGCTCCCCCAACGCGTCGAAGCTGGCCTCGATCAACGCCGCCCGGAGGTCACCGTGGTGGTAACCCATGCCTTCTTGCCCTCCTGTAAGAGGGCTCTTACATTAACATGTGAGAGCCCCCTTACATCGGCGTACGGAGTCATCATGAGCATCCGGCTCGGTTACCAGATCCCCAACTTCACCTACCCGGGCGTCGCGCCCGGCCAGCTCTTCGACACCGTCCTGGCGCAGGCCCGGGAGGCGGAGGGCGCCGGCTTCGACACCGTGCTGGTGATGGACCACTTCTATCAGCTGCCCGGCATCGGCCCGGCCGAGAACGCGATGCTCGAGTCGTACACGACGCTCGGCGCCCTGGCCACCGGCACCTCGACCGTGCAGCTGTCCACACTGGTCACCGGCAACACGTACCGCAACCCAGCCCTGCTGGCCAAGACCGTGACCACCCTCGACGTGGTCTCGCACGGCCGGGCCGTCCTGGGCATCGGGGCCGGCTGGTACGAGCGCGAGCACCACGACTACGGCTTCGAGTTCGGCACCTTCGGGCAGCGCTTCGAGCGGCTCGAGGAAGCGCTGACGATCATCTCGCCGATGCTGCGCGGTGAGGAGGCCACGCACGACGGCAAGTGGTACACCGCGCGGGGCGCCATGAACAATCCCCGGTTCCGCGAGAGCATCCCGATCATGCTGGGCGGCAGCGGCGAGCAGAAGACGTTCCGGCTGGCCGCGCGGTTCGCCGACCACATGAACATCATCTGCGACGTGGCCGACCTGGCGCGCAAGGTGTCGGTGCTGCGCGAGCGGTGCGAGGAGATCGGCCGCGACCCGGCCACCCTGAAGACCAGCTTCCTGGCCATGGGCATGGTCGGCGAGACCGAGCAGGAGGTGACGGAACTCGCCGGGACCATCCCCGAGGACCGCCGCAACCGGGCCTTCCTCGGCGCCGCCGACCAGGTGGCCGAGCAGCTCCAGGAGCGGGTCCTGGGCGCCGGCATCGACGGCATCACCATCAACCTGATGCGCAACGGCCACCGCCCCGGCGTGGTCAGCATGGTCGGCGAGGCCCTGCGCCCGCTGGTCGCCGCCTGAGCGGTTCGGGGCGCGTGACGTGCTGAGATAGGGCGTGGAGTTCGTCTTCGAGGCTCGTCAGCCGCCCGCGCTCGCGCGGTTCGTGGAGTCGATCTGGTATGCCCGCGGCCAGATCGGCTACCGCCGCGAGCTGATCGCGCCGACCGGCTCCACGGTCGCCGTCGTCGTGCTCGGTGACCCGATCCGCCTGGTGGCCGGCGATGGTCCGGCGCTCGTGGCCGGCGAGGGCTTCCTCCTCGGCCCGCACGACCGCCCGGTGATCAACGAGCCCCTCGGGGAGACCCACTGCTTCGGGGTGGTCACCACGGCGGTCGGCGGCCAGGCCCTGTTCGGCCTGCGGCCCGCTTCCGTACGCGGAAAGGTCGTTGATCTTCTTCAAGCCTGGCCGGGCGCGGTGGCTCTGCGGAGCGCGCTTCTCGCCGACGGCACCCTCGATGTGGTCGAGAAGGCGCTGACGCCCGGGGCGCCCGGCCCGGCGCTGCTGCGCTGCGAGGCGGCCGTGCACGCGCTCGAAGCCGACCCGCTGCGGCCGATCGCCGGGCTCGCGGCCGAGCTGGGTGTCTCGCACGGGCACCTCGACCGCGAGTTCACCACGACGGTCGGGCTCGGCCCGCGGGTGGTGTCCCGGATCCTCCGGTTGCGGGCGCTGCTGGCGGCGATCGACGTCTACGCGCCGGTGGACTGGCCCGGCCTGGCCGCCGCGTACGGCTGGTTCGACCAGAGCCACTTCATCCGGGACTTCCGGCGGCACACCGGGGTGACACCGTCCGCGTACGTCACGGCTCAGCGGGCCGCGTACACCCCCGACCAGGCCGCCCCGGGGTTTGTGCCGGAACTGACAAAGCCGCCGGAGATCGATGTGAAATCCGTCCAAGACGCGGATCGAGCCGACCGGCCACGCTGACCGCCGTGACCACAGCCTTCATCGTCTCCGCCACCATCGATCGTCCGGCCGCCGAGGTGTGGGCCCGGCTGACCGACTGGCCCGCCGCCACCGCCTGGATGCCCGGCGTGCGGAGCATCCGGGTGAACGACGACGAACTGATCTTCCACACCCGCGGCCGGGACCGCACGGGCCGGGTCGAGACGGTCGAACCCGGCCGTACGGTCGTCGTGCACTCGGCCCAGGGCGGCGTGTCCGCCGCGTACACCTACACCTGCGTGCCCGACGGCGGCCGGACGACGGTCACCCTGACCGCCGACTGCCGCGTCGAGGGTGTCTGGCGCCCGTTCGCCGGCCTGCTCCGCACCGCGATCCGCCGCACCGATGGTGGGCAGGTCGCCGCCCTCAAACGGGTGATCGAGGCGGTCAGCCCTGACGGCCGTTCCAGCGCGGGTTCTTCCGGTTGATCACCACGAGCCGGCCACGCCGACGGGTGAGGACCGAACCGGGCTTGTTCTTGAGCGACCGGAGTGAGTTGCGAACCTTCATCACGAACCTCGTTCCCAGCCGGCCGGGAAGCCGGCACCGTCAGCGGAACGTCGGCGCGCGGCGCGGCATTCCGGCCCGGGACCGCCGTGGCAGGATGGTCCGGCGGGTGCGAGTCGGCGGGGAGCGGTGGGGTTGGATCTGTCGAGAGCGAGGCAGCTGGCCTCCGATCTGATGGCCGAGCACGGGCTGGCCGGGTGGCGTCTGGTGTTCGACAACGCCAAGACGCGGGCCGGGGTCTGCCGGTTCGCCACGAAGGAGATCGGGCTGTCCCGGCCGCTGATCTCGCTCTACGACGTCGAGCACGTCACCGATACGGTGCTGCACGAGATCGCCCATGCCCTGGCCGGTCCGAGGCATGGTCACGACCGGGTGTGGCGGGCCGTGGCCCGGCGGATCGGCTGCTCGGGCGAGCGATGCGTGCCGGCCGACGCGCCCGGCGTCGACGGACCGTGGGCCGGGGTCTGCCCGGCCGGTCATCGCACGACGGCACACCGGCGGCCGATCCGGGTCAAGTCGTGCCGCGCCTGCTCCCCCGGCTTCGATGTGTCCGCCGTCTACACCTGGTCCCATCGTGGCCGGCCGGCCGAGATGGACCCGCGCTACCAGGCCGAGCTGGCGCGCATCCGGGCCGGTCAGGTCGCCACGCAGCTCCCGCGCGTGCCGCTCCAGGTCGGCGAGCGGGTCCGGGTGATCGGCCCGGGCAAGTACGCGGGCGTGGCCGGCACCGTGGTCAAGCGGGGCCGGACCCGTTACCAGGTCCAGACCCGGGCCGGCCTGTTGAGCGTGGCGTTCACCGCCGCCCAGCGTGATCCGTCGGCAGGGTGAACCGGGTCAGGACCGGCGGGCCTGACGGGCCGCGCGCAGGCGGCGGATCGCGGCGACGATGCCGAAGCCGAAACCCACGGTCAGGGCCAGGCCGAAGATCAGAAGAAAGACCGACCCGCTGCGTACGTCGGGATCGGGATCGTTCATCGTGATCAGCGAGACCGACCCGAGCAGGCACGACACCAGCATCAACGGGATGAACACGGCGAGCATGATGATCGGGCCGGTCGATCGGCCGGTCCTGGCCTTCGCCTGGGCCTGCGGCTCGGGGCGCGGGATGTTGTCGGGGCTGCGGGGCGGCTGGTTCACCCGGGCGGCCGCCGGGACGCGGGCGTCGAGGTGCGGGATCGCCGCCGCCGAGCCGCCGTAGAGGGTCGGCTCCACCCGCAGCGTGATGCCGTCCGCGCCGATCAGGAAGCGGCCGCCGTCGGGCCAGGCCAGCATCGCCGACACCTGGTCGAAGCGGACGGTCGCGACGTCGGTGTCCTCGATGATGCTGACGCCGTCGTTCCCGACGACCAGGCGGGCGCCCTTGGATTCCAGGCTGGGGTGGGCGTGGCCCTGGACCGCGGCGTGCGAGCCGGTCGGCGCGGCGGCCAGGCCGGCCCAGTCGGCGGACCGGCCGCCGGGCGTCATCAGCAGGCCGGTCGACCAGGCCTGGCCGGCGATCTCGGTCAGCCGCTCGGGGGTGACCGCCCGGATCTCGGCCAGGATCTGCTCGAGGGCCTCCATCGGGCGGCCGGAGACCAGGTTCAACGCCTGGCCGGGCAGCCGGCCGCCGCGCTCCTCGGCCTGGCTCAGCTCGTCCACCCGGTGCCCGATCACGGTGGCGACGTCCTTCTCGTCGACCTGACCGAAGCGCAGCGCGGCCAGCACGTCGAGGAAGCCGCCGAGGACGGCGCCCCGCTTCTCCGGCAGCGAGTCGGCCGCGGCGGTGATCAGCGCGGTGCCGTCCGTACGCGGGTCGTAGTCGGTGTTGACCGAGTAGGACAGGCCCTGCTCCTGGCGCAGCGACCGCATCAGCGACCGTTCCAGCACGGCGGTGAACACGCCGGAGGCGGGCTGCCGGGGCACCACCGCGTCCCAGACGACCGTGCCGGACGAGCCGGGGAACCAGGCCGGGGTGCGGGGCAGCGCCGACGACGGGCGAGGGGCCGGGCGGCTCGGGCCGTCGGGCAGGTCGAGCGTCAGGCCGGCCGGCACGTCGTCGGCGGCGATCCAGAGGGCGGCGTTGCCGCGGGTGAAGTAGGTCGCCACCCAGGCGCGCAGCTCCTCGGGGCCGATCGCGGGCAGGCCCCACTCGGGGTAGCCGGTCAGGCCGTAGTCGCGGGCGCCGTGCCGCCACAGCGCCATCGAGTCGCCCAGTCCGCCCTGACGGCCGTTGCGCTCCGTACGCAGCAGCTCCTTCTCGACGTCGAGGCGGTGCATCGGCAGGTCGCGCAGGGACCGGCAGACCCCGGCCAGGAACGCGGCGATCTCGTCGGCCGTGCCCTGGGTGTGGAAGTAGGTGAACTCGGGCGTCGTGGTGCCGTTGTAGTGGTGGTCGGCCACCCCGAAGGTGTGCAGCGCCAGATGTTCGACCAGATGCGTGATGCCGCGCCGGGCGAGCGTCTCGTCGGCCTGCCCGACCCGGAAGGCCAGCCCGGCGTGCATCGGCCCGGTGGTCGGGCCGACCATCGCGGGGATGCCGTCGATCTCGATCCGCCGCATCAGTTCTGCCCTCCCAGGGCCCAGGCGCGGGCCGCGTACAGCGCCCCGGACGGCATGTCGGAGTAGCCGTCCCACGGCGGCATCGCGGCGCGGTTGCCCATCAGCCGGAAGACCCGCCCGGCGTACTCGCGGTCGCCGAACCGCTGCAGAACCACGGCGAACGTGCCCAGGGCCAGGTCGGCGGCGTAGGTGCCGGTGACGAAGCCCGGGTTCAGGACCGACCGGTCGGCGGCCGCGCGCAGGTCGGGCCCGGCCTGCTGGAGGTACGCGCGCTGCTCGTGGCCGCTGAGCTCGAGGACGTGTTCGATGTGCGCCTCGGCCACCAGCACGCCCTGGGGGTATCCGGGCGGCGCGGCCGCCGTGCGTTCCCGCGCGAAGGCGTGGGCCAGCTCGAAGCTGCCGCTCCACTTCGGCAGCAGCTGCTGGAGGTGGTGGGCCTGCCCGGGCAGGTGGTGCTGGTCGATCGCGGCGAGCCGGTTGTAGCGGCGGGTCTCCTCGTCGACGCCGAGCGAGATGCCGCGGGCCGAGGGCAGCCGGGCGGTCCAGATCGCCGGGTCGCCCGGGTGCCGGGCCGCGCCTTCGAGCAGCACCTGCTCGGCCAGGTTGAGCCAGTGGTAGAAGGCCCGCCACTGGTCCTTGCTCACGTGCTGGGCCCGGGCCGCGGTGCGGATGTTCCAGCCGGTGACGGTCAGGAACTTGCCGAGCAGGGCGAACGCCGCCGGGTCGTCGGGGTTGGTCCGGACCAGCCCGCGCAGGAAGTCCTCGCTGAGCCGCTGCTCGGAGCCGAGCGTGATCAGCTCGGTACGCTCCGCCGGTGTGACGGAGTCGAGCACAACGCGGGCGGCCGACCAGTCGAGCCGGAGCAGCGCGTCGCGGAACGTCGCGAACGCGGGCCACAGCTTGGCGACGTCGGTTTCGAGCGTGAGGGGCACCGACGCATCGTAGAGATCGATGGATCATCCCGTGCGGATGGGGGCACCGACTGTGCACCCGCCGTCCTTCCCTCGGACACGCTGACCTCTTAGATTCACATCCATCTATTGAGACGCATCCGCGGGAGAGCATCATGCGAGGTCGCAGCAGGATCGCCCTGGTCATTGCCCGGGTGCTGGCCGGGGTGCTGGCCGGGGTCGGGCCGGCCGCGCCGGCCCATGCGGCGGTCAGCCGGGAACAGCTGGCGTTGCGCTGGGCGCCGATCCACTACCAGGACGTGGACGCCACCGGAGACCACGCCCTGGGCGGCCGGTCCGACTACATCACCGCGTACGACTTCGACGGCGACCTGTCCGGCCGGAACAACTGGGACCGGACCGGCGCCGGGTCGATGGCCGCCACCGCCTACTACTCGGTGGTGGAGACCAGCAGCCACTGGTACCTGACCTACTTCTTCTACCACCCGCGGGACTGGGTGGATCACCCGTTCTTCGAGACCGAGCACGAGAACGACGGCGAGGGCCTGCTGCTCACGGTCGAGCGGGACGGTTCCGACTACGGGCTGCTGCGCTCGGCGGTCACGGTGGCGCACAGTGACTTCTACTCGTACACGCCGGTCGGGAGCACCTGGTCGAGCGGGCGCGAGTCGGTCGACGGGACGCTGCAGACGCAGTCGTCGCCGCACGACTCGTTCCAGCACCCGGTGACCGCGCAGGAGGCCAAGGGGCACGGGCTGAAGGCCTACCCGCAGTACAACATCAACGGCGACGGCATCGTCTACTACCCGTCGACGGTGGCCGAGGCGCCGGCCAACGGCGACGACCGGGACGTGCGGTACCAGCTGGTCGACATCTTCGCCCCGGGCGGGCTGTGGGCGCAGCGCACCAACACGGCCCTGTTCGCCTCGCTGGGAACCTTCGCCGGCGACACCAGCGGAGGCTGCGGCCAGGGCACCTACTCCTGCGGCACCAACTCGGCCAACTCGCCGTGGGGCTGGGACGACGGCAACGACGTGCCCGCCCGCGGCGAGCTCGCGTCGGACCCAGCGAGGCTCGTCACCGAGTACTTCACCATCCCGGCCGCGGTGTCCCGGACGTACACCTACAACCCGTACCGCTCGGAACTGGCCGAACTGGCCCGCCTCGACAAGGTCGCGCCCCGCCCCGAGGATTAGGCCGTATTTCGTAACGAGGCGTAGGTCGGGCTACGAAACACGGCCTACGCCTCGACCAGGTTCTTCAACGTGAGAAGGTCGGCGCGTACGGCCTCGGCGTCGCGGTCGAACTCCTCGTCGCTCATCTCCGGGCGGCGGCGGACGGTGAACACCAGTTCACACCCGTCGCCGTCCGGAAGCAGGCGCATCGGGTTGTGGAAGGTCTCCCCCGAGGCCACGGTCACGTCGTGGTCGAGGACGCCGAACTCGTTGCGCGGCGTGAAGTCGATCACGACGCGTCCCATCGGCGATTCCGCGACCCAGCGCCCGTCGGCCGGCTCGATCGAATTGAGCAGGCCGGGCGCCCATTCCGGCAGGTGCGACGGGTCGGAGGCGTAGTCGTAGACCTCCCCGAACGGGCGGTCGATGTGTGCGCTGACATGACGGGATTCCATACCGGCGAAGCTACCGCCGACCGATCACGCCGTCTTGACGAAACCGGACAGGCCTACTCGCCGAGGTCGATGAGGACCTGGCGGAGGATCTCGGGGGTACGCTGCGGCGGCTCCGCCTCGATCGACAGCCGGCCCATGGCCTCGGCGTACTGGTCGACGTCTTCGCGTTTGTCCAGGTAGAGGCCGCTGGTCAGGTGTTCGATATACACCACGTCGGGCACGTCGGAGTGGCCGAAACGCAGGATGGAGAATGCACCGCCGGCAGCCGCGTGCCCGCCCGACCGGAAGGGCATGACCTGCAGGCGTACGTTGCGGAGCTTGCTGACCTCGAGCAGGTACTCGATCTGCTCCCGCATCACCGCCACCCCGCCGATCGGACGGCGCAGCACCGCCTCGTCGAGCACCGCCCACACCCGCGGCGGGTCGGGGCGGGTCAGCAGCTGCTTGCGGGCCATCCGGAACTCGGCGCGGCGGGCGATCTCGGCCTGCGCCTTGGAGCCGTGGCCGAGCATGATGACGGCCCGGGCGTACGCGTCGGTCTGGAGCAGGCCCGGCACGAACTGGATCTCGTAGGTGCGGATCAGCTCGGCCGCCTGCTCGAGGTCGAGGTAGTTCTGGAACCACGTGGTGAGCACGTCGCCGTACGCGTGCCACCAGCCCGGCGTGTTCGCCTCGCGGGCCAGCGCCAGCAGCCGGGCGTGTTCGCTCTCGTCCTCGATGCCGTAGAGCCGGAGCAGATCGGTGACGTCACGCTCCTTGAACGCGACCCGGCCCAGCTCCATCCGGCTGATCTTGGATTCGGAGCCCCTGATGGCCCAGCCGGCCTGGTCACGGGTGATGCCCTTGGCCTGACGGAGGTTACGCAGGCGGGCGCCCAGCTGCATCCGCCGGACGGTGGGGCCGCCGTTCTGCTGTGTTCCGGCCACGTCAGGCTTCCTGCGGCAGGCTCAGATCCATGATGGAGGAGTGGTCCATCATGGATGAGTGCGGCAAGGAGGCAACGGCCACGTCAGCATCCCTCGATCAGGTGACAGAGAAGATCGGCGCAAGCATAGACCGGTCCAACGTGCAATTTGCACCGGCCGGAGGGACTAGGCACCACCAACCAGGCGTACCAGGTATCCGGAGCGCTCCTACCGGGCGCCGGACGCGGCGTAACGGGCCAGCCAGGCGCGGCCGACCGCGGTGAACGGCTCGGCGCCGGCGGTCACCTCGGCCATCAGGCGGTCGGCCTCGATCTGGGCCGCCGCGATCACATGCGGCGGATAGCCGTAGCGGACCTGGTGCGCGGCGAACTCGTCCTCGTCGTCCAGCATCACGCGGCCGTCGCGGGCCCGGAGGACGTCCAGGTCGAGGTCGACGGCCTCGATCAGGTCGCCGGTGATGGTGGGCGGGGTGCTGATGTCGATGTAGAGGTCGATCCGCCAGTTGGCGTGGGTGTTGAAGGCGGCCACGTACCAGCCCTCGGCCGGGATCAGGGTGACGAAGTCGTGCTCCTGGACCTGGGCCGGCTCGTGGCCGCGCTGGATGCGCGCGCCCTGTGGGGTGCCGTACCAGCTGCCCCACTCGTCGGTGCCCAGCGGCGTCACCGGGAAGTGCCAGTGGAGCTTGCCGCCCCACTTGGTGAATCGCATCTCCACACCGACCAACGTAGTGGGAGGAGCGGCCAGGCCGCCCCTCCCACGGAAGAGTCAGGCCGCCGGCGTACCCGTGACCTTGAAGCTGTTGGTCCGTCCCACGTTGTCGAACGAGCCGAAGCCGACCCGGCCGCTCTGGAAGGTCGTGTCGCGGGCGGTCATCAGCGGGTCCTTGGCGCCGTCCAGGTAGACCGCGATCTCACCGGTGGCGGGCAGGTGCTTGACCCGTACCTCGTGGTAGGCGCTGTCGGTGATGGCCGGGTTGGCGCCGCGGCTGCGGCCGTTCCACTGGTAGTCGAGGCGTTCCCGGTCGGCGTTGTTGACCTTGAAGATGCCGTTGTGCGGCAGGATCGTGTTGTCGGTCGAGACGTGCGCGTAGTAGAACTCCGTGTCCGACTTGTAGCCGAACACGATGATCACGTCACGGTTGGTGATCTCGACCGGGGTGTCCAGCCGTACGTTGGCCTTGATCTCGACCGACGACATGACCGGGCCGGCGGTCAGGATGGCGTACTCGAACGGGCGCCGCGGCCCGGGCCGCTCCACGCCGGCCTCGGCCAGGATGACCTCGCGGCCGGTGAACTGCCACTTCGACGGGGTGACCGGACGCCAGTTGGTGCCTCGCAGCGTGTCCGCGACCCTGGTCGTGCCGACCGGGCCGGCGGCGAAGGTCCTGGTGCCGGTGACCTTCCAGATCTTGCCGTTGGCCTTGGCCAGGATGTAGAGCTCGCCCGAGCGGTCGGTGCCGAAGCGCAGGTCGACCCGGTTGGGGTCGCCGACCGAGCCGGGCCCGGAGATGTCCTGCATCCGGATCGGGGTGCCGGCCGCGGTGAAGAGGTTGAGCCGGTGGATGGTGGCGGGCGCCTGGCCGCGCTTCATCTCGGACGCCTCGGTGTAGAAGACCCAGCCGCTGACCAGGTCGCCGAAGATGTACTTGCCGCGCAGGGCGGGGATCGCGGCGCCGCGGTAGACGAAGCCGCCGGCGACGGCCACGCCGACGTCGGAGGTGCAGTTCCAGCCGGGCGCGGGGTTGTGGTCGTACTCGGCGACCGGGTAGACGAAGCCGGCGTCGTCGGCCGGCAGCGGGTAGAGCCGGTCACAGGGGTTGGCCGGCGCGCGGTCGAACCGGTACCGCCCCTCGCGCTCGCTCCAGCCCAGATTGTCGCCCTTCTGGACCTCGTAGATCGACTCGACGGCGTGCTCGCCGATGTGGCCGAGGTAGAGCTTGCCGGTGGCCTTGTCCCAGCTGAACCGGTGCGGGTCGCGGAAGCCGTACGCGTAGATCTCGCCGGCCTTGCCCGCCTGGCCGACGAACGGGTTGTCGACCGGGATGCCGTAGCGGCCGTTGGGGGCGTTGGTGCCCTTCGGGTCGATGCGGATCAGCTTGCCGTGCGGGATGGCCAGGTTCTGCGGGTCGGTGTTGCCGACGCCCTGGCCACCGTCGCCGACGGCCAGGTAGAGCAGGCCGTAGTCGGGGTCGCCGCGCTTGGCGTACGGATTGAAGTTGATCTCCTGGACGCCGTGGATCTGCCCGCCGAAGCCGATCCGCAGCACCTCGCGGTGGGTGCCCGAGAAGGTGCCGGCCGCCGGGTCGGTGGCCTTCCACTCGGTGATGATGGCCTGGTAGATCGTGTTGGCCTGGGCGTAGTCGGGCGTCCGGGTGGCGTTGGCCACGGCGGTGGTGTGGATCGTGTAGAAGGTGCCGTTGCGCCGGAACTCCGGGTGGAACGTGACGTAGCCGAAGCCCTGGCCGAGCCCGCGGCCCGAGAAGAACTCGGGCGCGAAGGTGGCGGCCACGTCGAGGTAGACGTGCGGGACGCCGTTCTCGACGAGGTAGAGGTTGCCGTTCAGATCGGGAACGGCCCGGCGCCCCGAGCCGTCGGGCAGTTCCATGATCGTGTTGATCCGGGCGATCCGGTTGAGCCGCTGGTCGATCAGCGGCGGGTTGGTGAACGACTGCGGGAACTGGGCGTACTCGGAGAGCACGAGCCCGAGCTTGGACGTGACCGGCTCGGTGGGCACCGGGTCGTAGACGGGTGCGTCCGCGGCATGCGCAGCGGGGACACCCACCAGAGTGGACAGAAGGAGCGTGGCAGCGAGGACGACTAGGCGGCGCACGGATTACCCCCGAATCATGAAGCGGTACTGGTTCGCAACCTCACGCGAGGACAGCGATCGGCCGAGGAACATGAGCGCGTCCATCCGGCAGTCGCACGGGTTCCGGTCGGCGGAGCCCTGCCAGGGGAAGCTGCCACCGATCTTGATGCCGCGCGGGTCGGTGGCCGTGGTGACGTGCGGTCCCGGGCCGTTGACCAGCCACGGGTCGTCGTTGCGGGTGTAGGCGCCGGGCACCGGCTGACCGTTGCGGTAGAGCGCCATGGTGCCGTGACCGAAGTCGAAGGTGGCGGCCAGATGCACCCACTCCCCCTTGGGCAGCAGGGTGCGCCAGTCCTCGGTGGCCGCGAAGGTCTGCGAGTTGCCGCCGTCGATCCGCCGGCCCAGCGCGACCAGCCGCAGGGTGCCGTTGACGTCGATCAGCTCGAGCAGCGCGCGTACGGCGTGGCCGTCGGAGTCGCCGGTCAGCACCCCGGTCAGGCCGATCGCGTTGAAGCCGGCGGCCGGGCCGTCCATGTCGCGCTTGAACCAGCCCATCGTGGTGGCGCCCTCGGTCGCGTTGAACGCGCGGAGGGTGCGGACGCCGCTGGCCGACCAGATGCCGGCCTTCCAGTCGTCGTCGGCGCCGCCCTTCGGGCCGGTCTGTAGGACCTTGCGACCACCGGGGTACGCGCGGTCGGCGACCCGCTGCCCCGCTCCCCCGTTGATCAGCTCGATCTCGGTGCCGGAGCGTCCCTGGTCGCGTTCGAGGGCCGGGTCGCCGGGCACCGGGTGATCGAAGTCGTAGAAGGCGACGAGGTCGCCGCGTAAGGCGGGATGGACGTCGCTGGGACCCGTGGGGTCCGCGCTGACCGGCGCCGCCGCCCCGCCGACCGCGAGGACCGCGGCGACAGCGACAGCGACACGTGCGGCTCGGTTCATGACTGTGCCTCCTTCGAAGCGGGTCGTCCTCCGAGATAGAGCTCGCCGAGCTGCGGGTCGGCGAGCAGATCGGAGGCGGGGCCGGAGATGTGTACGCGGCCCAGGTCGAGCACGCAGCCCAGGTCGGCGGTCTCCAGCGCGCGGCGGGCGTTCTGCTCGACCAGCAGCACCGCGGTGCCGGCGTCGCGCATCCGCACCACCTGCTCGAAGACGGTGCTGGTGGCCTTGGGGTCGAGGCCCATGGACGGCTCGTCCAGCAGCACCACCGACGGGTCGACCATCAGCGACCGGGCGAACTCGACCTGTTTCTGCTGGCCGCCGGAGAGCAGGCCGGCCAGCGCGCCCCAGCGGTCGGCGACCACCGGGAAGATCTCCTTGACGAACTCCACCCGCTCGGCGATCTTCGCCTTGTCACTGATGGTGTACGCGCCCAGGCGCACGTTCTCCTCGACGGTCATCTCGCGGAACACGCTGTGTCCCTGGAGCACCAGTGACACTCCGGAGCTGAGCATCTTCTGCGGGCCCAGCCCTGTGACGTCCCGGCCGTCGATCAGGATCCGCCCCTCGCGCGGCTTCAGCAGCCCGCTGGCCACCTTGAGCACGGTCGACTTCCCGGCGCCGTTCGGCCCGACCAGGCAGACGATCGAGCCTCGCGGAACGCTCACGCTGAAGCCGCGGAGCACCGGCGCCGCCCGGCCGTAACCGGCGACGACGTTGTCCAGGGTGAAAAGATCAGACACCAAGGTACGCCCCCAGCACGCGCTCGTCGGTCCGGATCTGCTGCGGTGGCCCCTCGGCGATCGGGCGCCCGCGGTCGAACACCACGATGTGGTCGCTGATGCTCATCACCAGGTCCATGTTGTGCTCGACGATGACGAACGTCCGTCCCTCGGCGTTGAGCTCGCGGACCAGGGTGCCGATCCGGTCGAGCAGGGCCGGGTTGACGCCACCGGCCGGCTCGTCGAGCAGGATCGTCTCGGGCCCGGCGTTCAGCACCCCGGCCAGCTCGAGCAGCTTCTGCTGGCCCCAGGACATGGTCCGGGCCTCGACGCCGGCCAGGTGCTCGATGCCGAGCCGGGTCAGCCAGCTCCGGGCCCGGTCCACCTCGGACCGGTGCCGGGCGCCGAGCAGCGCCCGCGTGACGCCGACCGGCCGGACCGCGGCGAGCACGTTGTCCAGCGCGGTCATCCGCGGGAACACCCGGCACAGCTGGAAGGTGCGCCCGATCCCGGCGTGGACGATCCTGTGCGGCGCCTTCCGGGTGATGTCCTGACCCTGGTAGGTGGTCGTGCCGCTGTCCGGCCGGATCATCCCGGTGACGCAGTTGAAGAACGTGGTCTTGCCGGAGCCGTTCGGCCCGATCAGCGCGTTCACCCGCCCGTGCCGGAAGCTCACGCTGGCGCCGTCCAGGGCGGTGACCCCGCCGAACGCCTTCCGCAGTTCATGCGTCTCCAGGCTCTTCGTCATCGCCGATCTCCCGCCGTGGACGAGGCGAGCCGCTGGTCGCGCAGTTCCGAGGCGGTCTCCTCGCGGATCGACGCCGTGTCGTCCGGGCGCAGCCGCTTGACCAGCGAGCCGAGCGCCGGCAGCACCCCGTCCGGCATGAACATCACGACCAGCCCGAGCAGCACGCCGGTCGCGACCAGGTGCAGCTGGGTGTCGCCGAAGGACACCTTGAAGTACTCCAGCGCGACACCGACCACGACCGCGCCGACCACCGGCCCGAACAGGTTGCGCACCCCGCCGAGCAGCGCCATCAGCACCAGGTAGGAGCCGCTCAGGATGGAGAACTGGAACACCGGGTCGAGGTCGCCGAACCACAGCGCGTAGAGGCCGCCGCCGAGCGCGGTGAAGAAGGCCGAGACCACGAAGACGATCAGCTTGTACGCGAAGGTCGGCGTACCCAGCGCCTCGGCCTTGTCCTCGTCCTCCCGGATGGCCTTCAGGCCCAGCCCGAAGCGGGACCGGTCGATCAGCCACCAGGCGATCAGGACGAGCGCGAGCAGGCCGGCGTAGAGGTACCAGAAGGCGCGATGGTGTTCGGGGCGGGACAGGTCGGGGAACGGCCGCGGGATCACCAGGCCGCGGGAGCCGCCGGTGAACGACGCCCAGCTCTGGAACACCAGCAGCAGGATCAGCACGATCGCGATGGAGACGATGACGAAGGACGCTCCGCGGACCCGCAGGGCGGCCATCCCCAGCGGCACCGCGAGCAGCGCGATCAGGACGGCCGCGACGGCCAGGGCGAGGAACGACGCCAGGCCGGCCTTGGTGACCAGCAGGCCGGTGGCGTACCCGCCGAGGCCGGCCAGCGCGCCGTGACCGAGCGAGATGTAGCCGGTGAAGCCGCCGACGAAGTTCCACGAGGTGGCGACCACCGCGTAGTTGAGCACGACGATGCCGGCCGAGAGCACGTACGGGTTCGGCGCGACCGACGGGAAAAGCAGGAGAGCCGCCGCGAGCACCACAGCGGCGCCGAGCGTCGCCACCCTAGAAGCGTTGCGCAAGGCGGCCTCCGAAGAATCCCTGCGGCCGGAAGGCCAGCGTGGCGAACAGCGCCAGGTAGAAGACCGTCTGGGCCCAGGTGGTGCCGAGCGGGATCTGCAGCACGCCCTGGGCCAGGCCGAGGACCATCGCCGCGACCGCCGCGCCGGGCACGCTGCCCAGCCCGCCGACCACGATGATGGCCATCAGCGGGCCGATCCAGTGCCAGTGCAGCGACGGGTAGATCGTGGTGTCCAGCGACAGCGCGGTGCCGCCGATCGCCGCGGTGGCCAGGCCGAGGCCGAAGCCATACCCGGCCACCCGGCCGGTGTCGATGCCGACCAGGCGCGCGGCGTCCTGGTGCTGGATCGTGGCCCGCAGCGCCCAGCCGAACTGCGTACGCTTCATCAGCAGGTAGAGCCCGCCGAGCGCGACCACCGCCAGGCCGAACGCGATCAGCTTGACCACCGCGATCCGCGCGCCGAATAGCCCGATGCTCTCCGAGCCGTAGCCGAGCTGGACGCGGCGCTGGGTGCCGGTGAAGGCGAACCCGAGCAGCCCCTCGATGAGCACCGCGATGGCGAAGGTGAGCAGCACCGACATCATCGTCAGGGTCACCGGGCGCAGCCGGGACAGCAGCCCGCGCTGGAGCAGCACGCCGGCGCCGAAGAACAGCGGGACGGTGACGAGCATCGACAGCAGCGGGTCGATGCCCAGCCGGGAGTGCGTCCACCAGGCGAGGTAGGCCGCGAGGATGAGGAACGCCGAATGGGCGATCATCACCACCCGCATGATCCCGAAGTAGAGCGTCAGGCCCGCGGCGAGGAGGGCGTACAGCCCGCCCAGCAGCAGACCCAGGATGACGCTCTGGAACAGCAGGGCACCGTCCATCGTCCGGTCACCAAGCCGGCTTGGGGTAGACGAACTCGGTTTCCTTGGTCTCCTTCGGGAACACGATCTTGATCTCGCCGCCGACCCACTGCTGGATCATGTGGGCGCCCTGCGGCTTGCCGGTCGCGTCCCAGGTGAGCGGGCCGACCACCGTCTCGATCTTGTTCTTGCGGACGAAGTCGACCAGCTTCTTCTGGCACTCGCCCTGCTCGGCGCAGTTCGCAGCCTTGACCGCGGCCTCGACGACCTGACCCGTGGTGTACGCGTTGGCCTGGTCCTCCTCCGGATCCCGGCCGAACTGGGCCTTGTACTTCTCCACGAACTCCTTGTTGCTCGGGTACGGCGCGTCCTGGCTGTAGCCGGTCGGCGAGAGCACACCCTCGGTCTTGTTGCCGATCGCCTTGGCGAACTCGGGCTCGGTCGGCGCGGTGGAGAAGGCGGCCAGCTTCGGCTGGTACCGCAGCTGTTGCAGGGCGACGATCAGGTTGACGCCGTCCTGGTACTGCGACCCGCCGATGAGCACGTCGGCCTTGGTCGCCGCGATCTTGGCCGCGATCTGGTTGAAGTCGGTGGTGTTCGGCGGGTAGACCTCGTCGGCCACGATGGTCAGCCCGCCGGCCTTCAGCTTGTCGCGCAGGCCGTAGGCGGTCCCCTGGGCGAACGGGTCGTCCATCGAGGCCACCGCGACGGTCTTGGGCCGCTGGCCGGCCGGCATCGCGAGGATCGCCTCGGCCAGGTGGTTGTAGTGGTCGTTGGCGACCGCCGGGGCGGCGTAGAACAGGTTCTTGAAGCCCTGCTCGAAGACCGCCTTGGCCGCGCCGGCCGGCTCGACGAAGAGCATGTCGTACTCCTCGGCGACCCGGGCCGCGGGCACCACCAGGCGGGTGGAGAACGGGCCGACGACCAGGTCGACCTGGTCCTTGCCGATCAGTTGCTCGTAGTCGGCGACCACCCGGTCGGCGTTGGACTGGTCGTCCAGGATCTTCAGCTCGACCTGGCGGCCGAGCAGGCCACCCTTGTCGTTGACGATCTTGGCCCAGGCCTGGTAGCCCTGCTGGACGCCCTTGCCCGGTTCGGAGAAGTCACCGGTCAGCGGCAGCGAGATGCCGACCGTGATCTTGTCCTCGGCGGCACCACCGCCGTCGCCGTCGCTGGAACACGCGCTGGTCAGAAGTATGGTGGCGGCGCCGAGCGCGGCGACCCGCCGGAAAGTGTTCGACATCCTCGGACGCTCCTCGTGTCGGGGAACGAAAGCGCTTACGAAAGCGCTTTCGCAATCTATGCTGTGCGGTGCGTGACTGGCAATAGGCGTACAGCGATGTTTCCGGGGAGTGAACGATGCCCAAGCCCGGCCCGAGGTTGCGGCTCGTCGACGTGGCCCAGCGCGCCGGCGTCTCGCTGGCCACCGCGTCCCGCGCCCTGGCCGGCCGCGACGGCGTGAGCGAGGAAGTGGCGGCCCGGGTCCGGTCGGTGTCCCGCGAGCTGGGATACGTGGCCAACCCGTTCGCCCGCACCCTGGCCGGCGGCGCCAGCACCACCGTCGGACTGGTCGTGCACCAGGTCGACGACCCGTACTTCTCGGAGATCGCCGGCGGCGTCATCCAGCTCGCCGACCAGCAGGGCCTGCTCGTGCAGATCTGCCACTCGGGCCGCGACCCCGACCACGAGCTGCGCCAGATCCGACACCTGATCGCCCAGCGGGTGGGCATCATCATCATCGCCGGATCGGGCTATAGCGACCCCCGGCTGGAGGCCGAGGCCAAGGCCGAGCTGGACGCCTACCAGCAGGCGGGCGGGCGGGTCGCGGTGATCGGGCGGCACTCGCTCGGCGTCGACGCGGTGCTGCCGGACAACGAGGCCGGCGGTGAGGCGCTGGGTTCGTTCCTGCTCGAACTCGGCCACACCCGGATCGCGGTGGTGGCCGGGACCGGGGCACTGACCACGGTGGCCGACCGGCTGGCCGGGGTGGCGGCGGCGCTGCGCTCACGCGGGCTGTCGATCGACGATCTGCCGGTCGTACACACCGACTTCATCCGGGAGGGCGGGCGGGACGCGGCCGAACGGATCCTGCGCGACCACCCGGACACCACGGCGATCATCGCGCTGAACGACGCGATGGCGATGGGCGTGCTGTCCATGCTGCGCGAGCGGGAGATCGCGGTGCCCGGGCGGATGTCGGTGGTCGGCTTCGACGACGTGTCGGTGGCGGCCGACCTGGCGCCCGCGCTGACCACGATCCGGCTGCCGATGACCGATATGGGCCGGATGGCCCTGGAACTGGCGCTCAAGCCCCGGGCGGCCCGGGCCCGCCGCCGCTCCACCGGACATCAGCTGATCGTGCGGGACTCGACCGGCGCGCCCCGCTGACATTCGGCAACATCTCACCCACCCTCAGCAACATCCTCACAGGTTCTGAGAAAGTTCTTCAGAAGAGTGCACAGTTTGCTCCCGGCGTGTGTCATAGGGGACGTGACCTTCGAGAATTTCGCGGTGGCCCGGCTCCCCAGCCTGCTGCGCTACGCGATCGTCCTCACGGGCAATCGTGACCTGGCACAGGATGTCGTGCAAGAGGTGCTGGCCAGGGCGCAGGTCAAGTGGAAGCGGATCAGCGAGGCCGACTCGCCCGAGGCATACGTGCGACGGATGGTGCTCAACGAGTACCTGTCGTGGCGGCGGAGCTGGGCGGCGCGCAACGTGCACGCGGTCGGTGAGCGCCTGGTCGAGCTGGACGACGCCCGCGGTGGCATCGGCGACCACGCCAACCACGTCGTCGAGGCCGACGAGCTGTGGAACCGGCTCGCCGTGCTGGGCCGCAAGCAACGCGCCGTGCTGGTTCTGCGCTACTACGAGCAACTCGACGACGACCAGATCGCTGATCTGCTCGGATGCTCGCCCGCGACGGTCCGCAGCAACGCGTCGAGGGCCCTGAAGACGCTCCGGCTCTCGTCGGACCGGCCGAACCGCATCCCCGTCGAGGAGAAGTCGTGATCGAGCACCGTGACCAGCTCCGCGAGGCCATGGTGGCCCACGAGCACCTCGCGCCGGAGCCTGCGGCGGTGTACGCCCGCGTACAGGAACTGGCGAAGACCTACCGCCGGCGCCGGCTGATCGCCCAGACCGCCAGTGGCGCCGTGCTCGGCGTCGCGGTCATCGCCGGGGCCTTCCAGATCCCCCACCTGGTGGGCGGTCAGAACAACGGCGGCAGCACGGTCGTGCTGCCGGCCGCCCCCTCGACCCCGTCGGCCGCCCCGTCGCCGGTTCCGGCCGAGCCGTCGGTCGAGCCCAGCTACGACGACCCCGAGTTCACCGACGCCGAGGAGAAGGCCCGCAACAAGTACTTCGACGAGGGCTACGGCCTCGACGACGGCGAGAAGCTGGCCAAGATCTGGAAGACGGACATCACCGCGGCCAAGACCCGGGCCGGGCAGATGCTGCTGGACGGCAAGAAGCTGCCGATCAAGCCGCCGGTCGCCCCGCCCGGCTTGCCGTCGACCGCCCAGGAGGCCCAGGCCGAGGCGTTCTTCGACAAGGGCTACGACTTCGACGACGCGGAGCGGCTCGCCAGGCTGTGGAAGCTGCCCACCCCGTGGGACGCGAAGGTCGCCGCCGGCAAGAAGATCATGGCCGGCGAGACGCTGCCGATCCAGCCGTGACCCCGGAACTGCACCGGCGGATCGGGTTCGAGATCGAGCTGCTGGCCCCGGCCGGCCGCAGCCGGCTCGCCCTCGCCGAAGATCTGGCCGCCCGCACCGGCGGTCAGGTCCGGCCGGTGTGGCACCACGACAGCGAGCCGTCCCTGGTCCCCGGCCTGGAACGGTTCCGCCACCTCACCCAGGGTTTCGAGGTACGCCGGGCCGGCGGCGAGCTGCTCTGCACGCTGGTCGACGACGTCACGCTGCTGGCCGACCTCGACCCCCGCCTCCCGCCGCTGCCCGGCTGGTTCCGGGTTCTCACCGACGACCCCCGGCTGCTGCGGCTGATCGCCCTGCACACCGACCCCGCGACCACGATCGGCAAGGCGCTCGACGCCACCGCGCTGCTCTGGCGGACCAAGGTCACCCAGCACGGCGACGTCTACCGGGTGGACGACCGGAACGACGTCACGATCGCGCTGGCCGCGCCCCAGGGCGGCGGGCGGGAACGCCCCTGCGAGATCGTCACGCCGCCGCTGGCCGCCGGTCACCACGAGGCGCTCGAGGAACTGCTCGGGCCGGCCCGCGAGATGGGCTTCACCGTGCCGCAGGAGGCGGCGGTGCACCTGCACGTCGACGGTGGCCCGTTCCGGTCGCCGCAGGCCCTGGCCAACCTGGTGCGGCTGTTCGCGCATTGGCGCGATCCGCTGCGTACGCTGCTTCAGACCAACCCGAACTGCCGCCGCCTCGCTCCCCTGCCCGACCCCCTCGTGAAGGTCGCCGACGGCCACGAGCCGACCGAGCAGGCGCTGCGGCGGGCCGGCGAGGAGGGCGAGATCAGCAAGTACTTCGACGTCAACCTGACCCAGGTGCTGACCGACACGCCGCTGCGCGACACGGTCGAGGTCCGCATCCTGCCCGGCGCGATCACCGCCGACGAGATCGTGGCCCGCGCCGCCATCGTCGAGCTGCTGCTCGACCGCTGCGCGACCGACGTCCCGTTCCCGGACCCGCCCAGCGACCCGGCGACCGCCGTCGAGACGTTGCTGCACCTGGCGGCGAGCACGCTGAGCGACCGCTAGTCTGCGTATCCCATGGGGATGAGTGGCAATTGGGCCCGGGTGGCGGCGGCCGAGCTTTCGCCGGAGCGCCTTCCGCCGGCCGACCGGTCGATCAGCACCGACAAGAACTGGGCCGGCTTCGACTACCTGCTGCGGCGGCGTGGCTTCCCGGTGGACATCGTCTTCGGAGAAGAGACCTTTCCGGGTACGACGCCCGGTGACGAGTTCAGCGAAGGAACCTGGGGGTACGGGCCGCCGACCTACCTGACCCCGGAGCGGGTGGCCGAGGCCGCTCGCGCGCTGGCCGCCCTGTCACCCGCCGACCTGATCCGAGGCGTGACCCCCGACGATGTCACGGCGGCCGATCGCTACTCGTTCCACCCGGACGACCTCCTCGACGTGGCCGCCGAGCTGCCGCCGGCCCAGGAGTTCTTCGCCGCCGCCGCGGCCGCCGGTGACGCGGTGCTCTGCTGGCTCGACTGACCGTTTCCCTTCCACGACCCTCACTGTTTCCTAGAGAACGTGGGTGCGGAAGGCGGTCAGGGTGTCGGCGAGGATGTCGTCGCCCGGGCGTTGCCACAGGGCCTCGTCGAAGACCTCGACCTCGATCGGGCCGGTGTAGCCGGTCGCGTCGACGGCCTCGCGGAAGCGGCGCGTCTCGACCGCGCCGGTGCCGGGCAGGCCCCGGCCGAGGAGGACGCCGGCCGGCAACGGGGTGACCCAGTCGGCCACCTGGAAGCAGGCGATGCGGTCCTCGCGGCCGGCCCGGGCGATCGCCGACCAGATCGTGTCGTCCCACCACAGGTGGTAGGTGTCGATGGCCACCCCGACCGCGGCCGGCGGGTAAGGGGCGGCCAGGTCGAGGGCCTGCGCCAGGGTCGACACCACGCAGCGGTCGGAGGCGAACATCGGGTGCAGGGGCTCGATGGCCAGGCGGACGCCGGCGGCCAGAGCATGCTCGACCAGCTCGCCGATGCGGGCGCCGACGGTGGCGCGGGCGCCGTCGATGTCACGGCTGCCGGGTGGCAGGCCGCCGGAGACCAGGAGCAGCACCGGCGCGCCGACGGCACGGGCCTCGTCGATGGCCTTCTTGTTCTCGTCGAGCCAGCCGTCGGTGTGGAAGAAGCCACTGCGGCACAGCGAGGTCACGGTCAGGCCGTGGTCGTCCATGAGGCGGCGCGACTTCTCCACCCCGTACCCCTGGATGTCTTCTCGCCAGAGCCCGACCTGGGTCACGCCGGCCGCCACGCAGCCGGCCGCCAGCGCGGGCAGCGGCCAGTACTTCGTGGTGGCCTGGTTGAGCGAGAAACGGCCGATCACTGGGCCACCCCGGCGGTCGTGAAGAAGGCTCGCGCCCGGGCCGCCGCGAGGGAAGCGTCGGGCAGCAGGCCGGCCGCGTCGGCCAGGCGCAGCAGTTCGGCCAGGTGAACGGGCGAGCGGCCGCTCTGCGCCCCGGCCACCATCGTGAAATGCTCCTGCCGTCCGGCCAGCCAGGACAGGAACACGATGCCGGTCTTGTAGAACCAGGTGGGACGGCCGAAGAGGTGGCGCGCGAGGGTCACGGTGGGTTCGAAGATCTGGTCGTACGCCGGGAGGTCGCCTTGGTCGAGCGCGCGCAACGCGGCGGCGGCGGGCGGGGCGATCGCGGCGAAGATGCCGAGGAGCGCGTCCGAATAGCCCTCGTCGTCGCCCTTGATCAGCGCGGGGTAGTTGAAGTCGTCGCCGGTGTAGAGGCGCACCCCGTCGGGGAGGCGCCGGCGCAGAGCCACCTCGAAGTCGTAGTCCAGCAGCGAGAGCTTGATGCCGTCCACCTTGGACGGATCGGCCGCGATCAGCTCGACCACGGTGTCGGCCGGGTTCGCCGAGCCCCAGTAGCCCTCCAGCGCGGGGTCGAACGCCGGGCCCAGCCAGTGCAGGATCACCGGCTCGCCGGACTCGGCGAGCAGCCGGCCGTACACGTCGAGGTAGTCGCCTGCCGTCGACGCCGAGGCGGCCAGATTGCGGCTGCACATCAGCACCGGCTTCGCGCCGGCTTCCTGGACGTCGGCGAGCTGCTCGGCGTAGGCCGCGACGATGTCGCCGAGCGGATGCGGGCCGGGCGCCAGCTGGTCGGTGGCCACGCCCGCGCAGATCGGGCCCTCGGCCTCGGCCGCCGAGCGCCGGATCAGTTCGCGGGCCTGCGGATAGTTCAGGCCCATGCCGCGCTGGGCGGTGTCCATCGCCTCGGCCACCCCGAAGCCGTACGACCACAGGTGCCGCCGCGCGGCCAGGGTGGCGTCCCAGTCGATGACGGGCGGGGCGCCGGGCACGTTCTCCGCCGCCGGATCGGCGACCACGTGCGCCGCGGCGTAGCCCACCCTGCTCTTGAACGTGGTTCTGGGATCGGCGAACTCCGCGCCGGACCCGCCGAGCTCGAACCGCCCGTCCGGGAGGTTGACCGAGGCGCTCACAGCGACGGCACCTCGATGCGGCGGCCCTCGCGGGCGGAGCGCAGCCCCAGCTCGGCCAGTTGCACGCCGCGGGCGCCGGCCCACAGATCCCAGGTGTACGGCGCGTCCTCGGCCACGTGGCGCAGGAACATCTCCCACTGCGCCTTGAAGCCGTTGTCGAACTCCTCGTTGTCCGGCACCTCGGTCCACTGGTCGCGGAAGTCGTGGGTGGCCGGCAGGTCGGGATTCCACACCGGCTTGGGGGTGGCCGAGCGGTGCTGGGCCCGGCACCGGCGCAGACCGGCGACCGCGCTGCCCTCGGTGCCGTCCACCTGGAACTCGACCAGCTCGTCGCGGAAGACGCGGACCGCCCAGGACGAGTTGATCTGGGCGACCACGCCGCCCCGCAGTTCGAAGATGCCGTACGCCGCGTCGTCGGCGGTGGCCTCGTACCGCTCCCCCGCCTCGTCCCACCGCTCGCCGATGTGGGTGGTCACGTGCGCGGTGACCGCCCGCACCTCGCCGAAGATCTGCTCCAGCACGTAGTGCCAGTGTGGAAACATGTCGACCGTGATGCCGCCACCGTCCTGCGACCGGTAGTTCCAGCTCGGGCGCTGCGCGGCCTGCCAGTCCCCCTCGAACACCCAGTAGCCGAACTCGCCGCGCACCGACAGCACCCGCCCGAAGAAGCCGCCGTCGACCAGCCGCTTCAGCTTCAGCAGACCGGGCAGGAACAGCTTGTCCTGGACGACGCCGTGCTTGACCCCGGCCGTGTCCGCCTTCCGCGCCAGCTCGACCGCGCCGGACAGCGTGGTGGCGGTCGGCTTCTCGGTGTAGATGTGCTTGCCGGCGGCGATCGCGGCGACGATCGCCTTCTCGCGCTCGCTGGTCACCTGGGCGTCGAAGTAGATCGCGATGTCGTCGCGGGCCAGCGCCGCGTCGAGGTCGGTGGTCACCTCGGTCAGGCCGTGCCGGTCGGCGATGTCACGCAGCTTGGCCTCGTTGCGGCCGGCCAGGGTGATCTCCGGCCACAGGGCGGTGCCGTCCTGGAGGAGCACGCCGCCCTGCTCCCGGATGGCGAGCAGGGACCGGACCAGGTGTTGGCGGTAGCCCATCCGCCCGGTCACGCCGTTCAGCAGGATCCCGATCGGTACGCGCGTCGCCATCGGCCGAACCTCCAGAGGTAAGCGCTTTCCTGAGACGTTACCGGGCTTTTTGCCAATTCCGCTACGACCTGATTCACATTCGCCTCCTGGGCGCTCCGACTGGGATTGACTCTGAAACAGGTCGTAGGGTGCATCCGTGGCAACTCTCGCGGACGTGGCGCGGCGGGCCGGGGTGTCGACCGCGACCGTTTCGCGCATCATCAACAACAGCCCCAAGCCGGTGGGCGAGGCGCTGCGCGAGCGTGTCCTGGCCGCGGTGGCCGAACTCCAGTTCGTGCCCAACGCCAACGCGCAACAGCTGGCGCGCGCCGACCGGACCGCGGTCGGCGTGATCGTCCACGACGTGTCCGACCCGTACTTCGCCGAGATCACCCGCGGGCTCCAGCGGGTCGCCACCGAGCACGGCCGCCTGGTCATCATCTGCAACAGCTATCGAGACCCCGAGCGCGAGCTGGCGTACGTCGACCTGCTGCACGCCCACCAGACGGCCGCGATCGTGCTGGCCGGGTCGGGCTACCACGACGCCCCGATCACCGCGCGGCTCGACCGCAAGCTGCGCCTCTACGAGAACACCGGCGGCCGGGTCGCGGTCATCGGCCGCCACCAGCACGCCGGCGACGCGATCGTGCCCGAGAACGAGCACGGCGGCTGGCTGGCCGGCGACGCCCTCTACCGGCTCGGGCACACGACGATCGGGGTGATCGCCGGCCCCCGCCACCTGACCACCACCACCGACCGCCTCTCCGGCCTGCGCCGCGCGGCCCGCTCACACGGCCACCGCCTGACCACGAAGCACATCGAGTACGCCGGCTTCGACCGCAACGGCGGCGCCGCGGCCGCGGCGACCCTGCTCGACCGGGTTCCCGGCCTGACCGCGATCGCCGCCCTGAACGACTCGATGGCCGTCGGCGCCCTGGCCTGCCTGCGCTCCCGGCGCATCGACGTGCCCCGCCGGGTGAGCCTGATCGGCTTCGACGACATGCCCATCTCGGTCGACGTCACGCCGTCCCTGAGCACCGTCCGCCTGCCCCTGGAACAGATCGGCGTCCAGGCGATGTCGCTGGCCCTGAGAGCCCGGCCGGCCGACGACGAACCCCAGGTCGAACACGCTGCCGCGACCCTCGTCCTGCGCGACAGCACCGCTCCGCGCGGCTGACGATCGCCGGCCCGGCCGTCGTTCCCCCACCGCCGTCATTCCCCCACCACCGTCGGACGCCGCCGCCCTGTGGATAGTTCTCACGACCGTCGAAATCGCGCGCTACATTGACCGCCCACCCAGTGACGGGCGGGGGAGGTGGCGGCGCGTTCGCTTCGGACGAAGCTGCGCAAATCGGTCATCCTTGGCATCCCTCACCGGCGTCACGCCTCGCCACCGTCCGACCCGGCCGCCACCCCGCCGGCGGTCCCGGCCGTCGGCCCTCCAGCCGTCACTCGCGGTAGGGGAACCGGGCGGTGGCCATCGCGGCCAGGCCGAGCAGGATGACGCCCGTTCTCAGCGCCGCGCCCAGGTCGGTTTTGATCTCCAGCAGTTCCTGGGCCACCGCCTTGGCCGGCGACCACGGCTCTTCCTCGACCGCTGGAGCCGGAGACCTGAGACGGGGCCCCTGGATTGATCCCAGCGCGCCGGGCCCGGCCCCCGCGTCGAACCCGCGCTCGGCCTCGGCGAGGTTGAGCGGGCGGAGGGTGACGGCGATGGCGTACTCGTCGAAGTAGCCGGGCACGTCTTTCGGGGCGAAGCGGTCCTCGGCCGTCAGCGCGGGCAGCACCCCGAATCCGGGCACCAGCACGGGCAGCAGCCCCAAGCCGGCCCAGCGCAGGCCGCCGGGCGAGGAGAACGCCGCGATCGCCGCGGCCCCGGCCAGAACCACCGCGAAGGCTGGGACGACCACGGCGACCAGGCGGGCGGTGGTGTCCGGTGCGGCCTCCCAGGGCATGACCATCGGGTTGCGGGCGATGTCCCGGGCCACCAGCACGATCAGGACCGCGATCAGGCCGGCGCCGAGCTTGGCCCAGCGACCCAGGCGGGCCCGGCCGAGCACACCGGACGCGAGCAGCGCGCAGGCGGCGGTCGTGAGGCCTTCGGCGTAGTACCCCGACCGGTCCGGAAGATCGATCACGGCCGCGAGCAGGGCCAGCCCGGCCAGCAGCGCCGGCTTGGTCCACCACGCCGCGGCGCGAGGGAGGGGGCGGCTCCAGATCAGGCCGGCCAGGGCGTTGCCGGCGGCGGCGCCGCTGTAGGGGACAGCGGGAGGCTCAGGAACTCGCCCGTCACGTGGATGGCCGCGAGCATCAGGAACAGTCGGGAGTACCAGTCGAGCCGTCGCACTCAGTGATGATCCCTGGTGGAATCGCACTTCCACCAGGGATCAATCGGTCATTCGTGGCGACGCTCAGGGGGCGATCGTGACGGTGAAGGTGTCCTGGTCGCCGCCGTCGGTCTGGCGGGCGGCGCCGCCGTTCAGCAGGACCAGGGCGGTGCCGGCGCCCAGTGAGCCGGGAACGCTGCCGGCGGGCGCCTTGACGGTCCAGACGAGGTTGCGCTGCTGGCCCTCGGCCAGTTTGCCGCCGGTGACCGAGCAGCCGTTCGTGGCGCCGCCCGGCGGGCGGGGCAGGACGCCGCCGCCCGTGCAGCCGTCGGCCACGTCGAGGTCGGGCCAGTCCTCGATGCCGGCGGGCAGGGCGATCTCGGCGTCCAGGTCGTGGTGCGGGGCGTCACCGTTGTTGCGGACGGTGACCGGGACGAGGCCCTGGAACGTGCCGTCGGCCTGGCGGCGCAGCACGACGTCGCCGGCGGTCACGGTGAGCGCGGCGGTGGTGTCCTGCTCGTAGGGCACCGGGTTGCTGGTCGAGCCGGTGGTCGACTGGAAGATCGCGGCGAACGAGACCGTCGAGCCGCCGGCCTCGATCGTGCCGAGGTCGGGCGCGATCTGGGCGAAGGGCTGCGGCTTGGCCGGCACCACGAACGGGAGCTCGACCAGGCGGGTCTCGCCGGGCTGGATGGGGTCGAGGCCGCAGTTGTAGATCGTCCGGCGGTCCGGGGTCTGACCGAGGCCACAGGCGCCGAGCTGGTCGGTGACGGCGGCGCTCTGAGCGATCGGCTCGGTGAAGGTCACGTCGCCCGAGTAGGGCTGGTCGGAGGTGTTGTGGAACGAGACGGTGAACAGCGCGGTGTGGCCGAACTCGGCCGGCTGCAGGACGAGCCGGGTGTCGGCCTTGATGGTGATGGTGCCGGCCGGTGCGGCCTGGGCGGCCACGGTGCTGCCGAGCAGCAGCGAGCCGGCCGCGAGCGTCAGGACGCCCGCGCGCAGAAGCGTACGCATAGGTGGTTTTTCTCCTTGATCCCCGTAGTTGCGGAACCACCCTAGCGTGACATCGACGACCGTCACGGTGATTAAATCCACACAGGACGGCTCACTGTCCGCGCGCGGGCGAACCGGTCAGCGGGCGACCGTGATGACGAACGTGTCGCGGTTGGCGTCGCCGGGCTGGCCCTCGAGCGCACCGCCGAGCCGAGCGAGCGCGTCGGCCTTGCCGAGCGGTCCGGCCGGGGTGCCCTCGGGCGCGCGCAGCACCCACTGGGCGGTCCGCGACTCGCCCTCGTTGAGCATTCCGCCCGTCACGTCGCACTGGTAGGTCTCGCCGCCCGGCGGCGGAGGCAGGGTCCCGGCCTTGACGCAGGATTCCAGCGACTCCAGGCCCGGCCACTCGTCGAGGCCGGCCGGGAGCGCCACCTCGGTCACGGCGCCCCAGTTCTGGGCATCGCCGTTGTTGCGGACGGTGACCGGGACGCGGCCCTCGAACGTGCCGTCGGCCTGCCGGGTCAGCGTGACGTCGCCGGCGGTCAGCGACACGTCGGCCACGGTGTCCTGCTGGTACGGGACCGGGTCGGCCAGCGAGCCGGTGGTCGAGCGGAACACCGTCGGGACCCGGATCGGCGTCCCGCCACCGAGGTCCAGGACCGCCGGGTTGGGCGTGATCTGGGCGAATGCCTCGGGCTTGGACGGTGAGGCGAAGCGGAGGTCGACGATCCTGGTGGCTCCGGGCTGGATGCCGTCCCACAGGTCGCAGGCGTTGACCGCACGGCCGTCCGGCTCGCGGCCGACCGCGAGGCAATTGACGTCTTCCCCGGTCCGCAGGCTGTCGCGGATGGGCTCGGTGACCCGGAAGCTGACCCACTGCACGTCGTTGCTGGGGTTGTGGAAGGTCACCCGGAGGCGACCGGTGTGCCCGTACGCACCGGGCTCCATGACGATCTGGTCGGAGACGGAGGGCGGCGCCGCCTGGACCGCCACGGCGCTGCCGAGAAGGGTGGTCCCGGCCGCGAGCGCGAGGACCCCCGCGCGCAGAAGAGTTCGCATGTCTCGGCAATGTACAAGACATCTATGAACGTGACTGTAATGACCTCCACATCGGACGGAACACGACGTTTTCGTCCACACCGCGGCCGGTCGCGATCCGGCCCGGCCACCCGGGTCGCCAGCCCTACGGGCGGAGATGTCGGGTACTCGGACCGCGCTCAACGATGCCCGCCTCGATCACGGAGCGTCAACACGATCGGGTTGCCGTTCGGGTGCAGGTGGGTTGCCGCGTGATCAGGCGCGGCATGATGGAGGTGTGTCACCGCGCCGACGGATCCTGGTCATGGCTGTGGGCGTACTCGTCGCCGCGGTCTTGCTCGTCGTGGGCCTGCGCCTGGTCCTCGGGCGCGGCGACTCCGGTGAGAGGCCCGATCAGGGCGCGCTGGGCACGGTGATTCTGGTTCCCGGGTACGGCGGCAGCCAGGTCTCGCTCAGCCGGCTGGCGCAGGTGCTGACCGCCGCCGGCCGCACCGCGACCGTGCTCTCGCTGCCCGACGGCGGCACCGGTGACCTGCTGAAACAGGCCGACACGCTGGACACCGCGGTGCGCGCGGCCCTCGACGGCGGCGCGCCCTCGGTCGACGTGATCGGCTACTCGGCCGGCGGCGTGGTCACCCGCCTCTGGGTCGACCGGCACGACGGCGCCACCGTGGCCCGGCGCATCATCACGCTCGGCTCTCCGCTGCACGGCGCCAACCTGGCCGGCGCCGGCGCCGCCCTCGCCCCCGGCGCCTGCCCGCAGGCGTGCCGCCAGCTCGCCCCGGGCAGCGACCTGCTCGCCGGCATCGACGACGCCGACCTGCCCGAGGGCCTGCCCTGGCTGAGCATCTGGACGGCGAACGACGAGACCGTCCAGCCGCCCGAGTCCGCGGTCCTCGACGGCGCGGTGAACCTGCAGATCCAGAGCATCTGCCCGTCGTCGCGGATCCCGCACGGCGCGCTGCCCACCGACCCGGCCGTGACCGCCGTGGTGCTGGCCGCCCTGGGCACGGAGCCCCTCGCCGCGCCCACGTCCTGCCCGGTCTGACCGCTCGCCGCACGTGACGTTGGTGATCGAGCCGGTGATGGCGCTGGCGTGGCCGGAGGCCAGGAAGGCGGCGGCGCGGGCCACCTCAGCGGTCCCCCGCCGCCGGCTTCACGTCGACGACTTGCGGCCGACCGCGCAGAACTGATCGATCTCGCGGCCGTCGGCGTCGGGCCGCCAGCGGGTGACCGAGACCAGGCCGGGCTCGACGTACTCGAGGCCGTCGAAGAACCGCGCCAGGCGCTCGGGGCTGCGCAGATGGTAGGGCAGGGCGGCCGACTCGTTCCACAGCCGCGCGCTCTCGACGATCTCCGGCGTGATGTCGGTGCCGTCGTAGATCGCCAGGTAGCTGCCCTCGGGCACCGCGGCCATGGCCGTACGCACCAGCTGTTGGGCCACCGCGTCGTCCTCGATGTGCCCCAGGACGCCCATGAAGAGCACCGCGACCGGCTCGGTGAGATCGAGCGTCCGGCCGGCCTCGCGCAGCACGTGGTCCATGTCGTGCAGGTCGGCGGCGAGGTAGGCGGTCGCGCCCTCGGGCCGGCTGGTGAGCAGACGCCGGGCCTGGGCGAGGACCAGCGGGTCGTTGTCGACGTAGACGACGCGGCTCGCCGGCGCCACCGCCTGGGCCACCTCGTGGGTGTTGTTCACGGCCGGGAGCCCGCTGCCGAGGTCGAGGAATTGCCGGACACCGGCCTCCCCGGCCAGGAACCGCACCGCGCGGACCAGGAAGGCGCGGCTGAGCCGGGCGTGTTCGGCCAGCTGAGGCTGCGCGATCAGGATCTGGTCGCCGACCGCCCGGTCCACCTCGAAGTTGTCGGTGCCGCCGAGCAGGTAGTTCCAGATCCGCGCCGTCTGCGGGACCGAGGTGTCGATCTCTTCATCAGCCACCCGCCCATGCTCCTCTGTGGACGCGCTGTCGTCCAGGCTGCGCCGCCACGGGTGATCAAGTCGGTCGACGAGACGCGGTCCTCCGGCGCGGCCCCGGCCGGAGCGCGACCACGCCCGACTCGGCCGAGGAGCTGCGCGCGGGCCGTCGCCGACGCCGTCGCGTTCCTGAGCCGGGTGTCCGGCACCTAACCGCCGGACAAGCCGGCACCGAGAACAGGGGCGAGGCGGGCGGCCAGGGCCGGGTCGGCGAGCCCGACTTCGGCGATCAGCGCGGTCGTGGCCGCGGCGAGGGCACGGGTGAGTTCGGCCTGATCGAGCGCGCCACTTTATTGGCTGGGCCCCGGGCCGGAAAACGGCGACCATGGCGGCATGGATGTCGGGGGCTTCGTAAGCGACGGCTATGTCGTGGTCCGTGGGGCGTTCGACGCCGCCACGGCCGCGGGCTGCCGGCAGATCATCTGGGACGTGCTCGCCGAGCAGGGTGTGCGGGCCGACGACCGGGACACCTGGCAGCGGCCGTCGATCCGGATCGACACCCCGGACGGGGAGCCGTTCCGGACGGCCGCGGGGTCGCCGGCTCTCGAAGCGGCGTACGACGAGCTCATCGGCGCGGGGCGGTGGAGCCGGCGGCCCGACGTCGGCGGGACGGTGCCGGTGCGGTTCCCGGCCGAGGAGTACCCCGGTGAGGTCGGCTGGCACATCGAGGGCTCCTGGTGGAAGGACGGCGAGTGGTGGGCCGACGTGACCTCCCGGGCGCGTGGCCTGCTGGCCCTGTTCCTGTTCTCGGACGTGGGGCCGGAGGATGCGCCGACCCGGCTCGTCCTGGGCTCACACCGCTACGCGGCGGCCGCCCTGGCCACCCGGGGCGAGGCCGGCATGCCCGGCGGGGACGTGCCCGGCCTGTTGCGCCCGTCGACCCTCGTCCGGACGACGGCCGAGGCCACCGGGGCCGCGGGCGACGTCTACCTGTGCCACCCGTTCATCGTGCACACCGCCACCTGGCCGCACCGCGGCACCCAGCCGCGCATGATGGCCCAGCCCGCCATCCACGTCGCGGACGGCTTCGCGCTCGACGGCTCCGACCCGTCGCCGGTCGCCCGGGCCATCGTCGAGGGCCTGACCGACACCAGCCAGCTCCGGGACGGGTGAACCATCCTCGAAGGCGTGACCGGCACCAGTCAGCTCCGGGACCGGTGAAATCGCGTGCGGCGGCCGGGCCGGCTGGCTACCGTCCGGACGTGGCACACACCTATCCCCCGCTGAACGTGGAAGTCCGCACGCCGCGTCTGACGCTGGCCGGCGCGTCCGACGAGCTGCTGGAACGGCTGGTGCCGCTGGTACGGGCCGGGATCGCCGATGTCGAGCCGTGGCCGTTCGACGACCCGACGTCGTTCTACGCCGACAGCCCGGAGCGTGAATGGCGGTGGTTGCGCGGCGTCTGGGCCGGTCGCGCCCGGATGAGCCCGGAGGCGTGGCGGCTCTACTTCGCCGTGCTGGTCGACGGCGAGCCGGTCGGGATGCAGGACCTCGTCGGCCGGAACTTCACCGCGTTCGGCACGGTGTCCAGCTTCTCGTGGCTGGCCCCCGGCCGCCGCGGACAGGGGCTGGGCAAGGAGATGCGGGCGGCGATCCTGCACCTGGCCTTCGCCGGGCTGGGCGCGCGCGAGGCCGGCAGCGACGCCTTCGTCGACAATGAGGCGTCCAACCGCATCTCCCGCGGCCTGGGCTACGAACCGAACGGCCTGGACTGGGACACCCGCCGCGGCGAGCCCGGCCGGATCCAGCAGTGGCTGCTCACCCGCGACGCGTGGGAGCGCGTCCGCCGGGACGACATCGAGCTGACCGGCGTCGAGGAGTGCCTGCCCGTCCTGAGCATCACGGGCGAGAGCTAGTTGCTGATGTCGCGGGTCATGAAGTTGGCCCAGGCCGCGCCCAGCAGGACCACCAGGAAGACCAGCTGGATGCCGGCGCCGCGTTCGATGTCGCGCCACAGGATCGGGTCGCGGAAGAAGTCGACCCAGGCCAGCCAGTAGCGGGTCGGCAGGTAGGGCCGGATCGCCGCGGCCGCGTCCAGGGTGACCAGCACCTGGCTGGTCACCAGCACGGCCAGCGCGCCCATGGCCGCGCCCAGGCCCGAGTCGGTGATGGTGGACAGGAACAGCGCGATCGCCGCCACCGAGAGCATCGAGATCACGATGTACGCGACCGTGGCCAGCAGGCGCATGACCAGCCCGAACGGCGTGATCGTGACACCGGACAGCGACGTCACGTCGGCGGGGATGGCCACGCCGGCGGCCGGCTCGCCGCCGAACATCGTGATGCCGGTCAGGAACGACGTGAGCAGCACCGCGCCGATCGCGAAGAGCACGAACACGATCAGCGCGACCAGCTTGGCGACCAGCAGGCGGGTGCGCCCGACCGGCCGGATCAGCAGGTAGCGCAGGGTGCCCTGGGACGCTTCGCCGGCCACCGAGTCGCCGGCCAGCACGGCCACCGAGACCGGCAGGAACACGGGCATGACCAGGGCCATCGCCGCCGCCGGATAGAGCGAGCCGTTGCTCAGCACCGCCGACAGGAACGCACCGCCCTGCCCGGGTGGCGGCGGGATCCGGGTGGTCGCCAGGAACACCGCCACCACGAAGGGCAGGGCGCAGAGCAGACCCGCGATGACGTACGTGCGGGGCCGCCGGAACAGCTTCGCGATCTCGACACGGATCATGAGACACGGTCCGAACTGGTCGTGGTGGCCTCGAGGACCACCTGTTCGAGAGTTCGCCGCTCGGCGCCGATCGAGGTCACCCGGATCCCGGCCTGGACGAGCTCGGTGTTGAGGTCGCCCGGATCAGCATGCCGCACGGTCAGCCGGGAGCCGTCGCGCTTCTCGACCCGGCCGTTCAGCAGGGCCACCACGCGATCCGGCTCCGGCGTACCCACCAGAACCCGGCCGGTCGGCGCGCGCAGCGCGGACAGCTCGTCCTGCAGCACCAGACGGCCGCGGTCCATCACCCCGACCCGCGAGCACAGCGCGTCGATCTCGCCGAGCAGGTGGCTGGACAGGAAGACGGTGGTGCCCTCGGCGTTGAGCTCGGCCAGCAGGTCGCGGATCTCGCGGATGCCGCGCGGGTCGAGGCCGTTGGTCGGCTCGTCCAGGACCAGGAGCCGCGGTTGCCGCAGGAGGGCGGCGGCCAGGCCGAGGCGTTGTCGCATGCCCAGCGAGTACGCCTTGACGGGGCGCCGGTCGATGCCGGCCAGGCCGACGCGTTCCAGCGCCTCGCCGACCCGCCGCTTCCGGTCGGAACGGCTGCCACCGGGGCCGGCGGCGTCCATCAGCGTCAGGTTGGCCCGGCCGTTGAGGTGCGCGTACAGGCCGGGTCCCTCGACCATGGCGCCGATCCGCGGCAGCGCCTCGCGTACCCGTCGGGGGACCTTGAACCCCAGCACCTCGATCTCGCCGCGGGTGGCGAAGACCAGACCGAGCAGCATCCGGACCAGCGTGGTCTTGCCGGAGCCGTTGGGGCCGAGCAGCCCGTAGCGGTCGCCCTCGCGCACGTCCAGATCGACGCCGTCCACGGCGGTGACCTGCCCGTACGTCTTGACGAGGCCCCTGGTCGTGATCATCGCGCGCTCCTCGCGAGGTCGGCGGCGACGCGGCGCAGCACGGCCGGCTGGACGAAGCCGGCGACCAGGTAGACGCGGTCGGTACTGACCGCGAGAATCGTCAGCAGCCCGGTGCCGAGGACCACCCCGTGACCGCCGTCGAGATGGACGTCGGCGCCGTACGTGTCGATCCGGTCGAACGCCTGGTCGCCGAACCGGCCGGGCAGCGTGATCACCACGAACTGGGCCAGGCCGTCGCCGTAGGACGCGGCCGACGTGAGGCCCTCGACCGCGGTGTTGCGCTGCTCGCCGCCCAGCGTCGCCGGCAGGTCGCCGCCGCGCCGCCGCCGCGAGATCTGACCGAGCAGGTCGGGCGCGTCGGTGACCTGCACGTCGTCGAGGGACGGCGGGGTGACCGTCCGTGCCGCCGGAGCGGTCATCGTCACGGAGAAGAACCGCGTGGTGAACACGGGGCGTTCGCCGCCCTTCGCGGTCACCTCGGCCTGCAACGGCAGCCCGGTCGACGGGTCGGCCCAGACGTCGACGTGGTCGATCGTGGTGTCCGGACCGGCCGGGAGGACGCGCAGGCCGGCGGCGGGGATCCCGGCCACCCGCTTGCCCTCGACCGGCACGAGCCGATCGCCGGCGGAGAGTTTGAGCAGCCGCCGCACCAGCTCGGGCGGGACCAGGTCGGCCGGCCGGGGCAGACGCACCGGCTGCTCGCCGACCACCTGGGTGAGGCGGTTGTCGCCGAAGTCCCAGATGAACTGACTGTCCTGGTACTGGTAGGTGTCGCGCTCGGTGGCGCCGTCGATCACGTCCACCCGCCAGCTGTCCGGGCCGGCGTACCAGACCCGCATCTCGGTGCGGCTGGACAGCGGGCGGGTGATCTCGGTGAGGTTGGGCAGCGGCGGCAACGGCAGCAGGCCGCTGCTCTGCGCGTACCCCTGAAAAGCTTGACCGGCGGACGCGACCATCCGGTCACGCAGGGTCTGCGGGTCGGCGGTGGTCGCGGCCGGTGCGGGCCTCAGGCTCAACACGATGGGTACGCTGCAGAGCACGACGACCACGGCGGCGACCGCGATCCATCGTCGCCACGCCTGCCCGCTGACCACCGTCGTTGGTTGCATTGTCAAGCAAAGGTACCTCGCGTGATCCCGTTCGATGATCTCGTCGCGCCGCTGCGCCGGGAACTCCATGCCCACTGCTACCGCATGCTCGGCTCGAGCCACGACGCGGACGACGCGGTGCAGGAGGCCCTGGTCCGGGCGTGGCGCGGGATGGACCGCTTCGAGGGGCGCGGCTCGGCGCGGTCGTGGCTCTACACCATCGCCACCCGTACCTGTCTGGACCTGATCGAGAAGCGCGGGCGGCGGGCGCTGCCGATGGACCTGGGACCGGCCAGCGATCACACGGTGCTCACCGACGCGCCGGTGACCGAGGTGGCGTGGCTGGGCCCGTACCCGGACGCCGGGCTGCGCGCCGAGGAGCGCGAGTCGGTCGAGCTGGCCTTCGTCGCCGCGCTCCAGCATCTGCCCGGCAACCAGCGGGCGGCGCTGCTGCTCGTCGAGGTGCTCGGCTTCTCGGCCGCGGAGGTCGCGGAGCTGATGGCCACCACGCCCGCGTCGGTCAACAGCGCGCTGCAGCGGGCGCGGTCGGCCAAGCTTCCGTCGCGTACGCAGCAGCAGGTCCTCCGCAAGCTCGGCGACGCCGGCGTACGGTCGCTGGTCACGTCCTTCGCCGACGCGCTGGAGCAGGGTGACGCCGACGGCCTGGTGGCCCTGCTGACCAAGGACGTCACCTGGTCGATGCCGCCGATGGCCCACTGGTACGCCGGCCTCGGCGCGGTGACCGACTTCGCGATCAAGGTCCCGCTGACCTCGTGCGGCCGCTGGCAGCACCGCCCGGTGGCGGCCAACGGCCAGCCCGCGGTCGCCTCCTACCTCGAGGGCCGGTTCTGGTCGATCAACGTGTTCACCGTGGCCGGCGACCGCATCGAATCCATAACGTCCTTCCTCGGCGACGACCAGGCCGCACTGTTCGGCCTGCCCCTTCACCCCGCACCGGCATAGGGGGATTGTCAGGGCCTCCTCACCGGGGCCCGATCATGCCTACGGTTGAGGCATGACCGAGGAGAACCTGCTGGGCGCCTTCCTCCGCGCCCGCCGCGAACTCGTCACGCCCGCGCAGGCGGGTGTCCCGGTCGTCGGCGTGCGGCGGGTGCCCGGCCTGCGCCGCGAGGAGGTCGCGATGCTGGCCGGCATCAGCGCCGACTACTACCTGCGGCTCGAACGCGGCCGCGACCGCAGCCCATCCGTGCAGGTCCTCGAGTCGCTGGCCCGGGTTCTGCGGCTCGACGACGACGCCCGGGCCTACCTGCTCAGCCTGGCCGCCGACAAGCCCCGCTCGGTGCGCCGCCGCCGCACCGAGACCCTCCCGCCCAGCACCGCCCAGCTCGTGGCCATGCTCCCGCTGCCCGCCTTCGCCGAGGGCCGCTGCCTCGACGTGCTGGCCGCCAACCCGCTGGCCACGGCCCTGTCCCCACGGCTGGTCCCGGGCCGCAACCGGGTCCGCGACGTGTTCCTCGAGCCGGCCGAGCAGGCCCTGTTCCCCGACTGGGAGGTGGCCGCGGCCGGCATCGTCGCCGGCCTCCGCGAGGCCGTCGGCACCGACACCGACGACCCGCGCTTCATCGAGCTGGTCGGCGAGCTGTCCCTGGCCAGCCCCTTGTTCCGCACCCTGTGGGCCCGCCACGACGTACGCCCCCGCGGCAGCGCGGTCGTCCCCTTCCAGCACCCGCAGGTGGGTGAGCTACGCCTCAACCGCGAAAAGCTCCACATCAGCGGTACGGACGGCATCATGCTCGTCATCTACCACCCCGACCCGGGCACCACCGCCGCCGACAAACTGGCCCTCCTCAGCTCGGCGATCCTCACCCCCTAGGTCCTGTCTCAAATTCGCTTTCGGGGCAGAACAACTGGGATTGAATTTGAGACAAGACCTAGGAGACCCCGCCCATGTTCTGCCGGTCCGACCGCTGTCACCCGCCCGCGCCGCCGACACCCCCGCCCGCCACCGACCCCAAGGCCTGCGTGGTTGTCCAGTCCCCCCGCCGCTGGAAGCACAAGCCCCGCCGCCCCGGCCGCAACGCCGCCTACCGCCCCGCGTCACGCTGACGCGATCCCGGCCACCTGGGTATTGAACGTGACGAACGGGCTGTGCAGCCGGTAGGGCTCGATCTCGACCCGGGCGAACCCCGCCGCGCGCACCAGGCCGGCCAGGTCGCGCTCGCACGAGCAGCCCTCGAACGTCCAGGCCCACGGCCGGCGCAGCGCCCGCTGAAGCACGCGCGTCGGGGTGCCGTCCCGCGCCACGACGTGCTCCACGAAGCGGAAGGTGCCGCCGGGACGCAGGATGCGGCGGACCTCGGTCAGGACCTCGGCCGGGTCGGCCACCGTGCAGAGCACCAGCGACGAGATCACGCAGTCGGCGCTGCCGTCCGGCAGGCCGGTGCGCTCGGCGAGCCGGTCACGCAGATCCAGATGTACGCCACGGCGCTCGGCCGCCGCCCGCAGCCGCCGGTGCATCGGCACGTTGGGCTCGATGGCGATGAGGGTCGACCCCGGCCGCAGGTAGCGGAGGTTCGCGCCCACCCCCGGCCCCAGCTCGACCACGGTCGCGGGCAGGCCGGCGTAGACCCGCCGCTTGTGCCGCCGCACGTTCCGTTCGATGTACGGCCCCATGACGCTGAAGAAGGCGGCGTTGAAGGCCCCGCGCGCCCGATGCACCTCGAAGCCGGTCCTGATGTCTGTCACGGGAGCCACTCTGCGCGCCGCCCGCCGGCCTGTCAGGCGTGGAACTACCCCAGTGTGCGGTTTTCGCTGACCCAGCCGGCGATCTGCGCGCGCGACCGGAACCCCAGCCGCAGCCGGATCCGTTCCACATGCCCTTCGGCCGAGCGCTCGTCGATCCCCAGCCGCGCCGCGATCTCCCGGTTCGTGCACCCCTGGCGGACCAGGTCGGCCACCTCCCGCTGGCGAGCCGTGAGCCCGTCGGCCCGTCGCCGCGGGACGGGCAAACCCAGGAACCGCCGGACCACCCGGATCAGTTCGTCCCGGTCCCCCGCGTACGGCAGATGCGACCGCCCCGGCACCAGCTCCAGCCGGGCGCCGCCGATCCCGCCGGCCAGCGCTTCCGCCTGCGCCACGGGCGCCGCCCGATCTCCCGTCCGATGCACCACCAGGGTGGGCGCCCGCACTTGGCCCAGCCGGTCGGTCACGTCGAGCTGGTAGCTGAGCGCCAGCAACGCCCGCGCGGTCGCCGCACTGGAGCAGGCCCGCTGATACCGGGCCAGCTCGGCCCTGGTGGCCCGATCGGCGTCCGGCGCGAAGATGTCGGTGAGCACGTCGGACCCCAGCCCCCAGTGCGATTCGATCAACCCCAGAACATGATCGCGTACGCCCGGCGCGGACAACTCGTCGCCGCGCACCCAGCCGCCGTACAGCACCAGCCGCCGCACCGTCTCGGGATGGTCCGCGGCCCAGGCCACCGCCACCGGCGCGCCCATCGAGGTGCCCATCAGATCGAACGGTTCACCCAGCGTGGCCGCGACCGCCCCCAGCTGTTCGAGCTCGAACTCCAGCGAGGCCGCCCGCCCCGTGCCCGCCGACAGCCCGCACCCGGCCCGGTCGTACCGCACCAGCCGGCCGTCGCGGGCCAGCCCTTCGTAGAGCGCCCGCTCGGCCGGCAGCTCCCATCCCAGCTCGAGGTGCGTGAGCCAGCCCATCACATAGACCAGCGGCCGCCCGCTCCCGACCACGGCGTAGGCCACAGCGGTGCCATCCGCCAACACCACCTGATCAAGCCGCTGCCGCACCAGGCGATTATCACCCCGGACTAAGATCGTCCAAATGCCGTTCCAGGGTCCGGAGGCCGTCGGCCGGCGGTATGCGCTTCCGGTTCACCCGATGCCGGGCGGTGACGCCAACCGGTGTTACGCGGTCGGTGACTCGCTCGTTCTGCGGGTTCCCCGCGACGCCTCGGCCGCGGCTGATCTGGCGCGCGAGGCGGTCGTCATCCCGTACGCGATCGCCGCTGGGGTGCCGACGTCGTCGATCGTCGAGTACACCGGCGATCACATGATCGTCACCCGGGTTCCGGGCGCGGACGCCGTGGACGTGCCCGTCTCGGCTGAATTCTACGAATTGGTGGGTGAAGGGCTGGCCGCCCTGCATACGGTCACGTCCGTGCCGGGGCTCCGCGCCGACGCCCCCGACGACCCCCTCGCGCTGGTGAACACGTATGCGGGCGACGGGCTCATCGACCCGGCGACGGCGCACTGGCTCACCGCGTGGTTCGAGAAACTGCGACGCCCGCCGCTGCCGGTCGTTCTCGTCCACGGTGATGTGGCGCCGCAGAACCTGATGGTGGACGCCGGTGGGCGCTTCACCGGGTTCGTCGACTGGGGTGACGCCCGGCTCGCCGACCCGGCCACCGACTTCGCGAAACTGCCGCTGCCGTCGGTGGATCAGGCCCTCCGTGGTTACCTCGGCTCCGCCGACCTGGGCGACTGGCCCGCCCGGGTCCTGGGGCACCACCTGCATTGGGCCCTCGGGCGGCTCGCCAGCCCCACCCCGGTGCCCGCGGGGCGGCACTGGACCGCGTCGCCGTACGCGCGGCTGTTCGGCATCATGCGGTTCTTCACGGCGCCGCCCGAACCGTGGGCCGGGCTTCTGCCCTAGCGGCCTAGCCACGCGGGTCGGTCACCGAACCCAGAAACAGGATCGTGCCGGTCGGCCGGTCGGAGATGGTGAACATGAACGGGCGGTCGACGCGGAAGACGCGCCGGCCGACCTGGGCCGAGGTGGCCATCGCGCCGCCCGAGACGGCGGCCGCCTCGGTGCCCTTCTCGTCGACCCGGATGTAGGTCTTCTGCACGACCTTGCTCAGGGCGGTCGCCTGCGGGGACAGCGGGCGGAAGTCGGCCTGGCCGGGTGCGAAGGCGGTGGGCATGCCCAGCTGCTTGAGCTGGTCGGTGAGCTCGCCCTTCCAGTGCAGCTCGAACTTGGGCAGGGCCACCTCGTCGATCCGCTCCTCGTCGAGGCTGTCCACGGCCGTCCGCCATTCGGCGCCGTCGAGGCGGGGCATCTGCTCACCCTCGTCGGGCAGCATGATCTCCATGCCGTAGCGGCCGTCCTCGCCGTAGGGCAGGCGCAGCATGCGGTAGCCGTCGCGCTCGGCGTACCCGAAGGTCGCGTTGCTCTTGTGCATGGTCGGGACCTCGCCGATGGCGCCGAATCTGGCCGGGCGGGTGGCGGCGGGGTCGAACTCGGTCTTCCACTCGCCGAGGAAATACACCGCGTTGAGCAGCACCATGACGGCCTGGGGATCGGGCAGGCCCAGGTCGGCGGCGATCTTGTCGATGCGGCCGTTGGTGTTCTCGGCGGCCCAGGCGTCGATCTCCTCGGCCGTCTCCGGCGAGCCCAGGTCACGCTGCTCGGCGGTCGCCCCGAAAGCCTTGCGCGCGAAGGTCAGGTAGTCCTTTTGCAGCGGCACACCCTGGCCGGCCCAGAGCGAGTCGGCCACCGACAGCGTCACGTCGTCGGTCGCGGCCAGCTCCCGCAGCAACGCGCCCACTCGCACGTCACGCCGCTCGCGGAGGTGGAGCACGCCGGCGATCTCGTCGGCGGTCGCACCATCGGCGCCGGCCAGCAACATGGCCAGCAGCACGGTGATCGACAGCGGCGACGTGACCGTGTTCTGCCGCTTGTCGTCGACCTGGTCGAACAGCTCGAAGGCGAACTCGTCGACCGACTGCCCGACCGTCCGGGCGTCCCCCGGCGCGAGCTCGGCGACCAGCTCGGGATCGATCCGAGCCGCGTCCCCCGGCGTGCCCGGCCCACCACACCCGGCAAGCACCAGCACGATGACCAGAAGTAAGGCTTTGACCCGCACGGCGACTTGGACGCGGCTCGGTTCAGAACGGTTCCAGCACCGCGATCGCGGACTCGTGCAGGCTGCTGAGCCACACGCGGCCGTCGTGCTCCCGGACGCCGGTCACCATGTGGAACCGGTCGAGATGCTCGTGATCGTCAACCGACAGGTCGTGAACCAGCGTTCCCTCGGTGGAGTAGGCCTGTACCCGGATCGTCCGCCGCTCGGAGGGTTGCAGACGCTCGGGGATCCGGGTGACGCCCCGCCGCAGCCACATCGGACCGCGTTGCAGCCGCTCGACCAGCGGGTCGCGCGGGCTGGCGAGCGCGACCCAGATCAAGCCGTCGCCACCGGAGGACAGGTTGTCGGGGTAGCCGGGAAGATCGGACACCAGGACCTCGCCGGCTCCGGCCCGCGGCCCGGTGAGCCACCGGCGCATGAGCGTACGCGTGGCCGTCTCGGCCACCACGATGAACGACCCGTCGCCGGCCAGCGCCACCCCGTTGGCGAACGCCAACCCGTCGAGCAGCGTCACGACCTCACCGTCCGGCCGCCGCTGGAGCAGCCGCCCGGTGCGGGTCACCTCGACCATCTCGGCCTTCCACTCGGCGATCGGGTGGACGGTCGACGAGTCCGAGAAGTAGACGGTCCCGTCGCCGGCCACCGCCGCGTTGTTGCAGAACCGCATCGGCACGCCGTCGACCGCCGTCACGAGGATCTCGACCGCTCCGTCACCGGGGTCGACCAGCAGCAGCCCGCGCACGGCGTCGCAGATCAGCAACCGCCCGTCCGGGAAGAGCTCGATGCCGAGCGGTCGCCCACCGGTGTTCGCGACCGCGTCGACCCGCCGGCCGTCCGCGCTGACCCGGTGAACAACGCCGTCCTTGGTGCCGGTGAAGATCGAGCCCTCGTACGCGCCGCCGGTAGCCACCACGACGTCCTCGGTGCCCTCGCCGGGCACGTCAACGAGCCGGAAGCGCATTGCCCCACCGCCTTTCCGGGCCAAACACTAGACCAACCGACGACCGGACTCCGCCGATATGATCGGGTGTGACCTCTTTGCGGACGGAACGGCTGGAGCTGCGGGGCTGGCGGGACGACGATCTCGACGCGGTCGTGGCGATGAACGCCGACCCCGAGGTGATGCGCTACATCATGGACGGGTCGGTGCTGGATCGGCGGCAGAGCGCGGACAAGCTGCGGAAGTGGCGGCGGGACTGGGAGCAGCGCGGGTTCGGGTTGTTCGCGGTCGACCTGCGTTCGACCGGCGAGTTCGTCGGGTGGGCGGGGCTCGCGGTGCCCGAGTTTCTGCCCGAGGTGCTGCCGGCGGTCGAGATCGGGTGGCGGTTCGTGCGCGGCGCCTGGGGCCATGGGTACGCCACGGAGGCCGCCCGGGCCGCGTTGCGGTTCGGCTTCGACGAGGTGGGGCTCGATCGGGTGGTCAGCATCAGGCATGTGGACAACGAGCGCTCGGCGCGGGTGATGGAGAAGCTGGGGCTGGGGTACGAGTTCAGCACGATCGTCCCGAGCACCGAGCAGCCCGTTGCCGTCCACGCGACGGGTCAGCCGTACACCTCGAATTCGTAGACGCGGGCGGCGCTGGTGCCGGACTGCTCGGCGGTCAGCACGTCGAGGCGCACGTAGCGGCCGGTTGCGCTCGCGAGGTGGGTGGTCACGTCGGCCGTGTTTCCGCGGGCCTGGACGACCGTCGTCCAGGTGGTTCCGTCGGCCGAGACCGCGATGTTGTAGTCGCGGGTGTTCCACGACGCCGACTCGCCGCCGGCGCCGGCATGCCGTACCACGAAACCGGTCAACGACCGGCCGGCGCCGAGGTCGACCTGGAGCTGCTTGGTGGCGGCGGTCGAGCACCACTTGTCGGTGGTGCCGCCCGAGACGCTGCCGTTGACCGCCTTGGCCGGCGCCTCGGTGGTGGCGCACGACGCCGAGCCGGTGGCCGTGCGGTTCAGCGCGAGGTTGCTGCCCGGCGGCAGGGACGGCGTCGTCGACCCGGTGGCGTTGTTGACCGCGGCCGCGTACTGCGCGGGGGTGCCCTGCGCGGCGCAGGCCTGCATGTCGTCGAAGAGCCAGAGGAAGCCGCCCGGGATGCCGGCCGAGCTGGCCCAGCCACGCATGCGGCTCTCGACGGTGGCGGGGGTGTCGCCGCTCGCGCAGCCGCTGCCGTGCCGGCTCCACAGCCCCGGGTCGACCGGCATGCCGAGCTGCTGGGCCCAGGTGGCCGGGTTGTTGCCGGCGCCACCCGCGTACGCCTGGAGGTAGACCCGGTCGACGGCCGCGCCGAGGTTGTTCTTGAGGCTGCGCCAGAAGGCCATGTTCGTGTACGGCACGAAGGTGAACTTGTAGCCCTGCCCGATGACCATGTTGGCGAACGCGGTGGTGGTCGTCAGGTCGTACTGCTGCTCGTCGTCGTCGTTGATCGCGTCGGCGCCGGTGATCGTTCGCAGCACCTGGAAGTTGCGGTAGAGGACGCTGCCGGAGCCGGTGCCGTCCCGCTCGATCAGGGTCTTGATCGCGCCCCAGTCGTTGGGGCCGGCCGACCCGACCGACACCTCGATCCGGTTGACCGACGTGGGCGCCCGCTTGAGGGTGGCGAGCCGGGCCGGCCAGCCCGAGTCGCCCACGTACTGCCCGTTGGAGATGATGCGGATGTCGTTGAGCCACAGGTCGCCGGTGTCGGCCCGGACGTGGATGGCCCAGAGCACGACGGTGGTGAACCCGGAGGACCGCAGGGTGTCCATGACGCCCTGACCGCCGCTGTAGAACGGGCCACCGCCGTAGATGGCCGAACGCCCGGCCGCGGCCGAGGCCGGCGAAGGCACCCCGGTCATCACCATCGAGACGATCACGGCCAGGAGAATTCCGATTCGGACACGCATGAGCACCGCCCACCTCGCAGCCATTGATACGCGTCGATCTTAACCGCCGTTGGCCGAGAAGTGCATGAAGTCCTTCAAAGAGCGGTAGTCGCCGCCCCACTCCCAGCCGACCGAGGCGAACGCCCGGACCACGGGACCGCCCGGCCGGATCATGCCGGGCCGGACCTCGCCGCGATCGAGGTAGGCGGTGGCCAGCTCGGGGAGCAGGACCTTGCCCTTGTGGTACGGGTTCTGGAACGGGTTGACGTCCACGGCCAGGCCGTACGCGTGCTGTGACCACGCCTTCTGACCGCGCACCGGCCGGCACGCGAAGACCGAGGTGGTGTTGCCGTCGCCGGTCGGCGGGGCGTTGAGCTCGGCGCTGCTGGTCACTTGCATCCGCTCGATCGGGTATCCCTCGGCGAACAGCGTGCCGAAGACCTTGACCAGCGCCTCGGCCGCCCGCCGGTGGACCAGCAGCTCGCCGGTGTGCGCCCGGCCGTCGAAGCCGCGGAAGCCGACCGTCAGGTAGCGCAGGTCGGTGGCCGCCACCGGGCAGCCCTTGGTCCACGTCGAGCGGGCGAGCACGTCCGGCGGCACGGCCTGGATCGTGGCGTGGAAGGCGCCGTCGGCCGGGGGCGGGCGGTCGTCCACCGTGACGATGGACCGGTTGCGCAGCTCGGGCGGGGTGTCCTGGGCCACCCCGACCCGCAGCCTTCGCGTCCCGAACCAGGCCGGCGCGGCGGAGGCGCCGGCCGGACCGGGTGCGGCGGACGAGACCGCGGGCGCGGGAGACGGCACCGGGGACGGCGCGGAGGACGGCGCGGGAGAGGATGCGGGAGGCGGCTGCGGGCTGGAGCAGCCCGCAAGCACGACGCACACCAGCAGCACGCGCGCCTTCACGACGTCACGGCGGCCCGGATGGCCTCGGCGACGGTCTCGGTGGCCACCGCCCGCAGCAGGTCCAGGTTGACCGGACCCGCGGACTCCCCCGTGGCCAGGGCGACCAGGGCGTCACCGTCGAAGCGCGAGTGGGCCGGGTGGATCGCCCGCGCATAACCGGCGTGGCCACTCTGGGCCAGCAGGTAGCAGTCGGTCTTCGACAGCGCCGCCGTGGTCAGCACGACCCCGATCGTCGTGTTCTGCATCTCGAACCCGCGACCCGGTTCGGCCGGCGGCTCCGGGACGCTGCCCCCGGCGATCACATCGCCCCAGGCGTTGACCGCGATCAGGGCCGCCACCCGCACCGATCCGGCCGAGCGCACGGCCACGCCGATGCCGCCGGCGTCGAGGCGGCCACGCCACTTGCCGGTGGTCGCCCCCGTGCCCGCGCCGGCCCGGCCGGCGGCCAGCGGCTCGTCCGACAGCGCGGCTTCGAAGGCCGCCCGGCCGGAATCGGCCGTCGGCGGGGCGCCGCCGGCCGACGCGTCGAACAGCGACAGGCCGACCACGATCGGCACCGGCCCCACCGGCGTCTCGAAGCCCTGCCCACGCTCCCGGAGCGCGCCCACGACGCCGTCGGCGGCGGACAGGCCGAACGCCGAACCGCCGGACAGCACCACCGCGTCCACCCGGTTGACCAGGCGGGTCGGGTCGAGCAGGGCAAACTCGCGGGTCGCCGGGGCACCGCCGCGGACCTCGCCGGATCCGACGGTGCCGGGCGGTGGCAGGATCACCGTCACCCCGGTGCCGTCGCCGGTCCAGTGGCCGGCCCGTGCCGACAGGAACTGGCTCATAGGGCCGAATCTAGCGTCCTTGTGTCGCACTCCGGACGTATCAGCCAACGGCGCGGGCGCTCAGGGAAGTATCGGGGCGCTGCGGGATCACATCGTGGCGGATGACGCGGGGAGCCGGTTCTTCCCGCCGAGCGAACGTGAGGAATGGATGGAGGCACCCGACCACACCGGCGGCGCTGATCTGATCGCGCGGGCCGCCGCGGGCGACGGGACCGCTTGGGACGAGCTGACCGAGCAGTACACCTCTCTGCTCTGGTCGGTGGCGCGGGCGATGCGGCTCAACGAGGCCGACTCCGCCGACGCGGTGCAGGCCACCTGGCTGCGGCTGGTGGAGAAACTGGACACCATCCGTGATCCCGACCGGATCGCGGGCTGGCTGTCCACCACGATCCGGCGGGAGTGCCTCGCCATCCTGCGGCAGCGCACCAAGTCGGTGCCGCACGAAGATTTCGACGACCTCCCCGACGAGGGTGGCCCGGGGGTGGACGACGGCGTCCTGCGCGACGAGCGTGACCAGGCGCTCTGGCGGGCGTTCAGCCAGATCTCGGCCCAGTGCCGGGCGTTGTTGCGCGTCCTCATGTCCGACCCCGCGCCCACCTACGCGACCGTCTCGGTCGCCCTGGAAATGCCGATCGGCGGCATCGGGCCGACCCGGCAGCGTTGTCTCAATTCCCTGCGACGCATCATGGCGGTGGCCTCGTGACTTCTGTTGATGACGAACTGCTCGCCGACCTGCGCCGATTGGCCGCGCTGGTCGACCCGGTGCCTCAGCACGTACGCGAGGCGGCCCGCGCCGCCTTCCTGACCCGCGACCTCGACGCCGAGCTGGCCGAGCTGATCGCCGACTCGACGGCGGACGCCGACTTCGAACCGGTCCGGCAGGCCACCGACGAGCGGCTGCTGTCGTTCGCGGCGGACGGCACGCAGGTCGAGATGACGGTACGCGCCGAGGGCGCCGGCTGGACCATGATGGGCCAGGTCTTCGGGGCGGGCCCGGGCACCGAGGCGGTGGTCGAGAGCGGCGGCCGGGCGACCACCCCGCTCGACCTCGACGACCTGGGCCGGTTCCTGGTCGGCGACCTGGCCAGCGGCCCGGTGCGGCTGCGCTGCGACCTGCCGGGCGGCGCCAAGCTCGTGACGTCCTGGGTGATTCTGTGACGGTCAGTGGTAGCCCAGCGCGCCATTTCGCGCCCGGATACCGCCCTGAGCTACCACTGCGGGAACGCTCAGCGGCGCTGTCGCTGCGGGAACGCTCAGCGGCGCTGTCGCTGCGGGAACGGTCAGCGGCCGAGCGAGACGAACGACCAGGCGGTGGCCAGGGCGATCACGTCGCCCGCGCCGGCGGCGGCCTGGCGTACGTCGCGCAGGGCGGCGCCGAACCCCTGGCCGGCCCGGAGCCGCTCGTGGAACTCGGCCATCAGCGCGCTGGTGACCGCGTCGTTCACCGGCACCACGCTGGCGACCAGGCTGCGCGTCCCGAGCGGGATCAGCGCGCTGACCATGCCGAGCAGCTCGTCGGTGCTGACCGGGGCGGCCACGCCGCTCTCACAGCTGGAGAGCACCAGCCGGGCCGGCGCGCGCCTCAGCCGCCCGAGGTCATAGACGGTGAGCGGCCCGTCGTCCAGGGCGAGGCTGGAGAAGAGCGGGTTGTCACCGCGGAAGACACCGTGCGCGGCGATGTGCGCGATCCACGCGCCGTCCAGGGCGGACAGCACGGCCTCGGCGGTCGCGCTGCCGTTCTCGAGCACCGTGGCCTGCGGGTACGTGCGGGCGATGTGCTTGATCTCGAGCCCGGTGCCGTCCAGCTCGGGGCCGCGGACCAGCACCACCCGGCGGCGTCCGGTGTGTTCGGTGCGCCCGGCGCGCAGCCAGGTGGCCAGCGACGGCGCCACCACGAACGGGGTGTCCCGCAGCGCGGGCAGCATGCCCCAGGGCACCGAGTGCAGGATGGCCGGCGGGACGACGACCACCGGGCCGGCGCCGAGCAGGGTGGCGGCCGGGCCGAGCAGGGCGCGTTCCAGGGCGGCGCCGGCCGCCTCCAGGGCCGGTCCGGCGCCCATCGGCGGGCGGCCACGGGCCAGCCGGCGCAGGGCGAAGCGGGCCAGCTCGACCTCGCGGACGGCGGTGGCGAGCGGGCCGACCTCCTGGGTGCGGGCGCGCCCGCCGGCCACGGTGGTGGCGTAGAGGATGCCGTCCAGGAAGGTCAGCGTGACCAGGGTGTGGCCGCCCAGTGCCGAGAGCGGGTCGGGCGCTCTGTCCGTACCCGGCTGATCGGTGGTGGGGTGAGTGCCGGAGACCCGGCGGGTGCGCGCCCGGATCGCCCCCTCCAGAGCCCGGCGTTCCTGTTCGATCTGCCGCACCGGCAGGCCGGCCGCACGCGCCTGGGCCAGCCGCCCCTCGACCGAGCGCAGCGCCGTCATCTCGGCGGCCAGCTCGGGATCGTCCGGCGGGCGGACCGCCGCGACGGCCAGACCACCGGCCCGCCAGCGTTCGCTCCAGCGCAGCAACATCCGCGCGTCACCGCGGGCGACCGCCTCACGCTGGGCCAGCTCGACCAGCTCGATGCCGTGGACCGTGGCGTGCGCGAGCAGTTCCGGAGCGGCCAGGGTGCGGCGGTGGTTCTCGGCCGCGCGCAGCCCGAAGCGGCAGGCCGACAGCATCGCCCTGGTGTCGCCACGGCCCTTGGCCCGCAGCGCGTGGGCGAGCCAGCCGACGGCGTGACCGAAGCTGGGCCCGCGGTTGCGGAAGTGCGCGGCCCGGGTCAGGTGCCGGTCGGCGTCGGCGTGCCGGCCCCGCTCGGCGGCCAGCCGGCCGGCCAGCAGGTGGGCGGCGGGCGCTTCCAGGGCGTCGAGCTGGTCGAGCCGGTCGGCCAGCCGGCCGGCCCGGGTGACCAGCCGGCCGTCCCGGTGGCCCTCGGCCCAGCGGGACTGGAGCACCACGAAGGACGCGCGGGCGTGCCACCGTTCGCGGCCCTGCCGGCGGAAGATGTCGCGGGCGGCCGCGGCGCGTTCCACGGCCAGGGCCGGGCGACCCGCGGCGTACGCGGCCTGACCGGCGGCGAACAGCAGGTCGGCGGCCTGGGTGGCGTCACCGCGCGCGGCGTGGTCGCGGATCGTCTCCTCGGCCCCGGTCATCGCCTCGGTGAACAGGCCGGCGGCGAGCAGCACCCAGCAACGGTCGGTGGCCAGCCCGTACGAGTAGGTGTGCACGCCGAGCCGGGCGTAGCGGTCGGCCGCCGCGTCGAGGTAGCCCAGCGCCCCGGCCAGGTCACCGGCCAGATATGCCAGGTCGGAGCGGTTGTGCAGGACGTTGACCAGCTCCATGTCCTGACCGCCGAGGTCCTGGTAGAGGCGCTCGGCCTCGGTCAGGTCGCGGTCGGCGCGGGCGGTCTGGCCGATCGCACACAACACCAGCACCCGGTGCATGCGGGAGCGGGCCTCCCAGAGCCGGTCCCCGCCGCGGCGCAGCAGGGAGATCGCGCGGCGCAGGTCTTCCAGGGCCTCGTCGTGCCGGCCCAGCACGCGCAGCAGGTCGGCGCGGCGCATCAGATTGCGGCCGCTGGGGACGCCCCGGCTGCCGGCCACCGCCTCGTCGAGCATCGCCAGGCCCGACCGCGTACGCCCGGCGAAACCCAACGTGAGACCGAGCGTCGCCTGCACGTCGGCGACCCGCTCGGCCTGACCGGACGCCCGCGCGTCGCGCACCGCACGACGCAGCTCGGTGATCGCCGCCGCGGTGCGGCCGGCGTCTCGCCACACGATGGCCCGGGCCTGCCGGGCGATCGACGCAACCCATGCGTCAGGGCGACCGGCCAGAATCTGGTCGGCCTCTCGTAACGCCTCGGCCGGGCGGGACAGCGCCAAGGACAGCAGCCGCTCGGACGTCACGCCAGCTGACACGCGCCCATACTAGGAGAAACGATGACCGACGAACGAACGGGTTCCCAGCCGGAGACCCGCCAGCAGGCCCAGCTCCGGGTTCTCCGGGAGAGATTCCGGCAGCGGGGGATCGACATCGCCCCCGGACCGGAGAACTGGGAGGAGACCGGGGTCGAGTTCCACTACGAGCCGACCGCCATGCTCGTCGAGGAACAGCACGTCAAGCCCGTCCAGGATCACCTGTGGAGCCTGAACATCACCTGCGACGTGCAGGACCGCTCGCCGGCCGCGCCCGGCTACCGGGTGATGCACGTGCCGGGCGGCACGATGACCGCGATCCGCGAGGTCGACCGGGTGATGGGCCGCGGCCTGGTCACCGCCAACCACCTGGTGCACATCTCGGGCAACGCCGGCCACTGCCCGGCCTCCGAGCCGACACCGGTCCCGCCGGACACCGCGCCGGTGCCCGCCGTCAACCCGGACACGACCGCGGGCCAGGGCATCCGCGTCGTGGTCGCCGACACCGGCCTCGACCCCGAGGCCACCAAGCGCTCGCCGTGGCTCAAGGGCGTCACCGGCGACCTGGACCGGGGCATCCTGGAGAACCCGATGACCGAGTACGCCGGTCACGGCACCTTCATCGCCGGGGTGATCCGCTGCCTGGCGCCGGCCGCCGAGGTGCACGTGCGGGCCAGCTTCGAGCCGGGCGGCGCGCGGTTCGAGACCGAGCTGGTCGACGCGCTGATGGACATCCTGGACAACGACAGCCCCGACATCATCAACTTCTCGGCCGGCACCTGGACGCACCACTCCCGCGATCTGCTCAGCCTCCAGCTGTTCGGGCGCCGCCGGTTGCGGTTGCACAAGGGCGTCCTGCTGGTCGCGGCGGCCGGGAACGACGGGGTGCGGCAGCCGTTCTGGCCGGCCGCGTCGCCGTACACGGTGTCGGTCGGCGCGCTCGACCCGACGCAGCGGGAACGGGCCACGTTCAGCAACTTCGGCGGCTGGGTCGACGTCTACGCGCCGGGTGAGGACCTGGTCAACGCGTTCCCGGTGGGTACCTACATCGGCGAGGAGCCGCCGAACAAGGGCGTCAAGATGCGCTACAAGGGCATGGCCAAGTGGAGCGGGACGTCGTTCGCCACCCCGGTGGTCTGCGGGCTGGCCGCGGCGCGGATGTCGAAGACCGGCGAGAACGGGGTGGACGCCGCCCGCGAGCTGGTCCGGCAGGCCCGGGACGGCGCCATCCCCGGTCTCGGGGCGATCGCGGTGCCGTCGATCAACTACAACGACTGACCGTTCGCTAGGGCCGGGCCAGCGGCATGCTGATCCGGGAGATGCCGAGGCGCACGCCGACCTCGGTGCCGGCCGGGTAGCGCAGGGTGTGATCACGTTCGGTCGAGATGATCACCAGGCCGATCCGGTGGCCCGGGGCGAACACGTGGTCGGTGGTCTGAAGATCCCACTTCACCGTGTACGCCACACCCGGCGTGATCGGCTCGCTGACGTTGCGGCCGTGCCGATTGCGCACGTCCACCCAGCCGCGGGTGACGATCTCGTACGGCGTCTCCGCGGTGACGTACTCGCTGCGGTTGAAGCAGCCGGGGTCCTCGGGGATGCCGGGGCCGACGCAGTCCTGGCCGGGGACGGCTCGGCGCCCGGCGAACCGGTTGGCCGCGCCGTAGTCGACCAGGAGCGCGGTCAGGTACGGGGACTTGCCGTTCAGGTCGGCCCGGACGGTGATCTCGGGCGTGCCGGAGAGCCGGGTCTCGGCGGTCAGCGGCGCCGTCTGGAAGGCCAGGCGGTTGCCGTCGGCCGCGGCCGGGTTCGCGGCCAGGTTCTCGGCCGTACGCGCCGGGTCGTCCACGAAGGTGGCCCGGCGGGACCGCTCGGGCACCGGCGACAGCTCGCCGTTCTGACCGGCGTACCAGTCGGCGGTGCGGGCGCCCGGGATCGGCCAGTTGCGTGAGGTCTTCCAGACGTTCGGCGCGACCTCCACGTCGGCCATCGGGCGGCTCATGATGTCGTTGTCGATGCCGTACAGCCAGTGGTCCATCCAGGCGTGCAGGGTGTCGAGCCACTCGGCGCGGCGGATCGAGAACGGGTCCGAGTGGGCGCCCTGGTGCAGCCAGATCTTGCGGGGCACGTTGTTGGCGGCGAGCAGGTCCCACCACTGCCCGGCCTGGCCGGTGCGCACGTTCATGTCGTGCAGGCCGTGCACCAGCAGCACGCTGGCCTTCACCCGGGACGCGTCGCGGGTGTAGTCACGCTCGGCCCAGTACTTGCTGTAGTCGCCGGTGACGCGGTCCTGGTCGCGTTCGATCGCGTCCATCACCGGGGCGCAGACCTCGGGATTCTGCCGGGTGAGGACGGCCCGGGCCAGCACGTCGAGGTCTTCGCCCTGGAAGCCGCCGGGCGCGACCACGCCGCCGTTGGCGCGGTAGTAGTCGTACCAGGACGAGATCGCCGCGATCGGGACGATGGTCTCGAGGCCCTCGACGCCGGTGGAGGCGACCGCGTTGGGCAGCGTCCCGTTGTACGAGACACCGATCATGCCGGTCTTGCCGGTGCTCCAGTCGGCGCTGACCTCGGCCCCGCCGGCGTCCCAGCCCTTGGCCCGGCCGTTGAGCCAGTCGACGACCGCCTTCATGCCCAGCGTCTCGTTGCGGCCGCCGGAGGTCGGGCAGCCGTCGGACCCGCCGCTGCCCAGGCTGTCGGCGAACACCACGGCGTAGCCGCGCGGCACGAAGTAGTTGTCGAGATAACCGGAGAACGTGACCGTCTCGGCCCGGTTCGCGCCGGGCGGCGCGGCCCGCCGGAGGATGCCCTCGCGGTCGATGTCGTCATGGTTGGGCACGTCCTTCAGCCCGGCGTAGTACGGGCTGGGCTGAAAGATCACCGGGATCTTGTGGCCGACGTCGCGTGGCCGGATGACGCGCACCGCGACCCGGTCGCGCCTGCCGTCGCCGTCACTGTCCACCGGGGTCTGCACCCACACCTGCTCGCGCACGGCGGAGGCGTAGTCGTGGACCGGCTCGGTCGGCCCGGCGGGCGCGGCGAAGGCCGGCGACGCGATCGGGACCAGCAGCACGGAACTCAGGACGGCAAGAACAGCACGACGCGTACGCACGCGGTCACCCTATCGGGTTTTGTCGATGCTGCGGGAGGTTGCCACAGATCGGAAACAACTGATGCCGCCGTTGACGAACCGGACACATATCTGCAATCTTGAATCCCCCGTCCTGAAAGAAGTTGGCAATAGCTCCGCAAAAGATGAACTGAGGGCCCCATGTCACGGAAGCTGCGCCGCCGGATGGCCGGCGGCATCCTCACCCTCGTCCTCACCGCCGCCACCGGACTGATCTCCGCGCCCGCGCGGGCCGCCGGCCCCAACCTCTCCCCCGGCCGGACCGCCACCGCCGGCGCCTCGAACGGCGGCTTCGGCGCCAACCTGGTCAACGACCAGAACCCGAACACCTACTGGGAGAGCCCGAACGGCTCGTTCCCGCAGTGGGTCCAGATCGACCTGGGATCCACCACCCAGGTCGATCAGGTCACGCTGAAGCTGCCGCCGTCGACCGCCTGGGGCGCGCGGACCCAGACCATCGCGGTCCAGGGCAGCACCAACGGCAGCAGCTTCAGCACGCTGTCTCCCTCGGCCGGCCGGTTCTTCGATCCGGCGACCGGCAACACCGTCGCGATCGGATTCCCGGCGGCCGCGGTCCGATTCGTTCGCCTCACCATCACCGCGAACACGGGGTGGCCGGCCGGGCAGATCGGCGAGTTCGAGATCTACGGTCCCGGCGGCACCGACCCGGGGGATCCGCCACCGCCGGTCGACGGCGACAACCTGGCCGTGAACAAGCCGATCGAGGCGTCGTCGTTCACCCAGTCCTTCGTGGCCGGTAACGCGGTCGACGGCAACACCGGCACCTACTGGGAGGCGGCCGGGCAGCCCGCCACGCTCACCGCCAAGCTGGGGGCGAACGCCGATGTCACCGCGGTGGTCGTCAAGCTCAACCCCGATCCGATCTGGGGTCCGCGTACCCAGGCGATCGAGGTTTCCGGGCGCGCGCAGAGCGCGACCGGCTTCACCTCGCTGAAGGCCCGCGCCGACTACGCCTTCAACCCCTCGTCGAACCAGAACACCGTCACCATCCCGGTCAGCGGCCGCGCCACGGACGTCCGCCTGCAGTTCTTCACCAACAGCGGGGCGCCGGGCGGGCAGGCCGCCGAGTTCCAGGTGATCGGCGCCTGGGCGCCCAACCCCGACCTGACGGTGACGGGTACGTCATGGACGCCCGCCTCGCCCGACGAGACCTCGTCGATCAGCGTGTCGGCAACCGTCCGCAACGCCGGCACCGCCGCCTCCGCCGCGACCACCGCCGACGTCAAGCTGAACGGCACCACCGTGGGCACCGCGCAGGTCGGCGCGCTCGCGGCCGGCGCCTCGGCCACCGTGACCGTGGCCGCGGGCCGGCGGGCGCAGGGCAGCTACACCGTGTCCGCGACCGTCGACCCGGCCGACACCGTGCCGGAGACGAACAACGACAACAACACCTACACGTCGCCGACCGCCCTGGTCGTGGCCCAGTCCCCCGGCCCCGACCTGGAGATCGCGTCGATCACCCCGAGCCCGGCCAACCCGGCCGTCGGGGCCCCGGTCAGCTTCACCGTGGCCGTCCGCAACCGTGGCACCAGCCAGGCCGGCGCCTCGACGACCCGGGTGACCGCGGGGTCGACCACGCTCAACGGCAGCACCCCGGCGATCGCCGCGGGCGCCACGGCCACCGTCGCCATCCCCGGCACGTGGACCGCGACCACCGGCGGCGTCACGGTCACGGCGACCGCGGACGCGTCCGGCGCGGTGGCCGAGACGAACGAGAACAACAACACCGGAACCCGGTCGATCGTGGTCGGGCGGGGCGCGGCGGTGCCGTACACCGAGTACGAGGCCGAGGCCGGCAGCTACCAGGGCACCCTGGTCACGGCGGACGCGCTGCGGACGTTCGGGCACACCAACTTCGGCACCGAGTCGTCCGGCCGCGCGTCGGTCCGGCTCACCGCACAGGGGCAGTACGTCGAGGTCACCTCGGCCGCCCAGGCCAACTCGATCGTCGTCCGCAACTCCATCCCGGACTCCGCGAGCGGCGGCGGGCAGGAGGCGACGATCAGCCTGTACGTCAACGGGGTGTTCAACCGGAAGCTGACCCTGTCGTCGCGGAACTCCTGGCTCTACGGCACCACCGACGACACCGAGAGCCTGTCCAACAGCCCCGGTGCCAACGCGCGCCGGCTCTTCGACGAGTCGCACGCGCTGCTCGGCACGTCGTACCCGCCGGGCACGAAGTTCAAACTCCAAGTTGACAGTGGTGACAACGCGTCCTTCTACTACCTCGACCTGATCGACCTCGAGCAGGTCGCGCCCCAGCTGTCCCAGCCGTCCGGCTGCACGTCGATCACCCAGTACGGCGCGGTGCCGGACGACGGCATCGACGACACCTCGGCGATCCAGCGGGCGGTCACCGACGACGAGAACGGCGTGATCTCCTGCGTCTGGATCCCGGCCGGCCAGTGGCGTCAGGAGCAGAAGATCCTGTCCCCCGACCCGACCCGCAACGGCAACAACCAGAAGGGCATCCGCAACGTCGTCGTCAAGGGCGCCGGCATGTGGTACTCCCAGCTCTACACCAACACCGAACCGCAGAACGTGGTCGGCAACATCAACCATCCGCACGAGGGCAACGTCGGCTTCGACATCGACGACAACACCCAGATCAGCGACATCGCGATCTTCGGGATGACCACCAACCGGGCCAACCGCGGCCACGGCCTCAACGGGCGGTTCGGGAAGAACACGAAGATCAGCAACGTCTGGATCGAGCACGTCAACGTCGGCGCCTGGGTCGGCCGCGACTACTCGGACACGCCGGCCTACTGGAACCCGGGTGACGGCCTGGACTTCAGCGGCATGCGGATCCGCGACACGTACGCCGACGGCATCAACTTCTCCAACGGCACGCGCAACTCGCGGGTCTTCAACTCGTCCTTCCGCACCACCGGCGACGACTCGCTGGCGGTCTGGGCCAACCCGTACGTCAAGGACCAGAACGTCGACATCGGGCACGACAACCGGTTCACCAACAACACGATCCAGCTGCCGTGGCGGGCCAACGGCGCGGCGATCTACGGCGGGTACGGCAACGTGATCGAGAACAACCTGATCGCCGACACCGCGAACTACCCGGGCATCATGCTGGCCACCGACCACAGCCCGCTACCGTTCTCGGGCACCACCACGATCTCGGGCAACGGGCTGTTCCGCACCGGTGGCGCCTTCTGGAACGAGGATCAGGAGTTCGGCGCGATCACGTTGTTCCCGTCCACCAAGGACATCGTGGGCGTGACCATCCGGGACACCGAGATCTCCGACTCCACGTACGACGGCATCCAGTTCAAGACCGGCGGCGGCAACATGCCCAACGTCGCGATCACGAATGTCCGGATCGACAGGTCGAACAACGGCGCCGGCATCCTGGCGATGGGCGGCGCGCGAGGGAACGCCACGTTGTCCAACGTGACGATCACCAACTCGCGCGACGGCGACATCGAACGGGAGCCCGGCACCCAGTTCACCATCACCGGCAACTGAACACCGGCGTCGGGCCGCTCCCTTGTCAGGAGCGGCCCGGCCGCCCTTTGGGGCGGCCCTCGGTCGCCCGGAGCAGAGCCCGGCGAACCTGGTTGAAGGTCACCCTGTCCTTGGTCGAGTAGATCGTCGTCCGGCTTCCCCGGTGGACGGCCGTGATCTCCCAGCGCCGGCCCCGCCGCCAGAACGCCCGGGAAAGCTCGACCACCTCGAACCCTCGAAGGTCATGCAGGACGAACTGGCGCGGCGGATCGGTCCGCCACACGAAGTGGACGCTGCTGACGAACGCGTCCGGTCCGCGATAGTAAGTTTGCGCATGCGGAGCGTATCGGACTACTGCTCGAAGTAGTGACCTTCGTCGAGGTCGGCGATCAGTCCCGGGCGGCTCGGGTTCCAGTCGTACCGCTTCCTGGTGATCTCGCTGGAGGCGGCGGCGTCCATCCCGAAGAAGCGGCCCAGCCAGTCGAAATGCTCGGCCGGGCGCGACTCGACCGGCAGGCCCAGGCCGCGGCCGATGGCCTCGGCGATGTCGCGGGTGGGCACGCCCTCCTCGGCGATGGCGTGCAGGGTCTCGCCCGGGGTGGCCCGTTCGACGGCCAGCCGGACCAGCGTCGCGGCGTCGTCGCGGTGAACGGCGGACCAGCGGCCGGCCCCGTCACCGACGTAGCCGGAGACACCGGTCTGCCGGGCGATGGCGACCAGCACGGCGATGAAACCGTGATCGCCGCGGCCGTGCACGGTGGGCGCGAAGCGGACCGCGGCCGACCGTACGCCGCGCTCGGCCAGGTCGCGGACGATCAGGCTGTTCGCGACGCGCGGGTGCGTGGACGCGTCGGCCTCGACCTCCTCGGTCGCGACGCTGCCGTCCCGGGACAGCCCGACCACGCCGGCCGCGATGACGAACGGCGAACCCTCCTTGAGCTCCGCGCCCAGCGCCGCCATGGCCTCGCGGTCGATCCGGGCGGCCTCCGGGATCTGCGAGAAGTCGTGGTGGTAGCCGAGGTGGACCACCCCGTCGGCGGCGGCCGCGCCGGCCCGCAGGCTGTCCAGGTCGTTCAGGTCGCCGCGGTGCACGTCGGCGCCCAGGGCCGTGACCCGTTCGGCCGCCGCGTCCGACCGGGCCAGGCCGAGCACGCTGTGACCGGCCCCGACCAGCTCCTTGACCGTGCCCGAGCCGATCCAGCCGGACGCTCCGGTGACAAAGATGCGCATGACTTTTCCCTCTTTCGGTGATGTCACGTGATGACATCACCACGCTAACACGGTGATGTCATCGTGTGACATGACTACAATCACTCGCTATGGCGAGGTGGGAGGGCGACGCGGCGGGACGGTTGCGGTCGGCGGCGATGGATCTCTATGCCGAGCGGGGGTACGAGCAGACGACGGTGGCCGAGATCGCCGAGCGGGCCGGGCTCACCGCGCGCACCTTCTTCCGGCACTTCGCCGACAAGCGCGAGGTGCTCTTCGCCGGCTCGTCGGACCTGGCCGACGCCCTGGTCGGCGCGTTGAAGGACGCGCCCGGGCCGGCCTCGCCGATGGCCGCGGTGGGCCTTGCCCTGGAAGTGTCGACGACGTTCCTCGGACGCGACCACCAGCACTCGCGCCGGCGGCAGGCGATCATCTCGGCCAACCCCGAGCTGATGGAACGCGAGCTGATCAAGATGGCGACGCTGGGCTCGGCGATGGCGGCCGGGCTGCGGGAGCGTGGCGTACCGGAACCGGACGCCTCCCTGGCCGCCCAGGCCGGGATCGTCGTTCTGCAGGTCGCGTTCGGCCGCTGGGTCGAGTCCCCGGTCGAGACCGACCTGGCCGCCGAGATGCGCTCGGCCCTCGACCGCCTCATTGCATTGCAGTCGCATTGAAACCCGGCTAGCCTTTTGCAATGCAGTCGTATTGCATTGCGCTGACCGAAGCACGTGACGTCACGGTCGTCGGCGGTAAGGCGGCCGGGCTGGGTGAGCTGATCCGGCTGGGCGAACGGGTGCCCGACGGCTTCGTGATCACACCATCGGCGTCCTCCTCGGACGTCCTCGACGCCTACGCGCGGCTGGGCGGCGGGACGGTGGCGGTGCGGTCGAGCGCCACGGCCGAGGATCGGGCCGACGCCAGCTTCGCCGGGCAGTACGACTCGGTGCTCGGCGTCGACGGGGACGATGCGCTGCTCGCCGCCGTCGAGGCATGCCGGGCCTCACTGCACGGCTCGCGGGCCGTCCCCTACCGGTCGACGCGGGGCGTGCCGGCCGACGACGTACACATGGCCGTCGTGGTGCAACGCATGGTCGACGCCGAGGTGGCGGGCGTGCTGTTCACCGCCGACCCGGTCACCGGGCGGCGGGACGCGATGCTGGCGGAAGCGGCCGGCGGAACCGGGGTCGTCGACGGGACCACCACGGTGGACCGTGCCGCCGCGCCCGCCGACCTGGCCGCCGTCGGCGAGCGGGTGCAACGGCACTTCGGGGCGCCGCAGGACATCGAATGGGCCCGGGACCGCGACGGGACCCTCTGGCTCCTCCAGGCACGGCCGATCACCACCCTGTTCCCACTGCCGCCACCGACGCCCGGCCTGCGGGTCTATCTCGAGTTCGGGCACGTGCAAGGCATGCTGCGGCCGGTCACGCCGATGGGGATGTCCACGCTCCGGCGGACCGTGGCCGACATGGTCGCCGCGCTCGGCATGCGGGCCGAGATCGTGGACATCGGCGGGCGGCTGTACGGCGACCTGACCGACTACGCGCGGGACGCACGCGCCCGGAAACGGCTGGTCCGGCTGATGGCGGTGGACTTCGGGCCGCGGGCCCAGGCCGCCATGGAGCACGTGCTGGCCGATCCACGCTTCGCGCCCGACGGCCGGCGGGCGCCGCGACCGGTGCTCACCGCCGGGCTGTCGGCGGCGGCCGGCATCGTGCGGGCGCTGATCCGGCCGGCCGCGGCACGACAACGGGTCTTCGCGGCCATCGCACGGATCCGCGACCAGGGCGACGCGACCCGGGTGGGCGAGGCGATCACCTGGCCCATCGTGGCCGGCATGATCGCGTCGGCTCTGCCCGTACCCCTGCTGAAAGGTCTGGCCACCGAGGACGAGATCCGGGCCGTGCTGGCCGGCGTGCCGCACAACGTGACGATCGAGATGGACCTGGCGTTGTGGAAGGTCGCGACCTCGCTCTCCTCGGCGGAGCGGGCGCTGGTGCTGTCGACGCCGCCGGCTGCTCTCCCGGCCTCTCTCCTGGCTTCCTTCCTGGACGCCTACGGGCACCGGGGCGTGGCCGAGGCCGATCTCGGGGTGCCGCGGTGGGCCGAGGATCCGGCGCCGGTGTTCGCGGCGCTGGCCAACCTGCTGCGGGTGACGGATCCGGAGCAGGCGCCGGATGTGCGGTTCGCGCGGGCCGGGGCGCGTGGCGTGGCGGCGCTGGAGGTGCTGGGCGGGCGGGTGCGGTGGTGGTCGGTGCGGGGGCGGCTGGCGGTGTGGTTGCTGGGGCGGGCCCGGGAGCTGGCCGGGTTGCGGGAGGCCGGGAAGTTCGCCGGGTTGTATCCGCTGGCGGCGGAACGGGCGCGGTTGCTTCGGGCCGGCGCGGAGCTGGTCGCGGCCGGGCTGCTCGACAAGCCGGACGACGTGATGTTCCTGACTCTCGACGAGATGGCCGAGATTCCTGTGGATAACCCGTCATTTTCGTCGCACCCGGCCGCTACGTTGACGCCCACCCAGTGCCGGGGTGGGGGTGGGGGCGGCGCGCCAAGCGAAGATCATCAATGTCTCAGACAGCGCGTGGCGGAACGACGGGCCACCTACGAAGCCGAGTCCCGGCGCCGCCACGTGCCGGTGGCGCTGCTCTCGGACGGGACCGATGTGGAGACGCTGCTCCCCGTCACCGGCAGCGACGGTGAGCTGCGCGGCGTCGGCGCCTCGGCCGGCCGGGCGCGCGGACCGGCACGGGTCGTGCACGATCCGGCCACGGCCCACATCGAGCCCGGCGAGGTGCTGGTCACGGCCACCACCGATCCGGGCTGGACGCCGCTGTTCCTGACCGCGGCCGCGCTCGTCACCGAGACCGGGGCGGTCATGGCGCACGGGCCGACGGTGGCCCGCGAGTACGGGATTCCCGCCGTCATCAGCGTGCCCGGCGCCACCGAGCGGATCGTCACCGGCCAGCTGGTGGAGGTTGACGGCGGCCGCGGTGTGGTCACCGTACTGTGACCGCATGCCCAGGAAAGTCGATCATCAGGAGCGGCGGACGCTGATCGCCGACGCCCTCACCCGGCTGGCCGCCGAGCAGGGGCTGGAGGCGGTCAGCCTGCGGCACGTCGCGGCCGAGGCGGGGGTGTCGGCCGGCATGGTGCAGCACTACTTCCGCACCCGGGACGAGATGATGACGTTCGCGATGGAGGTGGTGCGCGACCGCACCCAGGCGCGGGTGAGCGCGGCGGTGGTTGCGCTGGGTGACGATCCGGCGGCTCGAGATCTTCTGCGTACGACGATCGCGGCGCTTCTGCCCCTCGACGACGACGCCCGTGACCTCGGACGGGTGGCGCTGGCCTTCCTGGCCTACACGGCGGTGCGGCCCAGCCTGCGCACTCCCCTGCGGGCCGAAACCGCCCAGCTCACCGAGCATTTCGCCGGGCTGCTGCCCGGCCGGAACGGGGAGGGCGCGGCCGGGCTCGTCGCGATGATGGAGGGGCTGGGCCTCTACCTGCTCGGCGGCCAGCTCACCCCCGAGCAGGCCACCCAGGCGTTGGACGCGCAGCTCGACCTGCTGTTCAGCGACCGCTGAAGCGACCGGCTCAACGACCGGCTCAACGACCGGCTCAGCGACCGGCTCAGCGACCGGTGAAGAAGGACACCGCCTCGGTCAGGGCCAGGTCGGTGAGCACGGGGTCGTGGCGCGGACCGATGTCGCGCATGAAGGCGTGCTCGCCGCCCTGGTAGACGTGCAGTTCCACGTCGTCGAGGCCGGCCGCGTACAGCTCGGACAGGATCTTGAGGCGGGCGTCGGCGGGCACGTGCGGGTCCTGCGAACCGAAGACGACCAGCAGCCGCCCGCGGATGTCGGCCGCGCGGCCCAGCGACCCGGCGTCGGCATCCTGGCCCAGCGCGCCGTTCTGCAGGCCGGTCGGATAGAAGCAGACGGTCGCCCGGACCCGCGGGTCGAAGGCGGCCCGGAACGCCAGATGCCCGCCGATGCAGAAGCCGGTGGCGTACAGGGCGGTCGTGTCGTCCCGGTTCTCCAGGTAGTCGAGCGCGGCCACCCGGTCGGCGTCGAACGAGGCCGCCGTCGTCTCGGCGGCGCCGGCCATCCCCCGCCGCTTGCCCTCGTCGTCGAACTCCAGCGCGACCCCGGCCAGCGAGGTGCGGGGGTAGATCTCCGGAACAACGACCACGAAGCCGTACGCGGCCAGCCGCCGCGCCGTGCGCAAGGTCGACTCGGTCAGCTGGAAGATGTCCGTGTAGAGCACCACCCCGGGCCACGGCCCGTCACCGACCGGCTTGATCACGACCGCGTTGAGGTAGTCGGCGATCCGCACCGACGACGATTGCAGCTTCACGCGGCGACCCTACCGGCAAGAAGCGACCCGGCCGCGGACCCGCGCGCCGTCGGGGTGGCCGGACGCCGGGGCAGCGTTCTCGCCACCACCGGCAAGCCGTCCACGGTCGACAGCCCAACCTAAGATCACCTGATGCTGGTCGAGGTGATCGGGAAACGGGCGCTGCCGGACGACATCGATCGGGATGACGTCGAGGAGCTGCTGGCCGAGGCGCTCGGACCGGACGGAGCGGTGACGGGGGCGGGCACGTGGCCGGGCGGCTGGCATCTCGACGTCGAGGTCGACGATGACGCGGGGCCGTTCCCGCCGGTGCTGACCCGGCTGGCGGCCGCGCTGGTCGGCCGTGATCTCGGGTGGGTCGAGCTGCGGCCGGAGCAGGCCGATGACGCCCGGCCGGCCGACGAGCTGATCTAAGGCCGCCGGCCTGACTGGATGAGCGAGCCGCGGTCGGGGCCTGGTCGGGGCAGCCGGCACAGGCGTCAGATCGCGGTCGAGGCGCGGCGGACGACGCTCCAGGAGTCGCGGTGGTCGGGGGCGGGTTCGCCCAGGGCGGCCAGCGCGCACGCCGCGCCCTGCTCCCGCAAGGACTGGGCGACCGTGGTCAGGTCGTGGTCGCGGGCGATGGCCGAGTCGTCCCAGCCGCTGACGCGCAGCGGCCGGGCGGCCAGGGCCAGGCGGTCGCCCATGGCGGCCACCGCGTCGATGTCGGGGGCGGCGGCGAGCAGGCTTCGCATGACCGTGCGGGCCTCGCCGTCGTCGTTGGTGCGGCACACCCCGACCGGCACGGCCGACCAGTCGATGCCCAGCTCCGTGGCGGCGTCGCGGTAGCCGGCCAGGCGGTCGCGGGTCACCGGGAAGGCCACGCCGGCCGGGTCGACCCCGTCGCGCACGAAGGCCTCGCGGCGGCGGTCGACCGGGAAGCTGAGCACGGCGGGGCGGCGGGCGCCGGCGAACACCTCGAGGCCGACCGCGTGGGCGGCCCGGCGGTTGTCGATGCCGATCAGGGTGGTGCCGGCGCGTTCGGGGCCGCCGTGCACGACGACGGGGCGGCGGGTGCCGCAGGCCGCGTCGAGCACCGGGTCGTCGGCGGTGGTGGTCCAGACGACGTAGGCGTCCACCGCGGCCGCGGTGACCCGGTCGCCGTCGCCGGTGATGGCCGGGACGATGAGCAGCCCGTACCCCCGGTCGGCGCAGACCTCGGCCACCCCGGCGAGGAAGAGGACCGCCTGCGGGTCGTCGAAGGCGTAGGTCAGATGCTCCCCGAGGACGACGCCGAGCGTGCGCGTCGCGCCGTAGCGCAGGGACCGGGCGCTGGGGTCCGGCCCGGAGTATCCCAGGTCGGAGGCCGCGCGCAGCACCTTGGCCCGGCTCTCGGCCGAGACCCGCTGTGGCTGGTTGTAGGTGTACGACACGGTCATCGGCGACACCCCGGCCGCGCGGGCCACGTCGGTCATCGTCACTCGCCGTTGCATTCGGCCATGGTATCTGTGTAGCGTTACACAATGCGTACCGCCACCGCGTCCTACCTGGCGGCGGCCGCCTTCGGGGCGTTCTGGGGCACCTGGGGGTCGGCCGTTCCCGCCATCCGCGACCAGGCCGGGCTCGACGACGCCGGGCTCGGCACCGCGCTGCTGTTCATCAGCGCCGGGGCGTTGCCGGCGATGCTGCTGGCCGGGCGGGCGCTCGACCGCTGGGGCCTGCGGTGCAACGCCCTGTTCACCGCCGCGCTCGGCGTGACCGGGCTGGTCGTCGCCCTGACGGCACACTCCCTGGCCGGGCTCTGCGCCGCGCTCACGCTGGTGGGCGTCGCGAGCGGCGCGGCCGACGTCGGCATGAACTCCACCGGCGGCCGGGCCGAACGCGAGTCGGACCGCCCGGTGATCACCCGCTCCGGCGCGGTCTTCTCCTGTGCCGTGGTCGTGTCCAGCCTCGGCACCGGCGGCGCGTTCGCGCTCGGCGCCCCGATCTGGGCGCCGTTCTCGGCCGTACTCGTCATCTCGATCGTGGCCGGCGCCGCCATCAAGCGGACGCTGAGCGACGAGCGGCCGCCGAACAGCGCCACAGCCGCGCGGGTGACGGCGATCGCCCCGCTGATCCTCGTCGGCGTGCTCGGCGCCATCGCCTTCGCCAGCGAGAACGCCCACCAGAGCTGGGGCGCCGTCTTCCTGCAGGACGTCCTGGACACCGGCCCGGGCGTCAGCGCGTTCGCCCCCGCCGCCTTCGCCGCCGTGGTGGCCACGACAAGATTCGCGGTGAGTACGCTCAACCCGGCGCACGCCCGCACGGTGCTGATCCTCGGCGCCCTCGTGGCGGCGACCGGCGCCACCGTGCTCGCGCGGGCGCCGAACGTGCCCGCCGCCCTGGCCGGCCTCGTCCTGGCCGCCGCCGGCACCGCCGCGCTGTTCCCGACCCTGCTCAGCATCGTCTCGCGCAACGTCGCCGAGTCGGCCCGCGGCCGCGCGACCTCGATCGTCACGGTCGTCGCCTACACCGGCTTCCTGCTCGGCCCGGTCTACGTCGGCCTCTGGTCCTCGGCCGCCGGCCTGCGCGGCGCGATGATCGCCGTGGCCGCGCTGGGCGTCGCCCTGGCCGCCCTCACGCTCCCGCTGCTGGCGCTCAGCCGCTATCGAGTCACACTGCGCCCGGATGAGCGGGCCGCAAAGACGAAAACGAACGAGCGAGCCGCCCAGGCAAGAACGGACGAGCCGGCCGCTCAGACGAGAACGAACGAGCGAGCCGCCCGGACGGACACGCCGCCCGGATAAATGGCGTCGCTTCGGCCGGCGGGCCGCGTTAACGTACGCGGATCAGGTTTTGCCATAGCAAGTTTGCGATAGCAAGGAGAAAAAGCATGCGCCACGGTTTCCCGCCCCGGCCCCTGGAAACCGTCGCAAAGGACGCAATTGAGCTTTCTCAACCTTGGCATCGTCGCGCATGTCGACGCCGGTAAGACCAGCCTGACCGAGCGGCTTCTGTACGCCGGCGGGGTCATCGACTCGCTGGGCAGCGTGGACGCCGGCAGCACCCGCACCGACTCGCTCGAGCTCGAGCGCCGCCGCGGCATCACGATCAAGACCGCGGTCGCCTCGTTCCCGCTGCGGGACGTCACCGTCAACCTCATCGACACGCCCGGCCACCCCGACTTCATCGCCGAGGTCGAGCGCGCGCTGCGGGTGCTCGACGGCGCGATCCTGGTCGTGTCCGCGGTCGAGGGGGTGCAGGCACAGACCCGGGTGCTGATGCGTACGCTGCGCCGGCTCCGCGTGCCGACGATCGTCTTCGTCAACAAGATCGACCGCGCCGGCGCCCGTGCCGACGGGCTCCTCCGCGACCTCGCGGCCAAGCTGAGCCCGCGCATCGTCCCGCTCAGCACACCACGTGACCTGGGCACACCGTCGGCCACGGCGCTTCCGGCGCTGCCGTCCGGGCGGATCGTCGAGCTGACCGGCGACGATCAACTGCTGACCTCGTTCGTACGCGACGAGCGCTCCCTCCCGTACCGGAAGATCTTGGCCGAACTGACCCGCCAGAGTGACGTGCAACCGGTCTTCTTCGGGTCGGCGGTGACCGGCGCCGGCGTGGACGCCCTGATCGACGGGCTGGCGACGCTGCTCCCGACGGCCGGCGGCGACCCGGAGGGACCGGTCGGCGGGACCGTCTTCAAGGTGGAACGGGACCCGGCCGGCGCGCGGGTGGCGTACGTGCGGATGTTCTCCGGCACGCTGCACGTCCGCGACCGGCTGCCGGGCGGAACGGTCACCGCGATCGAGGGCCGGGACACGCTGCCGGCCGGCGAGATCGGCCGGGTGCACGGGCTGCGCGACGTCCGCATCGGCTCCTTCCCGCCCAGCGCCGACGCCCAGCTGTTCGCCCCGCCCACGCTCTCGACGGTGGTGGTGCCGAAGGACCCGGCCGACCGGCACGCGCTGCACACCGCGCTCACCGAACTGGCCGAGCAGGACCCGCTGATCGGCCTGCGCCGGGACGACGAGATCGCGGTCTCGCTCTACGGCGAGGTGCAGAAGGAGGTCATCGAGACCACCCTGGCCGAGCAGTACGGCATCCCGGTGACGTTCCGCGAGACCCGCACGATCCACATCGAACGCCCGGCCGGCACCGGCGGCGCCGGCGCCACGCTCGGCGAGTACTTCATGGCCGCGCTCACCCTGGAGGTGTCACCGGGCGCCGGCGTCGAGTTCGAGCTGGACGTGCCGATCGAACAGGTGCCGATCCACGTCTTCCGGACGGCGGAGTTCTTCCGCGAGGCCCTGGAATCGGCGGTACGCACCACGCTGGCCCGCGGCCCGCACGGCTGGCCGGTCACCGACATCCGCGTGCACGTGACCCGCACCGGCTTCCGGTCGCCGGCCACGACCGCCGCCGACTTCCGCAAGCTGATGCCGATCGTGCTGACCTCGGCCCTGCGCCGGGCCGGCACCACGGTCTGCGAGCCGATCCACCGCTTCCGGCTCGACGGCCCGGTCACCACGCTCGGCGCCACGCTGGCCGCGCTCGGTCGCCTGGGCGCGGCCCCCGAGTCGTCCGAGGCCGGCCCGGCCGAGTACGTCATCCGCGGCCGCGTCCCCGCGGCCCGGCTACGTGCCCTGGAGCAGGCGATCCCCGCCCTGACCCACGGCGAAGGCGTCCTGGAGAGCACCTTCGACAGCTACCGCCCGGTTGCCGGCCGGCCGTGAGGCGCACCTACGCGGCCGGCGCCGGCCTCGACCCTCGACTGGTCCTGGCCTGCGCCGTCGTCGAGCTGGCCCACCTGAGCGACGGCTGAGTCACTGCCCGAACGTGTAGCGCAGGTTCGCGTTGATCAGCTCGTTGAGCCGCTTGCGCAGATGTCCGAGCAGCGCTGCGTCGGGCAGCGGCTCGTCGACCAGCAGCGTCCACCGCAGCCGGCTCCCGGCCCCGTCGGCGGCCAGGTCGAACCGGATCCGCGCGTCGGGCCGCTTCACCCACAGCGACGACCAGACCAGACGAGCGGGCGGCGCGCTGTCGAGCACGGCCGGCGCCTGTTCGTCATCCAGCAGCACCAGCCAGGGCCGGGCCGGATCACGATCGGGCCCGGCCAGCGCCTCGAAGACGACATGCGGCGGAGCGGGCTGACTCCGCTCCCGGCTCCCGGCTTCGCGCACGCCCTCAGAATAGGGGGCCCCGGCGACCGGCCGGCGGTGGCTGAACGCGGAACGGCCGCCGGGGATCGCCCGGCGGCCGTCGCGTGCGGAGGTGCTACTTGCCGAAGCCGGCGGTGAGGCCGCTGAGGAGCTGGCGGCGGCCGACGGCGTAGAGGATCAGGATCGGCATGGTGGTCAGGACCACCGAGGCGAGGACGGCGGGCACGTTGACGCCGTACTGGCCCTGGAAGGTCCACAATGCCAGGGGCAGGGTGCGTTGCTCCGGTGCGGTGGTCAGGACCAGCGGGAGCAGGAAGCCGTTCCACGACTGGAGGCCCTGGTAGATGGCCACCGTGACCAGGGCGGGCCGGGTCAGCGGGAACGCCAGGTGCCAGAGGGTGCCCCATTCGGTGGCGCCGTCCATGCGCATGGACTCGAAGAGTTCCTTGGGCACGTCACGGATGAAGTTGGCCAGCACCAGCACCGACAACGGGATGGCGAAGCCGATCGACGGCAGGATGATCGCGCCCAGGGTGTCGTACATCTGGAGCTTGATGATGATCAGGTAGACCGGGATGATCACCGCCTGCAGCGGGATGGCCAGGCCCATCAGGAACAGCGAGTTGCTCAGCCGCAGGAAGCGGCTGTTGGCCTGGGCGCGGATGATCGCGTACGCGGCCATGAACGAGAACAGCACCGCCGGCACCACCGTGCCGACCGCGACGGCCACGCTGTTGCCGAAGTAGCGGATGAAGTCCGACTCGATGACCAGCTTGTAGTTGTCGAGTGTCGGGTCCGCGGGCGGGGCGAACGGGTTGGTGTCGAAGAAGTTGCCCTGCGTCTTGAAGCTGGTGATGAAGATCCAGTAGATCGGGATCATCACGATCAGCAGCCAGACCCAGGACAGTGATCCGCCCAGCCAGTTGACGCCACGGAAGCCGCGCCGGCGGGCCGGCGGGTGCTCGTCCGTGCCGTTCGCCCGGACCTGGCCGGGCGGGGTGCTAGTCACGGTCGCCACGTCAGACTCCTTCCAGCTGGCTGGCACTGGAGTCGCGGCCGCCGAGCCGGCGCAGCAGCAGCGCGAGGCCGAGGCCGACGAGGACCAGGATGACCGCGATCCCGCTGGCCGGGCCCATCAGGTTGGCCTGGAAGCCACGCGCGTACATGTCCACCGCCAGCACCCGGGTGGCGTCACCGGGGCCGCCCGCGGTCAGGACGAAGATCAGGTCGAAGAAGGTCAGCGAGCCGACCGCCATCAGCGTCGACGACGTGATGATCGTGTACTTGAGCTGCGGCAGGGTGATGTTGAAGAACTGCCGGAACCGGCCCGCCCCGTCGATCTGCGCCGCCTCGTACAGGGAGACCGGGATCTGCCGGACGCCGCCCTGGTAGATCAGCGAGTGGAACGGGATGAACTGCCAGGACACCACGAAGACGACCACGCCGAGGGCCAGGTTGCCCTCGCCCAGCCAGTCCTGGACCAGGAAGTCGATGCCCAGACCGGCGCCCAGCCCGAAGTTGGGGTCGAGCAGCGCCTTGAAGGTGATCGCCAGCGCGGCCGAGCTGAGCAGCAGCGGGATGAAGAAGAGCACCGCGAGCAGACCGCGGTAGCGCTGCTTGCCGGCCAGGAACGTGCCCAGCAGGATGCTCATCGGGGTCTGGAACAGCCACGACAGCGCCATGATCTGGAAGGTGACCCAGAGCGCGTGCGGCAGGCCGGGGTCGCCGATCACCGCGCGCCAGCTGGTCAGGCCGGACGGGGTGATCGCACCGAGCTGGTCCCACGTGGTGAAGCTCAGCGCCAGCACGCCGATCAGCGGCACCACGCCGAACGTGACGAACGCGAGCAGCGCGGGTACGACCATCCAGGCGACAGCGCCGGTGCGCCCGCCGCCGACAGGGGCGGCGGGCGTCCGGATGGTGGTCGGAGCGATGGTCACTTGCCGAGCACCGCATTCATGTTCGTCGCGAACTGCTGCGGCGTGATGGACGTCTGGAACAGCTTGGAGATGTTGCTCAGCAGCACCTCGGCGGCCGCCGGGCTGAGCGCCTGGTCCCAGGACTGGCCGAAGAACTTGGCCTTGCTCGACGTGTCGTAGACGAACTTGAGGAACTCGGCGTCGGGCGAGGCGGCGATCAGGCTCTCGGTGCCCTTGACGATCGGCACCGCGCCCGAGTCGATCCAGCCCTTGATCTCGGCGTCGGTGAACTTGCCGGTGGCCAGGAACTTCTTGGCCGACTCCTTCTGCTCCGGGGTGGCCTTGGAGGAGATCGACAGGTACTGGCCCGGGTTGCCGACGGTGTCGCTCGGGTCGCCCTTGCCGCCCTCGACCGGCGGGAAGTTCATCCAGCCGAGCTCGCCCTTCTTGACGAAGTCGCCGCCGTCGTTCTTCATGCCGCCGTAGGTCCAGCCGCCGTGCAGCATCATCGCGGCCCGGCCCTTGTAGAGCAGCGCCTGGTCGGCGTTGGAGTCGGCGGTGATCGAGGAGAAGCCCTTGATGAAGCCCTTGGCGTTGACCAGCTGCTGCACCTTGGTCAGCGCGTCGATCGAGGCCGGGTTGTTCCAGGCGTCCTTCTCACCGTTGTAGATCGCCTCGAACACCTCGGGGCCACCGATCCGGTCGTAGAGGAACTCCAGCCACATCATGTTCGTCCACCGGGACTGGCCGCCGAGCGAGAACGGCGCGATCCCCTTGGAGTTGAACACCCCGACGAGGTTCATGATGTCGCCCCACGACTGCGGCGGCTGCACGCCGGCCGCGTCGAAGACCTTCTTGTTCCAGTACAGGACGATCGGCTGGACGGTCTCGATCGGCAGCGCGTAGATCTTGTCGTTGACCGTGGCCGCCGGGAACGAGGACGGGAAGAGCTTGTCCTTGATCGCCTGGTTCTGGCTCATCCATTCGGTCAGGTCCTCGACCTGGCCGGCGTCGACGTAGCTCTTCAGGCCACCGCCGCCCCAGCCCCAGATCAGCGTCGGGCCCTGACCGGCGCCGATCGCCGCCTTGATCTTGGTCTTGAACGCGTCGTTCTGGAAGCGCTGCTCGACGATCTTGTTGTCGGGGTTGGCCTTGTTGAACTCGGCCACCGCGTTTGCCCGGATGCCCTCCTGCGGCTGCCCGGTGAGGAACCAGAAGGTCGCGGCTTTCTTGTCGCCACCACCGCCGGACGACGTTCCGGGACCCGAGCTGCCGCAGGCCGCGAGGGCTGCGGCGGCCGAGGTGCCCGCGGTCAAGCTGAGGAAGCTGCGGCGTGAAAAGTTGCTGAGGTCCACTGTGATCTCCGTACTCACTGCCACGCGAGGGACGCGGCGGGCCGGTCATCGGAAAGGTCCTTCACTCCTCGATCGAATTCTGCAAGTTCTCTGCAACTTTCGATCGGTGAGCGCAAGTTAACGTGAGATTTCGTTAACGTAGGATTTCGAAATCCCGCTGTCAAGGGTCTTGCTGGAGTGGTTATTAACGCGCGACAGTGGCATCTACGGCGTCGCTTGCCGGAAGTCCTCCGAAAGTTTCGGAGCACCGGCGCGCCCCCAACGCCGCGTGAACGAAGGAGAAACCACCGTGCCGGACCCCACCCGCCCATGGCAGGACGAGTCACTGTCCCCCACGGCGCGAGCCGACGCTCTTCTGGCCGCGATGACGCTCGAGGAGAAGGTGGCACAGCTCGGTTCCCGCTGGATCGGCCACGAGGTGGACGGGTCCGGAAGTCCCGACGCCGAGGGCGACGTCGCCCCGATGATGGACGTCTTCGCGGCCTCGGGGCGGGTCCCGCTCGCCGACGCGGCCCGGCACGGCCTCGGCCAGCTCACCCGGGTGTACGGGAGCAAGCCGCTGACCGCCGCCGAGGGCGCCGCCGAGGCGGTACGCCAGCACAAGGTCGTCCTGGAGCGGTCGCGGCTGGGTGTGCCGGCCATGCTGCACGAGGAATGTCTGACCGGCTTCACCAGCTACGGCGCCACGGTCTACCCGGCCGCGATCGCCTGGGGCGCCACCTTCGACCCCGACCTGATCGAGCGGATGGCCGCGGCGATCGGGCGCGACATGGCCGCGGTGGGCGTACACCAGGGATTGTCACCGGTTCTGGACGTGGTCCGGGACTATCGCTGGGGGCGGGTCGAGGAGACCATCGGCGAGGACCCCTACCTGGTGGCGACGGTCGGGGCGGCGTACGTCCGCGGCCTGCAGAGCGCCGGCGTGATCGCCACGCTGAAGCACTTCGCGGGCTACTCCGCCTCACGCGGCGCCCGCAACCACGGGCCGGTGCCGATGGGCCGGCGTGAGCTGATGGACGTCATCCTGCCGACCTTCGAGGCGGCGATCGAGGCCGGCGCCCGCTCGGTGATGGCCGCCTACAACGAGATCGACGGCGTGCCCACCAGCGGCGACTCCTGGCTGCTGACCGACCTGCTGCGGGACGAGTGGGGCTTCACCGGTACGGTCGTCTCGGACTACTGGTCGGTGCCGTTCCTGACCATGTCCCACAAGGTCACCGAGGACTTCGGCGGGGCCGGGGCGCTGGGGCTGGCCGCGGGCATCGACGTGGAGCTGCCGGACACCCTCGCCTTCGGCGCCGAGCTGGTCGAGAAGGTACGCCGGGGCGAGGTGCCCGAGGCGCTGGTCGACCGGGCCGCCCACCGGCTGCTCACCCAGAAGGCCGAGCTGGGGCTGCTCGACGCCGGCTGGACGCCGGAACGATCCGTGGAACTCGCCGCCGACGTCGACCTGGACGCGCCGGCCAACCGGGAACTGGCCCGCGAGCTGGCCGAACGCTCGATCGTGCTGCTCGAGCCGGGCGCCCACCTGCCGCTGCGGGACACCGGGCGGATCGCGGTGGTCGGCCCGTGCGCGGCCGACCCGCGAACCTTCATGGGCTGCTACGCGTTCCCCAACCACGTGCTGCCGCACCACCCCGGTCACGGGCTCGGCATCGACGTGCCGACCGCGCTCGATTCGGTACGCAAGGAGCTGCCGCAGGCCGATGTCAGTTATGCGGCGGGCTGCCAGGTCACCGGCGATGACCGGACCGGATTCGCCGAGGCCGTGGCCAACGCCCGGGACGCGGACGTGTGCGTGGCGTTCGTCGGCGACCTGGCCGGGCTGTTCGGCCAGGGCACCTCGGGCGAAGGCTGCGACGCCGCCGACCTGACCCTGCCGGGCGTGCAGCAGGAGCTGCTGGACGCGCTGCTGGCGACCGGCACGCCGGTGATCGTGGTGATGGTGTCCGGGCGGCCGTACGCGCTGGGCCACGTGCACGGGCGCGCGGCCGGGCTGGTGCAGGCGTTCATGCCCGGCGAGGAGGGCGGCTCGGCGCTGGCCGGGGTGCTCAGCGGGCGGGTGCAGCCGAGCGGCAAGCTGCCGGTGCAGATCCCGCGCGACGCGGGCGGGCAGCCGGGCACGTACCTCCAGCCGCCGCTGGGCGCCGAGGACTTCGGGATCACCAGCCTCGACGCGGCGCCGCTGTTCCCGTTCGGGCACGGACTCTCGTACACCACCTTCGCGGTCGAGGATCTGCGCCTGAGCGACAAGGAGGTGCCGACCGACGGTGAGTTCGCGGTCACCGTGCGCGTGACCAACACCGGCGAGCGGCCCGGCCACGAGGTGGTGCAGCTCTACCTGCGCGATCCGGTGGCCCAGGTGACCCGGCCGGTACGCCAGCTGATCGGCTTCGCCCGGGTGGCGCTGGCCGCCGGGCAGAGCCGCGACGTCACGTTCCGGGTGCACGCCGACCGGACCGCCTTCACCGGGCGCGACCTGACCCGCGTCGTCGAGCCCGGCGACATCGACGTGCTGGCCGGCACCTCGGCCGGTGACCTGCCCTGCCGCGGCACGGTCCGGCTCACCGGCGCGCTCCGCACGGTCGGGACCGGCCGCCGGCTGACCACGCCGGTCGAGGTGGGCGAGTGACCATGTCGGCGCCCACCCAACGCAGGAGCACCACGCTGGCCATGGTCGCCGAGTCGGCGGGCGTGTCCGTGGCGACCGTGTCCCGGGTTCTGAACGGGCGGGGCGACGTCGGCGCGGCCACCCGGGAGCGGGTGGAGAAGCTGCTGCGGCAGCACGAGTACCGGGGGCGGAAACGCTCACCGGTACGCCGCAGCCCGGCCACCGCGCGCCTGGAGCTGTTGCTGCCCGATCCGCTCACGGCGTACTCGATAGAGATCCTCAACGGCGTGCGGGACGTCGGGGTGCCGATGGTGGCCGGTGGTTTCCCGGACGCCGCCATCCCGGCCGGCCTGTGGGCGCGCGACCTCGTGGCGGCCGGGCGGGAAGCGGTCATCGCGGTGGTCAGCGACCTCGCCGACGAGTACTACCAGGCGCTCGTCCGGGCCGACCTGCCGCTGGTGATGGCCGACCCGGGCCGGGTGCCGCGGCCGGAGGTGGCCAGCGTCGGCGCGACCAACTTCGCCGGGGGCATGGCGGCGGCGCACCATCTGCTCGGTCTGGGGCATCGGCGGATCGCGTACGTCGGCGGCCCGCCCGCCGCGGCCCACAACCAGGCCCGGCTGCACGGGATGCGCGCGGCGCTGGAGGCCGCGGGCTGTCCCCCGCCGCCGTCCTTCGTGAAGCAGGGGACGTTCACCCACGAGCACGGCCTGGTCGCCGGGTCGGCGCTGCTGACCATGCCCGAGCCGCCGACGGCGGTCTTCGCGGCCAGCGACGAGTCGGCCTCCGGGGTGATCGAGGCGGCCCGTGGGCTGGGCCGGCGGGTGCCCGAGGACCTCAGCGTGGTCGGGTTCGACGACACCCAGGTGGCCCGTTTCTCGTCGCCGCCGATGACCACGATCCGGCAGCCGCTGCGCGAGATGGGCCGGGTGGCGGCACGGACGGCCCTGCGCCTGGCGGCCGACGAACACCCGGACTCCTTCCACATCGAACTGGCCACCGAGCTGGTCGTCCGGCGGTCGACCGCGGCGCTGCGGGGGTGACCGCCGGGCGGGCGGGCGGAACCGCTCCCGGCTTGACGGACCCGGGGTGACTGTTAACACTGTTACTCGTTTCAACCCTCTCCCCGGAGGTCATCCCCCCATGCGTAGATCAAGGTTCCTCATCGCGGCGGCCGCCGTCGTGGTGTCCCTGAGCGCCGGTCTCACCGTCGCTTCCCGAAGTGATCAGGCCGACGCGGCCGTGGTCTGGAACGAAGACTTCAACGGTGCCGCCGGCGCCGGTGTCGACCAGTCGAAGTGGAACTTCGACACCGGCGGCAGCGGCTTCGGCAACCAGGAGCTGCAGTACTACACCAGCGGCACCAGCAACGTCGCCCAGGACGGCCAGGGCCACCTGGTCATCACGGCACGCAAGGGCAGCGGCGGTCACAACGACTGCTGGAACGGCACCTGCCAGTTCACCTCGGGCCGGATCCAGACCGCCGGCAAGTTCACCCAGCAGTACGGCCACGTCGAGGCCCGCATCCAGGTCCCCAACGGCTCCGGCCTCTGGCCCGCCTTCTGGATGCTCGGCGGCGGCAACTGGCCCACCGACGGCGAGATCGACATCATGGAGGTCGTCGGCCGGGAACCCAACCAGCTGTTCGGCACCCTGCACGGCCCCGGCTACTCCGGCGGCAACTCGTACGGCAACACCCGCAACACCGGAACGCCGTGGCACCAGGCCTTCCACAACTACGCCGTGGACTGGTCACCCAACCTGATCGTCTGGACCGTGGACGGCCAGGAGTTCTTCCGGGCCACCCCCGACTCGCTGCGGGCGGCCAAGGGCAACGTCAACTGGGTCTTCGAGCACCCGTTCTTCATCATCCTCAACCTGGCCGTCGGCGGTAACTTCGGCCAGGGCAACCCGGCCGGCCTGCCCGCCGAGAGCCGGATGCTGATCGACTACGTGCACGTCAGCACGACCAGCACCCCGCCGCCGAGCGGTGGTGGGAGCGGGCTCAAGTCGGCCCTGAGCGCCCGCTGCATCGACATCCCCGGCGCCAACCCGGTCGACGGGGCCAGGCTCCAGACGTACGACTGCAACGGCAGCGCCGCGCAGCAGTGGGCGGCCAACGGCGACGGCACGATGCGGGCCATGGGCAAGTGCATGGACCCGGCCGGCGGGGCGCTCACCAACGGCACCCCGATCCAGCTGGTCACCTGCAACGGCAACCCGGTGCAGCGATTCACCCTGTCCGGCGCCGGCGACCTGGTGAACGTGTCGGCCAACAAGTGCGTCGACGTGAAGGACCGCAACACCGCCAACGGCGCCCAGCTCCAGCTCTGGGACTGCTCCGGCGGCTCCAACCAGAAGTGGGCCCGGGCCTGATCCGCTGAACGACCCGGACGCCGGCCGCCTTCACGCGGCCGGCGTCCGCGCGTTCAGCCGGCGGTTCCTACCGGACCTCGGCGAGCGTGCGGCGGCCGGTCAGCCAGGCCACGGCGGCCAGCGCCCCGCCCGCCACGACCGTGACGATCGCGAGGACCCACGGGCGCGGCCAGCCGGGCAACGGCAGGGGCGGCGGGTCCATGCCGGACAGCGGCAGCGCCCAGCCGGTCAGCCACCAGGTGAGCAGCCCGATCACCAGGCCGGCCAGGACCGCGGCGGCGACCAGCGCCGGGTACGTCAACAGGGTCGCCTGCCGCAACGCCTGCCGGGACAGCCCCTGCGCCCGCAGCGCGGACAGGTCTTCCACCCGGCGGGCGCGGTCGACCGTCCCCGCCAGCACCAGCGCGCCCGCGGCCAGGCCGGCCGCCAGCACCGCGATGACCACGGCGAAGATCAGGGCCAGGGCCGGGCCCTGCCGGTCCAGCGACGCGCGCACGTCGGACGCCCGCTGGTCGCCGGTGACGACCAGGCCGGCCGCGGACAGCCGGTTCAGGATGTCGCCGGGCGCGTCGGCGTTGAGCCACACCTGGGCGCCGCTGCTCGGGCCGCCGTCGGTGGCCAGGCGGTCGGCGTAGTCGAGGTCGACCATCGTGCCGGGCCGGCCCACGCCGGGCAGCGCGTCGAGGTCGGCGACCGGCGCGACCGGGACCGGACGGCCGTCCAGGCCGCGGACCGGGTCGCCGGGGCCGGCGCCGGCCACCACCGCGGGCAGCGTCGCGGGCGTGGACACCGGCTGGAGCAACAGGGAGTCCTGGATCCCGTTGACCGCGGTCAGGTCGATCGTGCCGTCGGGGCGCAGCGCGGCCGGCGAGTTGGCCCGCCAGCCGGCGGCCTGCGGGGCGTTCAGCGTGACCGCGCCGACGATGTCCTTGTTGCCGTCGCCCTCGGAGACGCGGATCGCGTGGATCCGGCACCGGGGCCGGCAGATGTCGACCTCCCGGGAGTACGTGTGGCGTCCCTCGGCCAGGTCGCCGAGCGGCAGCACCTCGTCGCCGAGCGGCGAGCCGACCACGATACCGACGGTCACCAGCTTGTCCGGGTTGAGGCCGGTCGCGGTGAGGTCGACCGACACGGTCGGGCCGTCGGTGACCGGCGGCTCGGGCGCCCGCGGGCGCAGCGCCGTCGCGGCCGTCCGGGCGTCGCCGGCCGGCCAGTTCGCGACCCGGGCCAGGCGGGTGGAGTCGACGGCCAGCCCGGCCGGTTGGCCGGGATCGGTGATCATGCGGATCGCGGCCATCGCGTAGGCGCCGTCCGGGTCGGCCCGGTCGACGGCGGCCAGCAGCGTCTGCCGCCCGACCGCCTGCACCGACACCACGCGGTCGGCGCCGGTGCCGAGGTCGGCCTGCATGATGCGGCCGCGTGCGGCGGCGTCCACCGCGCAGGCCGCGAACCCGGCCACCGAGACCGCGGCGACCAGCAGGGCGAAGATGCGCGCGGCGCCGGGCCGCCGGGACAGCTGGAAGCCGGCCAGCGCCGCCCCGGGACGGCCACGGCCGAGGGCCCGGGCCGCGAACCGGGTGACCGTCGGCAGCACGGCCCGGGCGGCGAGCTGGGACAGCGCGATCGCGACCAGCGCGCTGGCGAACGTACCCACGCCGGTCAGGGTGCCGCCGGTGACGAAGAGCTGAACCGCCGCGATCACCGCGATCACCGCGACGCCGGCCTGCAGGGCGATCGCGCCGAAGGCGCGCCGCACCACCGGCGCGCGGCGCAGCAGCTCGGTGACCGGGCTGAGCAGCTGGCGCCTTTCCGCCAGCAGCGCCGTGATCAGCGCGGCGAGCGCGGCGAGGGGCGCCCAGCGCAGCGAGTCGAGGCCGGCGTCGGCGCCCACGCCGGGGAACCGGACCGCGGCGATGGCGTTCACCAGCAGCTGCCCGGCGACGCACCCGGCGACCGCGCCGATCAGGACGGCCACCAGGTTCTCGCCGGTGGCCAGCCACCAGCGCTGGCCCCAGCGGGCGCCGCGGAGCGCGACCACGGCCAGCTCGGGGCGGCGGCCCTCGGTGCCGTAGCCGACCGCGAGGAAGATGGTCAGGCAGCTGAGCAGGATCAGCGCCACCGCGGGCACCGGGACGATCAGGTGGGCGGCCCGCCGGCCCTGATCGATCCGGGCCAGCAGGTCGGGGATGCCGGTCTCCAGCGTGATGCCCTCGCCGAGGCCCTGGACCTGGGCCCGCAGCGCGCCCACCGCGGTGTTCAGGGCGGGCAGCCGGTCGACCGCCAGCGCGTCCGGGCCGGCGATCCCGTCCACGGAGAGCTGGGTGACGCCGTGGTCCATCCCCTTCAGCGTCGCGTCCAGCGCGAACATCGGCTCGTCGGGCGCGCCGAAGTAGGTGGCGAAGTACGGGTTGCCGCCCCAGTAGGCGTCCTGCGGCCGGGGCACCCGGTAGACGCCGGCCACCAGCAGCGGCTTGGCGGCGCCGTTGGCCTTCCAGTAGGTGTCCCCGGGCTCGTGGACCAGCACCGCGAACGCCATGTCGATCGACTGGCCGACCTTCAGGTCGAGCCGCTTCGCGGTGGCCGCGCCGATCACCACGTCACCCTCGCCGGACAGGCAGCGGCCCGCGACGATCTCGAGATGCTCGCAGACGTTCTGGCGGTAGACGAACTGGGTGCGCCGGGTGATGTCCGGGTCGACGCCGAGGGCCGGGTACTCGGCCGCCGACACGTACGAGAACCCGGGCAGCCCGAGCAGCGCGCCGCGGGTGTCCTCCAGATTCTGCGGGCGGGACTGCCCGACCAGCGCGCGCTGGTCGGGTTCGGACTGGGTGAGCGTGAACGTCTTCATGGCGCCCGGCGCGACCTCGACCTGCCCGGCGGCGACGGCCCGGTCGGTGGCCCGCAGCCAGGCCGGCGCGGCCACCGCGGCGGCGACCCCGAGCAGGGTGAGCAGGGCGACGGTGAGAGCCTGGCCGCGCCGGCTCCACAGCATGGCCAGGACGAGCGCGATCATCGCCGTCCCCGCGGCTCGGAGCGCACCTTGCGGGCCAAGGGCCGGGCGGCGAGCACACCGGTGACGGCCAGGGTGGCCGCCGCGGCCAGCGCGGCCAGGCCCAGGGCGGCCGGGCCGAGCGGGCCCGGCGGTGGCACCACCCGCCAGCCGTCGCCGAAGGGTGGCGCGGTCAGGTCGGTGATCGGCACCGCCAGGGTGGCGGCGAGCAGGCCGGCGACCAGGCCGGCCACGACCAGCGCGGCGGTGCCCAGGTAGCCGGCGGCGACCGCGCTGGGCTCGGACAGGCCCTGCACGCGGAGCGCGCGCAGCTGGCTCGCGTACGAGTCGCGGTCGGCCGCCGCGGTGATGCCCACCGCCCCGGCCGCCAGCAGCAGCGCGATCACCACGGTCAGCAACCCGAACCGGGCGGCCGCCACGCCACCCTGCGCGGCCAGCTGCTCCTCGCGCTGGGCGATCGTGTGGTCGGCGGTCACGGTCAGGCCGGCCTCGCGCAGCCGGGCCACGATGGTGTCCGGCGCGTCCGGGGCCAGCCACACCTGGAAGGCGCCGACCAGGTTGGCGTCGGCCGCGGTGCGCCGGGCCGCGTCCAGGTCGACCATCATCCCGCCGGTGCCCAGCGCCGGCAGCACCGGCACGTCGGCCACCACGCTGACCGGGTTGTCGCCGGCGCCGAACCGCGGGCTGGCCGCGTCGTCGTAGCGCCACTCCTTCGGCGGCGGCCCGGCCAGCACGACCGGCAGCGGCCGGGGCATCTCGGCCGCGTACACCCGGTCGCCCGCGGCTTGGGTGCCGGCGTCCGGCGCGGTCATCGAGAGCTTGCCGCCGGCCGTGCTCAGTTCGAGCGACACGCCGCTGATGTCGGTGAACCAGCGCTTCACGTCGCCGAGTTGCGCCGCGCCGAAGATCTCTCGATCCGGCCCGAGCTGGCGCAGCCCCTCGATGACGATCGGACCGGGCGTGGGCTTGCCGGTCTCGGTGATCGGCGTGGCCAGCTGGAAGCGGACGAACCGGCAGCCCGGCGCGGTGGCGCAGGCCGGCACCGCGGCGGTCACGGTGTGCTCGCCGCGCGGGATGTTGTCGAACTTGGCCTCCACCGTCGAGCCGTCCTTCTCCTGCTGGAGCGTGACGCTGACCAGCGCGGGCAGTGGCCGGCCGTTGGTCAGCCGCAGCTCCAGCCGGGCGCCGGTGATCAGCGGCAGCGGATCGGCCGGCGTGCCCTCGGCGACGGCGGCGGGCAGCGCGGCGACCGGCCCGAACTCGGTGCGCCAGCGGGCCACCGACGCGAGGCGGGAGCTGTCCACGGCCAGGATGGGCGGGTTGCTGTTGAGGTCGACCAGGACCGCCATCGCCGTACGCCCGTCCGGATCGGCCCGGCGTACGGCGGCGAGGAATTGCGTGGTGCTGCCGGCGCCGACGGTCAGCACCCGGTCGGCGCCCAGCTCGACCCCGGCCCGGGCGCTCCGGTCCTGATCGGCCGCGGCCAGGCTGCCGGCCCCCAGCGCGAGCATCGCCACCGCGGTGGCGACCAGCACGAACACCCGGTCGGCGGCGGGCTGCCGGGACACCTGCACGGCGGCCAGGCCGGCGCGCAGCCGACCCTGGTGGACGGCGAGCCCACCGGCCCAGGCGGTGACCGAGCGCAGCACCCGGGCCAGCACGAGCGCGATGGCCAGGGCGGTCAGGACCGACGCGACCACGCCGAGACCGGTCGGGTTGTCGCCGCTGCGGGCCTGGTAGACCGCCGCGACGGCGAGGGCGATGAGGATCAGGTCGAGGACGTCGGCGGCCCGGCCACGGCGTTTGGTGGAGGCCCGGCGCAGCAACGTGACGATCGGCAGGCGCAGCATGGCCGCGTCCACCAGCACCAGCACCAGCATCGCCACCAGCAGCACGACCAGCGCGGCGCCGAGCGTGCCGAGCAGGGCGAGCCACAGCTCGGAGCGGACCGGGAGGCCGCCGCCCAGCAGCCACCCGGCCAGGAAGCCGACCGGCAGGCCGGCCAGCACGCCCGCGGCCAGGGGTGGCAGGTGCTGGCCGGAGGTCAGCCGCAGCGTGTCGCCGCGGGTGTTGCCGCGCAGCTTGAGCAGGCCGACGTCGTCGCGGCGGGCGGGCAGGGTGGCCCGGCCGGCCAGGCCCAGCGCGATCCAGCCGAGCAGCAGCACCTGGCCGAGCGCGATGAGCAGGCCGGCCAGCACGGCCGTGCGGTCGTCGCGGACCTGCCGTTGCAGGTCCCGGGTCGGGTCGGTGATCGCGATGCCGTCGCCGAGCAGGTCGGGCTTCGCGGCGTTGACCACCGACCGCAGGTCGTAGCCGTTGTCGCCGCGCAGCAGCGGTTCGGGCACGTCGATGTCGGCGGCGAAGACCGGTGTGGCCAGCTGGGGCGCGTCGAAGGTGGCGAGCGCCGTGAAGATCGGGTCGAGGCTGGCCTGGGCCCGGAACTCCGGGTTGGCCCAGTAGGCGCTGGACGGATCGTCGATCTGGTAGATCGCGGTCACCGTGAGGGGCAGCTGCGGGCTGCCGGGCGACTGCCGGACCGGGATCGGGTCGCCGGCCTTCAGTTTGAGCCGCTTGGCCGCGTCGCCGCTGATCGCCGCCTGTCCGGCCGCGGACGGACAGGACCCGCTCAGCCGTACGTGCCGGCAGAAGTCGTCGCGGTAGGCGACCGGCACCGCCGAGGAGGCCGCGCTCGTGGTGTCCGGGCGGTAGACCATCGGCCGGACGGCGCCGAGCAGCGCGGTGGCGCCGGGGATGACCAGCGTGCCGGTGACCGAGCGGCCGAACTCGTCCAGGCCGGCCCGGGCGTTGCCGCTGATCGTGCCCTGCATCCGCGTGGAGAGCACCCGCTGGGCGGCCGGGGCGACGGCCACGTCGGCGGCGGCCACCCGGGAGGCGACGGTGAGCCCGTACCACGGCGCGGCCACGGCGGCGGTGGTCAGCAATCCGGCCAGGACCAGCACCATGAACGACTGGGCGGCGCGCGCTCGTACCGCCCCCAGGATCACCGTGTCCAAGCCCGTCCCCCGTACGCCGCGATCTTTCCAGCCGTGACCGTACTCGCTCGCGCGCGCCCGCGGTGGTAGACACCGGTTCATGCGCCACTACGCGACCGAGTTGACCACGTCCGCCGGAATCCGGGGAACGGTGGCCGTGTACGGCCACTACGGGCGGCCGGTCCTGGTGTTCCCCAGCGAGGGCGGCTATCCGGCCGAGTTCGCCGAGCGGGGCATGGTCGGCGCGGTCGAGCCGCTGATCGAGGCGGGCCGGGTGAAGCTCTACTGTGTCGGGTCGTTCGACGCGGGCACCTGGTCGGCCGGGCACCTGTCCCTGGAGGACCGCGCCCGGGCGCACGGCTTCTACGAGTCGTGGATCCTGGACGCGGTGGTGCCGCACATCGCCGGCGACTCGGCCGGCGCCTCCGAGATCATCACCCTGGGCTGCTCGCTGGGCGCCTTCCACGCGCTGAACTTCGCCTTCAAGCGGGCCGACCTGTTCCCGCTGGCGCTGTGCTTCTCGGGCAACTACGACCCGCGCACCTGGCGCGGCTGGGGCGAGCAGGGCGACGCGCTGTACTTCAACAACCCGGCCGACTACATCGCCAACCTGCACGGCGACCACCTGGAGTGGTTGCGGTCGCGGCTGTCCCTGCTGCTGGTCTGCGGGCAGGGGCAGTGGGAGGACACCACCGGCTCGCTGGAAGCGACGAAGCGGATGGCCGGGCTGCTGGCCGAGAAGGGCATCCGGCACGAGCTCGACCTGTGGGGGCACGACGTGCCGCACGACTGGCCGTCGTGGCGGCGGCAGCTGGCCCACCATCTGCCCCGCTTCGTGCAGTAGGTGCTCGCGGGCGGCCACGGCGGCCATCGGGTTTGAGAAAACTACTCTTTGTGTACGACGACCGCGCCGGCCGCCACCCGGATCCCGGCCACCTCATGCGCCTCGTCCGTGTGGTTGAGCAGCCAGAGCCGGTCGCCGCGCCGGACCGCCTCGACACCGGACGGCAGACCGGGCGCCACGGGCTCGACGCCGGCCTCCGCGCACACCTCGGCCAGCAGGCTGCCGTAGCCGCCGGCCAGCCGGGTCGAGACATACCAGACCGCACCCGCCCCGACCACGTGCCGGGTGATCGCCGGGCCGCCGTCCGGGTAGCGCGCGAGCACCTCGGCCCCGGCGGCGTGCACGGTCTCGCGCCACAGCTCACCCACCCGGCCGTCGTCCAGCGTGACCGTCGCGCCGGCCGGCATCGGATGGAACTCCTCCACCCGCACCCCGAGCAGGCCGCCGCCCAGCCCGCCCGGCCGGATCCGCCCGAATTCATCGGCGCCACCGCTCAGAAAGGTGACCACCAGACGGCCGCCGGCCGCGACCCACGCTTCGAGCCGCTCGACCTGATCGGCGGTCATCAGGTAGCGCATGGGAAGAACCATCATCTTGTACGCGGCTCCGACACCATCGCCGATGACGTCCGCGGTCACGCCGAGCCGCCACAGCTCGCGATGCGCCCGGCGGGCCGCGTCCTCGGCGTCCAGGCCGTCCCGGGGCATTCCCGGCCCCCGCAGCGCGAACGCCGACAGTTCGTCGTACACCACCGCCACCTCGGCGACCACCTGCCCGGCCGCCGCCGGTGCGACCTCCCGCAACCGGGCGCCCAGCGCGACCGCCTCCCGGAAGACCCGGCTCTCCGGCCCGGCATGCGGCACCAGCGCGGAATGGAACCGTTCCGCCCCGCCGCGCGGCGCCCGCCACTGGAAGTACATCGCGCCCGCCGACCCGCGGGCCACCGCGGCGAGCGCCTGCCGTTCCATCCGCCCCGGCTCCTTCACATGCATCCGCCCCGGCGTGTAGATCAGATTCGGCGCCGTCTCCATCAGCAGCCAGCCCTCCCCGCCGCCGCCCCTTTGCTCTGAGCGCGTATGGGCAACACCCGAGCCGGCCGAGCTACCCTGCCGCTCTGAGCGCGTATAGGCACCACCCGAGCCACCCGAGCCGCCCCTTTGCTCTGAGCGCGTAAAGGCAACACCCGAGCCGGCCGAGCTACCCTGCCGCTCTGAGCGCGTATAGGCACCACCCGAACCGGCCGAGCTACCCTGCCGCTCTGAGCGCGTATAGGCACCACCCGAACCGGCCGAGCTACCCTGCCGCTCTGAGCGCGTATAGGCACCACCCGCCGCGCCGCGCGCCCAGCCACGGGCCAGGTCGGCCGCGAACGCCGCCTGGTGTTCCCCCTCCAGCCCGGCGTCGGACGGGTAGTGGTCGATCGCCACGATGTCGACCTCGCGGGCCCAGCGGGCATGGTCGACCGGCACCCAGCCGCCGAGTACGAAGTTGGTGGTGATCGGCACCGCCGGGTTGGCCGCCCGCAGAACCTCGCGCTGCTCCACATAGGCGCCGAGCAGCTCGTCCGAGGTGAAGCGCCGGAAGTCGAGCAGCAGCCCCGGATTGGGCAGGTAGCGCGTGGCGCGCGGCGGCAGGATCTGCTCCCACTCGGTGTAACGCTGGCTCCAGAACGCGGTGCACCACGCGTCGTTCAGGGCGTCCAGCGACCGGTAACGAGCGTTCAGCCAGCGACGGAACGCGGCGGCGGCCAGGTCGCAGTGGCAGGCGGTGGCGTACTCGTTGTGCACGTGCCAGAGGGCGAGGGCCGGGTGGCGGGCATATCGGGTGGCCAGGGCCGACGCGATGTCCCGGGCGGCGGCCCGGTAGGCGGGCGCGCTGGCGCAGTAGGTGTCCCGGCTCCCGTGGCTGAGCCGCGTCCCGTCGGCTTCGACCGTAAGGGACTCGGGAGAACGGAGCGAGAACCACGGCGGCGGCGACGCGGTCGGGGTGGCCAGGACGACGCCGATGTCCGCGTCGGCGAGATGGTCCATCGTCTCGTCGAGCCACGCGAAGTCGTACTCACCGGGACGGGGTTCCAGGGACGACCACGAGAACACACCCACGGTGACGGCCGTGACGCCGGCTTCCCGCATCAGCGCGGCATCCTCCCGGCGGGTGGAAAGCATCAGCGCGGCATCCTCGCGGCGGGTGGAAAGCATCAGCGCGGCATCCTCGCGGCGGGTGGAAAGCATCAGCGGGGCATCCTCCCGGCGCGTGGAAACCGGCCACTGCTCGGGGTTGTAGTCCCCGCCGTACCAGAGCAAAGCCTTCAGCCCTTGACGGCGCCGACGAGCACGCCCCGGGTGAAGTGACGCTGGATGAACGGGTAGACGCAGGCGATCGGCAGTACGGTCACCACGACGACGGCCATCTTCACCGCGAGCGTGGGCGGCAGCGCCGTGCCGGCCGCGACACCCGAGGTCTGTGGCGTCATCCCGGCCAGGATGAAGCTCTGGAGCACCCGCTGGATCGGGAACTTGTTGTTGTCGTCGATGTAGAGCAGCGCCGAGAACCAGACGTTCCAGTAGCCGACCGCGTAGAACAGGCCGACCACCGCGACCACCGCCTTGGACAGCGGCAGCACGATCCGCCACAGGATGCGGAACTCCCCGGCGCCGTCGATCCGCGCGCTGTCCAGCAGTTCGCCGGGCAGGTTCTGGAAGAACGCCCGCACCACGACCAGGTTGAACACGCTGACCGCGCTGGGCAGCACCAGCGACCACAGGCTGTCCTTGAGGCCCAGCCCGGTCACCACCAGGTAGCTCGGGACCATGCCGGGGTAGATCAGGAAGGTCATCAGGAAGTAGAAGAGCAGGAACCGGTGGCCGAGCGTGCCGGGCCGGGACAGGCCGTACGCCGCCAGCACGGTGACCACCAGGCTGACCGCGGTGCCGAGCAGGGTGACGGTCGCGCTGACCGCGAGGGCCCGGGTGATCTGGCCGCCGGCAAAGATGATTTTGTACGCCGACAGGTCGATGCCGCGCGGTACGACGACCAGCCCGCCCGCCGCGGTGATCGTCTCCCGGGACGACAGGCTGGTCACCAGCACCACCCAGAGCGGCAGGACGACGGCCATGACGACGCCGGTCAGCACGGTTCCCTTGGTGGCCTGGCCGGCGACCGTGGGCTTCTCCTGCCAGGCCGGCCTTCTCGTGGTGATGGTCATGAGCGGCGGTACACCCCCGATTCGCCGAGCGCGTGGGCCAGCCGGTTGGCGACCAGGATCAGGATCAGCCCGACGGCCGCCTTGAAGAGCCCGGCCGCCGCGCCCAGCCCGTAGTCGGCCGTGACGATGGACTGGTGGTAGACGAACGTGTCGAGCACCTCGGCGGCCTGCCGCCCGACCGCGTCCCGCTGGAGCAGGAACTGTTCGAAGCCGACGGTCAGGGCGTCGCCGAGCCGCAGGATCAGCAGCAGCACGATGACCGGCCGCAGCCCGGGCAGCGTGATGTGCCACATCCGGCGCCACCGGCCGGCGCCGTCGACCGCGGACGCCTCGTACAGATCAGTGTCGATCGTGCTCAGCGCGGCCAGGAAGACGATCGTGCCCCAGCCCACGTCCTTCCAGACCGCCTCGGCCGTGACCAGCACGATGAACGTCTGCGGGTTGGACATGATCTCGGGCGGGCTGATCCCGGCGTCCCGCAGCTCCTGGGCCAGCAGCCCGGCGCCGCCGAGCATCTGCACGAAGAACGTCACCACCAGCACCCAGCTGAAGAAGTGCGGCAGGTAGACGACGGTCTGGACGAAGTTGCGGATCCGCGGCGACATGACGCTGTGCAGCACCAGGGCCAGCACGACCGGCAGCGGGAAGAAGAACACCAGCTGGAACGCGGTGATCGACAGCGTGTTGACCACCGCGTCCCAGAACGCCGGGTCGGCGAACAGGATCCGGAAGTTCTCCAGGCCGATGAACGGGCTGCCGGCCAGCGCGGCCAGGGCGCTGTCGCCGGAGTAGGGGTTGTAGTCCTGGAAGGCGACCACGTTGCCGAGCACCGGCAGGTAGTGGAAGACGAGCAGGAGCAGGAATCCCGGCGCGACCATGACCAGGAAGGGCCAGTCTCTTCTTATCGACCCGCGTCGGCGAGTGCCTTGCCCATCAGCTCGCGGGCCTCGTCGCCACCACCGGCGCGCCACTCCTTGACGATCGCGTCCAGGTCGCTGAACGGGCGCCGGCCCCGCACCAGGTCGGTGAGCTTGTCCTCGAACGGGGTCATCCCCGACTTGTACCGAGCCGGCATCTCCAGCTTGAGTCCGTCCCACGGGTCCTTCTCCAGGTATTTGACGGTCTGGTTGGAGTAACCGAGCATGTCCGGCACGTACTTGGGGGTCTGCGGTGTCGGCTGCACCACCGGCCGCCGGCCGCTGATGAAGAAGTACTGGTTGGCGATCTCCTTGAAGCCCAGGTCGGTCTTCACCGGGCCCTCGGCCTTCCGGGTGTGGTGCTTGCCCTCGACCCCGAACTCGCGGAGCTGGAACTCGGTGGTCCCGAACGGCGCCGAGCACCAGTTGATCACCCGGAGGATCTCCTCGACCCGGTCCTTGGGCAGGCCCTTCTTGACGAACGTGTACGAGATCGGCTCGTCGTCGCCCCAGGCCATCGGGTCGCCGCCGGTGGCCGAGAACAGCGGCAGCGGCTGCACGTCGAAGCCGGGCGTCACGTTCTGCTGCTCGGCCTGCATCGGCTGCCACGCGCCCATGCCGTCCTGGGTGATCAGGATCTTGCCGCTCTGGAACAGCTGCTTCATGTCGGCGCCGCGGCTGGCCACGATGTCCGGGTGGATCAGGCCGTCCCGGTAGAGCTTGGCCATGAACTCGGCGGCCGCCTTGAACTCCGGTGTCTCGTACTTGAACTCCGGTGTGCCGTCGGCCCGGCGGCGCCAGCCGTCCTTCGTACCCGGCGACCTGAAATACATCTGGATCATCGCGAACACGTCGCTGAACGCCCACACGCCCTGGTTCGGTTTGGTGATCTCCTTGCCGAGGCGGTACAGCTCGTCGATCGTCGCCGGCGGCTTCAGGCCCAGCTTGGTGAACAGGTCGCGCCGGTGGAACATCACCCACGGGAACGGGCCGTCGGTCGGGTTCGGCACCGACATCAGCTTCTCGTTCCAGCAGGCGTTGCGCCACGCCCCCGCCGGGAAGGTCGCCAGCATCGGATAGGCCGAGACCTTCGAGCCCCGCAGGTACGGCGTGAGGTCCTCGAACAGCGCGTTGGTGGCGTCGGCGAACCGGGCCAGCTTGGCCACCTCCCACTGCGGCACGCAGAGCAGGTCGGGGACGTCCCGGGCGCCCAGCAGCGCACCGATCTTGTCGGCGTACTGGAGTCCGTCCTGGACGCTGAACTCGACCGGCACGCCCAGTTCGTCGTTGATCGCGACCAGGTACGAGTTGTTCCGGCCGGCGGGCGGCGCCGGGCCCCAGACCGGGGTGATCGCCCGGATCGCCGAGCCGCCACGGCCGGGCTTCTCGCTGATCGCGTCGACCAGGGTGGCCGGGAACCTGGTGTAGCCGTCGGCCACCGGCCGGGTGCCGACGACGTCCGGCGGCGGGATGCTCAGGCCTGGGTCCTTGGCCGCCGGTATCAGCGAGGACAGCTTGTCGAGTTGCTGGGTGGCGCCGCCGCGGGTGCTCTTCTCCCCGCAGCCGCCCAGCAGCCCCGCGCCGGCCACCGAGGCGGCCACCCCCAGGAACGTCCGTCGTGACGTCACGGCGCTCTCCTCGACCTCGGATGGCCCGGGCCTCGATCGACCCGAACCTCGATTGACTCGGACTTAGTTTGGCTTGTAACCAAACAAACTATCCCCCGGTACTAGGATGGACAAGGGGCGTCGATCTCCGATGCGGCATGATGAGCGGATGAGCGGGAACAGGGTGATCTCGAGCCTCACCGACGTGCGGGCGACCAACCTGGCGGCGGTGCTCCGGCATGTGCGGGTGCACGCGCCGTGTTCCCGCACGGACGTCGCCTCCGCCACCGGGCTGAACAAGGCGACCGTCACCAGCCTGGTCGGCGAGCTGCTGGACCGGCGGCTGCTGCGCGAGACCGGCCCGGCCGGCAACCGCATCGGCCGCCCCGCCTCGCTGCTCGCCCTGGAGGGCCGCCCGTTCGCGGCGGTCGGCATCGAGGTCGCCGTCGACTACCTGACCGCGGTCGCGGTCGACCTGAGCGGCTCGCGGCTGCTGTCGTGGCGGCGCTCGTTCCCCGGCCTGGGCACCCCCGCCGGGCGTCCCGAGTCGGCGGTGGCCGCCCTGGCCGGGCGGGTCACGGCCAAGCTCACCGGTCAGGGGCGGCGCATCCTCGGTCTGACCGTCGCCGTCCCCGGGGCGGTGGCCGCCGACGACACCGTCCGCTTCGCGCCCCACCTCGGCTGGGCCGACCTCGACCTGCGGCCGGCCCTGGCCAAGGCGCTGCACGACCCGGCGTACGACGTGGTGATCGAGAACGACGCGAACCTCGCCGTGGTGGCCGAGCACCGATCCGGGACGCACGCCGGGGCGCCCGACCTGATCGCGCTGCTCGGCGGGGCCGGGGTGGGCGCCGGGATCATCGCCGGCGGCCGGCTGGTGCGCGGCGACCGCGGCCGGGCCGGGCGGGTGGGGCACCTCCAGCTCGAGCCCGGCGGGCCGCTCTGCCGCTGCGGGCGGCACGGCTGCCTGGACGCGTACGCCGGGCTGCCCGCCCTGATCCGGGCCGCGCTGCCGGACGCCGCCGACGACGGACCGATCACCGACTACGCGCCCGAGCTGGCGCGCCTGGCCACGATGGCCGGGGCGGGCGACCCCACCGCGCTGGCCGCCCTGACCACGGCCGGTCGCCGCCTCGGCCAGGCCGTCTCGCTGCTCAGCGACCTGCTCGACCCGCGGGCGGTGGTGCTCGGCGGCACGTTCACCGACCTCGCGCCGTGGCTGCTCCCCGCCGTCGAGGCCGAGGCCAAGCTGACCGTGTCGATCATGGACCCGGCCGCCGTGGCGACCGGCGCGGCGGCGCTGGCCCTGGAGAATCTCGAGGCCGGCGCCCTGCCGTCCTGAACCTGTCACGGGCGCCCGCGCTTGGCCGCCGAACCTATACTGAGGTCCGATATGGACGCGGTCGCCGGTCGGGGCCGCGGCCGGCGAAGGGCGGGGCCGTGCCTGACGAGACGGACGAACCGAAAGGGACGTTGCTTTTTCGCGTGCTCTTCAGCACCTTCTTGATCGTCGTCGCCACGATCGCCGCGTTCGCCTATCAGAAGTCCGACAACAACGTGTACGTGCTGATCGGCGCGATGGCCGGCGTCATTCTTCAGCCGATGGTGAATAATCCCGAGAAGACGCGGAAGGCGCTGGGCCGCCTACGCGGGATCGTCTCGGGCCGGCAGAGGATGATCGCGTTCGGCGCGGCTGGGGTGCTGGTCCTCACCGTGGCGGTCGTGTCCATCATCGAGATCACCCCCGACGAGATCTGTCCGCACGCCACCGAGCTGCGCGTTCTCACCTCGCCCGAAGGGCTTCAGGCGATCCGCGAGGTCACCGAGGCCTACGCCCGGGCCACCGCCGACGACGGCTGCCCGACGGTGTTCCCGTACGTCTACGCGGCGGGCGCCGCGTCCGTCGGTGGCGCCCTCGCCCGCGGCTGGGTCGATTCGCGCACCGAGCATCCGCTCATCGACTTCGGGCCGCGCCCCGACGTGTGGCTGCCCGACTCGACGGTCGACGTGCGCAAGGTCCGCGAGATCCTGGCCAAGACGCTGCCGCCCGAGCTGACCGCCAACGGCCGGCTGGTGGCCCCGCTGCGCGACGTCACGTCGGTCGCGTCCTCGCCGATCGTGCTGGCCGGCCCGGCGGCCGCCCGCGACGAGACGGCGACCCTGCCCGGCCTGGTCGAGGCGGTGCTGGCCCGGCCGCGTCCCACGCTGGCCGCCGCCGATCCGGAGTCGTCGGCGGCCGGGCTGCTGGCCTCGGCCGGCTACCTGCAGGACGAGCGGACCGGTCTCGTCGGCGACACCGAGGCGCGGCGGCGCGAGCAGATCATCGCCGGCTCCACGCCGTCCAGCACCGACGAGGTGAGCCTGCTGTGCTCGTACCTGCGTCGCGGCCAGACCCCGGCGGCCGTCCTCACCAGCCTCCGCACCTGGCGGCGCATGGTCGCCGGCAAGCCGCTGGGCCCCGGCTGCCCGGACCGGCCCGCCTCACCGCCGGACGCGGACGCCGCGCCTCCGGTGCTCGAGGGCCCGGCGCTCGACCTGCCGTTCGTGCGGTTCACCTGGAGCGGCACCCGGCACGCCGAGGCGGCCGACGGGCTGCTCACCTGGCTGCTCAGCGACAACGCCCGGCCGCAGCTCAGCCAGGCCGGGCTCGATCCCCCGCTGCCCGGCTGCACCCCGCTGGAGCGCAACGCCTGCGTGCCGATCGCCCTGAACGAGATGCTGCGGGTGCACCTCCAGGCCAAGCTGTCCGGCCGGGTTCTGCTCGCGGTCGACTCGTCCGGCTCGATGGCGGCCCGCACCGGGCCCGGCGAAGCCACCCGGTTCAGCGTGGCGTCCCAAGGCGTGCTGGAGTCGCTCGGCCATCTCGGCCCGAACGACGAGTTCGGGCTGTGGACCTTCCCGGCCCAGCGGGGCCGGCGCTCGCCGGAGCTGGTCGGGCTCGCGCCGGGCACGTTGCCACAGCGCAGCGCGATCGCCGCCGGGCTGCGCACGGCCCGGCCGGCCGGGGCGACACCGCTGTACGCCACGATCCTCGGCGGACTGGACGAGGTCGCCGGCGGTCGCGACGACAAGCGCATCCGTGCCCTGGTCGTGCTGACCGACGGCGAGGACACCAGCAGTGATCGAACCCTGAAGCAGATGGAGACCGAGGTGCGCCGCCGGACCGGCGCCTCCGGTACGCGGCTCTATGTGATCGCCACCGGCGACGCGCGCTGCGAGGGTGCGGGCGGGACGGAGAACGGCCTCCGCCTGCTGACCGACGCGGCACGAGGTGAGTGCCTGGAGACCAGCCCGGGAAAGGCGGACGCCACCATGGCCCAGCTCTTCGCGACCCTGTGGGGTGGACGGTGATCAGCACACCGAGGTGGCGCACCCTGGCGCACGCGCTCGCCTGGTTCGCCACCGGAGTCCTGGCGATGGTCTTCGTGGTCTACGCCCGTGGCCTCGTCCACGATGATCCCTCGCCCCTCACCGGCGCCGAGATGGTGATCCTCACCGGCGCCGACGAGAGCATCGGTGGTCAGCGGCAGGCGCTGGTCGACCAGTGGAACCGCGCGCACCCGAGCACCCCGGCGCGACTGGAGAACCTCTCCACCAGCTCCGACGCTCAGCACAGCGAGATGGTGTCACGGGCCCAGTCCGACAATCCCGGCATCGACATCTACAACCTCGACGTCACCTGGACGGCCGAGTTCGCCACCGCCGGGTACATCCGGGCCCTGGACGAGACCACCGACATCGCCGGGTTCCTCGGCGCTCCGTTGCACACCTGCCAGTTCGACAGCCGGCTGTGGGCGCTGCCGTTCAACACCGACGCCGGCCTGCTCTACTTCCGCACGAGCGTGCCGACGAACGCGCTGCCGAAGACCCTTCCCCCGCAGCCGAACGACGTGCGCGCGCTGCGGACCTCCCAGCCAGGGCTCCAGGGCGGCCTGGTGACCCCGCTGGCCCAGTACGAGGGGCTGACGGTCAGCGCGCTCGAGGCCATCTGGTCGGCCGGTGGCGAGGTGTACGACGCCGAGAACAACCTCGTGGTCATCGACAGCACGAAGGCGCGCGCCGGGCTGCGCCAGCTGGCTCAAGGACTGCGGGGAACGGACGGCCTGCCGCCCGCCATCGCGCCGCGGTCACGGGAGTTCCGGGAGGACACCGGCCGCACCGCCTTCCGGCGCGGCGAGGCCCCGCTGATGCGCGACTGGCCGGTGGCCTATGGTCAGCTGCGCTCCGGGGACAAGCCGCTGAAGGACTTCGACGTGCGCCCACTGCCGGGCCGCAGTGTGCTGGGCGGACAGAACCTGGCCGTCGCCGCGGGCACCCGCGACCCGCAGGTGGCGCAGGAGCTCGTCCGATACCTGACCAGTGAGGACAGTGAGAGGCAGCTGTTCGCTCAGGGCGGGCTGGCGGCCACCCGGTCCGCGGTCTACGACGATCCGGAGGTCCGGCGGAAACGCCCGTACGCGCCGGTCCTCCTGCAGGCGCTGAACGAGGCCAAGTCGCGGCCCGACACGCCGCACTACGCGCTCTTCAGCAGCGTCTTCCAGGAGATCGTGGTGGAGACGCTGAACAGCGGCGGCGAGCTGCCCGACGACGCGGTGACCCGGCTGACGGACGCCCTGCACGGCCGCCTCGGCTGACCAGACTTAACCGTTTAAGAAAATATCGATGGATGCCGCTGGAGGTCTTGACCGGCGTCGATGTCCGGTGCCAACCTCGGAGGACTCCGCGTAACACGGGTGTAACCGTCGGCGGAGTTTTCTTCACAGTCTCATCGAAGCGCTTCGACGAGGGGTGGCGCGGCATGAAGGACCCGGCGCCCGGGAGCTTCCGGGACCCCGACCGGCCCGTCGCCGACCGGGTGGCCGACCTGCTGGCGCGGCTCACGCTGCCGGAGAAGATCGGGCTGCTGCGTCAGCATCAGGTGGGCGTGCCCCGGCTGGGGTTGACGCCTTTCCGGACCGGGACCGAAGCGCTGCACGGGGTGGCCTGGCTCGGGCCGGCCACCGTGTTCCCGCAGGCCGTAGGGCTCGGCGCCACGTGGGATCCGGACCTCGTCCGGCTGGTCGGCGAGGCCACCGGGGCCGAGGTGCGGGCGCTGCACCACAAGGACCCCGAGCGGGTCGGCCTCAACGTGTGGGCGCCGGTGGTCAATCCGCTGCGCGACCCGCGGTGGGGGCGCAACGAGGAGGGGTACGCCGAGGACCCCTGGCTGACCGGCGTGATGGGCACCGCGTACGCGCGCGGCCTGCGTGGCGACGACCCGCGCGTCCTGCGAACCGCGCCGACCCTCAAGCACTTCCTCGGCTACAACAACGAGACCGACCGCTCGCGTACGTCCAGCGACCTGCCGCCGCGGGTGCTCCACGAGTACGAGCTGCCGGCCTTCCGAGCGCCCCTGGCCGCGGACGCCGCGGTCGCCGTGATGGCGTCGTACAACCTGGTCAACGGCCGTCCCGCCCACCTCAGCCCGCTGATCCGCTCGGCGCTGCCCGAGGTGATGGTGGTCGGCGACGCCGGCGCGGGCGGCAACATCCACCGCGACCAGGGCTATCTGCCCGACCACGCGGCGGCGTTCGGCGCGGCGCTGCGGGCCGGGGTCGACTGCTTCACCGAGGACGACGCCGATCCGAGGCCGACCGTCGACCGGCTCACCGAGGCGCTCTCGCGTGGGCTGATCGACGAGGCCGACGTGGACGCCGCGGCGCGGCGGATCCTGACCGTGCGGGTCCGGCTGGGCGAGTTCGACCCGCCGGGCTCCGATCCGTACGCCGCCGTCTCCGGCGACGTGATCAACTGCGCCGAGCACCGCGACCTGGCCCGGCTCGCCGCCCGCGGCAGTGTCGTGCTGCTGCGCAACTCCGGGGCGCTGCTGCCGTTGCCGCCGGGCGCACGGCTCGCGGTGATCGGGCCGCTCGCCGGCACGGTGCTGACCGACTGGTACAGCGGCACCCTGCCGTACGCGACCACGCTGCGTTCCGCCCTGCCGTCGGCCACCTTCGTCGAGGGCTGCGACCGGATCGTCCTGCGATCCGGTACGGCCGAGGCCGGCCGCTTCGACGTGCTCGACTGGGGCGGCAGCGTCCTGACCTTCCGCTCCCCCGCCGGCGGTTACCTGCGGGCCGGCCCGGACGGGGTGCTGACCGACGACAGCGCCGGACCGGGCGAGTGGGTGGTGCGCGAGACCTTCGAGGCGCGCCGCACCGGCGACGAGGTGCGCCTGCGCAACGTGGCCCTCGATCGCTGGGTCACCTTCTCCCCCGGCGCGCTCCCGCCCCTCCGGGCCGCCGCGCCCACCGTCGACGAGGCCACGGCGTTCACCGCCTCGCTGATCGTCGACGGGCCGGCGCTGGCGGCCTCGGCGGCCCGTGACGCCGACGTGGCGATCGTGGCGCTGGGCAACCATCCGATGGTGGCCGGACGCGAGACCGAGGACCGCGCCGATCTGGCCCTGCCACCGGCGCAGCAGGCCCTGCTCGAAGCGGTGCTGGCCGCCAATCCGCGCACGGTCCTGGCCCTGACCAGCAGCTATCCCTACGCGCTGCCGGACGATGTGCCCGCGGTGCTGTGGTCGGCGCACGGCGGGCAGGAAGCCGGGGCGGCCCTGGCGGAGATCCTGCTCGGCGCCGACGAACCGACCGGGCGCCTGCCCCAGACCTGGTACCGGGACGCGGCCGAACTGCCCGACCTGCTGGACTACGACATCATCGGCAGCGAGTCGACCTATCTGTACTTCCGGGGGACGCCGCAGTTCCCGTTCGGCCACGGGCTTGGCTACACCCGTTTCGCCCATGAGAACCTGCGCCTCAGCCGGGCCGAGACGGACGCCGGCGGGGTCGTCACGGTGCTGGCCGAGGTGGTCAACGTCGGTGATCGGGCCGGTACCGAGGTCGTCCAGCTCTACACCCGCCGGCGCCGGTCCCGGGTCCGGCAGCCGTTGCGGCAGCTTCGCGACTTCCGCCGGGTACGCCTCGAGCCCGGCCAGCGGGCCACCGTCTCCTTCGAGCTGCGGGCGGCCGACCTCGCGCACTTCGACGTCACCCGCGGCCGGATGACCGTGGAAACGGCCCGGCACTCGGTGATGATCGGGCGCTCCAGCACCGACATCACGCTCTGCGCGGCGTTGTCGGTGCGGGGCGAGGAGGTGCGTGATCGGGCCGGTCCGCTCGCGGCCGCGACACGCGACGACCAGTTCGGTACGCGGCTGGCCGACGAGACCCGCACCGACGGCGACGTGGTGGAGGCGCGGCTGGCCGGCGCCTGGGTGGCCTTCCACCACGTCGACCTCGGGGCCGGGGTGAGCCGGGTGCGGGTCCGGGCCGCCGCGCCGGACCGGGACGCCCGCCTCGAACTGCGGCTGGACGATCCGCTCACCGGCCGGCTCCTCGCCACGATCGACGTGCCCGCGACCGGCGACCCGTACCGCTACGCGGATGTGGTGCAGACCCTCGACGGCGCGGGCCGGCACGATCTGTTCCTGGTCTTCGACCAACCGGGGGTACGGGTCAGCGCGCTGGAGTTCGGCCGAGGGGCGGCCTGATGGCCCGTCCGGACGGGAAGCGCGCCGACATGGTGACGATCGCCGACGTGGCCCGGCACGCCGGCGTCGCGGTCAGCACGGTCTCCTACGTGCTCTCCGGCAAGCGGGCCATCTCGACGACCACCCGGCAGCGGGTCCTGGCCAGCATCGCCGAGCTCGGCTACCACCCGCACGCCGGGGCACGGGCGCTGGCCAGCCGGCGGGCCAACGTGATCGCCCTGGTCCTGCCGTTGCGGACCGGCATGCACCTGCCCGTCCTGATGCGGCTGGTGACCGCCGTGGTCACCGCAGCCCGGCAGGCGGGGCACGACGTGCTGCTGATGACCGCGGACGAGGGGCCGGCCGGGCTACGGCGGATCGCGGCCAGCGCCATGGTGGACGGCGTGCTGGTGATGGACGTGGAGATGTCCGACGCCCGGGTGCCGGTGCTGCGGGAACTCGGCCGGCCCTCCGTACTCATCGGATTTCCCGCCGACCCGACCGGGCTGACCTGCGTCGACCTCGACTTCCACCGGGCCGGGGCACGCTGCGCCGAACACCTGGCCGAACTCGGGCACACCCGGATCGCGCTGCTGGGGGCGCCGCCGGTGGTCTACCAGCGCGACACCGGGTTCGCCCGCCGGACCCGGGCCGGGTTCCTCGACGCGGCCGAGCGGCTGGGGATCACGGCCACCGCGCGGCCCTGCGGCGAATCGCCGGACGACGCGCGGGCAGCCGTGGAACAGCTGCTGATGGACGTTCCGGACGTCACCGGACTGGTCGTGCACAACGAGGAGGCGCTCGCCCACGTCCTGGCGGTGCTGCCCCGGCTGGGACGGGGCGTGCCGGACGACGTGTCGGTGGTGGCGATCTGCCCGGACCAGGTGGCCGAGAACGCGTGGCCGCCGCTGACCGCGGTGCTGATCCCGGCCGAGGAGGTGGGACGGCAGGCCGTCTTCCTCTTGATGCGCAAACTGGACGGTGCGCCCGTACCCGAATCGACCCTGCTCGGCCCCGCGCTCACCGTGCGCCGAAGTACCGCATCAAGACCTGTTTCGGAGCCCACGGCGGCCCGGATGGGTGAGTGACCGGAACCCGACCCTCACCGATCCGGTACGCGCGCCGCGGCGAAGTCCTCCCGCACGACCACCTTGGGGGAGGACAGAGAATGACCACACGACGAAAGCGCACCGCCGCGGCGCTCGCCGCCACCGGCCTGGTGCTGGCCGGCGCGATCGGCGGACTCGGCCCGTCGACGAGCACCGCGTCCAGCCACCGCGAGGCGCCGCTGATCGCCAGCGACCCGGCTGCGGACAACACCGACCTGTACGCGTTCGTCAGCCCGGACCGGCCGGGCTACGTCACCATGATCGCCAACTGGATCCCGTTCGAGGAGCCGAACGGCGGCCCGAACTTCTACCCGTTCGCGACCGACGCCGCGTACAAGATCAATGTCGACAGCGACGGCGATGCCAAGGCCGACGCCGTGTTCCGCTGGACCTTCAAGAACGTCGACAAGCGTGGCAACAAGACGTTCCTCTACAACAACGGCCCGGTCACCTCGCTCGACGACGAGAACCTGCTGTTCCGGCAGACGTACACGCTCCAGTCGTCGTTCGACGGGCAGCCCTTCAAGACGCGGATCAAGGACGCCCCGGTCGCGCCGTCGTGGACCGGCGCCGCGTCCATGCCCGACTATCGGACGCTGCGTGACCAGGCCACGGTCGGGCTGCCCGGCGGCTGGAAGCTCTACGCCGGCCAGGCCGACGACCCGTTCTTCCTCGACCTGCGGGTCTTCGACCTGCTGTACGGCGGGGACCTCAGCGGGACCGGTCAGGACACGCTGGCCGGCTACAACGTGAACACGCTCGCGCTTCAGGTGCCGTTCAAGGACGTCGCCCTCAAGGGTGACGCCCAGCGGAACCCGGTGATCGGCGTGTGGACCACGACCGAGCGCAACCGGGTGCGAATCACCGGCGACTCCGCTTTGACCAACGACCGGGTGCAGGTGTCGCGTCTGGGCAACCCGCTGGTCAACGAGGTGGTCGTACCCGCCGGCCTGAAGGACGCGTTCAACTCGATCTCGCCCGACAAGGACGCCGGCATCCCCGCCGTCGTCCAGCGTGTCACCGACCCGGAACTGCCCAAGCTCATCCAGGGCATCTATCAGATCCCGGCGCCGGCGACACCGCGTAACGACCTGGTCGAGATCTTCCTGACCGGCATCACCACCAAGGCGAACGGTCCGATCAAGGCCGACCTCAACTCGCAGCTCAACAACAAGGACGTGCGGGCGAGCCGGTTCCGGCCGTCCGAGATGTTGCGGCTCAACCTGGGCGTGCCGGTCGCGGCCACACCCAACCGGCTCGGCGTGCTCGGCGGCGACCTGCAAGGCTTCCCGAACGGGCGGCGGCTCACCGACGACGCCGTCGACATCTCGATCCAGGCGGTCGAGGGTGCGGCGCAGACCGGCAAGCTGGTCGATGCCCTGGCCGCCGGCGACAAGGTGGACGCCAACGACCAGCAGTTCGGCGCGTCCTTCCCGTACGTCGCGCTGCCCAACATGGGCGCCGTCAACAGCAACCGGTCGCCGGTCGTGGCGGCCGAACCGCCCACCGCGACCATCCCGTCAGCGTCCTCCGCGCCCGGGCCCGTCGCCCTCAAGCCTGCTTCGGCCGACCAGGACTCGTCCCGGGACAGGTGGCTGATCGTGGCTCTCTCGGTCGGGGCCGTGGCCGTCGTCCTGTTCCTCGTCGTCCTCGCCTGGCTGCGCCGCCGGGCCCGGGTCTGAGGAGACAGCGACGTCATGCGTCACCACCTGCGGATTGTGTCGATCGTGTCGGTGACCGCCCTGGCCGTGTTCGCGGCCGGTGCGATCCTCGGCCTGCGCGAGACGCCGCCGGTCGTCCGGACGGCGGGTGCTGCCCCCGCGGCAGCGCCCGCCGACCGGCAGGCCCAGGCCATCGCCCGGGCCCAGGACCGGCTGCGCGAGCTGCCCCGCGACCACCAGACCTGGGCGGCGCTCGGCGTCGCGTACGTGGAACGGGCCCGGATCACCGCCGACCCGTCGCTGTATCCCCGGGCCGAAGGCGCCCTCGAACGCTCACTGGCGGTGCGGGACAACCCCGACGCGCTGGTCGGCCTGGGCGCCCTGGCCAACGCCCGGCACGACTTCGCGGCGGCGCGCATCTACGCGACGCGAGCGCTGCGGACGAACGCGTACGACGCGAACGCGTTCGGTGTGCTGGCCGACGCGCTGACCCAGCTCGGCGACCGGGCCGGCGCCACGGCGGCGATCCAGAAGATGCTCGACCTGCGGCCCGGCCTGGCCGCGTATGCTCGGGCCTCCTACGACCTGGAGCTGCGCGGCTCGCTCGACCGGGCGTCGTCGCTGATGGAGCAGGCCCTGGCCGCGGCGGCCGACCCGGCGGACATCGCGTTCTGCCGCGGCCAGCTCGCCGACCTGGCGTTCAGCCGGGGCGATCTGGCCGGCGCGTCCGCCCACCTCGACGCCGGGCTGGCCGCGGAACCCCACTACCAGCCGTTGCTGCGGGGCCGCGCCCGCGTTCTGGCCGCCCGCGGCCTGCTGGCCCCCGCGCTGGCCGACGCGGCCAAGGTGGCCGCCCGGACCCCCACCCCCGACACCCTCCTCGAGTACGCCCAGCTGCTGCGCCTGGCCGGCCAGGACCCGTCTCGGCAGCTCGACCTGGCCGACGCCGCGCACCGCGTCTTCCAGGCCAACGGCGGCCGCGACGACCTGACCGGCGCCCAGCTGGCGCTCGCTCGCGGTGACCAGGCCACGGCCGTGCGGCTGGCCCGCGCCGAGTTCGCCCGGCGCCCCTTCCCCGACGTGGCCGACGCCCTGGCCCAGGCCCTCCACCAGTCCGGACAGGACAAGGCCGCCCTCGGGTACGCCCGCCGCGCGGTGGCTGCGGCGCCGTCCTCAGCGGCCTACACCTGGCATCTCGCCCAGATTTCACTCACCCTGGGTGACCGGTCGTCGGCGCTCGTCCAGCTCCGGCGAACACGTTCGCTCAACCCGCACTTCTCCCCCGCCGACGGACCCACCGCGGCCCGCGCCCTGGCCGCCCTGGAGGCCCACCGATGAAGCGCGCTGCCATCCTGCTGGCCCTGGTCATCGGGGCCGTCCTGCTGCTGCCGTCCGGGCCGGCGTCGGCGCACCCGCTGGGCAACTTCTCGGTCAACACGTACGCGGCGCTGACCGTGCACCCCGACCGCCTGGACGCGGTGGTGGTGGCCGACATCGCCGAACTGCCCACCCTGCAGGACCCGGCGCCGACCTGTGCTTCCGCGGCGTCGACGTTCACGGTGACGGTGTCCGGCCGGCCGGTCGCGTGGACTGTGGCGTCCTCATCGTTCACCTCAGCGCCCGGGGCCGGCGGCCTCTCGACGAGCCGCCTTTCGTGCACACTCTCCGCACCGGCCGCCCTCGGCGCCGTGGCCATGGCGTTCACGTTCCGCGACGACCGCATCGGCTGGCGCGAGCTGGTGGCGACGGCCGGGCCCGGGGTGGCGCTGGAGGGTTCGCCGCTGCCCACCGCCGGAATCAGCGACGAGCTGCGGCACTACCCGTCGGACCTGCTGACGTCCCCGCCTTCGGCGCGAACAGCGTCGTTCACCAGCCGGGCCGGCGCGGGGTCGTCGTCTGCTCTGTCCGAGGCGTCGCCGCTCTCGGCCGGGCCGTTGGAGGCGTCGCCGCTCTCCTCTCGGCCGTTGGAGGCGTCGCCGCACTCGGCCGGGCCGTTGGCTCGGGCCGAGCGCTATCTCGAGGAGCTGGTCGGCGGGCGGCGGCTCACGCCCTGGGTCGGCGCGTTGGCCGTGGTGCTGGCGTTGCTGCTCGGGGCCGGGCACGCCGCCCTGCCCGGCCACGGCAAGACGGTGATGGCGGCGTACCTGGCAGGCCGGCGTGGCCGCCCCCGCGACGCGGTCGCGGTGGGGGCGACGGTGACCTTGACCCATACCGGCGGGGTGCTGGCTTTGGGGTTGCTGCTGACGACGGTGGCCGGGGTCGCCGGGGAGACGATCCTCGGGTACCTGGGGTTGGTCAGCGGGGTGGTGGTCACGGCGATCGGGGCGGGCGCGTTGATCGCCGCCCTCCGCCGCCGGGGCGGCCCCTTGGACGCCCACCACCATCACGGCCCCGGCACCCATTCCCACGACGAGGACGGCGGCCACACGCACACCCGCGCCGGCGCTCAGCCCCACCTTCACGCCGGTTCTCACCAGCACGACCACGCCGGCCCGCACACCCACGCCGGCGCAGACAGCCGGGCGCCTGGGCGAGAGACGACTCAGCCGCACGTCCATGCCAGCGGACGTACCTTCGCAGGCGCACCCATTGACCGCGGCGGCGGCGTCACCACCGGCCCGAGAGCCACGGCCGTGCTGGATCTTCCGCGCGCGGACGGCGAGCCCGCCGACGTTACTAACGACCAGCCGCACCACGACCCCGCGCCCGGCCAGCACGAACGATGGCACAGCGAGGGTGATGCCCACACGCATAAGCCGGACCGCCACGCCCACGCCCACACGCAAAAGCCCGGACACCACCACTCCGATGTGGCGGAGCAACACCGTGACAACGCCTCAGGGCCGAGCCGGTGGAGTATCGCCGGGATGGGCATCGCCGGCGGGCTGGTCCCAAGCCCGTCCGCGCTGATCGTCCTGCTCGGCGCGGCCGCCCTGGGCCGGACCGTCTTCGGCGTCCTGCTGGTCGTCGCCTACGGCGCAGGCATGGCCGCCACCTTGACCGCGGCCGGCCTCCTCCTGATCAAGATCCGCGACCGCCTGGAGGGCCGCCTGACCCGCCTACGCCGCCTGCGCACCGCCGCCCCGATACTCACCGCCGCCCTGATCCTGATCGTCGGCGCCGGCCTCGCCGGGCGAGCCGTCATCGGCCTGCTCTGACCCGGCCGGCGAGCAGGCCGCCGCCAGCCCACTCTCCAAGCACGACAATCCACACCGGCACCCTCCTGTGGACGAAAGACCGAACTTGTCGTACCTCCGCGCTACGTTTCGCCCACCCAGAACAGGGGTGGGGGAGGTGGCGGCGGCCGCGTCAGATTTGATCTTGCTTGCCAATGGCGACCCCAGCCTCATGGCGTGCCTGGTCCCGCTGCGTGCTGGCCCTCGGGTCGAGCCCGCTTCCGCTGGGTGCCGGCCCTCGCGCTGGTCATGGGCCGAGCTAGGTTGCCAGGCGCCCGAGCTGCCCGCTCACCCTCCCTGCCGCCACTCACCCTGGCTGTCCCGCACCGGTGGTAGGCCCTGACGGTGTCCGGGCAGGCGTCGCCGAGCTGCCCCACCACCGCCCGTCGCAGCGGTAGACCCCAACGGCATTCAGGACCGCAACGCCGAGCTGCCCTACCACCGCCCGTCGCAGCGGTAGACCCCAACGGTATTCAGGACCGTAATGCCGGGCTGCTCTGCCACTGGTCATGACGGTGGTGGGGCGGCACGGCACACTGACCGCGACACTGCGACTGCGCGGCTCGGCAGGGAGGGCGAGCGGCCGCAGGCAGGGCGAGCGGGCAGCCCGGGCGCCTGGCAACCCAGCCCAGCCCACGACCAGCGCGAGCGATGCAGCAGACCTCCCACCCGGGAAGGCTTTCCGGCAAGCGCCACATTCCGGACTCAGCTTCGACAGGCCGCGCTGGACACGAGTCAGAGGACCGGCCGGCCCGCCAATGCACGACGCAGGCGCGACACGAGTATCCGCAATGGAGGTCGCGCCAGTTTGATCGGCGTCGAGTTACTAAGATGATCGTCGATGGAAGATCTGAGGCAATTGCACACTGTCGATGCTGATGGCCGGATCGCGCCGATCACGCTGCAGGTCAAAGGCGACCGCGGCGCGACCGTGGTGGGGGCTCGGTCGCTGGAGCGGGACTACGGCGCGTTCGCCGGGCCGGATCTGGTTGATTGCCTGATTGACCTGCGGCTGCGGCTCGAGGCGGACGGGCTGTTGCTGTGCTGCCAGGGTTGCCGGGTCAACGTCTGGCCGTCGGGGCAGCTCCGGCAGTTCGCGGACGGCCGGCAGGGGTATGTCCTCACGCGGCGCGCCCGGGGTCAGGTCCATGAGATCGTCGACCTGCTCGACCCGGCGCCGGCCGGTCAGGTGGTCAGCGTCGAGGATCAGCGCCGGTTCGTGTACGAATTCCACGCTCTGGGGCTGTGAAAGCCTAAGCTGGTCGGGTGCCGTTTCCGTCGCCGCTGCTGCTTGTGCTGGACGGGAACAGTCTGTTGCATCGCGCCTACCACGCGTATGCGAGCGATCCCATCGAGGATTCCGACGGCCGCCCGGTCTGGGCGTTGCGCGGGCTGGTGGGTTATGTCGCGCGGGCGGCGGCCCAGCTCCGGCCCGATGCGATCGTGGTCGGCTTCGACTGTTCGGTGTCGTCGGCGCGCCGGCTGGAGTGGGACGGCTACAAGGCGCACCGGCCCGAGAAGCCGGCTCCGCTGAGCGAGCAGATCGCGGGCGCGCCCGAGCTGCTGCGGAACGCGGGGGTCTGCGTGGTCGTGCCGCCGGCCTATGAGGCGGATGACGTGCTGGCGAGCGGGGCCGCCGCGGCCCGGCGGGCGGGCTGGCGTTCGGTGCTCATGACCAGTGACCGCGACGCGTTCGCGTTGATCGACGAGACGACCGAGGTGCTGCGCGTACGCAACGGAGGTTTCGACGAGGCGGTCCTGATCGACGCTCCGGGCCTGGTCGAGCTGTGCGGCGTGGAGGCGGGACAGTACCGGGACTTCGCCGCGTTGCGGGGCGACCCGTCGGACAACCTGCACGGCGTCCGGGGCTTCGGGGCGGCGACCGCGGCCAAACTGCTGAACGCCTTCGGCTCGGTCGACGAGGCGTGGGCCGCCCTCGACCGCGGTGACCTGCGGACGGTCAGTGACGTGGTGGGCGACGCGCCGGCGGGGCAGCTGGCGACGAGCAAGGACCGGGTCGACCGCAACCGCCGCCTGATGCGCATGCGCACCGACCTGCCCCTGCCCGACCTCGACGCGGCCCGCCTGCCGCTGGACTATCTGACGATGCGCCGCGCTCTCCGTGCCCGTGGCATCAACCTGGGGCCGTCGCTGTGGGCCCTGGTCGGCAACGTTCCGCCCCAGCGGGTCGACGACACCACCACCCCGGAGCTGCAGCCGTGGGTGTTCCGTCGCAGCCTGTCCAGCCGCCGCGACCCGACGCCGGGCCAGCTGAGCCTGTTCTGACCGCCGTCCCCGCCGCACGTCCAGGACGAACCCCGACAAGACCTTGATCGGGTACGGGCACAGCCGAGTCCCGCCGTCTACGCGCCGGCCGGTCGGTGCTCCGGGCCGCTTCCTGCCGCCGGGTCGGCGTCAACAACCGCCGACCGCAGCACCGACGGCCCGAGCAGCGCCGTGGGATCGATGTCCTGAGCCGTGCGTACCCGGAAGGTGAACGACTCGCCCGGCAGCAACGTCACCAGCTGCTCGTCCACGGCCGCGTCGGCCGCCACCCGGTCGGCGAGCAGCGTCACGTCCCGCGCGAAGGACGACGCCGCGACGGTCACGGCGTATCCCCCGGGCGCCGGAGCCACGGTCGCGGTCAGGGCCGACGGGTCGTACGCGAGCGTCTGGTCCTCGACGAACGTCCGGAACGCGCGTACCCCGTCAAGCTCGGCGACCACCACCTCAGCCGCCGGCGAGCCCGGGGTGGTGACCGACGGATCCAGCGGCAGCGTGGCCACGGATCGCGCCGCCACCGAGGCGGGCAGCGAGACCGAGGCCAGCACCGTGCCGTCGAAGGCCAGTCGCCGCACGAGAAGCGTCCCCGACCAGGGCGCATCGGAATCGTTGACCGCGACGACGGAGAGCGGCCGGATCGTCAGCAGGCGCGGCGCGTACGCCCGGCGCAACGCGTACCAGGACGGCTTGAGCCGCCCGGCGCTGTCGACGACCGCCCAGGACGTGACCGGCCAGCAGTCGTTGAGCTGCCACAGGACGCTGCCCATGGTGCGTGGCCGGTGCGCGCGCAGGTGTTCGACCGCGTACGTGGTGGCGCGGGCCTGGTTGAGCTGGGTGGCCCAGTGCCAGTCGTCGAAGCGGGCCGGGATGCCCAGGTGGTGGGCCAGGCCGCGGTCGAGCTTGCCGTTGCCGTCGGCCGCCTTCTGGTGCAGCAGGAAGGCCGGCGAGTCCTTGCGCAGGTCGGCCGGGTCGAGCCACTCGGTGAGCGTGGCCCAGGCCGGCGGCGCCTGCCAGCCGAACTCGGCGCAGAACCGCGGCACGTTCCGGTCGTGCCAGGTGTAGTCGCGCTGGTTCCACGACTCCCACTCGTGCCGGGTGCCGTACCGGTCGTCGTTGGGGTGCACGTCGGCCGGGTCGTGACCGGGGCTGGACGGGCTGCCCGGGTGGTAGGGCCGGGTCGGGTCGATCTCGGCCAGCAGGGCCGGGAAGTCGCGCTGGTAGTAGCCGAGCCCCCAGGTGCGGTCGCCCAGCTCGAGCTTCCAGTTCCAGTCTTCGTGGCCCCACAGGTTCTCGTTGCCGCCGTTCCAGATGGCCAGCGACGGGTGGGGGCTGAGCCGGGCGATGTTCTCGCGGGCCTCGGCCAGGATCTCGCCCCGGATCGGTTCTTCCTCCGGGTACGCCGCGCAGGCCAGCGGGAAGTCCTGCCAGACGAGGACGCCGCGTTCGTCGCAGAGGTCGTAGAAGTCGTCCGACTCGTAGATCCCGCCGCCCCAGACCCGGAGCAGGTTGGCGTGGGCGAGGACGGCCCGGTCGACCGCGGCGGCGTAGCGTTCCCGGGTCAGCCGGGTGAGCAGGTGGTCCTCGGGGATCCAGTTGAGACCGAGGGCCCAGATCTCGCGCCCGTTGACCACGATCGCGAACCGCTGTCCGATCTCGTCCGGTGTCTCGTCCAGCTCGACCCGCCGGAACCCGACCCGCCGCTCGGCGACATCGAGCCGCGCGTCGCCGTCGAGAAGCTCGATCGTGACGTCGTTCAGGGGCTGGTCGCCGTAGCCGACCGGCCACCAGATCGCGGCGTCCTCCACCGCCAGCTCGACCACGGCCGCGTCGGAGCCGGCCGCGATCCGCGTCTCGGCCACCCGACCGGCGACCGAGACCCGCAGCACCAGGTCGCCGGCGGGCTGGAGCCCCGAGCGCTCGATCGAGGCGTGGACGGTCAGCCGCCCGGTGGTGTCGTCCGGGTCGAGGGTGGCGAGCGGGCGCACCGAGGCCAGCCGGGCGACCCGCCAGCGCTCCAGCCGCACCGGCTTCCAGATGCCGCAGGTCTGCAGGTCGGGGCCCCAGTCCCAGCCGAAACTGCAGGCCATCTTGCGGATCATGTTGTACGGGTGCTCGTACGCCGCCGGTCGCGCGCCCAGCCGCTCGCGCATCGCCTCGGCGTACGCGAGCGCGCTGTCGAACCGTACGCCCAGCTCCTGATCGGTGTTGACCTTGTCGCGCACGTCGAACCGGAAGCTCCGGTGCATGTTGGCGGTGTGACCGAGCTCGGCCCCGCCCAGCGTGATCGTGGCGACCGTGTCGAGCCCGTCGAAGACCAGGTCGACCCGCTCGTCGGCGGCCGGGGCGACCGCGGGCAGCGTGGTGCGGTAGATCCAGGACGACCGGTGCAGCCAGGTGAGGGCGGCCTCGTTGGCCCCGGCGTACGGGTCGTCGATCAGCCCGGCGGCGAGCAGGTCGGTGTGGATCGAGCCCGGCACCTCGGCGGTCAGCGGCCCGATCGAGTCATCGGCGGCCACGACGGTCCAGCCGGCGTGGAGATCGTCACGGATCATTGAGTTGGCAAGCTCCTGGTGAGATGTTCGGGCAGGCCCATCACATCCTTTCACGTACGTCTCAGGGTCGGCCCCGGATGTTTCTCGGGGCCGCGCTTCCCTAGCGTCGGGGTGTGAAGGCGATCATCCAAGATCGGTACGGCTCGCCCGACGTCCTGCGCCTCGCGGAGATCGACCCGCCCGTCCCCCGCGCCGACGAGGTGCTGGTGCGGGTGGCGGCGGCCTCGGTCAACGCCTCCGACTGGCACTCCATGCGCGGCGATCCGTATGTCGGCCGGCTCCTCGCGCCGGAGCACACGCTGTTCCACGGTCCCCGGCAGCCGGTTCGCGGGCGGGACTTCGCCGGGGACGTGGCCCGGGTCGGCGCGGAGGTCACCGATCTGGCCGTCGGCGATGAGGTGTACGGGGACCTGGGCGCCGCCGAGGGCGGGTTCGCCGAGTACGTGCGGGCGCCCGCCCGGCTGGTCGCCCGGAAGCCGGCCAACCTCACCTTCGAGCAGTCGGCGGCCATGCCGCTGGCGGCGTGCACCGCGCTGGTCGGCGTACGCGATCATGGCCGGGTCGGTCCGGGGACGAGGTTGCTGGTCAACGGCGCGTCCGGCGGGGTCGGAACGTTCGCCGTGCAGATCGGCAAGCTGCTCGGCGCGACGGTGACCGCGGTGTGCCGCACGCGGAACGTGGAGATGGTGCGGGCGCTCGGCGCCGACGAGGTGATCGACTACACGCGGGCCGATTTCACCGCGGGCCACCCGCGCTACGACGTCGTGCTCGACCTGGTCGGCAACCGGACGCTCGGGGACATGCGGTGGGCGCTGACCCCGGACGGGACGCTGGTGCTGGGCGGGTTCGGCGTGTCCCGGGGCGGCAGCGTGCTCGGCCCGATGAGCCTGCTGGTGCGGGCCCAGATCGCGGCGCGCTTCGTGGCCCACCGGATCGTGCTGCTCCAGGCGCCGGGCGGTCGCGCGGTCCTCGACACGCTGCGCGACTGGGCCGAGGAGGGGCTGATCCGCCCGGTGGTCGACCGCACCTACCCGCTGAAGGACGTGCCGGAGGCCATCCGCTACCTGGAGACCGAGCACGCCCGCGCGAAGGTGGTGATCACGTTCTGAGGTTCGCCCCGCCTCTAGACTCGTCACGTGATCACGATCGGCGACGCGGTGCGGGCCTGGCGGCTCGCGCCCCGGGTCTCGGCCGGCCGGCTGGAATCCCGGTCGGGCGCCGGCGTCTACCCCGTGACCATGGTGGACGGTTCGCCGGCCTTCGTGAAGATCAGCCGGACCTCCGACCGCGAGCTGCGCTTCTACCGTTCGCTGGCCCCGGCCGCCCCGGTCCGTACGCCCCGGCTGCTCGACCACCTCGACGCCGGCGGCGACGGGGTGGCGCTGCTCCTGGAAGACGCCGGACCGACCCGGCCGGTCGACCGGTGGACGCCCGCGATGTGGGCCGCGCTGGAGCGCGACCTGGCCGCCCTGCACGCCATGCCCCCGCCCTCGGGGCCGGGCTGGGAGACCCCCGGCCCGCTGGCCTTCCTCGACTTCAAGGCCGTCCGGGCGTTCTGGGCGCCGGCGCTGCCCCGGCTCGACGACATCTTCGCCGCCATCGGCCGGCTGCGCGCCGACCTGGCCGGCCCGCCGCTCGCCTTCGTCCACGGCGACTGCCACACCGAGAACATCACGGTCGACGGCGACGCCCTGGTCTTCTGCGACTGGCAGATGGCGGGCATCGGCCGGCCGTCCGCCGACTACGCCCTGCTGAACGTGCGGGCCACCCCGGCCGGCGTGACGGTGCCGATCAACCTCGACCGGGCGACCACGCTCGGCCGCGCGGTGCTGGCCGAGGAACTGGCCATCCTGGTGTTCCAGTGGCCGCAGTACGCCGCCTACAACACCCCGGCCGGCAACGACCACATCCGCGCCCGCGCCGCGGCCCTGGCCGACGAGTGGCTCGGCGCGCGTTCGGCCTGGTGAGGGGTAACGTCCGCAGGATGACTCAGCTTCGTGAGCTGCTCGCGGTGGAGGCCGGCTCGTTCCGGCTCGACAAGGTCGATCCCCGGGGTACGCCGGGACTGCCCGACAGCAAGGCCGTGCGTAAGGACCCCAAGGCGTGGGCCCGGGAGGCGGTCTCGTCGATCGGGACCGAGCTCGCGGCGTACCAGGAGAAGCTCTTCGCCAGCGCGAAGAGTGAGCGGACCGACCGGCGGGTGCTGCTCCTGCTGCAGGCCATGGACTGCGGCGGCAAGGACGGCACGGTACGCAGCGTGTTCGCGGGCCTGAATCCGACCGGCGTCGAGGCGGTCAGTTTCGGGCCGCCGACCGACGAGGAGAAGCAGCACGACTTCCTGTGGCGGATCGAGCGGGCGCTGCCGGCGGTCGGCCACGTGGGGGTGTTCAACCGGTCGCAGTACGAGGACGTGCTGGTCGTCCGGGTGCACGGCCTGGTGCCCGAGGACGTGTGGTCGCAGCGCTACGAGCAGATCAACGCGTTCGAGACGGCGCAGGCCGAGGCCGGGCTGACCCTGGTCAAGGTGATGCTGCACATCTCGCCGGAGGAGCAGCGGCAGCGGCTGCTCGACCGGCTCGACGATCCCACCAAGTTCTGGAAGTACAACCCGGGCGACGTCGACGAGCGCGCCCGCTGGGACGACTACCAGGAGGCGTACCAGGCGGCCCTGACCCGGTGCAGCACCGAGGCCAACCCGTGGTTCGTGGTGCCGGCCGACCGCAAGTGGTACCGCAACTGGGCCGTGGCCACGCTGCTGCGGGACGCGATGGCCGCCGTCGACCCGGGCTATCCGCCCGCGGACTTCGACGTCGAGACCGAACGTCAGCGGGTCAGGGCGCTCAGCCAGGGGATCTGACGCTGCCACTGGTGGCCGCCGCCGCCCTCGTGGTCGTTGAAGGGCCAGACGTCGATCTCCTTCGGCCCGGCGTACGCGTTGTAGGCGGCGTAGACCGTCGAGGGCGGGCAGGTCTGGTCCATCAGCGCCACCGAGAAGCGGGCCCGGGCGACCGCGCGCTTGGCGTGGTTGGCCGCGTCGATGTACGACAGGGTGTGGAACGCCTGCTCGGTGTGCGCGCGGTTGACGGCCAGGTAGGCGGAGACCTCGGCGTAGGGGTCACGCGCGGTGATCTCGACGCCGCGCTTGATATGGCAGAGGAAAGGTACGTCGGGAAGCACCGCGGCGACGTCCGGCACGAGCCCGCCCACCGCCAGCGCCATCGCCCCGCCCTGGCTGCCACCGGCCACCGCCACCCGCGCCGGGTCGACGCCGTCCACCGCCCGCAGCGCCTCGACGGCCCGGGCCGCGTCGGTGAACAGCCGCCGGTAGTAGTGCTCGCGCGGGTCGAGGATGCCCCGCGTCATGAACCCCGGGTGTGCCGGCCCGGCGCCGACCGGGTCGGGCGTGTCCCCGCCGTCACCCCAGCCGCTCCCCTGCCCGCGGGTGTCCAGGAACAGCTCCACGTAGCCGGCGCTGGCCCAGCCCAGATGTCCGGTCGCCAGCCCGCGCCCGCCCCCGTAGCCGTTGCAGGTCAGCACCGCCGGCAGCGGCCCGTCCAGCCCGCGCGGCCGGGTCAGCCACCCCTTGACCGGGTGCCCCCCGAACCCGCTGAACGTCACGTCGTACACGTCGACCAGCACCAGCCCGGTGTCGACGGCTGTCAGCTCCAGGCTCAGGTCGTACCCCCGGGCCTCCCCCAGCGTCCCGCCCCAGAACTCGTCGAAGTCGTCCGGCTCGGCGATCTCGGGCGCATAGCCCGCCAGCTCGTCCGCGCTGAGATCCCACAGCGGCATGAAACGCTCCCTCCAGAGGCATGATCACCACCATCATGCCCCCGGCGCCTGGAGCACCACGCCGGAGAGGCGGCGGACTGCCTCGTCCATCTGGGAGGGTGCGGCCGCCGCATAGGTCAGGCGCAGGTGCGGGGCGGGCGGCTCGGCCGCGTACCAGGGCCGGCCGGGGAAGACGACCACGCCCCCGGTGGCGGCCGCCGCGGCCACGGCGGTGTCGTCGGTGTGGTCGGGCAGGCGCATCCACAGGTGCAGGCCGCCGCGCGGGACGGTCATCGGCGCCAGTGACGGCAGGTGGCGGTTGAGGGCCGTGCGCAGGGCGTCGCGACGTGTACGCAGGGCGGTGCGCAAGGCCCGGCGATGCCGTTCCCAGCCCGGGCTGGTCACCAGCTCGAGCGCCGCCTGTTGCAGCGGGCCGGCCACGAACAGGTCGTCCAGGAGGCGGGCGTTGCGCAGGCGCAGGGCGGCCGGTCCGCGCGCGCCGATCGCAGCGATGCGCAGGCTCGGCGCGGTGGTCTTGGTCAGCGAGCGTACGTACACCACGTGGCCGTCCGGGTCCGACGCGGCGAGCGGTGGCGGCGCCTCGCCGTCGATGGTCAGGTCGCGGGCGTAGTCGTCCTCGATCAGGAACGCGCCGGCCTCGCGTACCGCCGCCTGGACCGCGGCCCGGCGGCCGGCCGACAGCGTCGCGCCGGTCGGGTTGGCGTGCAGGGGCTGGCAGTAGAAGAGCCTGGCCTGGGTACGGGCGAGAGCGGCGCCGAGCTGATCGGGCCGCACCCCGTCGGCGTCGGCCGGCACCGGCACCACGCGCAGGCCGGTCGACCGGGCCGCCGCCAGCGCGCCGACGTAGGTGGGCGACTCGACCAGCAGCGTGTCCCCCGGCGAGGCCAGGGCGCGGAAGGCGGACGACAGGGCGGCCTGGCCACCCGGGGCGAGCACCATGTCGTCGGCGTGCAGCCCGCCGCCGACCTCCCGGGCGAACCAGGCCCGCAGGTCGGCCCGGCCGGCGGCGGGACCACGCTGCCACGCCGCGGGCTGGCGGGCGGCCCGGGCCAGGGCGGCGCCCAGCGCGGCGAGCGGCTGCAATTCTTCGTCGAGGTAGCCGCCGGAGAGCGGGATGGCGCCGGCCGGCGGCAGGGCCAGTAACGCCTGGAGCGCGTTCTCGTCGGCGCGGCCCGCGCCCAGGGTGACGGTCTGCCAGGACAGATCGGGCGCCGCGGCGGCCGGCGACGTCTCGGCGACGTAGAGCCCACGCCCCGGCCGGGCCGAGACCAGGCCCTGCGCCACGAGTTGCCGGACGGCCGCGGCCACGGTGACCGGCGACGCCTGGTGTCGCACGGTCAGCTCGCGCACCGACGGCAGCCGGGCGCCGGCCGGCGACGCCAGCGCCCGGGCGCGCAGATCTTGGATAACGCGGGCGGCTGCGTTACCGTTCTCCATGACGGCACAGAGTAGCGCTATCGCGCGGAAGTCGATAACACCCGGCGCGATCGGCGTGCTCGCGTTCAGCCTGTCCCTCCCCGCCACCCGCGTCGCCGTGCACGATCTCGACCCGTGGTTCGTGGCGTTCGGCCGCGCTGTGGGCGCGGCGTTACTCGCCTGGGCGTACCTGACCATCGTGGCCGCGCCCCGCCCCACCCGCAGCCAATGGCGGCGCCTGACCATCGTCGCGCTCGGGGTGGTCGTCGGGTTCCCACTGTTCACGTCGCTGGCCCTGACCACGCAGACGTCGGCCCACGGCGCCGTGGTGATCACCGTGCTGCCCGCGATGACGGCCGTGTTCGCCGTGCTGCGGGCCGGCGAGCGGCCACGGCCGAGGTTCTGGGTGGCCGCGCTCGGCGGCCTGGCCGCGGTGGTCGCGTTCCTGACGCTGAGCGGCCAGGTCCGCGGTGGCCCGGGCGCCGCCGACCTCTTCCTGCTGTGCGCGGTCATCCTCTGCGGGCTCGGGTACGCCGAGGGCGGCGCGCTGGCCCGCGACCTGGGCGGCGCCCGCACCATCGGCTGGGCTCTGATCATCGCGCTGCCGGCCACCGTCCCCGCGACACTCGTCTCCGCGTGGCTGCGCCCACCCCACGCCGGCGCCGCCGCCTGGTCAGGCTTCGCCTACCTGACCGTGGTGTCGATGTTCCTGGCCTTCTTCGCCTGGTACGCCGGCCTGGCCCGGGGCGGCATCGCCAAGGTCGGCCAGCTCCAGCTGATCCAGCCCGTCCTCACCCTGGCGTGGTCGGCCCTGCTGCTCGGCGAGCCGGTCACCCCCGCCGCCATCGCCGCCGCCCTCCTGGTGCTGTCCTGCGTAGCCGTCACCCAGCGCGCCCGCGACTAGTGGGCGCCGACGCGGCGCAGCTGTTCACGCAGCGCTCCGGCTGGAAGCGCGACAAGTCCCGCCCGTTCGGGCGTGCGGAAGGTGGCCGGCGCCGTCCGGCAGCTGAGCTGAGCACTGCCATGGACGTACATCTATATAAATGCCTCTCAATGGGTTTAGAATGCTGGCCTAGAGAGCGCTCTCTCCGAATCTTGGGCCGGAGAGGAGAACCATGAAGCGAACGATGACAACGTTGGCAGCGTTGCTGCTGCTGGCCATGGCGGCGGACCCCGCACATGCCGTCGCCTCCGTCACGGCCGCCGCCGCGCACACGGTGACGTTCGTGAACCGGTCGGGTCAGACCATTTGGCTCGGCAGCCAGGTCAACGCCGACCAGTCGGTGAACTTCACCAGCCTGCCCACTCTCGCCAACGGGCAGTCGGCGACCGTCACCATCCCGGAGAACAGCTTCCCGAACCACTGGCGTGGCAAGTTCGTCGCGCGGCAGTATTGTTCCGGCACGTCCGGCAGCACCTTCCACTGCCTCGTCGGCGACTGCGGCGTGTACGCCGACCACTGTGCGGTCGGTGAACAGCCGGCCGGCCTCGCGGAGTTCAACTTCGACACCGCCGACTCGCTCGCCCCCTGGTACAACGTCAGCTACGTCAACGCCTTCTCCCTGCCGCTGACCATCGCGCCGAACAACGCGCCCGCGCCACCGGCGGGTGGCGGCAGCTGCCAGGTGATGGGCTGCACGACCGACCTGCTGCCGTACTGCCCGGCGGCGAACGTCACCAACTACCCCGGCACGAGCACCCGCATGCTGTGCACCAACCCGAACCGCGACGCGCAGACCGCGTACAGCAACGCGCTCGGCAGCCACTGCCCGTACGCGTACTCGTGGTCGAAGGCCGACTCCGTCCCCGGCAACCAGGTGATCCGGCAGTGCGCCAACTGCACCGGCTTCACCATCACCTACTACGCGCCCGGCACCGCCTGATGTTGAAGGAGCGAATGGACATGAAGCGCCGCAGTCTGGTCGTCGGTGCCGTCGCAGCGATCCTGGTGCTGCTCACCGGCAACCCCGCCAACGCCGCCATCCCGGTCGGGCAGACCTTCACCGGCAAGGCGACCTACTACGACGACGCCGGGTACGGGGCCTGCGGCACGCAGATCAACGCCGCGACCGACTACCTCGTCGCGGTCTCGTACACCTGGTGGACGACAGCGAACCCGAACAACGACCCGGTGTGCAACTACAACGTCGAGGTGACGTACAACGGCGTCACCGTCACGGTTCCGGTGCGGGACAAGTGCCCGTCCTGCGACTCGACCCACCTCGACCTGAGCAAGCCGGTGTTTCAGCGCTTCGCCAACACCGACCAGGGCGTCATCAACGGCATCACATGGAAGTTCGTCAACCGCTGACGATCGCGTCCGTGGCGAGGTGATTCGGCGCGCCGCCGGATCACCTCGCGCAACTGCCCGACGGCGGCCGCAGTCCGGCCGACAGGCAAACATTTCGCTGGTACGCATGCCATGGGCCGTTGTCGGCACATTGGTGCCAGCCGCTCGGACCAGGTCTCATCTGGACCGCCCGCCCTTCGTCCTCGGAAGGTCCGGGCGGCGGCTTTCGTAGCGCAAGATTCTGGTGTACTGATCTGCCGCGATCCGCGCGCAGGTCAGAGCTTCCAGGCTTCATCGTCGTCGGGCTTGGGGTAGCCGAGTAGGTCCATCGCCGTTTGGTTGTCGACCCGTGACCAGAACAGCTGGTGCAACTCGATGGGCAGCTCATCCTGATGGCTGCCGGTGCGACCTCGGCGGAAGAACAGGTCGTCATGCCCCCTCAGCTCGTCGAGAGAGGGAATGGCAGCCCCCGACCGCAGACCAAGCGCGGGGGCCACCGTGGCGATGATCGGAGCGACCGCCGCATGCGGGTCACGAATCAGGTCCTCGTATCGCAGGACGACACGATGCGGCGCCGACGGTCGCAGCCAGCTGAGAACGTTGGTTCCCCAACTTCCGGTTCCGACCGCGCTCACTCGCAGAATCTTCGACCGCAGTTCGGCCCGGTAGATGTTCGGGTCTTCCTCGCTCGCTTGGCGGGCCCACGAGACCAAGGCGTCACGGCCGTCTCGCACCAGGCAGATCGCCCGATCGTCCTCGTCGACGTCGGCATCACGCTGCCGGTGGGTCTTGACGAAATGCAGCTCGTCGGTCGCCCGCATCTCAGAAAGGCTTCCTGGTCGATCGGTGAACCCGATCAAATCCTTCCCGAGGCGCTCGGCAACACCGTCAACGTCATAGACAGTCGAGGTTCTGACGCCATACAGCCTGTGGAGGACGATCCGCAGGAAGGTGTTGCCGGAACGAGGAAACGACGCCACCCACACAATCATCACCGAACCGTAGCCAGCGGCAGAGCGCATGAGCGAGCCGATGTGCCGCCGGCATCCTCTTCTGCCGCGATGCGATCCCGCGAGAGGACGACGGCTTCTTCAGCCCAACTCACGTCGAGCACGCCGGGGACCAGATTCCTGAGCTATCTGGCGCTGCCACCTGGCATGGGCGTCGTGCTGGCTCCGGGCAGGCGCGGATCTGCTGAGTCGAGGGCAGGGATTGACTTCTGGCCGGGATCTGGAACGCGGCGGTGGACGTGCGGCCTACGGGAGCGGCGCGTCGCGGAAGACCTGCCACTTGCCGCCGACCTCGTCGCGGTCGGCGCGGTTGCCGGCGTCGAGGCGGGCCATGTCGGCCAGGGTCGGGTCGGCCTCGACCAGGTGGACCATGGCGTCGACCAGGACGGCGCCCTCGACGTTGGGGTCGTTGACGCCGTCGAGGACGATCCAGGAGTTGTCGGCGCTGTGGATCACGCTCAGGGCGGGCAGTTTGCCCTCATGCACGGTTCGCTGCACCACGGCGCCCAGCTCGGGTGGGAAACGGTGGTCGGGGAACGGGAACGGGAGCATACGGAAGATCTCGTGGGCCACGAGCGACGATCATAGGTCCCGGCGCTGGAACGAGAGGGCCGCCAGCCCCAGGATCAGCGCGCCCCAGATCACCGCCCAGCCGACGTAGGCCGGGGGCGTGGGCACCATGCTGAGGAACGGTGACGCGCCGAAGCTGGCCGCGAACTGCACCGCGCCGGGGTCCTGGAAGGCGTTCATCGCGCCGCGCCACAGGCCGTCGGTCGGCAGGATCATGCGGGACACCGTGCCCACCTGGGCCATGCCGGCGTTGCCCAGTTCGTCGCCGACCTGGCCGACCACCCCGGCGATCCAGGTGGCGCCGAACAGGCCCACCGACACGATGCCGGACGCCATCGGGGAGATCACCGTGGACAGCAGCAGGCCCAGGGTCAGCAGGACGGTGGTCTGGCCGGCCAGCATCAGCAGGCCGGTGATCGGGTGCGGCGGCCAGTAGTCCAGCGTCGCCTTCACGATCACGAACTGGGCCAGGCCGGTGATCACGATGTAGCCGCTGCCGAAGGCGACCAGCCCCAGCCACTTGCCGGCCAGCACGGACGAGCGGCGTACCGGCCGGGTCATGATGGCCAGCGCCACGCCGGACTCGATCTCGCCGGAGACGGTCGGCCCGGCCAGGAACGCGGTGCCCAGCGCGGCGATCAGGCTCAGCCCGAACATCACCAGGTTCAGCACCTGCGACGCCGCCAGCTTGGCCTCACCGCTGGTCAGCGTCCCGAATTCGAGGCTGAGCCGCCAGAACCCCCACGCGCTCAACGCCAGCAGCACCACGGTCAGCACGGCCAGCGAACGCAGCACCTTCCGCCGGGCGGCCTCTTTCAAGGTCAGACCCGCGATGACGGGTACGGTCGACAGCGTCATTCCTGATCCCCCCGGAGAATGTCGAGCAGCCGCTCCTCGAGACTGATCCGCCCCGGCTCGACCGCGTGCACCCGCACGCCGAGCCCGACCAGGTCGGCCACCAGATCGGGAATGGCTTCGAGCGAGGCGTCGACCGTGAAGGCGTCGCCGTCGCGCGTCACGGGCCCGAGTGCCGCCATCCGGGCCTCGGCCGCGTCCGGGACGGAGGCGAGCCGCAGCCGGATCTCGGTGCGGCCCAGCAGCTCGGCCAGCGTGCCGGCCGCCGCGACCTTGCCCCGGTCGAGGATCACCACCCGGTCGCAGACCCGCTCCACCTCGCCGATCAGGTGCGAGTTGAGCAGCACCGCCACGTCCCGCTGCCGGAGGGCGAGCAGCAGGTCGCGCACGTCGGCCCGGCCGAGCGGATCGAGCGCGCTGGTCGGCTCGTCGAGCACCACCAGCTCGGGCCGGGCGACCAGCGCGACGGCCAGCCCGAGCCGCTGCTGCATGCCCTTGGAGAAGGCGCCGACCCGGTCGTCGGCCCGGTCGGCCAGCCCGACCAGTCCCAGCGTCTCCCGCCGCTCCCCCGCCGGCACCGCGACGCCGGACAGCTTGACGTGCAGGTCGAGCACCTCGGCCGCGGTCAGCCAGGGCTGGTAGCGGAACAGCTCGGGCAGGTAGCCGACCCGGGTCCGGGCGGCCGGCTCGGTCGCCGGCCGGCCGAGCAGCAGCACCTCGCCGGCGTCCGGCCGGACCAGCCCGAGCAGCATCTTGATGCAGGTGGTCTTGCCGGCCCCGTTCGGACCGAGCAGCCCGACCACCTCGCCCCGGTCCACGCTGAACGACACGTCGTCCACGGCGATCTGCCTCCGGTACCGCTTCCGCAGTCCCGAGCACCACACCGCGGCCGCCGGCGGAAGCTCGGCGACCAGCTGGGCCGCCGCCTCCAGGGACCCGGTCATCGCAGTCCCCGGGCGACCGACAGGACCTCGTCGGCGCCGATCGACCCACCGACCGCGTTGATCACCCCGTCCTCGATCCAGACCACGCCGTTCATCGCGTTCCCCCGGTCGGTCAGCAGCGTCGCCGGGACACCGTGCACGTCGGTGGACGCGGTCGCCTCCTCGTCCGAGTTCACGATCATCGGCAGCGTCGTCCCGTCCCCGGTGAACGCCCGCAACTGCTTGGCCACGGTCGCCGGCAGCCCCGGCAGCGACAACAGATAGTCCCGCGCGGTTTCGAAAGGCACCCCCGTCGAGTACGCCTTCGGCGCCACCACCCGCGCGACGACCAGGGCGGGCACACCCCGCGCCTCGTTCCAGACCTGGGCCAGCCCCGGCCCGGCGGTCATCCGGAACTCGCTGCCGTCCAGCCCCGCGGGCGGCGCCGGATGTGCCGTGCCCCCCGCCGCCGCGGCAGCTTTCCTGGCGTCGAACGTGAACTGTGCGCTGACCTGGTTCACCACAAGGAAGCCCGGCTCACCGACCACGCCGCGCGGCAGCTCACCGACCCGGGGAGCGGTCAGCCCGGTCGCCGCGCGCGCGGCCGCCGCGTTCGGCACCTTCCGGACGTCGGCCGGCTCGATGAACCGGACGTCCCCGTACGCGTCCAGCTCGGGCAGTTTCCCCAGGTCGGCCGGGTCGACGGTGATCGGCGCGACCCGCTCGGCCCGGAAGATCGGGAACCAGTCACCGGCGGCCGCCGCGCTCGCCCCGGTGACGATCGCGGCCACCCCGACGACCGCGATGACCGGACTCCGCAACGCCGCCCGCCACCGCTCCGCGCGCCCTTTGCTCTGAGCGCGTATAGGCAACACCCCGACGCTCTGAGCGCGTACAGGCAACACCCCGTTGCTCTGAGCGCGTACAGGCAACACCTTGGCGCCGGCCTCCTCCGCGAGGGCATCGGACAGCCGGCTCCAGCCGGCATCGACGTCCGAGGAAGCGGAGGAGGCCGAAGAAGCGGAGGAGGCGGAGGTCTGCAGGGCCGTACCCACCAGAAGCGCGTCCTCACGGGCCGCGGCCAGCGCGGACAGGCAGGTCCGGCAGTCCGCGACATGGGCGCGGTCGGCGGCGGCCACCCCGGCCGGCTCGTCCAGGAGGCGGCGCAACGTGCCGTCAGTCGGATGGCGCATGACGGTTCAACTCCTTGCGTAGGGCGGACTCGGCGCGGCGCACGGTGGTGCCGACGCTGCCCGGTGAGAGATCGAGGGCGGCCGCGACTTCGGCGTACGAGAGACCGCTGTGTCGCAGCACGAGGGCGACGGCCTGTTTGCGGGGCAGCGTCGCGAGCGCCGCGCGTACCCGTCGGCGTTCTTCGAGGGTGACCACCGCGTCGGCGATGTCGGGCGCGACCTCCGCGGTGCCGGAGATCGCCTCGCGGGAGGCGCGGCGGCGGCCGGTGCGGAGGTGGTTGAGCGCGGTGTGCGCGGCGGCGACCGAGAGCCAGCCGGCGGCCTCGGCGGCCGGCACCGACGAGCGCCCGAAGGTCAGGAACACCTCCTGGGCGACGTCCTCGGCCTCGTACCGCGAGCCCAGCACCCGGGCGGCGACCGCGACCACGCGCGGATAGGCCGACCGGAACACCTGCTCCAGGTCGGGCCGTACGCCCGCCACCATCACATCCTGCTCCACATCCCTCTAAGCACCGCCGGCGGCGCGGATGTGACAGGGGGCCCGGAGCCAAGCGGCTCCGGGCCCCCTGTTCCTGGGGACAGGGTGTCAGGACAGGGGGTAATCCGGCAGGTAGACCGGCTGGCCGACCTTGGTCGTGTCGGCCGCCTCGCCTACGCCGTTGACCACGTGGTCGATGACGCCGGCGCTGAGGTTGACGGTCATGATGTGGTGCAGCTTGACGCCCGGGCGGTTCGGGACCTCGAAGCCGTTCTCGGTGTGGATGGCCGGGTTGTTCTGGTTGAAGACGTACACGCCGGCGCCGTAGAGGTGGTGGTTGCGGACCTGGTCACCGACCTTGTAGCCGGCGTAGCCCTCGACCTTGCCGTTCATCCAGTCCCGCTGCGTCGGCGGGTCGTACGGCAGCTCGTTCTGGTAGAGCACGGTGGTGCCGTTGTTGCCGTTCCAGACGGTGTTGTACTTCTGGAAGTGCTCGACGAACAGGCCGGTGGCGGTCACCCGGTCACCGTTGACGATCACGCCGGTGGTGCCGATGTTGGTCCGCCAGCGCTCGGTGTCGCCGCTGAAGCCCTCGACGCCGTGGTCGGCCCGCCACACCCAGGTGTGGTCGATCAGCACGTCGTCGGCGTTGACCTCGAGGGCCGTGGCAGTCTTGCCGATGTGCGGCCCGCCGACCCGGAAGTACAGGTCGCTCAGGGTGGTGGGGTCGGAGTTGCGTCCCCACGCGTCCTGACCGGGGCGGCCGACCTGGACGAGCACCTTGGACTTCGTCAGCCCGGCGTCGACGGTGACACCGGCGACGACCACGCCGGGTACGTCGGCGATCTTCAGCGGCGTCGAGCCGTTGACGGCGGTGAGCGTGGCGTGTCCCTGGCCGAGCACCACGGTGCCGGGGCGTTTGATCTCGATGCTGCGCGGGATGTCGTACACCCCGGGGGTCAGCAGGAGGTTCTTGCCCCGGGCCAGCATCGAGTTGATCTTCGCGACGGCGTCGCCCGGCTTCGCGACGTAGAAGTCGCTCAACGGGATGGTGCGGCCACGACCGACATCGGCGGACCAGGAGATGCCGCTGGTGTTGCGCTGGACCGCGGGGACGCGGACGGCGTAGCTTCCCCGAGCATCCACGAACAGGTACGGCTTCTCCCGGCTGACCGGCGTCTTCTCCAGGGTGGTGTACGGCGGGGCGGGGAAGCCCGCCTCGGACGGCGCGCCCTCGACCCCGGCGAAGACCTGGTTCCACACGCCGTTCGACCAGCCGGCGACCTGGCTGTTGCGGGTCAGCCACTGCTGCTGCGAGCCGTTGGTGACGTCCGGCAGCTTGGAGTCGGCGATGAAGCCGCCGGAGGCGTACTGCGGCCCGGCCGTGCAGTAGTCCATCAGCGACAGGTTGCCCCCGGTGACCTGGACCCGGCGCATCGAGACGGCCTGCGACACGGCCCAGAAGTTGGCCGACGAGCGGCAGCCGTCCTGGCCCTTGGCGTTCACGTTGATGGTCAGGTTGGACACGGTGCGCCAGAAGTTGACCAGCGCGAGGCAGTTGTCCGCGGTGAGGCAGCGGTTGTAGACCTCGACCTTGCCGTTGATGGTCACGTCGCCCGGGTTGGCGCCGAGGCCGGAGATCTCGGTGTAGTAGCCGACCTTGATCTGCAGTGGCTGGTCGGCGGTGCCGTAGACGCCCGGCTTGAAGTAGTACGCGTACCGCTGCGTACCCATCTCGTTGCCGACCTGCTGAGCGTAGGTCGCGTCGAGGACGGCTTGGATCTCGCCGACCGGCGTGCTCGGGTCGAAGACGGTGACGTTCGGTCCGAAGCCGGCCGGGGCCGGATGCGAGGCCGACGGAGTATGCGTGACGGGCTGAGCCCCGGCCGAGGCGGCGGAGGTCAGGACCAGCCCGGTGAGAGCGGCACAGACGGTGACGATCCGGCCGAGACGCCGGCGTGTGATCATGCGGTCCCCTTTTCGAGTCAACGTGAATTAACGCGCTGGCAATGACTAGGTCCCAAGCAAGCGATAGACAGACTTCTTCGTCAAGCGGGGGAACACGGCAATCCGGCCGAGCCCGGACAACTCGCCGCGGTTCCGGAACCCGGTTGCCCGAAGCGGCAGCGTCACGCGGATGTTCGGGCAGCCGGAACCGGTACCGGGAGGTTGATTCGATAGTTGTCCTGTTACAAATGTCCCGTGGAAGATCCATACACTCTCAGTGCAGATCCGCCGGTGCTCGCGCTCGCCGGCGAGTTCGATCTGGCCGCCCGGGACGAGTTGACGCGCGCGCTACTGAACGTAGCGGGAGACCCGGCCACCGACCAGGTGGTCCTGGACCTCACGGACACGACGTTCATCGACTCCGAGGCCCTCGGGGCCGTCATTGTCGGGGTCAACGCCGCCCGGGAGGCCGGCAAACCGTTCCGGATCGTCGGCGCCACCGGCGTCGTCCATCGGGTCATGGACGTGGCCGGACTGCTCGATCTCATCGACGACCATCATCACAGTCCGTGATCTGACACTGCACGTCTCGTATTTGCACGGGGTCGTTCCCCTCCCTACCCGTACGACGTTTCATGCCCACGGGAGGGGAACACCGCATGATTCGCAACAACGACCGGCTGGCCGTCCGTGGTCCGATAAATCCGGACAACGGCTTCCCACGCTGGTACAAGGACGCGAACGGGGTCCGGCTCGAACTGGCCTTCGACCCGGCCGACCCGAACACCCCGGCCATCGGCGAACTGCCCGACCCGGCCGCGCCGGTGAGCTTTCCCGGGAACTTCCCGGACGAGGCCTTCTACTTCCTGGCCGAGGCCGAGCTGCCGATCGGCGGCGGGCCCCGGCCCGGTCGCGCGCGGGTGGTCCTGGCCCTGGAGGCGGCGTTCGCGCTGGAGGTCCCGCAGGACGGTCAGCAGCAGGTGTTCGCGCGCATCCGGGTCCGCATCGACAACGGCGTCCCCGGCGCGGCGTACGTCTTCACCCACCCGTACGGCGAGACCGATCCGTTGATCGCCGACGAGAACGGGCGGGTCTTCGTCACCGAGGACATCGGCGCCGCCGCGCTCCGGTTCGACGACGTGGTGCGGGACGGCGAGGTCGCACCGTTCCTGAGCTGGGACGCCGACGCCCCGGACGGCTACCTCGGCATCGGCGGCGTCGACCACACGATCACCGGCAGCCCGTTCGGCACCAACTTCGTGCGGATCCAGGGTCCGGGCGCGGGCGGGCCGGCCGTCGACGAGGTCTCCACGAACCTGTTCTCGCTGCAGGGGCGGCTGGCCACGGTGGCCGGCGCCGAGGTCACCCGCGCGGTCTACACGCGGACCTCCGGCTCGATGGTGGCGGACGTCTTCGCGGTCTCCGAGCCGGATCAGACGCTGCGGGCCGCTGGGGCCACGCTGCGGGACGCCGGCCCGCTCTATCACGTACGCGCGGAGCTCGGCGCCGCCGCACCCGCCACGATCGACCTGGTCAACACCACCGACCAGCCGCCCACCACGGTCACCGTGCCGCTGGTCGACGCGGTGACCGTGCTCGTCGCCGACTACGACACCACGGCCCGCCGCCTCACCGTCGAGGCCGCGTCCTCCGATGTGGACGGCCCGACCACGCTGACCGTCACCGGCTTCGGCGACCTGCCCGCCGGCAAGGCGTCGTTCGAGTTCGTCGAGGCGCCACCCGCGACGGTCGAGGTCACCTCGTCGCACGGCGGCTCGCACACCCGGCACGTGCTCGTCGCCGGCCCCGCCGCCGAGGCCGACCCGCTCGCCGCGGACGCCGGCCCCAACCGCGCGGTGGTCACCGGCGACCTGGTCGCCCTGGACGCGAGCGCCAGCACCGGCCCGGCGACCAGCTTCACCTGGACGCAGACCGCCGGCACGCCGGTCACCCTGTCCGACCCCACCTCGGTACGCACGACGTTCACCGCCCCGGCGGCCGGCTCGCTGGAGTTCGCCGTCACGGTGAACGGCACCGAGACCGACACGGTCGTGATCGTGGTGACCGCGCCGACCCCGACGGTGGACACGCTCACCGTGGGCCGGGCCGAGTTCCGCACCGACTCGGGACGCTGGCGGGTCGACGGCACCGCGACCGGGCCGCTGCCCGACCGGGTCACGGTCAGCCTCGGCGGCGTCGAGATCGGCACCGCGGCGGTGGACGCCACGCTCGGCTGGGACGTCCGGCGCACGGTCATCCCCGGCGAGACGGACATCATCCCGGCCAACGGCGCCACGATCGCGATCACGTCCAGCCGCGGTGGCTCGGCCACCACGACCGTCACCGTCCGGCGCTGAGAGGGGCACGACGATGGGATATCTCCTGACCGGCGTCTTCACCGAGGCCTGCGACTGCACCCTGGTCTGCCCGTGCTGGCTGGACGACGCGCCCGAGGAGGACCACTGCACCGGGCTGTTCGCCTGGCGGCTGGACGAGGGCTCGGCCATCGACGGCGTGGACGTCGGCAAGCTCACCGTGGTCAGCGTCTCCACCCACGCCGGCGAGCGGCGGGCCGGCGCCACGGCGACCGCGATCTTCATCGACGAGAACGCCGACGACCGGCAGTTCGAGCTGCTCGGCGCGGCGTTCGCCGGGGAGCTGGCCGGTCCGCTGGGCGAGCTGGCCGCGGTCAGCGGGGTGGTCGTGCAGCGGCTGGCGGCGCCGATCGAGATGACCGCGGACGAGGCCGGCTGGCACCTGGTGGTCGGCGTGCCCGGGGCCGGACCGATCGAGGCGACCGGCGCCCCGCACGTGCTGCTCGACGAGGACGAGCCGCTCACCCTGCGGCACACCGCCCTGGACCGGGAGCTCAGCGTGGCCGGCGACGACGGGGTCGCGGCGCACCGCACCGAGCGGCTGGCCGTGCGGGTGCCGGCGCTCGCGGGCGGGTATCTGGACGTGGCCGGGCGCTCCGCGATGCGAGGGCGGTTCCGGTACGCGGACCCGCTCCCGCCCCGTTCACGGCGATGACCCGTCCACTGTTGCCTATAGGTGCGCAGAGCAGCTCTGCGCACCTATACGCACCACGCTGGGATCGGGTGACCGGTGTCGTCGTCACTCTGGGCGTGGTGGCCTGGGTGGCGATGACGCTCGGTCAGCCCGGCGGCCATCACCACGGGCACACGTCGCTCGGCGGCTGGCTGATCATGGTGGTGGCGATGATGCTGCCGCCGGCGTTGCCGCTGTTCCGCGTCGTCCTCGGGCTCACGTCCTCCGCGGCGTACACCGGGATCGCGATCTTGATCTTTGTCGCGGCCTGGGGTGTGACCGGGATCGTCCTCACGGCCGGCACCGACCTGCTCGGCGCCCTCGTCTTCCGGCTGCCGCATGAGCAGACGCTGCTCGGGGCGGGGCTGGTGCTGGCCGGGGCGTGGCAGTTCACGCCGTGGAAGGACGCCTGCCTGACCGCCTGCCGGACGCCGCGCGGGATCGCCATGACCCACTGGCGTGGCGAACCCCTGAGAGGCAGCGCGGCGATCGCGGTCGTCTACGCGGCGTCGTGCATCGGCTGCTGCTGGGCGCTGATGGCGGTCGGGCTGCTCACCGGCGCGGCCGGCCTCGGGGCGATGGCCGTACTCACTCTTCTGATGGCCGCCGAACGACTCACCCGGTGGGGCCGCGCCCTGGTCCGCCCGGTGGGCGCGGCCGCCCTCATCCTCGGCGTCTCGCTGCTGCTCGGCGTGGACGCCCTCTTCACCTAGGAGCCTTCCCTGATGGCTGACCTCACCTACGACGTGGTCGCGTGCGAGTTTCCGGTCGTCTACACGATCGACGGCGACCACGACCCCAGCGGCCTTCTCTTCGTGCTGCGCGCCTACCAGCCGCTGCTCGACTTCGCGCGGGCGCGCTGGGAGGACGACGACCAGTTCCTGCCCCGCACCCACGAGCGCGCCCAGTGGACGCAGCTCGTGGTCGACGGATTACGGCGCTATGAGCTGATGCGGGCCAAGCTCGAGCCCGGTGATCCGCTGCTCGACTATGGCGTGACGGCGCCGGTCGAGACCGGCCTCGAGAGCGAGAACGAACGTTCTTCCCCGCTCTCGGCGCGCGAGCAGAACCTGCGGGCCACTGTGGACGAACTCCTCGCCGCGCTCGACCTGCTCACCGACGGCGCCGTGCGAACCCTGCCACCGGACGCCGCGACCCGGGCGGCCTGGGTTGTTCTCTATTCCGACGCATTGTCGGCCGCGCGGGCCGCGATCGCCGAGCGGCTGGCCAAGCTCGAGGTGGACGACGAGACCACGCTGCGGGCGCTGGCTCGTGACACCGGCCTCTCCCCCGCCCGGGTGCGGCGGCTGATCCTCAACGATCACAGAACGGACGTGACCGGTCTGGGCGCGGACACGCCGGCCTACGACCGGTTCAACCCGCTGCGACCGCTCCCCCTGGCCCGGCCGCTGGTCTTGCGGGCTTCGCTCGGGCAGAGCGTCGAGGTGCGCTTCGAGAACCAGATCCGTGACCGTCAGGTCGGCCTGCACGTGCAGGGCGACGTGCTCAACGACATCCAGATCGACGACGGCGCCGAGGTGGGGCGCAACATCTCGTCGCTGGTGCCGTTCCAAGGGCGCCACACCTACCACTGGACGGCCACGCACGAGGGCGCGTACGTGATCAATGACCTCGGCGACGTCCGGGGCGACGAGCGCGGCACCAACAGCCACGGCCTGTTCGGCGCGTTCCTGGTCGAGCCGGCCGGCGCGACCTGGCGCGACCCGGAGACCGGCGAGAACCTCACCGGCACGGCGTTCGCGGACGGCGCGTACGTGGACATCATCGTCCCGGACGACCGCCCCGACGTGCCGTTCGTGGACTTCCACAGTGGCACCGCGCACAGCCACCGCGAGTTCACCGTGTTCATGCACGACGAGCCGTCGGTGCACAGCGGGCTGCACGTCGCCGGCGAGCACGACGTGATGCCGCTGTCGCTGCGGGCCGAGCCGATGCCGAACCGGCTGCCGCACCGGATGCGCCGGCTCGTCGAACAGTCCGCCGACCGGCCGCTGCCGCCGCCCGGCCAGATCGACCAGCACGCCATGACGATGGTCATCGACGACGACCTGACCGAGGTGTTCCTGGTCGCCCGGAACAGCGACGGCGAGTTCCTCGAGCGGGTGGCCGGCGAGGAGCAGCACCACAGCTCGTGGCTCTTCGGCGACCCGGTGACGCCGATCTTCCGGGCCTACAAGGGCGACCCGGCCCGGGTGCGCGTCCTGCACGCCGGGGTCAAGGAGACCCACGTCTACCACCTGCACGTGCATCAGTGGCGGCAGATCGCGGCCGACCCGGACTCGCAGCTGGTCGACTCGATCACGATCGGACCGCAGACCGGGATCACGCTGGATCCGCTGTACGGGTCGGGCAGCCGGCAGAAGGCGCCCGGCGACGTGATCTGGCACTGCCACCTCTACCCGCACTTCCACCACGGGATGTGGGGGCTCTGGCGCAGCTTCGACCGGCTGGTCGACGGGAGCGTGCCGGCCTACCCGGACGGGACGCCGGTGCATCCGCTGGAGCCGTTGCCGGGGCGGGCGCCTCTTCCCCGTACCCCGGAGCTCCCCGGTTTTCCGTGGTTCATGGACGCCGCGTTCCCGCAGAAGTCTCCCCCGCCGCCGGCCGTGATCCCTTCGCTGGCCGTCGGGCGGCGACGGCTGCTCGGGATGCCGCCGCACTCCGAGCTCGAGGCGGGCGCCTTTCCCCCCGGCGTGGTGGCCGACCCCCGGCCCGGGGCGGTCTTCGTGGACCTCGACGGGGACGCGGCCGAGTGGAACGCGGCGGCCGGCCAGCCGGCGCCGCGGGTGATCAGCTACGACGTGGTGGTGGACGCCGACCCGGTGGTCTACAACTCGCGGGGCTGGACCGATCCGCGCGGGCACCACTACCAGATCCGGCGGGTGACCGTGGACGGCGTCGGGTTCGACCCGCCCGCCGACCGGATCGAGCCGTTCTTCCCACGGGCGAACCACGGCGACATCGTCGAGTGGCGGATGTTCAACAACCTGGACAGCGCGCCCGCCGACGGATTCGACCTGCCCGTACCGCCGGCCGAGTGCGGGCTGCACGTACACCTGGTGAAATTCGACGTGCTCGTCGCGGACGGGTCGTCGACCGGGTTCAACTACCTGTCCGGCGCGTCCTGCCTGTCCGCCGTCGACACGGTCGCCTCCGGGCCGGACGAGTTGCCGGTCAACGTGGGCCTGCACCGGTGGGTGGTGGACGAGGAGTTCGGGCCGTGCTTCTTCCACGACCACCTGCTGGCCAACTACCGGCAGAAACACGGGCTGTTCGCGGCGCTGATCGCCGAGCCGTTCGGGTCGCGGTGGCTGCTCCCCGATCAGGAGACGCTCGCGTGGTCGGGGCCGCAGGCCGTGGTGCTGCCGCCGCTGTCGTCCGGGCTTCCCGCCTATCGCGAGGCCGGCATCGCGGTCGGCGACTTCGTGCCGCTGGTCGACGCGTCCGGGGCGCCGTTGAATCCGCCGGGCGAGCTCGGCGGGGACGACGACCCCGGTGTCATGGCGGTCAACTACCGGTGTTCGCCGTTGACGTTCCGGGGTGACGACCCGTCGCAGTGGTTCGCTTCCACATCTCCGGAGAAGGGCGACCCGGAAACCGAGATCATTCGGACCTATCCGGGCGACCGGCTGCGGATCCGGCTCATCCAGGGCTCGCACGAGGAGCAGCACAGCTTCGTGACGCACGGGCTGCGCTGGCCGCGCGAGTGGAAGAACGACCGTTCTGCCCTGGTCAACCAGCAGACGATCGGCATCTCGGAGGCGTTCACGCTGGATCTGGACGCGTACGGCCTGGGTGATCACCTGTGGCACTTCGCCGCCATGGACGATCTGTGGCTCGGATGCTGGGGTCTCGTCCGTTCACAATTGCCGAGCCCTTCGGCGTTGCTGGAACTGCCTCCCCTGCCCGGGCGGCCGGGCCTCGACCCCGCGCCGCTGCCGCCACGGCCGGCCCGGCCCGATCGGGACTATGTGGTCAGTGCCCGGCGGCGCGAGATCTTCTACGACGGCCGTACGCTGACCGATCCCTGGGGGTTGATCTTCTCCCCCGCCGACGGCTTCGTCGAGGAGCGCGATGACGACGATCGGCTGCGCCGCGTGGCGTACGGAGTCTCGCGTACCCAGGAGCCCCTGGTTCTGAGGGCCCGGCCGGGTGAGTGGATCCGGGTCACGCTGATCAACGACCTGGCCGACGCCACCGATCCGCTGCTGCCGCCGTTCGGCGTCGAGCCGGTGGTGGTGCCGCTGCCGCTGGACGACGAGCGGACGCTGTCCTCGCGGGTCTCGCTGCATCCGTCGCTGCTGCGGTACGACGTGGTCAGTGACGACGGGGCGTTCGTCGGGCGCAACCACGACAGCACGGTGCCGGCCCTGGACCTACTCGCCGGGGACGAGCACGGGCACGCCTCGGCCGGGCACGACGACAGGCAGAACTGGCGGGAGTACTGGTGGTTCGCCGACCCCCGGCTCGAGGGCCAGGTCTGCTACCTGCAGGACATGGCCGACGTGCGCAACCACCGGCACCACGGCCTGGTCGGCGCGCTGGTGGTGGAGCCGACCGGCGTGACACCGGTGTCGTCCGAGACCGGGCGCGAGCAGTGGACCGGCGCCCAGGTGGTGCTGGTCGGCTCATCCGGTGAGCGGGTGGCCAACGAGCAGGTGCTGCTGGTGCAGGACGGCCTGCGGCACTTCGTGGCCGGCAACCCGACGATGGCGGTGCCCGACGTGGAACCTGGCGACGACCCGGAGGACGCCGGCCAGAAGGGCATCAACTACGGCACGGCCCTGGCGCACCCGCGCGACGTGCTGAGCTGCGACACCCCGCCCACCCCGATCTGGCCGGCCCGGGTCGGCGACCGGCTGTGGCTCCGCCTGCTCGGGGCCGCCGACAAGCCCCGCAACCACAGCTTCACGGTGCACGGCATGTCCTGGCCGGCCGCGCCCTGGGTGCCGGACGGCCCGGTCGAGGCGGCTCTGTCCGGTTTGACCACGGGGTACGCCCGCACGCTCGAGATGAGGGCCGGCTCGGCCGGTGACCACGCCTACCGTTCGTGCGCCTTCCGCTGGGCCGTCGAGGGCGGTGTCTGGGGCATCATCCGCGTGGCCCCACGCCCCTGACCGCCCCTCCGTCAGAGACGGGCCTCGCCGGGATCCCGGCGAGGCCGCCCGTCCCCGCATAACCTGCCGAGGTGAAGTTGCAACCGCTGACCGCCGAGCACGCCGACGCCGTCCTCGCGTTCGAGACCCGCAACCGCGCCTACTTCGCAACCAGCATCCCCGACCGGGGCGACGACTACTTCGCCGCCTACCCGGACCGCCACGCCGCCCTGCTGGCCATGCAGGACGCCGGAACCGACCGCTTCCACGTGATGGTCACCGACGACGGGACGGTCGCCGCCCGCGTCAACCTGGTCCACATCGAGGACGGCGAAGCCGAGATCGGCTACCGGGTCGGCCAGGAGTTCACCGGCCGGGGCGTGGCCACCCGGTCGGTCCGGGCCGCCTGCGACCTGGCCCGCACCGCCTACGGCCTGACCCGGCTGCACGCGGTCGTGACCACCGACAACCCGGCGTCCCGCACCGTCCTGCTCCGCAACGGCTTCACCCCCACCACCGCGACCGTGGTGAACGGGCGGGCGGCCCACTCCTACGTCCGACCTGTCCCCCTGATGGGGGAATAATCGGCCGCATGGACAGCGGGGGCCTTCTCATCATCATCGTCGTCGTGCTGGTCACGATCCCGGTCAGCTTGATCATCCTGTACGCGATCATCCGCAGCGCCGTCTTCCACGGCCTGCTGCGCTTCACCAAGGCCATCGCCCACGAGGCCGAGATCGTCGACCACGCCACGTTCCACAACAGGGAGGCCTACCGGGCATACGACCGGCTCGTCCGGGCCACGGCGGCCCGGATCCGCAGCCAGGCCTAGCCTCGTTTCCAACCCGGCCTAGAGGTCGTCGAGGCGGAAGCCGACCTTCATGGTCACCTGGACATGGGCGACGTCGCCGTCCTCGAGATGCCCGCGGATCTGGGTGACCTCGAACCAGTCGAGGTTGCGCAGCGTCTGCGACGCCCGGGTGATGCCGTTGCGGACCGCCTGATCGATGCCGTCGGGCGAACTGCCGACGATCTCGGTCACCCGGTAGGTGTGGTCACTCATCGAGACCTCCTTGAACACGTCGCGTGGCGACCACGCTACCGCTGCGCCCGCTCCGGCCGCACTTGTTCGAGCCTTGAGCACTCCAAATCCGTTGCGGCCTCGGACGTGGCGTCCCGAGACTGCCGGGATGGCGAACCTCGGCGGCACCTATGTGCGGTGGGTGTGGTGCCGGGCCGTGCTGCATCGCGGGTGGTGGCTGGTCACCAGCGTCTATCTGGTGGTCGACGCGCGGCTGCCGGCGTCGCAGCTCGTGCTCATCGGCGTCGGTCAGGCCGTGGTGGCGCTGGTGTTCGAGGTTCCGGCCGGGGTGCTCGCCGACCACGTGAGCCGGAAGTGGTCGCTGGTGGTGTCGCACGTGCTCATGGGCGGGGCGATGCTCGCCACCGGGCTGGCCGACGGGTTCCTGCCGCTGCTGGCCACGCAGATGGTGTGGGGGCTGGCCTGGACGTTCGCCAGCGGCGCCGACGTGGCCTGGGTCAGCGATGAGCTGGGCGATCCGGCGTACGCGCGAACGGTGTTGATCCGGGCGGAACAGGCGCAGCTGCTCGGGACCGTCGCGGGGTTGCTGAGTGTCGGCGGGCTGGCCTGGCTCGTGGGGCGCGGCCCGGCGATGGTGCTGGCCGGGGCGGTCATGGTGCTGCTCGGGCTGTACGTGATCGCCGGCTTTCCGGAGCGGCGCTTCGTCCCCGCCCCGAGCGCGCAGCAGTGGCCGATCCTGAAGGGCGTGCTGCACAGCCGCACCCTGCTGGCCGCCTTCGGCGCGACCTTCCTGGTCCAGGGCGCGGCGGACGCCTTCGGGCGGCTGTACCCGCTCCAGCTGCTCGCCCTCGGCCCCGCGGTCGGTCCGGTCGTCTGGCTCACCGGCCTGGGCGTGCTCATGTGCCTCGGCGGCGCGGCGGCCCTGCGCCTGGCGCAGACCCGAATCAGCGGCCAGGCCAGGCCGGCGCCGGCGCCGATCGGTGGCGACGACACGATGCCGCCGGCCCCCACCGGCGGAGAGAGCACAACGGCGGCGGGCCCCATCGGCGGCGAGGGCGCGGTGCGCAACGGCTACGTCTTCGCCTGCGTGATCGCCGTGGTCGGCGTGGCCGGCCTGGCCCTGGCGCCGGGCGTCGTCGGCGGCAGCCTCGCCGTGCTCCTGGCCGCGGGCGCGTTGCCGCTGACCCGCAGCTTCGGCACGATCTGGGTGAACAACGAGACCGTCGGCGCGGTGCGGGCCACCGTTCACTCCCTGCTGGCCCAATCCGAGTACGCCGGAAAGATCGCCTGCGGCCTCACCATCGCCCTGTTCGCGGAGCGAACCGCCTTGGCCGCCTGCACCCTGCTCATCCTGGCCGGAGCAGTCATCGCACGCCTCAGCCACCGCCGGCGCCTGCCTCGACAACGACCCTGAGGTGCACAGCGTGCTCACCACGAAGGTGTTCCCGAGGCAGGCGGACGTCACGACCGTCGGCGACTGGGCCGCCGCGACCTAGAGGCCCTTGTCCCGGGCGATCCGCACCAGCTCGACCAGGCCGGCGGCGTACTCCTGGGACTCACCGTGCGCCTCGTCGTACGGCGGCTGGAAGCCGACACCCTCCCACTGTTCGGTCGCGTCGTTCCAGATGTCGTTGCCCACCTCGAAGTTCCAGGCCGTGATGCCCAGGTCGTAGTAGAGGTGGTCGGCCGAGTTGCCGGCCGCGCTGTAGAGGACGTCGGCGACCGGACCGGTGTACGACGGCCAGGTGACCGTGCCCCGCTCGGCGGCGATCGCCCCGACGATGCGGCGGGCGGAGTCCTGGAAGTACTTCGCCTCGTCGATCGACGGCCGCGGCAGTGTGACCCGTCCCGCCGCCTTGTAGGCGCCCGGCGACCACATGAAGTAGCCGCCGTACGAGTGCACGTTCAGCGAGTACTTGATGTTCGGGTGGGACTCGGCCAGGGCGACCACGTTGCGGCTCTCGGGTTCGGAGAGCTCGGCGGTGCCCGCATAGGTGCCGGACAGGCAGTTCGTGCTGGCGCCCACGTAACCGTCGAAGAGCGAGCCGACCGCGTAGTTGCGGTTCACGTCCACGCCCCACGAATCACGGTTCCGCGGGTCGCGGGCGGCGCCCGTACAGTGATTGCTCAGGTTCTTGCGCTGGAAATTGAAGTCGTTGAACGCGTAGTTCGCGCCGTCTGGATTGACGGTCGGGATGATGAAGACGTCGACCGAGTCGAGCAGTTCCCGGGTGGCCGCGTCGGTCGCGTAGTTGGCCAGCAGCCGCTCCGCGAACTCCATCGTCACCAGCGGCGTCGCCCATTCGCGCGCGTGCTCCTGGGAGTAGGCCATGACGCCGACCTTCGAGCCGTCGCGCACCTTGCCGATGCGCAGCGCCTGCACGGTCCAGGGGCGCGTCGGCACCTCCGCGCCCTTCAGGCCGTCGTCGAGCCGCACCGGAGCGACCACCGGCATCGGCAGGCCCTCCGAGCCGCTCTCGGCGAAGGCCCGGAAGCGGTCCGGGAAGCTCGCGTTGATCGCGGCCGCCACCTCGGTGGTCGTGCTGATCGTCTTGCCGGCGTTGTCGGTCGCGAGCGAAACGGTCAGGACCCGATCACGGTACGTTACGGTGAGCGGCCGGTTGGCCTGGCCGGGATCGACCGTCCGGGCCTGGATGCCGTTCTGGTTCTCGGCGCCGAACTTGACCGTGTCGACCACCACCGCGGCCACGTTGGGATCGCCCAGGTAGGCGACCGCCGTACGCCGATAGCCCTGGGTCTTGTTGGGCAGGTCGAGCACGTCCACCAGGGCCGGGTACTGCCGCTTGAGCCGCTTGACGCGGACGGTGATGTCTTGCGGCGTCATGTACGCGTCGATGAAGTCCTGCTGGTAGCCGGACGGCGTCGGCGGCGGCGTGGCGCCCGGCCACACGCCCGGGGCGATCGAGCGGGACCGGCCGCCCAGCGACGAGGTGGCCACCACGGAGACCGGCTGGGCCGGCAGCTTCTGCGGCAGCGCCCAGTGGTACTGATATTCGCCCGAGTCGACGAAGCGCACCAGCGGGAACGACCCGGTGGCGCCGTCGGCCGTGGTCCAGGTGACGGTGATCTCGACGTTCGGGTCGTCGCTCGCCGTGGTCGCGACCTGGGTCTGCAGGAAGGTGGTGCCCTTGCTGGCCCACCAGTACGCCTGGAGGAACTGAAGGGTGTCGGCCGCGACCCGCTGCTTGCTCCGGCGCTGGCCCGCCGCCGCCGACCCGGTCGGGATGATCTGCACGGGGGTCGCGCCCTTGGCCGTCAGGGCGGCGAACTCGGCGCCGGTCACGACCAGGTCGGCCAGCACGGCGTTCGCCGTGGTGCGGGGACGCGCGGCGATGTCGGCGCCACTCTCGAGCAGCTCGGTGAACTGCTGCTCGCCGGTGAGCTGGAAACGCACCAGGGCGGTCTGGCCGTCGGCCAGGGTGAGGTCAGGGTTCGGGGCGGCGTTCGCTGCGCCGGGGTGGGCGAGCGCGCCGGTGAGCAGAACGGCAACGGCGGCGATGACCACCGAGCTGCGCCGGGACGGCATACCAGGCCTCCAAGTGACGAATGTGGACTCAGCTCAGTCCCTCGATCGACCGCTGTCAACCTGTACGGATGGGCACTGTGGATAACGTCTGACGGGCTCCGCGGACCGGGTACGGTCGGCCCATGCGAATTCCCACCGCGGCGATCACCGCAGGCTCCCTCATCGGCGGCTGGCAGCTGGCCCGCCGAACCGGCATCCGCCCCCTGGGCGGCGTGGTCCTGGCCGCGGGCGGCGTCCTGGCCGGCCGCGAGTGGCACCGCAAGACCGGCCCGGCCGTGACAACGGCCCTGGTCACGGCCTATGTGGGCGCCTTCGCCCTGTCCCATCCCCTGGCCCGGCGGATCGGCTCCTGGCCGTCGGTGCTCGCGGTGTCGGCCCTGACCGCGGCGGTGGCCTACGCCGCTTCCGACCGCCGGACCGTGACGCCATGACGCCGATAGCCGAGGCCTTCTCACGTCACGCCTTCAGTGAGGTCTACCCCCACTTGGCCGACGACGTCCGCTGGCGTCTGATCGGCGCGGCCGATGTCGAGGGCCGAGACGCGGTGATCGCCGCCTGCGAAGAGTCGTTGCCCCACCTGGCCGCCCTCAAGACGGAGTTCACCGAGTTCCGGGCCCGCGGCGGCCCCGACTTCGCCGTCGTCGACAGCACCGCAACCTACACCGACCCCGACGGCGCCACGTCCCAGGTCGCGTCGTGCGACCTCTTCACCTTCACCGGCGGCAAGCTGACCGAGATCGTCTCCTACACCGTCGAGCTCCCGCCCTGACCTCACGGCCCGCCACACCCGAGTCATCGGCGCCCCGGGGGTTCAGCTGCTCGGGCGCACCAGCCAGACTTGGGAGGGGTCTACATCCGGCCGGAAGAACATCTGCGGCAGGCCGGCATCGGGATGTCCGGCAGCCCGCAGCCCCTGAACCGCCTGAGCGTAGGCAGTCTGCACCGAGTGGCCGGCCGCGATGCCACCGTAGAACCGAACGGTGAAGGCACGCGCCGCGGCATCGGAGATGGGCCCGGCCATGCCAATGGCCACCTCGGCCGACTGGGCGGCCTGCTCAGCGAACTGGGCCGAGTCGCAGATGTTGAAGAGGATGACCGGTGACACCTCAAGCGTCGAGTGGATGACGCCGATGAGATCACCAGGCGCTACCGGCTTCGGCAGGTTGTTGGGCGTGGAAAGGACAATGCCCTCAGCCGTTCCGTGTCCGCTGAAGTGCACCAGGCGAGGCGCGAAGCGGTTGAGCCGATCGAACAAGTCGGTGACCCGCGTAGCCGGACACAGCTCGAACTGCACAAGGCGCCCGTGCCTGCTGGCGGCGAGCTGTTCCTGAATGTCGTGCATTTCGTGATCCAGCGAGACCTTCTCGTGGCCCTCCGGGTTGGAGGCGAACATGACCGCGATGAGCTTCTCGGGGAGCCCGGCAGCCTGCTCGACGGACGGCTGCAGCGCATCCTTGACCGCGTTGTCGATCGCGTCGGCCGGCAATTGGCGAGTCGACGGTCGGCCAAACGGCAGCGGGGAGGCCTGTGTTGCGCCGGCCCGACGCTGCTCAAGCCCTCGAACCGACTCCACGACCTCACGGACAGCGTCCGTGTTGAGTCGTAGAACCTTCTGCACGGGGTTCATTGATGTGATGACGTACTTGACAGTGCTCGTGAGCTGGCCGCCAACCGTGTTCAGCTGCTCACCCTGACTCGTCAGAATCTCATTGGTCGTTCCTAGTCGTTTGCCGAGATCATCGAGCCCGGAGCGCATGGCGGCGAGCTGTTGCCGGGTCTCGCCCTCCCGCCGGAGGGCCTGGGCGAGCAGAACCTGGATTCCTTCGATGATCTCGGCCTCCGCGGTGACAACTCGGCGGTGCAAGGCATCCGCCTGACTCTGTGCCTGATTGGCGACCTTTTCCAAGCGGTCAATCACGCGGCGGTCGGTGACCGTGACGGCAGCAGCCGCGTATATCGCCTCGTTGACCTTGCTGACGCGCAGGTTCGCGTTCGTTCTGGCCTCATTGGCACGCAGCGCGAGACGATCGTGCTCGACGAGCTTCTCGCCAAGGGTGGCCAAGTCATTGATCACGGTTGTGGTCCTCGAGAACGGCCGCAAATGCCCCGGCCAATCCGTGGGCGAAAACTTCTGCCGCGACCTTGGTCTCAGGCCCAGTCACTTCGAAAGTGACGTTCAGCCGGTCCGCCCCCTGCCGAACTTCGAGAACGATCCTTTTCGTCTCATCACGGCGTCGAGCACGAGCCCAGATCCGCCGTGCCAATCGAGTTACCTCGGCGCGGCCCATAAGAACTGTGACAACGTCGGCCGTGGCACCGAGCGCACCCCCGACAACACCGATAGAGACGAGAACGTCAGCAACCGCTCCGCGGTGCGGCCCGGACACGACGATGTCGAGCTCCTCAAGGTCCGCCCTGAGCTCCCGTGGCACCTCGACATACATTCCCGACGCCATCACAGAAGGATATCGATGGGCGACTCTGTGTCATCGGGATCAGGGCGGAAGTCCAGCAACTGCGCCTTCGGGCGACTCGGCCTCCAGCTTTCGATCACCTAGGGACACAGCGGCGCGGTGATCAGGCGGTGAGCACGGCCCAGCCCCGGGCCGGCAGAGTGACGACGGAGTCGGACAGGGCGCCTTCGCCGGCGGCGAGCGTGGTCGCGTCGGCCGCGGGCAAGGGCACCTGCTCGTCGGCGAGATTCAGGGCCGTGATGACGGCCGCCGTGTCGGTTGCGGTTCGGAGGACCAGCTGGTGGTTGGCCAGGTGGACCACGTCGGTGTGGGCGCGTAGCAGCCACGGGTGCCGGCGGCGGATGGCGATCAAAGCGCGGTGGGTGTTCAGGGTGTTGTTGTCCGGCGGCGGCTGGGGCGGGAACTCGGGGCGGACCGCGTCGTCGCCGCCCTCGCGCTGCTCCTTCACGCCGGTCCAGGCGTATTCGTCGCCGGCGTAGATGCTGGGCACGCCGGCCACCGTGAGCAGGATGGCCACGGCGTGCGGGACCAGGTCGGTGCCGATGGCCGAGGCCAGGCGGGTGACGTCGTGGTTGCCGGTGAAGGTGCTGGGGACGAAGGTGGCCAGCAGGTCGTTGTGCCGCTTCAGGCCGTGGGCGGTCTCGTAGAAGTTGCGGTCGGCGATGCCGTGCCAGATGGCCTGCCACAGTTCGTACTGGGTGAGCGAGTCCATGGTCGAGACGCGGATGATCTCGGGGTAGTCGCCGTGGATCACCTCGCCGCTGAACCAGGCGTCGGGGTGGTCGCGGCGGACCTCGGGCAGGACCCTGGCCCAGAACGCCGGCGGGGTGGCGTAGGCGGCGTCCAGGCGCCAGGCGTCGACACCGCGGTCGAGCCAGTGGTTCATCACCCGGATCGCCAGGTCGGCGACCTCGGGCCGGTCGTGGTCGAGGACGACCAGCGAGTCGTGCCCCTCGAAGACCTGGTCGAGGGCGTAGCGGCGGGCCGCCGGATGCGTACGCCCGACGTGGTTGAAGACGCCGTCGAGCTGGACCCGGACGCCGCGGTCGTGAGCCGCCGCGACGAGCCGGTCGAAGTCGGCCTCGTCGCCCAGGCGCGGATCGATGCGGAAGTGGTCGACCGTGTCGTACCCGTGGGTCTCCGAGGCGAAGATCGGGCCGAGCGCGATGCCGTTGAGGCCGAGCCGGACCACGTGGTCGAGCCACGCCTCGATCCGCCCGAGGCGGTGCACCGGCGTCGAGGCCGGGGCCGCCGGGCGCACGGGCGCGCCGGTGAAGCCCAGCGGGTAGAGATGCCACCACATCACATGGTCGGCCCAAGCATTCATGCCTGAAGAGTAGTCACACCCGATACCCTGTCCCCCTTCTGACGTCTCCCGGGGGCAGGTAGAGGTTTGCGGTTCCGCTTGCTCGGCCCGGTGGAGGTCCTGGCCGGCGACCGTCCCGTCAAGCTGGGCGCGCTCAAGCAGCGACATCTCCTGGCCGCGCTGCTGTTCGACGGCGGGACGCCGGTCACCTTCGACACGCTGATCGACCGGCTCTGGGACGACGAGCCGCCGGCCGACGCGCGGGGAACCCTCTACGGGTACGTCGCCAGGCTGCGCGGGACCCTCAAGCAGGGCGACGCGGTACGGGTGGACCGCTGGCCGGGCGGATATCAGCTGCACGCCCCGCCGGAGTCGGTCGACCTGTTCCGCTTCCGGGCCCTGGTCGAGCGGGCGCGGACGCGGACCGGCGAGCGGGCGGCGCTGCTCGACGAGGCGCTGGGCCTGTGGCGGGGCGAGGCGCTGGGCGGGCTGCCGGGCGGGTGGGCCGCGCGGGCCCGGGAGGGGCTGGAGCGGCAACGGCAGGCGGCGCTGGCCGGCTGGGCCGAGGCGGGCCTGGCCGCGGGACGTGAGAACGACGTGATCGACCGGCTGACCGCCGCGCTGACCGCGGATCCGCTGGCCGAGGCGCTGATCGCGATCCAGCTGCGCGCCTTGCACGCGGCCGGCCGTACCCCGGAAGCCTTGGATCTCTATGCCCGCTCGCGCGAGAAGGTGGCCGGGGAGCTGGGCGCCGAGCCGGGCCGGCTGCTGCGCGAGACGCACACGGCGATCCTGCGGGCGCCCGAGAAGAGGGAACCCGTGCTTCCGCCGGATCTGCCGGACTTCACCGGCCGGCAGGCGGTGGTGGCGACGGCGAGAACGGCGCTGGCCGGGGGTACGAGCGTCGTGGTGATCTCGGGGCCGCCGGGCGCCGGCAAGAGCGCTCTGGCCGTCCACCTCGCGCACCGCCTGGGCGAGGAGTTCCCGGACGGCCGGCTGTTCCTCAACGTCGGCGGGGCCGACCCGCTCAGTCCTCCGGAGGCGGTCAGCCGGGCCCTGCGAGCGCTCGGCGTCACCGACGCCGACGCGCAGGGCAACCCGGACCTGCGGGAACGTGTCGCCCGCTACCGCTCGGAGCTGGCCGGGCGCCGGGTGCTGGTGGTGGTCGACGACGCCGCGACGGCCGTGCAGGTGCAGCCGTTCCTGCCCACCACGCCGGGCTCGGCGCTGCTCGTGACCAGCCGGTCGCGACTGTCCACGCTGCCGTCGGCGGTGCGGGTCGAGCTGGGCGTGCTGTCGGCGGCCGACGCGGAGGCGATGCTGACCCGGATGATCGGGGCCGAGCGGGCGGCCGCCGACCCGGAGCAGACGGCGCGGCTGGCCGACCTGTGCGGGCGGCTGCCGCTGGCCGTCCGGGTGGCGGGCGCCCGGCTGCTGGCCCGTCCGCACTGGACGGTCGCGCAACTGGCCGACCGGCTCAGCGACGAGCGCCGCCGCCTCGACGAGCTGGCCGTGGACGAGCTGGAGGTGCGCGCCGGGCTGGCGGTCAGCTACCGAGGGCTGCGGCCCCGGGCGCAGGAGGCCTTCCGCGCTCTGGGCGCCCTCGACCCGCCCGACCTGACCGCCCTGACCGTGGCGGCGCTGCTCGGCGCCGGCCTGGACGAGGCGGCCGACCTGGTCGAGGAGATCACCGACGCCCGGCTGCTGGACGTGACCGCGGCCGGCGGCTGGATCACCCGCTACCGGATGCACGACCTGGTGCGGCTGTACGCGGCCGAGCTCGCCGAGGCCAGCGCGGACCACGTCGGCCGGGCGGTGACCGCGATGTTGCGGATGGCGGAACGCCTGGCCGAGCCGTTGCCGCTGGCCATTCCCCGGATGTACCGGCCCGACCGGCTGCCCGAGCCGGGTCCGGCCTGGACCGAGGCGCTGGACCGGATCGACCTGGGCGTGTTCTTCGCCGCCGAGGAGCCGGCCCTGGTCGCCGCGGTCGAGCGGGCCGCGGCGCTGGACCTGGACGAACCGGCCTGCGCCCTGGCCGATGCGCTGGTCTTCGCGTCGTTCGCCAAGGTCAACAACTTTGCGGGCTGGACGCGTACCCATGCCGCCGCGGCCGGCGTCGCGGCCCGGACCGGCAATCAGGCCGCTGCCGCGGTGATCGCCTGCGGCATCGCGCAGATGCACTACAAGCAGGACCGGATGCCCGAGTCGCGGGAGCAGTTCGCCGCGGCGGCCGAGCTGTTCGAGGCGGCCGGCAACAACCGCGGGCTGGCCGTGGCGCTGAACGGGCTGGGCACGGTCGGCCGGGAGATGGGCGAGCACCGGGAGGCGTTGCCGCAGATCGAGCGGGCGCTGACCATGCTGGAGGGCTTCGGCGACGACGCGGGCGTGGCGCATGCCCACTACAGCGCCGGGTTCGCGTACCGGGAGCTGGGCGAGGACGCGGCGGCGCTACGACACCTGGAGAAGTCCCGGGACCGCTACCGCGCCTGCGGGCACGAGCGCGGCGAGATGATCGCCATCCGGGGCATCGGGCTGGTGCACCGGGCCCGCGGCGACCTCGACCAGGCGGAACGGTTCTGCGCCGACGCCCACGAGCGGGCCACCACGATCGGTGACCTGCATCTGCTCGCGTACACCGCGCAGGCCCTGGCCAAGGTGTGGATCCGCCGCGGCGAGCCGGACCGGGCCGCCGGGCCGCTGGCCGCCGCGTCGGCCACCGTCACCGCCCACCACGACCAGCTGGGCGCCGCGCTGGTCAAGCGCACGGTCGGCGAGATGCACCTGGCCGCGGGCCGGTTCGGCCGGGCGGCCGAGCAGCTGGACCGGGCCGCGGCCGGGTGGCGGGCGATCGGCCTCGACCTCGGCCACGCCCGCACGCTGCGCGACCTGGGTGCGGCGCGGTGCGCGAGCGGCGACCATGCCGGCGCGCACGCGGCGTGGTCGGCCGCGGCGGCCACGTTCGGCCGGTTCGGCGTACGCGAGCAGGACGAGCTGGCCGCCTGGCGGGCCCGCTGGGGATGTCACTGCGCCCCCGATCAACTGACCGCCGCAGTGTCGTCCGCCGAGCGCAGCACGCGCAGCACGTTGCCACCCGCCAGGGCGGCCAACTCGTCGCCCGGCCAGCCGCGCCCGGACAACTCCGCGGACAACCGCGGGTAACCGGACACGTCGGCCGGCCCGGACGGCATGTCGTCACAGCCGCCGAAGTCACCACCGAGGCCATCGGATCTTGCGGGGCCGACCTTGCAGTTTTCTGGCAGTACTTCCGGCCGGCACGCATCCCCCAGCGGATGGGTGAGTCGCCGCCAGGGAGGAACGATCAAGATCAAGAGCCAGATGTCGTAGCTCGGTGGGTGGCACAGACCGTCGCTCCCGCCGAGGCCGGTCACCCGGCTCCAAGGCCGTGACCGGCCAGAACAGAGCCGCGCACCCTTCATTCGGCGTGAGTGGTCACCCGGAAAACCCCGGCGGCGGCCGCGTGGTTCCACTCGGTACACCGCAGGTGGGCGAGCGCGGCCACCAGGTCCGGCCGGTCCCGGCGCACCTCCACGACCGCCATGGCGCGGACGGTAGCCTTCGGCGGTGGTTTCTTCACGTCGAATTCGAGGCGTCGACGACCTCGGGGCCTGGCTGGTGAAAGGCAACGCCGACCACGTCGACCTGGCCGGGCGTTTCGCCCGGGAGCCGCGGGTGACCCGGTGGTGTGTGCAGCCGAGTTATCGGCTCGGCCTGATGCGGGCGGGCCAGCCGGTGCTGTTCTGGGCCAGCGGCAGCCGGCGGCGTGATCTGGCGTACGGAATCTGGGGTCTTGGTCGTCTGACCGGACCACCCCGGCAGGGCGACGGCTGGGCGATGCCGATGGATCTCGTCGTCGCGGAGCCGGGCGGCCGCCTGCCCCGCGAGGAGTTGCGGGCCGATCCGCGGCTGGCCGGGCTGGAGGTGCTGCGTCAGCCCCAGGGCGCCAACCCGTCGTTCGTGGACGTCGAGGAGTTCGCCGTGATCCGGGAGCTGCTCGGGGTCACGCCGGGCGGCGGAGCAGGCCCCAGGCCAGCAGGACAGGCGCGCCCAGGGTCAGGATGACCAGCACGGCGGCCAGCCCCGAGACCGAGGGGGAATAGCTGATCACGGCGCCCAGCTGGAGGAACGCCGACGAATGCTCGCGGCGCCAGAGGAACGACCAGATGTCGGCGGCGTTCGAGTAGGTCCAGGCGGTCAGGACGGTCAGGATCAGGGCGCCGGCCGCGGGCCACAGGGACGCCGCCGCGCGTTCGACGGTCAGGAACAGGATCACGGCGGTGAGCAGCATCGCCGTCAGGGCGGGCCAGGTGCCGATCAGCAGCGGGCCGGTCCAGGCGAGTTCGTCCAGGTCGGTGAGGACATCGGTCAGGGCCAGGACGACGGGTACGGCGGCCACGATCGCCGCGGGCGCCGCCCGGCGGGAACCGGCGCGGGGCAGGAAGATCAGCCCCACCGCGAAGGCGAGCAGGGCGGGGATCAGGAGCAGGGCGTCGGTGTCGTAGCTGCCCAGCCACGCACCCCGGTCGTCGGCCGGCGGAGCGTACCCCCGGATCGAAAGAAGCTGACCGGCCGACAACAGCAGGAGCGCGGCGGCGACCGACCATCGCAGGGCCGACCGCGGGCCGATCGCGGCGCAGACCGCGGCCCCGAGGAAGGCCACCGCCGCGCACTGCCGGGACATCGTGTCGCCGCCGAGGGCCGCCGTGCCGGCCGCGAGGAGGGCGGCGACGGCGGTGACGAGAGCCGGGATCCGGTACGGGTGCGGGAGCATCGCCCCGCACCGTACCGAACGGGTCGTTACGCCGCTTGCCCGATGTTGACCATCCAGGCCACGCCGAACCGGTCGGTCAGCTGACCGAACTCGTCGCCCCAGACCTGCTTCTCCAGGGGGACCGTGATCGTGCCGCCCTCGCCGAGCGCGGCGAAGTAGCCGGCCAGGCCGTCGTCGGCGCCACCGCTCAGGCTGACCGTGATCGTGGTGCCCGGCGTGAACGGCATGCCGGGCATGATGTCCGAGCACATCAGTGTGTAGCCGGCCGGGGTCTCGAGCTGACCGTGCATGACGCGGTCCTTGACCGCCGCGTCGTCGTTGCCCATGTCACCGAAGGTCATGGCGGTGAACTCGCCGCCGAAGACGCCCTGGTAGAACTCGAGCGCCTGCCGGGCGTCACCGTTGAAGTTGATGTACGGGTTCAGTCGTGAGGTCATGGACCGCACGTTAGAACCCGTACCACCTCACTGGAACAGCTTCGCGGCGGTAATGACCGTCTGGATGATGCCGTACCCCAGAAGCACCGTGACCAGGGCCCACGAGATGATCAGCCTCATGCCGCCACCTCCCTTTCTACCGGCGTGGCCGGCTCGTGGTACTGCTCGGGCACCGGGCGGATCAGCAGGTTGGCGACGAAGCCGACGGCCAGCACCCCGACCATGGTGAACAGGGCCGGACGGTAGGCCTCGGCGGTCAGGGTGCCGGGCTTGCCCTGCGCGTCGAGGAAGCTGTTGACGATCAGCGGCCCGGCGATGCCGGCGGCCGACCAGGCGGTGAGCAGCCGGCCGTGGATGGCGCCGACCTGGAACGTGCCGAACAGGTCGCGCAGGTAGGCCGGCACGGTCGCGAAGCCGCCGCCGTAGAACGACAGGATCACGCCGGCCAGCAGCACGAACAGCGCGGTGGCGGAGTGCCCGGCGACGGCCAGCAGGGCGTACAGGATCATGCCGACGCCCAGGTAGATCATGTAGATGGGCTTGCGGCCGATCAGGTCGGAGGTGGACGACCAGGCGAACCGGCCGGCCATGTTGAACAGCGACAGCACACCGACGAAGCCGGCCGCCGCGGTCACCGCGACCGTGGACGTGCCGTTCTCCCGGAAGAAGTCCTGGATCATCGGGCTGGCCTGCTCGAGGATGCCGATGCCGGCGGTCACGTTGCAGAACAGCACGATCCACAGCAGCCAGAACGAGCGGGTCTTGATCGCGTTCGCGGCCGACACGCTGGCCGTAGTGACCAGCGGCTTCGCCCTGACCGAGGCCGGGTCCCAGCCGTCCGGCCGCCAGCCCTCGGCCGGCACCCGGATGTTGGCGACGCCGAACATCATGATCACGAAGTAGCCGATGCCGAGGGTCAGGAACAGCAGCACCAGGGCGCTGCCGCTGGCCGTGGACGAGGCGACCGACGAGTCGTAGCCGCTGTCGTAGAGACCCAGCAACTGCCGGGACAGCGGGCTGGCGACCAGCGCGCCGCCGCCGAAGCCCATGATGGCCAGGCCGGTGGCCAGGCCGGGCCGGTCGGGGAACCATTTGATCAGGGTGGACACCGGCGAGATGTAACCGATGCCGAGGCCGATGCCGCCGATCACGCCGTACCCGAGATAGAGCAGCCAGAGCTGGCCGGTCCCGATGCCGAGCGCGCCGACCAGGAAGCCCGTCGCCCAGAACGACGCCGACACGAACATGGCTTTGCGCGGCCCGTTCCGCTCGACCCAGGTGCCGCCGATCGCCGCCGACAGGCCGAGCATGACGATCGCGATGCTGAACACGATGCCGATCTCGGTCTGGCTGGCGTCAAAGTGCTTGACCAGTGAGTTCTTGTAGACGCTGGTGGCATAGGCCTGGCCGATGCACAGGTGGACCGAGAGCGCGGCCGGCGGGATCAGCCAACGGCTGAAGCCTGGCGGCGCGACGGACTTCTCTCGGTCGAGCGCGGACAGCACGGACACTGCATCCCCCTCATCGGAGTGCTTCGATCATGGTTGATCGTATGACCGTCTATTCATTGCCGCCATCCACGCAAGGTCATGAACACGGAGACCAAGCGCTCGCTCGATCGGTGTCGGGTCGGCGCCGGCCGGCTCCTCAGGTCCGAAGATGCCCATTTCGCGGGCCCTGCGGCGCCCGCGCCCCGAGAAGGGCCGGCCGCCTCGACGGCCGTCGCTCAGTGAAGTGCTTGCGCTTGCAACTTTCCGCTGATCCTGCCCGATCGGACGCCCGTGACCGACACGATCGAGCGCGGGCCGGGCGGCGGCGAGCGGTTCGGTGGTCACGGCGGCACCGTCCGTCACGGTGGTCACCTTCATCAGGACCCCGGTGACGCTCACCTCCGGTTCGTGGTGGCCGAACAGAAGGGTGTGGGGCGGCTCGTCGGGGAGCACGCCAGGCGACGCCTGATCGGGGTCGTGCTGGTGGTCGTCGTGCTGCTCGCCGGCGGCGGCGCCACCTGGCTGGCCACCGCGGCGTTGAGCAGCGGGCAGCGGCAGCTGGCCGAGCAGTCGATGACCCGGACCGGCGACGACGCCGCGGAGGCGGTGGACGACGAGATGAGCCACTACGCCGACGCGATCGCGGACGTGGCGTCGGGCATCGGAGCCACCGACGATCTGACCGCGACCGACTGGGCCGGGATGACTTCCACCCTGACCGCGGACCGGCTGCCCGGCGCCACCAGCGTCGCGTGGGTGGTGCCGGCCAAGGACCCGGCGGTCGCGGCCACCCAGGCGGAGTGGCGGGCGCGGGGCGCGAAGGGGCTCACGCTCTATCGGACCGGTACCGGCGTCGAGCACCAGTTCGTGATCTACATGAAGTCGTTCACCAGGCTGCCGCCGGCGCCGGGCCGCGACCTGAGCAGCACGCCGGCCACCCGGGAGGCGCTCGACCTGGCCCGGCGCAGTTCGACCCTGGCGGTCGGCGGCGCGCACATCTCGTTGCGGGACCGCCAGCTGCCGGTCTCCGAACAGCAGCTGACGGTGACCATGGCGGTGCCGGTGCTGGACCGGAAGGGGCAGTTCGGGGGTTGGGTGGTGATGGGCGTGCACGGCGTCGACTTCCTCCGGTCGGCGCTGGCCGGCCGCCTCGGCAACGCCGTCAACCTGCAGCTGGTCGACTCGGAGCCGACGGTGGACCGGACGCTCGTCCGCATCGCGGGCGGCGTACCCATGAACGAGCCGACGCTGAACCGCAGCCGCTCCATCGACGTGGGTCAGCGCACCTGGCGCGTCGACCTGCAGCCGACGACCGCCCTGCTCGGGGTGTCGGACCGTCGCCTCAGCTCCTGGACGCCGGTCGCCGGCGGCGCGTTCTCCCTGCTCCTGGCCGTGCTCATCGGGGTGCTGGTGAGCGGGCGGATCCGGGCGACGGACCGGGCCGACCGGGCCACCGCGGCGCTGCGCCAGGACATCGAGCGGCGCCAGGCGGTCGAGGCCGAACTGCGCGAGCGGGAGCTCTCCCAGCTGCGTGAGCTGGCCTTCCACGACCAGCTCACCGGTTTGGCCAACCGCGTCCTGTTCTTCGACCGGGTGATCCACGCGCTGCGCACCCACGCCCGCGACAACGACACGTTCGCGGTGTTCTTCATCGACCTGGACGGCTTCAAGGAGGTCAACGACCAGCTCGGGCACGGCGCCGGGGACGCGGTGCTGCGCGCGACCGCCGACCGGCTCAAGGAGTGCATGCGGGAGAGCGACACCACGGCCCGGTTCGGCGGCGACGAGTTCGCGATGCTCCTGGAACGGCTGGCCGACCCGGCCGACGTGCTCCTGACCGCCGACCGGATGGTGGCCGCGCTGCGGGAGCCGATCCGGATCGGCTCCCGCATGGTGTCGGTCACGGCCAGCATCGGTATCGCGCTGAACCGGCCGGGCGACGACGCCGACGCCATCCTGCGCGCCGCCGACCTGGCCATGTACGAGGCGAAGACGAGCGGCAAGTCCCGACATGTCCTGTCGGGTTCCTGACGCTGCCGTAACGTTATCGATCCTGGCCGAAACGGGACTGCGCGGCCGATCGCCGATCGCCCATAATTTTCGCCGTGACTGAGCAGTATTACGGACCGCCTGGACCTCCTGGACCCCCGGGACCTCCCGGGCCGCCCTTCCAGCCCCCGGGTGACGGCGCCGCCTTCGCCCCACCTCCGCCGCCCAAGAAAAGCAAGAAGAAGGTCTGGATCGCGGGTGCCGCGGTCGGCGCACTCCTGGTCGCGGGCTGCTGCGCCGGTGGCGCGCTGATCGTCCGCAACCAGGGTGACGACAAGGGCGGTTCGGGCAGCGGCAAGGCGGTGTCCGCCGCCGACTACGCCAAGACACTCGGCGAGGTCGACTCCTCGCTGAAGGACCCGTTCGCCAAGATGGCGACGGGTGACAAGGCGTCGTACGCGACGTCGGCCTCCGGGCTGCGCGCGGGCGCCGACAAGCTCGACGCGATCGTGCCGCCGACGACGGCCTCCGGCGCTCACGTCACGCTGGTGACCGCGCTGCGCGGGCTGGCCGACGACGCCGAAGACGCGGCGACCGCCAAGCCGAAGTGTCCCGCGGCGTCCCCGGTGACCGAGTTGCTGGGCTCGGACGCCGCCGACGACATCCGCGAGCAGTCCAAGACGCTGGCCACCCGCGACGCCACGTTCAAGGTCGGCTCGTTCCTCCCGGCCAAGCCCAAGGAGCAGAACCGCCGCCTGAACACGGGCACGTTCGTCACCAAGAAGGCCGGCAACGGCTCGGGTGACCTGGTGATCGAGAACGGCTCCGGCGACACCACGGTCAGCCTGGTGCCCAAGGGCACGAAGAAGCCGAACTTCACCGTGTACGTGCGCGGCAACGCCAAGCACACGGTCAAGAACATCAAGAACGGCAACTACGAGATCTTCGCGGCGGCCGGCAAGGACTGGGACGCGGGCAAGAAGGGCTTCACCCGCGACTGCTCGTTCACCAAGTTCGACGACGAGTTCAAGATGGAACCCGGCGTCATCTGGACGATCACCCTGACCCAGGTCGTCGGCGGCAACGCCTCGACCACCGACGTCGACCCGGGGGCCTTCCCGACGGAGTGACCGTCGGGCTCCCGGCCCGAGCCTGCTTGGGCCAGACTGGGCCGATGTCAGGACGACCGTCGATCCGGGTCAATCAGGTCGGTTATCTGCCCGGCGGGCCACAGCACGCCACGTGGGTCACCGCTGAGGTCGCGCCGCGGCCCTTCGTGGTGTTCGACGCGGCCGGCGCGCAACGAGGGGCGGGCCGTTCCGAGCCTTGGCCGGAGCGGCCCGAACCCACGTCGGGCCTGACCGTGCACGTTCTCGATCTCGGCGGTCTGCCGCCGGGCGACGGCTTCCGGGTGGTGGCCGGCGACGACCGCAGCCACCCCTTCCGGGTCGCGGCCGGGCTCTACGACGAGCTGAGCCGTGACGCGGTAGAGCTGTTCACCCGGCTGCGGTGCCGGCACGCGGGGGACGTCGCCGTGCCGGGCTGGACCGGGCCGGACGCCGAGCGGCTCTACCCGGGGTGGCGGCCGGACGGGGTCTTCGACGTCTCCGGTGGGTGGTATGACGCCGGGGACTACGGCAAGTACGTGGTCAGCGGCGCCATCGCGCTCTGGCAGCTGCTCGATCTCGCCCGGCTGCTGAAGGCGCGCGGCCGTGACGCGAGCGTGGTGGTGGACGAGTGCCGGTTTCAGCTCGACTGGCTGCTACGGATGCAGGTTCCGCCCGGCCATCAGTACGCGGGGATGGCGTTCCACCGGGTCCACGGCACCGAGTGGTCGCCGATCCCGGGGCGGCCCGAGGACGACCCGACCACCCGCGTCCTGCACCGGCCGTCCACGGCGGCCACGCTTCATCTGGCCGCCGTCAGTCTCAAAGCGTCGCGAGTGCTGGACGACGCCGCGCTGGTCGATGTGGCCCGGACCGCCTGGCGGGCGGCGAAACAGCACCCGGACCTGATCGCCCCGGACGACGAGGGACGGTTCGGGGGCGGGCCGTACGGGGATCCCGACCTCACCGACGACGAGGTGTGGGCGACCGCCGAATGGGGGCTGCCGGTGACCATCCCGCCGCCCGCGGACCTCGACGGCTTCGACTTCGACCGGGTCACGATCCCGGCGCTGCTGGACTCGGGCCAGGATCTCCGGCCGCCGGCCGACCGCCTGCTGGAGCTCCAGGCCGGCCAGCCGTGGGGCCAGCCCTACGCGCCGGAGCAGGGCTGGCACTGGGGGTCGAACGGCCGGATCCTGAACAACCTGGTCGTGCTGGCGCGGGCGCACGAGCAGACCGGCGACCGCCGCTACCGGGACGGTGTCGTGTCCGGCGCCGACTACCTGTTCGGCCGCAACGCGCTCGGACAGTGCTACGTCACCGGCTACGGCACCGACGCGACCCGGCACCTGCGTACCCGGCAATTCTCGACGATCCCGCCCGGCGCGCTGGCCGGGGGCGCCAACTCGATCCCCACGCCCGGGTTCCCGAGCGACCCCCGGCTCGACGGCCGGCCGCCGCAGTGCCACTACCTGGACGAGGACACCTCGGAGACGACCAACGACATCTGCATCCGGTGGAACGCGCCGCTGGCCTACATCACGGCGTACCTGAGCGACGGCTAGACCTGACCGGCCTTCTCCAGCGCGGCGCAGCAGGTGTCGGTGATCAGCCGCGTCACGGTGTAGGGGTCGACGTTGGCGTTCGGGCGGCGGTCCTCGATGTAGCCCTTGCCGTCCTTCTCGACCTGCCACGGGATGCGCACCGAGGCGCCACGGTCCGAGACGCCGTAGCTGTACTCGTTCCACGGGGCGGTCTCGTGCAGCCCGGTCAGCCGGTCGTCGATGCCGGCGCCGTAGTTCTTGACGTGGTCCATCGGCTTGGAGCCCTCACCGAGGGCCTCGCACGCGCCGATGATCGCCTCGTAGCCTTCGCGCATCGCCTTGGTCGAGAAGTTGGTGTGCGCGCCGGCGCCGTTCCAGTCGCCCTTCACCGGCTTCGGGTCGAGGGTGGCCGAGACGTTGAAGTCCTCGGCCGTGCGGTAGAGCAGCCACCGGGCGACCCAGAGCTGGTCGGCGACGGCCAGCGGCGCCAGCGGGCCGACCTGGAACTCCCACTGGCCGGGCATGACCTCGGCGTTGATGCCGGAGATGCTCAGGCCGGCCTTGAGGCAGTTGTCGAGGTGGGCCTCGACGATGTCCCGGCCGAAGATCTCGTCGGCGCCGACACCGCAGTAGTAGCCGCCCTGCGGGGCCGGGAACCCGCCGGCCGGGAAGCCGAGCGGGCGGGCGCCGTCGAAGAAGGTGTATTCCTGCTCGATGCCGAACAGCGGCTCCTGTGCGGCGAACCGCTCGGCGACACCGGCCAGGACGGCGCGGGTGTTCGACTCGTGCGGCGTCATGTCGATGTTGAGGACCTCGCACAGCACCAGCACGTGGTCCGCGCCGCGGATCGGGTCGGGACAGGTGAAGACCGGCTTGAGCACGCGGTCGGAGGAGTGACCCACGGCCTGGTTGGTCGAGGACCCGTCGAAGCCCCAGATGGGCAGGTCGGCGCCCTTCTCGTGGTCCTCCAGAATCTTCGTCTTGGAACGGAGCTTGGCCGTCGGCTGGGTGCCGTCGATCCAGATGTATTCAGCCTTGAAGCTCACGATCCACATCCTCCAGGTACGCCGTACTGACGCCGGAAGCGTGCCAATGCGCCATTTCTCGCCCGTTGCCCGTGTGTGAACCGGAGGTTACCGGCGGTGTGTCAGGTGTCACCCGGTAACTCACACGCTGACCGGATCGACCACCAGGGAGGTGAGCGAGCCGAGCGGCGCCGGGTAGCCGTACAGGAAGCCCTGGCCGAACGGGCAGCCCAGCTCGAGCAGCATGGCCGCCTGGGCCGGGTCCTCGATGCCCTCGGCCACCGCGGTCAGGCCGATCGCGCCGAACAGCTGCCACAGCGTGCCGACGATCCGGACGGCGGCCGGGTCGCGGGCGATGTCCTGCACGTAGGTACGGTCGATCTTGACGATGTCGGCCGGGAACAGGTGCAGGTAGCGCAGCGACGCGTAGCCGGTGCCGAAGTCGTCGATGGCGATCCGGACGCCGGTGGCCCGGAGCTGCGCGAGGGTGCCGATCACCTCGGACTCGTCGGCGAGCGCGTTCTCGGTCACCTCGAGCACGAGTTGCTGGGGGCGCAGGCCGGCCTCGGCCAGGGTGGCGATGACCATCGCGGTGAACTCGGGGTCGAGCATCTGCAGCGGCGAGACGTTGACCGACAGGTACGCGTCCCGCGCGCCCGGCCACGCCGCGAACTCGGCGCAAGCCCGGCGCAGCATGAACATGCCCAGCTCACCGATGAGCGCCGCCCGCTCGGCGACCGGGATGAACACCTCGGGCGCGACCGGTCCCAGGCCGGGGTGGTCCCAGCGGGCCAGCGCCTCGACGCCGACGACCCGGTGGTCGGCCAGCCCGACGATCGGCTGGTAGGCGAGGTGCAGCGACCGGTCGGCCAGGGCCTGGCCCAGCTCGGCGCGCCACATCATCTCGCGGTCGAAGCCCTGACGCATGGACAGCTCGAACATGGCGTACGTGTTCTTGCCCTGGCCCTTGGCCGCGTACATCGCGAGGTCGACGTTCTTGCGCAGGTCCTCGGGCCGGGTGCCCTCGGGGCCGGCCGCGACCGCGATGCCCACGCTGGCGCTGACCCGGACCATGCGCGAGCCGACCTCGAACGGCTCGCGCAGCGCGTACAACAGCCTCTCGGCCTGGGCCTCGAGCCCGTCGACCTGGCCGGTGAGCACGGCGAACTCGTCGCCGCCGAGCCGCGCGACGGTGTCCTCGGCGGTGGAGCAGGCGGCCAGCCGGTCGCCGACGGTCCGCAGCACGATGTCGCCGGCGTCGTGCCCGAGCGAGTCGTTGATCATCTTGAAGTCGTCGAGGTCGAGGTAGACGATCGCGGCGGGCCGGCCGGACGACAGGGCCTGGTCCAGCCTCTCGTTGAACAGCGCGCGGTTGCCGAGCCCGGTCAGCGGGTCGTGGTACGCCTGGTGCCGCAGCCGCCGGGTGAGCGCCGAGTTGTGCAGCAGCGTGGAGAGCTGCCGGAGCAGAATCAGGACCAGACCGGCCAGCATGGGTACGGCCACCGCCGCGTCCGAGGTCACGCCGGCCGGCACCTGTCCGACGGCCACGGCGGCGGCGAGCCCGAACGGCACGTACGGCAGCATGATCTGGAGCCGGTTCATCACGCCGGTCTCGTCGAAGACCATCGGCTGCCGGGCCGCCGCCCAGCCGGCCGCGCCGAACGCCGCGAAGCAGAGGAAGAAGCCGGCGTCGGTGGGCTGCCCGGTGTAGTAGGTACCGGCCGAGGTGTCCAGGGCGAACATGGTGTCCGAGGTGGCCAGGCCGGCCAGGCCGATGATCAGCAGCAGGCCGACGCCGCGTCCGCCGCGCCGGGTCCGGGCCGCGATCAGCACGGCCATGGTGACCAGCACGATGTCGCTGACCGGGTAGGCCAGCGACACCACGAACGCGAAGGCCGAGTCGGCGCCGGCCTCCCAGACCGACCGGAGCGTGACCGCCCAGGCGATCGCGAACAGCGCGCAGCCGGCGATCAGGCCGTCGAGCAGCACGGTGAGCCGGGAGCCGACCGTGGTCCAGCCCGAGATCAGGAACAGGCCGGCCGCGGCGAGCACCGGGAACAGCAGGTAGCCCAGGTCGGCCCAGGAGGGGAACAGCACCTCGGCGTGGGCGATCAGCTCGTTGTACGACCAGTAGAAGTTGCCCAGGCCCCAGCTCGCGAGGCCGGCGGCGATCAGGCCCCAGCCGCCCCGGGCGAGGCCGATCGCCCGCCGGGCGGCCAGGGAGCACAGCACCGCCGCCACGCAGGCGAGGGTGCTGCTGGCCAGCTGGGTGTAGGGGGCGGCGGCGGTGTGGGCGAGCAGGATGATCGGCACGCCGGTCGCGAGACTGATCGCGACCAGCGTGGCCACCTGCCGCTGCCGAAGTAGCACGGCTGAGTGATCGGCCGATCACCCGGTGACTTGAGCGGGAAGGGCGGCCCGACCCGCTTCCAGCCGGGCGACCGGGACGCGGAACGGCGAACAGGACACGTAGTCCAGCCCGACCTCGTGGAAGAAGTGCACCGACTCGGGGTCGCCGCCGTGCTCGCCGCAGACGCCCAGCTTGAGGTCGGGACGGGTGGCCCGGCCCTCCTCGCTGGCGATGCGGACGAGCCGGCCGACCCCCTCGCGGTCGATCGACTCGAACGGGCTGATGCCGAAGATGCCCAGTTCCAGGTAGCGCCAGAAGAACGCGCCCTCGACGTCGTCGCGGGAGAAGCCCCAGCCCATCTGGGTGAGGTCGTTGGTGCCGAAGGAGAAGAAGTCGGCCGCCTCGGCGATCTGCCCGGCGGTCAGTGCGGCTCGCGGCACCTCGATCATCGTGCCGATGGCGATCTCGACGCCGGAGTCGCCGACCACCTCGGCGATGATCTTCTCCGCCTCCGCGCGGACCGTCTCGAGCTCCTGCACCGCGCCGACCAGCGGGACCATGATCTCGGGGCGCGGCCGGCCGCCCTCCTGGGCGAGCGCGACGGCGGCCTCGGCGATGGCACGCACCTGCATCCCGAACAGCCCCGGCACCACCAGCCCCAGGCGCACCCCCCGCATGCCCAGCATCGGGTTCGACTCGTGCATCCGGCGCACCGCGGCGAGCATCTTCTCGGACCGCTTGGCGCTCTCGCCGCGCTCCTTGGCCACCGCGACGTGTACGGCCAGATCTTCCAGCGACGGCAGGAACTCGTGCAGCGGCGGGTCGATCAGCCGCACCGTGACCGGCAGGCCGTTCATCTCGCGGAACAGCTCGAGGAAGTCGGCCCGTTGCAGCGGCTTGAGCGCGTCCAGCGCCGCCTGCCGCTCCTTGTCCCCCTCGGCCAGGATCAGCCGCTCGACCAGCTCGCGGCGATCGCCCAGGAACATGTGCTCGGTGCGGCACAGTCCGACGCCCTGGGCGCCGAAACGGCGGGCGCGGGCGGCGTCGGGGCCGGTGTCGGCGTTGGTCCGCACGGCCAGCCGGCGCCGCTCGTCCGCGTGCGTCATCAGCCGGTGCACCGCCGCGACCAGCGGCTCGTTGGCCAGCGCGGGGTCGAGGTCGCCTTCGAAGTACTGCACGACCTCGGACGGCCGGACCGGCACCTCGCCCAGGTAGACGCGGCCGGTGGTGCCGTCGATCGAGATCACGTCACCCTCGTTCACGGTGTGCCCGCTCACCGAGAACGCGGACGGCGACACCTCGAGCTGGTCAGCGCCGCAGACGCAGGTCTTGCCCATGCCGCGGGCCACCACGGCGGCGTGGCTGGTCTTGCCGCCGCGCGAGGTGAGGATGCCCTGGGCGGCGATCATGCCGGGCAGGTCGTCGGGGTTGGTCTCCCGGCGGACCAGAATCACGTCCTTGCCCTGGGCCGCCAGCTCGGTCGCCCGCTCCGCGGTGAAGACCACCTCGCCGTACGCCGCTCCGGGCGACGCCCCGACCCCCTTGGTCAGCACCTCGGGGTCGCCGGCCAGGTCGAAGCGCGGGAACATCAGCTGGGCCAGCTGGGCGCCGGTGACCCGCCGCAGCGCCTCGTCGAGGTCGATCACACCCTCGTCGATGAGCTGCGCGGCGATGGTGAACGCGGCCGCCGCCGTGCGCTTGCCGACCCGGGTCTGGAGCATCCACAGCTTGCCGCGCTCGATGGTGAACTCGATGTCGCACAGGTCGTGGTAGTGGCCCTCGAGGGTGGCCATGATGCCGAGCAGCTCGTCGTACGACTTCTTGTCGAGCCCTTCGAGATCTTGCAGCGGGACCGTGTTGCGGATGCCGGCGACCACGTCCTCGCCCTGGGCGTTCTGCAGGTAGTCGCCGTAGATGCCCTGCTCGCCGGTGGCCGGGTCGCGGGTGAAGGCGACGCCGGTGCCGGAGCCGGCGCCGAGGTTGCCGAAGACCATCGCCACCACGTTGACCGCGGTGCCCAGGTCGGCCGGGATGCGCTCCTGGCGGCGGTACAGGACGGCCCGGGGCGCGTTCCACGACTGGAAGACCGCGGCGATGGCCCGGTCCATCTGCTCGCGCGGGTCCTGCGGGAAGTCGTCGCCGGTGTGCTTGGCGAACACGTCCTTGTACGCGCCGACCAGCGCCTTCAGGTCGTCGGCCTCCAGGTCGGTGTCGTCGCGTACGCCCTTGGCCGACTTGGCGTTGTGCAGCGCCTGCTCGAACTCGTCGCCGGGCACCTCGCACACGGTCTTGCCGAACATCTGGATCAGCCGGCGGTAGGAGTCCCAGGCGAACCGGTCGTCGCCGCCGGCCTGGGCGCTGAGCCCGGCCACGGACTCGTCGTTGAGGCCGACGTTGAGGACGGTCTCCATCATGCCGGGCATGGAGAACTTGGCGCCCGACCGCACCGAGACGAGCAGCGGATCGGCCGGGTCGCCGAGCCGCTTGCCCATCGCCTCCTCGAGCTTTTCCAGATGCGAGGTGATCTCTTCCTCGAGCCCGTCGACATGGGCCCCGGAAGCCAGATATTGCTGACAGGCCACCGTGGTGATGGTGAACCCGGCGGGCACGGGCAGCCCCAGATTCGTCATTTCCGCCAGGTTGGCGCCCTTACCACCCAGCAGATCCTTCAGGTCCTTGTTGCCCTCGGCGAAGTCGTAGACGAACTTGTCGGCTCCCTTGCCTTCCATGCGAACGCACCTCCGGGTTTCGATTACCCCGGCGCGGTCGGTTTCACGCCCCGGGAACCGAAGGCTAGGTGACCTTCCGGCCGACGAATACCAGCCCGTGCGGAATTCCACAGGTGTGAGATTCAAGGTGCACGGAATGCGCTCTCTTCGCGCACCAACGAGCACGGTTAGGCTTTGCCGGGTGACCGCCATTGTGGAGACTCCGGAGACCGCGCGCCTGCTCGACGAGCTGACCACGCCGATCGGCCGGGACGATCCCTATCCCCGGTACGACCGGCTTCGCGAGATCTCCCGGCTGATCCGGGCCGAGGACGGCGCGCTCGTCGTGACCGGGTACGACGAATGCCAGACCGTGGTCCGCGACAGCCGGCTCGGCCACTTCCCCACGGACATGCTCGGGCTCGCCGGCCTGGCCGACTGGGCCGACCACCCCGGCACCTACATGCTGTTCACCAGCCTGGTGACGCTCAACCCGCCCGATCACACCCGGCTGCGGCGGCTGGTCAGCTCGGCGTTCACCGCCCGGCGGGTGGCGGCGCTGCGCCCGTCGATCGAGCGGATGGTCGACGACCTGCTGGCCGACCTGGCCGGTGCCGGCGACTTCATCGACCGGTTCGCGTTCCCGTTGCCGGTCAACGTGATCGGCGAGCTGCTGGGCATCCCGGCGGCCGACCGGGCCCAGTTCCAGTCGCTCATCCGGGACTGGTCACAGGTGCTCGAGACGGTCGAGCCTTCCGCTTTGGAAAAGGCCGACCCGGCCGCGGCGACGCTGCGCGACTACCTGACCGGGCTGGTCGCCGAGCGCCGCAAGGACCCGCGCGACGACCTGATCAGCGCGCTGGTCGCGGTCGAGGCCGACGGTGACCGGCTGACCGAGGACGAGTTGCTGACCATGGTGGCGTTCCTGTTCGCGGCCGGCTTCGAGACGACCACCAACCTGCTGGCCAACGGGCTGGTCGCGCTGCTGGCCAACCCGGGCGCGACGATCGCCGACCCGGGGCTCGCGGCCGAGGAGCTGCTGCGCTGGGACAGTCCGGTCCAGCTGGTCTCGCGTGTGGTCTACGAGCCGGTCGAGATGGCCGGCCTGACCATCGAGCCGGGCGAGCGGGTGGTCGCCTATCTCGGCGCCGGCAATCGAGACGCCGCGCGGTTCGACCACCCCAACACCCTTGATCTTCGGCGTACGGACAACAGCCCGCTGTCGTTCGGCGGCGGCATCCATTACTGCGTGGGTGCTCCCCTGGCCCGCCTCGAAGCGCAGATCGCCTTTCCCGCGCTGCGTTCCGCCTACCCGAATTTGGCGCTGACCGCCGAGCCGACGCGGCGGAACAGTCTGACCTTGCGGGGATACACCGAGATGCCGGTCGCCACAAACTAGCTCAGCTCGACAAAATAAGGCGCCGCTGCGAATTCCACGGGGGAAGAACTCGCAACGGCGTTGGAGCCACGTTAGACCACTCGGTTCGGCGCTGTCTATCCCACCCGGTTCAGGACTGTGCCGAGGAGTTTCTTCCAGTCGGTGTCGAACTGCGGCGAGCCGCTGGCGTTGCCCAGCCGGTAGACCGCGTACCCCTCCACGACCAGCACATTCGACTTGCTGACGACGGACACCGCGACATCGGCGGTGCCCGGGTGCTTCGCCTCGTACACCTTGTGCCGGGTGATCACGAACCCGGACCAGCCGCCCTCGTTGATGTCCTGGGTCTTGGCCGTCTCGGTGTACGCCGGCTCGTTGCGGTCGGCGGTGGTCTGGTGGCCCTGGCTGACCGTGGCCGGGCACTTGTCGGCGACCGCCCGCAGCGACGCGAGGGCGGCCTGGGCGCCGGTGGCGTCCCCGTACACCAGCGCGGTCTGGTTGAGGGTCTGCGCGCCCTTCGTGCCCTCGTCGGCCAGCGGCGCGCTGACCACCTCGGCCCCCGGCGGCACCGGCGGCGCCGTGGCCGCCCCGCCGCAGAGCGGAACCAGCCGCTGCGCGTCGGTCGACGCCTCGGGCGCCGCCCACGACCCGCCGACATCACTGGCCTGCAGCAACGCCCCCCGCATGGTGGTCACGCTGATGGTCCCGCCGTCCGGCTGGTCCGGTCCGTCGTCCGACGAGTCACATCCGGCGGCCAGCGCAACCACGCAGAGTGCTGCGGCGGCTACCCTGCCGATCTTGGGCTCGAGCATCCGGCCATGCTAATCGGTGCCGAGGTCGAAGTCGGCGGCCGTGCTGCGCACGAACAGGTTCAGGGACACCGGCGCCGAGGTCAGTTCCTGGTCGCCGTCGTGGAGCGACGAGCGTTTCGGCCCCTCATGCCGGTGGATGCTACCGGTGTTCCGGCAGGGTCCGGCCGCTCGCCTCGACGGCCTCGGCGGCCGGGCGGGCCGCCCAGCCGAGCAGGCGGCGCGCCTTGTCCGAGGACCGGATCCGGCGGCGCCCCAGGTTGACCACGAGCGCGCCGAGGTCGGGGTCGGCGATCGCGGCCTGCCGCACCACCTCGTCCGGCAACGGCTGCGTCGGCACCCGGCTCGCCGCGTCACCCAGCCGTTCCCGCAGCAGCCGCGCGATCTCGGCCATCCACAGGAACTCCCCGGTGCCCAGGAACCGCTCCCCCGCGGCGGCCGGGTCGACCATCGCCCGCAGGTGCAGATCGGCGATGTCCCGCACGTCCACCACCTCGAACCCGACCCGGGGCAGCCCCGGCATGCGTCCGGTGATCAGGTCGTCGACCGCCCGCAGCGACCCGAGGTTGGCCAGCGGCCCCCGCACCGGCCCGAGCACCCATCCCGGCAGCACGGTGCTGAGCTCGGTCTTGCCGCCGCTCGTCGCGATGAAGTCCCAGGCGGCCCGTTCGGCCAGCGGCTTCGACCGCCGGTAGGGCGTCGACAGCGGGTCGCTCACGTCGGTCCACAGCGTCTCGTCGGTGACCCCGTCCGGCGTCTCGGAATGCGGCGAGGCCGCGGCCGCCGACGACGTCACGACGACCCGCCGAACCCCGGCCGCGACGGCCGCCCGCAGCACCCGCAGCGTCCCCTCCCGGGCCGGCGCGACCAGCGCGTCCGGGTCACCCGGGTCGGCCTCCCCGGTGGTCACCGGCGACGCCACGTGCAACACGTAGTCACACCCGTCGACCGCCTCGTCCCACCCCTCGTCCCGGGTGAGGTCGGCCTCGATCGCTTCGGTCCCTTGCGGCGCCCGACCGCGATCCCGCACCGTCGTGCGTACGTCGTACCCCCGCTCTTGAAGCGCGACAACGCACCACCCCGCGAGAAAGCCCGACCCACCGGTCACCAGAACGCGTTCACTCATGCCTCTCCCAACGTGCCCGGAGGCGCCCGAGTTCAGACCCGGACCTTCGCGTGCGGGGCTCGCCAGTGGCGCAGGATGGCGACGATGCGCAAGGTGACGACGAAGACGGCGGCGCCGGTGGCCACGGCCGGGACGTTCAGGTCGAGGGAATGGGCGACGGCGACCAGGGTGGCGCCGCAGGCGGCCGGGATGGCGTACAGGTCGGAGTCGGTCTTGACCAGGCTCGGGGTCTCGCGGGCGGTGATGTCGCGCAGGACGCCGCCGCCCACGGCCGTGGTGACACCGAGCAGGACGGCCTGGATCGGGCCCAGGTGGTAGTCGAGGGCCTTGATCGTGCCGGTGACGCAGAACAGGCCCAGGCCGGCGGCGTCGAAGACCGCGATGGTGAAGGAGAGGCGCTGCACCAGCGGGTGGGCGAAGAACGTCACGGCCGCGGCGACCAAGGGGATGATCAGGTACGTGACCTCGGTGAACGCGGCCGGTGGGGTGTCGCCGATGATCAGGTCGCGGAGGATGCCGCCACCCAGGGCGGTGAGCAGGGCCAGCATCAGGATGCCGACGACGTCGAAGCCCTTCTGGATGGCCAGCAGGGCGCCGGAGGTGGCGAACACGTAGAGGCCGACCAGCTCGAGCACGGTCACCACGGTGGTTGCGGGCATGCCTGGGATTGTTCCGTCCCAGGTCAGCCCGCATCGAGGAAGGCGGCCAAGGCGCGTCGCAGGTCACTGCCGGGCAGGCGGACGCCGCGCAGGGCGGTGCTCAGGCGGTCGCGGAGGCCGGCGGGCCAATCCGTGTCGGGCAGCCGCAGGACCGTGGTGAGCAGGTCGCCGGTGTACATGTCACCGGACGCCGGCGGGTCGCGGACCAGGACGTCGACGGCGCGGGGCAGCAGGATCGGCACGGCGATCCGCTGGCCCAGCATGATCCGCAGATCTTCGGCGGTGAAGCCGGCCACGGGCTTGCGCCGCAGCTCGGTGCAGCGACGGATCAGCGTGGTGGCGCCGGGGCCGGGGTCGGGCTCCCGCATTCCCTCGATCTCCTCGATGGTCGTCACGGGCAACACTGTGCCAGCTCGGCCACGCCGGCCGCGATGCGGTTCTCGGTCATCTGCGAGTAGCCCAGCACCAGGGTCGGCGGGCCGGTCGTGAGGGCGTAGTCGGCCATCGTGGCCAGGGCGATGCCCCGCCGATGCGCGGCGCGGCGCAGCGCCGCCTCGTCGACCGTGCGCGGCAGGGTCACGGTCACGTGCAGGCCGGCCGCGATGCCGTGGATCTTCGCCGCCCCGAGGTGTTCTCCGATGGCGGCGACCATGGCGTCACGGCGGCGGCGGTAGCGCAGGCGCATCCGGCGCAGGTGCCGGTCGAGGTCGCCGCGCTCGACGAACCGGGCGAAGGCCAGCTGCTCGACCCGGGCCGAACCCAGGTCGGGGACGGTACGCAGGGCGGCGGCCAGCCACGGCGGCGCCACCAGCCAGCCCAGCCGCAGCGCCGGCGCCAGCACCTTGCTGGTCGTGCCGCAGTAGACGACGTGCTCCGGGTCGAGCCCCTGCAGCGCGCCGACGGCGGGGCGGTCGTAGCGGTACTCGGCGTCGTAGTCGTCCTCGATCGCCAGGGCCCGGTGGGCGCGGAGCCACGTGACCAGGGCGGCGCGGCGGGACGGGGCCAGCACCACGCCGGTCGGGTGCTGGTGGGCCGGGGTGAGCACGACCGCGTCGACGTCGGCGGGCAGGTCGCCGACGCGCAGGCCGAGGTCGTCGACCGGCACGTGGACCGGGGTCAGGCCGGCCCGGGCGACGATGACGGCCATGTCCGCGCTGCTGGGGTGCTCCATCGCGATCTTCCGCGCCCCGCGGGACCTCAGGGCATGCGAGATCAGGCCCAGGCCGTGGAGATAACCGCTGGTCACGACGGTCAGGGCCGGTGCGGCCACGACCCCGCGGGTACGCCCGAGATGGCCGGCCAGGGTCGCGCGCAGGGCCGGGACGCCGAGCGGGTCCCCGTACCCCAGCTCCTCGGTGTTGATCTCGCCGACCGCCTCGCGCAGGCAGCGTGACCAGGCCTCACGCGGGAAGGCCGACACGTCCGGGCGGGAGGGGCGGAAGTCGAACCGGTAGGCGTCCTCCCGCGGCGGGCCGTTCTCGGCCGTGCGGACGATCTCACCCGAGGCGACCCGCGGCCGGGCGCCCTGCCGCATGGTCAGGTAGCCCTCGGCGGCGAGCTGGGCGTACGCGTCGACGATCACCTTGCGCGAGATGCCGAGCTGGGCGGCGAGGTCGCGGGTCGACGGGAGGGCGACGCCGGCGCGCAGGCTGCCGTCGCGGACGGCCGTTCGGAGGTCGTTCTCCACCTGGCTGCGGAGCGTGCCCGGCCGTTCGCGCGACACCGAGAGGAGTAACTCCAACTGGTCCCCTCCTCGACCGTGTGACTGGACCTGTCTTTGGTACCAGTCCGAGGCGATCGTGGCTACATGCTCTTCTCCACCTCGGTAATCGCCCGGCTCCCGCTGGCCACCTTCGGCATCGGCCTGCTCGTCCACGCCCACCACCTGACCGGCTCGTACGCCGCCGCCGGCGCCGTGGCCGGAGCCCTCGCCGTCGCCCAGGGCGCGGGCGGCCCGCTGCTCGGCCGGCTGGTCGACCGCCGCGGCCAGACCACGGTGCTGCTCGCCTCGGCCCTGGTCGCCGGCGGCGCCCTGTTCGCCGCGGCCGCGCTGCCGGTCGGCACTGCCCTGCTGCCGTTGCTGCTGCTGGCCGCGGTGATCGGCTTCGCCACCCCGCCGGTCGGCGCGTGCATGCGCACCCTGATCCCGTCCCGCTTCCCGGTCCTGAAGAGCCAGCGGCGCGCGTACGCCGCGGACGCCACCGCCACCGAACTGACCTGGGTGGCCGGCCCGCCCCTGGCCCTGTCCCTGGGCGCGCTCGCCGGCACCGGCGCGGCCCTGACCTTCGCCGCCGTGGTGCTCGTGGTCGCGACCGGCCTCTTCGCGCTGGCTCCGGCATCCCGCGCCTGGCGCCCCGGCCCACGCGTCGCCGCCGGCCAGGGCGCCCTCTCCTCACCGGCCATGCGCGTCCTGGTCGTCGTGCTGGTCGCGGTGGGCGTGGTCTTCGGGGCGACCGAGGTGGGCGTGGCGGCCGCCGCCGGTTCGTCGGCCGGCCTGCTGCTCGGCCTGTGGGGCGTCGGCTCGCTGGCCGGCGGCGTGGTGGTGACCCGGCTCGGTGGCGGCGCGGCCGCCGGACGCGGCTTCGTGCTGCTGCTGGCCGGCCTGGGCGCCGGTCACCTGGCCCTGGTGGCCGGCTCGCTGGGCACGGTCGCCTTCGCCGTGCTGATCACCCTGGCCGGCTCGATGATCGCCCCCATCCTGGCCAGCGCCTACGGCATGGTCGACCACGCCGCCCCCGAGGGCACCGCGACCGAGGCCTTCTCCTGGCTGGCCACGGCAACCGCCGTCGGCTCGGCCCTGGGCGCGGCGGCCGGCGGCGCCCTGATCGACGCGGTGTCTCCCGCCGTCGCCTTCATCCTGGCCGGCGCCGCGGGCCTGCTGGCCGCGGCCACCGCCCTGACCCGCATCCCGGCCCGCCGGCCCGATCCCGTCGGCCGGCCGGTTCCCCTCGCCATCGGCCGTGGCCAGGACGTCGATCAGGGCGCCGCGGGCGTCCGCGCCGTGCTCCTCGCCGATCAGCCGGCCGGATGACACTCGGGGCCGCGCCGGCCGTCTGCCCCACGGTGACTCCGTGGGACAGACGACGCGTCAGCCTCGTCGGGGTTCCGGTGGGGAACCCCCGACAAGGCCGCCGATCACTTGGTGGATCTGCATTTGGGATCGAACTCGGCCTCGTGGCACTCATCCCAGCGGGTCGTCGGGTGACTCTTGTCCTGGAGCTCGATCAAAAGGTAGGTGACACCGCCGGGCACCGTTGACGTGAAGTTGACCGTCCCGACGGGAATCCAGATGTTGTTGGCCGGGCAGTAGTCGCTGCCGTCAGTGTCGGGTAGCGGTAGTAGTTGGTCACCCGCGTGTTGGCGCCCTGGTAGCCGGCGATGTACAACGTCGCGCACTCGCCACCGCGAACGAAGAACCTGGTGTTCGAGATGGTGACAGTCTTGAGCGACGACGACCAACCGACCGAACCCGTGGTCTGCACCGCGATGACGCCGGTGGAGTGGGTCAGCTGGGTGCCGAAGGAGGTCGGGGCGGCGGTTATCGGCGCGAAGCGCCGGGAGGGTGATCACGCACGCGGAATGAAGGGTGCGGGCAGCCGTTCTGGACGCGCCAGCGGCCAGGCTGACCGCGCCCGGCCTCGGCGAGAGCTGCGGTCTGCACGCCCCACCCAGGTGCGACATCACGCCCTTGATCTTGATCTTGACGTTGGGGGAAAGTCGGCTACAACCGTTCCCGCCGGATCTCCGTCGACTACCTGGCCTACGTGCAGGGGCGGCTGCCCACGTGGCGGCGGGCGGCCTATCTGCTGTGCGGCGACCGGCCGCCGGACCCGGAGCCGGTGCGCAGGGGTGATCCGGCGGAGCGCGAGACGCTGCGGGCCGCCCTCAAGAGGCTGCCGCCGCGGCAACAGGCGGTGCTCGTCCTGCGGTTCCTCGGCGATCAGCCGGTGCACGACGTGGCCCGGACTCTCGGGTGCAGCGACGGCACGGTGAAGTCGCAGACGTCGCGCGGGCTGAACCGATCGTCAAGGTCGGCGTGACCATGGCCCTGCCCGTCGACCCGGGCAAGCAGTACGAGGTCAACGCCTACAGCGCTGACGGCCGGCTACAGCGTCACCGGCGGCGAGAAGGTGGGCAATGAGCCCGTCGTCTGGCGCTGCCGGTGACCCCCGGCCCCTGATCTTCGCCGCGGTGGCACTGGTCACGCTGTCCGGATGTCCGGTCGTCGCCGAGGGCGCGAAGTACGTTCGAGAGAAACTGGACAGGCAGCGTACCGGCGAACCCACCGTCGCGGTCGGCTACACCGACGAGAACCACGCCGGCCTGGCCGTGACCATCCTGGTCGGCGTGGTCGCCGGGCAGTCGGTCAGACGGCGTAACCCCACTGGGTCAGGTGGTCGGCGATCACGGATTCGACGTCGGTCACCTGGCGCGGGGTCAGTTCGCGGCGGTACGCGTCGCCTCGGCCGCCGTGCAGCTGGTGCTTCTGGAAGCCTCGTTCGAACTCGGGGGTCCAGTCGAGGCCGAGGAATTCCAGGGCGCGGGTCAGTTCCTTGCGCGGGTCGAGCACCACGTCCTCGTACCGGAGGTCGAGCCACTGGCCCGGCAGCTGGGCGCGCGCGTCGGCGTACGCGGTCATCAGCATCGCCCAGCCCAGCCCGGCCAGCACCGGGAACGATCGCCCGGAGGCCTCCCACCGCTCCTGCAGGGGCCGCGGCAGCGGGCCGAGGTACCAGTTCGCCGGCCCGCTCCAGCCGTCCCACCAGCCCATCTGCAGCCAGGAGTTGACCACCGCGCGGCCGTCGCGCACCACGTTGACCACCTTGAGGTCGGGGTACGCGGCGGCGAGGAAGCCGGTGCGGGGCCACCCGGTCACGTGTTGGAGCAGCAGGTCACAGCGCTGGGCGGCGATCCGGCTATCGAAGAACGCGCGCGTTCTGGAGGAGAAGAACGGCGTCATGTCCGAGGCCAGCAGGTCCCGGCAGGGGCGGCTGAAGCCGGGCGTCACGTGCCGGTCGAGCAGCCGGTAGGCCTCCGACGGCGCGACCCGGACCCGGCCGCGTTCCAGCAGCCTGCGGCTGTAGGCCAGGGATGTCATGCCGGACGGGCGGGGCGCGCCGCGGCGGTAGAGGCGGCCGTTGCGCTTGCCGGTCAGGTTGAGTTTCGGCAGCTTGTCGTCGACCCCGGAGATGAAGCCGATGCCGGGGTGCCGGCACAGCAGCTCCTGCACCAGCGTCGACCCGCACCGGCCGGTGCCGGCCACCACAGCGAGACTCATCGAGCCCTCCGTCCGAAGGGGTAGCCCAGGCGTCGCAGCAACGGGCTGGTCAGGGCGGTCACCAGGGCGAACGACCGCGGCGACATGGCCGTGCGCCACTCGTCGTCGGCGCGCACCTCGACGCCGCCGGTGCGGTGCCGGACCGGGTTGCCCGCGACCGAATGCGTGGGCGCCAGCGTGAGCAGGCCGTCCTCGGTGAAGGGCAGTGGTGAGGAAGGCGCGGCGCCGGCGAAGGCGGCGATCCGGCGTACCCAAGCCTGCGGGTCTTGAACCAGGTCCTCGTAGCGCACGCGCAGGTAGGCGCCGCGCGACCAGCGGCGCAGCACGGCGCCGTTCCAGACGGTCCAGAGCAGCGCCGCCTTCCACACCGGGTGGCGGGTCATCAGGCGGTCGTCGCCGTCCAGCGAGCGGCGGCGGCGCCAGGAGAACGCGGCCGCGCGCGGGTCACGCACCACATGCAGCACGCGCAGGTCGATGCCGGGGAGACCGGCGAGCAGCACGCCGTACGGCGGGAGCTTGGACGAGTCGACGATGACCGCGCCGCCGGTGTGCGCGTGGATCGCCTCGTACAGTGCCGTGATGGTGGCGTCGTCGGGGCTCGGCGGCACCCGCAGCCGGTTCCGCATCCGCAGGCGTTCCCGCAGGCCGGCCGCGATCGACGCCGGCTCGTGCGGCGGCAGCTTGGCCAGCACCGCGCTCCACATCGGGCAGTCCGGCAGCGGCTGACCGCACCCGCACGGCCGCTGCTCGACCAGCCCGCGCTGCCACAGGTAGCGCAGCTCCCCGGCGGCGAACAGCCCGTCGACCTGGCCCAGCGCGGTGGTCACCAGGGTGCTGCCGCTGCGGCCGCTGCCGGCCAGGTAGAGGACGCGGATCACCCTGCCACCGACCCGTAGGCCGCGTTCAGCCCGGCCAGATGGTCGGCCGGGCTGAAGTGCTGCTCGACCTTTCTGCGGCCGGCCCGGCCCATGGAAAACGCAAGATCAAGATCTTTGAGGGTACGCTGCAGCGCGCTCGCCAGTGACGATGGTTCGTCCGGGGGAACCACCTCGCCGTCCACGCCCGGGGTGATCAGCTCGGGAAGCCCACCGAGATCCGTGCCGACGACCGGCACCCCGCAGCCGAAGGCCTCCAGCACGGCCAGGGGCTGGTTCTCGTACCAGCGCGAGGGCACCGCCACCACCGCCGCGCTCCTGATCAGCTCGTGCAGCTCGTCCTTCGGCAGGCGGCCGTGAAAATGTGTCCTTTTTGTCCGAGGTAGCTGCGCGAGCGCCGGTCCATCCCCCGCGATGTCGATGTCCAGACCCGCGATGTCGGCCGCCTCGATCAACGTGTCCACACCCTTCTCATGGGCCAGCCGCCCGGCGAACACCACGCCGCCGCCCGGCTTCTCCTTGACCTTGATGGTGTCCACGTCGACCGGGTGCCGCAGCACGCGCAGCCGCCCTGCGCCGACCCCGGCCCGGGTCATCACCCCGGCCAGGAAGTCGCTCGGCGCGATGAACACACCGACCCCGTCGTACGCCCGGAACCGCCGATGCAACCACGACTCCACCGCGAGCAGCGTGCTGGCCGACCGCGAACCGTCCTTGCAGGAACGCCGCGCCGCCTGCCACGGCCCACCGGTTACGCACGCGTCACACGGCCGCCCCCGGTCGAGCATCTGGTAGCTCGGACAGGCCAGCTTGTAGTCGTGCAGCGTCATGACCACGGGCACCCCGGCGTCCCGGCAGGCGGCGACCACCGAGGGCGACAGCTGGTGATACACGTTGTGCATGTGCACGACGTCGGGCCGGAACTGCTTCAGGGTCCGGGCGAGACCCTGCCGCGCCGACGTCGACCAGATCATCCGGGCCGCCGCCTCGGCCCGGCCGCGCACGCCGGGAGGCGGCGGATCCAGGTCCACCTGCGACGGGAAGTGCTCCTCGAACCGCAGGCCAGGGTCGTTGTCGACGTGGGCCATCCCGAAGAAGGCCACCTCGTCGCCGGCCCGTTCCTGCAGGCGCGCCACGTCGAACAGGTAGCCCTCGGCGCCACCGCGCCGATAGAGGAACTTGTTGACGTGCAGGACGCGCATTTATCCACAGGCCTGTCGTGAGGGTCGCGGGGATCGAGCGCGGTCACGCTAGCATTCAGCCGCCAAAGCCTGATGCATCGAGGAGGACGAGTGACCGGCGACGAGCCTTCCGCGCTGCGATATTTCGCCCGCCGCGTGGTCCGTCACGTCCGCTGGGCCCGACGCGAGGGGCTGGGCCGGCTGATCGCCGAAGACCGCCTCGACCCGCGCGAGCGTCTGCGGACGGCGTGGTCGAAGTGGCGCTGGCGCCGCGCCCACGGCGCCCCGCCCGGTCAGGCCCAGCCGGTCTACCTGGTCGGTCTCCAGCGCTCGGGCACGAACATGCTGGTCCGCGGCCTCGACGAGGCGCCCGAGGTGGAGGCGCGCAACGAGAACGACTCGGCCGTGTTCCGCCGGTTCCGGCTGCGCTCCGACGCCGAACTGCTCCGGGTGCTGGGGCGCAGCCGCCACCGGGTGGTGCTGGTCAAGCCGCTGTGCGACAGCCACCGGGTGACCGAGCTGCTGGCCCTGCCCGGGCCGCGGCCGGGCCGGGCGCTGTGGATGTGGCGTGACGTCGACGACCGCGCCCGCTCCGAGGTGGCCAAGTTCGGCCCGGCCACCCTCAACGCGCTGCGGGGCATCGCCGAGGGCACGATCGGGGCCGGCTGGCAGGGCGGCGGGCTCGGCCCGGCCGCCAAGCAGCTGATCGCGAGCTTCGACTACGACACCATGGATCACCACACGGCGGCCGCGCTGTTCTGGTACGTGCGCAACGACCTCTACTTCCGCCTCGGCCTCGACCGGCGGCCCGACGTGCTGCTGGTCTCGTACGGCGACATGGTCCGCGACCCGCAGGCCACCGCCCGCCGCCTGTGCGCCTTCCTCGACCTGCCCTACCGCCCGTCGTTCGCGGCGGGCGTGGTGGCCGGGCCCGCACGCGAGAAGCTGACCATCGACCCCCGGGTCCGGGCGATGTGCGACGAGCTGACCGGACGCCTGACCGCAGGGGTGACACAGCGTGGATAGTCCAATTTTCCTCGTGGGCTGCCAGCGGTCGGGCACGACGATGCTGCGGCTGGTGCTCGACTCGCACTCGCGGATCAGCTGCGGCCCCGAGACCCGGTTCCTGCCCGACCTGCGGCGCATCGTCGACGAGAAGCGCGACTGGCCCCGGCTGGCCCGCTTCGGCTTCGACCGCGCCGACTGGCTGCGGCGCATCGCCGGCTTCTTCGGCGGGGTGCACGCCGACTACGCGGCCAAGCGCGGCAAGGCCCGCTGGGCCGACAAGACCCCGCTGTACGCGCTGAGCATCGACTTCGTCACCGAGGTGTTCCCCGACGCGCAGATCGTGCACGTCATCCGCGACGCCCGCGACGTGGTCGTCTCCCACCGCAAACGGTTCGGCTACTGGTCGGCGGTCAAGTGCGTGGTCAAGTGGCCGCGCTACATCCGCACCGCCCGGGCGTTCGGCGCCCAGCTGCCGCCGGGCCAGTACCACGAGCTGCGCTACGAGGAGGCGGTCGCCCAGCCCGACAAGACGCTGCGGTCGCTGTTCGAGTTCCTGGGCGAGGAGTGGGAGGAAGGCGTGCTCGAGTACGCCGACCGCACCCACGACGTGGCCGACAAGTACACCGTGGAGGCCGACAAGCGACGGGCCGCCGCCGGCACCGACGCGGCCATCTACGCGTCGCGCGTGGGCAGCTACCGCCGCGAGCTCGATCCGTTCCTCCGCCTCCTGGTCCTGGTCTTTTCCGGCCCGATGCTCAAGGAGCTGGGTTACCGATGAAGCGCGTCCTGCCGGTTCTCGCGCTGCTCCTGCTGGCCGCGTGCACCTCCGACCCCGCTCCCCCGCCGCCGCCTCCCACATCCGCTGCCCCGGCCCCGGCCCCAGCCCCGTCGCAAAAGGGACGCACCGTCTTCGGCGCCCACTGGGACTGGAACCGCTACCAGCAGTTCGAGCCCTACCTGCGCAAGCTCGCCGGCTCCTCGACCTACTACGAGCTGAGCTGGTGCGACATCGAGAAGACCCAGGGCTCGCCCGACTGGGCGCCCCTCGACGCGATCGCCGCCAAGAGCCGCGACCTGGGCATCCACCTCGACCTGAAGATCCGCATCGGAACCTGCTGGGCCACCGGCGGCACCGCACAACACACCCGCGGCGAGGCCGGCAAGACCGAATCCCGGATGCCGCAAGACCTCGCGGCCTACCGGACCTTCGTCGAGACCTTGGTCAAGCGGTACAAGCCGCTGGGCGTGACCCGCTACGCGATCGAGAACGAGGTCAACGCGCAGCAGTACTGGGCCGGCACGCCCGAGGAGTACGAGACCCTGGTCCGCGCGGCCGCCGAGGCGGTGCACGCGGCCGACCCGGCGGCCCAGGTCGTCGACTCCGGCATCAGCAGCGTCGCCATGGGCATGGGCATCGCCGACCGGCTGCTCGAGGCCGGCCAGAACGACCAGGCGGTGGCGGCGTACACGGCCTACTTCGCCCGGCGCGTCGGCACCCGGGGCCGGCAGATCCCGCAGGTCAGCGACCCGGCCGGGCTCCAGAAGGCGCTCGGCAACCAGGTCAACCAGCGCAACCTGGCCTACCTCGCGGTCACCGACAAGCTGCTCGCCGACAAGGTCGTGCAGGTGCGCCAGCTGCACTTCTACGAACACCCGGACGGCGTGCCCCCGCTGCTCGACCTGCTCAAGGCGACCACGCCGGCCGGGGTGCCGATCTCGGCCTGGGAGGTCGGCCGGTTCGAGAAGTCGGCCGACGCCGCCCCCGCGGTCGTCGCGGACGAGATGACCAAGGTGACCGCGACGCTCGCCGCCGCCGGGATCGTCGACGTGGTGTGGCTGCCGCTGGCGTTCAACCCGGGCAACCGGGCCGGCGCCGAGGTCCGGGCCGGGCTGCTCGAACCCGGTGGCGCGGAACGTCCGGCCGGGGCGGCGCTGGCCGGGCTGGCCGGCGCGGGCCGTGGCGCCGTGGCGAGCCCGGTCGCCCAGGACGGGCTGGCCGGCGTCGCGTTCAGTGGTGACGGGACGCGCATCGTGGCGTGGTCGACGGCTGCGCCCGTACCCGTCGAACTGCCCGCGAAAGATCTCGAGAACGGCGCCGCCGTCAAGCAGGTCGGGACCGATCCGGTGCTGGTGGAGACCGATCAGCCGCTCGACAAAGCGTTGGACTCGCTGCGCGGCTGATCCGACACGTGCATATGGTCACGGTCCGGGGTGGCCCCTAGCCTGCGTACATGAAACGACTGCCATGGATGACCGCCATCATCGCGGTGGCCGCGCTGGTCGTGAGCGCCTCACCGGCGGTCGCGGCCGACACCCCCACGATCGTGGTGGCCAACGGCGTGACCCAGCCGGTCTTCGGCTACTCCGACGCGATCCGCGAGAAGCTGTTCATCGACTCCACCTTCGACAGTGACCACGACGGCCGGCGCGACATCATCGCCTTCGACGTGATCCGGCCCCGCGCCACCGAGCAGGGGCTCAAGGTGCCGGTCATCATGGACGCCAGCCCGTACTACACCACCGTGTGCCGCGGCAACGAGTCCGAGTGCAAGCAGGACCTCGACGGCGACGGGCTGCTGGACAAGTGGCCGCTGTTCTACGACAACTACTTCGTGCCGCGCGGCTACGCGATGATCCTGCTCGACATGGTCGGCACCGGCAGCTCGACCGGCTGCCCGACCACCAACGCCAACGAGGACAACCTCAGCGCCAAGCAGGCGATCAACTGGCTGAACGGCCGGGCCACCGCCCGCAACGCCGCCGGCCAGGTCGTCGAGGCCGACTGGGACAACGGCAAGGCCGCCATGGTCGGCAAGTCCTACGACGGGTCGCTCGCCCTGGCCACCGCCGTCACCGGCGTGAAGGGCCTGACCACGGTCGTGCCGATCAGCCCGCCGACCGAGTACTACGACTACGTCCGCTCCAACGGCGTCGTCACCCGCGGCAACGACTACGTGTCCGGGCTGGCCAACACGGTCACCAACCCCGACCGGCGGGCCTACTGCGCGCCCGTGCGGGCCGAGATCGGCGCGGCCGACGGCGACGACACCGGCGACTACACGGCGTTCTGGAACGAGCGCAGCTACGTCAAGAAGGTCCCCAACCAGACCGCCAGCGTGCTGTTCTACCACGGCCTCAACGACGACAACGTCCGTCCCGACCACTTCAGCAAGTACTGGGCGGCGCTCGCCGAGAACAACATCCCGCGCAAGGCCTGGCTGTCCCAGGAGGGCCACGTCGACCCGTTCGACGTGCGCCGCACGGTCTGGGTGAACACCCTGCACCGCTGGTTCGACTTCTGGCTGCACGGCGTGGCCAACGGCATCATGGACGAGCCCAGAATCGACATCGAGCGCTCGGCCGACACGTGGGAGACCTTCGCCGACTGGCCGGTCCCCGGCGCCGCCCCCACCGAGGTCTACCTCCAGCCCGGCGGCGACCTGGGCCTCGTCCCGGCCACCGGCCCGGTGACGGAGTCGCTGCAGGACAGCACCACCCAGTCCCAGGACACCATGATCCGCAACCCCGACACGGTCCAGCCCAACCGCCTGGCCTACGTCTCGGACCCGCTGACCGCACCCTTGCACATCTCCGGCACCGCACGCCTCCAGGTCCGCGCCGCCGCCGACAAGACCGACACCAACCTGGGCGTCATCCTGGTCGACTACGGCTCCGCCGAACGCGTGGCCCACCGAGCCTCCGGCGAGGGCATCACCACGCTGACCACCTCCGACTGCTGGGGCGAGTCCAGCGCCACCGACGACGGCTGCTACCGCCAGACCGCCAAGCGCGTGGCCACCGCCGACCTGGAGGTGGTGACCAAGGGCATCCACGACGCCGCCAACCGCCAGTCCCTCCGCGTAGCCGCCCCCCTGACCCCCGGCACGGCCTACAACTACGACTTCCCCCTCCTCCCCGAGGACTACGTCTTCCCCGCCGGCCACCGCCTCGGCGTCATCGTCGTAGGCAGCTACCCCCAGTACTCCAGCCAGTCCGACCCGAACAACGCCCACATCACCTACCAGCTCCGCTCCAGCAAGATCCTGCTCCCCATCGTCGGTGGCACACCGGCCGCCCACTCCGCAGGCCTGTAGCTCTTCTTCCGGGAGGGGCGACGTTGGCCGCGCCGCCCCTCCTTCACAACCCTCAGATCAACCGCTATGGGTACGCTCAACTCGCAGGCCCAAACGCACCACCGCGGAGCCGTGGCACACCGCGACCTTCGCGAATCCCCAGGCCGTGAACGCGTGTCTCGCGTGAGGGCCGCGCCACGCCGCGCATGGCCCGGCCCCGGCAAATCCCGCACGCCCGAGTCGGAACCCCAGAGACGCTCAGTCGCCGCGTCGCGTGACACCAAGGCCCGGATGACGCTCCGCTCCGCCGCGTCGTCGTTCGACTCGCGCCCAGTCGCGCCTTCCGTCTCGACCTCGGTGCCCCGGTTCTGATCTATCTGCCCAGCCGATCGTCGAAGACCCGCTGAAGTCTCGAAGCCCCGCGAAGCTCTCATGTCGCGTGGCATAGCGTGTCTGGCGTCCTAGGAGGCTAGCCCAGTATCTTGCCTAGCAGCCGCACAAGTTCTGCCCCTGCGCCCAGGCACCTGCCACCGCCATCGAGCGTCCCCAGGCACCTGCCACCGGCATCGAGCGTCCCCAGGCGCGTGCCGGCCGCCCCGGCTCGCCGATGATGTGACCGGTGGTCATCGCCTCGACTGGTCGCGGGCTGCTGCGATGCCGCCCTCCACGATGGCGACCGCGAGTTGCCGGGTCACCTCAGGGGTCACGATCTCCGGCGGACCGGTGACCAGGGCGAAGAGCGCGCCCCCGTAGGTCACGAGCATCGCCGGGATCGCGGCCGGCGGGATCGGCGTCCCCGCCGCGGTGTGGTGCGCGCCCGTGAACGCGACCATCCCGGCCGTCAGCTCGCTGATCGCCGCGGCCAGCGCCGGGCGCCGCAGGCTCTCCAGCCGCAGCTCGAAGATCGCCAGATACCGCGCCCGATGCTCCCCCGCCGCCAGCAGCAGCGACTCGGCGATCAGCGACACCGCGTCCCGTCTCGGGCGAGCGGGCGCCACCGCGGCGTCCATGTCGGCCCGATGCTGCTCGATCACCCGGCGGACGGTCGCCACGAGCAGAGCCTCCCGGGTCCGGAAGTAGTTCGACGCCGTCCCCCCGGGCAACCCGGCCCGCTTGTCGACGGCCCGATGCGTAACCCCGTGAACCCCCGACTCGGCGAGCAGCGCGATGGCAGCATCCGCGAGCCGAGCCCGGCGCTCTTCGTTGGGTGGCGGCACGTTCCCATCCTATGACACCATCCGTAGTACAACGATCGTAGTGAACGGAGACCCGCCGATGGAAATCCTGATCGTGGGAGCGGGCTTGGGCGGGCTGGCCCTGGCCCGCGGCCTCCTGGCCGACGGGCACACCGTCCGAGTCCTCGAGAAGGCGCCCCAACTCAGGACCGGCGGCGCCGCCGTCACGATCTTCAGCAACGGCACGGCGGCCCTGGCCGCCCTCGGCGCGCCGATCGTCGGCGGTGAGCCCAGAACGGTCGGCGGCGGCAACGCCGAAACGGTCCGCGAACGGGAGGTCGCAACGGTCGGGAATGAGCAGGCCATACCCGCCGACGGCGCGGAAGGGCGCATCGGCGGGCGGCTGGATGTGTTGCGCTTCGACGACGCCGGCGGGCGGACCGTGGTCGAGGCCGACCTGCGTGTGCTTGCGCGGAGTACCGGTTTCCCGGTCGTCTCGGTGCCTCGGGACCGGTTGAGCCGCCATCTCGCGCGGGGCGTTCCGGTGGAGTTCGGCGTGGAGATCGTCGACATCGACGGGACGACCGCGATCGACGCCGCCGGCGCCCGTCACCCGGCCGACGTCGTCGTGGGTGCGGATGGGCACCGGTCTGCCGTGCGCCGAGCGATCCTCGACCCCGCGCCCGCCGCGACCAACGGCTGGGCGACATGGCAGGGGCTGTCGCGGGTCCTCCCCGAGGTCGCCTCCGGCACGACCGGCGTTTGCGTCGTCGGCGGCGCCGGCCTGGTCGGCATGTTGCCCGCGGGCGACGGGCTCCTGATGTGGTGGTTCGACGTCCGTGGCCCGTTCGACCGTGAGCGCTTCCGCGGCTACGGCCCTCTCGTCGACCGCCTGCTCGATGAGGTCGCCGGCGAGGTGGCCGGCGACCGGGCGATCGGGCCGGCCGGGCCGGAGCCGTTTGAGCACGTCACGCATCGGGTCCCGATGAGGTGGGGGCGCGGCGGTACGACGTTGCTCGGGGATGCCGCGCATGTCTTCCCGCCGACCCAGGCGCAGGGCGCGAACCAGGCGTTCGAGGACGCCTGGCTGCTTCGCCGCATTCTGAGCACCGACCCGCCCGACATCCCGGCCGCGTTGCGACGCTACGAGAAGCTCAGCGCCAGGCGCGTACGCAAGGTTTCCCGCCGGGCCGCGAACGAGCGCACCAACCAGCCCCTCCCCCGGCCGCTGAGCGCGGTGACGCGGCTGATCCCGCCGGCCTGGATCGGCCGGGCCTACGCCGCCCAGATCCAGGGGATCAGCAGCGTCCTTCCAAACCGGGAAACACGCGACCGGGAAAGACGTGAGGCGGGGAAGACGGTGAAGCGAGGAAGGAGGTGAAGCGAGGAAGGAGGTGAAGCGAGGAAGGAGGTGAAGCGGGCGCGCTGCGCCCGCCTCACCTCCTTCGTCAGGGCAGGTCGATCGGGCGCAGCACCCGGTCGATGCCGTGGGCGATCTGCTTGTTGCCGTTGTTGACGTCGAACCGGACGACGCGCGGGTCGCGGTCGCTGCGGTCGGCGTCGATCAGCCGGACCCGCTTCCACCAGCCGCCGTACACGTCGACCTTGATCGACGCGCCGGCCGCGGTGGCCAGGGAGGCGCCGTCGGACTTGAGGGCCGCCCTGCGGTCGACCGTGGCGCCGGGGACGACGTGGTAGAGCAGCACCGACTCGACGGTGTCGATGCCCAGGCCGGCCACGGCGGTGAACGCCGCCTTCTCGCCGGGCAGCTTGCGGGTGTTCTGGATGTCGGCGACCAGCGTCTGGAAGGCGCGGTCGTTCGGGATGAACGCGGTCAGCGCCACCTTGCCGTCGGTGAGTACGCCGACGGGGCTGGACGGCTTGGCCTTCAGGACGGCCAGCACGGCGGCGGTGAGGATGTCGTAGTCGCCGCCGTTACGGTCGAAACCGCTCTTGTCCGCGGTCAGCACCGCGGCGAGCGACCTGGTGCCCAAGGGCTTGGGGTGGCCCTGCGCCTGGGCGGGAGCGGGGGCAAGAGCGAGAGCGGAGACGACAGTCGTGGCGGCCGCGACCGCGGCGGCTCGGATGAACCTCATCTACGTGCGTCCTTTCCGAAGTTCGGGTGGTGGCTTCGTCGCCACCACCCGGTCCTTCGTGCGGAAGCACCGCGTTGGATGCACTAAACCGATGCGCTAAATCGATGCGCTAATAGGTGAGCGTTCCGCGGAGCAGGCTGCGGCCGGAGTGCGCGGCGTCCCCGTCGTGCGGTTCGTCGCTGACGTCGACCAGCCGGTAGCGGTTCATGTCGACGCCGGACGGCACCGGAAGCACCGCGTCCGGCCGGTCCGGCAGGTTGCCGATCGCGACCATCTTCGTGGGGTCGTCCGGGTCGATCAGCCACACCTCGTGGAACCCGGTGGTCAGGGGCAGGTTGCGCACCTCGATGCGCATCTCGCCGTCGGACAGCACCCGGACGCTGCCCTCCGCGGACGCGGGAATGGCGCCCAGCGGCGCGAGGGTCGCCCGGGCCAGCACCGTCGCGGCCGGTGGGCGGCGGACGAACCGGTCGACCGCGACCGTGCCGGCCACCGCCAGCACGGCGGCCGCCGCCGCGGCGAGCACCGGGGTCAGCCAGCGGGGACGTGACGGCCGGGGCCGCTCGGCCACCCGGAGGGAACGCGGAGCGGGGTCGGTGATGTCGGCCTCGATGCGCTGCCAGATCCGCTCCGGCGGCGCCGGCAGGTCGTGCAGGTCCTGGCCTTCGGCACCGAGGTCGGCGACGGTACGCAACGCGTCGAGCTCGTGCCGGCAGACCGCGCACTCGGCCAGATGGCCGGCGTCGCCCGGCCCCTCGGGCTCCTCAGAGAGCGCGAGAAGGACCAGCCGATCGGGATCCAGATGCTGCACCGTCCACCTCCCATCGGCGACGTAGGTTCGCCAGTCCACGGCGAATGTGGCTCTTGACCGTACCGAGCGGGAGCCCGGTCACGGCCGCTATCTGTGGATGGGTCAGGTCGTCGAAGAACGCCAGTTCCAGGGTGCGCCGCTGTTCGGCCGGCAGCCGGTCGAGCTCGTCGGCCACCACCAGCCGGTCGAGGATCCGCTCCGGCCGTTCCGGCTCGTCCGGCGGGGCGACCTGCGCGCGTACCGTCTCGGCCACCCGGCCGTCCCGCGCCGCCGACCGGATCCGGTCGATCGCCTTGCGCCGCGCTATGCCGAGCAGCCAGGCCAGGATGGTGCCGCGCTGCGGGTCGTAGGAGTCGCGCCCGGACCAGGCCGCCACGAACGTCAGCTGGGTGACGTCCTCGGCGTCGGCCCGGTTCCCGAGCAGGCGCTGGGCCAGGTGGAGCACGGCGGCGCCGTGCCGCTCGTACGTCGTCCGCAACGCCTTCTCGTCACCGTCGCGCAGACGCTCGGCGAGCTCGTCGTCGGAAGCCATCGACCTCCCTCCCGCACATCGGTCCTTCCCCAGTCCTTCGTTCGGCGGGCCTCCGCCGGATGCACCGATTTCTCACACCGTCGGGGCGCATCCGCCGGCCGCGGCCACGACGAAGGACATGGCGAAAGTCAACCACGTGATCATCCGAAGGAGTTCCGATGCGCATCCTGCACCTCCGCCGCGCCGCCACGGTAGGCGCGGCGGCCCTGATCGCCTTCGGCACCGCGGGCGCGTTCCTGTCCGGCCCGGCCGCGGCCAAGGCCAACTCGAAGGTTTCCGTCGTGCACGGCATCCCCGGGCAGCCGGTCGACGTCTACGTCAACGGCAAGAAGACGATCCCGGACTTCCAGCCGGGCAAGGTCGCGGGGCCGCTCAGCCTGCCCGCCGGTGAGTACGACATCGCGCTGACCAAGCCCGGCGACGCGATCGGCAGCGCGCTGCTGAAGGTCGACAACGCCGAGGTGCCCGGGGGCGCGAACATCAGCCTGGTCGCCCACCTGAGCGAAGACGGCAAGCCGACGCTGACCCCGTTCGTGAACGACACCAAGAAGCTGGCCGCGGGCAAGGCCCGGCTGATCGTCCGGCACACCGCGGCCGCGCCGGCGGTCGACGTCCGCGCCGGCGGCGACCCGGTCTTCGAGGGCCTGACCAACCCGAAGGAGGCCAAGGCCGACATCGACGCGGGTACGGTGTCCGCCGACGTCGTGCTGGCCGGCTCGTCGACCCGGGTGCTCGGCCCGGCCGGCCTGAACCTGAAGGAGGGCACGGCGACGATCGTGTACGCCGTGGGCTCGGCCGAGGACAAGACCCTGGACATCGTGTCGCAGACGATCACCGGCCTGCACTCGGCGCCGGGCGGCGTGCCCAGCGGCAACGGTGGCCAGGCCGACCGCGGGCTCACCCCGCCCTGGCACGGCGTCGGCATCGCCGGTGTCCTCCTCGCCCTGTTCGGGCTGACCCGGCTGGCGACCGGCCGCCGATGAGGAAGGGGTTACTCCCCCTGGTGCTCGGCGTGGCCCTGACCACGACCTTCGGGATCGTGGCGTGCCGCGCCGAGCCGCCCGGGGACTTCGGCGCGCCGGAAGCCATGGCGCCGACGGCCCCGGCGGCCGCGCTCCCGTCCGTACCCATCAGTGACGGCCGGCCCCCGACCGAAGCCGCAGCCGACGCACCTTCGCGGCTCGAGGTCCCGGCTCTGAAGCTGTCGGCCACCGTCGACGCGGTCGGCATCGACGAGAAGACCGGCGACTTCGCGGTGCCGCCGAGCGTCGACCGGGTGGGCTGGTACCGGTTCGGGCCCGGCTTCGCCGCCACGGCCGGTTCGATCGTGGTGGCCGGGCACGTGGACAGCGCGGCCGAGGGTAAGGGCGCGTTCTTCCGGCTGGGCTCGCTCGAGGACGGCGACGAGATCACCCTGGCCGGCCCGGGCGGGAAGACCCGTACCTTCCGGGTGACGGCCCGTGAGCGCTACCGCAAGACGGCGATCCCGCTGGGCAAGTACTTCGTCCGCGACGGCGCCGTTCGGCTGACGCTGATCACCTGCGGCGGCCCGTTCGACCCCAGGACGCGGCACTACCGCGACAACGTGGTGGTCACCGCGACGGAGAAGTAGCGACGGAGAGGTAGGGCGGGCAGTGGCCGGAACGGGGAACCGGCCACTGCCCTGTTCAAGAAGGTCCTACTTGTCGACGCGGCACTGCTTGGTGGTGGTCTGCGCCGGGTCGGACTCGGACGTCGCGGTCAGCTTGACGAAGCCGGTCGCCACGGCCTCGGGGGTCGCGGCGACCGCCACCTTGACCGTCGTGGTGGCGCCGAACTTGGCCGTGGCCAGCTCGTTGGGCACCGTCACCCGCCAGCCGCGGCCGGCCACCGAGGCGGAGAGCCGGTACACGTCGGAGGTCAGGTACTGGGCGGCGTTCTCCGGGTGCTGCGCGCCGCCGGCCGAGTACGCGCCGGTGTTGGTCAGCTCGAACGAGCAGGTGACGCCCCGGTTGACCGGGTTGCCGCCGGAGCTGACCGCGCCCTTGCCGAGGGCCACGCCGTGCGTGCTGGGCCCGCCCGAGCCGTCCAGCGACTTCACCGCCACCGTGTACGACAGGACGCCGGTGTTGTCGCGCTTCACGTCCAGGATGTAGAAGTGCAGCCGGTTGGCCTCGTCGGTGTACTCGTACTCGGAGCCCGACCGCGTCCCGGCGTGGAACAGCGCGTCCGAGAGCTGCCGGTAGTCGCCCATGGTGATCTTGGCGGGGGTCCCGTCCGGGCGGATGAAGTCGACCATGTCGATGTCCTGCGGGTTGGCGTCGACCGTCCACACGAACGGCGCCTGGTCCTGGTTCTTGGTCTTGCTGATCATCACGCCGGAGTCGGGCGTGAACGAGTCGGCGCCCATCCGGTCGATCACCTCGACCGTGTAGTTCTGGAACCCGCGGCCGTCGCACAGCGGGTCGGTGTTGACGTTGCAGGCGGGCGCCCGGTCGGCGTTCATCGCCACGTTCACACCCATCAGACCGTTCGAGCCGGGTACGACCTCACGGGCGGTCACCTTGGCCACCACCAGACCGGACGACCCCAGCGCCTCACGGGACAGCCGCAGCACGTGGTCCTCGCCGACCAGCCCGATCTTCAGCTTGTCGCGCAGGGTGTGGGCCGAGCCCATCGAGCCGCCCTTGACCGCCGGGATCTGCCAGCGGGTGTGCGGGCCACCGGGCCCGTTGAACGATCCGCGGGACATCATCGACCAGGGCCCGGTGTACGCGCGGCGCAACGGCACGCCGTACGGGTTGTTGTAGTTGTCCCCGATGGTCAGCAGGTGGCTGAGCTCGTGGGCGTACACCCCCATGCCCGAGCTCTCGGCCTGGGTCGACGACCCGCCGCCGGCGTTGGGCCAGATCGTGGCGGCCGAGGCCCAGGACGTCCACTCGACGTAGCGGGTGCGCGCGTAGTTGGGCTGCGGCTCGACCGGCGGCCCGAACGGGTCGGTGACGGCCTCCTTGGTCTGGAACTTCATCTCGCCGAACTCCTGCCAGGTGGACGACTCGTCCTGGCCGGCGGAGAGGATGAAGACCAGCTCGTACGAGTCGGCCACGTCGTCGCCGACGTCGGCGCGCCACGCGTTCAGGGCGTCCGTGCGGATGTTGCGGTTGCACGTGTCGCCGGCCGGGCACATGCCCGGGTTCATGTCGTTGGTGATGCCGTACGTGTAGGACTTGGCCGGCATCTTGTACGCCCCGAACGCGGTCAGGTCGACGCCGTAGCGCCCGCCCGAGTCCTCCATCCAGTACTCGTGCAGGGTGTGCCCGCCGTTGAGCGTGTTCGGCGTGTTCAGCAGGTCGCGGTAGTAGCCGGGCACCGCCTCGCGGGCCAGACCGGAGACCGCGGGCTGCGGGTTGCCGAAGATCGTCGAGCCGGCCCGCTGGGTCACCACGAACGGCTGGTCCGGGTAGTCCAGTGTGACCAGTGCGATGTTGAAGTTGCGGACCGAGCCCTTGCGAGCCGGGTTGGGCCAGTCGGTGCCGGGCGGCCTGGTGTAGTCGTCCCAGGTCATCGCGTCGGGGTTCTCCCAGTTCTGCGGGTCGACCACCGCGAACGGGCCGGTCGCCGGGTCGGCCGGAGCGGCCTGGGCGGGGGCGGCGGCGAAGGTGGTGGCCAACGCGGCGGCGAGCACGGCGGCCAGGCCGGCGCGCCGTTTCCCTGCGTCCGTGAGCTGCATCACCGGAACGTAATGGGCGGGACGACGGAAGTGATACCTGCAAATGTCGGTAGGTACCGGTGTGCCCTTCGACAACTGATGAAGATCACGCCTTGAACCGTGACACCCCCATCGACAATCATCGGCATTCGGAGGGGTGATGCACGGGGACCTACAACGCATCGTCGACACCGTCGCTCAACGGGTCGGCCGCGCCGCGCTGATCGAGGACAGTCACCAGCTCGTCATCGCGTATTCGTCGCATTCGGAGCCGATGGACGAGGTGCGCCGGGAGAGCATCCTGAGCCGGCACACCACGCCCGAGGTGATCGCCTGGTTCCGGGGGCACGGCGTCCAGCGGATCAGGGCGCCCATGCGCACCCCGGCCGCGCCCGAACTGGGCCTGCTCCCCCGGGTCTGCCTGCCGATCGTCCACCGCGACCTGCTGCTCGGCTTCCTCTGGTTCATCGACGCCGACGGGACGATGTCCGATCTGGACATCCGCGCGGCGGGTGAGGCGGCGTCCGACGCGTCCCGGGTGCTGCACCGGGCCGGGCTGCTCGGCGACCTGGCGTCGCAGCGGGAGGCCGAGGCCACCCGGGCGCTGCTGTCCGACGTGGCCGAGAGCCGCGAGCGGGCCGCCAAGGAACTGCTGGAGGACGGCCTGATCATGGAGGACGGCCCGGTGGTGGCGATGGCCGTCCGGCCGACCGGGGACGCGGTGTTCGACGAGCCGGCGCGGGCCGCGGTGGAGCACGCCCTGGTGCTGACCCGCCGGTGGTACGGCGACCACGCCGCGCTGCACCTGATGCGCCGCGATCACGGTCTGCTGCTGATCTCCGGCGCCGGCCGGGGGCGGCGGCCGGCCACGGTGGCCCGCCATCTGGCCGACAGCCTGGACACGATCCGGCGTCGGCTGCCCGGCGTCGGCCGGACGGTGATCGGGCTGGGTGAGGCGTACCCGAGGCTGGCCGAGGCGGCGGTGTCGTACCAGGAGGCGGTGCGTTCGGCCCGGGTCGCGGCGCGGCGGCCCGACCTGGGCGAGGTGGCGGCCTGGTCGTCGCTGGGCGTCTACCGCGCGGTGAGCCTGCTCGACGAGCAGGGACTGGAGGCGCGGGACGTGCACCCGGGCCTGCTGCGGCTGCTGCGCACGGACGGCGGCCAGGTGCTGGTGGAGACCCTGGAGACGTATCTGGACCTGGCCGGGAACGCGCACGCCACGGCCGAGCGGCTCCAACTGCACCGGACCACGCTCTACTACCGCCTCCAGCGGGTCGAGCAGCTGGCCGGCACCAACCTCAAGGACGGCACCGAACGCCTCTGCCTGCACCTGGCCCTCAAGATGGCCCGGCTCGCCGCTCCGGCACCGGGCCGGCCCGGGCCGGAGTCGCCGTGACGTCCTCACCGGGAGTCGGCGAGCAGTCCGTCCAGGGCGTGCTGGTCGTCGGCGAACGCCGCGTCGAGCCGTGCTCGCAGAGCGTCGTCGAGCGGCGGCGCGCCGGACGCCCGCCGGGTGTGCACCTCGGTCGGCGCCTCCTGCGGGGGCAGGCCGAGGAAGGCCAGGATGCCGGCATACCGCGAGGTCAGTTCTTCGGTACGGACGACCAGCACGCGATCGCGCCCGGCGGCGTCGAACCACCGGGTGAGCTGCTCGGCGTACCGCCCGCGGGCCTGGTAGCTGAACTGCCGTCGCGCGGCGTGATCACCGGAGGCGAGGCGGGCCGGTTCGGCGTCCAGCGCCTCGGCGAACGGGAGCTTCTCCACCCCGTACGCCACCGAATGCAGGTAGTGCGAATAGGCGCGTTCGGCCGGGTCGCGGATCAGGGCGATGAACCGGGAGGCCGGCAGCATGGCGGCGGCGCGCGCGGGCACGGCCGGGTCGAACAGGTAGTAGGGCGACGCCTCGAAGCTGTGGATCGACTGCGGTCGCACCGGGAAGTGCGCCCGGTACCAGCGTTCGCCCCGGCCGTGGTGCAGGCTGAAGAACTGGAGCTCCTTGCCGGTGGCCGGCCGCACCGACGGGTGCGCCGCCAGGTAGCGGTAGAGCGACGTGGTGCCACACCGCTGCCCGCCGATCACCAGGAACTCCGGCAGCCGGCCCAGGGGCAGGGGCAGAACCGCTTTGCCGTACGCCCGCGAGGAGCGCACCGCCCGCCGTAGAGCGTCAACTCGCACGCGCACCCCTCCGCAACGCCCGCAGCACCATCCGGTCCTCCCGGCCCAGCCCCAGCGCCAGCACCGTCCCGGCGTAGACACCGGCGATCGCGACCAGGCCCACGATCAGCCCGGCCGGGCCGGACGGCAGCACCGCCTCGAGCACCAGCCCCACGGCCAGCGCGGCCACCCCGGCCAGCAGTCCCTTGGCCATGCCCCGGGACGCCGGCAGCGTGGCGATCAGCCGCCGCACCTGGATCACCCGGGCCAGGTTGACCACGGTCAGCGAGGCGGCCCAGGCCACCGCGGCCCCGACGATGCCGTACTCCGGGATCAGCACGAGGTTGAGCAGCACGTTGAGGACGAGGGCGGCCACGTTGTCGGCCATGTTCAGCGCGACCTGACCGGACATGTTCAGCACCGTGCCACACGGTCCGGTGGCCGCGTTGACCAGCTGCCCCACGGCCAGGATCACGGTGACCGCCGCCCCGGCCGCGTAGGCGTTGCCGAAGAGCGTCAGCAGCTCGTCCGGGAAGGCCAGCAGCGCCGCGAAGGCGGGCAGCGACAGCCGGATCACCCAGCCGGTCACCGCCCGGTAGCTGGCCCGCACCTGGTCCAGCTCGCCGCGGTGGTAGAGGTCGGCCAGGTACGGCGCGAAGGCCGCGTTGAGCGGGGCGAGCACGAACACCGCCACCGTGACCAGCCGCGTGGAGACGTTGTAGACGCCGATGTCCGGGCTGGCGAAGAAGCCCAGCAGCAGCGTGTCGAGCCAGATCAGGCCGGTCGAGGCCAGCGAGGACACCCAGCTCACGGTGGAGAACGAGAAGAGCTGCCGGGGCGCGTACGTGTGCCCGTCGCCGGTCAGCGCGGCCAGCCGCTTCCGCAGCGCCAGCAGCGCGAGCACCGCCGCCGACCAGGCCGACACGACCAGGGCGGTGAAGGCGCCGCCGACCCCGAACCCGGCCAGCAGCAGCGCGGCCGTGATGACCAGGCGGCAGGCGGGCTCGTAGATCTGCCCGACCAGCGTGAACGCCTTCTGGCTGCGCCAGCCCCGGGTGGCGGCGAGCGCCGCCTCCATCACCGTGGAGGCGGGCAGGGTGAGGGCCATCAGCCGGAGGCCGCCGGTCAGGGCCGGGTCGTGCAGGCGCTCGGCCAGCCACGGCGCGGCCAGGGCCAGGGCCACGCCGAGCAGGGCGGCCGAGCCGCCGGAGACGAGCAGGGCCAGGCGTACGGTGCCGCGGACCGCGGCCGGGTCGTCGTCGGCCAGGTGCACGGCCACGAACCGGGTCACGCCGGCCCGGAAGCCGGACAGGGCGAGCAGACCGAGCAGGGTCAGGACCGCGTACCCCTGGGCGTAGCGCCCGACCTCGTCCTCGCCGAGCACACGGGCCAGCAGCAGCAGGACCCCGAAGACCGCGGCCTGGCCGAGGATCGCCCCGGCCAGGTTGAGCACCCCGCCGCGGGCGATGCCCCGGATCTGCCGGTCCGCCCCGACCGTCATACCGAAGCCGGCTCCTTCTCCCGCCGGGGCGACGGGATCGAGCCGTCAAAAGGGGCGGTGGGCCGTCGCACGATCTCGAGCAGGACGATCAGCAGCACGGCGATCAGCAGGCCGGCGCCGGCCACCGGCGGCACGGTCTGGGCCAGCGCGGAGAGCTTGGAGTCGGAGACGACCTCGCCGGTGCTGGACACCGACTTCGGGTCGGCCGCGCCTACCTGCGCCTTGGCCGCCTGCAGGCCCTGCTGGGCGTTGGCGAGGGCGTTGGTCGAGGCGTCCCGCTGCGCGATCAGCGCCTGGTAGCCGGGCAGCTTCGGGCCGATGTCGTTGAGCCGCTTCTCGTTGTCCTCCAGCGCGTCCTTGGCCGCCGACGCGCCCTTGGTGTTGCCCACCGCGGACATCTCCAGCTCCTGCCGGCGCAGGTTGCTCTGCTCGGCCAGGGTGGCCTGGAACAGCTTGTCGGGCTGGGTGACCTTGTTGGCCGTCTCCCAGTCGGTGATCTTCTTGGTCGCCGCGGTCACGTCCGCCTCGGCCGCCGCCACCTGCTGGGTGGCCACGTCGACCTGGGAGGCGAACAGGAAGGTCAGGGCCCGGCCGGTCATCGAGGTGGCGACCGGCGCCACCGTGGCCCGGTCCGAGCCGGTGAAGGTCAGGGTGAGCTGGCTGCTCGCGCCGACCTGCTTGACCTCCACGCCGTCGCGAAGCTCGTCCTGGCCCACCCCGGTGTCCGCGGCGACCTGGTCGATCACCTTGGGCGAGGTGGCCGCGGCCGAGAAGGCGGCCACGAACTGGTTGGCGCCCTGCTGGCCGGAGAACTGCTGGGCGGCCACGCCGCCGATCAGCGCCGGCGCCGCGACGTAGGTCGTCACCGCGTACTTCGGCGGGGTCAGGAGCACGACCGCGGTCGCGACCAGCGCGGCGAGAACCGGGAGGCCGATCAGGATGGGCAGCCGCTTACGCGCTGTGCCGAGATAGTCCACTGTCTCCATGCTCCTCGACCTTGTTCGTCACCGGCCTGCTCGTCACCGGCTCGGTCGTCACGACCTCGAGCGCCGGGGCCGCCCCGGCCACCGCCGCGAATGCCACCAGGTACCACAGCGTCGCCACACTGGACAGCACATTGGACACGGCGCTGATCGCCACGAAGGCGACCGCGCAGCCGAGATTCCCCGCCGCGATGCCGCGCGCGAGCGTACCCGGTGGCGCCCGGCGCAGCGCCCGCAGCCCGGCCAGGAGCAGCAGGACCATCATGGCCAGGTAGGCCAGCAGCCCGACGACGCCGGTCTCCACGTACGCCCGCAGGAAGTCGTTGTGCGGCTTCTTCGCCTCGTCGGTCTGGAACTGGGTCATGTTCGGCCCGATCCCGGTCACCGGGTTCCGGTTGGCCAGCGAGACGATCTCCGACCAGTAGCCGAGCCGCCAGGCCAGGGTGTTCCCGGTCGGCGCCCCGCCCACCTGGCGCGCCTCGGCCAGCTGGGCGAACCGGTCACCCACCGCGGGCAGCAGCGCGACGCCGAGCACGGCGGCCAGGCCCAGCGCCAGCAGCATGCGGGCGCTGCGCTGCACCAGCGCCACCACGATCAGCCCGATGGCCAGGCCGAGGATCGCGCTGCGGGTGTTGGTGAGCAGCAGGAAGACGAACGACAGGCCGAGCAGCACACCCAGCGCCACACGGAGCCGGCCGTGCACGTACCGGAAGATCCCGAACCCGAAGATCAGCAGGAACATCAGGTACCGGCCGAACGTGGTGGACTGCGCGAAGGGCCCGCTGATGCGGACGAAGCTGCCCTTGACCTCGGCCGGCGGGTTCCCGGTCAGGGACAGGATCACCGTGTACGCCACCACGATGGCCAGCGACCCGTAGACGGCGAGCAGGATCCGCCGCGCGTACCGGTGATCGCCGAGAAGTTGCTCGAGAACCACGAACATGACGACCACGGTGAGGATCCGCAGCGCCTCCAGCAGGCTGTTCGGCACCTTGTCGGCGCCCAGGGCACTCACCAGCGCGGTCGCGCCGACCATGAGCAGCGCCACGGTCAGCGGCGAGGTGCGCAGCCGGCCGTGCTCGCGGGCGCGGGCGGCCAGCCACAGCCCGGCGGCGATCAGGAACAGCACGCCGAGGATGGTCGACGGATCGAGGGTGCGGCTGACCCCCTCGGCGTCCACCCCGGCCTTGCCCGCGGTCGGACCGCTCAGCTTGAACAGGTCGACCATCGGCCGGACGGCGAGCATGAGCAGCGCGTACGCGCCGAACCGGGTGAGCGCCAGCGCGCCCACGACCAGGCCCAGCGCGGCGGCCACCGGCAGCACGGCCAGGCCGAGCGCGCCCTCGCCGAGCGCCCAGGCGGTGAACCCGGCCGCGACCGCGGAGGCCACCGCCATCGCGCCGGTGAGCAGGCGAGAGGTCAAGACTTCGTCCTCACCACGGACAGGTAGACCTGCTCGACCTCGCGGGCGGCGGTGTCCCAGCTGTACTGCGCGCGCAGCCGGCCGCCGTGCCGGGTGGCGGCGAGCCGCTCGGTCCTCGGCTCGGCGAGCAGCCGGGTCAGGGCGGCGACCAGGTCGTCCTCGTCGCCGTCGCGGAACAGGCGCCGGCCGGCGTCGTCGGAGCCGAGCAGCTCGACGTGCGGCGGGATGTCGCTGGCGACCACCGGGAGACCGTACGCGCACGCCTCCAGCAGGGTCAGCGGCAGCCCCTCCAGACGGGACGGCTGCACAAAACCGGCCGCGTTGGTGTACAGCTCGGCCAGCAGGTCGCCGTAGGCGAAGCCGGTGAAGACGACGCGCGGGTCGTCACCGGCCGCCTCGCGCAGGACCTTGACGTACTCGTCGCTGAACGAGGAACCGCCGACCACGGCCAGCTTGAGGGTGGTGTCGAGCCGCCGGAAGGCGCGGATCAGCAGGTCGGCGGCCTTCTCCGGGACGAGCCGGCCGACCAGCAGCAGGTAGCCCTGCTCGGTCAGGCCGAACCGGCTGACGATCTGCTGGGCGGGCACGCTGCGCTGGGCGCCGACCCCGTTGGGCACGTAGCGGGTGTCGGTGCCGAACCGGTCCTGGTAGTGGGTGGCCAGGGTGCGGGAGACCGTGATGCGTACGTCGGGCACGCGGCCGCTGCACCAGTGGGCCGCGCCGAGCACCGCGCGGGCCAGCCGGCCCCACTTGGCCCGCTGGTTGTCCAGCCCGTGGATGGTCTGCACGACCCGGACCCGGGACAGGTAGCGCGGCAGCGGCGCGACCAGGCCCGGCCCGATGCCGTGGTAATGCAGCACGTCGGGCTTGTCCTTGAGGGCGGCCAGGGTGGCGGTGGCGGCGTGGGCGATCGCGTCGAAGTGCTTGGTGGCGATCGTGCGGGTACGCCGCAATCGCACCCCGCGGTACTGGTCCATCGGCATCGCGTCGTAGCTGTCGCGGCAGTAGACCGTCACCTCGTGGCCGAGCGCGACCAGCCGGGCGCCGAGCTCCTCGACGTGCCGTTCGATGCCGCCGTAGGTCGCGGGCATGCCCTTCTGCCCGACCATGGCGATGCGCAGCGGGCGCCAGCCGGTGGGGCGGTCGGCGTTCTCAGGCGACTGCCGCGGCCGGATGATCGCGGGCGCGCGCATCCTGGTGTCGGTGTCCTCGGTGTCGAGCTCGTTCAGTGTCACACGGGTCCCCTGGGGTATCGGAGGGCCTCAATACTTATCTGGTGCGGTCAAGAACGACTTATCTGGTGCGGTCAACAACGCTGCCGGCAAGGGTGGCCAGAGCGGCGCGGGCCTCGTCGGAGATGGGCGCGTCGGTCAGTGCCGCGACCGCCGACTCGGCCCGCACCGTGATCATGTCTTCCACCCGGTCGAGCGCACCGGTGGCGGCGATGATCGTACGCAGATCTTCTGCACCTGCGGGGTCCAGATCCGCCCGGCCGAAGAGATTTTTGAATTTATCGCTCTGACCTGCATCACTACGTTCCCGGGTCAGTGCGATGAGGACGGTCGGTTTGCCCTCTCTAAGATCATCAAGGACGGGTTTGCCGGTCACCGAGGGGTCGCCGAAGACGCCGAGCACATCGTCACGCAATTGAAACGCGTCACCGAGCGGGTCGCCGAACCGCAGCAGCGCGGCCAGGGTCTCCGGCTCGGCGCCGGCCAGCGCCGCGCCGATCTGCAACGGCCGGGTCACGGTGTAGCGGGCGGCCTTCATCCGGATCACGGTCAGCGCCCCGGCCACCGAGCCGTCGCCGACACTGGACACCAGGTCGAGGTACTGCCCGGCGATCACCTCGGTGCGCATGAGTGTGAACAGACGGTGACCGCGCTGGATCCACTCCGGCGGCAGCCCTGACCCGGTGAACATCTGGTCGGCCCAGGCGGCGCAGAGGTCGCCGCCGAGCAGGGCGGCGCTGTGGCCGTACCGAGCGGCGTCACCCCGCCAGCGGTGCCGGTTGTGCAGGTCGGTGAAGTGCCGGTGCATGGACGGGCGCCCGCGGCGCTGGTCGCTGCCGTCCATGATGTCGTCGTGGATCAGCGCGAACGCGTGGAACAGCTCCAGGCTGGCCGACGCGGTGATGATCTCCGGGCCGTCCGGTCCGCCCGCCCCGCGCCAGCCCCAGTAGCAGAACATCGGGCGCAGCCGCTTGCCGCCGGCCAGGATGAACCGCCGGCAGGCGTCGAGCACGCCGTGCGGGGCGCCGTCGGGCCACTGTGGGCCCTGCCCGTCCAGGAAACCGGTGAGGGCCTGGTCGAAGCGGCGGGCCAGATCCTCCGCGGTCACCCCGACGGCCGACCCGACCGTCATGATGGAGCCCCGGAGGGGTGGTGGTTCTCCGCGCCGTCCGAAGGACCAGGCTTCGGTGGCGGCACAGCGAGTTGCAGGAGCAGGGCCTTGACCTCGGTCGCGGCGATCTGCTCCCGCGCGTACGCGGGGTCGGAACAGATCAGGACCGGCGCGTCCCGCGGATCGTCCGGCAGGCGTCCGTGCGAACCGCGCACCGCGCGGGCGCCGGCGTCCAGCCCGACCACGTTCATCAGGTAGCGCAGGCCGACCTTCTTCCGCAGCAGGGCCGCCCCGGCCCGGGCCTTCGCCGCACCCGGGCCGGCCGGGTCGAAGAACAGCTCGGCCGGGTCGTAGCCGGGCTTGCGGTGGATCTCGACCAACCGGGCGAAGTCCGGGGCGCGGGCGTCGTCCAGCCAGTAGTAGTAGGTGAACCACGCGTTCGGCTCGGCGACCAGCACCAGGTCACCGGAGCGTTCGTGGTCGAGGCCGTGCCCGGCCTTCCCGGCCGCGTCCAGCACCTCGGCCACCCCGGGCAGCTCGGCACAGCGCTTGGCCACCGCCGGGATGTCCGCCGGGTCCTTCACGTAGACGTGTGCGACCTGGTGGTCGGCCACCGCGAAGGCCCGGCTGGTCCAGGTGTCGAGGTATTCCATCCCGGCCTGGGTGTAGACCTCGAGCAGGCCCTCCGAGCGAAGCATCCGGTTGACGTCGACCGGCCGGTCGACGTCGACGATCCCGTACTCGGACAGCACCACGACCGTGGCGTCGGCCTCGAGCAGCGGCGCCAGCTCCTCGTCGAGCTCACGGGCGGCGGCCGCGGCCTGCGGGGCGGACGGCCCGAACCGCTGCAGGTCGTAGTCCAGGTGGGGCACGTACACCAGCGTGATGTCGGACTTCTTCTGCGCCAGGATGCGCTGGGCGGCCTTCACGATCCAGGCCGACGAGGTGATCCCGGCGCCCGCGCCCCAGTAGCTGAACAGCGGGAACGTGCCCAGCGCCGAGGTCAGGTCGTCGTGCAGCTCGGGCGGGTAGGTGTAGCAGTCCGGGTCCTTGCGGCCGTCGGCGTGGTAGATCGGCCGGGGCGTGACCGTCCAGTCGACGTCCATGCCCATCGCGTACCACCAGCAGACGTTGGCGACGGTCAGCCCGGGCCGGGCCTTCCGCGCCGCCTCCCACAGCTTCTCGCCGCCGACCAGCCGGTTGTGCTGCCGCCAGAGGAGGACCTCCCCCAGCTCCCGGAAGTACCAGCCGTTGCCGACCACGCCGTGCCCGCTGGGCAGCTCCCCGGTCAGGAAGGTGGACTGGGCCGAGCAGGTGACCGCCGGGAGCACCGTGCCCAGCGGCGCCTGGAAGCCCCGCCCGGCCAACGCCCGCAGCCGGGGCATGTGCTCCAGCAGCCGCGGGGTCAGCCCGACCACGTCGATCACCAGCAACGGTTTCACGGCTCGGCTCTCCCTCAACCCTGCCATGTGACCTTCTCCCGGTTGAGATTCAGTTCGTCCAGCAGGCCGCGAGCGTGGTCCAGCTCGGCGGCGATGCCCGCCACCAGCTCGGCGGGATCGCGCGGCCGCGACCCCTCCGGAAGCACGTTCCAGGTGTACGTCTCCACGTCGAGGTGGTCGCACTCGGCCGTGGCCCCGCCGACCAGCACCCGCAGCGCGTCCCGCAGCACACCGGTGGTGGCCCGCAGCGGCGGGACCGGCTGGGCGTGGATCGGCACGTGGTAGTGGATCCGCCAGGGCTGGCCGCGGTCGCCGGCCAGGGCGTCGTCCAGATCGTCGGTGGACAGGCCGGCCCGCCCCCGGGTCTGGTGCAGGAAACGCGGCTCGACGTACTGGGCCAGCACCTCGGCGTCGCGTTCCGGGTCGTCGCTGGCCAGGGCGGCCGACACCTGGGTCTTCACGACGGGCACGCCCGCCTCGCGCAGCCGTTGCAGGGCGGCCGCCGGGTCTTCCCAGGCGCAGGCCAGGTGGGCCAGGTCGAGGCAGACGCCGAGCCGCTCGGTGTCCGCGTCCCTGAACATCTCGGCCGCCTGCGTGGTGTTCTCCACGACGCAGCCCGGCTCGGGCTCGAACGCCACCCGCACCGTGCGGTCGAGCCGGCCCAGCTCGCTGGCCAGCACGTCCATCGACCGGCGGCAGGCGTCCCGGCGTTCGTCGTCCCAGGGGGTACGCCAGGCCAGCGGCAGCGTGGAGACCGAGCCGCGGACGGCGTCCTCGGGCATCAGCCGCTCCAGGATCCGGGCCAGATTCAGCGTGTACGTGAGCCGCGCCGGCGTGGTCCAGTCCGGCTCGTACACGGCGCCCTTGACCACCGGTTGCTGGAAGGCGGCGTACGGGAAGCCGTTGAGGGTGACCACCTCGAGGCCTCTTGTCGCGATCTCCCGCCTGAGCCTCTCGATCTTGGCGGAGTCGGAGACCAGCTCGGAGGCCGCCGGGGCGGCGATCCACAGGCCCAGCCCCAGGACGTTGGTGCCGAGCTTCTCGCGGATCGGCAGCGCGTACGTGTCGAGCTGCTCGATGATGCCGTCCAGCTCCTCGGCGGCGTGCACATTCGTGCAGTAGGACAGGTGCACGGTCTGCCCGTCACGGTGGCGGAGGCGCATCAGCTGCCGCCCCGCAGGATCGAGCTGCCCTCGAAGGTGGCGTCGGTCGTCGTCTCGCCCAGGTCGAGCTTGCCCGACTGGGCGTAGAACTCGACCGGGTTCCGCCACAGCACCTTGTCGACGTCGTCGGTGGTGAAGCCGGCCGCGAGCATCGCCTCGGCCGTCGCCACGGTCAGCAGCGGGTCGGACTTGCCCCAGTCGGCGGCCGAGTTGACCAGGATCCGCTCGGTGCCGCGCTCCTTGAGGATGTCCACCATGCGCGGCGGGGACATCTTGGTGTCCGGGTAGATCGAGAAGCCCATCCAGCATCCGCTGTCCTGGACCAGGCCCACCGTGACCTCGTTGAGGTGGTCGACCAGGACGTGGCCCGGTTCGATGCCCGACTCCTTGACGACGTCGAGCGTCCGCTTCGTACCCGCCGCCTTGTCCCGATGGGGGGTGTGCACCAGCGCCGGGAGCTCGAACTCGACGGCCAGGGCCAGCTGGGCGGCGAACACCTCGTCCTCGACCGGCGACATCGAGTCGTACCCGATCTCACCCACCGCGACCACGCCGTCCTTGTCCAGATAGCGGGGCAGCAGGTCGAGCACCGGGCGGCAGCGGGGGTCGTTGGCCTCCTTCGGGTTCAGCGCGATCGTGGCGTGATGGCGGATGCCGTACTGCGCCGCCCGGAACGGCTCCCAGCCGATCAGCGAGTCGAAGTAGTCGGCGAACGAGCCCGGGTTGGTCCGCGGCTGGCCCAGCCAGAAGGCCGGCTCGACGACGGCCTTCACGCCGTGCGCCGCCATCGCCGCGTAGTCGTCCGTGGTCCGCGAGGTCATGTGGATATGGGGATCGAAGATGCGCACGGTGGTCACGCCTCCAGTCGGTTCAGCAGGGCGGTGGCGTCGGCCGACATCTCCCGGCCGGCGGCCGCCCGCTCGTCGGCCAGCGAGCGGAGCATCTGGGCCAGCTCGGCGTCGGCGCGCTCGTCCAGGTCTTCCACTTCGGCGAGGGGTACGCCCATGAAAACGATCTTGATGACGCCCTGGCGCCAGGTCGCCGCGTCCAGGTGCCGCGCGTACGGGCCCAGCGCGGCCGCGACCAGCCGGGTGTCGTTGGTGCGCAACGCGTCCAGCAGCAGCGGCACGCCGGCGTCCTTGATCGGCAGCAGGGGGAGCGCTTTCAGCACGGCCAGCTTCTCGGCGGCGTCGCCATGGTCGTACAGCTCTCTGATCTGCTCAGGGCTCTGCCCGCCGAGGAGCAACGCTCGTCCCGCCTGCCCCGCGGTCCAGCCCGGCGCGATCTCGTCGCGGCCGAGCTGACGGTCGGCTCGCGTGAAGAGGCGGGTGATCTCGGTAGCATTTTGTGTGCTTTTCAGCCATTCCTTGTCCGGCAGCGCCTCGCGCAGGTCGTCCAGGGTCATTCCGCCGCCGCTCCTCTCAGGAAATCGATCGACCGCCGGGCCACGTCCGGCGCCGCGTGCGAGTGCCGCGGCAGCTCGACCGCGACCAGCCCCCGGTAGTCGGCCTCGCGCAGCGCCCGCAGCACCGGCGGAAAGTCGATCTCCCCCTCGCCGAACTCCAGATGCTCGTGAACCCCCCGGCGCATGTCATCGATCTGCACGTTGACCAGGTGTTCCCGCACAGCGAGAACACACTCGGGCACGCCCAGATCCTCCAGGCACCGGCAGTGCCCGATGTCGAGCGTGATGCCCAGCTCGGCCGGATCGCCCAGGTCATGCCGGAGCCGCCGCCAGTCCGCGATGTCCTGCACCAGCATCCCCGGCTCCGGCTCGAACCCGACCTTCGTCCGCGCGTACCCCAGCACCTCGGCAACCCCGTCGACCAGCCGCTTCCAGGCCGTGTCCGGGTCGACGTCGTCCGGCCTGACCCCCGCCCAGAACGACACCGCTTCGGCCCCCAGATCGGCCCCGATGTCACAGGCCCGCCGCAGAAACTCCAGCCGCCTGCCCCGGTCGTCGTGCAACAGGGTCGGCGCATGCTTCCGCCAGGCATCCAGCAGATACCGGGCCCCCGTCTCGACCACCACACCCAGCCCGAGATCCCGCAGCCGATCCGCGGCCCGGCCAACCTGCTTCGCGACATCCGGCGCGAACGGATCCACATGATCGTGATCCAGCGTCAGCGCCACACCCTCATAGCCCAGCTCGGCGATGACCGTGAGCGCCTCATCCAGCCGATGATTGGCGAACCCGTTCGTCCCGTAGCCGAAGCGCAGCCTTCCTCCGGCGGCCTGCTCGTCCTCGGTTGAACCGCCCCCGGCCCGCTCACCCGCCGGCGCCTTGATCGACGGCCCATCCGGCGTTCCCGCGCTCGGGCCGCGACCGAGCGGGCCGCCCATGATGGGCTCGCCGCCTGCCGGTTCGCCGGTGATCGGTGCGCTCATGTCGGGGACACCTTCCGGGCCAGCGCACCAGCCAGCGGCGCCGCCGCGGCCACGGCCATCCCGACGAACGGCGCGCCCGAGCGAGCGGCCAGCGCGCCCTGCAGCGACGGCAAGGAGGTGATGCCGGCGCCGACGGCCGCCCGGACCCGCGGCGCGGCCGGATCGCCGATGACGGCGGCCTGGGCACGGCCGTACTTCACCGCATACCCAGCGGCCATCACGGCCGTGGCCGCCAGCCGCCAGGCCCGGCGCCGCTTGTCCGCGCGCTCGTCCCCGCCGCGCCCGAACGCGCCCTCGACCCGCCCGCCGCCCAGCCCGTCCCAGCGCCCTCCTCGGTGGGAGGTGGGTTGCGCTGACCGACGACCCGCCCCCTCCCCCGCCCCATCACTGGGTGGGCCGGAATGTAGCGCGTGGGCCCGACGCTCCGACGCGGTTTTCCACAGGTGGCCCGTCGTGGCCACCGCCCCGGTCAACGCCGCCGTGGTGGCCAGAGTGACCGCGGCCAGCCGCGGCTCGGCTCCCGACACCTCGCGCCGTGACAACGCCGTCACGGTGTACGTGTGCAACGCCACAGCCAGCGCCGACGGCACCGCTCGGGCCATCCGCGCCGAGCCGCTGGCGCCGAGCATCACGTCCAGCCCCCGGCACACTGCCATCCCGGCCGGCCCGGCCGCCGTGTTCTTCAGCTTCAGGTCATAGGCCCACACGGCGGCGGCCAGCGGCCCCGCGACGGCCAGTGCCCGCCGCCCGCCGGCCGCCCCGGCGAGAGCCAGCCCGGCCCCGGTCAGCCCGGCCGCGATCCCGAAGGCGGCCCGGGGCGAGATCCGCCCGGACGGGATGGGCCGTTCCGGCCGCTCGACGGCGTCGAGTTCCCGGTCGGCCCAGTCGTTGGCGGCCATCCCGGCCCAGTAGAGACAGACCGATGCCCCGGCCAGCCCGGCCGTCGACGGCGACAGGGCGCCGGCCGCGCCGGCCCCGGCCACCACGTCCCCGGGCACGGAGAGGGCGGCGGGAGCGCGCACGAGCGAGATCAGGTCACGGAACCTCATCGGCCGTCTTCCGAAGAGGAAGGAGAAGAGGGCAAGGACGCGGCGTCATCAAAAGGCCCGGAGGCGGAAGGGCCGGAGGCGGAAGGACCGGAGGCGGAAGGGGCGGAGGCGGAAGGGGCGGAGAAGGACGACACCAGGCCGACCAGCAGCGCCCACTGTTCGGCCAGCGCCGACGGCCCGTCGCCGATCGGGTCCTTGAAGAAGAAGCCGAGCTCGGGCAGCGGCCCGCTGCGGCCGCTGCGCTGGGCGGCCGCGGTCAGCCGGGCCAGGTCGAGCACCAGCGGCGCGGCCAGGGCCGAGTCGCAGCCGTGCCAGGTGAACTCGACGCGCATGCCGGTGCCCAGGAAGCCCTGGAAGGTGACCAGGTCCCAGGCGGTCTTGAAGTCGCCGATCTCCTCGACGTAGTCGATGCGGCTGGTGCCGGACGGCTCGTAGCCGAGGGCGTCGCCGAGCACGCGCTGTTTGCTGGCCACCTTGGCGGCGTTGGCGGCGGGGTCGGCGAGGTTGGCGCCGTCGCCGCCGCCGAGCAGGTTGAGCCCGGACCAGCTGCGGACGCGCAGGTTGCGCATGGCGAACATGGGCGCCAGCACCGACTTGACCAGCGTTTCGCCGGTCTTGCCGTCGTTCCCGGCGTACACGACGTTGCGGGAGCGCGCGAAAGCGTCCAGGAAGGGCAGCCGCGCGCCGGTCGACGGGGTGAAGTCGATGAACGGGCAGCCCACGGAGAACGCCGCGTAGGCCGCCAGCGAGCTGCCGGGCAACGAGCCGAGGGTGGCGGACGAGTCATCGAACAGGGGTTCGGTGGTGGAGACGTTGACGACCACGACCAGATCGAGAGAATGCCGGGCGCGGAAGCCGGCGATGTCCGCCGCGATGAGCTGCGCCGCGTGTTCCTGGGTGTCGGCGGTGGGCAGCGGCCGGATGTTGTCCTCGTGGTCGGTCAGCTCGTCGGTGAGCGCGGCGACCAGCCGGCCGGGCAGCACGCCGGCGGCGGCGAGGGCCTCGGCCTTCTTCACCACCGGCGTGCTGACGATGTCGTGGCCGCCGAACACGAGTTCGCCCCAGCCGGGCAGCGCGGGGCTGCTCAGCGGCGGCAACTCGGTGACGCATCCGGTGGTGTCGGTCAGGCGTGCCTTGAGGGCGAACGCGCCGACGGTGGCGGTGACCGCCACCGAGCCGCGTGCGCCGATCAGCCAGATTCCGGTACGCATCAGCGGACCTCCAGGGGGGCCGGTCCCCGGGGCCCGGGCGACGCCGGCGACCCCGGGGAGGGTGGTGACTATCTGGTGTAGATGGTGAGCGCCGACATGTTGTCGTAGCTCTGCTCGGCGATGCGCAGGCTCTTGCCCGGGTCGGCCGACCCGCCGAGCTGCGCGTCGTCCATCTCGTAGTTGGCGTGGTGGTAGTCCGGCAGCCCGATGGTCTGGAAGAACTGCTGGAAGTTGATGTCGCCCTCGCCGAACGGGGTCTCGTTGTAGCCGTTGGCGGTGTGGTCGCCGTCCTTGGCGTGGAACAGCGGGAAGCGCCGCGGCCGGTTGGCGACGGTGAGGATCGGGTCGAAGACGTCCGATCGGGTCTGGCCGGCCGAGTTGGTGTAGGTGCGGAAGCGGTGCTGGGCCAGGTACGCCCAGAGGATGTCCATCTGCAGGTAGACCAGCTCGGGGTCGGTCTTGGCCAGGAAGTACTCGAGGCGGCGGATGCCGGTGGAGCGGGTGGGGCGTCCGTTGCCGTCGAACGGACCGGCGTCGAGCAGGAAGTCGTACGCCGTGTCGTGGTTGTGGGTGTAGAGCTTGAGCCCGCTCGCCTTGGCCCGGGCGCCCATCGCGTTCCAGTCGTCGACGGCGCGGTCCCAGTCGGCCTGGTAGGCGCTGCCGCTGGGGTCGCCGCCGGTGCCGACGTGGGCCATGCCGAGGGTCTGGGCGATGTCCATCTCGGCGTCGAGCGACCCGGGGCTGATGTTGGTGTGGGTGCCGTTGGCGACCAGCCCGTTGTCGTCGAGGATCTTCCGGATCTCGGCGGGGGTGATCTGCCGGCCGAGGATCGACGTGTGCTGGGTGTACCCGGCGAACTCGACCTCCTTGTACCCCACGGAGGCCAGGTGGGCGAGGACCCGTTCGAAGCCGTACGGGACCCCGGAGTTGTCGGGCGCGGCCTGGATCCGGTCGCGGACGCTGTAGAGGATGATGCCGCGGCGGTTCGGCGGGATCAGCGGCTCGGCCCGGAGCTTGCCTTCGCCCAGCGCGGCGCCGCCGGTGCTGATCACCGGGAGGCCGGCGGCGGCGAGGGCGGCGGCGGCCGCGCCCGCGGTGGCGAGCACTTTGCGGCGGCCCCAACCGGGCTTGCGTTCATCCATGTCTGTGCACCTTCCGGGGTGGATCCGAAGAGGACAGAAACCAACAGCCTGTGTCGACCTTGTTACGTATCGGGACGCTAGCCGGGCTTTCGACGAAAAGAAAGATGGCTGATCGACAAAGTTCTTCATTTGTAGATCTAACTTCTTAACTGAGCGACAAAAGCTTTAGACGGGTACGGCCGGAGCGCTCGCCGGGGGTGGCGACAGCCCCCGGCGAGCGCTGGACCCGGGTCAGGCCGGAGCGAACTCGACCCAGTTCAGGTTGGCCAGGCCGGTGGCCGGACCCCCGCTGACCGGCCGGAACACCAGGTAGAGCTGGTGACTGCCGGCGGACGCGGAGACCGGTACGGACTGGGTGGCGAACGCCGTGTTGCCGCTGGTGGCGTTGAGCGTGCCGGTGCCGGCAACGGTTCCGGTGGGACTGTCGAGGCGGACCTCGACCGTGGCCCGGGGCTGCCCGGCCGTGGCCGCCGAGCCGCCCGAGTAGCGCAGCGCCACCGAGGCGACCCCGCCCAGATTGATCGGGTCGAAGGCGATCGAGTCGCCCGGGTCGATCCCGTTCACGTGCTGCCCGCCACCGGTGTCACCGGTACTGGCGACCGTCACGTTGTTCTTGACCTGCGCGTACTCGGCCTGCTGACGCCACGTCGGCAGCACCGACTGGTCGACCGCGGTCAGCGCGGGCTGGCCGTTGGCGCCCAGGTCGGTGTACGTGGCGCTGATCGCCCCGTACAGGTAGCCGCCGGCGTGGTCCGCCCCGTCCGACGGTGAGACGAACGAGCCCGAGCATCCGGTCGCGTCGCTCATGCCGTGGCCGTGGCTGTCATGGCCGAGCACGAAGGACACGGTGACCCGGGAGCAGTCGATCGGACCGTCCTCCGGGTCGGTGACCGTCACCGTCCAGGGCACGGTGTCGCCCCAATTGAAGAAGGTGCCGTCGATCGGCGAGGTGACGGTGATCGTCGGCTTGGTGTTGCCGACCGTGACGACATGGGTCAGCACCGCCGTCTTACCGCTCGAGTCGGTGACCGTGAGCTTGGCGTTGTAGACCCCGTTCTGGGTGTACGTGAACGAGGGGTCGGCCTCGGTCGAGTCGACGGTGCCGTCGCTCTGGAAGTCCCAGGCGAACGAGATCGCCTCGCCCGGGTCGGGGTCGGCCGAACCCGCGCTGGAGAACCGCACGGTCAGCGGGGCCGGTCCGTTGTCGGGGGTGGCGGACAGCTTGGCCACCGGCGACCGGGTGCCCTTCACGTACCGCACCACCGAGAGCGCGGCGTCCGGGTTGGCGGTGAAGAAGCCGTCGCCGTACTCGAGCACGTAGAGGCTGCCGTCCGGCCCGAACTCCATGTCGATCGGGTTGTCGAAGACCACACCGGGCAGGAACTGCTCCACCCCGGTCAGGCCGCCGGCTCCGTTCGTACGCATCATGAAGATCTTGTCCCGGCTGAACTCCCCGAACACCACGCTGTCGTCGTAGTACTCCGGGAACTTCACGTCCGACGCCAGGCCGGCGTCGAAGTGGTAGGCGGGACCACCCATCGGGCCGACGCCGCCGGTGCCGATCACCGGCCACTTGAAGTCGCAGGGCGTGGGCGGGGTGTTCAGGTACGCCTCGGCGCAGGTCGTCCGGGCCTGGAAGGTGTACCAGAACTCGGACTGCTGCACCGGCGGCAGCGTCGTCCGACCGGTGTTGCGCGGCGAGAGGTTCTTGGGCGCCGCGCAATTGAAAGCCGCTCCCGGCGTACGCGTGGTGAAGTCGTAGTCGAAGTACGGCAGCGACGGGCTCACGCAGAACGGCCAGCCGTAGTTGCCCGCCTTGTTGGCGGCGATCCACCGGCCGGTGCCCTCGGGCCCGCGGGTCGGGCTGGGCGTCTGCGAGTCGGGCGAGTAGTCGCCGATGTAGACCCAGCCGCGGGCGTCCACGTCGAACCGGAACGGGTTCCGCAGGCCCATCAGGAAGATCTCCGGACGGGTCTTGTTGTCGGTGTCCTGCGCCTCGGGGAACAGGTTGCCGGCCGGGATCGTGTAGCCGCCGTCCGGCTTGACCTTGATGCGCAGCAGCTTGCCCCGCAGGTCGTTGGTGTTGCCGGCCGAGCGCTGGGCGTCGTAGCCGGGACCCTGGGTGGGCGCGTCGTTGATCGGCGTGAAGCCGTCCGAGCCGCCGGCGTTGGTGTCGTCGCCGGTGACCAGGTAGAGCAGGCCCTTGCCGTCGAACTTGACCTCGCCGGCCACGTGGCAGCAGATGCCCCGGTCGGTGTTCACCTGCAGGATCTTCTGCTCGGTGGACATGTCCAGGTGGGGCGTGGGCTCCTCGACGAACTTGACCCGGGACAGCTGGTTGTAGCCCCGGTAGACGTCCCAGGCGGCCGGGTTGGTGCTGGTCGCGGGCGCGTCCGTGGCCGGGGTGCTCAGCCTCGGCGCGTAGTAGAGGTAGACCCACTTGTTGGTGGCGAAGTCGGGGTCGAGGGTGACCGACTGGAGGCCGTCCTCGTCGTGCTGGTAGACCTCGACCGTGGTGATCACCGGACTGGCCGCGGTCGCCGGGTCGTAGAGCCGGATCTGGCCGCTGCGGGTGTTGTGCAGCACCCGGCCGTCGGGCAGCACCGCGAGCGTCATCGGCTCGCCCGGCTCGTCGTTGAGGATGACCTTCTCGTAGTTCGAGGTCACCGTGGCGCCGCAGTCGCCGGCGGCGTCACCCGCGGCCCACTGGATGCCGCCGAGCAGGTGCTTTCGAAAAGCCCCGTTGGCGTACGTGTCGGAGCTGTGCCCGAGGCCGGTGTAGAACGAGCGGCCGCCCTGGTAGTCCTTGCACCAGGCGACCGGGGCGTTGAACGCCGTGGCCAGCACGTGGGAGGCGCCCCGCACGTTGGTGGAGTAGGTGTACCACTCCTCGGCGAGGCTCAGCTGCCGGGCGAGCGGCCGGGTGGCCGGGTGGACCCGGTCGGTGACCTCGACGGTCCCGGCGCCGGTGGACGCGACCCCGGCCACCCCGGTGCCGACCAGGTTGCGGTAGAACGTCCACGAGGGCTCGGTCTCGGCCGCCGCGTGCACGCCGACATACCCGCCGCCGTCGGTCACGTACTCCTGGAACGCCTGCTCCTGCGGCGCGGTGAGCACGTCGCCGGTGGTGTTCAGGAAGACCACGGCCCGGTAGTTGGCCAGGTTCTCCCCGGTGAAGGCGGTGCCGTTCTGGGTCACGTCGATGCTGAAGTGGTTGGCCGCGCCGAGCGTACGGATGGCGTTGACGCCCTTGTCGATCGACTCGCGGCGGACCCCGTCGGTCTTGGTGAAGACGAGCACCTGGTACTCGTCGTGGGCAGCGGCCGGGGCGGCGACCGCGAGAGGTGAGGCGACCACGATCGCTGCGAAGAGGGGGAACCAGCGACGCATGCCGGCCGCCTCAGCGCTTGTAGATCGAGAGGGCGGACATGTTGTCGTAGCTCAGGTCCGCGTAGGCCAGCGACTGCCCCGGGTTGGCGGTGCCGCCGGGAGCGGTGTCCATCTCCCAGTTGGCGTGGTGGAACTCGGGCTCGCCGATGGTCTCGAAGAACTGCTGGAAGTTGATGTCGCCCTCGCCGAGCGGGGTCATCACGTACCCGGCGGACTGGCTGGTGTCCCGGTCGCCGTCCTTGGCGTGGAACAGCGGGAACCGCTTGGTGCGGTTGGCCACGGTCAGGATCGGGTCGAAGATGTCGGTGCGGGTCTTCCCGGCCGAGTTCACGTAGGTCTTGAAGCGGTACTGCGCCACGTACGCCCAGTAGATGTCCAGCTCGAAGAAGACGTTCTTGGGGTCGGTCCTCGCCATGAAGTACTCGAGCTTGCGGATGCCGGACGAGCGGGTGGGGCGGCCGTTGGCGTCCAGCGGGCCGGCGTCGAGCAGGAACCCGTACGCGGCGTCGTGGTTGTGGGTGTAGAGCCGCAGCCCGCGCTCCCGGGCCTGGGCGCCGAGGGTGTTCCACAGATCGGCGGCGGCGTCCCAGTCGGACTGGTACGCGCTGCCGGTCGGGTCGGAGCCGGTGCCGATGTTCTTCATGCCCAGCGTCTCGGCGATGTCGAGCTGCTGCTGGAAGGTGGCCGCGTTGATCGAGGTGTGCGTGCCGTTGGCGACCAGCCCGTTGTCGTCCAGGATCTTCCGGATCTCCTCCGGGGTGATCTGCCGGCCGAGGATCGCCGTGTTCTGCGTGTAGCCGGCGAACTCGACCTCCTTGTAGCCGAGCTCGGCGATGCGGGCGAGCACCCGCTCGAAGCCGTACGGGACGCCGGTGGTGTCGGGGGCGGCCGAGATCCGGTCCCGCACGCTGTACAGGATGATGCCCCGGTTCTGCGCCGGGATCAGGGGCTCGGCGTGCAGCTTGGCCTCGCCGATGGCCGGCTTGGCGGTCTGCAGGACCGGGAGACCGGCCGCGCCGAGAGCGGCCGCGGCGCCGGCCGCGGTGGCCAGTAACTTCCGCCGGCTGACCGGCGCCTTCTGGATTGCCTCACTCATGGGTGCCCACCTTTCGATGGCGGCTCGTCGGCCGCTGGCGAATCGTTTCAAGAGAGGGTCCGAAGTGGACCTGAGAACAAGCTGTGTCGAATGTGTTACGTCTGGTCGAGACGCTATCCCGGTCCAAAGTGAAAAGAAAGACCGCCTAACAAAGAAGTTGATGATCCGAACGCACAACTTTCATCGATTCAGACAAAAGTATCCGTAGTCGTCCGGTGACGGTTAGGTTGGGCGTGAGGAGGACGGCATGATCGATGATCTTGCGGCGGTGCTGCGCGGGCTCCTCGGCGACGACCGGGTGATCAGCGACCGGCAGCGGCTGCGGACCTACGAGTGCGACGGCCTCGCCCACTACAAGGTGGTCCCGGCGCTGGTCGTGCTGCCGCACACCGCCGAGGAGTGCGCGGCGGTGATCCGGGCCTGCGTCGGGGCCAAGGTGCCCTGGGTCGCCCGCGGCTCCGGCACCGGCCTGTCCGGCGGCGCCCTCCCGCACGCCGACGGGGTGCTGCTGGTGACCTCGCAGATGCGCGACATCCTGGACGTACGCCCGGCCGACGAACGCGCCGTGGTGCAGCCCGGCGTGATCAACCTGGACGTCAGCAAGGCCGCCCGCCCGCACGGCTACTACTACGCGCCCGACCCGTCCAGCCAGCAGATCTGCTCGATCGGCGGCAACGTGGCCGAGAACTCGGGCGGCGCCCACTGCCTGAAGTACGGCTTCACCACCAACCACGTGGTCGGCGCCCAGGTGGTCACGCCCCGCGGCGACCTGGTCCGGCTGGGCGGGGACGCGCCGGACGCCCCCGGGTACGACCTGCTCGGCGCGTTCGTCGGCTCGGAGGGAACGCTGGGCCTGGCGACCGAGGTGACCGTACGTCTGGTGCGGCGGCCGGAGGCCGTGCGTACCCTCCTCGCCGGTTTCCCCTCCACCGACGAGGCCGGCGCCGCGACCTCGGCGATCATCGCCGCCGGGGTGGTGCCCGCGGCCATCGAGATGATGGACGCGCTGGCCATCGAGGCGGCCGAGGCGGCCGTGCGCTGCGGTTATCCGGACGGGGCCGGCGCCGTGCTGGTGGTCGAGCTGGACGGTCCCGCCGCCGAGGTCTCGGCCCAGTTCGAACAGGTGGTGTCCCTGTGCGAGCAGGCCGGCTCGTTCGAGATCCGGGTCGCCGCGGACGAGGCCGAGCGGGTCCTGATCTGGAAGGGCCGCAAGTCCGCGTTCGCGGCGGTCGGCCGGATCAGCCCCGACTACATCGTGCAGGACGGCGTGATCCCGCGGACCGCGCTGACCGAGGTGCTGAACCGGATCGCCGACCTGGCCACGGCCAAGGGTGTCCGGGTGGCCAACGTGTTCCACGCCGGCGACGGCAACCTGCACCCGCTGGTGCTCTTCGACGACGCGGTGGACGGCGAGGCCGAACGCGCCGAGGACGTCTCCGGGGCGATCCTCGAGATCTGCATCGAGCTCGGCGGCTCGATCACCGGTGAGCACGGCGTCGGCATGGACAAGGCCCGGTTCATGCCGCGGATGTTCACCGACGACGACCTCGACACCATGCAGCTGGTCCGCTGCGCGTTCGACCCCGACGGGCTGGCCAACCCCGGCAAGGTGTTCCCCACGCCGCGGCTGTGCGGCGAGGTGCCCGGCCGGCACAAGGGCGCACACCCCTTGCAGGAGGCCGGCATCGCGGAGGTGTTCTGATGACCCAGCTCGACGACCTGACCCGGCCGGCCGGCGACGACGACGTGGTGGGCGGGGTCCGGGCCCGGCTGGTCGCCGCTCCGGCGTCCACCGCCGAGGCGTCCGCGCTGGTCAAAGCCGCGGCCGGGCTCACCGTGGTGGTGCGGGGCGGGGCCACCAAGATCGACTGGGGTACGCCGCCCCGCGCGCTCGACCTCATCATCGACACCCACCGCCTGGCCGGCGTCCGCGAGCACGCCGCCGGCGACCTGATCACCGTGCTCGGCGCCGGCACCCGCCTGGACGACCTCGACCTGCCCGGCCAGCAACTGGCCCTCGACTCGCCGCTGCCCGGCGCCACCATCGGCGGCACCGTCGCCACCAACGTCAGCGGCCCCCGCCGCGTCCTCTACGGAACGGCCCGCGACCTGCTCATCGGCATCGAGGTGGTCCGGGCCGACGGCACGGTCACACGCTCCGGCGGCAAGGTCGTCAAGAACGTCGCCGGGTACGACCTGGGCAAGCTGTACACCGGCTCGTACGGGACGCTCGGGCTGATCACCGAATGCGCGTTCCGCCTGCACCCGCGCCCGTTCGCCTCGGCGTTCGTCACCGCCACCGCCCCGTCCCCGGCCGCCGCCGGCCGCCTGGTCGCGGCGGTGCTGGACGCCCAGGTGGTGCCGTCCGCGGTCGAGGTCAACGCCCCGCCGTCCGGCGACCTCGAGGTGGCCGTCCTCGTCGAGGGCACCCCCGAAGGCGTCCGCCATCGCGCCGAGGTCCTCGCCGAACTGCTCTCCCCCGCCCCCTTTGCTCTGAGCGCGTATAGGCAACACCCCTCGTGGTGGGGCACCTATCCGTGGTGCCCCGGCGACGTCGGGATCAAGCTGACCGCCTCCCTCTCCCGCGTCCCCGACCTGTTCACGGCCGCCCTGGACACCTCTCTCCCCCTGACCATCCGCGGTTCCGCCGCCTCCGGAGTCCTGTACGCGGGACTACCCGGTACGTATTTGTGCGCAGAGCAAAGCGAGCCTGAGAGGAACGCTTCACATCCGCCCGCCCAGGCCGCTGACCAGGGACCGGCGCCTGGCGAGGCGGCCGGCCAGCCGGCCGGCGGTGCTCCCGGCCGGCCCGCAGGGGGTGAGTATGAGTGCGCAGAGCAAAGGGGTGAAGAGGTAGGACATGCGGTCGCGCGTCTGCGCGAGGCCGCCACCCGAGCGGGCGGCCACGCCGTCGTCCTCACGGCTCCGGCCACGGTGCGCGACAGGCTGGACATGTGGGGGCCGGTGGGTGGTTTGGAGCTGATGCGGCGGGTGAAGGACCAGTTCGACCCCCAGGGGCTGTTCGCGCCCGGGCGCTTCGTGGGAGGGATCTGATGGCCGACATCGACGCCACGCACGGCAGCGAACCCACGGCGGCGCCGCGCGACGTGCTGGGGCCGGTCCGGGCCTTCGACGACGACCATCCGCCGTCGCGGGAGCTGCTGTCGGACTGTGTGCACTGCGGGTTCTGCCTGCCGACGTGCCCGACCTATGTGCTCTGGGGCGAGGAGATGGACTCGCCGCGCGGGCGGATCCATCTGATGTCGCAGGGGCTGACCGGGGAGCCGCTGAGCCCGAGCATGGTGCAGCACTTCGACAACTGCCTGGGCTGTATGTCCTGTGTGACCGCGTGCCCGTCGGGGGTCAAGTACGACCGGCTGATCGAGGACACCCGGGCCCAGGTCGAGCGGCGGCACCCGCGCAGCGCGAAGGAGCGGGCGCTGCGGAAGGCGATTTTCGCGCTGTTCCCGTACCCGAAGCGGTTGAGGCTCTTGAAAGGGCCGTTGCGGATCTATCAGGCGAGCGGGCTGCAGCGGCTGGTCGCGCGGACGGGGCTGCTGGAGCGGCTGGCGCCGACGCTGGCCACGCTCGACTCGCTGGCGCCGCGGCTGCGCCGGGTGCCCAGGCCGCCGGCGCTGGTCCGGGCCCGGGGGCCGCGGCGGGCGGTGGTCGGGATGCTCACCGGCTGTGTGCAGAGCGCGTTCTTCCCGGACGTGAACTCGGCGACCGTCCGGATTCTGGCCGCCGAGGGCTGCGACGTGGTGCTGCCGGCCGGCCAGGGCTGCTGCGGCGCGCTGAGCGTGCACAACGGGCGCGGTGACGAGGCGCGGGGGTTCGCGCGGCGGCTGATCGACACCTTCGAGGGCAGCGGCATGGACTGGTTCGTGGTCAACGCCGCGGGGTGCGGGTCGTCGCTGAAGGAGTACGGCGTCCTGCTGGCCGGCGATCCGATCTACGCCGAGCGGGCGGCCGCCTTCGCCGGGCGGGTGCGCGACCTCTCCGAGCTGCTGACCGAGCTGGGACCGGTGGCCGAGCGGCATCCGCTGCCGCTGACCGTGGCCTACCACGACGCCTGCCACCTGGGGCACGCCCAGGGCGTCCGCGCCCAGCCCCGCGCGCTGCTGGGCGGCATTCCCGGCCTGGAGCTGCGCGAGATCGCCGACCCGGAGATCTGCTGCGGCTCGGCCGGCGTGTGGAACGTGCTGAACCCGGCGCCGGCGGCCGAGCTGGGCGACCGCAAGGCCACCAGCGTGCTGGCCACCGGGGCCGAGCTGCTGGTCACCGCCAACCCGGGCTGCCTGATGCAGGTGGCGGCCGGTGTGCGCCGCCGCGGCGGGAGCATCGCGCTGGCGCACACCGCGCAGGTGCTGGACGCGTCGATCCGCAACCTCGGCACCGCCGAGTTGACCGGACCAGGCCGCTGATCAGCGGCTCGGGACCGCCATCTCCCCCAGCTCCGACCAGTCGTCCTGGTCAATCGTCTGACTGACGATCTTCGGCGTCGCGGCGAGATAGGGCGGCAGCTCCAGCTGGGCCTGCTTGAAGTGCGCGGAGGTGACGTGGGCGCCGCCCGCGTCACCGTCGCGGAAGGCCTCGACCAGGACGTACTCGGCCGGGTCGTCCAGGCTGCGGGACCAGTCGAACCAAAGGCAGCCCGGCTCGGCCCGGGTGGCCTCGGTGAACGGGCCGGCGATCCGCGGCCAGTCCTCGGCGTGCTCGGGCTTCACCCGGAACTTCGCGGTGATGAAGATCAACGTGACTCCTTCTGCTCGTGCGGTCGGATGCCATGCTTCCGTGCCCGCGGCCGGCGTGCACCAGCCGGGGGCACGGTCGTTCGGATTGATCGTTCACTAGGCTCAAGGTTGTGGGGGCAGCTGCCGATCAGTCTGAGGTGAGCGCCGTAGCCACGCGCGACGACGTCCTAGCCGGCGTCGGACTGTCGTGCGTCTTCCAGCCCTTCGTCGACGTGGACACCGGCTCCGTGCCGGCCTTCGAGGCCCTGATGCGCGGCCCCGCGGGCACCCCGTTGCACTCGCCGCTGGCGCTGCTGGCCGCCGCGCACGAGACCGGGCGCCTCGCCGACCTGGAACACGCCTCGCTGCGAACCGCCCTGACCGACGCGGACGCGCTGTCCGAGGGGCGGCCGCTCACCGTCTTCGTCAACCTCGAGCCCAGCACCCTGACCCAGCACCTCGACATGGTGCTCGAGACCCTGGCCGGGCGGGCCGGGCACCTCCAGGTGGTCGTCGAGATCACCGAGCGGGCGCTGGCCGACGACCTGGCCGGCATGCTGACCGCCGCGGAACGACTGCGCGCCGCCGGCTGCGCCATCGCCCTGGACGACGTGGGCGCCCAGCCCGAGTCGCTGGCCTTCATCCCGCTGCTGCGCCCCGAGGTGGTCAAGCTCGACCTGGGCCTGCTGCGCACCGTGAAGGACCCGGCCACGGTCGCGGTGGCCGGGGCGGTCCGGGCGTACGCGGAACAGGCCGGCGCCGAGGTCGTCGCCGAGGGCATCGAGGTTCCCGAGGACCTCACCCGCGCGCTGGTGCTGGGGGCGACCCTGGGGCAGGGCTGGCTGTGGGGGCGGGGCGAGCGCCGGCTCGACCGGTGGACGCCCGCGCCGGAGCGGTTCGCGGCCCGCCCGATCGGCGCGGCTCTGCACACCACGCCGTACCAGCTGATCGGCGCCGACCGGCGGATCCGGCAGGCCCCCAAGCACCTGCTCGTCCCGGTGTCGAAGACGCTGGAGCTGATGGCGGCTCAGGAGGCGGTCCCGCCGATCCTGCTCGCCGCCTTCGAGCACGCCTCGTTCTTCCAGCCGTCCACCGTCCGCCGGTTCACCGACCTCGCCGCCCGGCTGCCGTTCGTCGCGGCCCTGGGCGTGGACATGCCCGCGTTCCCCGCCCCCGGTGTCCGCGGCGGCGCCCTCTCGGCGCGCGACCCGCTGGCCGCCGAGTGGACCGTCGTCGTCCTCGGCGCGCACACCTCGGCCGCCCTGATGGCCCGCGATCTCGGCGACACCGGCCCCGACCCCGACCGCCGCTTCGAGTTCGCCGTCAGCCACGACCGCGCCCTGGTCACCGCCGCCGCCCACGCCATGGTCGGCCGCCTCACCGCCCCATAACCCTTTTCCGGTACGCCGGACACACGGTCCCGCCATCTCGGCGGCCCGGGTGCGGCTCCAGGCCGTTCCCCGCCATCCGGCCCGGACGCGGGTCGATCAGGTCGGCTCGGTGGGGGCGGCCAGATCGTCGGTGGCCAGATCGAGCTGGGTGATCGCCACGTCGTGCCAGGCGCCGTTCTTCCAGCCGATCCGGCGGTGGACGCCGACCGGGCGGAAGTTCAGGGCGGCGTGCAGGCCCTCGCTGGCGTCGTTGGGCAGGGTCATCTTGGCCACCGCGACCCGGAAGCCGCGGCCGGCCAGCCGTGGCAGCAGCGCCTCGTAGAGGGCCCGGCCGGCCCCCGTGCGCCGCAGGCCGGTCTCGAGGTAGACGCTGACCTCGCACGACCATCGGTAGGCGGGCCGGACGGCGAACGGCCGGGCGTACGCGTACCCCACGATCCTGCCGTTGAACTCGGCGACCAGCCACGCGTGCGAGACGTTCGCGGTCTCGATGCGACGGGCCATCTCGGCGGCGGGCGGTGGCTCGGTCTCGAAGGTGATCGCGGTGTCCAGCACGTACGGCCGGTAGATGGCCGCGCAGGCGGCGGCGTCCTCGGAACCGGCGTCACGGATGATCAACGACATGCGACCATCATCCTGCCGGCCCGGGTGGGGGTGAGGACGACGGAGGTGACCCGTGAGGTCCCTCGTCCGGCGCTTGTCCCGTCCGGACAACGAACCGCGCGCCCCCACTGTCCGTACTGAGGGGCATGACCGCACCGGAGTGGGACAACCCGACGTTGGAGATGCCGGTCGCCGGACGCAAGCCGGACCCGTTGCCGCCGCCCCCTCCGCCTCCGCCGGCAACGGAACTGCACACCCCGCGGGTTCGGCGGCTGCTCCTGGCCGGCCTGGCGCTGGCGGTGGCAGTCGCCGGCGCGCTGATCGTGTTCTCGATGGACCGCCAGGCGCCGGCCGTCTCCACGCCGCGTCGCGCGTCGTCCGGGATCGACGTGGTCGGCGGGACCGAGATCACGGTGCGGACGGCCGATCTGGGTGGCGAGCTCTACCGGGTACGCCCGGCCGGCCACGCCACCGACGACGGCGGCCGGATCCGGCTGGAGATGGCCGCCGGCCCGGTCGAGCTGCTGCTCGCCCCCGGCGTGACCTGGGACCTGGGCGTGCACGGCCCGGCCGACCGGCGCACCGTCGACCTGGCCGGCGCCCGGGTCAGCGCGGTGGCCCTGTACGACGGCGGGACCGTGCTCGACCTGCGGCTGCCGCGCCCGGAAGGCACTTTGGCGGTCCGGCTGACCGGCGGCGTCAACCAGTTCGCCCTGCACTCGGCCGACGGCATCCCGGTCCGCGTCCGGGTCGGCAGCGGCGCCGGCCGGGTGGTGCTGGCCGGCCAGTCCCACGACGGCGTCGCGGCCGGCGCCCTCTTCACCCCCGACGACTGGTCCGGCGCCGGCAACCGGGTCGACCTCGACGCCGCCGCCGGCATGGCCCAGCTCAGCGTGACCACCGGCTAGCGTCCACCGCGGCCCGCCGGGCCGGCCGTTGCGGGTCGTCGCCGCGGACTGTTCAGGCCCATTCACCGAGCGTCCGCAAAGGAGGCGGCGGCATAATGGATCTCGTGGCGAACTGGGAATACGCGAGGCTCGAATACCGCTCGGCCGGCACCTTCGGCGCGGACAAGTTCATGGACTGGACGGCGACGTTCCACCACCCCGGCGGTGTGCTGCGGTGGGGCACCGACGAGCGGTTCGACGACCTGCGACACCTCAACCGGGCCGGGGCGGCGGGGTGGCAGTCGTACGACCGCGCCGCCATCCACGTGATCAACGAGCCTCATCGGCTCGCCTCGGTGACGTACTCGATGCGCCGGCCGATCCCGCCGGTCGTCGCATAACCGACACCCGGGTATCTTTCCGCCACCTCGGTCGCTCCCTCACCACGGACACGGCCGAGGGGGACGTGTCCCGCCGGTCGCCTACGCGGCGGCCGGCGTCCCTCGGGGGAAAGGTGCGCAGCGTGAAGCGTCACATGCGCGAGAACTACTTCGTGGTCGGCGAGGGCATCCTGACCACGGACGAGCACGGCAAGAAGCACCGGGAAGATCCGACGCCGCTGGCCGAGCTGCGAAAATTCCGGTTCTCGCGGCTGGGCCGGAAGGGCGAGGCGCACGACGAGCTGCTGCTCGAGAAGGTCGCGAAGGCCATGACGGTCAAGCCGGCCGAGGGGCAGGTGCAGCCGGTCTCGGCCGATCCGCCGGTGCCGGCCGGGTTCACCTACCTGGGCCAGTTCGTCGATCACGACCTCACTCTGGACAACACCGCGGCGGCGCTCGGTGAGCACGTCACGGTCGCGGAGCTGATCCAGGGCCGGTCCCCGGCGCTGGACCTCGACTCGGTGTACGGGCGCGGCCCGGCCGACGCCGCCGACGACCGGTTCTACGCCGACGACAAGATTCATCTGAAGGTCGGGCAGACCGCCGCGATCGGCCCGGACCCGGGCACCAACGTCAACCTCAACGGGTACGACCTGCCGCGCGTCACCCAGGGATCGACCAAGGCGGAGCGGCAGGCCGCCCAGATCCCGGACAAGCGCAACGACGAGAACCTGGTCGTCGCGCAGACCCACCTGGCGTTCCAGCGGTTCCACAACCGGGTGGTCGACTTCCTGGTCGACCGCAGCGTGCCCAGCACCCAGCTCTTCGACCGGGCCCGTGAGCTGGTGGTCAAGCACTACCAGTGGATGCTGAAGACCGACTTCCTGCCGCGCATCGTGGACAAGTCCATCGTGGACGACGTCTTCACCAACGGCCGGAAGTTCTTCGAGCCGCCGGTCAAGCTCGACGACCACGGCAACCCGTCCCGTCAGTTCGGTGACACGCCGACGATGCCGATCGAGTTCTCGGTCGCCGCGTACCGGCTGGGTCACAGCATGGTGCGGGCCGCGTACGACTGGAACCGGGTTTTCAGCGGCGGTCGCGGCACCCTGCGGCTGCTGTTCATCTTCAGTGGCACCAGCGGCAACTTCGACCCGTTCAACCCCAACGTCAACGACCAGGAATCCGGCCTGTTCGAGCGGCTGCCCACCAACTGGACGGTCGACTGGCGGCGGATGTACGACTTCGCCGGCGAGGCGGGCCGGGCCGACCTGGCCGCGCCGAACGGCATCAACCTGGCGCAGCGCATCGACACGCTCCTCGTCGACCCGCTCGCGGAGCTGCCGCTCGGCGCGTTCGGCGGCAAGGGCGTCCAGGCCGGCTCACCCCGGCTCAACCTGGCCTTCCGCAACCTGGTCCGGGCCAACATGGTCAACCTGGCCAGCGGGCAGCAGATGGCCGAGTTCCTCGGGGTGGGCAAGCTGAAGGACGACGAGCTGCTGAACGGGGCCGGCGGCGCGAAGCTCGACACGCTGACCGAGGCCGAGCGGGAGGAGTTCCTCCAGCGCACGCCGTTGTGGTTCTACATCCTGCGGGAGGCCGAGCTGAACGGCGGCCGGCTGACCGGGGTCGGCGGCCGGATCGTCGCCGAGGTGTTCCACCGGGCCATGGAGGCCAGCCGGATCTCGATCCTCCGCGACCCGTCCTGGCGGCCGACGCCCGGCGTCGCCTCGAAGGCGGGCGACTTCCGGATGGTCGACCTGCTGCTGTTCACGTTCGACGGCCGGACCGACCTGCTGGCGCCGCTCGGCAACGAGACGCCGGCACCGCCGCCCGCCTGATGTGCGGAGGGCCGGGGACGATGTCCCCGGCCCTCTTTCCCATCAGCTGCCGAACACCTGGAACTCGGCCGTGGCGACCGTGGTCGCGCCCGGCGTCGTCGAGGAGGCGCAGTCGGTGGTGCTGCGCGGGTCGTTGTCCTGCTCACCGGCGTAGAGCGGGTTGCCGGTGCACTGGTTGGTGAGCGTGCGGTACCGCACGTGGGTGGCGTTGCCCGGGCGGACCGTGAACGACTTGATCACGACGTCCGGGATCTTCGGCCGGAACGAGCCCGTGGCGAACGCGTTGTCGGGGCTGACGAAGACCGAGCGGTACCCGGCGTCCGTGGCGCAGTCCTGACCGGCGCGCGCGTTGCAGGTCAGCACCTCGAACTTCCGGACCGAGGTCATCATGGTGCCGGTCAGGCCGCTGACCTGGACCCGGGAGACCAGCTGGGCGGCGTCACCGGGCAGGTCGACGGTGACGGTCCTGCCCGCCACGCCGCCGGTGCCGCTCCACGAGGTGGCCTCGGCGTCGTCGAGCAGGTTCTGCGCGTTGACGCCGTCGCCCGCGGCCGTCGCGCCGTTGGTGGACGACGCCAGGTTGCTCGGCATCACCGCGGTCACGGCCGTGGTCACGCCCGCGTACACGGGCTGGGTGAATTTCTTGTGGCCCAGACCCTTGCCGATGGCCAGGAACTTGTAGGTGCCCGGCACCACGGTGAAGGTGTCCGGGATCGGGGTGGCCGGGTCGGTGTCGGCGACCGGCGTCGAGCCGAAGTCGAAGTCGCCGATGTAGAGGCGCGCGACCTTGCCCGCTCCCCCGCCGGCCGGTTTGAAGGTCAGTTCGACGTTCTCCGTGTACGGCGACGCGAAGCTCGCCACCGGGTCGATGTCGGCCGGGCCGCTGGAGGCGCCGGCGCCCATGCCGCGGACGGCGAACGCGTTCCACAGCAGGTCGGCGTTGGCCCCGTCGAAGCGCAGCGCGTCCGCCGTGATCATGTTGTCGCGCATGTCGAGCATGCTGATCTGACCGGTGGCGGCGAGCAGGAACGAGTCGAACACCAGCTGGGCCCAGCGCCGGTTGCCCGGGCACTCGGTGGCCGGCGTCTGCCCGTTCGCGCAGCTCTCCTGCAGGGTGCGGGTGCCCGTGCCGTAGCGGGAGATGAAGTTGCGGCGTACGTCGAACTGGGTGGCGCTCCAGATCTCGCCGTCGGCGTGCACGGCCGGCCCGCGGTCGTACCCGAAGTTGGAGTAGTTGAGCGGGCTGTTGCTCATGTCGTAGTTGCGGATGCCGGTGGCCAGGTCGCCGGTCACGTAGCCGCCGGTCACGTACGGCGTGTTGCCGCGCGGCACGTAGCCCGACTCGAACAGGTACTCCATGGCCAGCAGGTCGGACCAGCTCTCGCCCATCGAGCCGCCCTGCTGCGAGCTGATGCCGGAGTCCGGGCCGGCGATCATCCGGTTGCTGATCGCGTGGGTGTACTCGTGCCCGATCACCGTCATGTCGTAGTCGCCGTCGACGCACGGCGGGTACGAGTTGCCCGCGATCGGCTGCCACATGTACATGTTGGTCGTCGGGGTCACGCCGTCCGGCGGGGTGGCCTGGTTGGCGTTGTTGCGGGTGCTCTGGGTGTTGGCGCCCTGCTGCGCGTTGCCGCGCTCGGCGTCACCGCCCTTGCCGTACGGCGAGACGTTGGTCTTCTGCAGGTTCCAGGTCGCCTCGGTGAAGCCCAGGTGGTACGACCAGTCGTGCATCCGGTTGTGCATGGCGAACAGGTTCGTCGTGGCCGCGTCGACGTCCGCCTGCTGCGGGGACGCCAGCGTGGTGGGGTCGCACTTGGTGGAGTTCCACTGGTTGGTGAAGGGGTACGTGTAGTCGCGCGTCGGGCTCGGCGTGGCCGGGACCTGCGGCGACGCGGCGTCCCAGAACCGCACCGAGTAGGCCGAGTTGCCGCTGGTGGTCTGTGAGGTGACGCCGGTGTCCGGGTCGATGTCCCACGCCTTGCCGGTCGCCGGGTCGAGCACCACCCGCGAGCACTCGGGGGCGGCCGCGGCGCACCAGGTGGCCCGGGAGTCGGCGCCCGTGGTGGGGGTGCTGACGAAGACCTTCCAGTGCGGGTTGTCCTCCGACTCGGCCTCGGCGCTGTTCACCAGGTTCTCGCGGACCAGGACCTTGCCGTCGCGGGCGTCGATGAACGTGGTGTAGCCGAGCTCGCCGCTCCTGGAGAGAAGCACGACCTCGAACGCGGTACGCGCGGGCGCGCCGGGCATCGGCATGGCGACCGTACGGACCCGGTGGGTCGCCAGGTCGGCCCGGGTCAGCTTGGCGTCGCGCAGGGCGGCGGTCACCGCCTGGGCCTGGGTGAGGGTGGCCGGCTCGGGTGCGGCCACCTCCGGGCTGAGCGTGGAACTGACCGAGAGGACGTCGCCGGCCTTGACCGCGACGGCGACCAGGCCGTCGTGGGCGGCGGGCAGCTTGCCGAACCTCTGGCGCAGCAGCACGACCGAGCCCTGGCCGACCGGCGTGCTGGAGACCGTCTGGAGGTTGTCGACCGAGGCCGCGTCCAGGGCGAACAGGCCGCGGCTCTGCTTGAGGTACTGCTTGGCCGCGGCCACCGGGTCCTTCGACAGGCCGGTCGCCAGCTTGCCGGTCAGGCGGGCCGGCGTGCCGAACTTGTTGAAGCGGGCGCCCGCGACCCGGGCTCCGGCGCGGGGAGCGACCGCGCCGCCGCGGTTGTCGACGAAATCGTGCTCGTGGCCGACCGGCTCGCCGGTCAGCGGTGTTCCCGTGGGCGCGGCCGGCGCCGGCGCCGCGCCGGCCGGCGTCGGCCCGGCGGCGATCAGGGTGGTTGTCGCGAGTAGCCCCGCGACCAGGGCAAAACGTGTGCGTCTGTGCACGCGCGCCTCCTGAGCTGTGGTCCTGGAGGATCTCTTCAGGACAGTCGGAGACTACTCAATGATTTGCATGTATTGATGTGTTCGGACGATTTGTTGACCGGGGTTCGGTCACGACGTCGCTGATCGGGCCGGCCGGTGCCCGGCGCCCGGCCGGCGGTCAAGGCGTCGTTATTGACGGACTTTCCGGCACGCCTCGCGCACAATGACCGGATGACCCGCGAGACCGGGCGCACCCTCGTCGCGTCCAACAAGAAGGCCCGGCACGACTACGCCATCCTCAAGACGTACGAGGCCGGGCTGGTGCTCGCCGGGACCGAGGTGAAATCGCTACGCGCGGGCTACTGCTCGATGCGCGACGCGTTCGCGGGCGAGCACGAGGGCGAACTCATCCTGTACGGGTTGCACATCGCCGAGTACGGCTTCGGCAGCTGGACCAACCACGCGCCGCGGCGCAACCGCAAGCTGCTGCTGCACCGGGTGGAGATCGACCGGATCCGTGCTCGCCTGCACGACGAGCACGGGCTCACGGTCGTACCGTTGTCGCTCTACTTCAACGACGGCTGGGCCAAGGTCGAACTGGCCCTGGCCCGGGGCCTCCGGTCGTACGACAAGCGGCAGGCCCTGGCCGAGCGGGACGCGAAACGCGAGATCGCCCGGCACATGGGCCGCCGCCTGAAGGGCCGGACCCGCTAGGGCTTGGGGTTGACGATGCCGTTCTCCTCGCAGAGCTCGGCGAACTTGCCCTTGCAGACATCGGCGTACGTGGCGTAGCCGGCCTCGATGACCGTGTTGATCTTATCCTTGGTGATCGCCTTGGGCTGAAGGCTGACGAACGGCACGTACGCGCCGGACTCGACGTCCTTCTGCTGTTCGACCGTGGTCGGCTGCTCGCCGTTGTAGAGCTTGATGGCCAGCTCGGCGGCCTTGTTCGCCTGGTCCTTGGTGTTCTTGAAGACGGTCATGCACTGGTCGCCGAGCAGAATGTTCTGCAGACCCTGCACGGTGGCGTCCTGGCCGGTGACCGGCACCTTGCCGTTCAGCTTCTTCTTGCGGAGCACCTCGATGACCGCGTTGCCGAGACCGTCGTTGGCGGCGACCACACCCTGGATGCGCGGCTGCTGGGCGAACATCTGGGTGAAGATCTGGCCCGCCTGGTCGTTCTTCCAGTCGGGCACCGACTGGTCCGGGCCCTTGGTGTAGCTCGCCGCGTCGTACAGCGGCTGCAGCACCTCGTCGTACCCGGCCTTGAACTCGGTGGCGTTGTTGTCGGTGGGCGAACCGTTCAGCTCGGCGATCACCGGGTTGGTGTAGTTCTGGGCGGCGATGCACTTCGTGAGCTCGGTCGCCTGAAGGACGCCGACAGCCTTGTTGTCGAAGGACACGTAGTAGTCGGCGCCGCCGTTGAGCGTCAGACGGTCGTAGTCGATGGTCTTGATGCCGGCGGCCTTCGCCTTGTCCAGAAGAATCTTGGCCGAAGGGGAGTCGAGGTTCGTCAGCATCAACACCTTGACGCCGCCGGCGATCATGCTCTCGCCGATCTGGACGAACCGGGTCTTGTCGCCGTCGGCGTTCTGGATGTCAGCCGGCACGCCGGCCGCCTTGAACGCTTCCGCGAGATACTTCGGGTCGTCCGACACCCAGCGCTGCGACGACGTCTTGTCCGGCATGATGATGCCGACGCCGCCCTTACCGGTCGCATTCGTCTTGGTGCCACCACTACCGTTGGCCGCGCCGCCGTCCCCGTCATCACCGGTACAGGCGGAGAGTCCACCCGTGGCCAGCATTCCGAACACGGCGAGCGACGCCATTGCCTTACGCATGTACGGGGGTCCTCTCGGGGGTCCTCAAGGGGGAATCGAGGCGTGCCGCGAGGGATGGCGGGCCCTCGGCGCTGGTCCAAGATACGTCGTGCCGGGCCGATCGGTGCACTCCGAGCCCCCCTCACATCCATTTCATAACCGAAAAGCCGATCCGTCCTCACGTTCCGTAAAAGCATCCCCCACCCTGCGCAAGCGGAGATCATCCGATGAACCTCAACTCCTACGCTCTGTTACTGGCTGGAAGTCTTTGGTCACCGAGCGTCCGGGCCTAGGATCGTCGGATGGCGTTCGAACAACACGGGCACACGCACCGGTTGGACTGGACCGACCCGACCCTGCGCGAATGGGACTGCGCCGTGGTGTGGTCCGACCCGGCGAACCCCGACGCCGGCATCGTCCTGGACCGCTCGGCCTTCTACCCCGGCGGCGGCGGGCAGCCACCCGACCACGGTGTCCTGCTCTGGGAGGGCGTGCAGACCCGCGTCATCGACACCCGCAAGGGCGACGACCTCTACCTGATCCCCGCCCCCGGCGACCCCATCCCCAAGGCTGGAACCGCGGTTCGCGGCGCCCTGGACGACGACCGCCGCTCCACCCTGATGCGCACCCACTCCGGCCTGCACATCCTCTGCGGCACGGTGTTCCGCGACTTCGGCGCCCTGGTCACCGGCGGCAACATGCAACCGGGCGAGGCCCGCATGGACTTCAACCTGCCCGAGGTCCCGCCCGGCTTCAAACAGGCCCTCGAGGACGCCGTCAACACCGAGATAGCCGCTGACCGCCGGATCGTCGCCAGGATCCTCCCCCGCGACGAGGCGCTGGCCATCCCCGACCTGGTCCGCACCCAGGACGCCCTGCCCCCGCTGGAGATGCCCGAGATCCGCGTGGTCGACATCGTCGGCCTCGACATCCAGGCCGACGGCGGCACCCATGTGGCCTCAACCGCCCAGGTCGGTCACATCACCGTCCAGAAGGTCGAGAGCAAGGGCCGCCAGAACCGCCGCGTCCGCATCAAGCTCTCCACCTGACCCCACCTGACCCCACCCGCCGCGGCCCCGCGGTGCCGTCCCCTTCAGGCCGGGATGCCGGGGTCGGCCGATCGCAGGCGCCGCTGGCGCTTGACCCTGTACATCTCGGTGTCCGCCGCCTCCACCAGCGCCCCGAAGTCGTCGCCGGCCGTGCCGTGCGCCGCCCCGACGCTGGCCCCCACGAAGTGGACGCCGGTGGCCGTCTCGATCGGCTTGCCGACCACCTCGCGAAGCCGGTCGGCCGTCTCCCGGAGCGGCCCCTCGAGGTTCTCGCCCGACAGCACCACCAGGAACTCGTCGCCACCCATCCGCGCCAGCAGGTCCCCCTCGCGGATGTGCCGCCGCATCCGCCGGGCCACCACCCGCAGCACCTCGTCCCCCGCCTCATGCCCGGCCGCGTCGTTGACCCGCTTGAACCCGTTCAGGTCGATCACCAGCACCCCGACCTCACGTCCCGGCTCGCGCAGGAGCGCGTTCACCCGCTCGCGCAGAAATGCCCGGTTCGCCAGCCCGGTCAGCGAGTCATGGGTGGCCGCGTGCTGCAGTTCCTCCTGGCTGTGCTCGAGCGCCGAGTGCATCCGGGCGTGCAGGATCGCGATCGCCGCGTGCTCCGCGAACAGCGAGAGGATCTCCCGCTGCTCCGGTCCCGGCCGCATGCCGCTGACCGGCAGGTCCACGCTGAGCACCCCGACCCAGGAGCCCCCGGGCGCCATGAGCGGCGCGAACAGGCAGTCCAGCGGATGCCAGGCGTCCGGGTCGTCCGGCTCCGGGATGTCCGGAACCCACGTGTAGAGGCTTTCCGGAACGCCTTTGCGATGGTCGACGAAGTACAGGTTGTCCCACCGGTCGGCCCGCCGGAACAGCTCGTGCCAGTTGTCCGCGCTCCCCTTGGTGCCGACCATCTCGCGGCGCAGTTTGTCGCTGCCGGCCGCCGAGACGACGGTGAAGTCGCCGTTGGGCTCGGCCAGGTTGACCACGGCGAGCCCGAAGCCGGCCGCCTCGACGACGCCTTCCGCGACCGCGTCCAGGGTCTGGGTGAGGTCGAGACTCCCGTGCACCCGTTTGCTGACCGAGATGAGCGTACGTAGCGCCTGGACGTGCGTGTCAGCGTCGGACATCGCTCTCCTTCGACCCGGGCGGGATCGGCCACGAGCAATGTATCCGGGAACCCGTCCCCACGAGGCCGCGGACACACGCGCGGCCGGACATTGAGATCAATTGCCATCGCCACTCCCGCTCAACTGCCCGCGCGTCCAGTCCGCGATCGACGGCCGCGCGATCGACCGCAGGTTCGACACCCCGTGGTTCCCGTCCGGGTGGCAGACGAACGTGCCCTTCGGCGTCTCGTGAGCCTGCCGCTGCGTCTGCTGCCACGGCATGAGCCGGTCCCATCGGAGGAGTCGGCGGCATCCCAGTCGGCGTCGGCGGCGGCCAGCTCGGTCCAGGGCGCGTCCGGGTGGAGTGTGCGGTGTAGGGGCATCGGGTCCTCCTTCGCTCTCGCCGACAAGGCTGCCACAGGATTGGATCCAATTTCAAGCCTTTCGCCGCCGATGTTCGCGCGCTAGGCTCCGATTGGATCCAAAAGTGGATCGGTTGCGACGACACAACCCCGGACGGCAGACAGGAGGACGACCGTGGAACTGCCCGGACTGCGGTGGCTCGACCAAACCGGTTCCACCGTGCCCGGCCTCGACGACGCCCAGGCCTTCCTGGTCGACGTCCTCGGCCGCGAATACCTTTACGTGCCGGGCCTTCACGAGAGCCAACGCCGGGTCTCCTCCCTGGCGCCATCGGGCTCCGACCCGCACGGCCGGCCCTGTTTGAACGCCGAGTCCGCCGCGGAGGCGACGGCATGACGGTCGCCACGCAACGGATCGCCACTCACCTGCGCGACGCCATCCTGGGCGGCGCCCTCGGCCCCGGCGACCGGGTGCGGCAGGAAGATGTGGCACAGCAACTGGGTGCGAGCCGGCTTCCGGTCCGCGAGGCGCTGCAGATGCTCGCAGGCGAGGGACTCATCGAGAACGAGCCGAACAAGGGCGCCCGCGTGCCGCGGCTCAGCATGCACGAGGTCGACGTCATCTACCGGATGCGCGAGCAACTCGAACCGCTCGCCCTGGCCGAGAGCCTGCCTGAACTGGACGACTCCGACCTGTACCGGCTGACCGAGCTGCAGGACGAGATCGAGCGGGGCACCGACGTGCACGGCTTCCTCGAGCTCGACCGCGAGTTCCACCTGCTGACCTATGCCGGCTGCAAGATCGAGCACTTGAGCGCCACCGTCCACCGGCTGTGGAACTCGACGCAGTACTACCGCCGGGCGTTCGTGCGGATCAGCGGCCCCAGCCGGATGCGGGTGGTGAACGCCGAGCACCGGCTGATCATCGACGCGATGTTCCGGCGGGACGAGATCGACGCCGGCCGGTTCGTGTCCGGCCACATCCGGCGTACCCGGATCAAGCTGGGCAACCATCCCGAGGTGTTCGGGGAGAAGGCATGACCACGACCATCAGCGTGAACGGGGAGTCGCACGAGGTCACCGCCGACCCGGAAACCCCGCTGCTGTACGTGTTGCGTAACGATCCAGGTGTTCTGCCCTGAGGGGGTTGGGAACACGGTTGGCGGGTGGTCCGCCAATCGACCCGGTCGCCGGGGCCGACACCGGCCGACCGCAGCCCGTGGGCCAGCCGGGTGACCCGCTCATGCAGCTCGGGATAGATGGTGGCCCGGCCGTCGTGGATCAGCGCCGTCCGGCCCGGCGACATCACCGCCCGCCTCGCCGGCCAGGACCCGAGGCCCTGGTTGCGCTCCGGGATGGCCGTCATCAGAAGTAGTGGCGCAGGACGGCCCGGGCCGCGCAGGCCGGCTTCGGCTCGCCGTCGATCTCCACCGTGAGATCGATCAGCATTTGTACGCCGTCCCCGGCCACCTCGGCCGCCTCGGCCACGGTGGCGGCGAGCCGGATCTTCGAACCGACCCGCACCGGGTGCGGGAAACGAACCTTGTCCAGCCCGTAGTTGACGCTCATGGTCGTGCCGCGGATCTCCAGCATGGCGGTGAGCAGCGGGATCACCAGCGACAGGGTGAGGTAACCATGGGCGATGGTCGCACCGAACGGCCCGCCACGGGCCCGCTCGACGTCGACGTGGATCCACTGATGGTCGCCGGTGGCGTCGGCGAACTGGTTCACCCGCTCCTGGGTGATCTCCAGCCAGTCGCTGCGCCCGAGGTCCCGGCCGGTCAGCGCCTTGCTCTCGTCGAGTCCGTTCACGATGGTCATCCGGGGGTCTCCTTGTCGAGTCCGAGGAGGCGGGCGGCGTTCCCCTTGAGGATCTTGGGCCGGACGGCCGGCTTGATCTCGAGCTTCGCGAAGTCGGCGAGCCAGCGGTCGGGGGTCAGCACCGGGTAGTCCGAGCCGAAGAGCACCTTGTCCTGCAGCAGCGAGTTGGCGTAGCGGACCAGCTGCGGCGGGAAGTACTTGGGCGACCAGCCGGACAGGTCGATGTAGACGTACGGCTTGTGGGTGGCGACCGCCAGCGCCTCGTCCTGCCACGGGAACGACGGATGGGCGAGGATGATGCGCAGTTCGGGGAAGTCGACCGCGACGTCGTCGACCAGCATCGGGTTGGCGTACCGCAGCCGGATCCCGCCCCCGCCCGGCAACCCGGCGCCGATGCCGGTCTGTCCGGTGTGGAACAGGGCCGGCACGCCGAGTTCCTCGATCACCTCGTACAACGGGTA
>NZ_JBFBGU010000005.1:0-418636 GCF_040684855.1 Actinoplanes sp. NPDC089786
ACCGCACCGACGCCCAGAACCTCACCACCGCCGCACCCTGGACCTCACCCTGGCTACCCCAGAGTTACGGGAAACAGTTCCTGCCAGGGGCTTAGCCACGCGGAGCGGCCGAGCCACGTGGAACGCCTCGGGCCTCGCTAGCGGGCACTCGCCGCGACGGCCGCGCGGAACGCCTCGAGCAGGGGGCGGCGGTCGTCGCGGCGCCACAGCAGGATCAGGCGGCTGGGCGGGACGCCGGTGATCGGCAGGCAGACCACGCCGTCGCGGGATACCAGGGGCACGTTGCCCTCGGCGACCAGGCAGACTCCCAGGCCGGCCGCGACCGCCTCGGCCGCGGCTTCGGCCGAGGAGATCTCGCCGCCGATCGTCACCGGGTGGCCGCCCCTCGACTCGGCGGCCAGCCAGTGGTCGCGCAGTTCGCCGGCCGCCGCCGGCAGGGCCAGGAACGGCTCGTCGAGCACGTCGGCGATGTCGATCGATGTGCGCCCGGCGAACCGGTGCGAGGCGGGGACGGCCAGCAGCCGTCGTTCCGTGGCGACGTGCTGCCACCCGTACCGGGAAAGGTGCGGGACCGGCCACCAGACGAAAGCCACGTCGGTCTGCCGGCCACCCACCCCGCCGGTGGGATCGTCCCAGGGCACCTGCCGCAGCTGGAGGCGGGCGTCGGGGAAGGCGGCGCGGATCGCCGGCATCAACCCGCGCCCGACTCCGGTGCTCATCCCGACCACGAACGTGGCCGTCGCCTCGGCGACCGCGTCGGCCCAGGCCGCGAGCACCGTCCGGGCGTGGGGGAGCAGCGCGGCGCCGCCGGGTGTGAGCCGCACCTGTTGCCGGTCCCGCTCGAACAGCGGCGTCCGCAACTGGGTCTCCAGCGCCCTGACCTGCTTGGACAGCGCCGGCTGGCTGACGTGCAGCGCCTCCGCGGCCCGGGTGAAGTGCAGGTGTTCGGCCACCGCCACGAAGTACCGCAGGTCCCGCAGATGCACGTCCATAACCATTGGCTATCACGGCAGGTCTTGGACGGCGAGCGGGAGGGGTAGCAGGCTGGGCCGGGTGAGCGACGACAAGCGGGTGTGGTTGGTGACGGGGGCGAGCAGCGGCTTCGGGCGGGCGATCGCCGAGGCGGCCACGGCGGCGGGTGACCTGGTGGTGGGTACCAGCCGCCGCCCGTCCGGCGACGAGGTGCGGCTCGATCTGACCGAAGTCGGTGCGGCCGAGCGGGCGGTGGCCGAGGTGGAGCAGCGGTACGGGCGGGTCGACGTGCTGGTCAACAACGCCGGTCACGGGCAGGTGGGGGCGGCCGAGGAGACCACCGACGCCGAGCTGCGGGAGATCTTCGAGGTGCACGTGTTCGGCCCGGCGGCGCTGGTCCGGGCGGTGCTGCCGGGGATGCGGGCGCGCCGGCGCGGGGCGATCGTGCAGATGTCGTCGTTCGGCGGCCAGGTCGCGCTGCCCGGTTTCTCGGCCTACTGCGCCACGAAGTTCGCGCTCGAGGGCTACTCGGAGGCGCTGGCCGCGGAGGTCCGCCCGCACGGCGTCAAGGTCCTGGTGGTCGAGCCGGCGCGTTCCGCACCCGCCTGTTCGGCGGCGGCCTGGTGCAGAGCAAGACCCTCGACGCGTACGCCGACACGGTCGGCCCGACCCGCGCCATGATCGAGGCCGGCGACGGCGCCCAGCCCGGCGACCCGGCCAAGGCGGCGTCGGCCATCCTCGCCGCGCTCGACGCCGACGTGACACCGCTCCGCCTGCCCCTGGGCGGCGACGCCGTGGACGGCATCGTCGGCCACCTCGACGGCGTCCGCGCCGAGATCAACACCTGGGAGTCCACCTCGCGAGCGACCGCGTTCTAGGGGAGTGCCTACCGCTGGATCAAGCGCCGGCCGCTATCGCCAGAACTCGTCGGGATGGTCGCCGGGGCGGAAGCCGTGCGCCTCGGCCAGCGCGGCGGCCTCCCGGAAGCCGTGCCCGACGGCGTCCGGGCGGTGGGCGTCGCTGCCGAAGCTGATTGTTTCGCCGCCCTCCTCGCGCCACCAGCGCAGGATCGTGGCGTGCAGCGGGATGCGGGTGTTGACCTCGAGCGTGCGGCCGGAGGCCGCGGTGGCCCGCAGCGCGTACCGGAATTCGTCCTCGAACCGCCCCGGCTCGAACTCGCCGTGCGGCCACGACCGGGCCGCGTAGTCGATGTGCGCCAGCACCTGGAACGGCGCGTCCGAGCCGACCAGCCGCACCACCTCGGCGAGGTAGTCGCGCATCACCTCGTCGGCGTCGCGCAGGGGATAGAGGTACCAGGGCTCGGCGAAGCCGGAATCGTGCGGCAGGCAGTGCTGCGAACCGAGGACCCGGTCGAACGGGCCGGACCGCAGCACCGCCGCGCACGAAGAGGCGTTCCAGTGTGGCTGCCCGAGCTCGACGCCGGTGAGGATGCGCAGGCCGGGGAAGAGGGACCGGCAGCGTTCGATCGACTCCAGGTAACCGGTGACGTCCAGGGGCGGCGGGGTCAGCACCAGGTTCTCGTCGGCCATCGCCCGGTGGTGCTCGTTGACGTACGGTCCGCTGCCGGCCAGGGAGAAGGGCGTCGGGTCGACGTGTTCGGTGAAGGCGATCGACGGGAGCCCGATCTCGGCCGCCCGGGCGCAGGTGCGTTCCATCGAGCCGACGTCGGTGTCCCAGGAGAACTCGCTGTGGACGTGGTTGTCCGGCGGCAGCGGGGTCACGGCGCGGCGGCGTCGAGGTGGATGGAGTCGAGGACGCCCGGGAAGAACATGGCCACGAGGGCGAGCAGCGACACGATGGTGAACAGGCCACGGAGGACGAAGATCTCGCCCGGGCCGCCGGCCTTGATCGCGATGCCGTCGGGGATGCCGATCATCCGCCACAGGCGGTTGCCCAGCGGGATCGGCCAGAGCAGGGGCACGCCGCTGCGGGTGATCATGTCGCCGAAGAGGTGGACCACGCAGCCGACGCCCACCGCCGTGCCGAGCAGCGGATAGCCGCGGTCGGTGTCCAGCTGTGACGCGGCCATGAACGCCGCGGCGGCCGAGGTCAGCGTGATGATCAGCCAACCGGCGCGTTCGGCCCACTTGTCGAACAGGCCCCGCAGGGCCAGGCCGGCCATGAAGAACAGAACCCCGAGGACCGCCCATTTCCCGTACGCCGCACAGAGGCTGGTCGTGCCCCAGCCGACGAGCCCGGCGAACACCAGCGTGTGTGTGAACGTGCGGTGCCCGTTGGTGCGCCGGGGGTCCCGTGGCATCCGGGTGATCGAGTAGATGCCCAGCGACACCTTCTCGATCACCTCGGCGACGAACAGGGAGAACACCCCGAAGGTCCGGGCCACGGTCGCGCCGCCCTGGTTGCGGGTCACCTTGCCGGACAGGTCGAGGTCGGGCAGCAGGGCGGCGCCGGCGCACACCGTCGCCCCGATGGTCACGGCGAGCGGGCTCTGTTCGTACCCCGAGAAGTGATCGAGAGCCCAACTCCCCGCAAGCCAGACGGCGGCACCGGACAACGCATGAGACGGACCCATCACGCATTCAAGCGTTTCAGGGCGATGCCAGTCGATCAACGACCGTCCGGGCCGCGACCGCCTAGGGCGCGTTCCAGGGCGCGACCGGCTGGTGTCGCTGGTAGCCCGGGTGGCGGTGGTGGTGTCGCGGGCCGCGGTGTCTCGCGAATGCCATGAACAGGAAGAATATCGGGAAGATGGGCCAGAAGAAGTGTGCGCCGGAGAACAGCCAGACGGTCGTCAGCACGGCCGTGACGACGAAGACGAAGCCCCCGAACGCCCGGCGGTCCCGGCGTGTCGCGGCTTGGAACTCCGGCGTCTGGGCGAGCGCCTGGCGGCCGTTGCCCGGCAGGTCGGCGGTGAGCGGGATCAGCTCGTCGCGGAACTTGGCGGCGTAGCAGCTGCCCAGGCGCTCCTCGCCCTCCTCGAGCGTCAGCCGGCCCTCGGTCATCGCGGCACGCAGGATCGTCGCGACCTGTTCCCGCTCGGTGTCGGACGTGCGGAGCCGATGTTGCCCGGCCCGCGTGGCGTCGTCGGTGGTCACGGTAGCCCCCTTCGGTTCGTGCGAACTTCCTCAAGGCTCCCCGGTGGCGGCCCGTCCCGCGTCTGCCCGTGGTCGCGACTTCGCCTACGCCACCGGTCCCATACCGGACGTGCGGCGTACGACAGCGGGAGTACGCCGGGACCGGCCCTGGGTTTGATGCCCGGCGGTGGCCCGGTGCCGTACGTTCGGCACGTGGGACGACCGAGGAGCAGGCGGCATGCGCCATGGCAGCAGGACCAGCCATGGCCCGACCCGCCGTGGCGCTCGAACCGTCCGCACAAGGGCCCGCCCGCCGGGGTGGCGATCGGCGCCGGGCTGTTCCACGTGCTCGGGGCCAAGGACATCGCCTCGGACGGCCTCGTCTACCACCCGTTCGACGTGCTCGTGTACGCCCTGCTCCTGATCGGCCCGATCGCGCTGATCTGGCGGCGGCGCGCCCCGGTCGCGGTGCTGCTGATCGCGATGGCGGCGTCGATCGGCTTCGCCACGATGGCCGCGCCGCGCTGGGTGTTCCTGGTCGCCCCGCTGATCGCCTGCTGGAACGCGGTGAAGCAGGGCAAGGGCCGGCCGGCGTTCCTGGCCTCGGCGGCCGGCTACGTCGCGTACGTCCTGGTCGCCGTCGTCCTCGCCGACGAACTCGGCCTGGCCCCCGGCACCCGCCCCGGCCTGCGCACCCTGGTCGTGCTCGCGGCCGCGCTGCTGCTGTCGATGTTCTTCGGCGGGGCGGCCAAGGCGCAGTCCGAGCACCGGGCCGAGGTGATGAAGGCGCGCGCCGAGCGGGCCCGGGCCAAGGAGGAGCAGGAGCGGCGGCAGGCCTCCGAGGAACGGCTGCGCATGGCCCGTGAGCTGCACGACGTGCTCGGCCACCACCTGTCGCTGATCAGCGTGCAGGCCGGCGTGGGCCTGCACCTGATGGACAACCAGCCCGAGCAGGCGCGCGAGGCGCTGACCGCGATCAAGACCGCCAGCGGGGAGGCGTTGCGAGAGGTACGCGCGGTGCTCGGCGTGCTGCGGCCGGAGGAGGAGGCCGCGCCCCGGCAACCGGCGCTGGGCCTGGACCGGCTGGACGAACTGACCGGCAGCGCGGGGCTGCCGGTGACGACCACCCGGACCGGCTTGCCGCGCCCGCTGCCGGCCGAGGTCGACCGGGCGGCGTACCGGATCGTGCAGGAGGCCCTGACCAACGTGCGCAAGCATGCCGGCCCGGCGGCTTCGGCCGAGGTGTCGGTGGACTACGCGCCCGAGGGTCTGCGCCTCTCCATCCGCAACGACGGTTCGCCGGCTTCGTCGAACGAGGACGGCAGCGGGATCACCGGCATGCGTGAGCGCGCGTCGGCGCTGGGCGGCAGCCTGCAGGCCGGGCCGCTGCCCGCGGGAGGATTCCTGGTGACCGTGTTGTTGCCCGTCCCTCCGGATCCCGCTCCCGATTCGGGTGGGCCCGCTCCTCAGGAGGCGACTTGATCTCGGTGTTGCTGGCGGACGACCAGGCCCTGGTCCGGGCCGGGTTCCGCGCGCTGCTGAACGCGGAGCCCGGCATCGAGGTGGTGGCCGAGGCGGCCGACGGGGTGGAGGCGGTCCGCCTGGTCGAGGAGTTCCGGCCCGACGTGGTGCTGATGGACATCCGGATGCCCGGCGTCGACGGCCTCGAGGCGACCCGCCGGATCGCCGCCGACCCGCGCCTGGCCGCCACCCGGGTGGTCATCCTGACCACCTTCGAGCTGGACGAGTACGTGTTCGAGGCGCTGCGCACCGGCGCCTCCGGATTCCTGGTCAAGGACACCGAGCCGGTCGAGCTGCTGCGCGGGGTGCGAGCGGTGGCGGCCGGGGACGCGCTGCTCTCGCCGAGCGTCACGCGGCGGGTGATCGGCGAGTTCGCCACCCCCGGTCGCGGCCGGGCCGCCTCGCCGCCGGCCGAGCTGGCGCAGCTCACCGACCGGGAACGCGAGGTCATGGTCCTGGTCGGCGAGGGTCTCTCCAACGACGAGATCGCCGGTCGCCTGGTGATCAGCCCGGCCACGGCGAAGACCCACGTGAGCCGCACGATGCTCAAGCTCGGCGCCCGCGATCGCGCCCAGCTGGTGGTCTACGCGTACGAGGCGGGGCTGATCCGCCCCGGTTGGCTGACCTGACCTCCCGGAGATCGGGGCCACCACCGGGCCGGAGCTGATCCGTACCGGACTGGCCGGCGAGGCGATCTGGATCGGTTATCTGCTGCCGAACGAGATTATCTTCGCCGACGGCGTGCAAGTTTGACATGGTCCTGACATCGCAGATGTGGCCGACTTGTCGTAGCCTCATTGTCTTGGCCCCGAAGTCCTGGACTTCTGTACCAGGACATTCGCACATGCAGATGCAGATCCGCGCTTTCACCTGGGGAAAGCGCGGCCACCGTGTGTGCAATCAAGAGCCGTTTTCACTATTACTGACGGGTCACGTGCGCCCCTGTGCCGGCTGCGCCCGCCCCCGCCTTGGTTCCAGCCTTCTTGCGTCTGAGCAAGGACTTAGTGCAGTTTGGTGCTAGTCCAGATCGCTTTTCGGTCTCCGGGAAACGATGGCCACCATCGATCTTCGTAACGGTGCGTGCATGCAGGAGATATACGCATCGACACCGGTTTTTGACGCGACTCGGCCGCCCCGGCCGGCCGGCCGAGGCGGCAACCGTCACGAAAACGCGCTGGAGCAGGCCCGGACATGTGGATCGAGATCATCTTCGGACATGATTGGCACAAATGATTGACTAGCACTCATTGTCGTACTCACATCACTCTTCGTATGGTGATGGTCAAGAATCATCGACCGCAGTAAGTACGACGAGCGGGGTCGTTTGCCGACGACCCTCGGGGGTGCAGTGAGCATGCTTGTCAAAATCATCGAGCAGATCACCGATGACGAGAACCTCGACGCCGCGTGGAACCTCTACCTGGAGGCATTCGACGACATCCGTGCCCTCGCAGTGCAGCGTCACCTCATGTATCGCGACGAGTTCGACGCGGTCATGCGGGACCAGCGAGTGCAGAAGTACCTGGCTCTGCGGGACGACGGCACCCTGTGTGGTCTGTCCACGTACACCAACAAGCTGCACGCGATGCCGCTCGTCGCACCTGAATACTTCGAGCGGCGCTGGCCGGAGCTGTACCGGCAACACAAGGTCTGGTACTGCGGTTTCGTCGCCGTCGGCTGCGGGGCCCGGGACACCAGAGCCTTTGCCGATCTGGTAGAGGCCATGTACCTGACGGCCGCGAACCAGAACGGCATCATCGCCCTCGACTTCTGCCGGTACAACGACGACATGCGGAAGATGTCTCGTGTGATCCGGCTGATGCTCCACCGGTTGTCCGGCGGGGTGCGCGCCGAGTGCATGGACGCTCAGCAGTTCTGGATCTACGAATTTCCGTCGGCGGCCTGAGCCGTTGTCAGGGGTCAGGGCATAGGCGACCTCCACATCGACCAGAGCGGCGGCCCGTCGGGTAGATGCAACACGGACCGGACCTGATATCCGTGCCTGAGGTAGAGGTCTCGGTTCCGTGGGTCGTTGGCCTCGAGGTACGCCGGCAGGCCCGCCTGGTCGAGCCGGCTGTGGTGCCGGTCGAGCAGCGAGCTGCCGATGCCGTGACCCTGCCGGTCGGGGCGGACCGCCAGGAACGCGAGATAGTGGTGCGGGTCGAGCGGGTGGTTCTCTTCCATCAGCGCGTCGAGCTGGCACGCCCGGTCGAACGCGTCCCCGGTGACCTCCTTGAGCCGGCGCTCGTAGTCGATCGGGCCCGGGATGACCGAGGTGAAGGGGAACCACAACGCGACGCCGGTCATCTGCCCGGTGTCGGAGTCGGACATGCCGTACACCTCGCCGTACTGGACGGCGTAGTCGACGAAGATGTCGAAGTATTCGGGGCTGCGACTCTTCCGCTCGGACTGGTCCGGGTTGAGCCAGCGGGCGACCGGGCCGTCCCACATCGCCTCGGCCACGAGGTCGGTGATCTCGGCAGTGTCGAACGGCGACACGTGCCGGATGACCAGCTCCCTGATCGCGTACGTCATGAATCTCCCCTATGAGATCGGTTGATCGCTTACTTGATCGACGGAACGTGCGCGCTGAACGGGTCCGCGTGGGTGTGCGGGCGCTTCGGGAGCGGCGAGTCGAGGGTGGAGCGTTCGGTGCCGCGGCCGATCATGGCGTAGACCTCGGGCCGGCCCATCCGCATGATCAGCGCCCAGATCACCCCGATGATCGCGAAGACCAGGTAGGCCACCGAGAACACCCAGTGGAAGATCGAGCCCTCCTCGACCTGGAGCAGGTCGCCGAGGCCGATCACGGTCGCCGCGAGAATGATGCTCAGCAGAAGGAAGGCGAGGATCGGCGCGATCCGGGTACGCCAGACGGACTCGCGCCGGCGGTTGCGGGCGAAGAACGCGATCACCGCGGCCGACGCGCTCCACATCAGGATCAGCACGCCGAGGCCGCCGACCACGGTCAGCCAGGCGAACAGGTAGACCAGCGGGTCGGCGCCACTGATCTTGTAGAGCACGATGACGACCAGCGCCAGCAGGCTCTGGGTGATCGAGCCGACCACGGGGGCGCCGGTGCGGGGGTGGGTGTAACCCCAGAGGCGGGGGAGCACGCCCTCACGGCCGAGCGCGAACTGATAGCGGGAGACCGCCGCGTGGAAGGCCAGCAGGGCGGCGAAGATGCTGGTCATGAACAGCACGTAGCCGATGCTGATCAGGGCTTCCGGCACATGCGGCGAGACCAGCGTGAACACCATGTCGGTCTGTTCCGTGCGGGCCTGGCCGACGACCTGGTCGGGGCCGGCGCCGACCGACATCGCCCAGGCCGAGACGCCACAAAGAAGGCCGGCCAGGATGACCGACCAGTGTGTTGCCCGCGCGATCGTCTTCTTCGGATCCCTGGCCTCCTCGGAGAGGACCACGGTGGCCTCGAACCCGACGAACCCGGCGATGGCCAGCACCATCATCGCGACCACCTCGGGGGTGGCGAGCTGGGCCGGGGCCAGCGAGGAGAAGTCGACCGAGCCGGTCGCCGGGTTGGCGACCATCACCGTGTCGTAGATCAGGACCACGGCGATCTCGAGGACCAGCAGGACGCCGAGCACCTTGCCGCTCAGGTCGACCCAGAGCAGGCCGAGGACGGTGACGACGGCCCAGGCGACCAGGGCGCAGGCGAACCAGGAGGCGGTCAGGCCCATCGCGCCGAGCACGCCGGACGCGACGACGCCGAACAGTCCGAAGAGGCCGATCTGCATCAGCGAATAGGCCGGCAGGGCCACGAACGCCGCCGCCACGCCGAGCACCCGGCCGAGACCATGGGCGATGTACGAGTAGAACGCGCCGGAGTTCACGATGTGCCGGCTCATCGCCACGAACCCGACCGTGAAGATCGACAGGATTCCGGCCACCACCAGGTAGACCAGTGGCACGGCGGTGTTGCCGACCACGGCGTAGATGGTGGAGATGGATCCGATGATCACGGTCAGCGGTGCGGCGCCGGCCACCCCGAAGAACACGACGGAAGGAACCCCGAGCCTGTTGCGGGCCAGGGCCCGCGAGATGATGTCTGGCTCGGCCGCGTCCTTGGACGCCATTAACAGCCTCCCGGCCCATTGATCGACGTTGTACTTGGTGCGGTGATGACGGCCGACGGTGGTCACCGGCGCCCGGCCGTGAGCGCCGAGCCCACCGATGCCTCGGTATACTCGATCAGCTCACGAAGATCCATCGGGAGTGAGGCGATGGCGTCCGGCAGGGTCTGGAACGCGTGCCGGTGCACTTCGAAGTCGTAGAGCACGTGGCGGGTCAGGCCGGTGGCGGCGATCAGGCCGGCCAGCACCCGGTCGGTGATGTTCATGTCGAGGCCGCGGACCAGCAGGTTGGCCAGGCGGGCGGGAGCCCAGGCGGCGGCGTTGCGCTGCTCGGCGCTGTTCGGCATGTAGAGCGTCTGGGTGCTGAGCATGCGGCGGCGGGTCACCGGCTCGACTGCGCCGAGGCGCATCAGCCGCTCGCCGACCCGGACCGCCGCGTCCTGCGAGAGGAACGCGAGCCAGGTGCGGACCTCGCGGTGCTGTGGCTGCGCGATCAGCAGGTCGAGGATGTCGTGCGACAACGCGTCGCTCGGTGGCTGCCGGCTGACGATGTGCAGGTCACCCTCGATGACGCGAAGACGGCCCTCCAATATCAACTCAGCGAGGAGGGCAGCGGCCAAGCCAAGGCCTGTTGCCCGCGGATGTAGCCGGGATCGGCCCGTCCGGTCCTCGTGCGAGATCAGAAAGTACTGGTCAGCCAACACGCTGCCACGCCCCTTATAAGACACTCGACCTAAATCACGCCCGGGCCGGGCTGGCGGGCCCTGCGCAAGAACGCCTTAACTCGTTGTCCGGTGCATCATGTACCCAACTCGGAGATCAAGACAAGAAGTCCTAGACTCCAAGTACGAAACTCGATGTCTAATGTGGTTGTCGGGGCGGTCCCGACAATGCACCGGCGCCGGTCGAGTCCTCGTCGGATCTTGATTCCCGCCGGACGTAGGATCGGGTCCTGCATGGAGTCGAGGAGTCCTGGTGACCGTTGATGAGAGCCCTACGCTGCGACGGCGCCGGCTGGGTGCCGAACTCAAGCGGTGCCGCGAGGCGGCCGGGCTGACTCAGGAAGCCGTCTCACGCCATTTCGAGTGGAACACCGCGAAGCTCACGCGGATCGAGACCGCGCGCGTGGCGGTCACCGCTCGCGACGTGCGTGACCTGCTGACGCTGTACGGCCGGCTCGACGAGGACTACCGCGACGCGATGGTCGAGCTCGCCCGGTTGTCCAAGGAACGCAGCTGGTGGACCGACTACAAGGACGTTCTGCGCCCCGGCAACTTCGTCGGGCTCGAGGCCGGCGCGGCCGCGATGCGGGTGTTCGAGCCGGTGGTGGTGCCCGGGCTGCTGCAGACCGAGGCGTACATCCGCGCCCTCATGCGCTCGGGATCGGACGCGCCCCAGGCCGTGACCGACCGCCGGATCCGGCTGCGGCTGCAGCGGCAGGCCCGCCTGTCCGGAACCAATCCGCTGGAACTGGCGGCCATCGTGGATGAGTCGGTGCTGCGCCGGAACATCGGCGGCGAGGCCGTCATGCGCGACCAACTTCAACACCTTGTGGATATCGCGCAATCACCCAATGTGACGATTCGCATTCTTCCGCTGGACTTCGGCGAACATCTCTTCCTCGGCGGCCCAGCAGCGCTTTTGGAGTTTCGGGAGACCACCCATTTGGATGTTGTATATCTGGAAGGTCTTGCGGGAGACTACTACGAAGAGCAACCGAGCGAGGTTGCCCGTTACCGAGAAGAGTTCGATCGATTGGGCGCGGGGGCACTCGACCACCGGATGTCCCTTAAGATGATCGAGAGTCTCCTGCAGTTGTAGAGCTCTTCCGAGACAACAACATATCGAAGGGAGGTGCTTGGATTTTGTCTACGCATCTCAACGGTGCTGTGTGGCGCAAGGGCAGCCGCAGCAACGGAAACGGCGGCAGCAACTGTGTCGAGGTCGCGATCCTCGACACAGGTGTTGCCGTGCGTGACAGCAAGAACCGGTCTGGACCGGCTCTGATGTTCACTCAGGCGGAGTGGATCGCCTTCGTGGACTCAACTAAGGATGGCGAGTTCGACATCCAGTCCTGAGCCTAGCGATAGGCACGCACCGATGGGAAGTGCTTACTCAAAGTCAACTTCTCGGGTGTGGTAACCAATGCGCGAATGCTGCAACGCCCCTTGACGGGGCGTTGCAGCATGCTGCATTTTATACGGCCCGCGATAGGTGTACGCTGGGCACCGGTTCGGTCACCTAAAGTGAAAGAGTTTACGGTGCTGGAACAAGCCATCGGATTCCTTCCCTCCGGCTCGACCATGGGTGATCCGGCCGACGCCGGGCCACTGCTCGAAATGCGTTCCGCGGTCCTCCGCGAGGCGGTCGCCGAATTCACCGCCGCCTTCCCCGGTGTTAAACCTTTCTACGCCACGAAATGCAATCCCGATCCCGGTGTGCTAAGGATCCTGGGCGAGGCCGGCTGCTCGTTCGAGATAGCCTCCACCGCCGAGTTGCGCATGCTGACCGGCCTGCTCGGCGTACCCCCCGAAGACCTCATCTTCAGCAACCCCGTGCGCGCGCGGGCGCAGACCGCCGAGGCCTGGTCGGCCGGCGTGCGCCGGTTCGCCGTCGACTCCAGTGAGGAACTGCGGCGCACCGCGGCCGTCGCCCCCGGGTGCGACGTGCTGGTCCGCGTGGCCACCGCGCCCGGCGACAGCCTGGTGCCCAGCGAGGGCAAGTTCGGCGTCGGTGCCGACGACGCCGTGCGACTCTGCCGGGAGGCCGCCGAACTGGGCCTCAACGTGCACGGGCTGACCTTCCACATGGGGTCGCAGACGCTCACGCCGGAGGCGCTCGGCCGCCCCATGGACGACGTCCGGCAGGTGATCACCCGGATCGCCGCCGACGGCCTGCGGATCGAGCTGCTCGACATCGGCGGCGGCTTCCCGGCCCGCTACGCCGAGCGGATCCCGCCGATGGCCGAGTTCGGCCGGGTGTTCGCGCTCAAGATCAAGGAGTTTCCGTACGAGGTGGAAGCCGTCGCCGAGCCCGGGCGCTGCCTGGTCGCGAGCGCCGGCACGTTCCGCTGCCGGGTGATCGGGGTGGCGTCCCGGCACGGCGTGCGGTGGGCCCACACCGACCTGGGCGTCTTCAACGGGATGATGGAGGCGCTGGAGTCCGGGGGCGAGCTGCGCTACCCGCTGAGCGACAGCCGCGGGTCGGGGGCGACGGAGCTGTTCAACGTGACCGGGCCGACCTGCGACAGCCAGGACACGTTCGCCACCGGGGTGCCGCTGTCGGCCGACCTCCGCGAGGGCGACGAGATCTTCGTCGGGTCGGCCGGTGCATATACCGCTACTTACAGCACTCGATTCCATGGTTTTCCGTTACCTCGGGTTGTCATCATCTGACAACTCGGGCACCCGCCCGTTCGGGTGAAAAGATCGACGGTCGCCTCCCTCGGGCAGGGTCCGCATCCGCCGCCGGGCGTCGGACGCCTCGACGCCGGGAGTGAGCCGCGCCGCCTCGCGACGGAGTTCGGCCGCCTCGGGGGCGGCCGGGTCGGCGTCCTCCTCGGCCCGGGCCCAGAAGACCAGGGTCGAGATGTGGTGCACGCGGGCGGTGTCGTCGTCGGCGCCCACCGTGTGCATTTACCGTTGGTAATCGATGTGTCACTGTGGGTCGGCGGAAGCGTCGGCCGGACGGCAGCGGGCGAGTTCCGGGGCCGGGTGGCCGCTCACGATCTCTTGGGCGATGAGGCGGGCCGCGGTCGGGGCCAGGCAGACGGCCGAGTGCATGACGGCCAGATAGGTGCCGTCCGGGGCGTAACCGATCATCGGGCCCCCCGGGGGCATGGGGCGGACGCCGATCGTCGAGTTCAGGACGCGGACCTTCTCCGCGCCCGACCACGCCGCGCGGAAGCGGACCACGACGGCGGCGGGGTCGGCGTCGGGCTCGGCGGCGAACAGCAGTTCGCCGGGGCGGGACTCGCGGACCTCGAAGCCGGGGGCGGAGACGATCATGCGGACCAGGCCGGGTGGGGCGGCGGCGCGGATCAGCAGGGCCGGGGAGGGTTCGGTCAGGGCGGCGCCGGTCGCCAGGACCACCGCGTCGGCGGTCAGGTGGTCGCGGTCGGTGGTGACGCTGCGGGCGGTCGTCGCGGTCGCGGTGGTTCCGAGGAGTACGCGGGCGCCCAGGCTCCGGGTGGCCTCGACCAGGGCGGTGGCCATGCCGGCGGCGTCGACCGCGCCGTCGGTGGGGGAGTGGGTCGCCGGCCCGGCGGGCACGGCGCGCAGGTTCGGCTCGAGGCGGGAGATCTCGTCGGGGCCGACAAACGGCAGGGGCTCGGGTTCGCGTGCGGCGGGCTCGGGCGAGGCGGGCTCGGGTTCGCGTGAGGTGGGCTCGGGCTCGGGGGAGGCGGGCCAGGTGAGGGAGCCGCACCAGCGCAGGGGGATGGTGGGGACCTCGGCGGACAGGCGGCGGTGGTCGGCGAGGATGTGGGGGCGCAGGTCGGCGGCGCCGCCCGGCCAATGGCCGCCCTCGCCGATCCAGGCGAAGGAATTGGCGGTGACGCCCATTCCGGGGGCGGGCGCCCGCTCGATCAGCGTCACCTCGGCGCCGTCGCGGGAAAGCTGGTAGGCGACGCACGCGCCGACGATGCCGGCGCCGACCACAATCACTGAGTTCGGCACGGAGGCAGGCTAGGTCGTGTCTCGTGGATCAGCCAAGCGCCGCAGCCCTGGTGATCCACGAGACACGACCTTGGCCACGCCGCCGAGCAGGCACGAGGGGAATTCGACATATGATCTTGAATTCGCCGGACCCGGCGGTGGGGTGAAGATGAGTCGGAGTTCGTAACACGCCGCCTGGACAATCCTCGGTGTGGTCGACTGGTGACAGGTGGGGGGTGAGCGGCGGCGTGGAGCGGGTGCGCCTGGCGCAGGCCGACTCGGGGGAGCAGGCCTGGCGGGCCTGGGGGCCCTACCTGGCCGAACGCGCTTGGGGCACGGTCCGTGAGGACTACAGCGAACACGGGACCGCCTGGGACTACTTCTCCCACGATCACGCCCGGTCACGCGCCTACCGGTGGAACGACGACGGCATGGGCGGGTTCTGTGACGAGCGGCAGACGTTCTGCTTCGCGCTGTCGCTGTGGAACGGGGTCGACCCCATCCTCAAGGAGCGCATGTTCGGGCTCGGCGGGGACGGCGGCAACCACGGTGAGGACGCCAAGGAGTACTGGTGGTACCTCGACTCCACGCCCACGCACAGCTGGATGACCTGGCGTTATCACTACCCGCAGGCCCCTTTTCCGTACGACGAGCTGGTCAGCGTCAACGGCCGGCGCTCGCGCGAGGAGCCCGAGTACGAACTGCTCGACACCGGGGTGTTCGACGACGACCGGTTCTGGGCGGTGACCGTCGACTACGCCAAGGCGTCACCCACCGACATGTGCATCGCCATCACGGTGAGCAACCGTGGGCCGGATGAGGCGACGCTGCACCTGCTGCCCACGCTCTGGTTCCGGAACACCTGGTCCTGGGGGCAGCCCAACCGGCCGAAGCCGCAGATCCAGGGCTCGGACGGGCGGCTGGACGCCCAGCACCGGAGCCTGGGCCATCTCACCCTGCGGGGTGGCGCCGAGGCGCGGGCGCTGGTCTGCGACAACGAGACCAACTCGCAGCGCCTGTGGGGCACGCCGGGCGCCACCCGATATCCGAAGGACGGCATCAACGACCACGTCGTGCACGCCTTGCCGACGGTCAACCCGGCCGGCCTGGGCACCAAGGGCGCGCTGCACTATCGGGTGACGCTGGGCGGGGGCGAGACGCGCACCATCCGGCTGCGGCTCGTCCAGTCGGACGTACCCGAGCCCGAAGTTGATCTTGATTTTGCCGCGGTTCTCGACGAGCGGAAGCGGGAGGCCGACCAGTTCTTCGAGGAACTCGTGCCGGCCGCGGCGAGCAGTGAGGAAGCGGCCGTGGCCCGGCAGGCCGTCGCCGGGCTGATGTGGGGCAAGCAGTTCTACCACTTCGACGTCAAGCAGTGGCTGACCGGCGACCCGGGCTCGGCGCCACCGCCACCCGGCCGCCGCTTCGGGCGCAACAACGCCTGGTGGCACATGAACAGCTTCGACGTCATCTCGATGCCCGACCCGTGGGAGTACCCCTGGTACGCCGCCTGGGACCTGGCCTTCCACTGCGTCACCATCGCGCGCGTCGACCCGGGCTTCGCCAAGTCCCAGCTGTTGCTGCTGCTCCGCGAGTGGTACATGCACCCCAACGGCCAGATCCCGGCGTACGAGTGGGCGTTCGGTGACGTCAACCCGCCGGTGCACGCGTGGGCCGCCCTGCAGGTGTTCGAGATCGACGGCGGCCGTGACTACGACTTCCTGGCTCGCGTCGTACACAAGCTGCTCCTGAATTTCACCTGGTGGGTGAACCGCAAGGACGTCGGCGGCAACAACGTCTTCGAGGGCGGCTTCCTCGGGCTGGACAACGTGGGCCCGTTCGACCGGTCGGCGGCGCTGCCCGTGGCCGGCGTGCTGGAGCAGTCGGACGGCACCGGCTGGATGGCGATGTACGCGCTGAACCTGCTGCAGATGTCGATCCGGCTGGCGCTGCACGACCGCACCTACGAGGACATGGCGACGAAGTTCTTCGAGCACTTCGCGCACATCGCCGAGGCCGCGTACCGCCAGGGGCTGTGGGACGACGAGGACTGTTTCTTCTACGACGTGCTGCGGCTGCCCGACGGGCACCGGCTGCCGCTGAAGGCACGCTCGATCGTGGGGCTGCTGCCGCTGGCCGCGACGACCACGCTGAGCGCGGCGACCCTCAACCGGCTGCCCGAGCTCCAGGCCCGGGTGCGCTGGCTGCAGGCCAACCAGCCGGACGTCGCCGACGTGATCAGCGCGCGACGGCTGTCCCGCACCGGCGGGCAGCAGCGGCTGCTGTCGATGGTCGGTCAGGACCAGTTGCTGCGGATCCTGGGGCGGATGCTCGACCCGGAGGAATTCCTTTCCCCGTACGGGCTCCGCTCGCTCTCCAAGTCACACCAGGAGAAGCCGTTCCACGTGTCGCTGGGCGGCTCCGAGTTCGCCGTCGGGTACGAGCCGGCCGAGTCGACCAGCGGCCTCTTCGGCGGCAACTCCAACTGGCGCGGCCCGGTCTGGATGCCGATCAACTTCCTGCTCGTCGAGGCGCTGCGCGAATTCGCCTCGTTCTACGGCGACGACCTCAAGGTGGAGTACCCGACCGGCTCGGCCACCAAGGTGTCGCTGACCGAGGTGGCCGACGACATCTCCCGCCGCCTGGTGTCGATGTTCGTGCCCGACTCGTGGGGCCGCCGCCCGATCTACGGCGCCTCCGACCTCTTCCAGAACCACCCGGACTGGAAGGACCTCATCGTCTTCCCCGAGTACTTCCACGGCGACAACGGCGCCGGCCTGGGCGGCTGGCACCAGACCGGCTGGACCGCGCTGGTCGTCGACCTAATCCTGAACCTGCACCGCTAGCTCGTCGAGAATGTCCACGATGGACGCCCAGCCGCGCGGATCGGGCATGTGCGACGTGGCCACGCTCCGCACGTCGAAGCGGTTGTGCGGGGTGAGGCGGTCGGCCTCGTGGATGAAGCGGTCCTGCAGGGGCAGCGGGATCATCCGGTCCCGGGTGTGCCGGATGTACGTGCGGGGGATGCGGCCCCAGGTTTCCTTGTGGCCGCGCGCGTCGGCCAGCGGGATGTGCATCGACTCGTCCGGCTGCATGGTGTTGAGCAGGGCGAAGAACTCGTGGTCGGTGGCGCCCGCGCAGAGCGCCTCCTTGAGCTTGGCCAGCACCCGGGGGTCGGCGGTGCGGAAGTTGCTGCGGGTCGCGCCGATCACCTCGGGGTCGCCGACGCCCGCGCCGCCCAGCTCGAGGATCATGCTGTCCTTGGCCTCCGGCTCCATCAGGTACGCCGCCATCGACGGCAGGTCGACGCAGCAGAAGGCCGAGCTGTAGACCAGCCGCTGGATCAGCCGCGGCACCTCGTTGGCGACCCGGTTGACCGTGGCGGCGCCCATGCTGCCGCCTGGCCCAGACGCTGATCGCCGTCACCGGCGACGGCGCGTTCGCCGAGACCATGCTCGGGGTCAGCGCGTGGGTGCCGCTCGCCCTGTCGGTGGTGGCCGACAACATCGTCGAGCGGGGCGTGCCGGTCGCGCGTACCACCTGGATCTGGGTCTTGATCGCGGTGCTCACGGTGGTCGGCGTGCGGCCCTGGGACCCGACCTCGGGCCTGGTGGCGAACGGGTTGCTGCACAGCGCGGTGGCACCGCTGTTCGGGCTCTACCTGGCGGCGCGGCGCCGGAAGATGCAACTGCTGCGGGAGCGGGCCGAGCGGGCGGCGGATCGGGCGCGGGCCGAGGAGCGTACGCGGCTCGCGGCGGAACTCCACGACCTGGTCGCGCACCGGGTGACCCTGATGACCTTGCAGGCCGGGGCGTTGTCGATGAGCGCGCCGGACGCCGCGACCCGGCAGGCCGGGGAGGAGCTGCGGGACCAGGGGGCGCGAGCGCTGGACGAGTTGCGCGAGCTGGTGGGGGTGCTGCGCCGCGACGGGTCTTCGGTGGCGCCGGCCCTGGACGAGCGGCCGGCGCCGGCCCGGGGCGAGTCGCCGGCGCCGGCCCTGGCCGAATTGGTTGACGACGCGGTCCGGGCCGGGCAGCCGGTGCGGTTGACGGTGGACGGATCGCCGTCGCCGGAGCTGTCGAAGGTGACCGGGCGGACGGCGTACCGCGTGGTGCAGGAAGCCTTGACCAACGCGCGCAAGCACGCGGCCGGTGCCAGGGTGCGGGTTGCGGCCTCGTACGGCGCCGATGAGGTACGGATCGTGGTGTGCAACAGCGCGCCTCGCCGGCGGTCGGGGCCGGCCGGGAGTGGCGCCGGGACGGGGCTGGCCGGGCTGCGCGAGCGGGTCGAGTCGATCGGCGGGTCGTTGGCGGCCGGGCCGGACGCGGACGGCGGGTTTCGTGTGGAGACGGTGCTGCCGGCGCGGGGGCTGTCGTGATGCCGGGGTCGGGTGGTGCCTATATGCGCTCAGAGCTGTACCGCGTCGGTTTCGGGTGGTGCCTATATGCGCTCAGAGCCATACCACGCTGGGCGCGGGTGGTGCCTATACGCGCTCAGAGCAAAGGGGCGGGGAAGGGCATGGTGGGCGGGTGATCCGGGTGCTGATTGTGGATGACGAGCCGATGGTGTGCCGGCATCTGACGACGATTCTGGGGGCGGCGGGGGACATCGTCGTGGTGGGCACGGCCGCGGACGGGGCGGAGGCGGCCGAGGCGGTGGTGCGGGAGCGGCCTGATCTCGTACTCATGGATCTGCGCATGCCGGGGGTGGACGGCCTGGCCGCGACCGCCCGGATTCGCGCCCGGGCGGATCCGCCGATTGTGCTCGTCCTGACGACGTTCGACGCGGACGGGTACGTGATCGAGGCGCTGCGCGCGGGTGCGGCCGGCTATCTCGTCAAGTCGACGCCGCCCGGTGAGCTGCTCGACCTGATCCGGGTGGCGGCCCAGGGGCACACGGTGCTGTCGCCGGTGGCGAAGGAAGGGCTGGTGGCGGCGTCGGCGACGGCCCGGGACGAGCGGAAGGGGGCGCTCGACCGGCTGGCCGGCCTGACCGATCGCGAACGGGAGGTGCTGGCGGGCATAGGCGACGGGCTGTCCAACGCGCGGATCGCGTCGCGGCTGCATCTCTCCGAGGCCACCGTGAAGGGCTACATCTCGCGGATGTTCGAGAAGCTGGGCTGCGCGAACCGCACCCAGGCGGGGCTGCTGGCCAAGGCGGCGGGCCTGACCGCGGCCGAATAGGTGGGTCAGGGGGCGGGCCTGACCGCGGCCGAACAGGCGGGTCAGGCGGCGCGCAGGCCCAGGTAGCCGAGGGCGGCCCGGGGGTTCAGGCCACGGGGCAGGCCGGCGGTGAAGCGCCGCCACAGCTCCAGGTCGTAGCGCCAGGCGGAGAGGTAGCGGACGCACTGGGCCGGCTTGATCAGGCCCAGGCTGTAGGTGGCGGCGCCGAGCGCGTCGGCGATCCGGGCGCGGCGGGTGCGGGGCACGTCAGAAGCTGTCAAGTCGGTCCGGATCTGCTCGATCAGGGCGGCCCGGCCGGCCAGGAAGTCGCGCCAGTAGTCCTCGTCGGCGTCGTCGATCGGACGGCCCGCGTCGAGCAGCGCGAAGATGCCCTCGGCCAGGCAGTCGCCGAACTCCTCGCGCGCGGCGCGGCGCGGGTCGGCGTACGGGTCGTAGGCGCGCTGGGCGAACTCGCCGTGGGCGGCGCACCGGGCCAGGCGGTTGCGGTCGAGCACGAAGAACCAGTCCTCGTTGTAGATCGCCGGGAAGAACGCGGTGGCCGCCCGGGCGCCGCGGAACAGCATCGCGCCGGCGCCGAGGAAAGCCTCCTGCCGGTGGCCGGTCTCCCGGTGGGCGTGGCAGACCACCGAGTTGTCCGGGAAACCGATGTTGCGCTGGCCGACCACGTCGTGCCGGTCGAGCATCCCGGCGCCCTCGCGCAGGGAGGCGGGGTCGATGCCGTCGATGTCGTCGTCCAGGAAGAACGCCCGCTCCCAGCCGATCATCCGGGTCAGGGCCAGGCCCAGGTTGCGCTTGACGGGAGTGTCGGGCCGGCGCTGGAACGGCGTGTCCCGCACGACCAGGGTGGTGCGGAACCGGGGGAGGACGTTGTTCGGGCCGTGGACGTCGGCCGCCCACACCCGGGGGTTGCCCCGCCACAGCGCCCGGACCTGGGCGGCCTGGGCGTCGCGGCTGCACAGCACGACGAGGGTCGCGTCGAGGTGGTCGGCCAGGGCGACCGCGACGGCCAGCCCGCTCGCCTCGCGGGCGGCGGGGACGATGATCGCGTCGACCGGCGCGGTCGCGATGGCGGCGCCGGCGCCGGTGGCCAGCAGGCGGCGGTGTGATGAGTGGTGGGTCGTCGAGGCCATCGCGTTCGAGGGCCCCGACACGGTCGGGGTGGGCTGTCGGTCGAGAGTCGTGCTCACCTGGAGTGCCTTTCCTATTCGCCGTTCGTGCAATTTGCTTACGGCGAGAACACTCGCACGATCTCCTGCCAAGGGGTCGCGGATTTTTGTCAAGCCCGAATGGGGGCCGGCCACTCGTGGAGACGGTCATCCTCCATCGTCCAGTCCGGAACCACCACTTGTCGCGCGACTATTCGCACTCGGCAGACGACGCTGTAGGACGTGGCGCCGGGGAATCGTTGGGCCAGATGGGCGGCGTTACGATCGCGAATGTTGAAATCGGTCAATGCGCGGACGACGCCCAGGGTGCCGCGGCTGAACGAGCCGTTGAAGATGGTCAGGGTGCGACGCCGGTCGTACGGATTCGGGGCGCGCAGGAAATGCGCGACATCCTCGACGAGTTGGCTGCGGCCGCCGTTCTCCACGATGCGTGGCACCAGTTCGGCCGGGGCGGTCTCGGCGTCCACCACGAAGCCGCCCGGGTCGGCGTCCAGGGGGCGTTCCCGCTGGCGGACGGGGATGTGCTCGAGGTGTTTGATCAGCTCGGCGGTCACCGGGTTCCAGTCGACGCCGCCGAGCAGGATCAGGTGTTCGGCCAGGGTGTCGGAGGCCAGGTCGTCGGCGGTGCCGATGGTCACCCGGCTGGCCGGGTTCAGCGACGTGACCAGGGGCAGCAGCTCGATCAGGGCGTCCAGGTCGGCGTACTTGTAGGCGTCGATGTAGTCGGGGTTGACCTGGTCGAGCTGGCCCAGGCGGGCGCGGCGGACGTCGGGCAGCCGGGAGCAGACGATGGTGACCGCCTCGCCGGGCGCGAAGGTCAGCGGGTGGGGCGCGCGGTCGGCCGGGCCGGGGGAGCGCAGGGCCAGCAGCTCGGCGCGCAGGCCCTCGTCGCTGCCGGGGGCGAAGTGCCGGGCGTACGCCTCCAGCCGGCGGGCCGGCGGCACGGTTCCCTTCTCCCAGGCCGAGATCAGCGGCACGCTGACACCGAGGGCCCGGGCCAGCGTGGACTGGGTCAGCCCCGCCGCCTCCCGGAGCGCCCGCAGGCGCGCGGCGAGCGCCGGACCGTCCAATGGCGATTCTCCCTCCGGGCGCGGAACATCAAGAGAAGTTCAGCGATCGCTGAAGGCTACCGTGAGTCACCTGAAGATGCCTAGCCGTCACCTTGGTGACCTGCTCCCGGGAGCCTCAGGAACGGGGCTGAAATTAACTGAACAAATGGACCTGACGGCATCTGCGGAAGGCGGCGGAAAGCGGTCGGAGAAAGGCGGCGACGCAATTATGCTCGGTCCGTTCCCTTCGAGGAGAGGTTGTGATTCCGATGGGTGTGGACCTGCTGACCGCCATTGCCATTGCCGTGGTCGTCATGCTGATCAAGTTCGCGCTGGACTCCCTCCGCGGTATGGCCAGGCGGACCCGGGTGATGGCGCAGGGGATGTTCTCGGCCCTGGGGGTGGTCGCGCTCGGATTCACCGCGCTGATTGTTCTCGCGGGCTCGGTGATCTTGCGTTTTCACGGCTGATAATGTCTTCCGCCGTGCGTTATGACGTTCGGATGGCCGAGGAACGTGACCTCCGGCCACTTCAGGACCGGCTGACCGGTGATGATCTCGTCATTCTCCGGCACCGCCTGATGAATGACGACCGCGGGCGGCTGCTCCGCGCGGTCCGCGGTCTCGACACGGTCGGCTCGGTGATCGTCTCCTGGGCGCCGGCCGACGAGCGCGAGGTGCGCGCGGCGCTTCCCGGCGTACCGCTGATGTATCTGCTGCGCGTCGACCAGCCCTACCGGTGTCAGGGGATCGGCACCGGGCTGATCCGGCGGGGCGAGGCCTACCTGCGAGGACGCGGCCACGACCGGGTGCTGATCGGGGTCGACCAGGCCAACACCCGGGCCGGCCGGCTCTACCGCGCGCTCGGCTACCGCAACATGCTGGTCGGGCTGGCCGGGAGTGACGGTCCTTACGACATCCTCGTCCGCGAGCTCGGGCCGTACTAATTTCGAGTCATGGAATTCGGGGTCGGATACTTTCCCACGCATGACGGTGTCGGTCCGGGTCAGCTCGCGCGGCTCGTCGAGGAACGCGGGCAGGACGCGCTGTTCTTCGCCGAACACACGCACATCCCGGCGTCCCGCGAGACGCCCTACAGCGCCGGTGGCGAACTGCCCCGCAAGTACTGGCACACCTACGACCTCTTCGTCGCCCTGACCGCGGCCGCGGTGGCCACCTCCCGGCTGCGCGTCGGCAGCGGGGTGTGCCTGGTCATCCAGCGTGACCCGATCACCACGGCCAAGGAGGTGGCCAGCGTCGACCACCTCAGCGGCGGCCGGCTCGAGTTCGGCGTCGGCATCGGCTGGAACCGCGAGGAGATGCGCAACCACGGCACCGACCCGCGAACCCGGGTGGCGCTGTTCTCCGAGCGGGTCATGGCGATGCGGGCGATCTGGACCGAGGACGAGGCCACCTTCCACGGCGACCACGTGAACTTCGACCGGATCTGGTCGTGGCCCAAGCCGGCGCAACACCCGGGGCCGCCGGTGCTGATCGGCGGGGGCGGGAAGACGGTCCTCGACCGGGTGCTCGAGTACGCCGACGGCTGGTTCCCGAGGTGGAACGAGGAGAACCTGTTCGACCGGATCGACGAGTTGCGGGCCCGGGCCGACCGGCCGATGCAGGTGCAGGTGATCTCGGCGCCGCCCGACCCCAAGGTGCTCGAGCGGCTGGAGGCGCTGGGTGTGCGCCGGGCGCTGACCTGGCTGCCGTCCGGGCCGTGGAGCGTGGTGGAGCCCGCCCTGGAGAGGTGGGAGCGGGCGATCGGCGAGCTGACCGGGTCGTGACCCCGGCCGAACGGTTCGCGGCCGCGCCGGTCGCGCGGCTCGCCACCGTCGGCGCGGACGGGGCCCCTCACCTCGTACCCCTCGTCTTCGCCGTGGCCGGGGAGACGATCCACAGCGCGGTGGACGCCAAGCCCAAGCGGCACCGCGGCCTGAAGCGGCTCGCGAACATCGCGGCCGAGCCGCGGGTGAGCCTGCTGGTCGACCACTACGCCGACGACTGGACGACGCTGTGGTGGGTGCGCGCCGACGGCCTCGCGGTGGTCCGGGAGACCTCGGCGGCCGGGCTGGCGGCGCTGGCCGGGAAGTATGAGCAATATCGGGTGACGCCGCCACCCGGCCCGTTCATCGAGATCGCCGTGCGGCGCTGGACCGCGTGGTCGGCCTGATCAGCGGCGGTCTGTTGCCCTGGAGTCAGCGTGACCCCGCAGCCGGTCCCGGAACTGGTCTGACCAGCTCACCGAGCACCACACCGTCCATCATGGCTTCCCGGGCAGTGCCGTCCCTCCTCATGGCGGATTCGACTGGCCGCTTGCGGGAGGGATCGGCTCCGGGGTCCGGTGACGGTCGCACTTTGCGGTGGACTTGCTTCACGAGTGTTCAGTTGATCTCCGCGTGCTTCGATACTGTCCGTCCACCTCATCGACGGGCCGCTCTGGTGGCCCGTCGGACGAAGAAGGCGGCGGACCGTGGCGGCAGACCGGGTCGATGTGTTGATCGTCGTGGCGAAGAAGGTCGAGTTGGACGCGGCGAAGTCCGCCGCGTTGGCCAAGCCGGATGGCGGGCCGGGGGTGGCGGGCTGGGTGGAGTCGGCCTGGCCCGGTGCCTCTTCGCCGTACTGGCGAGGGACCTATCGCTATGGCGATCACCGCGAGTTGTCGGTCGCGCTCGTCCGCCAACCGGCGATGGGCGGCCGTCATCTGGCCCCGATCGCCACGGCGTTGGTCGAACAGATGAATCCACGCTGTCTGGCGATGTGCGGTATGTGCGCGGGAAGCCCCGAGTACACCGACATCGGCGATGTGGTCGTCGCGTCGCACGCCTACGTCTGGGACGAGGGAAGAGAAACTGAGACGGGCTTTGAGCCTGACCTCGACCCCCTTCCCATGAACAGAGCTTGGCTGAGTGTCACCCAGGAGTTCGATCCGGCCGATCTGCCGAGCCAGGGAACCGTTTCGCCTGATGACTCGAAGTGGTGGCTGCTCGAGCGTCTGCGGCGAAACCAGGATCCACGCGGACACCCGGGTCGTGAGCGGTACTTCCCAGCGGAAACCTGGGGGCCGCGGCTTGCGGCTTGGGAGAAAGAAGGGCTGATCGCTCGGTCGCAGGACGGTTCCTTCCTCCTCGCGGAGGAGGGCAGGCAGCAGGCGCTTCAGCGCTGGTACGACACCGTGGACGGTCCACTGGCGCTTCCGTTCCGGGTTGTGGTCGCGCCGATGGCGTCCGGCAACTCGGTGGTCAGGAACCAGGTGCATTGGAAACGCCTGGCCAACATGGGAATGCGACGTACGGCCGGGCTGGACATGGAGTGCGCGACGATCGCCACGGTGGCCCGCGAGCGCGACGTTCCCCACTGGCTGGTGATCAAAGGCGTCGCGGATCATGGCGACGCCCACAAGGACGACCAGCACCAGCCTTTCGCCTCCCGGGCGGCAGCCGAGGTTCTGTACGCGCTGCTTCCCGAACTGATGGGCTCGTCGGTGCCTGTCTCGACCAACCCGTCCGCCACCGCGCAGCTTGAACGCGACCTTCCCGATCTGGTCGGCCGGGACCAGTTCGTCAACGATCTGGTCGGCCGGCTGGCCCCGGTGATCAAGGGCATCGAGGCACAGCCGGCGATCGTCGTCCTGTGGGGACCCGGCGGAGTCGGCAAGACCACGGTGGCCACACGCATCGCTGGTCACCTGCGCGAAGGGGGCGCCTACCTCCTTTCCGTCAACCTCAACGGAGCCGAAGCGCCGGAGCGCCGGAAACGCTCCGATGACGTGGTGATGAGCTTTCTCGGTGAGCTCGGCGATGACGTGTCCCGGATCAAGCCGGAACACCGTCTGGCACGGTATCGGCGGCACCTCGCCGAACGCACCACGGTTCTGCTGCTGGACAACGCCTCGGATGCCGCCCATGTACGTGACCTTCTGCCCACGGCTGGACGGTGCGTAGTCATTTTGACCAGCCGACGGTCGTTGATGGAACTCGATGGGGTGAGCCGCGAACAGGTCACCCTGCTGGAGCGGGACCAGGGCCTCGAACTGCTCCGGAGTGTGGTGGGTCGAAGCCGAGTCGACGCCGAGCTGGAGGCGGCCACCGCGGTGGTGGACATGTGTGGCGGACTTCCCCTCGCCGTCCGGATCTGCGCGAACCAGCTCGACAGCAGGCCGGGCCGTCGCTTCCGCTGGCTGGAGACGAAGCTCCAGGTGCGGCGGCTGCCGCACCTGACCGCCGGCGAACGAAGTGTCCGCGCCGTGATCGAGTTGAGTTACCTCCACCTCATCGGCCGGAACGAACAGCGAGCGTTCCGTCTGCTTTCCCTGTTGGGGCAGGGTGATCTGCCCGTCTGGGCCCTCGCCGCGCTGCTGGACGTCGGCACGACCGAAGCCGACACTCTGCTGGACGAACTCATCGGGGCCGGGCTCGTCATCGAAGTCGAACACGACGGGAAGTTCGTGCGCGGCCGGTTTCATGACCTCGTACGCGAACTCGCCCGAGACCTCCTCCGGACCGAGGAGCCGGCGGCCGAACAGCACATGGCCGTCTCCCGTCTCGCGGATACTGTCCTACGGCGAGTGACCATGGCATACGACGAGTTGCGGCCGGCCGATCAAGCCGATCTCGCGCTCGAGGTACCCGAGTCGGGAAGGGATTGGGCGGCTTGGGTCGCCGAGGAGGCGAGCTGCCTCGTCGAGGTGGTGGAGCTCGCTGATCGTTTCGACCTGCATGCCGTGGTCTGGCGGATCGCGTGCAAGCTGATCCCGGCGCTCGAGGTTCCGAGCCTGTGGACCGAGTGGAAACAGGTCAACGACGTCGGGTTGCGCGCCGCGAAGGCAGACGGCGCCACGCACGCCTACGCCGAGCTGCTCCGGTTGAGGGGCGACCTCCGCGCCTGGTACCTGCACAGCGGCGACGATGCGGTGATCGACCTGGCGAAGAGCGTGGACATTCTGACGGAACTCGACGACGTCGGCGGCGCGGCCGGTGCGCGTGTCCGACTCGGCGAGGCATACCGGTTCGCGGGCCATCGCGGGAAGGCATTGATCGCGATGCAAGCGGCGCTGGCGGCCTTCGTGAGCATCAACGACAAGGCCGGAGCCGCCACGGCACTTTCCAGCATCGGCGGCGTGTATCGGGCGCAGGGCCAGACCCAGCTCGCCGTCGATGCCTTCCGCGAAGCCTTGCCGATCTTGGAGCGATCCGGGGATCGGCGGTCGGCGGCCATCGCCATGATCAGCCTGGGAGACACCCTGCATCTGCGTGCCGAGTGGGACGAGGCGATGGATTGGTTCGCGCGATGCCGCGTCCTGTTCGACGAGCTGGGTGATGCTCGTTGGGTCGCGAACACCGACCGCCACATCGGCCAGATATGCCTGCTGTGCGGGCGACTTGACGATGCCGAGAAGCTGTTCGACGACGCGCTCGCCGTGTTCCTGCTGCTGAAGGACAAGCGCCGCGAAGGGCTTGCGCGGTGGAACATCGGGGAGCTCCGCGCTGATCGAGGCGATCTGAGCGGAGCTATGGAGAGCCTCCGCACCGCCCGGCAGATCTTCGCCACGATCGAGGACAGGCTCTGTGAGGCCTTGACGGTTCAGGCGGCTGCGGACGCGCAGACACGCCTGGGATCCCTGGACGACGCCAACAAGTGGGTCAGGATCAGCCACGAGCTGTCCGTCAAGGGAGAACATGACTTGGTCACGGTGATGTGCGACCTCAACAGGTCGGCCCTCCTGGTCCGTGCGGGACGGCCGGATGACGCGCGTGCCCTGGCCGACACCTGCCTGACCGCGGCACGGAACTCGATCGCTCCGCGGTGGGAGGCGGCCGCGCTCGTTGCTCTCGGTGATGCCGCTGAGAGGGCCGGCGATCCCGCCGCGAGAAGGCGCCACCTGACGGCCGCCCGCGACCTGTATCACCGGATTCAGATGCCGCAGGCCGCTGATCTGGACCGACGGCTGGCGGAGGATCCGGCATGAGGATGACAACGACCGGACGCGTACTGGCCGGCCGGGGCTGGGCCCCGACGATCTCCGCTCTCTACCCCGGCCATCAGCTGGTCCGGTTCGGGAACACGATGTTTCCTGCCACCGTCTTTCCCGCTCCCGGTGGGGAGGACCCGGACAGCGCCCTCGGCGACCTCGATCTGGGTCTGATCCCGGCGGAGCATGACGCCGACCCGGGCCGAGCCTTCCGGTCTCTCGGCTTCGACCCTCGCGGTGAGGCCGACTACCGGGAGTACGCCGGCAGCCTCGCACATCCCGGCCTGCACGATGGGCCGACCTACGCAGCGGTCCGGATCCGGAACACGTCGAACGGTCCCCGCATCGACGCGAAGCCGGGATCCTATTTCGCCTCGCTGGCCACCGCGGAGATATTGGAGCAGGAGTTCGTCCAGACTCTCGTCGCCGATCCGGACCATCCGGCGCGGATGGACGCGCTACCTCGGCGAGCCTGGTTGCACCGCCGCCTCGACGGGGCCGATCCAGTTCTGGACGGCAGGTTCCGCGCGGGCGCCATGTCGGTTGCCGTCACCATCCTTCATCCGGCTCCGACAGGTCACAACGCATTGCTGGTGCGTCGCTCGGCACACGTTCGTACGCATCCTGGGTTCTTGCACGTCGCCCCGGCCGGGATCCTGGCTCCGTCCGGCGTGACCAGGACAGATTGGCGCGAGGGCTTCTCTGTTCGGCAAACGGTTCTCCGGGAGTACGCCGAGGAGATGTTCGGATATCGCCTGGAGACCTCCGGCGCCGCCGAGGTGAACGCGACCGTGCCCGTGCGCGATCTGGTCAAGGCGATCGAAGCGGGCGAGGCCGAACTACGTCTGACCGGTGTGTCGGTCCCGTTGCTCACCCTTCGGCCAGAGATCTGCGTTCTGCTCCTCGTGCACGAGCCCGACCGCTGTCAGTGGCTGGTCGACGGTCACAACTGGGAGGTGGGCAACGTCGTCGAGCTCGCTCTCGACGACGAGTTCCGGCCGGCGACGCGTCCCTCATCGGTGGACCTGAGCGACCTGCTCCCGGCGGCCGCGGCGTCGCTGCACCTGGCCACCGAGTCGGCTCGTGCGAATCAGCCATCTGCTCCCGGTCACGAGAGAAGGTCAACATGACGGACTCGGAGATCTCCATCGAGCGGCTGCTCATCGTCGAATACGAACGGCTCAAGGAGGAGCAGAAGAGCCGCATCGGGTTCCGGGACAATCTGATCTACGCCACTCTGGGGTCGATGGCCGCCGTGATCGCGGCAACGCTTTCCTCGAAGGGCCATGCCAATCTCCTCCTCCTGCTGCCGGCGGTCAGCACCGTGCTGGGCTGGACCTACCTGGTCAATGACGAGAAGGTGTCAGCGATCGGGACCTACATCCGAGAGACCCTTCATCCGCGATTCGCCGCACACCACGACGGTGTATTCGGTTGGGAGAAAGCACATCGGGGTGATCGCTTCCGTCGCTCCCGGAAGGTTCTTCAACTGGTCGTCGACCTGGGAACCTTCTGCGTCTCCGCCTTGGCCGCCCTGATCGTGTACTGGGTGAACGGGCCATGGAGCTGGATATTCTTATCGGTCTCGGTCCTCGAGCTCCTCGTGGTGGCGCTCCTCGCCGTCCAGATGATCAGGTACGCGGATCTTGGTGTGGAGCCGGCCGCACCCGTCGCCGATAAGACACCCGAGACGCTTGAGAGCCAATCATGAGCGGTGTCGACGTCCTGATCGTGACCGCCCTGCGGGAAGAGTTCGATGCCGTCCGGCGCATCGGCCCGGCTACCTCCGACGGCGAGCCGGGAATCGCCAACTGGGTGGATCGGGACGACGACGCCATTCGGTATGGCACCGCGGACTACCTGGATCGTGACGGCGCGCGTTTCTCGCTCGCGCTTGCCCGGCCGGAACGAATGGGCGTAGTCACGACCTCGGCCGTGCTCTCCATGCTCGCCGGACAGCTCGAGCCACGCTGCATCGCGATGTGTGGGGTGTGCGCCGGCAACCCGAAGTACACGACGGTCGGAGATGTCGTGGTCGCCGATTATGTGTTCTCGGCGGAGGAGGGCAAGCGGAGGACCGAGGGTCTGTCACCGGACTTCCGCCATTACCAGGCCGCCGCGCGGATCCTGAAAGCCGCTGAGCTGCTGTCGGAAGATGCCGGACACCTGCCGAGCTTCGGCGCCCCGACAAGTGCGGACCGAGAGCTCTGGATACTTGACCGACTTCATGCCGGTGAGCAGCCGTTGGAGCACATCGCGTATACGCGGTATTTCTCGGACGAGACCTGGCCGGCCATGCCGTATCGGATGGAGGCCGACGGCCTGATCAGCTTCACGGCCGGCCGATGGCGGCTGACCGGCAAGGGACGAGAGCTTCTGGCGCGGAGGATCCAGGATGCCGGTGGGGGACCGGCCCGGCTTCCGTTCAACGTGCTCAAGGGGCAGGTCGCGACACTGAGTGCGGTACGGGAGGACCCTGATATCTGGACGACGTTGACCGGGCAGAAGAGGTCCGTCGTCGCGCTGGACATGGAAGCAGTGACCGTGGCACAGGCCGCCCGCACTGCTGGTGTTCCGTACTGGATGGTCGTCAAGGGTGTCATGGACCATGCCGGCCCGGATCGCGACGACAGATACAAGCAGTTCGCCGCAACGGCCTCCGCCGAGGTTCTGTTCGACCTGCTCGGCCGATTGGCGCACGAGATCGCACCGAAGCTCAACCGCGGGATGTCCGGCGGGGCCGTCCAGATCCGTGCCGACCTCGCCGAGTGTGGATCAATTGTGTGGACGGATGCCGACTTCGCCGCGGGTCGGGCCGAGTCGGACGATGACGACCCGCCCTTGGACGAGGGTGAGACCGTCGACGTCTTCCTGCTCCGGAGTGGCGGTCTGCACAACCTGCAACGTCACTTCGATCGGCTCGGCGAAGTCTTCGATGTCTGGCTCAAGGCCGGACATCGCAAGCGGAAGGGTAACGGCCTCCGAGTCTTCTGGGTCGTCGGTCCCGGGAGCTCGCACCGCAGCAGGGCCCTTCTGGCGCTGCTTTCCCGGGCCGGGGGAATGGTGGACATCGTCTGCGACGCTGACCGCGACATCGGCCGTGCCGCGGCGTCCATCAAACGTCTGGCGAGCGCCCGCGCGATGGTCACCGGCATCGTGGGACTGGATCTCGTCGACACCGGCGATGCCGGCTGGGGCGATGTACGCACGGTGCTGCGCCGAATGGCGTACGACCCCATGTCACCGACCGGGAGCGGATCACTCCCTCTGATGGTCATCGGCGGTACCTCAGCGCAGGAACAACAGGTTTACAGAGCACTGGGGCAAGCCGTCGAGCTGAGCCCTCATGACGTCGCGGGCAACTCGGCGCCGTCGCCCGCCAGCGATGCCGGGGCGTTCGGCATGGCGAGTGATTCGCTGCCTGACGACGACATCTACTACCGCGGGCTACCGAGCACCACTCGTGATCTGTACGGCCGAGAGGCTGATCTGAACTTCTTGCGTGCCGCCTGGAACGATCGAGGCACAAGCATTCTTTGCATCGCCGCACTGGGCGGAGTGGGTAAATCGTCCTTGGTGAACTACTGGCTCCGGGAGATGCGGGGCAAGAACTATCCGGGAGTCCGGAAGTTGCTCGCCTGGTCCTTCTACAGCCAGGGCACCAAGGACGGGATGGTGTCCGCGGAGCCGTTCATGATCGACACGCTCCATTGGTACGGTGTGCGCGAGGCCGATCTGCTCAGCGCGCCGGATCGAGCCCGCCGCCTGGCCGAGCACATTCGATCCCGGCCCACGTTGGTCATCCTCGACGGTGTGGAGCCGCTCCAGTACCCGCTGAGTGCGCCGGACGTCGGGGGCCAGTTCACCGATTCGGCGATGACGATGCTCATCGACGAACTCGCCGAGCCTGGCTGGGGCGGGCTCTGCCTCATGACCACCCGGGTCAGACCGACAGCGCTCGAGGCTGATGCGGCGGAGAGTGGCCGCGGGACGGTCAGGCTTCTCGAACTCGGCAACCTCGATCCCGCGGCCGGAGCCGACCTGCTCCGCCACATCATCGGCGGACCTGGTCCGTTGGTGGAGAGCGAGCTGCTGGAGGCGGTGCGCGACGTCGACGGACATGCTCTCGCTGTGAATCTCCTCGGCCGGTACGTGCGCGACGTGCACGCGGGCCGTCTGTCCGGGCGGCTGGAGCTGCGGGGGCTGGCGGCCACCGACGGGGGTGGCCACGCGCGTCGGATCATGGAGAAGTACGCGGGCTGGCTCACGGAGCACCGGTGTACGCGCGAGCTCGAGATCCTGAGCATCATCGGCCTGTTCGATCGCCCAGCTCCACCGGAAGAGATGTCGGTCGTGCTGAGTGCCATCCGGCGTGGTTCCCACGGTGGCAATGGACGAGTGGGCGACCCCGAGTGGAACGATGCCGTCGACAAGTTGCGTGAGATGGGGCTGGTCAGTGACGAGTTACCGGAACTGCGCGGAACCCTCGATGCCCACCCTCTCGTCCGGGAACACTTCCGCGACCGGATGCGTCAACATTCCGGGGATCTCTGGCGGCTGGGGCATGCGGCGCTCTTCGACTACTACCAACGCAAGGCGCCGGCGCAGCCTGAGGACGCCGCGAAGATGAATCTGCTCTACACAGCCGTGCACCACGGTTGCGCGATCGAGCGCCATCAGGAGGTGTTCGACAACATCTTGGTTCCTCGGGTCTGGCGGGGCACTCGCGAGAGCTTCTCCACCCGCCGCCTCGGAATGGTCGGTTCTGAGGTGGTCGCTCTGTCGCACTACGTCCGCCTCCCGAGATGGAACGAGCTCCGCGACCTGTCCCTCACGCTCGAGGCTGAGGTGACCGTGATGTCCAACGCGAGCCTCAGGCTTCGTCAGCTCGGCCGGTTAGGAGACGCCCGGGCCAGCTGCGGCGCGCTGCTGGACGTGATCGACGATGCGGAGAAGAGGGATCGGCCGGGAGCCCAGATCGACGGGCGCCACCTCGCCGAGGCAGCATTCGCGGCATCGCTGTACACCGAGTTGCTGGTGATCGCCGGAGCGCTGGAGAGTCCGAAGCCCGAGGGCGGAGTGACGGCCGAGCTGATGAGCAGGCGCGCAATGACCTTCGCCGACCGAGCGTCGGTGCCGTACTTCCAGATGTACGCGCGGTCCTGCCACGCCGAGGTCGCATTCATGCTCGGAAAGCTCGACGAGGCGGACGATCGGTTCGCCGAGGCGAAGGCCGTCGACGGCTCGGACTACCCATTCGTCTACTCACAGAACACCTATCGGTACGGCTACTACCTGATCGACACCGGCCGAGCACGAGAGATCGTCGAGCAGGCGGAGGACCCGGGTTGGGCACTGAACGGCAAGAACTCGTCGCAGCTCTCCCGTGCCCTCCGCCCGTTGGTCGTCGGTGCCGCGGCCAGGTCCATGGTCGAGCAGGGCGAGTGGGATCCCGACCGCCTGGTGGCGGCCAGGCCGATTGTCGATGATGCGATCGTGCGTCTGCGCAGCGTCGGCTATGCCGACTACGTGGTCCGTGGTCTGCTCGAACGATCTCATCTCCTTCGAATCGGCCGGCGGACCGAGGACTACGCCACGGCGGTCCGAGATCTGGCCAAGGCGGCAGGTGCTGCCGCCGGAGCCGGCATGCGGTTGCTCATGGCCGACTCAGATCTCCAGTGGGCCGCACTGGACCTTGCCTACTGGCCCGTCATGACCAGCCGTGAACGTGTAGCCGTAGGGTCCACGGTCCGCGACCGGTTGCGCAGGGCTGGTGAGCAGATCGAGGTGCTGCGGTACGGGCGTCGGCGCGGCATGCTGCGCGAGTTGACGGAGCGGGCCGCGGCGTACGGACTCGATCAGGGAACCAGTGACACGACTGCCCGGGGATAAACGTCCGGCTGGTCCGGGTCGTAGGGTCCATCAGTCAGCCCGACCATGGTCAGTGCGGCTGATCCGTCGTTACGGATCGCATGTGACATTCCCGTCGGCACGTACACGAGAACCGCACCGGACCCTTCGAAGCGACGGCTCTGTGGAGTTTCTCCCGGCCCCTCATCCCAGTGCAGCGACCAGCGGTCCGAGGCCAGGACGAGCAAGATCTCATGCCGGAGGACGTGATAGTGGTTGCCTCGCACGGCACCTGGAGCGATGGTGGCCAGGTGGATGTCGGCCACCGGAAACGAGCTGTCGACAAGCTCGACCGGCACGCTGAAACTGCTGCCTCGGGTGTCGCCGGTATTCGGCAGTTCGACCACCATGAACTCACGATCCGGCACGACAAGACCGTCTCACGTCCACCCGTTACGCACAACCAGGTGGCGAATTCGAGTGAGTCGCTGGCGCCGGACGCGACGGGGATCTAGCCGGAGACCAGCTGGGCCAGGGCCTGGGCCAGGCGCATCGTCGCGGCGTGCAGGCGGGGCGGCTGCTCGGTGCGGCCCGGGTCGGCGTGTGCCTTGTGGTGGGGGACGCGCAGCGTGGCCAGGGCGTCGGCGGTCGCGCGGAGTTCCTCCCACGAGGCGGTGTCGACGGCCAGTTGCATGCCCAGCACGGCGGCCTCGTAGCGGCGCCAGCCGGCCGGGCTCATGCGTTGCACGGCGATCGCGTGCAGGGTGCGTTCGGCGTAGCGACAGGTCGAGTCATGATCCATGTGGGTCTCCCCCCGACCTCTCTGGGCTATGCCTCGATGATCACCCCGGCCCGGGTGATGATCGCTTCGGCCACCCGGCGTAGCTCGGCCTGGTCCGGTTGGAAGCCCGCGGCGATGTCCGGGTGCAGGTGGGTCCGCGTCTCGATCAGCAACTGCTCGGTCAGCTGGTCGACATTCTCACCGGCGTACCTTTCCGAAATCTTGTCGGTCGCGGCGGCCAGCGCGGAGGAGAGCTGATCCTCCAGCGGGCCCTGGAGCTTGCGTTCGACCGGGCTGAGGGACTGAGGATCCAGGTTGACCTGGGGTTCGACCATGCGGGGCGGATACCCATCCGCCCCGCGTCGCCAAACCGTCAGGACCGGCCGCGCTTGACCTCGAAAACGGTGTCGCCGGCGGCCAGTACCGCGACCGCGTCCCAGATCTTCACGGCCTCGTCGACGTCGGGTACCGGGCCGATGATCGGGCCGTGCACACCGCGCGGCGCGCCCTCGGGCCACAGCACCGGCGAGCCGATGTCCGGCCCGGCCGACTGGAACGCCTCGTCGTGCGACTCCCGCACGGCCGCGTCGAGCGACTCGTCGTGCAGCGCCTTGGTGTCCTCGATGCCCGCCGCCTCGGCCGCGGCCAGGACGATCTCCGCCGAGATGGGCGCGTCGGCGCCGTGCGTACGGTTGCCGATCTCGGTGTAGAACCGGCCGATGGCCGCGTCGCCTTCAGGCGAACCCGAAAGCGAAGCGATCAGCCGCAGCGCCGAGAACGACGCCTCGGCCGGCGCCCGCCACTGCTCGGGCGCGTTGGCCAGGCCGCCGTTGAGGATGGCCAGGCTGAACGGTCGCCAGTGGATGTCGAGGTCACGCTCGGGCGCCACCTTCACCAGCCACCGCGAGGTGCGCCACGTGAAGGGACAGAGCGGATCGAAGTAGTAAGTCACCTGCATGAACTCATCCTAGGCACGGTCAAGGTCAACGATGCATTCGCGTTTGTCAACGGTGACGGAGGGGCACCGGACAGCTACGAACCGCCCCACAGGCTGGATGGAGGGTCAATGGCTGACCAACATCTACATCCGCGACGGCGATCGATACGCGCCCGGACCATTGCGGCGGGGGCCGCGATCGCCCTGGTGGCTCCACTCGCCGCGTGCGGATCCGACAACGAGAGCGGAACTCCCGTCCTCAACCTCTATCAATTCCCCGTCGAGAACTTCCAAACCGTCGTCGATCGGTGCAACCAGGAGGCGGGCGGCAAGTACCGCATCGTCTACCAGGTGCTGCCGAGGCAGGCGGACGACCAGCGGGTGCAGATGGTGCGCCGGCTGGCCGCGAACGACGACAGCATGGACATCCTCGGCATGGACGTCACCTGGACCCAGGAGTTCGCCAGCGCGAACTGGATCAAGGAGTTCACCGGCCAGGACAAGACCGAGGTGGAGAACGGCACGCTGCCGGGCCCGCTCGCGTCCGCCGAGTACGACGGCAAGCTGTACGCCGCGCCGAACAACACCAACGTCCAGCTCCTCTGGTACCGCAAGGATCTCGTCCCGACGCCCCCGAAGACCTGGGACGAGATGATCCAGCAGGCCCAGCAGCTCAAGCAGGAGGGCAAGAACCCCTACCAGATCCTGACCATGGGCGCCCAGTACGAGGGCCTGGTCGTGCTCTTCAACAGCCTGGTCGCCAGCGCCGGCGGGCACGTGGTCAGCGACGACGGCAAGACCGCGGTGATGGACGCGGGCACGGTCAAGGCGCTGGAGGTCATGAAGAAGCTGGCCACCTCGGGCGTGGTCAGCCCGTCGTTCAGCAACGCGATCGAGGACGACGTCCGGCTGGCCTTCCAGAACGGCGGCGGCGCGTTCCAGGTGAACTGGCCGTACGTGTACGCGTCCATGCAGGGCGACGCGCCGGACCTGCTGAAGAACGCCGGCTGGGCCCGTTACCCGGGCATCGACGCGAACACGCCGAGCATCACCACGATCGGTGGCTCGAACATGGCGGTCAGCGCGTACAGCAAGCACCCGGACCTGGCCTTCGACGCGATCCGTTGCCTGCGCGGGCCGGACAGCCAGGAGTACCTCGCGGTCAACGCCGGTCAGCCGCCGAGCATCGAGGCGGTGTACGACCGGCCGGACATGCTCAAGGCGTACCCGATGAAGGACGCGCTGCTCGACGAGCTGAAGGACGCCGCGCCCCGGCCGCGTACCCCCGCGTACCAGAACCTCTCGACCGTGGTGGCCGCCGAGCTGTCGCCGCCGTCGCAGATCGACCCGCAACGGACCGCCGACGCCCTGAAGAAGTCGATCCAGGACGCCCTCGACTCGAAGGGAGTGCTGCCGTGACGATTCAGCAGGAGCGGCCACCGGTCGCGGAGAAACCGGCCGGGAAGTCGAAGCCGGTGCTGAGTGAGGGCAAACGCCAGGAACGCAAGCTCGGCTGGCTGCTGTGCGGGCCGGCCGCGCTGGTGATGGTCGCGGTGACCGCGTACCCGATCATCTACTCGCTCTGGCTGTCGCTTCAGCGCTACGACCTGAAGTTCCCGGACGAGCGGGAGTTCGTCTGGTTCGAGAACTATGCGACCGTGCTGACCAACAGCTACTGGTGGACCGCGTTCGGCGTGACCATGCTGATCACGATCGTGTCGGTGGCGGTCGAGCTGGTGCTCGGCATGGGGCTCGCGCTGATCATGCACCGGACCATCATCGGGCGCGGCCTGGTGCGGACCTCGGCGCTGATCCCGTACGGCATCGTCACGGTGGTCGCGGCGTTCAGCTGGCGGTACGCGTGGACCCCCGACACCGGCTACCTGGCCAACCTGTTCGCCGACGGCGCCCCGCTCACCGAACGGGCCAGCGCCCTGGCCATCGTGATCTTCGCCGAGATCTGGAAGACCACGCCGTTCATGGCGCTGCTGCTGATGGCCGGGCTCGCCCTGGTGCCGGACGACCTGCTCAAGGCGGCGTCGATGGACGGTGCCACCGGCTGGCAGCGGTTCACCAACGTGATGCTGCCGGTGATGAAGCCGGCCATCCTGGTCGCGCTGCTGTTCCGGACCCTCGACGCCTTCCGCGTCTTCGACAACATCTACGTCCTGACCGCCGGGGCCAACGAGACCTCGTCGGTGTCGATGATCGCCTACAACAACCTGATCAAGGGGCTCAACCTCGGCATCGGCTCGACGATGTCGGTGCTGATCTTCATCACGGTCGCGATCATCGCGTTCATCTTCGTGAAGCTGTTCGGCACCGCCGCACCCGGCAGCAGCGACGACGGCGGGAGGCGCTGACATGGCACTGGTGGACACCTCGCCGAAGGCCAAGCTCAAGTGGGGGCTGCTCGACGCGATCGTGGTGGTCTTCGCGATCTTCCCGGTGCTGTGGGTGGTGTCGCTGTCGCTGAAGACGACGGCCACGCTGACCGACGGCAACTTCATCCCGCGCGAATGGACCCTGGACAACTACCGGCTGATCTTCCAGACCGATCAGTTCGTCCGCGCGCTGATCAACTCGATCGGCATCGCGCTCATCTCCACCGTCATCGCGGTCGTGCTCGGCACGATGGCCGCGTACGCGATCAGCCGCCTCGATTTCCCGGGCAAGTCCCTGCTCGTCGGGGTCTCCCTGCTGATCGCCATGTTCCCGCAGGTGTCGCTGGTGTCCCCGCTGTTCAACATCGAACGGCAGACCGGCCTCTTCGACACCTGGCCCGGGCTCATCCTCCCGTACATCACGTTCGCGCTGCCGCTGGCGATCTACACGTTGTCGGCGTTCTTCAAACAGATCCCGTGGGACCTGGAGAAGGCGGCGAAGATGGACGGCGCCACCCAGGCCGAGGCCTTCCGCAAGGTGATCGCGCCGCTGGCCGCGCCGGGCGTCTTCACCACCGCGATCCTGGTCTTCATCTTCTGCTGGAACGACTTCCTGTTCGCCATCTCGCTGACCTCGACCGAGCGGTCCCGCACGGTCCCGGTGGCGCTGTCGTTCTTCACCGGCGCCTCCCAGTTCGAGGACCCGACCGGCGCCATCTCGGCGGCGGCCGTGGTCATCACGATCCCGATCATCCTGTTCGTGCTGTTCTTCCAGAAGCGCATCGTCGCGGGGCTGACGTCCGGCGCGGTCAAGGGCTAGGTGAATCCATGGCTGACATCGTTCTCGACAAGGTGACCAAGAGCTACCCCGACGGCACCACCGCCGTGCACGGCATCGACCTGGAGATCGCCGACGGCGAGTTCCTCATCCTGGTCGGCCCGTCCGGCTGCGGGAAGTCGACCACCCTCAACATGATCGCCGGGCTGGAGGACATCACGTCCGGCGAGCTGCGGATCGGCGGCGAGCGGGTCAACGACAAGGCGCCCAAGGACCGGGACATCGCGATGGTGTTCCAGTCGTACGCGCTCTACCCGAACATGACCGTCCGGGAGAACATGGCGTTCCCGCTGAAGCTGGCCAAGCTGCCCAAGGACGAGATCGACAAGAAGGTCAACGACGCGGCCAAGGTGCTCGACCTCTCGGAGTATCTCGACCGCCGGCCGGCCAACCTCTCCGGCGGGCAACGGCAGCGGGTGGCGATGGGCCGCGCGATCGTCCGCAGCCCCAAGGTGTTCCTGATGGACGAGCCGCTGTCCAACCTGGACGCCAAGCTGCGGGTGCAGATGCGCACCCAGGTGTCACGGTTGCAGAAGCAGCTCAACACCACCACCGTGTACGTCACCCACGACCAGACCGAGGCGATGACCCTCGGTGACCGGGTGGTGGTCATGCGCGGCGGTCACATCCAGCAGGTCGGTGACCCGCAGACGCTCTACGACCACCCGAAGAACCTGTTCGTGGCCGGGTTCATCGGCTCGCCGTCGATGAACTTCCTGCCCGCCACGGTGGCCTCGGGCAAGTTGCAGACCGCGATCGGCGAGCTTCCGCTGGGCGAGCGCATGCAGCGGGTGCTGGCCGCCGGGGACGCGCCGCGCGAGCTGGTGCTGGGCATCCGGCCCGAGCACTTCGAGGACGCCGCGCTGGTCGAAGATCGACAGCGGTCCCACGGGTACGAATTCACGGCGCCGGTCGACCTGGTCGAGTCGATGGGGTCGGACAAGTACGTGTACTTCACCGTCGAGGGCGGCGCGGCGACCGCGGCCGACCTGGCCGACCTGGCCGCCGACGCGGGCGGGGCCGACCTCCCGACCAGCGACGGGACCAGCCTGGTGACCCGGTTGTCGGCCGAGTCCCGGGTCCGCGACGGCGCCTCGCTGAAGGTGTGGCTCAACCTCGACAAGATCCACCTCTTCGACCCCAAGGACGGTCGCAACGTGACCCTGCACGAGGGCCGGGCGGCCGGGGTCGCCGCTTCCTGACCCACTGCTTCCTGACCCACCGCGAAGGCGGGCGCCGGCCTCCGGCGCCCGCTTCCGTCTCTAGAGCGCCCGGTCGCGCTGGTTCACGCCCAGCTCGCCGTACGGGTAGTCGGGGGCGTGCAGCTCGCTCGCCTCGTCGAGGACGGCCGTCTCGGCGTCGGTCAGGTGGAGCCCGGCCGCGCTGAGATTGGTCGCCAGCTGGTCGACGGTGCGGGCGCCCAGGATCGTCGACGTCACGCCGGGGCGGTCGGTCACCCAGGACAGCGCCACCTCGGCCATCGAGACGCCGCGGCCCTCGGCGACGCGCTGCACGGCGTCGACCACGGTCCAGGTGCGGTCGGTGCTACGACGGTCGTACGCCTCCATGCCGCGCTGCGGGTTGTCGCCGAGCCGGGTGTCGCCGGTCGGCCGCTGGTCCCGGGTGTACTTGCCGGTCAGCCAGCCGCCGCCGAGCGGGCTCCACGGCAGCAGGCCCAGGCCGGCGTCCTCGGCGGCCGGCACGATCTCCCACTCGATCTCGCGGACCAGCAGGTTGTACTGGGGCTGGAGGCTGATCGGGGCGACCAGGCCGAGTTCCCGGGCCCGGGCCACCGCCTTGGTCAGCTGCCAGCCGGTGAAGTTGGAGAAGCCGTAGTAGCGGATCTTGCCGGCCCGGACGAACGAGTCGAGCGTCCGCAGCGTCTCGTCGATCGGGGTCAGCGGGTCCCACGCGTGCGCCTGGTAGAGGTCGATCGCGTCCACGCCGAGCCGGGTCAGCGACGCGTCCAGCGCGCGGGTCAGGTGGCGGGCGGAGAGGCCCAGCCCGTTGGGCTCCTCGGCCATCGCGAAGCGGCCCTTGGTGGCCAGCACCACGCGCTCGGTCACCTCGGCCGGGCGGGACGCGAACCAGTGCCCGATGATCCGTTCCGACTCGCCGGCCGAGTAGACGTCCGCGGTGTCCACGAACGTGCCGCCCTGCTCCACGAACAGGTCGAGTTGGGCGTGTGACACCTTTTCGTCGGACTCGTTGCCGAACGTCATGGTTCCCAGGCAGTGGGCGGAGACGGCGCAGCCGCTGCGCCCCAGCAGTCGATATTCCATGACTTGAACGTATGCCCACCGGACGCAAGGCCATTCGACCATGGTGAAAACCGTCCGGATTGTTCGGAACCTGACAGTCTTACCGGGTTGTGTCGACCAGACTGACCCAACACAGTGGACGGCAACCGAGGAACGGGGAAGCCTGCGGTGCTGCGCATTCATTTCACGGAAGACGATCTCGCCCGGATCCGGCTCTCCGATGAACCTGATCCGTTATGGGAAACCCTGCTCAGCCTGCACATGTTGCAGGAGCGTCAGCCGCCGCCGATGTACGCGGGCTGGCGCGCCCGGGTCGGCCGGCAACTCGACCCGGGCCTGCGCCCGCTGCTGGCGCTGGCCCCGCCGAAGGGCTACTCACCGGATTTCCTGACGCCGGAGATCGGCTCGGAGGGGATTCAGGAAGGTCTGGACGCGATCCGGCACACCTCCGCCGCGACCTTCCGCCGTGACCTGGCGGTGCTGGCGGCCTACCAGCCCCACGTCGACAACCGGTTCAAGGCCCTGGCCGCCGCCGAGAAGGCCGCCGTGCACGACCTGACCGGCAAGATCGAGCGCTACTACGAGACCGCCCTGCAGCCGTACTGGATGCAGATCCGGGCGGCGGTCGGCGCCACCCGCGTCGCCCAGGCCAAGGAGGTCGCCCGCGGCGGGCTGGAGGCGCTGTTCGCCGGCCTGCACCCGAACGTGCGCTGGCGCCGGCCGGTGCTCGAGCTGCACGGGTTCGCGGTCAACCGGGACATCCGGCTCAACGGCCGCGGCCTGCGCCTGATCCCGTCGTTCTTCTGCCGTCAACATCCGACCGTGCTGCGCGATCCCGACCTGCCCACGGTGCTGGTCTATCCGCTCGACCCCGATCAGGTACGCCTCGCGCCGGCCCGCCGCACCAGCGACAACCCGCTGGCGGCACTCATCGGACGCACCCGGGCGGCGATCCTGGAGGCCACGGCCGACGGCTGCACCACCACCGAACTGGCCCGCCGGCTGGGCATCTCACCCGCCACCGCGAGCCACCACGCCTCGGTCCTGCGCGACGCCGGCCTGATCACCACGATCCGGATCGGCACCTCGGTGCTGCACACCATGCACCCCCGGGGCGAGCTGCTGGTGAATCAGTAACGACTGGGTCGGTGGTCCAAGCGGAGGCTCTCGATCCGCTTGAACCACCGACAGTCCTTTCGCTACCCGATGTTCGCCGGACTAATCGCGCGGGCGAGCAACGGAGGCAGCAAATCGTGAAGAACGGCGATGCCGTCGCGGCTGAGCACCGACTCCGGGTGGAACTGGACGCCGGCGAAACCGGGGCCGCGCAGGGCGTGCACGCTGCCGTCGGCCGGGTCGCGGGCGATCTCCACCGGGCCGTACGGGCTGATCAGCCGATCGTCCCCGGAGCGGGCGGTGAAACTGGAATAGAAACCGACTTTCCGCGGCCGGCCGAACAGGTCGATGTCCTGGGCGACACCCTGGTAGGGCGCGTCGCGGCGGTGCAGGGGCAGGCCGAGCAGGCCGGACAGGATCTGGTGGCCGAGGCAGACGCCGAGCACCGGGCGCCCGGCGGCGAGCAGGCCGGTGGTCAGGCCGCGCAGGTAGGCCATCTTCGGGTCGCCCGGGTTGCCGGGGTCGCCCGGGCCCGGCCCGACGATGACCAGGTCGGCGTCGAGGAGACCGACGTTCCGGTACGACGTGAGGGTGACGCGCAGGCCCAGCGAGCGGAGCTGGTGCGCCAGCATGGCCGTGAACGTGTCCTCCGCGTCGACGATGGCCACCGAGCGCCCGGCGAACGTGCTCAGCGCGGGCGCCCGCTCGTCCAGCCAGAACCGCGCCAGGTCGGTGTTGCGGTTGGTGAGCTCACGGCGTACCTCAGCGGTGTCGATCTCGGGTGGCGGGCCCGACGAGGAAGCCGGCGGCCGGACGCCCAGCGCGGCCAGGATCCCCGCGGCCTTGGTGTGGGTCTCGGCGACCTCACCGGCCGGCGTCGAGTGCCGGACCAGGGTGGCGCCGACCGGAACCCGCAGCGCGCCGGTCGGCGAGATCTCGGCGGTGCGGATCAGGATCGGCGCGTCCAGCGTCGGCCGGCCCGCCTCGTCGTGCCCGAGCAGCGCCAGCACCCCGCCGTAGTAGCCGCGCCCGCGCCGCTCGTGCCGGGCGATCACCCGGCAGGCGTTCTCGATCGGGCTGCCGGTGACCGTGGGCGCGAACATCGTCTCGCGCAGCACCTCGCGCACGTCCAGCGAGCCGCGCCCGGCCAGCAGGTACTCGGTGTGGGTGAGGTGGGCCATCTGCTTGAGGTAGGGGCCGACGACCTGGCCGCCGTGCTCGGCGACGACGGCCATCATCTTGAGCTCCTCGTCCAGCACCATGAGCAGCTCCTCGACCTCCTTGGGGTCGCGGAGGAAGTCGAGCAGGCCGCCTCCTTCCGAATGCCGGAACGTGCCGCTGATCGGGTTCATCATGGTCAGCCCGTCGAGCACGCTCACGTGCCGTTCCGGTGAGGCGCCGACGAGGGTACGGGTGCCGGTGTGCACCAGGAACGTCCAGTAGGCGCCCTGCTCGCCGTGCAACAGCCGGCCGAACGCCTGCTCCGCGTCGCCGTCCATCGTGGCCTCGTACACGCGATGGATGACGAAGGTGGAGCCCTCGCCGCGGCCGATCTCGTCCCGGAGCACCTCGGTGACGATCTCGGCGTACGCGTCGTCGTCGATGTCGAAGCCGCCGCCGGTGACCGTCACCTCGCCCGGCGGATAGGCGCTGAGCGGCTTGCGTTCGCGGCCGGTGATCACCAGGCATTCGAGCGGCGCGTCGTCGTCGACGCAGTCGAAGCCGCGCTCGGTGATCTGCCGGTACGGGATCAGCGCGAGCGTGTCGTCCGGTGGGATCTCGGCGAGCGTGGCTACGGTGACGACGTGGCCGGTCAGCACCTCGACGTGGTCGGCGCCGTCACGGTGGAGCAGTGCGTACGGTGGCATCGGGTCTCTTCTCGGGTTCGTGCCTGCCCGAGACGCCCGGCCGGTGGAAACGCGAAACGGCCGCCTCGGGGAGGCGGCCGCGGATGTCGATCACGCGCGGGGGAGTGGGCCGCCGGTCAGGCGGGCCACCACATGGTCAATCGCGCGTTCATGGCCGGAATCCTACGCAGCTTCCGTGACGCAGCGCCAGCTTCCCGGGCCGGCCGGTTTCGCCTCGGCCTTCGGGTCGGCGTGGATCAGGCGGCACGCCGCGGTCAGGTCGGCCGGCTGGGCGGCGCCCAGGAACGGCTCGCACATCCACGTGCCGCCCTGAAGTTCGGCGGTGGTGAGCGGGCCCGTCGTCGCGACGCAGTACCGCGTGAGGCCGGCCTGATCAAGCACGCCCAGCACGACGGGTGGGCGCTTCTTACGGCGTTGTCGCGCCACGTCGGGGGTCGCCCTCTTCGGGGTGTACGCCTTCGGCGTCGCGATCGCCCGGGAGGTGTTCTGCTCGAACCGGGGGACCGGATGGTTGCTGCGCACCTGGACGAATCGGGCGCCGATCAGGGCCAGGCTGACCAGGCTGAGCGTGGCGCAGACGGCGAGGATCAGCCCGGGTTGCCGGCGCCGGTGTCGCGGCCGGGGCGCGAGGTATCGGCCGCGCCCGTGGCCGCGATGTTCCGTCACTCACGCAACGTTACTTTTGCTGGTCCTCGCGCCGGTCATCGTCACGGTGCGTGTGTCATCCGTCGTTCGGTCGAGGCCGGTCACCCCTGTCCCAGTGGTAGACCCTGGCGGTATCCGGGCGCCGGATGCCGCTCTGCGCCACCACTCGTACCGTCAGGCCTCGGTGTACGCGTCGCGCACCGCGTGCCGCGCCCACCGCATGCGGCCGGGCGCGCAGTCCGGGTGCTCGCCGAACTCCTGGGCGACCAGCTCGGCGCAGCCGCCGGCGCCCAGCCGCTCCAGCGCGGCGATGACCGCCTCGCGGACCGACTCGGGCGACGGGCGCTGCGAGCGTTGCAGGTCGGAAGCGAACAGTGCCTCGGTCCGGACGTCATCGGTGAGCAGTGCGGTCATCGGATCCTCCTGCCGGGTCTCGGTTCTTCGTGCCTCTGTCAAGAAGACCGCTCGCCGGTTGGCGCTCCGCTGCGCCCGGGTTGCCATGCCGTTGCGGGATCCCGGGTCATAACCGGATTAACCGGATATCGTCCCGATAGGTAGCGTCTGTGAAAGAACCGGGGGACAAGCCGTGACGGTGGTGCTGGTCGCCGACGACGACGCCGATATCCGCGACCTGGTCTCGTTCAAGCTCGAGCAGGCCGGCCTGGAGGTCGTCCCGGTCGAGGACGGCCAGGCCGCGCTGGAGCAGGCCCGCGCCCGCCGGCCCACGCTGGCCGTCCTGGACGTGTCCATGCCCGGCCTGTCCGGCATCGACGTGTGCCGGATGCTCCGGGCCGACCCGGCCACCGCCGGGATCCTGATCATCATGCTCACCGCCCGGGTCCAGGAGCAGGACGTCGAGGGCGGGTTCAGCGCCGGCGCCGACGACTACGTGACCAAGCCGTTCAGCCCGCGCGAGCTGGTCTCCCGGATCCAGGCCCTGCTCAGCCGAACCAGGGCCTGACCGGCAGACCTCATGCGCGGCGACGGATCGGTCCGGCGGCTGCTCGGGCGGACGTTCGCGCTCCTGACCCTGCTGATCCTCGGCGCCGGGCTGGCCGAGATGGTCGCGGTGCTGCTCCAGCACCGGGTGGTCGATCAGCTCAGCACCCACGTCCAGCCGCTCCAGGTGGCCAACGCCCACCTGCGCGGCGTCCTCGCCGACGCCCAGCGGAGCCTGCGCGGCTACCTGCTCACCGGGGACGGCCAGATGCTGGACGGCTACTACGTCGCGCGCAGCGACTACGGGAAGGCCGTGGACGACGTCGAGACGCTGGTCGGCGACCGGGAGCAGGGCGGCGTCACCACCCAGCTCCGGCACGCCGACCAGTGGTGGGCGGTGGCCGAGCGGCAGCGCCGGACGCCGCCCCGCGGCGAGGCCGCGGCCGAGTACGTGACCGAGGGCAAGCCGCTGTTCCAGGCCTTCGCCGCCGCCAACCAGGAGCTGGACCTCTCGCTGGCCGCCCGGAGGGCCGCCCTGCAGCGTCGCAGCGCCCGGCTCGAGTGGCTCACCGTGAGCGCCGTCGCGGCACTCACCGTGATCGCGGCCGTGACCGCGGCGATCGCCGCGGCCCGCGCGAACCGCCGGATCACCACGCCCTTGGGCCGCCTCGTCGAGGTGCTCGACCGGCAACGCGCCGGTGACCACGCCGCCCGCGCCGACCCGGCGGCCGGACCGGCCGAGATCCGGGCGGTCGCCGAGGCGATCAACATCCGGGCCGAGGAGGCCGACCGGGCCCGCACCGCCGACCAGGACGTGGCCCGGCTCCGCGGCGCCGTGCGCGAGCTGGGCTATCGGATCCGGGTCACCTGGTCGTCGACGACGCCATCCGGGAGGCGGTGCACGGCCTGGCCGGGATGCTCGGCGCCGACCACGTACTGGTGCGGACCATGGCGAACGGTGTGCCGCCGGCGGTCAGCCTGCACGACGAGCACCGGCCCGGCGGCCCGCTGGCCGACCTGGCCGCCCGTGACACCACCTGGCTGCGCAGCGGCGACGTCTGGGCCACCGACGACCCGGCCCCGGCCGGCGACGTGCGGCCGACCGAGCAGGAGCAGCGCGCGTGGCGGGTGGGCCGGCGACGGGCCCGTCCTCACGGTCGCGGTCAGCGGCGGGGACGAGTGCATCGGCGCGCTGACCCTGATGCGTGACGGCGGGCCGTCGTGGACGGCGGTCGAGACGCGGCTGGCCGAGGTGGTCGCGGCCGACCTGGGGCGCGGCGTGCACCACGCCCGGCTGTACGAGCACGAGCAACACCTGGTGGCCAGGTTGCAGGAGCTGGACACCGCCAAGACCGACTTCATGTCGACCGTGTCGCACGAGTTGCGTACGCCGCTGACCAGCATCTCCGGCTATCTGGAACTGATGCTGGACGCCGAGGCGGGCGAACTGTCCGACCCGCAGCGCCGGATGCTCGAGGTGATCTCCCGGAACACCCGGCGGCTGCGCGAGCTGATCGAGGACATGCTGATCCTGTCCCGGATCGAGTCCGGCGCGTTCCGGATCAGCAAGCGCGACGCCGAGCTGGCCGGCCTGATCGACACTGCCCTGACGGCGATCGAGCCGGCCGCCGCCAAGGCGTCGGTGTCGCTGCACACCGAGGTGGCCGGCCCGCTGGCGCTGCGCGCCGACCCCGAGCAGATCGACCGGGTGCTGATCAACCTGCTGACCAACGCGGTCAAGTTCACCCCGCCCGAGGGCACGGTCACGGTGCGCGCGACCCGCGAGGACGACGAGATGGTGCTGGTCGTGGCCGACACCGGGATGGGCATCCCCGAGGCCGAGCAGCAGGCCCTGTTCGCCCGCTTCTTCCGCGCCACCAACGCCATCCACCAGGCCATCCCGGGCACCGGCCTGGGCCTGGCCATCGTCCGCACGATCATCGACAACCACGGCGGCTCGATCTCGGTCACCTCGACCGAGCGCGTGGGAACCACCGTGACCGTCCGACTCCCGGTCTCCTAGCCGGCCCGTTTGCTCTGAGCGCGTATAGGCAACACCCGGGCCCGAGGGTGTATGGCTCTGAGCGCGTATAGGCAACGCCGCGGCCCCTTTGCTCTGAGCGCGTATAGGCAACGCCGCGGCCCCTTTGCTCTGAGCGCGTATAGGCAACGCCGCGGCCCCTTTGCTCTGAGCGCGTATGGGCAACACCCGGGCCCGGGGGTGTATGGCTCTGAGCGCGTATAGGCAACGCCGGCTGGCGGACGGTCAGTCCAGATCGGACAGGTCGAGGACGAAGCGGTAGCGGACGTCGCCCTTCTCGAGGCGGGTGAGGGCCTCCTCGACGCGGGACGAGGGGACCAGCTCGATGTCGGCCGTGATGCCGTGCTCGGCCGCGAAGGCCAGCAGCTCGGCCGTGTGCTTGCGGCCGCCCACCCCGGACGAGGTCAGCTTCTTGCGGCCGAAGACCAGGTCCATGAGGCGGACCGGCGCCTCCAGCGGGGCGCCCAGCACGCTCAGCGTGCCCTCGAAGGCGAGCAGGGCCAGTAGCGGCGAGAAGTCGTGCGGCGCGGCGATGGTGTCCAGGATCAGGTCGAACCGGCCGAAGGCCTGCTTCAGCTGGGCCTCGTCGGTGGTGATGACGACGTCGGTGGCGCCGAGCGCGCGGGCGTCGGCGGCCTTGTCCGGCGTACGGGTGAGCACGGTGACCTCGGCGCCGAGCGCGACCGCGAGCTTGACGCCGAGGTGGCCCAGCCCGCCCAGCCCGGCGACGGCGACCCGGCGGCCCGGCCCGACCCCGGCCGAGCGCAGCGGCTCCCACACGGTGATGCCGGCGCACATGAGCGGGGCGGCGGCGGCCGGGTCGAGGCCGTCCGGCAGCCGGTAGGCGAAGGTCTCCCGCACCACGTACTCCCGGCTGTAGCCGCCCTTGGTCACCGTGCCGTCGATCCGGTCGGCGCCGCCGTAGGTGCTGACCGCCCGCTCGTAGCAGAAGTTCTCCTGCCCGATGCGGCACATCGGGCAGGCGCCGCACGAGTCGACGAGGGTGCCGACGGCCACCCGGTCGCCCGGCGTGAACCCGGTCACCGCGGCGCCGGCCTCGGTGACCGTGCCGGTGAACTCGTGGCCCGGCACCAGCCCGTCGGTCGGCTTGCCGACGATGCCGTGGATGGCGTGCAGGTCGCTGTGGCAGACGCCGCAGAAGTCGACGCGTACGGCGAGATCGTCCTCGCGCAGGTCGCGGCGCTCGAGCGGGACGCGTTGCAGGGCGGTCGAGTTGCCGGTGCTCTGCCAGGCGGTGGTGGTGCGCATGAGCCCTCCCAAACAAACTATTCGGTCTGCCCGAGACCGTAGCCGCTGATCGGCGAAAAACAAACCAACTCGTCTGTTTTGTTAGGGTGAACACGTGCCTGACCTGCCGACCACCGCCCGGGGCGCCGCGACCAGCCGCCGCATCCTCGACGCGGCCCGGGGCGAGTTCGCCGAGCGGGGCATCGCCGGCGCCCGGATCGACCGCATCACCGCCACCGCGCGCACCAACAAGGCCCAGGTGTACGGCTACTTCGGCAGCAAGGAAGGCCTGTTCGAGGCGGTGCTGGCCGACTGCCGGGCGCAGGGCGAGACCGTCCCGTTCGACGCCGGCGACCTGGCCGGCTGGGCCGTCGGCCTGTACGACGCCCACCTGCGCAACCGAGACCTGTTCCGGCTGATGGCCTGGGCCCGGCTGGAGCAGCGCCAGGCCGGCTTCCTGCTCAGCGACGGCGACACCGCCCCCAAGATCAAGGCCGTGGCCGACGCGCAGGCCGCCGGTCACCTGCGTCCCGGCAACCCGGCCGACCTGCTGCTGATGGTCTTCTCGATGGCGTCGGCGTGGTCGCCGTTCGGCGGCATCTACGCCGCGACGGCCGACGAGCCGGCCGCCGACCACGATCGCCGCCGGGCCATGCTCCGCGCCACCGTCGAACGCGCGGTGTCGCCGCTCCCGCGCTGATCGGGGGTCAGACCTTGCGGTACTTGGCCTCGGCCATCGAGAACAGGCCGTAGGACAGGAAGCCCAGCGCCACCAGGAGCAGGAGCCAGAAGCCGTAGGTCTCGCCGGCCAGGGCCCGCAACGCCGCGTCCAGGCCGCGGGCCTTGCTCGGGTCGTACTGGAGGGCCGCGGTCACGAAGAGGACGCCGGCGATGCCGTACGCGATGCCCTTGGCGGTGAAACCCACCTCGCCCAGCCGGCGCAGCAGATTGCGGGTCGCCCTGGTCATCCGGCTGACCCGCAGGTGGCGCTCGAAGCGCTTGGTCAGGCCGGCGATCGCCAGGCCGGCGCCGATGGCCACCACGATCAGACCCGCCGCGATCACCGCGACCCGGCCGGCGCCGGAGCCGAGCAGGCCCTCGGCCGCGTTCTGCTGGGTGTCGGCGCTGGACGCGGGCTTGCTGCGCAGCACCTTGACGCCGTTCCAGCCCAGATAGAGGTAGAACGCGGCCCGGCCGGCCGAGGCCACCCGCTCAGGCAGGCGGCGATCCTCGAAGATCTCCAGCACCTGCCACACGGCCATCGCCACCAGGCCGACGATGATCGTCACGATCAGCGCCACGCCGAACGGCGACTCGGCCAGCTTCTGCATCGCGCCGGACTGGTCGCCGTCGGCGGCGCGACTGCCGAAGGCGATGCGCACGATCAGGTACGCGAAGAGCAGGTGCACGATGCCGTAGCCGATGAAGCCGGCCCGGGTCAGCTTCTCCAGCCAGGAGTGTTGGGTGGGCATGGCCCGCCTCTTGACCCGCCGGCTCTCCGGCGAAACGTGTACTTTGCAGCCGTCGGTCAGCTCGGGTCGGCGTCGGGCGTGCCGTCGAGCAGCTTCTCCTGCAGGGCCAGGTGGTTCTGGAGGGCGGCGTGATAGCCCGCGGCCAGCCGGGTCAGGTCGTCGATCTCGTGCAGCAGGGCGGTGCGGGCGCCCTGGGTGCCGGCGACCGCTTCGCCGTGTTGCCGGCGGGCGTCGCTCTCGATCCGCAGCACCGACGCCCGCGCGTCGGTGACCGTGCGGTCGGCCTGCTCGCGCGCCGAGGCGATCAGCGCGTTCGACTCGTCCTCGGCCTCGCGCAGGTGGGTCTGGGCCGTGGTCTCGGCCATGGCCAGAACCCGGTCGGTGTTCTTCGTCACTGGCGCGCTCGGGGGCGCGGCCGAGGCGGCCCGGCGGGCGGCGTCGAGCCGTGCCTGCACCTCGCGGGCCTCGCGCTCGGCCCGGTCGCGGGCCTCGGCCGCGCGCCTCAGCTCGGCGTTGAGGGCGGCGAGGTCGGGGCGGGGCGAGGGGGGCGACGGGTGGCTGGGCTCGACCGTCTGGCCGGCCCGCCGTCGCAGCTCCTCGTTCAGCTCGAGCAGGGCGATCATCTCTTCGGAGACCTCGTCCAGCAGGGCGTCGACCTCTTCTTCGTGGTAGCCGCGCTTGCCCAGCGGCGACTTGCCGAAGACGGTGTTGTGAATGTCGGCGGGGGTGAGCGGCACGTTGCTCCTCATCAGAATCCGGTGGCGGGCCCGTCGCACGACGCCGACCGGCTCATCGCCCGTCGGCGTGGGCCGGCCGGCGATCGATCTGGTCGAACTGTACGCCCTTCGCGCTCCAGGCATGGGTGCCGATGGCTGTGGCGGCGCGCTCACAGACTGGCGTCAACCCGGCCACGGAGACCACAGATGGCCTGGTGGAACCGGTTCAGGAGAGGGTGCCGCGCTTCCTCGCCGGCCGGTTCACGCCGCCGGCCGGTTGCCGGTTCCGGCCACGGGTCGCCGAATCGGCCGACGTCGTTCCTAGGATCGCTCCATGCGTACCCCTCTGACGGTTTGCCTGCTTCTGGTCATGGCGGCGGCCGGTTGTGGCTCGGGGAAGACCGAGTTCGTGCCGGTGGAGTTCGGGACCGCACGGCCGGGCGGGGAGAAGATCGCGGTCGCGAAGGCCGAGGTGATCCCCGCGTCGCAGTGGCCGAGCGCGTGCAAGCTGCTGACCGACGGCGAGATCACGGCGCTGCTGCCGCAGGCCACGAAGATCACGCGCAGCCCGCGGCCGGTGAAGATCATCTCGATCCTGCAGAAGGACCAGAACTCGACGGCGGCCGAGGGGGAGTGCTCGTACAAGTTCTGGCTGAAGGGCGCGTCGATCGAGGAGGCGACGTCCAGCATCATCGTCAGCATCCGGGCCATGGGCGACCCGGCGCTGATCAAGGCGCACTACGAGAAGCACCTGGCCGACGACCGGAAACGCACCGACCAGGCCAGGGCCGAGGACCACGGCGACCGGCTCGGTGCCGAGGCCTGCTACGGCTGGGTCGACTCGCTGTCCACGCTGGTCTGCCGCCAGGGACCGCTGATGTTCGAGATCCGCGGGATGGGCTCCGGCGCCTTCGCCGGCGTCCCGTCCGGCCTCACGGCCGAGGCCATCCATTGGCGTGACAAGGCGCAGGGCCCGGTCGCCCAGTTGATCGCGGCCAAGGTTCCCTAGCCGGTCACGATGGCGATGTCGTCGACGTAGCCGCGGAAGAGGCCGGTGTTGCGGGGCTGGTCGTAGCCGATCCGGATCTGGTCGACCACGCCGCCGGCCAGCGGGTTCAGGCGGACCTGGACCTGGTTCCACTGGTTGGGGACCAGGTGGTTGCCCTCGCCCTGGAACTGCGGGTGGGCGCGGGTGCCGTACTGGTCGACGGCGCCCGAGTCGCGGAGGCTGCGGCCGTCGGTCAGGGACAGGTCGACGGCCACCGAGGTCGCGTTCGCGCTCTGCGGGTAGATCCAATAGGTGAGCGTGGACGCGGCCTCCAGCGGGAGGTGCACGTCGAGGACGCGGTTGTAGGAGTAGGACTGGGTGGCGCTGGTGTCGTTGCCCGAGAACATCAGCGCGTACGTGTCGCTGTGGGCCGTCTCCTGCCGGCGGCCGGACTCCATGGTGGTCAGGCCGCAGCAGTAGCCGCCCACGTTCAGTGATCCCTGAACGGTGTCGGTCCAGGTGATCGGCGCCTCGAAGGCGGTCCGGAGGAGCGGCCACGATCGGCCGGCGCCCAGCGCCGGGCGCAGGGCGGCGTACCAGATGGTGGCGAGCTTCTGGTAGCCCGCGTCGGTCGGGTGGATGCCGTCGCCGCTGATGTCGTCGATGGTCAGCGAGCCGTTCAGGTCGGCCAGCCAGACCCGGTGGCCGGCCGCCGTCTCGTCCCGGGCGATCGCCGGCAGCTGGGCGTTGAAGGCCTGCGCCTCGGCGTTGTTGCCGGCGTCCCGGGACGGCACCAGCGTCGAGAAGACCACGGCGATGCCGGGGCGGGCGGCCACGATGCGCTGGATCAGGGAGCGCATGCGGGCGGGCGCGTTGGGCAGGTCGTAGTTCTGGATCGTGTCGTTGGTGCCGACGTTGATCAGCACCACGTCGGGCTGGTAGGTGGCCAGCCAGCCGTCGACGGCGGCCGCGACCTGGTCGATCCGCCAGCCGGGGTGCCCCTCGTTGTCCTTGTCGGCCATCGTGCCGGACTGCTGCGACCCGACGTAGTCGATCGCCACACCGGCGCCGGCCAGGTGCTGACGCAGGCCCTCGCGATAGCCGTTGCCGTCGCTGGACGCGGTGCCCCAGGTGATCGAGGCGCCCAGCGGCATCACCCTGATGGGGTCGGCGGCGGCCGCGGAGGGCGCGGCGAGCCCGGCGGCGACGAGGACAGTGCTGATCAGACCGCGGAGCATGAGGTCCCCTGACATCGATGTCAGACCATCAAACCGCAAGACAATGATGTACGTCAATGTCTCAGATGATCAGACCGCCCAGCCGTCGCAGCGACGCCGTGCCCTCGTCGAAATAGGCGTTGTGTTCGTCATCGCGGTTCCCGTTGTCGTCGTGCAAGATCTGGGCGCCCCACGACTCCAGCGGGTCAGCCGGGTCGGCGCCGTGATCTCCGCCAAAGGTTTGCGCCGCCGGCCCCTGGATCCAGTCGTCGGGCGAGGTGATGGCATAGACGTGCTGCCCCTCGTAGCCCTCGCGCACGCCGTCGAGATTCAGCTCCGAGACGTGATCGACCGGGATGCCGGGGCTGGCCACCAGCACCAGGTCGTCGGCATTTAGGCCGTCGCCGTGCGCGGCGATCCCGGCCACCACGGTGCCATAGCTGTGAGCGATCACCGTCTGGTGCGCGGCGGCGCCGTTGTGCGTGGCGCGCAACCCGTCCTGGAACCGGTCGAGGGCGGGCGCGGCCGCCTCGGCGGGTGCCGCCCAGATGGCTCCGTCGATGGTCGGCGTGTCGTAGCCCACCCAGGCGATGACTGACGTCTGCGCCGCCACGGCCGGGTCCGCGGAGACCTCGCCGGCGGCGGCCCGCAGCCGCTCGGCCCGGCCGATCTCGCCGTCGATCGTGCCGAGGCGGGTGTCCACGCCGGGCACGACCGTGCTGACGTTGACCGCGTTGTCCGGGTTGCCGATCGCGACAATCGCCTGGCCCCGGCCGCTGGTGTCCAGTCCAAGCAGCAGTCGCTCGCCGCCGGGGTTCTCACGCAGGAGCTTGAGTCCGTCGATGCGCTCCTGGAGATCATGGATTTCCCGGGGATCGCCGTCCCGGCGCAGGGGCGGCGTGTCCCGCACTTCGTCGAGCCGCGTCTGGAGGGCGCCGATCTCCCGGTCGAGTACCGACCGGTTTGTTTCATCGCGCACCGCGGCCGGGATGCCGTCCAGGTTGCGGATGGCGTCCGGGTTCTCGCGCTTCAGCGCGTCCTGGGTGGCGTCCGGCTGGGTCTGCCACCAGGCGCGGATGTCACCGGGGGCGGCGCCGGGCGGCGGCAGCTCGGCCCGGCCCAGCGGCGCGCCCGCCGAGCCGGTGATCTGCTCCGCGCCTCCCTGCATGAGGCGGTCGACCTCGCCGGCGACCGCGGTGACGAACGCCGCGCGCCGGGCCGGCAGCTCGCCCTGATAGAGCAGCTCGTTGCGTTCCATCAGGTTCTTGATCGCGAGCTTGACCGAGGAGACCGTCGAGGCGTACGCGTCGGCCCGCCGCCCCAGCTCGACCATCTCCGAGCCGGTCCGGCCCACCGTGCCCAGGTGCCCGCCGGCCCGGGTCAGATAGGCCTTCCCCACGTCGTCGATCCAGCTCTGCTCCACCTCGGCGAGCGAGAAGCCGGCGGTACGGATGAACGCGTCGCCCTGCCCGCGCCAGGTGGCCGACAGCTCCCGCATCGCGTCCTCGTCGGCCTGCGGCCAGGCCGGTCGCCGGTCGGCCTGCATCTCGGCCACGACCTGCGGCCAGAGGTCGCCGCCGGGCTGCGCGACGGGCATGTCAGGCCTCGTCGATGATGACGCGGGCCAGGGTGTCGCGGGCGAAGTCCTCCGCCCCGGTGTACATCCGGACGCACTCGACGCCGACCTCCCCGTCCTTCCGGACCTCGCCCGGCGTCTGGTCGGCGATCGACCTGATCAGATCTCGGTCGGTCTCGTAGATGGCCTTGAAGGCGTCGGCCAGCACGTCGTTGCCGATCGCGCGCTCGGCCGTGCCGACCGCCGCGCGGCCGGTCTGCCAGCCGGTCCCCAGATCGTCACCGGCCACCGCGAGCCGGTGGGCGAGCGGCTCGACCACGTCCGTCCACATGTCCATCCGCCCACGATGCCGCCCGTGGCCGGCCCGGCGGGCACGGTGGCAGCAACCGGCCTCACCGCCACACGCGGGTGCCGATCAGCGGGAACGGGGCGGTCGTCTCGGCCAGGGCGGCGCGCGTGCCGAGGGACGTGCCGACGACCAGGGCGACGTCGCCACGGGTCACTGGTGGTAGCCGGACAGGAAGCGGGCCAGCCGGTCGATGGCGTCGTCGAGCACGTCCACCGGGGCCAGGAACACGACCCGGAGGTGGTCGGTGGTCGGGAAGTTGAAGCCGGTGCCGTGCGAGAGCAGCAGGTGTTCCTGCTCCAGCAGATCGATGATCATCCGCTCGTCGTCGCGGATCTTGTGCATCTCGGGGTCGAGGCGGGCGAACAGGTACAGCGCGCCGCCCGGCTTGGTGCAGGTGACGCCGGGGATGTCGGTGAGTTTGCGCCAGGCGTGATCGCGCTGCTCGTACAGCCGACCCCCGGGTTTGATCAACTCGACGATGCTCTGGTAGCCGCCCAGGGCGGTCTGCACCGCGTGCTGCGCCGGGACGTTGGGGCAGAGGCGCATGTTGGCCAGGAGCTGCAGGCCCTCCAGGTATTCCTCGGACCGCGCCTTGGGGCCGGAGACCGCCAGCCAGCCCGAGCGGAGACCGGCCGCGCGGTACGTCTTCGACAGCCCGCTCATCGTGAGCACGAGCAGGTCGGGGGCCAGGGCCGCGGCACACTCGTGCACCGCGCCGTCGAACAGGATCTTGTCGTAGATCTCGTCGGAGAGCACCAGCAGGTCGTGCTTGCGGGCGATGTCGAGCAGCCCGAGCAGGATGTCGCGCGAGTAGACGGCCCCGGTCGGGTTGTTCGGGTTGATGATCACCAGGGCGCGGGTCTTCGGCGTGATCGAGGCCGCGACGTGGGCCAGGTCGGGCTCCCAGTCGCGTTCCTCGTCGCAGCGGTAGTGCACGGCCCGGCCGCCGCAGAGCGACACGGCGCCGGTCCACAGCGGATAGTCGGGGCTCGGCACCAGCACCTCGTCGCCGGTGTTCAGCAGACCCTGGAGGCTCATCACGATCAGCTCGGAGACGCCGTTGCCGAGGAACACGTCGTCCGGCTGCACGTCGCGGACGCCGAGCGTCTGGTAGTACTGCGCCACGGCGACCCGGGCCGAGTAGATGCCGCGGGCGTCGCTGTAGCCCTGGGCGTCGCGCAGGTTGTGCACCACGTCGGTCATGATCGGCTCGGGCGTGTTCAGGCCCCACGGCGCCGGGTTGCCGATGTTGAGCTTGAGCAGCCGGTGCCCGGCGTTCTCGAGCTCCTGGGCTCGGCGCAGCACCGGACCGCGGATGTCGTACCGGACGTTCTTCAGCCTGCTCGCCTGCTCCACCATGACCTCAGCCTAAAGCCCGTCCCGACCGCCACATAACGGGTAATTTGCTCCTTATGCTACGGATCTTCACGATCATCATCGTGGTGCTGGCGGCCATTCGTGGTCACCGCCGTGGCGATCGTCGCGGTCCGGGTGCTGCGCCAGGTCCGCCGCCGCCGGCAGGCCACCCTGGCCGCCGGGCCGCGCCGGGAACTGCTGGCCTTCGTCGCGGACAACGGCGAGCAGGGCAGCCACGGCCTGGTCGCCATCCCCGAGGACGCCTGGAAGGCCGCCGAGCCCGGCGCCCTCAGCCTGCTCGGCAAGCTGCGCGGCGAGGCCCACCTGGCGCTCGTCTCGGTCTTTCTGCGCCGCGGCACCGCCCGCCGCGCCCTCTACGACCTGCGCTCCCGCAGCCGGGTCAAGCGCGCCCGGGCGGCCCAGGTGCTCGGCGACCTGGAGCTGCGCCAGGCCGTGCCGGAGCTGTGCCGGCTGCTCACCGACCGGCACGCGGAAGTGCGCGTGGTGGCCGTGCGGGCGCTCGGCCGGATCGGCGACCCGGCCGCGGCCTGGCGGATCATCGCCAGCCTGGACCAGTCCGACCCGGTGGCGTCCCTGCTGGCCACCCACACCCTGGTGCAACTCGGCCCCGAGGCGGAGGTCACCCTCTCGGCCGCGCTCGATCACCCCGAGGCCCGGGTACGTGCGGTCTGCCTCGAAGCCCTGGGACTGCTGGGCGCCACCGGGGCCCTGGACCGGGTCGCCCGGGTGCTGCGCGAGGACAGCGTGCTCGACGTACGCGTAGCCGCCGCCACCAACCTCGGCCGGCTCGGCACCCGCGGCGCCGTGGAACCGCTGACCGAGGCCCTGACCCCGGCCCGGCCCACCGCCCTGCGCTCCGCGGCCGCCCGCGCGCTCGGCGACCTGGGCGCGCCCTCCGCCGTGGAGGCGCTGGTGAGCATGATCGACGACGAGCACTACCGGGTGGCGCACGAGGCCGCCCACGCGCTGCGCCGGCTCGGGCCACGCGGCCTGCGAGCGCTGCGGGAGGTGCTGGAACTCGACGACGCCGAGGACCGAGGGCGGCACGCCCAGCCTTCATCGGCGGCCGCGCATGCCCGGGAGGCGCTGGCCATGGCTTCGTTGACGGCTTCCTTGGAAGAGCCGGTGGCCGTCGGATGAGCGTCGAACTCGTCCGGCCGATCCTGCACGCCACCGACTGGGCGATCTTCGCCTACTTCGTCGCCCTCAACTCCAGCTACCTGGTGCTGATCCTGCTGGCCGGGCTGGAGTTCGGGCGGCACCTGCGGCGGCTGCCGTTCGCCGGGCAGGACGACATGTTCCGGTCGCCGCTCACGCTGCCGGTCTCGGTGATCGTGCCGGCCTACAACGAGGGCCCCGGGATCGTGGCCGCGGTCCAGGCGATGACCGCGCTGCGCTACCCGAAGTACGAGGTCGTGGTGGTCGACGACGGCTCGGCCGACAACACCTTCGAGCAGCTGCGGGACCACTTCGACCTGGTCGAGATCCCGCGCGTGGTGCCCGGCGAGGTCCCGTACACCAGCCAGGTCCTGTCGGTGCACGCGGCCCGGGCCAATCCGGAGACCCTGACCGTCGTCCGGAAGACCAACGGCGGCAAGTCCGACGCCCTCAACGTGGGCATCAACCTGGCCCGGCACCCGCTGGTCTGCATGGTCGACGCCGACTCGGTCCTCGACCCCGACGCGCTGCTGTCGGTGGCCAAGCCGTTCGGCGACGACCCGCTGCGGGTGGCGGCGTGCGGCGGCGTGGTGCGGATCGCCAACGGCTGCAAGGTGGTCGGCGGCCGGGTGGTCGACGTCCGGATGCCGCGCACCTGGCTGGTCCGGGTGCAGGTCGTCGAATACCTGCGGGCGTTCCTGATGGGCCGCACGGGCTGGTCACGCCTGGGCGGCCTGGTCGTCATCTCCGGCGCCTTCGGCATCTTCCGGCGCGACCTGGTGGTCAAGATCGGCGGAATGGCCCACGACACCGTCGGCGAGGACGCCGAGCTGGTCGTACGCCTGCACCACTACCTGCGCGAACGCGGCGAGGACTACCGGGTCATCTTCGTGGCCGAGCCGGTCAGCTGGAGCGAGGCCCCCAGCAGCCTCCGCGTCCTCGGCCACCAGCGCCGCCGCTGGCACCGGGGCATCGCCGAGATCCTCAGCAAACACCGCCGCATGGTCCTCAACCCCCGCTACGGCCGCATCGGGCTGCTCGCCCTGCCCTACTACGTGGCCTTCGAGCTGGCCGCCCCGTTCATCGAACTCGCGGCCCTGGTGCTCGTGCCGCTGGGGCTCTGGGCAGACGCCATCAACCTGGACTTCGCGTGGCGGTTCGCGCTTGTCGCCTACGGCTACGGATTGTTGATCAGCCTGGTGTCGCTGTTCATCGAGGAGGTGTCGTTCCATCGTTATCCACGATGGACGGACCTGCTGCGCGGCGTGCTCGCGGCGATTATCGAGAACTTCGGCTATCGCCAGATCCTCGCGCTGTGGCAGGTGTCGGGGGCGGCCCACGCGTGGCGCGGCCGCCCGGCCGTCTGGGGGGTCATGCAACGCGAGGGCTTCGACACGGTCCCGGCCGATTCCGCCGAACTCGTCGGAGCCGGCTCGTCCCGTCCCGGAGATGGTGTATAGCCGGCAGGACATACCGGGGGTCCTCGCCAATTTGGCCGGGGCCCCCAATCTTTTCCCCGGTGCGCAAGCGATCACCTGCGCGGTTCGAGGATGTCGACCACTCTCAAGTCGGTCTCGTCACCGACCAGGTCGAGACCGTTCTCGGCGCGAGCGGCCAGGTCGAGCGGGGCGAGGCTCTCGACGAGGGCGGCGTGAGTGATGCGGTCGAGCCCGGCGCCCACCAGCGGAACAGCGGTGCGCAGCGTGGCCTCCAAGGCGACGCCCTGGGTGGAACCGCCATGCAACACGATGTTGCGTGCCCGACAGAGGCGCCGCATCGTGATCCGCAGGACAGTGCCCGCGCTCGTGAGTTCGGTCCGGGGATCGGTGACGACCCGGCGCATCCGATGTATAGCCGCGACATCGGCGTCACGCCGAAAGCCGCCGGCCGGTTCCAGGGCGATTCCGGCTTTGAGGGCCTCTTCGACGGCGAATGCTCGGTCCCGGTTCGTCGAGCAGGTCGCCAGTCTCTCGGCCAGCGCATCGGGCTTCGAAGGTTGATGGCGGCCGGCCTGATGCCGTTCCGGTTCGCTCTCATGAACGATGACCGCGCGACCATGTCCTCGACGAACTCGCGTGCTTGAGAGGCGGCGCTGAACGGGTCCCGAGCAGTCACCCGATAGAGGAATCCGCCCCCGGCTCGGACGCCGCTGACCGGATGGCCGCGCTGTCTGAGCCAGGCCATGACCTCGCGGTCGGAGATCCACGCGTCGTGCTGTTCGGCCAGTTCTCGCTCAGGCACACTGTCCAGTGCGGCCAGAACGGTGAAGACCCGCGGTTGAGCCGAGTCGAGCGCCACCGCGCTGTCGAGGACGTCCGCCGCGCTTGCGCGTTGGCGGGTGAGTTGCTTGATCCAAGCCCTCAGATGGTTGGCGTCGTAGCCGAGGTCGAGCAGGTGCGCCGCGACGACCCGAGCCAGCCGCTCCGGCTTCGGCCGGTTCACTTCCGGGCGTGCGGCTGCGGCGGCCCAGCGGAGCAGGTAACCACCCCGAGCGTGATCGACGATGTCTCGCAAGCGGCGATGGCCGGCGCTCAGGTCGGGGAGCGGATTGCTCAGTAGCGAGGTCACCGTGGCACGCAGTCGCTCTGACTCGCCATTGTCCAATGGGTCAGTGGACGGCGTTCTCGGGGATCTGGGGGTGGCGGAGGCCGGGGTGCCCGGCGGGGAGGCTGCGGCGGATCACCCACCAGCTCACGGCGATCACCGCGGCGACCAGGGGCCAGGTCAGGGCGATCTGGGCGACGCCCAGGGCGACGACCTGGCCGGCCGCGTACAGGGGCAGGAAGACGGCCAGGCGCACCACGTATTGCAGGACCCAGACCCAACTGCCTTTCTGGTACGCCGTGAGCAGCGCCGGGTCGCGGCGCCAGCTGGTGCGCTGGCCCAGGACGCCGCCCACGACGAGGCCCAGGAGGGGCCAGCGGATGACGATGCTGACTGCCCAGGCCAGGGCGCTGGCGCCGTTGGTGAGGAGGCGGATCAGGAAGAAGTCTTCGGCTCGGCCGGTTCGCAGGGCGACCAGGGCGGCCACGCAGACGCCCAGGAGGCCGATGAGGACGGCGCCGGGCCGGTCGCCGCGGCGCAGGCGCCAGGCGGCCATGGCCAGGGCCACCAGGACCGCGGCGGCGGAGCCCCAGGCTATCGAGTGGCCGGTGGCCAGCCAGCCGGCCAGGAAGCCGGCGACCGGCGCGCTGGCGTCCAGGGCCGCGCGGCGGCCGCCCAGCAGATCCGACAGCGACTCGTCCGCCACCCGACACCCCCCAATGAGTTAGGTAAGCCTAACCGCTTCAGTCCTTTTTGGGGGTGGTGGCGGGGCTGGGGGCGGCGGGTGTGCCACATGCGGAAAATTGTTCAACAACTCTTTCCAGATCGTTGAACAATCTCTACCGTCAAGGGATCGACGGATACCCCCAGTGGTCAGGAGCACACCATGCCACCTGAGTCATCCGCACCGGCCGCCATCACGGCGGAGTCCAGCCCCAAAGCCCGCCGTACCGCCCTGATCGGGGCGATCTTCCTGATGGCCACCAGCGCCATCGGGCCGGGCTTCATCACCCAGACGACCACCTTCACGGTCGCGCTCGGCGCGGCGTTCGCCTTCGGCATCCTGATGTCGGTGCTGGTCGACTTCGTCGTCCAGATGAACATCTGGCGGATCGTCTCGGTCACCGGCAAACGGGCCCACGAGATCGCCAACGCCGTCGTCCCGGGAGCCGGACACCTGCTCGCCGTGCTGGTCATCCTCGGCGGGCTGGTCTTCAACATCGGCAACGTGGCCGGCACCGGGCTGGGCCTGAACGCGGCGATCGGGCTGGACCCGAAGATCGGCGGCGCGATCAGCGCGCTGATCGGCATCTCGCTGTTCGTCGTCAAGCGCGCGGGGCTGGCCATGGACCGGGTGCTCATCGTGCTCGGCCTGCTGATGATCGGGCTGACCCTGTACGTCGCGATCGTCTCGGGGCCGCCGGTCGGCGAGGCGCTCACCCAGACCGTCTGGCCGGACACCATCGACTTCGCCGCGATCACCACGATCATCGGGGGCACGGTCGGCGGCTACATCACCTACTCGGGAGCCCACCGGCTGCTCGACAGCGGCACCACCGGGCCCGAGCACCTGCGCGAGGTGACACGCGGCGCGCTGACCGGCATCGCGGTCACGGGGCTGATGCGCTTCCTGCTCTTCCTCGCCATCCTCGGCGTGGTCGCGGGCGGCGTCGCGCTGAACACCAAGGGCAACGCCACCGCGGACGCCTTCGAGTCGGCGGCCGGCCAGATCGGGCTGCGGGCGTTCGGCGTGGTGCTGTGGGCGGCCGCCATCACGTCGGTGATCGGCGCGGCGTACACCTCGGTCTCGTTCTTCGACGCTTTCTCCCGGCGCTTCACCGAGACGCGTACGCGGAACTGGACGACCGTCGCCTTCATCGTGGTCAGCACGATCATCTTCCTGCTGGTCGGCGCCGCACCCGCCGCCCTGCTGGTGTTCGCCGGCGGATTCAACGGGCTGATCCTGCCGATCGGGTTCACGATCCTGCTGTACGCGGCCTGGCGGCGACGCGAGCTCCTGGGCGGCTATCGCTATCCCGGGTGGCTGCTCGTCGCCGGAGCGGTGGTCGCCGCGTTGACCTGGTACATGGGCGTGGTCTCGGCGCAGAAGATCTTCGAGTACCTGGCGTCCTGACCGTTCACGACTTTTCTGGCGGCTCGGGCGGGTGCGGCAACACCCGTCCCGAGCCGCTCCGGAGGGAACCATGGATCTGAACGCGGACCTGGGCGAGGGCTTCGGCACCTGGCGGCTCGGCGACGACAACGCGCTGCTCGAGGTCGTGACCAGCGCCAACATCGCGTGCGGCTTCCACGCCGGCGACCCGCGGACCCTGCTGGCCACCTGCGAACGGGCGGTCACCCGGGGCGTCGCCATCGGCGCGCAGGTCGGCTACCGCGACCTGCCCGGCTTCGGGCGGCGGTTCATCGACTACGACCCGGCCGACCTGGTCGCCGACGTGCTCTACCAGCTGTCGGCGCTGGACGGGCTGGCCCGGGTGGCCGGGTCGCGGGTGCGCTACGTGAAACCGCACGGCGCGCTCTACAACGCGATCGTGTCGCACCAACGGCAGGCCGCGGCGGTGGTCGAGGCGATCAGCCGGTTCGACTCCCGGCTGCCCGTGCTCCACCTGCCCGGAACGGTGTTCAGCGACGTGGCCTCGGCCGCCGGGCTGCGGGTCGTCACCGAAGCCTTCGCCGACCGCGGCTACACGCCCGAGGGCACGCTGGTGTCCCGGCGCTCACCCGGCGCGCTGCTCGACGACCCGTCCGAGGTCGCCGCGCGGATGGTGCGGCTGGTCACGGCGGGCGAGCTGGTCGCCGTCGACGGCACGATCATCTCCGTACGCGCGGACTCCATCTGTGTGCACGGCGACACCCCCGGCGCGGTCACGATAGCCCGCGCCGTGGCGAAATCGCTGGCTGACGCAGGCGTACCCGTCAAGCCTTTCGTTCTGTCATGATCGCCGCGCAGCTCCGCTCCTCGTTCCGCGACGGCGTGGTCCGCCCCACCGCCGGGCTCGCGCCGGGTCTCGCCCAGGCCAACCTCATCGCCGTGCCGCGCGAATGGGCCTACGACATGCTGCTGTACGGGCAGCGCAACCCACGCCCCTGCCCCGTGCTCGACGTGACCTCGTCCTGGACCACCCCGCTGGCGCCCGGCGCCGACCTGCGCACCGACCTGCCGCTCTACCGCGTCTGGGAGGACGGGGCGCTCGTCGCTTCACCCTCCGACGTCACGCCCCACTGGCGGGACGATCTGGTGGCGTTCCTGATCGGATGCAGCTTCAGCTTCGAGGCGGCGCTGATCGCGGCCGGGATCGAGATGCGGCACATCGCCCTCGGGCGCAACGTGCCGATGTACCGGACCAACGTCGCCTGCCGCCCCGCCGGACGGCTGCACGGGGAGATGGTCGTGTCGATGCGACCCATCCCGGCCGGGCAGGTGGCGCTGGCCACGACGATCAGCGCGCGCTTCCCGGACGTGCACGGGGCGCCCGTACACATCGGAGACCCGGCCTCGCTCGGCATCACCGACCTGGACTCGCCCGACTTCGGCGACGCCGTCCCCGTCGCCTCCACCGAGGTGCCGGTCTTCTGGGCGTGCGGCGTCACCCCGCAGGTGGCGGTCATGGCCTCCGGCGTGCCCTACGCCATCACCCACGCGCCCGGACACATGCTGATCACCGACGTCCCCGACACGAGATACCAGGTATGAGCACACGTTTCCTGCGCTGCGGCCGCGAAGCCGTCCTGGCCGAAGTGGCCGACCTGTCCGCCGCCATGGCGCTGTACGCGACGCTGCGGGAGGCGGCGCCGCCCGGCGTGATCGACCTGGTACCGGCCGCCCGGACGGTGCTGATCCGGCTCGACCCCGCGGTGCTCGCACCCTCCGCGGTGCCCGGCCTGATCTCCACCCTGCCGACCCCCGAGCGCCCATCCGTCGACGTGGGCTCGGTGACCATTCCGGTGCGGTACGACGGAGAGGACCTGCTTGACGTCGCCACGCATGTGGGCGTAACGGCCGACGAGGTGGTGAAGATGCACACGGCGGGGGAGTGGACGGTCGCCTTCACCGGATTCGCGCCCGGGTTCGGCTACCTCATCGGGGGCGACCCGCGGCTGACCGTGCCACGGCGGTCGTCACCGCGTACCCGGATCCCGGCCGGCTCGGTCGCCCTCGCCGGACCGTACTCCGGGGTCTACCCCAACGAGAGCCCCGGCGGCTGGCAGCTGATCGGGCGGACGGAACTGCGCATCTGGGACCTCGACCGCGACCCGCCGGCGCTGCTCACGCCCGGCGTGCGGGTCCGCTTCCAGGCGGTGACCTGACATGCGGATGACGGTGGTGAGGACCGGCCCCCGCGTTGTGGTGAAAGACCTCGGACGGCCCGGGCACGGCGCCCTCGGGGTGGCGCCGTCGGGGGCGGCCGACCGGGGGGCGCTGACGCGGGCCAACGCGCTGGTGGGGAACCCGGGCTGGAGTGCCGGGCTGGAGTGCACGCTGGGCGGGCTGCGGGTGGTGTTCGACTTCGACGCCGTGGTGGCGCTGACCGGGAGTGATGCGTCGTTGCTGGTGGATGGGGCGGCGCATGCGTCCGAGCGGGTGGTGGAGGTGGCGGCCGGGAGTGTGGTGCAGGTGGGGATGCCGCGGCGGGGGGTGCGGTCCTATCTGGCCGTGCGGGGCGGGATTGACGTGGCGCCGGTGTTGGGGTCGCGGTCGACGGATGCGTCAGGGTTGGGGCCGGCGCGGCCGGCGGCTGGCGATGAGCTGCCGATCGGCGCCCCTCCACGCAGGGGGGTGGGTAGCGCTGATCGACGGCCCGCCGCCTCCCCCACCCCGGCACTGGGTGGGTCGGAATCTAGCCCGCCGGAACCGCTTTCCGGCCGGTCATCCACAGGTGACGACCATCTCATCCTTGAAGTAGACCTCGGGCCGCGCGACGACTGGTTCACCGACGACGCGGTGGCGACCTTCCTCGGTGAGACCTACACGGTCACGCCGGCGAGCGACACGGTCGGCCTCCGTCTCGACGGCCCGGCTCTCACCCGGAGCCGCACCGAGGAGCTGCCCAGCGAGGGGGTGGTCCGCGGTTCGGTCCAGGTGCCGCCGAACGGCCTGCCGATCATCTTCCAGGCCGACCATCCGGTGACCGGGGGGTATCCGGTGATCGCGGTGCTGACGCCGGCCGCCGCCGATCGGGCCGCCCAGCTGCGCCCGGGCCAGTCGGTCCGCTTCACGGAGGCGCCTGCGTGATCGGCCTTCAGCGCGCATCTGGTCAGAGGTCGTTGCTGGTCAGCGGGTTGAGGCGAGTGGCTTGCCGGTTGTCTCAGCCGGCCGAGGGCCCGCTCGATCAAGCGGGACACGGTCACGTCGTGCTCATCGATGAGCACAAACCTAAGCCTTGCGGAGCAGCAGGTAGCCCTGCGGGCAGGACTCGGACTCCTCAGGCGGCCGGCTGCCCTGGAACACCACGTCGAAGCCGGCGCCGACAGCCAGGTCGATCATCTCCTGGGCGGGCAGCCAGTACGAATCGAACTCGACCCCGAGACCGGCCGACCGCCCGCTGCGCCGGTGCCGGCCGTCGCCGTCCTTGAACGCGGCCACCAGATAGCCACCCGGCTTGACGACCCTCGCGAGCTCGGCGAACGCGGGCTTCCGGTCGGGTGGCGCCAGGAAGATCAGCGAGTACCAACACACCACACCAGCCAGCGAGGCCTCCGGGAACGGCAGGCCGCGCAGGTCGGCCACCTCGAACGGGAACGCCGGATGATCACGGCGAGCGACGTCGATCATGCCGGGAGAAAGGTCGACGCCGCGTGGCGAAAGGCCGCGCGACGCCAAGTACGGTTCAAGGCGACCGGTACCGCACCCGACGTCGGCCACCTCGGCGCCCAGACCTGCGCCCAGGGTGAGTTCACTGAAGAGGTCGAGGACCGCGCGTTCGACCGGCATCGAGTCCAAGAGGCCGGCCAGCCGCTCCGCGTACCAGTCGGCGAGCACATCATGGGCGTGGCGAAGTTCTTCGATCGGGGCCTCCACGGCCGGAGACCCTAGCGGTTACGCCGTGCCCCGGGCGATCTCGATGCGAGCCGGAGACGAGTCATGTCACTGCAGGATCGGGGAAGCGGTCGATCCCCCTCGCCAATATCGTTGCTGCTATGGCCGTCGCACGCATGCCTCTCATCGTCATCGACTGTCCCGATCCTGGTGTGCTGGCCAGGTTCTATGGCGCGATGCTGGATTGGACGGTCGACTTCTCCGCCGAGCGGGCTTCGGTCTGTGGTGGGGACGGCCGGTGCATCTCGTTTCATCGGGTCGTTGACTACGCGCCGCCGACGTGGCCGACCCAGGACCGGCCCCAGCAGATGCACCTCGACATGCTCGTCGACGATCTCGATGCGGCCGAGGCGGTCGTGATCGAGCTCGGTGCGACCAGGCATCCGGAGCAGCCCGATACCTCTTTCCGGATCTTCCTGGACCCCGCAGGTCACCCCTTCTGCCTCTGTTTGAGGTGATCCGGACAGGGCCAGTTCGGCGAGCCGACGCTGCGTCTGACCGTGATCGCACACCCGGAACCTGCTAGAGGCCGAGTTGGACCGGCCGGTCCGGCGTCCCCGTGGTGAGCAGTGCGGCCAGGGGTGTTGTCAGGTCGCGGGGCGAGAACAGCTCGGATCCCATGTATCCGGTGATCTCCGAGAGATGCCACCACCGGAACCCGGCCAGGTTCTCCTGCGTGGCGAGTTGATCGTCGGTCAGCTCACCGCGGGGCTGGAAGTGGGTCGTGCGGACGAGGAAGTAGTCGTTGACGATGCCGGGGAGGCCCGGCGTGTGGTCGGCGGCCACGACCTGGTGCCAGACGTGAGGTGGATCGGCGCTGATCACCAGGCCGGTCTCCTCGCGCAGTTCACGGCGCAACGCCGTCAACCGGTCCTCGCCGGGTTCGATGCCGCCGCCCGGGGCCGACCACACGGCCGTCGCCTGCGCCGGCACCGCCGGATGAGGGAAGACGAACCGGCAGAGCAGGATCCGGTCGTCCTCGTCAAGGATGATCGCGCGGACGGCGCGGCGAAGCGTCATGGCGTGTCGGACGCGGCGACGAGGCGGGTGTTGATCGGCACGGCGGCAGAGTATCGACCGAGCGATGGCCACCGATGCTGCACCAGGAGCTGACCGAACGGGAGGAGAACAGTGACGCGGCGCGAGATGGGGCCTTTGTCGCTGGTGGAGCCTGGCGGCGGGTGCCGCTGGGAGAGGCTGGGAGGGAGTGCCTAGGATCTTTGTCCAACGGCCGCCTCATCGGAGGGCATTTCGTGATGAACGATCCCAAGATTGACGTAACCCGGCCGAGTAGCGCTCGGGTCTGGAACTACCTTCTGGACGGCAAGGACCACTTCGCCGTTGATCGGGAGGTTGGTGAGGCGCTGCGGGCGGCCAACCCGGGCATCGCGGCGGTCGCCCAGTCGCAGCGGAGGTTTCTCCGGCTGGCGGTCACGCTCCTCGCCGGTGAGGTGGGTATCCGGCAGTTCCTGGACATCGGCACGGGGCTCCCGACGGCGGACAACACCCATGAGGTCGCGCAGCGGGTGGCGCCCGAGTCGCGGGTGGTTTATGTCGACAATGACCCGCTCGTGCTGGCGCACGCCCGGGCGTTGCTGACGAGTTCGGCCGAGGGCGTGACGGCGTACATCGACTCCAACGTGGAAGATCCAGAACGGATCTTGAGCGAGGCGGCCCGTACGCTCGACTTCAGCCGGCCCGTGGCGCTGACCATGATCGGCATCCTGGGCAACGTCGCCGACTACGCCGAGGCCCGCGCGATCGTCGACCGGCTGCTCGCCGCGGTGCCGTCGGGCAGCTACCTGGCGATCAGCGACGGGACGAGCACCAGCGCGCAGAGCGTGGAGAGCCAGCGGGTCGCCAAGCAGAGCGGCCACCCGTACAACCTGCGTACGCCCGAGGAGATCGCCGGCTACTTCGATGGGCTGGAGCTGCTGGAGCCGGGCCTGGTGCCGACGTCGCGGTGGCGTCCGGAGCCGGGCACCGATCCGGCCGCGCTCGACGTGTACTGCGCGGTGGGCCGCAAGCCCTGAGGAAAGGCACATTCATGCCCGGTACGCCGGAATCTGTCACGTACCTCATCGTCGATGGGGAGAACATTGACGCCACCCTGGGCAACAGTGTTCTCGATCGCCGGCCGGCCCCGGCTGAGCGGCCGCGGTGGGAGCGCCTGCGTGAGTTCGCGCAGGAAACGTGGCAGCAGCCGGTCAAGGGTCTGTTCTTCCTGAACGCCTCGGGTGGCGGGCTGCCGATGCCTTTTGTGCGCGCGCTGCTGAGCATGGGGTACCGGCCGATCCCGCTGGCCGGTTCGTCGGATCAGAAGGTGGTGGACATCGGCATCCAGCGCACCCTGGAGGCCATTTCCCGGCGCGCCGGGAACGTGCTGCTGGCCAGCCACGACGGCGATTTCCTGCCGCAGATCGATCAGCTGCTCGGCGGTGACCGTCAGGTCGGCGTCGTCGGTTTCAAGGAGTTCCTGAACGCGGGTTTCACCGACCTGGCGGGCCTGCAGATCTTCGACATCGAGGAGGACGCGGGCTGTTTCACCAGCGTCCTTCCCCGGGTCCGGATCATCGATCTCGACAGCTTCGACCCGGAACGCTTCCTCTAGGCGAGGGCCTATGCCATTCCCACGACGAGGGGTTCTAGGGCGATGGGTCGCGGTCGTGGGCGCCCGGCACTGTATTCGATCATCGATACGGAACGGCCGGCCGGTGTGATCATCGTGTTCGTCGGGTAGAGGGCGGGAGTGGAACTGGGACCGGGTGAGCCGGCGGCCGGCCCGTGGCGAGTCGAGCGGCTCGACGACTTCGCTCGGTCGCTGGCCGCGGCGGCCGACCCGGTCGGGCGGCCGCGGATCGTTGCGGTGGACGGGCGCGGCGGGAGCGGCAAGACCGTGCTGGCCGATCGGCTGGCTCGGGAGTTCGCGCCGGCCGCGGTAGTGCACTCCGACGACGTGGCCTGGGCGCATTCGCGGTTCGGCTGGGACGACCTGATGATCGCCGGGATCCTGGAGCCGCTGCACGCCGGTGAGGCGGTCAGCTATCGGCCGCCGGCGTGGATCCGGGACGGCCGGGAGGGCTCCATCGACGTCGACCCGGGGGCGTTGACCGTGATCATCGAGGGTGTGGGGGTGTCCCGGCGGTCGCTCGCGCCCTACCTGGACGTGGCGATCTGGGTGCAGTCCGACTACGTCGAGGCCAAGCGTCGCGGGGTGCGCCGCGACATGGCCGACCTGGGTCGTGACCCGGAGGAGGCGGATCGCCTCTGGGACGAGTGGGAGGCCGAGGAAGCGCCGTTCCTCGAGGCCGATCAGCCGTGGCTCCGCGCCGGCGTCATCGTCGGCACGGCCTCGTGGGCGGCGCCACACGACCCGGCGACCGAGGTGTCGGTCGCCCGGGGTTGACGCTGGCCAGGCGATTCACTCAATTCAAGTCCCTCGATCGGGGGCTTTTCACGTCCTACTCTGTGCTGCATGCGGGGGCCGCGAGCGGTGCTCTTCGACCTGGACGGGACGTTGCACGACAGCGACCCGGTCTGGCGGGTCGCCTTGCTCGCCCTCGCCGATCGGCACGAGGTGGTTGCCGCGGCGGACGCCTTCGAGGGTCTGGCCGGTTTGAGTACGCCCGAAGCGGTCGCCCTCGTGCACGGCCGCCTCGGCCTCGTCGGCGGCGATGTCCCGGCCGACGTCCGGTGGCTCGAGACGCGCGTCTCCCGCGTCCTGCTCGAACGCGCCGGCTGGTACCCCGGCGCCCTCGACCTGGTGCGCGCCGTGCGGGCCCAGGGTGTCCCGACCGCCCTGGTCACGAGCAGCAGCCGGATCCTCGTCGACAGCCTGCTCACCGGCCCGGCCGCCGACCTCTTCGACACCGTGGTCACCGAGAACGACGTCGTGAACGTCAAACCCGACCCGGAGCCCTACCTGCTCGCCGCCGCCCGCCTCGGCCTGAACATCGCCGACTGCGTGGCCGTCGAGGACTCCCCGGCCGGCCTGGCCAGCGCGACGGCCGCCGGCTGCCAGGTCCTCGACATCGGCCGGGTGGCCGACCGCAGCGCCCTCGACCCGGCCTTCCTCGGCCTCGGGTGACACCACGCCCTACGAGATCTCGGGGCGGTCGCGGAGCTGGCGGCGGGACGTGATGGTCAGCTTGCGGAAGATGTTGCGCAGGTGGGCGTCGACCGTGCGAGGGCTGATGAACAGGCTGTGGGCGTACCCGACGCCGTGGTTCGTTCTTCCAGCAGAGAGAGGGCAGCCGAAGCCTCGGACGGGGCGCCGCAGCGGACGGCCGCATCGATCAGCTCGGGCAGGGCGGCGCCGGCCAGGAACAGTTCGCCCCGGTCGACGGCCGCGCGGGCGGCGGCCAGCGCCGGCGGATAGTCGCCGCGGTCGCGGCGGGCACGTCGACGTCCAGATCGTGTACGGCCGGCCACAGCAGCCGGGGATCGCCGGTCGGATCGGCGCCGGCCACGGTCAGCAGCAGCCGCGCCCCGGCCGGTAGCCGGGCCAGCCGGTTGCGGAAGCTGTTCTCGATCCGGGCCGTCATCGGGGCCGGTGGGCCGAAACCGCCGGCCGACGGCAGCTCCAGCAGGGCCAGCGGGTTGCCGCGGGCCTCGGCGACGATCCGGTCGCGTACCTGCTCGTCGAGCGTCCGGTGGCGGTCGGCGAGCACGGCTCGGGCGTCGGTGTCGGCCAGCCCGTCGACCTCCAGCCCGGGCAGTTCGGCCAGCACACCCGGCCCGGACGATGGCGCGGCGGTGGAAAGGGGCGGCGTTCGGGCGGCGAACAGGAGAGCGATCGGCTCGGCCGACAGGCGGCGGGCCACGAAGGTCAGCGTCCGGGTCGACGCCGCGTCGAGCCACTGGGCGTCGTCGACCAGGCCGAGCAGCGGCTGGTCGCGCGCGGCGGTGGTCAGCAGCTCCAGCGTCGCCAGCCCGGTCCGCAGCAGGTCGGGGGCAGAACCAAGAGCAAGATCGCCCGGCAGGGGTACGCACATCTGGTGCAGACCGGCGTACGGCAGCTCGGCTTCGAACTCCGCACCGGACGCGTCGAGCACCCGGAACCCGGAAGCGGCTTTCCGGGCGCGATCGCCACGATCGGCGCTTTTGTGCAGGGCCTGCGGATCACGAGTGAGGTGTCCGACGAACGCCTCCTGACCGAGGCGTGGCGGACGCTGGCGATCACCGTCTTCGCCGTGCTGGTGATCGGCAAGCCGGACGCCATGCGGCACGTGATCGCCGACGGACCGCTGGTGCTGGCCACGGGGATCGCCTACCTGCTGTGTCGCGGGTGGCTGGCCTGGAAGCCTTCGGCGCGCGGGGAACTGGTTGACTTGACCGCGTGACCACTGCACCAGACAGGGCGGAGACCGGGGCGGCCCGTGCGGTCGCCCGGCTCCGTGACCGGATGACCGCGGGGGAGCTGGCCCCGGGCACGCCGCTGCCGGAGAGCTTCTGGACCGTCGAGCTCGAGGTGTCGCGCAACACGCTGCGCGAGGCCTTCTCGACGCTGATCGAGGAGGGGCTGCTGGTGCGCTATCCGCACCGGGGCGTGTTCGTCGCCACGCTCAGCCCGGCGCAGATCGCGGACATCTATCGGGTCCGGGTGCTGCTGGAGTGCACCGCGCTCCGGCAGGCGCCGACCGATCCGCCGCGGGCCGGGGCGTTGCGGGCGGCCGTGGACGACGCGCTGGCCGCGGCCGAGGCCGGCGAGTGGCGGGCCGTCGGCACGGCCAACATGCACTTCCACGAGCAGATCGTCGCGCTGGCCGGCAGCCCGCGGCTGGACGGCTGGATGCGCCAGCTCACCGCCGAGCTGCGGCTGGCCTTCGCCGCGGCGCCCGACTACGAGGCGCTGCACCGGCCGTTCGTGCCGATGAACGACGAGATCACCCGGGTCTACGAGGACGGCGACGCCCTGGTCGCGGCCGACCTCCTGCGCGACTACCTGCTCACCTCGGAACGGGTCGTCCTCGGCGTACTGCCGTAGGCCTCAGAGACCGCCGTTCTTGCGGGCTTTCTCCTTGTTCTTCTCGTGCTCGGCGTCGGTCACCGCGAACGCCGAGTGGCCGTCCTTCTCGATGGCCACGAAGAACAGCCAGTCGCCCTTGGGCGGGTCCATCGCGCCCTGCAACGCGACCAGGCCGGGGTTGTTGATCGGCGTCGGGGTCAGGCCGGGCTTGCCGTGCAGCCGGTACGGGTTCTTCGGGTCGCGCAGCTCTTCGCGGGTCATCTTCCCGGACGGCTTCGTCGGCCGGCCGGTGAGCTGGTAGTAGTAGTTGATCCCGACGTCGAACTCGAGGCAGTTGCACGGGAAGTCGCCGTACAGCCGGTTGTAGGCGACCCGCGCGATCTTGCCGGTGTCGTCGTCGTTGCCCGACTCGGCCTGGGCGAGCGAGGCGACGATCAGCGCCTCGTACGGGCTGATCTTGCGCTCCTTGGGCACCCGCTCGCTGAACTTCAGCTTCTTGTCCTGCGCCAGGAAGTGCTTGACCATCTCGCTGAGCATCTGCTTCGCGGTCAAGCCTTCCTTGAACTCGTAGGTGTCCGGGAACAGGAAGCCCTCGATCGAGCGGGACTGCCTCTGACCGTCCTCACGCTCGAACCACGATTTGGGTACGCCGAGCGCCAGCGGATCTTTCCCGGCGGCGACGAAGTCGCCCTCGGGCACCTTGGTCGCCTTGGCCAGGGTGGCGTACACCTGCCTGGCGGTCTTGCCCTCCTCGATCGTGACGCCGCCGCGGACCCGGGACTTCGGATCGAGCAGCAGGGCCACCGCGGCCTCGCCGGACATCTGTTTGCGCAGGTTGAACGAGCCGGCCTGGATCTGCTGGCCGCGGGGGTTCTGCGCGGCGGCCCGGGTGAACGCCTCGACGCTCTTGACCACATCTTCGTCGCGCAGGACCACGCCGATGTCGGTGCCGGTGGAGTCTTCCGGGATGTTCACGCGGATGGCGCCGGTGCCGGCGCCGCTGTAGTCGGCGACGCTGAACCGGTCGTACAGGACGTAACCGCCGGCGCCGGTCAGACCGAGCAGGATGACAACCAGAGACCAGCTCGTCACCGCGATGCGCGCACGCTCACCGCGTCGAACGTGACGGGATCGGTACTTCTCGTCACCCACAGAGATGCCTCTCGTCGACGGTCAGAGGCGCAGCGTACGCATGCCTGTCGATGGGCGCGCCAGCAGGTTTACCTAATCTACACTCATCGATATGTTGCCACTGGTTGTCGCGCTGACCGTCGCGTTGAGTGCCCCCTGTCCCGCCCCCGACCACACGGCCCCGACCCGGCCCGGCCCGCTGCTGATCGACGTCTCGTCGGGCGGGGTGGTGCTGCGGTGGGCGCCGTCGACCGACGACCGCGGGCCGATCCACTACCAGGTGTACGAGCGGGACCGGCTGGTCACCACGGTCACCGAGCCCGGCTACCAGTACTCGGCCTTCCCGCCGCCGCCGGGCATCTTCATCTTCGCCGTACGCACGATCGACGAGGCCGGCAACGTGTCGGCGGCGGCCTACCAGAGCCTCGGCCGGATCTGGCGTGGCGACGAGGTGCCACCCGCGCCGACCGACCTGCGGCTGGCCTCCGGGGTGCTCTCCTGGACGGCGCCGGCCCTGCCGCCGGGCGGCTTCGTGCCGCCGGTGGCCGGTTACGAGGTGCTGCTCGACGGGCGGGTCGCCGGCCGGCTGGGCGGCACGAGCTTCGTGCTCGACGAGCGGGCGCGCGTCTACGGCGTACGCGCGATCAACGCCGTCGATCAACTCTCGCCGGTCGCCGAGCTGGTCACGGCTTCCGGCCGACCGCCGTCCAGAGGTTGATGTCCGAGCGCACCGGCACCGTGTCGCCCTCGTCGGGGCGCCACTCGCTGGCCGGCACCACGCCCGGCTCGACCAGCTCCAGGCCCTCGAACAGGTCGGCGAACTCGTCGAACGGGCGGGTCCAGACGTCGGACTTGCCGTCGCGGACCAGCTGCTCGTAGAGGGCCTGCTGCTCGGGGGTGCCGAAGTCGGAGGTGGCGTGCGTGGCGACCAGGTGACTGCCGGGCGGCAGGGCGTCCAGCAGCGTACGCACGATCGGCTTGGCCGCGCCCTTTCCGTGGATGAAGTGCAGGACGGCGATCAGCATCAGCCCGACCGGCTGTGTCATGTCCAGGGTGCCGCGCAGCTGCGGGTCGTCCAAGATCGACTGCGGGTCGTTCAGGTCGGCCTGGATGTAGGCCGTACGCCCGGCCGGCGTGCTCGTCAGCAAGGCCCGCGCGTGGACCATGACCAGCGGGTCGTTGTCCACATAGACGACCCGGCTCTCGGGCGTCACCCGCTGGGCGACCTCATGGGTGTTGTCGGCGGTCGGCAGGCCGGTGCCGATGTCGAGGAACTGCCGGATGCCGGCGTCGGCCGCCAGGAACTGCGTCGCCCGGCGCAGCAGCGCCCGGTTGGCCAGCGCGCCCAGCCGCACCTTGGGGAACAGCCGCTGCAGCTCGTCACCGGAAGCCCGGTCGGCCGCGAAGTTGTCCTTGCCGCCGAGCCAGTAGTTGTACCGCCGGGCGGGGTGCGCCACGCTGGCGTCGATCCCCGCGGCTCCCGCCACTCTGTCGTCCACGCCGGAACGATAGCCCGACAACGATCCCCGCCGCGACCGGCCCGGACGCGTCGCTGATCGTGATCACGGCGTCGCCGATCAGCTCGGTTTCATCGTCCACGAGCCGTCGCCCTCGATGGCGACGACGGTGGTTCCGGACGGGATGGGCACCTCGCGCGAGTATTTGCCGATCTCGTTGATCAATAGGTCGGGGGTCTCGCCGTAGGACTGGACGACGAAGTTGGACCGGCCCTTGTGGGTGAAGGCGGCCGTCTTGCCGGCGTCGGCGGCGGCGATCCGCAGGACCTGGTCGCCGCGGCCGGACGTGGTTCGTGGCCAGGCCGGCGCCTTGCTCATGACCTTGACGACGATCTTCCAGGAGCCGTCCGCCTCGACCTTCAGCGCGGCCGGCTCGTCGTCCAGGTCGATCGGGCGGGCGCCCCGGTAGGTGCCGACCTGGTTGACGATCAGCCGGCCCTCCTCGCCCTCGGAGTCGACCGACCAGATCGCGAAGTTGCTGCTGCCCCGGTGGCTGATCACCGCGAAGTGGTCGTACTGCTCGGCCAGCGGCTTGAGCTTGACCGTCCTGGTGCCGCGACCCGAATAGGTGACGTCGGCCGGGGGCGGGCCGGTCGGCGCGGTGGTCGTGGGCGGGGCCGAGGACGGCTCGGTGACCGGCGGCGCGGCCTCGGGCGTGGTGGGGCGGGGCGAGGCGGGCTCGCCGCCGGGGGCCGGCAGGCGCAGCCCCGAGAGCGGCCCGCCCTCCCTGCTGGCGACGACCATGAACGTCGCCCCGCCGCCGCAGCACAGGACCAGGACGCTGACCACGATGCCGAGGATCAGGGGCAGCCGGCTCTTCCGCGGCGCCGGCTGAGGCGCCGGCGGGAAGTAAGGAGGGGGAGCGGTCACGGCGGACAGGATAGTTGTCCGAGGTCCTTTCCGTGGTCCCGCCATTTTCGCTGGTCCGGCCGGCCGCGGTGAACGCGGTCCGCCGGGCCGGTCCCCGGTTCGACGCCGAGCTGGCCCGGCTCCGTGCCGATCCGGCGGCCGGCCTCGACGGCGACGCCCCCGCCCGGGTGATCGAGACGCTCAGGTCAGCGGCCGAGGGCCGGCCCTAAGGTCTGCGCCATGTCGGTGAGGATCTGGATGTAGTCGTCCGGGCGGAAGGTGAACGGCAGGGCGAAGGCCACCTCGTCGACCTCGCGGAAGGCGGCCTGCGCGTGCAGGCGCTCGGCGATCTCGGCCGACGGGCCGACGATGTCCGGCGCGAACATCATCCGGGCCGGGCCCTGCGGGGTCGTCGTGCGCGGCAGCCGCGTGGCCGCGTACTCCCGATAGCGGTTGACCTGTTCGGGCGACGCGCTGTCGGTCGGGATCACGACCAGCCCCTGCGACACCCGGGCCCGGTCGCCGTCCGGGTGGGCGGCCCGGAACGCCCGGATGTGGGAGAGCTGGATCTGGGCGAAGTCGTCCGACTCCTCGGCCCGCACCACGCTGCTGGTCAGGAAGTTCATCCGGTGCTCGCCGGCCCATCGCGCCGAGCGGAGGCTGGCGCCGCCGTACCACATGCGGGCGCCGAGACCGGGGGAGTGCGGCTGGACCCGGTCGGCGAAGTCCTCGAAGCCGACCCGGCCGCGGAAGTCGGTCACCTGCTCACCGCGTACGAAGGAGAGCAGCCTTTCCACCCGCCGGTAGGTGAAGTCCTCGGCCCCGGCGGTGTCCGGGTAGAGCACGTCCTTGACGTCGTCCCAGCGCATCGGCGGACCGACGCTGATGCCCGGGTTGATCCGGCCCCCGGAGAGCACGTCGAGGGTGGCCAGGTCTTCGGCCAGCCGCAGCGGGTTCTCCCAGCCCAGCGGGGTCACCGCGGTGCCCAGCTCGATGTGGCTGGTGCGCTGGGACGCCGCGCCGAGCACGGCCACCGGCGACGAGATGCCGAACTGCAGGTGCCGGTGGCGCAGCCAGGCGCTGTCGAAGCCGAGGTCTTCACCGAGCCGGATCAGCTCGAGCGTCGCCTCGTGCCCGGCCGCCGGGTCGTTCTCGTCGAACAACCCGATGGTGAGGAAACCCAGCTTGCGAAGCGGTCGCGAGTCCACGTCCTCACGTTAGCCCGGAAGATCGTCGGGGTACGGGGGAACCCGGGCAGGTCCACATAGGAGATGAGGAGACATCGTGTCTGTTACGGGGAACGCTCTCGATGTGCACGTGACCGGGCGCCGGGTGGTCGCCACGCTGATCGACGGCCTGATCTTCAGTGTGCTCGGCTACCTGGCGACCTCGCTGTTCGGGACGACGGTCGAATCGTCCAGTTTCCAGCTCACCACCCTGTCGCCCGGCGGCAGCGTGGTGCTCTTCGTCGTGGCCCTGGCCTACTACATCCTGTTGGAGGGGCTGCTGGGCCGGACGGTCGGCAAGATGGCCACCGGCATCCGGGTGGTCCGTGAGGACGGCGTCACGCCGCCCGGCTTCGGCCCGGCCACCATCCGCACGCTGCTGCGCATCGTCGACGGCCTCCTCGGCAACCTGGTCGGCTTCATCATCGTGCTGGCCAGCCAGAAGCGTCAGCGCCTCGGCGACCTGGCCGCCAAGACGCTGGTCGTCCGGGCCTGATCGACGGCAGATCAGGTGGCGAGCACCGCCCGCGGGGCCCGCTCGCCGCGAACTTCCGCGAGGCCGGAGCACGACACCTCGTGGTGGCGGGCGTCACTGCGGCGACGGCCGCTCGACCGGCTGGGCGTGCCGGTCGCTCAGGTTTGACGGTCCGCTGCCGATGGCACCCATGTGCGGTACGGGCGAGTGTGGCTGGGGTGGCTGGCGGTGGGTCTGCTCGCCATCGGTGGGTGGTGCCTGCTCGCCGACGGGCTGCCCCAGGATATCGCCTACGACGTGATCGGGCTGGCCTCGGTCGGTGCGATCGTGGCCGGGATCCGGATCCACCGGCCGGAGCGCGCGGCGATGTGGTGGTGGTTCGCGGCCGGGAATTTCGTCTGGGTGCTGGGCGACCTCACCTACGAGTTCTACGAGCACGTGCTGCATCAGGAGCCGTACCCCTCGTTGGCCGACGCGTTCTATCTCAGCGCGTACCCCATGATGGTCGTGGGTCTGCTGATGCTGGTGCGGCAGCGCCGGACCGGGGCGGGGCTGGTCGACGCCTCGATCGTGGCGACCAGTCTCGGGCTGATGCTGTGGATCTTCGTGATCCAGCCGATCGCCGCCGACTCGGACGCCTCGACGCTGGAGCGGCTGATCGGCGTGGCCTATCCGGCGGGCGACACGATGATGCTCTTCCTGCTGGCCGGGCTGGCCACCAACGGGCGGAAGGGCTCGCCCAGCTCGCACCTGCTCGGCCTGGCCACCCTGTTGCTGCTCGCCTCCGACGTCACCTTCGCGGTGCTGTCGCTCTACTCCGATCAGCAACCCTCCGTCCTGGACGCCGGGTTCCTGATCTCCTACGTGTGCTGGGCCGCGGCCGCGCTGCACCCCTCGATGCGTGGCTCCGTGGCCGGCGAAGAGCCGGACGTGCGGATGACCCGGCGCCGGCTCGTCCTGCTGGCGATCACCGCGGTGCTGGCGCCCGGGCTGCTGTTCGTCCCGTCGGTCGGGGCGGAGCAGCTCGCCCGGTGGGCCGTCGGCGCCTGTGGCATCGTGCTGTTCCTGCTGGTCGTGGGGCGGATGTCCGGTTTCGTGGCGACCGTGCAGCGGCAGTCCGGCCAGCTCGCCGACCTGGCCATGCGGGACGACCTGACCGGCCTGGCCAACCGCCGCCGGTTCGAGCAGGCGGTCCGCGAGGCGCTGGCCGGCGGCCGCCCCACCGTGCTGCTGCTCGACCTGAACGGCTTCAAGGAGATCAACGACGACCTCGGGCACGCGGTCGGCGACCGCCTGCTGGCCGTCCTGGCCGGGCGGCTGCGCAACGCCGTGCACCCCGATTCGGTGGTGGCGCGGATGGGCGGCGACGAGTTCGCGGTGCTGCTGCCGGACGCGCGGCCCGGCGACCTGCCGGTGGTGGTCGACCGGCTGGCCGGGACGCTGCACGAGGCGATCCGGGTGGGCGAGCACGACCTGCTGGCCTCGGCCAGCATCGGCAGCGCGGACGGCGCCGGCCTGGACGACCCGGTCGAGATGCTGCGCCGGGCCGACGTGGCGATGTACGCGGCCAAGCACGAGGGCGCCTGGCACCGGGCGTACGAGCCGGGCCTGGACGAGCGGGCCGGCGCCGAGGCGCGGCTGGGCGCCGAACTGCGGGCCGCCCTCGACGCCGAGCAGTTCCGGCTGGTCTTCCAGCCGATCGTGACGCTGCCCGAGGGCCGGCTGGCCGCGGTCGAGACGCTGGTCCGCTGGGAGCACCCGGAACGCGGCCTGGTCGGCCCGGACGACTTCGTCCCGGTGGCCGAGCGCAACGGCCTGATCGTCGAGCTGGGCGCGTGGATCCTGCGTACCGCCTGCCTGCGGGCCGCGGGCTGGCGCCGGGAGCACGGTCCGGCGGCGCCGCCGAAGATCAGCGTGAACGTGTCGGCCCGCCAGCTCGCCCAGCCCGGCTTCCCGGACACCGTGCGCGAGGCGCTGGCCACGAGCGGGCTGCCCGCCTCGGCCCTGGCCATCGAGGTCACCGAGACCGCCGTCTTCACCGGTGGCCGCGCGGTCGAGGCGCTGCACCAGATCCGGGCCCAGGGCGTGCAGGTGGCGCTGGACGACTTCGGCACCGGTCACTCGTCGCTGGGTCTGCTGCAGAGCGTGCCGGTGGACATCCTCAAGGTCGACAAGTCGTTCATCGACAACGTCACCAAGGCCGGTCGGCACGCGGTCATCGCCTCCTCGCTGATCGACATCGGCAACGGGCTCGGCCTGGCCACGGTGGCCGAGGGGGTGGAGACCGCCGAGCAGGCGGCCGAACTGCACCGCCTGGGCTACCGGCTGGCGCAGGGCTACCACTTCGGTCGGCCGGTGCTCGATCCGATGGCACCATCGAGGGATGCTGCCCTCACGTTTGCTGCGGTCCAGTGACCACCTGGGCTGGCGATCGGTCCACGCCGAGGTCTACCGCGACCCGCCGACGGCCGAGTTCGCCACCTCGGCGCGGACCGACCTGCTGCTCGTGCTGGTGACCGGCGGCAACTACGAGATCGAGAGCCGGCAGGGGCGGTCGTGGCGGCGTGCGGTGTATCGGCCGGGTTCGGTCGGCGTCACGGTGCCGGGCAAGACCGATCGGCTGCGCTGGCGGGCGCACGCCGGGCCGCCGCTGGAGTCGCTGCACCTGCGCCTGGCCGCCGACCTGATCCCCGCGGGCGCCGCCCCGATGGACACGCTCGACCTGAACGACCCCTACATCACCGCGTCGGCCTGGGTCCTGGCCCGGGCCCTGCGGGAGGGCGCGCCCGCGCTGTACGCCGACTCGGTCGCGCAGGCCATGACGATGCACCTGGCCCGCCCGCCGGCCGAGGGACGGACCGGCGACTTCGCCTCGGTGATCGACCTTCTGCACGCTCGGCTCGGCGACGACCTGACCCTGGACGACCTGGCCGCGCAAGCGGCGATGAGCAAGTACCACTTCCTGCGGATGTTCAGCCAGGCCACCGGGATGACCCCGCACCGCTACCTGACCCGGCTGCGGATGCGCCGCGCCGCCGAGCTGCTCCGCGGCACCGGGCAGAGCGTGCAGCAGATCGCCATCACCTGCGGCTACCTCAGCCCGGGACAGTTCGCCGCGGCCTTCCGGCGGGAGTACGGCATGAGCCCCCGCAACTATCGGCGCTAGCACCGCAACTCCGGGCGCGGATCGGGCCTGACCCGCGGGGAAAGCCGATCTCATGACTACCGACAAGCCCCTGGCCGGCAAGACCGCACTGGTCGCCGGTGGCACCGCCAACCTGGGCCGGCTGTTCGCCGAGGCGATCAACTGACAGCCAGATCTCAGATTCCGGGTGTACGCCTGGGAGCATGCGTGCTCTGGCCAGGCTCGGAGGCCTGCTCATCCTGGTGACCGTGTTGTCCGTCGCGGCGGCCGTGCCCGTCGGCCTGGCGGCCCGCGCGGTCACCCGGGTGCGGCGGCCATCCCTCCCGCAGCAGGTGCTCGACCCGGTCACGGATCAGGTCACCCGGGTCTACGCCGCCGACGGACACACCCTGATAGCGACCTTCTACGACGAGGACCGCCACGATGTCGCCCTGGCGGCCATCGCTCCGGTCATGCGACAGGCGATCGTGGCGGCCGAGGACGCCCGGTTCTACCAGCACGGCGGCGTCGACCCGCGGGGCGTGCTGCGGGCGCTGGTCGCCGACGCCGGCTCGGGCCACGCCGGTCAGGGCGCGTCGACGCTGACCATGCAGCTGGTGCGCAACGCGCTCAAGGACGACCCGGCGCTGACGCCGGCCGAGCGGGCGTCCGCGACGGCGGACACGGCGGCCCGCAAGCTGCGCGAGGCGGAATACGCGGTCGAGCTCGAGCAGCAGCTCAGCAAGCAGCAGATCCTGGAGAACTACCTGAACATCGCCTACTTCGGCGACGGCGCCTACGGGATCGACGCCGCCGCCCGGCGCTTCTTCGGCGTCTCGCCGGCGAAGCTCACTCTCGCCCAGTCCGCCCTGATCGCGGGCGTCCTCCAGTCGCCCGACTCCGACAATCCGGTCACCGGCGACCGCGCTCAGGCGCGATCCCGCCAGCTCTACGTCCTGGCCGCGATGGTCCGGGCCGGAATGATCACCCAGACCCAGGCGACGGCCGCGGCCGCCCGGAAACTCACCTTCACCGGCACGGCCCGGGCCAGTGGGTGCACCGACTTCTTCTGCGACTACCTGCAACGGTGGTGGGCCGCCCAGCCGCGTCTCGGCAACCTGCGCACCGGCGGCTACTCGATCGTCACCACCCTCGACCCGGCGGTGCAGAAAGCGGCTTCCGCGCAGGCCCGCACGGTCTACTCGAACGGCAACCGCAAGGCGTTGCCGATCGCCGTCGTGCAGCCCGGCACCGGGCACGTGCTGGCGCTGGCGGTCAACCGCCGCTTCGGCACGGCCAAGGGCGAGACCGTCGACCCGCTGATCAGCGGCGGCGGTGGGGTGCACGGCTACCCGTCCGGCTCGACCTTCAAGCTGTTCACCATGCTGGCGGCGCTCCAGGCCGGGATGCCGCTGAACACCGGGTTCGACGCGCCGGCCAGGCTGGTCACGCCCTGGTCCGACGACGGGCCGGGCAACTGCGGCGGCCGGTACTGCCCGGGCAACGGCAACCCGGCCTGGATGGACGGGCCGCGAACCATGTGGAACGCGTTCGGCCGGTCGGTGAACACCTATTTCGTGCACCTGGAGGAGCAGGTCGGACCGGCCGCGGCGGTGGCGCAGGCGAAGAACCTCGGCATCTCGTTCTCGGCGCCGGCCGACGCGCGGCTCGCGGCCGCACCCGACGGCTGGGGGTCGTTCACCCTCGGCGTGGCCGACACGACACCGCTCGAGCTGGCCTCGGCCTACGCCACGATCGCGGCGGACGGCAAGTACTGCCCGCCCACCCCGGTCAGCTCGATAACCGACGCCCGCGGAGCGAAGGTGCCGGTCGCCGACGACTGCCGGCAGGCCCTGCCGCCGGACGTGGCCCGGGCCGCGGCCGACGCCGCGCGCTGCCCGGTCGGCGAACAGAGCGCCTGGCACCAGTGCGACGGTGGCACCGCGCCGCAGGTCGCCGGGATCTTCGACGGTCACCCGGTGGCGGGCAAGACCGGCAGCACCGAGGACAACGCCACCGAGACGTTCGTCGGGTTCACGCCCGCGGTGGTGGCGGCGGGCATCGCGAACGATCCCCGGGACCCGTCCGACCACGTCGGCCACGCGGTCGAGTCCCGGGTGGTCACCGCCGTCGCGCGCACCCTGCATACGGCTGCGCGCGACAGCGGCTACCCGTCGTTCATCCCGCCGTCGCCCTCACTGGCGTTCGGTTAGAGGATGCCGCGGTTCTGGAAGGCGGCCTTGACCTTGGCGGCCGCACCGGCGCCGTAGAGCGCGCGGGCGGTGATCACGGTCAGGTTGGCCGCGGTCGGCATGTCGGTGTCCGGCGGGAAGTAGAAGTGCGCCTCGAGGATCACCCGATTGGCGTTGCGCCGGCCGAGCGAGGAGTTGATGTCCCAGAGCGCGCGCGACCAGATCTCGCCGTCGTCGTGCACCTCGCCGTCCAGGTCGGCCGGGTAGACCTTGGTGCCGTCGGTGCGACGCAGGCAGTGCGGCTCGTCCGAGGTGTACGAGGTGGCGTCCCAGTCCATCACGCAGGCCCACGGCGTGACCCGGGTGTCGCGGCTGGTGGCCTGCGACATGGTCACCGCCCAGTAGTCGCCGAAGCCCTCGCCGATCGCGCCGGCCTCTTCGGACAGACCGTAGTCGGGCACCTGGTCGGCCTGGATCGCGTGGCCGTACTCGTGCCAGATGACCTCGTTGTCCTCGGCGTCGTCCACGCCACCGGTGCCGAAGGTGATCGAGTCGTCCGAGTCGTCGTAGTACGAGTTGTCGTCCTCGAACCCGGTGGTCCGGAAGTCCTGCGGCTCGTTGTTGACGTCGGAGAAGCCCAGGTTGTGGATGTACTTCTGCGTCTCGGTGAAGCTGTAGTACGCCATCACCTCTTCGAAGTGATCGTTCTCCCGGTCGAACTTGTACACCCGCCGCGGCGAGGTGACCGCATTGGCGCTGATGTTGTTCGCGTACGCGCCCTGCAGGGTGGTCTTCCCACGGTTGAGGTGGGTCAACGTCACGTTCCGGTACGCCTTCGCGGGAATCGCCGCGGCCGCGTCGTCCTGGTCGTCCAGCGACTCGTCCTGCAACTTCACCACCGGGTTGGGGTCGAAGACGCGCCCCTTGCCGTCCGCGTGGCGGATCGTGCGCTCCTCCTTGAGCAGCGCGCCGGAGCTCGCGTCGAGCACCGACCGCACGGTGCCGCCGGGCGACGCGGTCAGCGTCACCCAGGCCAGCTTGGCCGGGCTGCCCGGCACGACCATCAGCTGGGCGCCGGCCGGCTGCCGCTTGAGCCGGCCCGCGACCGCCGACTTGGCCCGGTCGCCGGAGATCCCGGCCGATCGGGTGGCCAGGCCGGTGACCTGCTTGCGGCCGTCGGTGACGACCGGAGCCTTGGCGTTCTTCTCGGTGTGCGTGGCGTAGTAACCGCCGAGCACCGGAATGCCCTGGTAGAGCTGCTGGTACCAGGTGTGGGTGCCGAGCAGCGACTGGCGCACCTGCACCTGACGCAGATCGTCGGGAAGGGATGGGGCCGCACTTGCCGGGCTCGCCGCCGCTGCCGTGACTAACCCGGCGATGACCAGGGGTACAACCGCTTTCAGTTTGTTCACAGCCGCCGATGCTAGACCGCGCGGAGACCGATGGAAATGTTTCGTTCGGAAAGCTGTCCCGGCCTACCCGCGGTCCCAGCGGGTCAGGCCGAGAATGTTCGAGCTGCCCGCGCGAAGCGCCTCGCTCTCGTCGCTCTCGCTGACCTGGGCGACCACCGGCCGCAGGACCGGCCACCGCAGCCGGCTCGAGGCGGACACCGCCGCGAGACGTACCCGAGGCTCGGAGCGCGCGGCGTTGTCCTGGATCGCGTCCACGATGGTCTGGTCGATCTGGGCCGGCGCTGCCGCGCCCAGCAGGCGCAACGCCGAGATCCGCTCCTCCGGCGTGCTGGCTGACGTCACCGTCTCGACGATCTCGGGGAGCGTGAAGCACGGCACGTCGCGGGTGATTCGGTCGGCGATCGGCTGCGGGTCGTCGGCGTCGACGATCAGGAACGGCCGCTTCAGGGCGCTGTCCTGCACCAGCGTCACCGTCCCGCCGTCCACCGTCCACGACCACTCCGGCGACGCGTCGGCGATCCGCGCGGCGGCCACGGAGTCCTGGTCGAGCTGCCAGCCGTACCCGGTGGCAAGCTCGTCGAAGCGTTCGAACGACACGCTGTCGCGCGGCACGACGTTGAGCGTGGGCAAGGCATCTCCTCTGTTTGAGTCCCGATGGGGTCAGCCACCCAGGATGACGTCGATAAGCTCGTCAGCCCGGGCCGCCAGCAGCGCGGCCAGCTTCGGGTCCTCGGCGGCGAGCTTCTCGGTCTGTTCCTTGGTGAACTGGTGCACCGTCACCGTAATGCCCGCCGCCTGCAGTTGATGGACGGCCGCCTCGCCGGCGGCGCTGTCGGTCGGCGACGTGTGCCAGAGGGAGACCGCCGAGACTCGAACCTTCATGTCCCAGTTCCGGGCCTTGGCCTCGTCCCGGTATCTGATGATCGCCGGGGCGCACGAGGGGCAGGGGCTGCGCGTGACGTTCATCTGCAACCAGCAGAGCGGCGAGTAGTCGAAGGTCTGCTTGAACTGCTCCGCCTCGGGCAGGTGGCCCTTCAGAGCCTCCATGACTACGACCTCGGCGTGCTGGCCCAACCCCTTGGAATCGGTCGGCGTACCCTTCGCCTTGAGCGCACGGTCCAGCTCGCGGCGCGACATGAACTTGGTGCCATCGTCGTGCTCGGCGTAGTACCAGGACCCGCTGTACTGCCGCGCGCTGCGGACCACGCGGAGCTTGCCCAGGTCTTGCGGCCAGGACAGCGATCCCTGGGCCCGGGTGGCGATGTTCTGGTCGAGCTGGACGTCCTGCGGGATGCGGAACGGCTGCGTCTCGTCGAAGTGACCCTGCCCGGTGCGCGGGTCGGCTTCCAGGTTCACGTCGACGTCGTACACCTTGGTGCGCGGGCTGGCCGTGACGTAGACGTCGTACCCCGGCTTGCCGGACGTGCGGTGGATGACCTCGAGCTTCTTCAGGCCGCGTGGCTGCCAGATCCCGTAGACGGCGGTGGCGGCCGCACGCACCTTCGAGGCCTCGGTTCCGTCGGGCGCGCGGGTACGCAGGTCCTGAACGACTCCGGCGCGGATCGCCGCTGGGTCGGCCTTGCCGTCCGGGCCGGTCTTGCCGTCCTTGCCCTTGCCTTTCGCCTTGGCCTTGAGCTTGGCCCAGATGGCCTTGCCCAGCTTGACGATCTTCCCGACGATCCAGTCGACGGCCTTCATCACCGGCTTCGACAACGCCTGGAAGAAGGATTTGACCTTGGTGGCGATGCCACCGATTCCCAGGATCGCGGCCAGCGCCCCGATCAACACCGGAATCGACTTCGCCAGGGCCCCTTCAATCAATGCGGGTACGCCGCCCGCGCCGCCACCGGCGATGGCGATCACCGCGTCGAGGACGGCGTTGACGAACTCGATGATCTGGGCGCCGCGGTCGATGATGAACGTGACGATGTCGATGATCATCTTGCAGGCCTTGATGAACGCACTGGCCGGGTTGAGCAGGCTGATGATCCAGGTGATGCCGGCGATCAGCACGGTCGGGATCAGATACTGCGAGATCTTGCCGAGCAGGTTCTCCTTGAGGTCGCCGACCTGGTCCTTGATCTCCTCGTAGGCGCCGGCCACACCCCCGGACTGGAGTTTCGCCACGATCGGGACACCGGCCTCGACCGCGGTCATCGCCTGCTCGGGAACGCCCTTCTGCACGATCCGGCCGCGGATCGCACCCCAGGTGAGGCCGAGCAGGGACGCGATCATGGACAGGATGCCGCGCAGGTCGAACTTGTCGGGGAGCTGGATGCCGGCGTTGGCCATGCTGCCGAGCAGCCAGCCGATCAGACCCTTCTTCAGATGCGACCCGATGTTGTTCATGAACGCCTTCAGGCCGGCGCCGACGGCGGAGACCAGGTTGCCGAGGAAGCCGATCGGGTCCTTCAGGATGGCCATCACCGCCTGGGCGGCCTTCGCCAGGACGCCGAGGAGGAGGTCCTTGAGCTTGAGGATGGTGTCGATGACGCCCTTGACGGCGTCGACGGCCTTGGCGATCAGGCCTTTGTTCTTCTCCTTCTCGGCCTCGATCTCCGCATCAACCGACTTCAACGCTTCGTTGTACTTGGTGGCCAGGGTCTGGACGAGTTCCTTGCCCTTGGCGTCCACGGACTCGGTCAGTTCGTCGAACTTCCCCGAGAACTCCCCGGCCGCTTCTTTACCGACGGCTTGCAGGTCGGCGGGCAGTTTCTGGACCTCGGCTTGCAACTGCTGGCGGCCGGTGGCGATGCGCTGTTTGGCCCGGTTGAGTTCCCCGCCGATGACGTCGGCGACATTGGAGATGACGCCCTGCATCTTGGTGACGTAACCCTGCCGGGCGGTGACGAAGATCTGGTTCGCTTCGTCCGGGAGGCCGGCGAACTTGTCCTTGACCCACTTCAGCTTCCCGGTGAAACCCGAGTACCGCTTGTCCTTGTACTCGTCCATCTTCCGTTTGTGCTCAGCGGTGAACGAGTCTCTAGCCTGCTTCTCACCTGAGCTGAACGCGTCGTCGACCTTCTTGTCCAGGCCGGTGAGGATGCTCTCGACGTCCTTCTGGGTGGCGTCGAAGACGGTCTGCAGTTTCGCGGTGACCTGCGCCCGTTTCGACTCGTCCTTGCCTTGGGCGCCCTGCTGGCCCTGCCCGACCGCGTTGTTGGCGGCAGCCTTCTGCCCGCGCATGGCCTCGACCGACCCGGCGGCGGTCCCCTTCGCGTCCGCCTTCGCATCGCTCAGCGTTTGGTTCTCGGCCGCCCTCACCTGCCCGGGTGCGGTCGCGGCGTGCTGTTCGCCGGCTTTCTTCTCCTTGAGGGCCCCGGTGAACTCCGGCTCGTTCGACTTCGCGAGTTGCTCCTCGGTGACTTGGGCGCCGGCCATCTCCTGGTTGACCTGGGCCGGTCCGGCGGAGAAGTCGGTTGCGGCGGCGGGGGCTTTGTCGGGGACCGCGTTGTCCGGGTTGGGTGCGCCGGGGTTCGCCGGGGGTGGGTCTTTGGCCAGCGGGGTGACCGGTTTTTCTTTGGCCGCGGAGGTGTCGGGGGCGGCTTTGGTGGTGGTCTCGATCTGCTTGGCCGACTGTTCCTTACCCTGCCCGACCTGCCCCTGGACCTGGCCTTTGACCGCGTCGGCTTTGCCGGAGTCACCGAAGGTGTCGGCCTCGTCCAAGTTCTTGGGCGCTTGGTCGGCGATGGCTTTGTTGACCGCGGCGATGAACGCGGCTTTGTCGAACGCGCCGGGTTGGGCGGCGTTCATCTTCTCGGCGTTCGCGGCCTTGCCCTGCGCCTGCTTGTCATCGGCGGGCGGCTTGGCGGCGGCTTGGGCGGCGTTGGCCTTCGACGCCGGTGGTGGGTGGGCGGCGAGGGTGTTCTGCTTACCTTTCACGTCCGACTTCAGCGCCGCGAACTTCGGTGACGCCGTGGCCGGCGGCCGTGACAGGCGCTGCACCGGCACCGCTGGGGGCGCGGAGGTGGGCGGTTCTGACAGGCGCTGCACCGGAGCCGGCGGCGCGGCCGCGGTGCCCGTGTCCGCGGTGCCCGTGTCCGCCGAGAGAGAAAGAACGTTCGTTCTCTCTGTGCCCGGATTATGAACGCCGGCGGTGGCGGGGTCCTCCGGCGGGGCGGCGGCTTCGGGCCCGGCCAGACGCTGGGCCGGTGTGGTGGTGTCGTGCTCCGCGACCTGGTCGGCGGGCTGGACCGAGCTCTCGGTCGCCGGGGCGGCCGGCGCTTGAGCGGTCGCGCGGCGCTGAGCGATCATGCCCGCCAGCGCCCGGTTACCCGCGGCGGACTGGATTCGTTGTGCGGCGCCCAGGCTCAACGGCCTTCGTGCCGGTGCGCCGCGCGCCTCCGCCACCGATTCGGGCGCCTGGCCGCCGTGAGTTCGGGAAGCAGGCGAAGCCGAGCGTTCCGGTTCTTGGTCCTGAGTGTTCTCCCGCATCGCCGACCTCGCTCTCTCGAGCGTGCACTGACTCCAGGGTCGGACCGCTTCCGGGACGGAGGTAGTCCGGGAGCACTCGCATGAAGGCAGCCGCAGTTGCCCTAACGGGCAGCCGACTACGGTGAGCCGGTGACCATGTCCCGGCGGACCTATCGCGACGTCGACGGCCTGCGGGTCGAAGGCATCTGGCGGCCTGTCTTCATCCGCAACGGCGGGCACTACTTGCTCTCCGATCTCGTCGTCTACGCCGACGGCGCGATCGACACCGGCAGCGGCCTCACCGATCTGGACGGGCTGCAAGCAGAACTGCGTAACGGCCGGGTCGCCACCTCGCTCGACGAGGGCGGGCTCGCGTCGGCCCATCACGTGGGCACCTGGCGGTTCGCCGAGCCGCGGGGCTGGCTCGACGCGGACATGCTGGTCGGTGAGGTCGCCGACGAGATCGACCGGCTCAACGACCGCCCGGACTCGACCGGCCGGTGCCTGATGGCGGTGGAGACGTACCTGGGCGACCCGACCGAGGCGAACCGCCTCGCCGTCCGCGACCGCTACCTGGCCATCCCCGAGCACCTGCGGGTCTACGCCCTCGGCGACATGGACCGGAAGGACCAGCCGTTGAAGGCCCTGATCGACGGGGACGAGCGGGCGGTCGAGTACTTCCGGAAGCGGGGCCGCGGCATCGCCGAGTGGACGGCTCGCGTTCCCGCCGACGGCCCCGAGCAGGCCGAGCGGGCCACCCTGACGCTGTCCCGGCACTACTACCCGAACGGCTGGCCGGCCGACCCCGGCATCCAGGTGCTGCAGAACGACTACGCGGCCGTCATCACGGTCGACGGCCACACCTATCCGACCGTGACCCACGCCTACTGGGCCCTGTCGACCAGCGACGAGGAGACGCACAACCGGATCGCCGTCGCCCCGCGCGTCCACGACGCGGCCGAGTTGGCCAAGGAGGCGCCGCGCCGCGACAACTGGCCGGTGGCGCGGCTCGCGGTGATGGCGGCGCTGATGCGGGCGAAGTACGTCCAGCACCCCGCGCTCGGCGAAACCCTGCTGGCCACCGGCGACGCCCGCATCATCTACAGCGACCACGACTCGGCCTACTGGGTCCGGGGCGGCACCAACTGGATCGGCCGGTTGCTCGAGGTCATCCGCTCCGAACTGGCGGCCGAGCAGGCCGGCTTCTACTGATCCGCGGCCCGGTCGATCTGCTCGGCGGGGTACGGGGTCCGGCGGTCCGCCTCGAGCCGGCGCCAGAAGTCGAGCGTGCTGGCCGCGACGTCCCGGTTCCGGGCGATCGCCGGCTTGTCGTGCCGGGCCAGCCAGTGGTGCAGGTGCGCGCGGACGTAGGCGGCGTCGTAGCCGCGGTGCCGCTCCAGAAACGCGGCCTCCTCGGCGTCGAGGTCGAAGCCCTCGTGCAGCGCCAGCCCGAAGTCGGCGAAATAGACCCGATGCCCGTCGGTCAGCAGGTTGTGGAAGTGCGCGTCGAGGTGCAGCAGGCCGTGCGATCGCATGAACGCCGCGCCGCGCCGCAACTCCGCGTCGGCCCACTCCGCGCCGGCCGACTCCGCGCCGGTCGACCCCGCGCCGGTCGACCCCGCGTCGGCCCACTCCGGGTCGGCAGAGCGCTCGGTCAGCCACCGATCCATGGTGTACGGCAGGAGCTCCAGGAACAGCGTCACCACCGCGGGCGCCTCGGCCAGCGCCACCAGACGCCGCCGGATGGCGGGGGAGCGGTGCCAGTGTTCGTCCCACTGCTCCACGTCGACCGGCTCGGGCGGGTGTGGCCGTACCCGCCAGTGGTACATCAGCGGGAACCCGGCGAACGCCCCGGACAGCACCCACCCGGTGGTCAGCTCGTGGGTGGCGAGCTCACGCCAGGCGCCGAACCCGGCCGACCCGATGCCGTAGTGGTAGTGCATCGGCAGGCCGAAGAGGTTCGCCGTGCTGTGCCGGTGCGCCAGCTCGAGCGCGGTCACCGGCACGTTCTTGACGAACACCGGCACCCCGCCGACCTCGATTGTGCCGGTGTGCCCGCCGACGCCGCCGGCCCGCCCCTCCGCCGCCGCCGCCAGCGTGCCGACCTCGGCGTCGCTCATCGCGGCCAGCGCACCGGCGACCCGGGCGTGCCGCCGGGAACGGTCCTGATGATCGTCCGGCACGCCGACGAATCTACGGCCCGCAGCGCTCCGCGACCGGGCCGGGGCCCGGTCGCGGAAGCCCGGCGGTCAGCGGACGGTGAAGCGCTGCGCACCCGGTCGAGGATGCGTTCCGTGAAGGGGCACGACAGTGCAGCGATCAAGGGTTTTTGCCCAACGATTGAACGCGGGCGACGCCTGGCCGTTCGGTCTTGCCGTGAGCATGCCTACGTTCAGTGACAAGGCCCAGCCGCAGTACCTCCGCGACTACCTGGCCATCGCCGCCGCCTCGCCGGACATCGCCCGGGTGCGCGCCACCGCCCTCGACCTGTGGGAGCTCGGAACGGGGGAGCTGCGCCTCCTCGACGCCGGTTCCGGCAACGGCGAGGCCGCCCGCGAGCTGGCCGCCCTGCTGCCCGGCGCCGAGGTGACGGCCGTGGACTTCTCGGCCGACGCGGTCGCCGAGGCCACCCGCGGGCACGACGGCAGCCGGGTCAAGTACGAGGTCGGCGACGTGTGCGACCTTCCCTACGAGAACGGCCAGTTCGATGGGGTACGCAGTGAGCGCGTCCTCCAGCACCTGACCGACCCGGACCGCGCCGTGGCCGAGATGACCCGTGTGCTGCGCCCCGGCGGCCGCCTGTGCCTGATCGACACCGACTTCGAGAGCCTGCTGGTCGACGGCTCCCCGGCCGGCTTCAGCGACGTGGTGCGGGAAGCGATCAAGGCGGTGTCGGCCCTCCGGGCCGCCGAGGCGATGTCCTCCGGCCGTACCCTCCGCCGCCGCATGGTGCGGGCCGGCCTGACCGACCTCCGGGCCGAGCCGATCACGGTCGTCCACACCGACGTGGCCGCCGCGTCCCGGCTGGTTCCGTTGCAGCGGACCTCGGCGATGGCCGGGGCGCTGGGCGAGCGGCTCGACGCTCTCTTCGAGGTCGTGGAGCAGGCCGCCGCGGACGGCACGTTCCTGCTCGTGCTGACCATGTGGGCGGTCGCCGGCAGCAAGCCCCGCTGACCGTTTTCCGGCACGCGAGGTCCCGCGTCCCTACGCGGGCGTGGGCGGGCGGCCGGCCGCCGCTCGCCTGCGCATGACGAGCCACCACGCCGCGGCGGCCAGCACGACGGCCAGCGCCGCCAGCCCGGCCACAACGAGCGCGGGCCGGCCGCGGTCCGCGGGCGCCGGGGGAGCGGCGGCCGCCGCCGACGGCGTCACGGCTGCGGGCTGGGCCGGGTCGGCCACGGTGAAGACGTACGAGCCCTGCACGGTGTGCCCGTCGGTGGACACCACGCGATAGGCGACCGTGTAGGCGCCGTTGGTCAGCGCCCCGCTCAGCGCAACGGTTCCGGCGCCGTCCTGGATGGACGGCGGGGCGGCCGGCACGCGGCGCCGGGCCGTGTCGCTGACCACGATCGTGGTGAAGTCCGGGTTCAGGCTCTGCGAGAAGACCAGCGTCACCGCCGACGGCGCCTTGGCCAGCGTGGCGTCCTTGGCCGGGTCGGCCGACACCAGCGACGTGTGGGCCCAGACCGGCGTGCCCGGCAGGAGGACCGCCACCACCGCGGCCAGCCCGACCGCCGCGCGCCCGGCCGCGGCGCGGGCCCGCCTCACGACAGCACCTGCTCGCCGATCCAGCCGCCGGGCGCGCACCCCGGCGGGATGGCGAAGACGGACGACCCGATCGGCGTGATCCATTCGTTGAGCAGATCCTTGTCGGCGAGGCGTTTCTGGATGGGTACGAACTGACGGGCGATGTCCCGCTGGAAGGCCGCGAAGATCAGGCCGGCGTCGGGCTGCCCGGCCGCGTTCGGCGCGCCGTCGTAGTTGTACGGCCGCCGCAGGATCTTCAGCTCCGGATCGGTGACGTGGGCCCGGGTCACGTGCGCGAAGTCGGGCATCGCCGGCAGGCCGGACGCGTCCAGGGCGACGAAGTCGGGCTCGTCGTGCTCGGCCCGGCCGCTCAGCGGCGCCCCGGTGTCCATCCGGCGCCCGACCGACAGCTCCTTGTCGGTGACCGAGAGCAGGTCCCACTTCTCGATCTCGGCGCGGATCCGGCGTACCACCGCGGTGGTTGATCCGTCGGGGTTCCACACCGCGGTGTCCATGACCGCGCCGCGCGGGTTGGCGGTGCCGTCGAGCTGACCCAGCACGTTGCGCTGGGTGTGCTCGGGCGCCTGCACGCCGGGACTGCGCCGGAAGCCCTGCTGCACCCAGCGCACCGTCCCGAACGGGCGGGTGTCCTTGATGAGCATGCGCTGGGTGTGTGCCACGGTCAGCGGGTCGTCGGCGCAGATCTGGAGCAGCAGGTCGCCACCGGACCACCGCTTCTCGAGCCGGTCGATGGTGAAGGCGGGCAGGTCGGCGACCGGGGAGGTGAGCCCGGCCCGCCGGTAGAGGCCGGGACCGAAGCCGAACGTGATGGTCAGCCGGGCGGGGAGCACGGCCAGTTGCGCGTCTGTGTCGCCCAGCGCCGGCACGCCCTGGGTCAGCCGGCCCGCGTCGTCGGTGAGCAGCCGCATCATCCGGCCCAGCCCGCGCCGGTCGGTGCCGGCGGCCAGGGTGAAGGCCACGAACGCGGCGTGCGCGGGCGGGTCCTGGGTGACCCCGGCCTGGCGTGGGCCGTGGAAGGGAATGATGGCCGTGCCGACATCAACGGAAGCCGAAGCCGGAGAAGGTGTCGTCAGGGCGCCGAGGCCGGCGGCGACGGCGCCACCGGCCAGCAGCCCACGGCGGGTCGTCATTTCGCCATGGGGGACATGGGCATGCCGGACGAGGGCATCTGCATGCTCGGGTCGTAGCTCTCCCCGGCGCCCGCGAACGGCTTGGCGATCGCCTTGAACTCGACCTTCGCCCCACCGGCGAGCGCGAGCGTGAACGCGACCTCGTCGCCGGCCTCGATGTCCTGCGCGGGCTTCATCAGCATCAGGTGGTCGCCGCCCGGCCCCAGCTCGTGGGTGCTCTTGGCCTTGATCACGAAGCCGCCCTCCTTGGGCCGCATGATCATCTTGCCGTCCTTCATGGTCATCTCGTGCAGTTCCATCGGCGAGGCGGGCGATTCCGCGCCCCGCACGGTCACGTCGGCGTCGGTGTCGTTGACCAGCACCCCGAACGCGGCCGTCATCACGCCGGCCTTCGAGGCCTTCACCCACGGGTCCTTCACGGTCAGGGCCGAGGCGGCAACCGCTCCGGCGGACGGTGTGGTCGCCGGTGTGCCGCCCGCCGTGGCACCGGTGTCACCGCAACCCGTCAGGCCGAGGCTCGCGAGCGTCGCGGTCAGGATGATCGTCGCCAGCTTCTGAGTTCGCATGCCCGTTGGTCGTGACCAGCTCGCGCGAAGTTCCCGGCAAAACCGATTTTGCGAGGGTACGGTCGACCCGCGCCTGTTCCCGCTCGTCGGCCCGGATCCACCGGCGCACCAACAGCAGCAGCACGATCACGCCCGGGATCTCGCCGAACGCCCACGCCAGCCCCGCGCCCAATCGCTGGTCGGTCAGCAGATCAGAGGCCCAGGCCGGGTGTACGGCAGCAAACCAGCCTTCAGCCAGGTCAAAGGGTGGTGGCGGGGCTGCGGATGGCCAGTCCGCCCCGATCACCGTGGTGGACTGGAGCAGCACGAAGCCGAAGAACGCGTGCGCGGCCATCGCCAGGAAATGCACGCCCAGCAACAGCGGCGCCGGAAGGCGGCGGCGGCCCGGGTCGACCCCGATCAGCACCCCGAAGAGCAGATAGCCGGCCAGCACGAAGTGCACCAGCATGGCCAGATGCCCGAGGTGGTACCGCATCAGCGTGCCCAGCCAGCCGCCGAAGTAGAGCCCGTACAGGCTGACCACATAGATCCCGAGGGCCACCAGCGGATGGGTCAGCCCTCGCAGGGCCCGGCTGTGCGTCACCGCCAGCAGCCACTCGCGCGCGCCGCGCACCTGTGGATCGGCCGGTCGGCGCAACGCCCGCAGCGCCAGCGTCACCGGCGCGCCGCCGACCAGCAGGATCGGCACCGCCATGGACAGCACCATGTGTTGCACCATGTGGACGCTGAACAGGACGTAGGCGTACTTGGCCACGCCCAGGCAGGTGATCGCGGCGAGCAGCAGCAGGCCGGCCAGCCACGACACCGTGCGGCTCAGCGGCCACGTGTGCCCCGCCCGGCGCAGCCGCAGCACGCCGATCAGGTAGCAGGCGATGCCCGCGGCCGCCGCGGTCAGGAAGAACATGTCCGGCAACGGGTCGCCCAACATCCGCGCCGCGCTCGGCGGGCCGGGCGGGGTGAAGCCGAGCAGCTCGACCAGCGGGTCGGGCCGGGCGAGCGGGTCTTCGTCCGGCGTGGGACTGCGTGACAGCGCCACCGCCAGCCCGATCGTGGCGCCCAGCACGACCAGCTCGCCGGCCGCCAGCCGCAGGAAGGCGTACGGGGCACCGGCTCGCAGCCGAGGCAGGGTGCGGCCGCGGTGGGCTGCCCCGGCCACGCCGACGGCCACCAGCGCCAGCACCTTGAGCATGACGAGTACGCCGTACCGCGACGTCCACAGGGCCGGCCAGTGCTCCAGGCGCACCGCCGCGTTGACCACCCCGCTGACCGCCGCGACGACGAAGCAGGCCAGGGCGAGGCGGCTGTACCGGGCCGCCGTGCCGGCGAAGCGCCGATGCCGGCGTACCGTCAGCAGCCCGGCCAGACCACCCACCCAGGCCGAGGCCGACAACACATGCAGGGCCAAGCTCGTCACCGCGAGCTGGTGGTCGCCGGCCGACGCGGCATGACCGGTGAACGCGGGCGGCAGCACCGCGGCCATCGCCGTGAGAGCGGCGGCCGCGGCCACCCCGCGCGAGACACCGGCCCGGGAGAGCACGACCACCAGCAGCGCGAGGCCGGCCTGCACGAGCAGCGCCTGGCCCTGGGAGATCGAGGTCGCGAAGCTGACCACGGCGGCGCCGCTGAGCCGCGCGACCGGCACGCCCAGGACGTCGGACACGGTCAGCACGACCAGCGCCAGCGACGCGACCGCCCACACCAGAGCCGCCGCGCCGGCCCGGCGCAACGCCACCCAGCCGTGCGCGGCCACGCTCGGCCCGTCCCCCGGCAGCAGGAACGCCGCCGTGATGGTCAGACCGACGGCCAGCACACCGGCGGCGTTGGCCAGCATGGTGACCGCGGGCAGCGCCCACTCGGTGACCGGGCCCGGGCTCGGGAGGCCGGGCAGCACGGCGTCGTCCACCGCGCCCCCCGCGACCAGCGCCGCGATCTGGGCGGCCACGGACGCCCCGGCCACGGCCCCGGCGGTCTTCACTTCTGCGCGCACCATGAACAGTCGTCCGGAACCCGATGAAAAGTTCCTGGGAACTCACGAACGCCTTCCGACGACCGATGGAGCGATCACCTTGTGCCGGAGAATCGAGGAGCCCCATGTCGCCTGCGCGGTCCGGATTCGGGCAGCTGCTGCTGAGGCTGCACTTCTACGCCGGCCTCCTGGTGGCGCCCTTCCTGCTGGTGGCCGCGCTGACCGGCATCGCGTACGTCTTCACGCCACAGATCGAGAAGGCGGTGTACGCCGACGAGCTGACCGTGTCGGCCCCGGCCGGCGCCCGGGCGATCCCGCTGTCACAGCAGCTCGCGGCGGCCCGCGCGGTTCATCCCACCGGCGACCTGATCGGGGTGCGGCCGGGGCGGCCCGAGACCACCACCCAGGTCGACTTCACCTCGCCCGACCTCGACGAGGAACACCAGCACACGGTGTACGTGAACCAGTACACCGGCCGGGTCACCGGCCAGATGACCACCTGGTGGGCCACCACGCCGCTGCGTACCTGGTTCGACGACCTGCACACCAACCTCCAGCTCGGCACGGTCGGCTACTTCTACTCGGAGTTCGCCGCGAGCTGGCTGTGGGTGATCGCGCTCGGCGGCGTCATCCTGTGGTTCCGGCGGCAGCGCGGGAAGCGGATGCTGCGCCCCGACCTCGGCGCGAAGAAGGGCGTACGCCGCACCCGGGGCTGGCATGCTTCGACCGGCCTGTGGCTCTCGATCGGCCTGCTGTTCCTGTCGGCGACCGGCCTGACCTGGTCGAACTACGCCGGCGTGAACTTCGGCAACGCCGTCGACGCCCTGGACGGCAGCCGCCCCGAGGTGTCCACCACGCTGACCGCCGCCGCCGCGGCGCCGGCCGCCGGCGGCCACCACGGCGGCGGCGCCCCCACCACGGGCGACACCCCGGTCGACCCGGCCGCCATTGACAAGGTGTGGCCGGCCGCGACCGCCGCGGGCATCGACGGACCGGTGGCGATCACCGTCCCCGGCGACAACGCGACCGCGTGGGGCGTCACCGAGCAGGACGGCCGGTGGCCGATGCGGCGCGACGGGGTCGCCGTGGACGGCGCCACCGGCCAGATCACCGACACGATCAACTATGCCGACTGGCCGTTCATGGCCAAGCTCACCCAGATCGGCATCTACGCCCACATGGGCGACCTCTTCGGCCTGGCCAACCAGATCGTCCTGGCCGCGCTGGCGCTCGGCCTGATCTGCGTCATCGTCTGGGGCTACCGCATGTGGTGGCAGCGGCGCCCGACCCGCACCGGCCGCCGGGCGATCGTGGGCACGCCGCCGGTCGGGCCCGGCGCCTGGCAGAAGCTGCCGGCCTGGGCGATCGTCGTGGGCGTACCCATGATCCTGGCCGTCGGCTACTTCCTGCCATTGTTCGGCGTCCCGCTGGCCGCCTTCATCGCCTTCGACGTGCTGATCGCCACCATCCGCCGCCGCCGTCGCACCGCGAGCATCCCGGTCTCCCCGGCCCCGGCGGGCGTGGCGCTGACCTCGCCGCAGGAGGCCTCGGCGCAGGGCGCCGACCAGGGCTGAGCGCGAAACCGGGTGGGGCGGCGCCTCGAAGCCATGAGGTACGCCGTCCCACCCGTATCAGTTGGTCGTCGACCGCCGCCCAGAAGTTCCGGCCGGCACCGACCTCAGTGCCAGTCGCTGATCTGAAGGTCTCGCGGGGCGGGCGCTCCCTGGCCGGTCTCCACCAGGTCCTTCAGGCTCAGCAGGAAGGTCGCCCACTTGGTGCTGCAGTGGTGCATGAACTCGACCGGCTCGCGCCAGCCGCGGTGTCCGAACAGGATGATGGTGTAATCGCCGTCCTGGCGCAGCTTCCAGTCGATGGTGGTGCCGATCCACTCCTCGGGGCCGTCGACCACCCGCCACACCACGCTCTCGGCCGGGCTGGTCTCGATCACCTCCATGTCGAAGCCGCCGACCGGCGGGAACCGGAACCGCAGCACGCCACCGGTGTCACCGTTGCCCTTGGTGTCGGCGGTCCACCAGCCGGCGAGGTCGTCCACGGTCGTCAGCGCCTCGTACACGCGGGACGGGGTGGTGTCCTTGATCCCGATCCGGTGCAGGATGTCAGCCATCGTTCTCCTCCTGAGTCTTCTGGATCGCCTCGGCGATCCGCTTGATCCGGTGCAGCCGCGCGTCCCAGGCCGACCCGACCGACGCCAGCTGGGCGACGGCACGAGCCAGCTGGACGTCGTCCACCCGGTACTGCTTCTCCCGCCCGGCCGGGGTGGTCGTGACGAGGCCGACCCGGTCGAGGACGCCGAGGTGCTTGGCGACCGCCTGCCGGGTCACCGGCAACTGCCGGCTCAACGTGGTCGCGGTGGCGGCGCCGTCGACCAGCAGCAGGTCGAGCATCCGGCGCCGGGTCGGGTCGCCGATCGCGGACCAGAGGTCGTCGTCGACCGCGGTCATCACGGCCGGGCCGCCAGCGTGGCGATGTAGGGCGCCAGGCGCGGCAGGAAGTGGTCCCAGCCGGTGGTGTGGTCCTGGTACTCGTGTTCGAGGACCGCGGCCTCCCAGCCCCGCTCGCGGAAACCGGTCTCGGAGAACTTCACCAGCGTCCCGTCGCCCGAGGGGACCAGGTCGAAGGTGACCAGCAGCGAGTTGCCCACCGCGGCGGGCTCGCCGGCGGGCTGGGTCCAGCGGAACGAGAACCGGCGCGGCGCCTCGGCCTCGACCACGGTGAACGCGACGGCGTGGCCGGTGTCGCGGTCGCCGAACCGGAGCTCGCCGACCGATCCGGGTACGGGGTCGTAGCGCGCGTCGTCCGGCCACCACTGCGCGACGTGCTCGGGTTTGCTGACCACCTCGAAGACGACCTCGGGCGACGCCTCGATGTAGAGCTCCCGCTCGATACTGCCCAGCTCCATGTCCAGCCTCCTGCAACCTTTGGTTGCACGTGACGGTAGTCCGCCCCGGGCCGATGCGCAACCATCGGTTGCGAATGGGTGCTGAGGGGGCTCTGCCGGTACCCGGGCTGATCGGGGCTCTGGCTCCGCCCGTACCCCCGCGGGATCTTTGATCTCATGAACGAAACACTCATCACCGGGGCGTCGTCGGGGATCGGCCGGGCGTTCGCCGAACGGCTGGCCGCGGCCGGGCACGACCTGATCGTCGTGGCCCGGCGGAAGGACCGGCTGGCGGAGCTGGCCAGGTCGCTGAGCGGCGTGAACGTCGAGGTCGTGGTGGCCGACCTGGCCACCGACCAGGGCATCGACGCGGTCGCCGAGCTGTGCGCGGCCCGGCCGCTGACGATGCTGATCAACAACGCGGGGCTGGCCCACTACATGCCGACCGGGGAACTGCCCGCGGCCAAGGCGCGTGAGCTGGTCCAGGTCAAGGTGGCCGCGCCCACCCTGCTGACCCGGGCCGCGCTGCCCGGCATGCTGGCCCGCGGCGCCGGCACGATCGTCAGCGTCGCGGGTATGCTCGCCTTCTCGGCCACCGCGCCGGTCCCGGAGCGGCAGGGCCGGGCCGTCTACGTCGGAACGCTGGCCCACACCGTCGCCATGACGCAATCGCTGCACGCCGAGCTGGCCGGCACCCCGATCAAGGTGCACGTGGTCTGCCCCGGCATCGTGGCCACCGAGTTCCACGAGGTGCAGGGCATGGACCTGTCGGCGCTGCCCCGGATGTCCGCCGCCGACGTGGTCACCGCCGCGCTGGCCGGGCTGGACCGCGGCGAGGTCGTCAGCGCGCCCGGGGTCGAGGACTACGGGCTGCTGGAGTCGGTGTTCGGGGCCGACCTGGCGGCGTTCGGCGGCCAGAGCGCGCAGCTCGCCTCCCGCTACCGGAACTAGAGCTTCACCACCAGCTTGGTCGCCGACACACCCTCGCGTGGCCGGCCCGGAGGTTTGACTTCCCCGGGGCTCGGTAGGTGCGGCTGCGGGCGGCGCCGGGTGGCCGTGGCACCGAGCTGCACGTGCGCACGACCGACCCGGAGGCGCCGGACGGCGAGGTGCGCCGGGCGCTGCGCGAGGGACGGTCGCTGCTCGAGATCGGTGAGGTGCTCCGGCCCGGCGGCCCGACCACCGAACCGACCCTGTTCAACAAGCCGCTTCGCGCGGCGACCGGCCGAGGGTCTTCCTCCCCTGAACCCGGCTACGGCGACTGGATCGGGTAGGCGCCGGGGGCCCAGGGCATGCTGCTCGGCTGGGCCGCCGGCGAGTCGCGCCGCTCGGCGGTGGCGAAACCGGCGGCCCGGACGTTCTCCTGGGGCCAGCCGCCGGCCCGGTGGAACAGGTCGAGCGCGGTGCGGGCCACGACGTCGAGCGACTCCTTGGCCTCGACCTCGATCGTCGCGCCGGGCGTCTCGATACGGATCTTGGTGATGGGCGAGTTCGGAACCTCCGCCGCCACCGTCACGGCCGCCACGGGAGTGGGTGTCACCGGGTCATCGCTCACCGCCTCATCCTCGCCTAACCGATCGGCACGACGCGAGCCCAGTCGTTCGCCTCGCGCGTGACGGCTCGGAGCGCAAGTTAGGCGCTGCCGCGGACCAGGAGGGTGTGGTCGATCGTGATGCGGCGGGCCGGGCCGGTGTAGGGGGTGCGGGCCAGGCGGTCAGCCAGGCAGGTGAGGGCGGCCTCGGCGATGGCCTGCTTGTCGGGGGAGATCGTGGTCAGCGTCGGGCCGGCGTACCGGCCGTCTTCGATGTCGTCGAAACCGGCCACCGCGAGCTGCTCCGGCACCCGCACCCCGCGCTCGGCCGCGGCATGCATCGCGCCCAGCGCGAGCTGATCGCTGAAGCAGAACACCGCGTCGACCGGGGCGCCGCGGTCGAGCAGCCGGGCCATCGCGGCCGCGCCGTCCGCGCGATGGAGCCGGTCGACGGCGATCTCCCGGGCCGGGTCGGCGGGCACACCGGCCTCGGCCAGGGCCTGGCGGAAACCGAGGAGGCGGCGGGCGGCCGTGCCGTTGTGCAGGTGGGGCTGGGCGCCGATCGCGGCGATCGAGCGCCGGCCCAGCGAGAGCAGGTGGCGGGTGGCGTCGGCGGCCGCGGCGACACTGTCCACGGCGACGTGGTCGAGCAGCCCGTCGGCGTCCTGCTCGCCGAGCAGCACCATCGGGGTGGCATCCGGATTTCTCCGCAGGTCGGCCGGGGACAGCGCCCACGGGCTCAGGATCAGGCCGTCGACCGTCTGGCCCCGGACGCCGTCGAACAGCCGGCGCTCGCGCTCGGGGTCGCCGTCGGTCTGCTGCACCAGCAACATCCACGAGCGGGCCTCGGCCGCGCGCACCAGGTGGGCGGCCAGCTCGCTGAAGTAGGGCGACGCGATCTCGGGGATCACCAGCGCGACCAGGCCGGATCGGCCGCCGCGCAGGTGGCGGGCGGCCGCGTTGGGCCGGTAGCCCAGCTCGTCGAGGGCGCGCTGCACCCGCTCGCGGGTGTCCGGCGCGACCAGCGCGAAGCCGGACACCACGTTGGACACCGTGCGGACCGAGACGCCGGCCCGGTCTGCCACCTGTCGGAGATTGGCCGCCACGTGCGGCAATCTACCACTTGCCACGTTGCATGCCACGTTGCAACATGGGTGGCATGACGAACTTCGAAGCCGAACGGGACGCCATCTACACCGACGGCATCACCGCGCTGAAGGGCGCGTTCACCACCGAGTGGGCCGACCGGATGCGCGAGGACATCAACGTCGCCTTCGCCGAGGCGCTCGAACGTCCCGGCGGGGCGGTCGGCCGCGGCCCCAACCGCTACTACGTCGAGATCCACCCCGAGCAGCTGCGCGGGTTCGCCGACCTGGTCACCCACCCGTGGGTGATGGGGGTGAGCGAGGCGGTGCTCGGCCCCGGCTACGAGATCGTCGAACTGGGCTTCGACGTGCCGCTCGCCGGCGCGGTCAACCAGCCCTGGCACCGCGACTTCCCGGCGCCCGAGATCACCCGGACCGAGCGGGTGCTCAACTCCCTGGCCTTCAACCTGACGGCCGTCGACACCGCCGAGGACATGGGGCCTTTCGAGATCGCTCCGGGTACGCAGTTCGACCACGAACCCGACTTCGACCACGGCATGTTCCCGCCCAAGGACCGGTACCCGCGCTACCAGGAGCGGGCGGTCCGCAAGTTCCCTCAGCGCGGCGACATCTCGGCCCGCTCGGCCCTGACCATCCACCGCGGCACCCAGAACCACTCCGCGAACCCGCGCCCGGTCCTGGTCCTCGGCGTCGACGCCCCCGGCGCCGGCAACGGCGACAAGCACGACCTGGCCGTCACACACGGCTACTGGGAGTCGCTGCCCGCCGCCGCCCGCGACCACCTGCGCTGCCCCGTGGTCGACGAGCTGATCCCGATCACCCAGAAGCACACCATCGAGGGGCTGGTCATGGGCGAGGCGTGAGCAGCAGGCCGGGCAGGTCGCCGGCGGGCTGCGGCCGGGCGAAGTGGAAGCCCTGCGCCAGGTCGCAGCCGATCGCGGCGAGCGCCTCGCCGGTGGCCGCGTCCTCGATGCCCTCGGCCACCACGGTCAGGCCCAGCCTGTGGCCGAGCGTGACCGCCGACTCGACCAGCGCCAGGCTGCCGGCGTCGGTGATCATGTCGCGGACGAACGTACGGTCGATCTTGAGCTCGTCCAACGGCAGGGTCTTCAGGTACGCCATCGAGGAGTAGCCGGTGCCGAAGTCGTCGAGGGACGTCTTCACACCCAGGTCCCGGATGCGGCGCAGCGCCCCGATCGTCGTACCCGGATCGCTCATCACCGTGTACTCGGTGATCTCGACACACAGCAGCTCGCCCGGGACGCCCGCGGTCCGCAACTGCTCGGCCATCCGGTCGGGGAAACCCGGGTCGAGGAGGGTACGGGTGGAGATGTTCACCGACACCGGCAGCGCCCGCCCGGCGTCGTCCCACCGCCGCGCCTGCGCCAGGGCCGCCGTCAGGACCCAGTCGGTGAAGTCGTGGATCAGGCTGGTCGTCTCCAGCACCGGGATGAACTCGGCCGGTGACACCATGCCCTCGACCGGGTGGTGCCAGCGGGCCAGGGCCTCGACACCGGCGACAGCGCCGCCGAGCAGGTCGATCTTCGGCTGATAGTGCAGGGTCAGCTGCTCGCCGTGCTCCAGGGCCCGGCGCAGATCGCCCAGCATCGTGATCCGCGCGGCGTACCCCTGGGCCTCCTCGGGTCTGAATCTCCGGAATCCGGATCGTCGCTTCTTCGCGCCGTGCATCGCCAGGTCCGCGTGCACCAGCAGGGCAGTGGCGTCCTCGCCGGGCTCGGCGGTCGCCGCGCCGGCGCTCACCTCGATGTCGACCGTGACGTCGTCCAGCGCGAACGGCGCCAGGAACCCCTCGTGCAGGCGTTTCGCCAGGTCCTCGTCGAGTCCCAGGCGGCGGTCCGGCTCGCGGCGGTCCGCCAGCAGGATCGCGAAGTCGTCGCCGCCGAGCCGGCTCACCGTGTCCTCGGCCCGGACCATGGCGATGATGCGCCGGCCGGCCTCGATCAGCAGCAGGTCGCCGATCCGATGGCCGAACCGTTCGTTGACGTCCCGGAACCCGTCCAGGTTGACGACGATGACCGTCGGCGGATCGGCCTCCGCGCCAAGCTCGCCCTTCTTGTCGAGAGCGTCGCCGACCCGGGCGGCGAACGCGGTGCGGTTCGGCAGGCCGGTCAGCGCGTCGATGCCGGCCAGGTGCTCGATCTGCCGGCGCTGGGTACGCTCCGAGCGGCTGTAGAGCGTCAGCACGGTCAGGCCGAGCAGGAAGATCGCGGCGCTGCCCAGGAGCAGCAGCCGCGAGTCGCTCTCGGCGCCCGCCCGGGCGCGCAGGTAGGTCGCCGACTCGGCGGTCACGATCGTCTGCAGGTTCGCCGCGAGCGCGTCCATGGCCGGCTCGACGTCCTGCTCCAGCATGACGCGCGCGGCGGCGACGTTGCCGTCGTCCACCGCCACGAGGTAGCTCCGGACCGTCGGCTCCAGGGCGTCCTGCCGCGCGGCGATCCGCTCGGCGGTGACGCGGTGCTCCGGGTCGATGGTCGCGGCGAGTCGATCGATCGCGGCGTGGGTCCGGTCGTGCAGCGCGAGAAGCTCGGTGCGTTCCACCCCGTCCGGCTCGTTCAGCACCGCCTGCACCAGCGCCATCTCCCGTTGCGAGAGGTAGATGGCTTCCTGGAAAGAATCGATCTTGTCGGCGTCCGCGGCCAAGCTGGTCGACGATCTCCGCCTGACGCCAGCTGCCCAGCACGGCCAGACCGGACAGCACGGCGAGAATCGCGCCGAAAGCGACGGTCATTCCCCGCGACGCGCGCATCCTGCCTCCACCGCTGTACCCGGACCTCCTGCCGATCGGCCGAACCGCCGCGAGCCTGAGTCGATCGGCCGGGCGGGGCGGGCCGGCGGTTAGGGTTTCGGGATGACGCAGACCTGGCGGCACCTGCCCGCGGCGGCGCGACCGATCGCGGCGGCGACGGTCGAGGCGGTGGAGGCGGCGCGGGCCCACGACGTGGAGGCCGTGGACAAAGCGGCGGTCGAGCTGGGTGCGCTGGACGCCGCCCAGGTGGGTCTGATCCTGGGTACGACCGTACGGGTGCTGCTGGAACGAACCCATCCCGACGGCGTCGACGGCGACGACGTGCGCGCGGTGCTCGAACGCTGCACCCGCACCTCGGCCGCCTGGCACCCGGAGGTCGACCCGCACGTCCTCCTGATCCTGCTGGCCGGCGCCCTCGGCGTGCACGACGACGACGAGACCGCGCCGCGCCCGTCCCCCGAGACCCTGGCCCGGCACAGCGCGCTGCTGCTGGCCGACCTCGCTCCCGGCGCCGACCTGACGCCGCACCTGAACGCGGCGCTGGCCGAGATCGAACGCGCCCAGCTCAACGACTGACCCTTAGACCCTGGTAAATAAGGGGTCTGGGTGCTCGGCGGCCAGGGTGAAGATCGACGGTCGGGCTCGCGTCCGGCGTGGTGGCGTGACATGAGGAAGGGCTCCGTCCGGCCCGTGGCCGGCTCCGCCGGTCGTGTCGATCATGGATTCTTCGCCACCCCGCAGACCGCATCGACCTCGGCCGCGGGCTGGGGCATCCGCTGGGGTGTCCGGTCGCCATCGGCTGCTGGTGACCACGCCGGGTTCGACGAGGTCCAGGCCGGGGAAGTTCGGGACGCGTCCGCCCGGCGGCGCTTGGATCGCTGACTGGACGATTGACCTCCGTAGGTTTGCGAACCCTTCGTGCGGCTGACCAGAACCTTCCTCAGTGGTGCCAAATAGCGCCACTCATGATGCCATTCTGAGCCAACACGGCTTGCTGTGGTGTCATAGACGTGCCATCTTGATGCCATGGACCTTTACATGGACAACTCTGGAGCCGTGACACACGGCATCCCCGGCAAGGCTGAGCACAAGGTTCCAGGAGTAACCAGCGGTACCGAAAACAACAGGGTCCGGATAGTGCGGGTCTTGCGGCGAGTGGGGGTCACGGCGCTGGCGGTCACGCTGCTGGCCGGGGTGGGCGCACCCGGGGTGGCCGGCGCGGACAGCATGGCCGTGCCCAAGGTCGCTGCAGGGCAGGATCGCCCGGAGCTGCAGGAGGCCATCCAGGAGATAGTCGATGCCGGGTTGGCCGGGGTTCAGTTGCGCGTGCACGATGAGCGGGGCGACTGGGTCGGCAGCGCCGGGGTGCGCAAGCTGGGCGAGGCCGCGAAGCCGCCGACAAGCGGGCGGTTCCGGATCGGCAGCAACACCAAGACCTTCACCGCGGCCCTGGTGCTGCAACTGGTGGCCGAAGCCAAGATCGGGCTGGACACCCCGGCGGTCTATTACCTGCCCAAGTTCGGGCTGGACCGGCGGATCACGGTGCGGATGCTGCTGCAACACACCAGCGGTTTGTTCAACTTCACCGGCGAGTACTACGACGACGGGACGGTCGTGCCGGGGATCCCGTGGGCGGGCAAGGAGTGGGTGGACAACCGATTCCACACCTACCGGCCGGAGGAGCTGGTGCGGTTCGCGTTGTCCAATCCGCCGCGCTTTGAGCCGGGGACGGACTGGAACTACTCCAACACCAACTACGTGCTGGCCAGGCTGCTGATCGAGAAAGTCACCGGCCGCTCGTACGCCGACGAGATGCAGCGGCGGATCTTGCGGCCGCTCGGGCTGCGGGACACCGTGGTACCGGGCACCTCGCCCGAGATCCGCGGGCCGCACGCCCACAGCTACTACCGATACGAGGATGCCGGGCAGTGGAAGACTGTCGACATCACCCGCCAGAACCCCTCCTGGATCTCTAGCGCCGGTGACATGATCTCGACCACCGAAGATCTCCACACGTTCTTCTCCGCGCTGCTGGGCGGGAGACTCCTCCCGGGCCGGCTGCTGGCCGAAATGCGCAAGCCTGACCCGAAGAGCGGCGCCTACGGCTACGGCCTCGGGCTGATGGTGCAGGACACGGGCCCGAACTGCAGCGGCACCATACTCACCCACAACGGCAGCGTCCAAGGCTCCGCGGCGCTGATGTACAGCACGCCCGACGGCACCAGGACCCTAGAAGCCTCCATCACCTACGTGGACGACGTCGCGATGTCCAAGGCACAGGCGGGCAAGAAGGCGATACAGAAGCTCTTCAACGTGGTGTTCTGCGGCGGGCAGGCCGGGTTGGCCGCCGAGGCCGAGCCGGCTCAAACGACGGGGTCGAACACCCTGGGCCCCGTCGCCTTGAGGGCGGACACCCTCTGACCGGCGGCTGAGGGAGTGCCTGCTCGGCCGTGTCGCCTGCCTAAATCAGGGTCAGGAGGGACAGTCGACGATGCCGTAAACGCGGTCGAAGGGGTGGACGGCCAGACGTCGTCGCGTTGGATCGCCCAGTAGAGGTCGCCCCGGGTGCCCGTTCGGCCGTGCAGGGTGGGTAGCGGATCGCAGGGTGGGTAGCGGATCGCGTCCACAACGTCGCGGCGCGGGTAAATGATCGGGCGTCCGCGGCAGGTCCCGGCGGGCACGTGCGGGGCCAGGACCTGCCATTCGGCGTCGCTGGTGTCGGACGGGGTAATGCCGGGGCCGGGTGGTCGGCAGGTGATCGGCGAGGGAGGCCGGGGTGGTCGACACGGCGGCCCCGGCGACAAGGTATACAGACAGGGTTGGGCCTTCGGAGCTCGGGCTGCGCGGTCCTTGCTCAACCGAGCAGCGCGGCTGCGAGATGGCTGGCGAGATAGGCGGCGGCGAGGCCGGCGACCACACTGCCGATCGCGTTGGCGGCGGCGCGGAACATCGCGCCGGTCTCGGCCAGGCGGACCGTCTCCAAGGAGAAGGTGGAATAGGTGCTCAGCGTCGCGCACAGGCCCGGCCCGATCAGGTGTTGCAGGGCGTCGGGCACCGCGACCGCGCTCGCGGCGCCGGTGAGCAGACCGAGGCCGATGCAGGCGGCCAGGTTCGCGACGAACGTCCCCCACGGGAACGCCGTGCCGAAGCGGGCCTGCATGGCCCGGTCGATCAGATAGCGCAGGGGCGCGCCGATCATGGCGCCGGCGATGACCATCAGCCAGTTCACGCGGACTCCGTCCTGGTCAGCCCACGGGTGACGGCGGCCGCGCCCCATAGCGCGAGCAGCGCCGCCGCCAGAGTGGCGACGAGGTAGATCAGCGCGGCACCGGGCAGGCCGCCGTCGAACAGGTGCTGCGCGTCGATGACGTAGGTGGAGAACGTGGTGTAGCCGCCGAGCACCCCGGTGCCGAGGAACGGCCGGATCAGCGGGTGAGGCCGGGGTCGCTCGGTGATCAGAACCATGAGGACACCCATCAGGGCGCAACCGGTGACGTTGATCCAGAACGTGGTCCAGGGGAAGGCGCCGGGCGTGGTCGGCCAGAGGAGGCCGGCACCGTAGCGGGCGCAGGCGCCCAGCACGCCGCCGGCCGCGATCACGGCGAGGATCTGTGCCTGCCGGGGCGGCCTGGGGTGGTCCGGCCGGCCGAGGACGGGGTCGGTCACGGTCGGCGTCTCCTACCTGATGGTCTTCACCCCGCATGCGGGCGCGCACGACGAGGGCCAGGTAAGGACTGTTGGCGGCCGCGCACGGCCACGGTTCCGGTCCGGCGAGCCCCACCGTCGCGCAGCCGGCCGACCAGGTTCGCGCCGGCCGGGCGCTGGTGCCTGACCGGACGCGAGGTCCCGGAGGGCGCCTGCCCGCCCAGAATACCGATCATGTTGCCGAGAAGCCGTCGGTGGTAGCGCGACACAAGGGACCCCGCCGATCGCGCCGGCTCGGTGGGCGCCGCGGTTGGCTCAGGGCTGGTTGGTGAGCGCGGCGGGTTCGGGCGGCAGGGGGTCGTCGTTGGCGACCGTGGCCGCGACGATCAGGGCGGCGGCGTCCTCGAGGAGTGCCGCCGGCACCGCGAAATGGTGTTGCGCGGCGAAGGCCCGCCAGGCCGCCCCGGCGTAGCTGGCGCCGACCGCCGTGGCCGCGGCGGCGATGGTGGGCAGCACGACGTTGGTGTGGTTGCGCCGGGCGTACAGGAAGCCGGCCAGCCCTCCCAGCACCAGGCGCCCGCCGAGTGGGGCGGGGCGCAGCCGGCTGGGCGTACCCGGGAGTTTGTCGGCGATGAGCTCGCCCGCCGCGCCCGCCGCCGCCGCGGCCCTGACCCACGGGTTGCCGGTTCGTTGGGCGAGGGCGGCGAGAGGGGTGGCGCTGCGTGCGCCGGCGGCGGCTCCGAGGAGCGCGGCGCGGGCAATGACGTCGGTACGCACGAACGAGCCCGTACCCATCATGATCCGGACCAAAACCCCGATCCGCCGGACCGAACCGGCAGCGAAGCCGCCGGGCCGAACCTGGCGGCTGAGCTGCGGACCGTACCCGGCGGCTAGGTGGCGGGCGAACCCGGCGGCTGAGCGGCGGGCCGGGTTCGGCGGGTCAGCTGCCGGTGACGATCAGGACGATCGCGGCGGCCGAGGCGGCCAGGCCGGTGCGCTGGCTGCGGTTCATGCGTTCGTGCAGGATGATCGCGGCCAGGGTGACCGTGACGGCGGGGTAGAGGCCGGTCAGTACGGCGGCGATGGTCAGCTGCCCGGCGCCGGTGGCCAGCAGGAACAGCAGGTTGCCGCAGGAGCCCAGGAAGCCGCAGGCGCCGCCCCAGCGGAGGGCCGCGCCGAGGGGGAGGGGGCGGCCGGCGCGCCGCATCGAGCGGATCTGTGGCGCCGCCACGGCCAGGACAACGATGAGGGCGACGACCTGGCCGGGCAGCAGCGGCCAGGCCCCGCCGTCGGCGCCGGCCCGGTCGAGGGCCACGAACAGCACGCCGAAGCCGACGCCGGCCCCGAGGCCGTAGCCGATGTCGGCCGGTCGGAAGGCGCCGCCGTCGGAGGACCGGGAGGCCAGGGCCACGGCGGGCAGCGCCAGCAGGATGCCGGCCCAGCCCCACCAGGTCAGCCGGTCGCCGGCCAGCAGGCCGACCACGGCGGGCAGCGCCGCGGTGATCACCGCGCTCAGCGGCGCGACGACGCTCATCCGGCCGACGGCCAGGCCGCGGAGCAGGCAGGCGTTGCCGATGCCGCTGCCCAGGCCGCTGATCGCCCCCCACAGCAGCACGTGCGGGGTCGGGGTTCCGCCGATCGCCAGCACCGAGACGACGGCGGCCAGGACGCCGACGATCTGCACGGCGATCGGGATCAGGGCGGGGTGGGAGCGGCGGCCGCCGAGGCCGCCGACGAAATCGCCGACGCCGTAGCTGAGCGCGGCGAACAGGGCCAGGGCGACGGTCACGTCCCCAGGTCTACCAGGTGGCTCAGGTCAGCCGATCACGGACGGCCGACCAGAGGCGCCGGCCCAGCCGGGTACGCCGGACGAACCGGAACCGCCGCGCCGCGATGCCGAGCAGCCGCCGGGCGGGGATGGCCCGCCGGGGCGCGGTGAGCCGGCGGTACGTGGTGGGGGTGACGTGGCGTACCGCGTCCGGCTGGAGGGTGTGTGTGGCGACGGCCAGGGTGGTGAACTGCTGGAGCAGCGACGACCGCCGGTGGCCCGCAGGGGCGCCGCCGACGCAGTCGCGCAGGGCCTCGCGGACGGCGGCGGGCCGGATGATCGCGGTCAGCGGGCCGCCGGTGGTGTCCAGCAGGTCGCTGATGGCCGGCACGCCGTCGCCGTCCCAGACGGCCGTGGCGGTCGACCGGGTGACCGCCCGGCCGCTGACGAACGGCACGTCCGACCATTCGGGGATGAAGCGGTCGAGGACACCGCGGTGCAGCGTCCACGCCCGCTTCTCGGGGGCGGTCAGCGCGAACGACGCGGCCGCGAACGCCGGTGAGAGGAACGGGGTGAACACGCCGAACAGGTACGCCGAGGTGTACCAGCGGCGGACCCGTTCGACCAGGTAGACGTAGTCCACGATGGCCTGACCTTCGAGGCCGAGGGCGTCGGCGCGGTCGGCCACGGCGGCGATGCGGGCGCGTTCGGTGGCGTGCGCGTCCGGGTCCATCGTGCCGGCCGGGACGGCGCTGGTCAGGTGGCTGACGGCGGTCCGCCGGGCGACGTCCCGGTCCAGGTCGGTGGCGGGATCGGCCGGATACCAGTACGCGACCGCGAGTTCGCCGCCGGCGCCGCTGATCGACGCGCCGCGCGGGGTGGGCAACTGGCGCGCGGCGGCCCGGCGCACCACGTACGTGGACGGGAACTGGAAGTCGTAGAGATCCTGCAGGCGCCGGGTGCGGTCGGCCAGCTTCACCCCGAGCACGTCGGCGGGGGCGGCGACGTGGGCCAGCCGGTGCGGCGGCTCGATCCCGTGTTTCGCCCGGGCGATCCGCATCAGTTCCTGGGCCGTCTCGCCCTCGGCCGGCACATCCACATTGGTGGAGAAGCCGACCGGCCGGCCGGTGGCCAGGAACGCCGCCGCGATCACCCGGGAGTCCTTGCCGCCGGACAGGCCGATGGTGATGTCGTCGCCGTACAGGCCGTCGATGCCCTTGGCCGTGGCCAGCAGGCCCTCGGTGGCGAGGGCGACGGCGGCGTCCGGCCCGGCCGCCCGCGCGGCCAGGCCCGAGGCGACCACGTCGTCGACCGACCGCCGCCGCGATGAGGTCACGGTCCAGCCGCCGTCCGGGCGCCGGGCGCCGGTGAACCGCTCGCCGGGGCTGATCAGCCGCACGCCGCGGATGGGGGAGCGGTCGCCGCCGAAGTGCCCGCTCGCGGTGTACGAGCACCAGCCCTCGACGTCCGGCTCACGGGCGCCCCAGAGGAACGCGGCGAGCAGGCTGGGCCGGTCGGCGAAGGCGGTGACACCGTTCGCGGTCGCGGTGAACAGCCGTCCCATGCCCAGCCAGTCCTGCTGGATCGCGAACCGCTCGGCACGGTCGACCGCGATCAACGTGAAGGGTGGCACCACGTCGGCGTGCACGTCTTCGCCGGCGAGCAGCCGCCCGGCCAGCCGGACCGGGCCGCCGGAGGTGTCGAGCCCGACCGGCAGCCCGAGCGACACCGCGGTGATGCCGTCGCCGGTCGCGACGACCGGCCACCGGAACGGTCCCGGCGGCGCGTGGCGCACCCGCACACCCCAGTCGTCGCCGCCGATCTCGTGGCGCCGATATTCATCGGGGATCAACGGCGCCGCGGCGGCCGCGTGACGCTCGATCCATTCAACCGCAACCGGTTTCTCGGCGAACCACGCCATCACCCCGTACACGCGGCCGGACAGTAGTGGCGGTCGCAAGATCAAGTCAATCGACGTCCGCCAATGGATCTACCCCGCTTCGGAGCCGTCGGCCATGCGCAGGATGGTCACGTGGCCGCGGTTTCCGACGACGGCGATCAGGCCGGAGGCGACCGCCATCGCGGCGGGTGGCGTCCCGTCGCCCGGCCGGTGCCACCAGATGTCGCGATCGGCGCCGAGCGCCGTGAGTGAGCCGTCGGTGGCCGCCACCACCAGGGCCCGGCTGTCCTCGGAGAACGCCAGGGCGGCCGGCGCGGGGGCGCGGTGCCGGATGCCGGCCACCCGTTCGAGTTCGTGGTCGACGATCTCGATCAGGCCGTCCTCGTGCGCGAGGGCCAGCAGGCTGCCGGAATGCGCCGAGGCGACGACCCGGCCGGTCAGCAGGCGCGACTTCGCGAACTGGGTCGCCGGGTTCCACATCTCGAGGTGGCCGAGGTGGGAGACCAGGACGGTGGCGGAGGCCCAGCCGTACGCGGCGATGACCAGCCCTTCGATCGACCGGCCCCGGCGCGCCCGCGGGGTGCCGTCGGTGTCCCACACCGTGATGTGCCCGACCGAGGTGGCGCCGAACAGCCGTTTGCCCTCGGACAGCCAGGCCAGGTGTTGCGGCCGTTCCCGCGAGCCGGGCATCGTCGCGGTGAGCTGGGGCGGGCGGTCGTCGACGACGCGCCAGCCGGCCACGCTGCCGTCGGCCGAGATGGTCGCGAGCAGGGCCACGGCGGCGGGGTTCCAGGCGGCCACGGTGATTCCGCCTCCGCCGCTCAGGGCGCCCATCTGGACCGGGCGGCCGGGCGACGACGTGTCCCAGAGGATCAGCTCGCGGCTGGGCGATCCGAGCGCGAGCCGGTTCCCGTCCCCGCGGAATGCGATCGCGATATTTCGATCGGCGGACAATGGCCCCTCACACGCGAGAACATGTGACAAGTGAGCCGCCGCCACGGCAAACATCTGTCGGGTCAGATTGCGGATTCATATTCGAGCATGATCATGGCATTGGCAAGGGCCGATCATCGGGTTGCCTCGAAAGGCCGAATTATTGAGGTGCGTACTCGCGCAGGCCGGTGAGCAGGGCGCCGAGGCCGCGCTTGGCGTCGGCGAACAGCATCGAGGTGTTCGGCAGCGCGTACAGCTCGTTGTCGATGCCGGCGTAGCCATGGCCCAGCGAGCGCTTGATGACGATGACGCCGCGAGCCCGGTCGACGTCCAGGATCGGCATTCCCGAGACGGCGTTGCCGGGCCGGCGGGCGGCTGGATTGGTCACGTCGTTGGCCCCCACGACCAGCACGATGTCCGTACCCGGGAACGCGGGGTTGATCTCCTCGAGGTCCTTGAGCTGCTCGTAGGGCGCGTCGGCCTCGGCCAGCAGCACGTTCATGTGACCGGGCATCCGGCCGGCCACCGGGTGGATGCCGTAGCTGACGTGCACGCCACGCTCGGCCAGCGCCCGGGCCAGCGCGACCACCTCGTGCTGGGCCTGCGCCGCGGCCAGGCCGTAACCCGGGACCACCACGACCTTCTTCGCGTACGCCAGCTGGAGCGCCGCGTCCTCGGCGGTGATCTCGCGGACCGGCGCCCCGCCGACGGCCGCGGGGGACTCGTCGCCGGTGCCGTAGCCACCGGTCAGGATCGAGCCGATCGACCGGTTCATCGCCGTGGCCATGAGCTGGGTCAGGATCGCGCCCGCGGCGCCGACCAGGGCGCCCGCGATGATCAGCGGGCTGCTGCCCACGATGAACCCGGCCATCGCGACGGCCGTGCCGGTGCAGGCGTTGAGCAGCGAGATCACCACCGGCATGTCGGCGCCGCCGATCGGCAGGGTCAGCAGCACCCCGGCGGCCAGCGCCGCGACCGCGATCCCGCCCAGCGCCGCGACGCCGCCCCGGCCGGTCAGGTGCAGCCCGGCCAGCGTGACCGTGGCCAGCGCGAGCAGCAGCGTGATCCACCGCCCGCCGGGCACGATCAGCGGCCGGCCCGGGATCAGCCCGGCGAGCTTGCCCGAGGCGACCAGGGAGCCGCTCAGGGTCAGGGCGCCGATGACGAGGTCGAGCACCGTCGTGATCAGGGCCGTGGCGTGCCCGAGCGCGTCACCCAGGGCGATCAGGGCGGCCGCGCCGCCGCCGACCGCGTTGAACAGGCTGACCAGCTGGGGCATGGCGGTCATCTGGACCCGGCGGGCGGCGATCAGCCCGGCCACGCCGCCGGCGGCGACGCCCGCGGCCAGGGCGACGACCGCGCCCGCGGTGATCTGGCCGCCGTGGACCAGCACGGCCACCGTGGCCAGGACGGCGACGCCCATCCCGGCCGCCGACACCTGGTTGCCGCGGCGGGCGGTGGCCGGCGCGTTCATCAGGTGGAGCCCGATCACGAAGCAGCTCGCGCAGGCGAGATAGACCAGGTGGACCGTGGTGTCGAAGCCGCTCATGACCGCGCCTTCCGGCCGGTGCGGAACATGGTCAGCATGCGGTCGGTGACCACGTAGCCGCCGGTGACGTTCATCGCCGCGAAGGCCGCCGCGACGAACACGACAACATACCCGGCCAGGGAGCTCGTGGTGGCCGCGAGCAGCATCACGCCGACGATGACGATGCCGTGGATCGCGTTGGCGCCGGACATCAGCGGCGTGTGCAGCGTGGCCGGCACCTTGCTGATCACCTCGAAGCCGACCAGGACGGCCAGCACGAAGACGGTGATGTCGGCCATCAGCAGCGCGCTCATGACGCCACCCCCTCGGCGACCGGGCTGATCAGCAGGGCGGCGTGCACCTCGTCGGCCGGGTCGATCGGGAGCGTGGCGAGAAGGGCACAGACATTTCTCGAGTACGCCGCGGAGGCCGCCTCCGGAACCCGGGCGGCCAGGTCGGGCGCCCGGACGATGGTGACGCCCGGTGAAGAGGCATCGGCGACGTTGCCGCCCACGTCGACGACGACCGCGCCGGGTCGCAGCTTGGCGATCGCCGACGCGGTGACGAGCAGGGGAGGCCGCCCGCCGAAGACCTGGGCCGCGGTGATCACGATGTCGAAACCGGCCACCGCCTCGTCGAGCGCCCGCCGCTGCTCGGCCGCCTCCTCGTCGGTCAGGCGCCGGGCGTAGCCGCCCTCGCCGGTGGCCGCCGGGGCGTCCAGGGTGAGGACGGCCGCGCCGGTCGAGGCGATGTCGGCGCGGGCGGCGGCCCGGACGTCGTACCCGGTGACCACCGCGCCCAGCCGCCGGGCCGTCGCGATGGCCTGGAGTCCGGCGATCCCGGCGCCGAGCACCAGCACCCGGGCCGGGCGGGTGGTGCCGGCCGCGGTGACCAGCATCGGCAGGAAGCCGCCGTACGCGTCGGCGGCCAGCAGCGCGGCCTTGTAGCCGGCCACATTGGCCTGTGACGTGAGCGCGTCCATCGCCTGGGCCCGGCTGAGCGTGCGGGGCAGCCGGTCGAGGCTGAGCGCGGTCACCCCGGCCGCGGCCAGCCGTTGTGGCGCCCCGGGATCGTCGAGCGGGCCCAGCAGCCCGATCAGCGTCTGTCCGCTGTGCAGCGCGTCGAGGTCGTCCGGTGGGCGCAGGCACAGCACGATGTCGCTGTCGGCGTATACCTGCGCGCGGCCGGCGACCCGGGCGCCCGCCGCCGCGTACGCCTCGTCCCGGTGCCAGGCGCCCGCGCCGGCCCCGGTCTCGACGACGACCTCGTGACCGGCGCCGCGCAGCCGGCCGACATCGGCCGGCACCAGCGCCACGCGCCGTTCCCCGGGGGCCGTATCGCGGATCACGCCGATCGTCGTCATGGACGCTCCGTTCGCCGCGGGCCTGAACCTTCGTTAAGTAGAGAGGCAACACCCGCGGGGCGCGTGGGTCAAGCGGTCACCTCATTCGGCCAGGCTCGGCGCCCGTCGCGACCACCGGTGCTGATCAAGCTCCTCGACGATGAAGCCGGCCAGGTCGGCGCGGGTGATCCGCAGGCCACCGGGCGGCATCTCGTTGTCGCCGACCCGATAGGCGCCGGTGGCCGGGCGGTCCTGGAGGTACGTCGGGCGGACGAACGTCCAGTCGAGGTCGGTGGCGCGCACGATGTCCTCCATGCGCCGCATGTCGGCGTACAGGTCCTTGGCGATCGGCCGCACCAGGTAGCGGTACCACCAGGAGAAGTTCGGGTCGTCGGGGCGCACGCCGACCGAGCTGATCGTGAGCAGCCGGGTGACGCCGGCCGCCCGCATCGCCTCGATCGTGGCTCGCGCGCCCGCCGAGTACAGCCCGTTCGACCGGCGTCCGGGTGGTCCGATCGCCGACACGACCACATCGTGACCGCGGATCGCGTCCCGCAGGCTCGCCGGGTCGCGCACGTCGGCGCGGACCTCGTGAGAGAGATTCGATGGGGTACGGACGGCAGCGGTGACCTGATGGCCGGCCCGCGCCGCCTCCTCGACAATCAGGCGACCGGTACGCCCGGCGGCCCCCAGAACGACGACACGACTCATGCCCGAACAGTGACCCCGGCCGTCAACCTCCACTGTGTCCGGCCGGGCCACCGATGCCCTCGATGGCGAGCGTGACCAGCCGGGCCGCGTCGGTGGCGTCGCGGGTGGCCAGCGAGACCGCGTTGGCCACGGTCAGCAGGTCGTCGATGGCGACGTCGGCCCGGACGTCCCCGGCCGCCTGGGCCCGCCGCATCAGCGTGCCGCCGGCGTCGCGCAGCATGACCTCGCAGTCGCTGACCGCGGGCGTCGCGTAGAGCATGGCCTCGGCCAGCCCGCGGGTGGTCGCGCCGAACACGGCCAGGTCGCGCAGCCAGCCGGCCAGCGCCCGGCCCGGATCGGCGGCCGTGCTCAGCTCGCGGGCCTTCGCGCAGAGCACCTCGACGCGGTCGTGGAACACCGCCTCGAGCAGCGACTGGCGCGAGGGGAAGTGGCGATGGAGCGTGGCCGAGCCGACGCCGGCGTCGCGGGCGATCTTCTCCAGCGAGGCATCCGCGCCGGACCGGGCGATCTCGGCCTCGGCCGCCGCCAGGATCTGGTCGTAGTTGCGTTTCGCGTCGGCTCTCATGTGTCCGAGATCCTAGGTCGTTGACAAGTGGGGTGCCACCCCAGTTAAGTGGGGCGGTACCCCATTTCAACCGGACGAGGGAGCGACGATGAAGCGTGTGGTGCTGGTGACCGGGGCGAGCAGTGGCTTCGGGCGGCTGACCGTGGAAGCGCTGGCCGACCGCGGTCACCGGGTCTTCGCCGGGCTGCGGGACGTGCGGGGGCGCAATGCGAAGGCGGCCGCGGAGCTCACGGCGTACTCGCCGGATCTGACCGTCGTCGAGCTCGACGTGACCGATCAGGCGGCGGCGGACCGGGCGGTCGCGGCGGTGCTGGACGACGCCGGGCGGCTGGACGCGGTGGTGAACAACGCCGGGATGATCTTCGCGGGGCCGGTCGAGGCGTTCACCGACCAGGAGGCGGCGCGGCAGCTCGACGTGAACGTGCTCGGGGCGCTGCGGGTCAGCCGGGCCGCGTTGCCCCAGCTCCGGCGGCAGAGGAGTGGCGTGCTGATCCAGATCGGATCGATCGCCGGGCGGGTCACCGTGCCGTTCTCGGGGCTGTACGCGGCGAGCAAGGCGGCGCTGGGCAGCCTGACCGAGGCGTGGCGGCACGAGCTCGCGCCGTTCGGGGTGGAGTCGGTGGTCGTCGAGGCGGCGCCGTACCCGACCAGCATCGGCGCCAACGGCGCGTTCCCGGCCGACGCCGAGCGGATGGAGCCCTACGGCGCGGCGCTCGGCGGTTTTGTCGCCGCCATCACCACCCGCTCGGCGGAACACGGCGGCGACGCGCGCGAGGTGTCCGACGCCGTGGTGGCGCTGGTCGAGACCGCGGACGGCGAGCGACCCCCGCGGGTCGTGGTCGCCCCGCCGGTCCAGGTCGCGGCGCTGGGTTCGTTGAGCCAGGCGGCCGAGGAGACCGCCCGGATCGTGGCCGGGGACATGGGTGTCGGGGCGTTCATGTAATTTCCGGAGGACCTGATCGAGGAGCTCATGATCACTCCACACCGACGCGCGAATTGCTCACTCTCCGGTGATGACGAACGTGCCGTGGCTGTGTATCCTCGGGCCGCATGAGTGACTTCGAGCAGGTGCCGGCCCTCCGGTGCTGTGGTCGCCGATCGACTCTCTGTGATGGCCGCTCTCGCTCGTAGGGCTGGTTCTTACCTATCCATGGCACTCGGGCCCGCGCCAGATGCTGATATACCGCAGAGCAGTGCCGCCGAGGGCCCGCGGCGCGCGTTGGTTATCCTCGGCTGCTGGATTTGCTGCTCGTGACGGCAACCCGCCGTGGCCGCGCGCTCACCGGCAACGCAGCGTCGTGAGTGGGGACAAGCTGGACGGCGCGGCTCGGGCCACGCCGACACGGAAGGAACCGCACGTGACGCTGGGAATCACGATCTATGGCTGTGAACGGGACGAGGCCGTCCTGTTCCGGTCGGCGGCGCCCCGGCTGGGCGTGGTACCCACCATCACGGACGAGCCGATATGCGAGGCCAACGTCGCCCTGGCGCACGGCAACCGGCACATCAGCGTCAGCCACAAGACGAGGATCACCAACGCCACGCTCGACGCGCTCAAGCAGGCCGGCGTGGAGTACATCTCGACCCGGAGCATCGGTTTCAACCACATCGACATCGCGTACGCCGCGTCCGTCGGGCTCGCGGTCGAGAACATCGTCTACTCGGCCGACAGCGTGGGCGACTACACCCTGATGCTCATGCTGATGGCGGTGCGGAACGCGAAGTCGATCATCCGGCGGGGCGACATCCACGACTACCGGCTGCACGACGTCCGCGGGCGGGAACTGCGCGACATGACCGTCGGCGTGGTCGGCACCGGGCGCATCGGTTCCGCGGTGATCGACCGGCTGCGCGGGTTCGGCTGCCGGATCATGGCGTACGACAGCAACGCGGCCAACCCCTTGGTCAACGCCACCCTCGACGAACTGCTCCAGCAGAGCGACATCGTCACGCTGCACACGCCGCTGCACGCCGACACGTACCACCTGCTGAACCGTCAGCGCATCGAGCAGATGAAGCCCGGCGCCTACGTCATCAACACCGGGCGCGGCCCGCTGATCGACACCGAGGCGCTGATCTCGGCCCTGGAGAACGGCAAACTGGGCGGCGCGGCGCTGGACGTCCTCGAAGGCGAGGAAGGCATCTTCTACGCCGACCGCAGCCGGACACCCATCGAGAACAAGTCCCTGCTGCGGCTGCAGGAGATGCCGAACGTGTTCGTCAGCCCGCACACGGCGTTCTACACCGATCACGCCTTGAGCGACACTGTTGAAAATTCCATCAGGAACTGTCTGAAGTTTGAAAGCGAGAATCAGCGTGGCTAGGACGAAAATCGGAATCCTCTTCGGCGGCCAGTCCGAGGAGCACCCCATCTCGATCAAGTCCGCGCAGGAGGTCGCCAAGAGTCTCGACCCCGAGAAGTACGAGCCCTTCTACGTCGGGATCGCGAAGGACGGCGCCTGGAAGCTCTGCGACGCCCCCGGCCCGGACTGGGAGGCCGGCAACACCCGGCCGGCCGTGCTGTCGCCCGACGCCAGCGTGCGCGGACTGCAGATCCTCGAGGAGGACGGCTACCGCACGGTCGAGCTGGACGTGGTGTTCCCGGTGCTGCACGGCAAGATGGGCGAGGACGGCGCGATGCAGGGCCTGCTCGAGCTGTCCGGCCTGCCCTACGTGGGGTGCGATGTGCAGAGTTCCGCTCTGTGCATGGACAAGTCCCTGGCCTACGTCGTGACCAAGGCGGCCGGGATCCCGACCCCCAAGTTCTGGATCGTCACGCCCAGCCAGGGCATCGACGCCGACCAGCTCGACTACCCGGTGTTCGTGAAGCCGGCCCGGTCGGGTTCGTCGTTCGGCGTCAGCAAGGTGACCAGCAAGGAAGAGCTGAGCGAAGCGCTGGCCGTCGCGCGGCAGTACGACTCGAAGGTGCTGATCGAGGAAGCCGTCGTGGCCAGCGAGGTCGGCTGCGCCGTGCTGGGCAACGGCACCGATCTGTTCGTCGGCGTGCCCGACCGGATCGCGCTGTCCCACGGCTTCTTCCGGATCCACCAGGAGGAGAAGCCCGAGGAGGGCTCCGAGAACTCCACCTTCGTCGTCCCGGCCGACATCTCCGAGGCGCTGATCAAGCTGGCCCAGGAGACCGCGAAGGCGATCTACTCCGCGCTCGGCTGCCGGGGGCTGGCCCGGGTGGACATGTTCCTCACCGAGGGCGGCGACTTCATCCTCAACGAGGTCAACACGCTGCCGGGGATGACCTCCTACAGCCGCTACCCGCGGATGATGAAGGCGGCCGGGCTCTCGCTCGGCGACGTGATCGACCGGCTGGTGTCGGCGGCGCTGGCGGTCAAGTCCGATGGAAACTGACTTCTCCTACGTCGACGAGGCCGTGCCCGGCGTCCGCTGGGACGCCAAGTACGCCACCTGGGACAACTTCACCGGCAAGCCGGTGGATGGTTACCTGGTGAACCGGATCGTCGGCTCCAACGCCCTGTGTGAGGCCCTCGCCGCCGCGCGGGACAAGGCGGCCACGCTGGGTTTCGGGCTGCTGCTCTGGGACGGCTACCGCCCCCAGCGCGCCGTCGACCGCTTCATGCGGTGGGCCGAGGAGCCCGACGACGACCGGATCAAGCAGCGGTACCACCCGCGGATCAGCCGGGCCGACATGTTCGAGAAGGGGTACGTGGCCACCAAGTCCGGCCACACCCGCGGCAGCACGGTCGACCTGACGATCTACCACCTGGCCACCGGCGAGCTCACGCCGATGGGTGGCGACCATGACCTGATGGACGAGCTCTCCCATCACGGCGCCGAGGGGGTCGGGCCGGACGAGGCGCGGAACCGCCAGCAGCTGCGCTCGATCATGGAGTCCGCCGGGTTCCTGGCGTACGCCAACGAGTGGTGGCACTACACCCTCGAGAACGAGCCCTACCCGGACACCTACTTCGATTTCCCGGTCGAGTAGCTCGGCTTGTCCCTCTACAGCTCGCGGCGCCTGCAGGCGCTTCGGATGATCGTCACCGGCGGGGGCACCGGCGGACACACCTACCCCGCGTTGACGACGATCCAAGCCCTGCAGGCCCGGCTGGCCGAGATCGGCACCACCCCCGAGCTGCTGTGGGTCGGTGTGGCCGACGGCCTCGAGGCCAAGATCGCGGCCCGCCACGCCATCCCGTTCCGGGCGGTCACCACGGGCAAGCTCCGCCGCTCGTTCCAGCCCCGTGACCTGGCCCGGAACGTCGTCGACGCGTTCCGCATCCCGCTGGGCATCCTGCAGGCCGTGATCACGGTGGCGCGGACCCGGCCGGCGGTGGTGTTCAGCACCGGCGGGTTCGTCTCGGTGCCGATCGGGCTCGCCGCCGCCCTGTTCCGCGTGCCCTACCTGATGCACGAGCAGACGCTGGGCGTCGGCCTGGCCAACCGCATCCTGGCCCGGGTCGCCACCCGAGTCCTGCTCAGCCACGAGGCCTCGCTCGAACACCTGCCGCCCCGCGCCCGCAGCCGGGCCGTCGTCACCGGCAACCCGATCCGGCCCGCCGTGCTCAACGGCGACCCGGCGAAGGGCCTGGCCGCGTTCGGCCTCGACCCGGCCGTGCCCCTGCTGCTGGTGACCGGTGGCGCGATCGGCGCCCAGCAGGTCAACACGATGCTGACCGGCGTGCTGCCCGGTCTGCTGGAGCACTGCCAGGTCGTGCATCAGTGCGGCAGCCACAGCTACGTCGCGATGCAGCAGGTCGCCCGCGAGCTTCCGGCCCACCTCGCCCACCGCTACCGGGCCGTCGACTTCATCCACGACGAGATGCCCGACCTGCTGGCCGCGGCGGCCGTGGTCGTGGCCCGCAGCGGCGCCGGCACCGTGGCCGAGCTGACCGCGCTCGGCCAGGTGTGCGTCCTGGTCCCGTACCCGTATGCCGCCGGCGACGAGCAACGCGTCACCGCCCGCCGCCTGGCCGAGGAAGGCGCGGCCATCATGCTCGACGGGGACACGGCGACCCCGGAGAACCTGTACGCGAGCGTCCTCGGCGTGCTGACCGACCCGGCCCGCCGCACCGCGATGTCCGCGGCCGCCTCGGCCCGGGGCCGCCGGGACGCCGCCGCCCGGGTCGTGACCGAGATCCTGACCGCTACCGCGAGCCCGGCGGGTTCGACCTAGGGCCTTTCCTGTCGATCAGCCGAGAGCCGCAGCCCCGGTTGATCGACAGGACAGGCCCTAAGCTGGCCGCATGGAATTTCCGCGCGGACTCGAGGCGTTTTCGCTGGCCGGCAAGAAGGCTCTGGTCACCGGTGGTAACCGGGGCCTCGGCTATGCGTTCACGCGGGCGCTGGCCGACTGCGGCGCGTCGGTCGCGTTCGTCGGGCGTAACGCCGGCGCGAACCAGGAGGCGGTCGAGCGGCTCGCCGGCGACGGCCTGCACGTACACGGCATCAGCGCCGATCTGACCCGCGACGACGAGGTGGAGCGCGGCGTCGACGCCGCGGCCGACCTGCTCGGCGGGCTCGACATCGTGGTCAACAACGCCGGCGCCTGCTTCCACAACCCGGCGGTGGAGGCCACCGACGACGAGTGGCAGCAGGTGTTCGACCTCAACGTGCGCGCGGTGTGGAAGGTGAGCCTGGCCGCCGGTCGTCATCTGCGCGCCGGTGGCGGTGGCAGCATCGTCAACATCGGCTCCATCTCGGGCCTGATCGTCAACCGGCCGCAGGCCCAGGCGCCGTACAACGCCTCCAAGGCCGCCGTCCACCAGCTCACCAAGTCGCTCGCCGCGGAGTGGGCGCCGGACCACATCCGGGTCAACGCCGTGGCGCCGGGTTACGTGAAGACCGAGATGGCGCCGGTCGACCGGCCCGAGCTGCGCCGGATGTGGATCGAGGACGCGCCGCAGCAGCGGTACGCGATGCCCGAGGAGATCGCGCCCACGGTGGTCTACCTCTGCTCGCCCGCGGCGGCCTTCGTCACCGGCTCGGTGCTGGTCATCGACGGCGGCTACACCGTCTACTGACCGAGCTGCGCACGGAGGGCTCCGGCCTCGGGGACGCCCAGGTGGGCATAGAGCGTGAGCGCCCGTTCCCGGTGCTGCCGGGCCTCCCCGGGGTGGCCGAGCGCGTCGTGCGCCGCGCCGAGCCCGGCGTACGCCCGGGCCTGCTGTTTGGGGTCGCCGGTGTCCTTGGCCGCCGCCAGGGCCGCCGCGTGATGGGCCAGCGCGTCGTCGGGCCGCCCGTCGGCCAAGGCCGCCTCGCCCAGCCCGTTCCACGACCACTGCTCCCCGTCCCGGTCCTTGACCTGCTGAAACAGATCAAGAGCCTGGCGGTGGTACGCCTCCGCGGCGGACGGGTCGCCGAGGCGGGTGTGCACCGATCCCAGGCAGTCGAGCGACCAGGCGACGCCGTTGTGGTCGCCGAGCTCGCGGAACCGGGCCAGCGCCCGTTCGTACTGCTCGCGGGCGGCCTCGACCTGGCCCAGCTGCATCGCCACGTCGCCCAGGTTGTTGCGGGTCGCGGCCTCCTGGTCGGGGTCGTCCGCGGCCAGGGCGGCGTCGAGGGCCCGCTCCAGATGCGCCCGGGCCTCGTGGGCCCGCCCGACCCGCAGCTCGGCCGACCCGAGATTGATCAGGCAGCGCATGATCCCGGGGCCGTCGTCCAGCCGCTCGTACTCGGCCAGGGCCCGGCGCAGGTGGCCGGCCGCCGACGCGAACCGGGACCGCCGATGCTCGACGGCGCCGAGGTTGGCCAGCGCCCGGGCCGCGCCGGCCGCGTCACCGGCCCGCTGGTAGAGCAGGCGGGCCTGCTCGATCTGGTCCATCGCGGCGGCGTACCGGCCCTGGCGCACGCTGGCGATGCCCAGCCCGCGCAGGTTCTCGGCCTCGGCCGCCGGGTCGCCGAGCCGCCGCGCCGCCTCCAGCGCGAGCGAGTGCACGACCCCGGCGTCGACGTGCCGGCCGCCGACCAGGTAGCGGCCCAGGGTCTGCGACAGCCGCACGGTGTGACCCGGCCAGCCGTGCGTCGCCGTGTACGCGGCCACCGCGGCGAAGACCGGCAGCTCGGTGTCCAGCCAGCGGGCCGCCACCTCCCGTTCGGCCAGGTCACCGAGGGGGACCGGGGAGGGCGGCACGCTGAGCCGGCCCTTCGCCTCGGCCGGGTAGACGGTGTCCATCGCGGCCGCGGCGGCGGCCAGGTAGTAGTCGAACAGCCGGTCCAGCGCCGCCCGGCGGTCCGGCGCCGGCAGCTCGGCCACGGCTCGCTCCACCGCGTACGCCCGGAGCAGGTCGTGCATCCGATAGCGACCGGGACCGTTCTCCTGCACCAGGTGGGCCCGGGCCACCGCGGCGAGCGCCCGCCGCCCGGCCGGCACGTCGGTCCCGGCCAGCGCGGCCGCCGCGGCCGGCCCGAACTCCGGACCGGGATGCAGGCCGAGCAGCGCGAACAGGTGCCGAGCGGGCGGCGCCAGATGCCGGATCGACCACGAGAACACGGTCGACACCGCGGCCCGCGGATCGTCGCCGGTGTCGAGGACGGCGAGGCGGCGGCGCTCGTCGCCCAGCTCCTCGACCAGGTCGGCCAGCGGCAGCCGCGGCCGGGACGCGGCGAGCTGAGCGGCGATCCGGATCGCCAGCGGCAGCCGCCCGCACAGCTCGGCCAGGGTGGCGGCCATCTCCGGCTCGGCGTCGACCCGCTCGCCGGCCAGCCCGCGCAGCAGCCGCAACGCGTCGGGCCGCGGCAGCAGATCGAGGTCGAGCCGCCGGGCGCCGTTGACCGCGACCAGCCCGGCCAGCGCGTCCCGGCTGGTCACCACGACCAGGCAGGAGCCGCTGCCCGGCAGCAGCGGCCGCACCTGCTCGGCGCTGGCCGCGTTGTCGAGCACCAGCAGCATCCGGCGGCCGGTGGTCAACGTCCGGAACCGCGCCGCCCGCTCCTCGACGTCACGCGGCACCGCCTCGCGGGGAACGCCCAGCGAGCCCAGCAGCCGGGCCAGCGCGTCGCCCGGCGACACCGGCTCACCCGGGTCGTAGCCGCGCAGGTCGATGAACATCTGGCCGTCCGGGAAGTGGTGGCCGGCCCGGTGCGCCCAGTGCACGACGAGGGCGGTCTTGCCGATCCCGGCCGTGCCCGCGACCGCCGAGACCACGATCGGCCCGGCGCCGGACAGCGTCTGATCGAGCTGGTCGAGCTCGCCGGCCCGCCCGACGAAGGCCGGCACGTCGGCCGGCAGCTCGGCGGGCGCCCCCTCGACCGCCGGTTGCAGCGCCAGCCCGACGAACTTCTCGCGCTCGGCGCCGGCCAGGCCGAAGGCGTCGGCCAGCAGGCGCACCGAGCTCGGCCGGGGGATCCGCCCGCTGCCCGACTCCAGCATCCGCAGGGTACGAACGCTCAGGCCGGTGCGCGACGCCAGTTCCTCCTGGGTGAGCACCAGCCGTCGCCGATGCTGCGCCACGAGTCGACCGAACACGCCCACTTGATACCACGCCGGCTCAGAAAAACTGGCGAGCGCGTGCAACCCTTTCGCCCGCGGCAAGCCTCTTAGCGCGACGGAGGGAGCACAACGGAGTGGACACCGATGACTCGGACAGTTTTCGCGAGTTCGTCCGCAACCGATTCGATCAATTGCGGGCCCTTGCCTTTGTGACGTGTGGCGACTGGCAGACGGCGGAGGACGCCACCGCCGGGACCCTCGCCAAGCTGTATCGGCGCTGGCACAAGGTCACTGTCCCGGACGCGTACGCCCGCACCATGGTGGTTCGCGCGGCGATCAGCGAGAAGCGGAAGCCGTGGCGGCGCGAACGCTCGTACGGCGCCGCGCTGCCGGACGTGGCGCTGCCCGACCACGCCGGCGCCATCGACGAACGGCTTCGTCTGCACGCCGCGCTGAGCAGGCTGCCGACGCGGCAGCGCGCGGTGCTCGTCCTGAGGTTCCTCGAGGGCCTCAGCGTCGAGGAGACCGCCGAGGTCCTCAAGTGCCGGCCGGGCACCGTCAAGAGCCAGAGCTCACGAGGGCTGGCCACGGCGCGGGCCCTGCTGGCCGCCGAAGACATCACCCTGCACGACGAGGACGAAGGGAACGAACGTGTCGTATCACATGCGGGACGTCTTGAAGTCGCTGGAGAGCACGCCGCCGCCTCCGGCCCAAACCACCACCGATGACATCATCGGCCGGGCCCGCCGCGCCCGGGCCTGGCAGAGCGTCGCCCTGGGATCGGGCGTGGCCGCCGTTCTCGCCGTGGCCGTCGCCGTCGGCGTGACCACCCTGGGTGGGCCCGGCGGGGCCGGGCCCGGCGGCGTGCCGGCGGCGGGTCAGCCGACACCCCAGTCGTCGTTCTCCCCGCCGCCGGCCGAGCGGATCGATCCGCCGCTCCCGGTCAAGAAGGTCAGCTTCAGCACCGACCTCGGCGCGTACCGGGTCGGCGCCTTCCGGATCGGTCCCGCGGCCAAGATCACCGACGGCTACGTCGAGCTGCCGGTCTACCACGACGGGATCACGCTCGGCGAGGGGTCGACGTACCCGCTGGCCGTCGCGACGATCACCGTCTACGACAAGGACGTGTACGACACGAGCACGTTCGGTGGCGCCGGTAACGCGACCCTGATCATCGGCGATCATTACCCGATGACCGTGGGTGGCCGGGAGGCCCTGGGCCGGGACTGGACCTACATCTCACCCGTCGACGAGTCGAAGAAGCGCGTCATGGCCGCCCTGGCCTGGCAGTATGACGACGGCGCGTGGGCCACGCTGCTGCCCAACTACGGCGGTCCGGACCTCCCGCGCGACCAGGCGGCGCAGATCGCGGCCGGCCTGACCACGGCGGGCAAGCAGGACCTGAGGGTTCCGTACCGGTTCGGGTACCTTCCCGATGGCTGGCAGGCGGTCGCGGTGCGGCAGACCCCGGCCGACACCAGTGAATTCGTCTCGGAGGTCTTCCTGCACCAGGGCCCGGTCGCCGATCCCGCCACCCGCATCGACGAGGTCCTGCCCGGCCACCTGCAGATCACCGTGCTGAAGGGGCTGGACCCGGGCAAGGCCGATTACACCGACAAGGAGGGCGTGCACTGCACGCCCGGCCGGGAGAGCTGCGCCGTCGTCCACGACGACTACCGGATCGGCCTGCACGGTAACGGCTCCACCCTGTCGGACGCCGAGATCAAGAAGATCGCCGAGGGCCTGCAGTTGCGGGACCTGGCCGACCAGAGCAAGTGGGCCAAGGTCGACTTCTGACCACCGCCGGGCCGCCCGCTCCGCCGGAGCGGGCGGCCTACTCTTGGCCCGTGCACCCCGGAGAACCTCACGACCAGGCCATCTTCACCCGGCTCAGCTGGCTGCGGGCCGCGGTGCTCGGCGCCAACGACGGCATCGTGTCCACCGCCGGGCTGGTGCTCGGGGTGGCCGCCGCCACCACGGCCACCGGGCCGATCCTGACCGCGGGCGTCGCCGGGCTGACCGCCGGGGCGGTGTCGATGGCGCTGGGGGAGTACGTGTCGGTGAGCAGCCAGCGCGACACCGAGCGGGCGCTGCTCGACAAGGAGCGCGGCGAGCTGGCCGACTTCCCCGAGCAGGAGCTCGACGAGCTGGCGGCGCTCTACGAGGCCAAGGGGCTCACGCCGGCGACCGCGCGGGTGGTGGCCGAGGAGCTGACGGCCCGGGACGCGTTCGCCGCCCACGCCGACGCCGAGCTGCACATCGACCCGGACGAGCTCACCAGCCCGTGGCGGGCGGCCGGCGCGTCGGCGCTGGCGTTCACGGCCGGCTCGCTGCTCCCGCTGATCGCGATCCTGTTGCCGCCGGCCTCGGCGCGGGTCCCGGTGACGTTCGTCGCGGTGGCCGTCGCGCTGACCCTGACCGGCTGGCTGAGCGCGCGGCTGGGCGGGGCCGCCACCCGGCGGGCGATCACCCGGCTGGTCGCCGGCGGCGCGCTGGCCATGGCGGTCACCTACGTCATCGGCCACCTGGTCGGCACCGCGATCGGCTGAAGCACTCAATGCCGCGGGCGCGGCAGTGGGAAGGGCAGCCGCGGCGGCGCCGGATGCCTCGGCACCTTCCGGATCACCGGGTGGCGCTTCCGCGGGACGGCCCGGGGCTTCGCCTTCGTCGCGGTCTTGGTGATCTTGGCGACGGGCGTGGGCCGCGTGTGCTTGGCCGTGATCATCGTCGCCGGCCCGAGCACGGACAGCTCGGAACGGCAGGCGACGTCGTTCAGCGTGAACGACTGCGGCAGCGTGGCCGCGTCGCCGTAGGTCGCGGTGAACGAGCTGGTGGCCGCCTTGCCCGGCGCCAGCGCGTGGCCCCGGGCCTGGACCACGTCGCCGGACTGGCGCAGCCCGGACCCGCCGGCCAGCCGCTGGTCGCCGGGCATCTGGAAGGCCAGCGTCCACGCGTCGATCGCCTCGGTGGCGGTGTTGGTCACGGTCACCGTCGCCGCCGCGCTGCCCTCACCGACCACCCGCATCGTGTAGCTGACCTGGCAGCTCAGGGGGACGGGGGCCGCGGCCGGGCGCTCCTGCGCGGTGGCCGGCCAGCACATCACGCCCACCGCCAGGGCCGCGGCCAGCACCGCGCCGCCGGCGGCCAGGCGGTGCCGCCCGGGCCAGGCCAGTGCCCGCCGGTGCAACGGGAGCAGCACCGGCGCGGTGCTGACCGGCTCCGTCGGCACCTCGGTGTTCACGTCGGCCGCGTCGCCGCCCGGCTCGCCGAGGCCGGTCAGCAGGGTCAGCGGCGGCAGGCCGGCCGCCTGGCGCAGCACCCGGGCCGCGGTGATCGCCGGCGGCCGGTCCGACGGCGCCTTGGCCAGGCACGTCCGGACCAGGTCGGCGACCTCGGCGGGCAGGCCGGGCACGGCGGGCAGCGCGGCCGGGTCGCGGTAGCGGTGGGCGCGCAGCATCTGGGTGGTGGTCGACGCGTTCCACGGCATCCGCCCGGCCAGCATCATGTAGAGCAGCAGGCCCAGCGCGTACACGTCGGTCGCGGGCCGGACCATCCCGCTGCTCAGGCGTTCCGGCGCCAGGTAGGCCGGCGTACCGAAGATCTGCCCGGCCTCGTTGTCGCGCTCGCCGACCGCCGCGGAGATGCCGAAGTCGACCAGCTTGACGCCGCCGGCCGAGACGATCACGTTCGCGGGCTTGACGTCGCGGTGCACGACGCCACGGTCGTGCGCGGCGGCCAGGGCGGCGGCGACCTGCGTGCCGACCAGCATGGCCAGCCGCCAGGGGAGTGGACCGCCGCTGAGCAGGGCGTTCAGCGGGCGGCCCTGGACCAGCTCCATGACCACGTACGGCATGGTCACGCCGTTGCTCTGGGTCTCGCCGTAGTCGTACACCTCGACGACGTTGTCGTGGCGCAGGCCGGCCGCGGCCCGAGCTTCGGAGTACAGCCTGGTCAGCGCCATCGGGTCGGCCGAGACGTCGGCGGAGAGGACCTTGACGGCCACCTCGCGCCCGAGCACCTCGTCGTCGGCGCGCCACACCACCGACATCCCGCCGCTGCCCAGCGGCTCCCGCAAGCGGTAGCGATCGCCGATCGTCTGCCCCTGCCTCACGGTCGACCGCATGCCCACCGTGGACAGATCGCAAACTCGTTGACTGCTGATTGCAGAGATATCGAATTGCGGTGATGGGATGGGCGCGTAACGTCACCGGCCATGAGAACGCAACCAAAGAAGGGCCTCGCCGTCTTACTGGCGGTGCTGGTCGGGTCGGTCGGTGCCGCGGCGCCGGCGTACGCGGGGGGCGCCGGACCCACGCCCGGGTCGGCCGGGCTCGGTGACCGGCTGTATCCGCTGCTCGGCAACGGCGGCTACGACGTGCAGAACTACGACCTGCATGTGACGTACCCGGAGAAGGATCCGAAGCAGACGGTGACCGGTGACGTGACGATCACGGCGCTGGCCACCCAGAACCTGTCCCGGTTCAACCTCGATTTCGGCGGCGACTCGGTCGGCGTCGTCCGGGTGAACGGCGACCGGGCCGAGTTCACCCGTCAGGGTGACGAGCTGGTCATCACCCCCAGGCGCCACCTGCCCAAGGGCCAGCGCTTCCGGGTGCGGGTGAGCGGTTACACGGCGACGCCGATCGAGGCCAACGCCAGCTCCCCGGCCGGCTTCGTGACCACCACCGACGGCACGTTCATGGCCGGGCAGCCGGACCAGTCGCACAACTACTTCCCGAGCAACGACCACCCGAGTGACATGGCGACGTACACCATCGCCCTGACCGCTCCGGTGGGCTGGCTCGCCGTCGCCAACGGCACGCATGTCAGCGACAAGCGCGACCACGGGTACGTCACGTCGACCTACCGTGAGGCCAAGCCGCTGGCCAGCGAGCTGATCCAGGCCGCGGTCGGCGACTTCGTGCTGCAGAAGCGCCCGCCGGTGAACGGCATCGCGATCCGCGACGTCGTCCCCCGCCGGCTGGCCGACGACCTGCTGCCCAAGGCCGAGGTCGAGCGCTCCCAGCTGACCTGGATGATCGACAAGGTCGGCAAGTACCCGTTCGAGAACTACGGCTCGCTGGTCGTCGACACCCGCCTGGGCTTCGCGCTCGAGACCCAGACCATCTCGCTGTACGACACCAGCCTGTTCGCCCGGCCCAAGTACATCCTCGACCCGATCATGCTGCACGAGCTGTCGCACATGTGGTTCGGCGACAGCGTCGCGCCCAGCGAGTGGAGCAGCGTCTGGCAGAGCGAGGGCCACGCCACCTGGTACGAGCTGGAGTACGCCGAGGAGACCGGGGTCTTCCAGCAGTACACCCGCACGCCCAACCGCGAGGCCTACTTCAAGCAGGTGTACGCCGAGGGCGACCAGCTCCGCAAGGACTACGGCCCGGTCGCCCGGCCGCTGAAGGCCGACGTGATCTGGGACGTCTTCAACCCCAACGTGTACGACGGGGGAGCGCTCGTCCTCTACGCCCTGCGGCAGAAGGTCGGCGAGCGTGACTTCCAGCGCATCGAGCGCGAGTGGGTCAAGCTGAACCGCGGCAAGTCGGTCGACACCCACGACTTCGTCAACCTGGCCTCCGCGGTCTCCGGCAAGAACCTGCGCCCGTTCCTCAACGACTGGCTCTACGGCACCACGACGCCGCCGATGCCCGGTCACCCCGACTGGACGGTCGACCCGGCCGAGGCGGCCGCGGCACCCGCCGCCGCCACGGCAAGGCACCGCTGATCCGAACCGGGGGTGGCGACCGGCAGCTCGTCCGGTCGCCACCCCCGGGGCTCACTCCGAGACCTCGGTGCGGCGCCACTCCTGCCACGAGCCGCCACCGCAGGTCCACATCTGGACCTTGTCACCGTTCTGGTTCGGGTTGCCGCCGGCGTCGTACCGCGCGTCCAGGCACAACTGGTTGCCGTACAGACTCCTGATCCGGCGGGTGTTCCGCTCGAACTGCCAGAGCTGGTTGGCCGCGCCGCTCTCGCAGTTCCAGATCTGGACGGGATCGCCTTCGACGTTCGGGTTGGTGCTCCCGTCCGTCCTGGCGTCCAGGCACCGCGTCCCGCCCCACCAGTTCACGATCTTGAAGACCGGATTGCCGTTGTGGGTGCCGGCGGACTGGAACTCCCACCACTGCCAGTAGTTGGTCGGCTCGCAGGTCCACAGCTGCACCCGGTCGCCGTTGTGGCCCGGGTTGCTGGTGGCGTCGTTCACCGCGTCCAGGCACAGCCGGTTGCCGAACTGGTTGTGGAGCCGCTGGTAGTAGGGCGCGGCGGCGGCCGGTGCCGACAATCCCAGCAGCACGGTCACCCCCATGAGAGCCGCTGCTGCGACGGCGGTGAGGCGGCGCAGGCGGCCTGACTGAACTCGAGGCATCGTCGTCCTTTCGTTTGTCGGATGTCGGTCTCCTTCGTAGTGGTCCGCCGGTTGTCCTGCTTCCGTACTCCATCGTGGACAACTGATCTTCAGACAACGTCGGACAACCCACTACGGGGGTATGGGATGCCGCGGCCGGAACGACCGCTCGACACGACTGACGAACCGGTGGCCGAGTTCGCCGCCGGCCTGCGCGCGCTGCGCGAGACGGCCGGGAACCCGGCGTACCGCTCGCTGGCCCGCCGGGCCAATTTCTCGGCCGCGACCCTGGCCGCGGCGGCTTCCGGCCGGCGGCTGCCGACCCTGCCGGTGACCCGCGCGTACGTCGAGGCCTGTGGCGGTGATGCCGAGGAGTGGACCGCCCGGTGGCGTGAGCTGGCCCGGACCACGCCGCCGCCGGCCGGCGAGCCCGCGGCGGAGGAGCGCATCCCATACGTCGGTCTCGCGCCCTTCCAAGCCGGCGACGCCGAGCTGTTCTTCGGCCGGCGGCGGCTGGTCGACGACCTGACCCGCCGGCTCACCGAGCGTCGCCTGGTCGTGGTGTTCGGCCCGTCCGGCGTCGGCAAGTCCTCGATCGTCCGGGCCGGCCTGATCGCCCACGCCGAGGGCCGGCGGCCGATGCTGCTCGTGCCCGGGACGACCCCGCTGACCGAGCTCGCGGTGCGGCTGGCCGGGCCGGCCCGGATCCCGGCCGGCGCGCTGCTCGACGACCTGGCCAAGGACCCCGCCCGCGCCGGCCTGGTGGTGCGGCAGGCCTTCGAGGACGAGCTGCTGCTGGTCGTCGACCAGTTCGAGGGGGTGTTCGCGGCCGGCGTGGACCCCGCCGAGCGGGCCGGTTTCATCGCCGCCCTGGTGGCCCTGGGTGTGGGGGAGTACGGGGCCCGGGTCGTCCTCGCGGTGCGCGCCGACCACTACGCCCGGTTCGTGGAGCATCCGGAGCTGCTGGCCGCGTCGGCCGACGGGCACGTGCTGGTCGGCGGGATGAGCCCGGCCGAGCTGCGCGACGCCGTGGTGAAGCCGGCCGAGCGGGTCGGCGCCCGGGTCGAAGGCGCCCTGGTCTCGGCGATCGTGGCCGACGTGGCCGGCCGCCCGGGCGCGCTCCCGCTCGCGTCCCACGCGCTGCTCGAGGCCTGGCGCCGCCGCCGGGGGACCACGGTCACCCTGGCCGGGTACGAGGCGGCCGGCGGCGTGGACGGCGCGGTGGCGGCGACCGCCGAGAGCGTGTACGCCGGCCTCGACGAGGAGCATCGCGGCGTGGTCCGCCGCCTGCTGCTGCGGATGGTCGACATCGACGACCGGGGCGGGGCGCGGCGCCGGCCGGTCCCGCGGCCGCAGATCGGCTCGACCGCGCTGGAGGCGCGGGTGGTCGACCGGCTGGTCGACGCGCGCCTGCTCACCGCCGACCGGGACTGCGTCGAGCTGGCCCACGAGTCGCTGATCTACGCCTGGCCACGGCTGCGGGAGTGGAAGGAGGAAAGCCGGGAGACGCTGCGGGCGCACCGGCAGCTCACCGAGTCGGCCACGGTCTGGCAGGAGCTGGGGTACGACCCCGGGGTGCTCTATCGCGGCGCACGGCTGGCGCTGACCCGGCACTGGGCCGCCGCGCCGTCCTGGCAGCCGGCGCTGAGCCCGCTGGAGCGCCGGTTCGTCGACGAGAGCGTCCGCCGGGAGAAGGCCGAGGCCACCGGCCACCACCGCCAGATCCGTCGCCGCCGCCTGATCGCGGGCGCGCTCGCCGCGGTCCTGGCCCTGGGCGTGACCGGCGGCAGCGAGACCGGCGGTGGCTGGTGGTGTGCCGAGGGTCCGACCGGCCTGCTGGCCGTGGACACCGGGATGCTGACCGCCGCCGAGGACGGCTACTACGGCGCCGACACCGGCCTGCTGCGGGCCCGGACCAGTCCCGGCGTGTACGGCACCTGGGAGCAGTTCCAGGTCTGCCGCCGCCGGGCCGACCCGAGCATCGTCCACCTGCGCGGCTACGCCGCCCGCAAGCGGTTCGTCTCGGCCCGGCCGCGCCGCCCCGGCGACACCACCCTGCGGCTCACGGCCGCCTCGCTCGGCCCTTGGGAATGGCTGAAGGTCGTCCCGGTGGACGGCGACGGGACGGTCCTGCTGAGGTCGGTGGGCCACGACCGCTACCTCACGGTCCAATTCCCCGGCCCTCGGCAGTACGCGGCCCGCCTGGCCGCCACCGCCCCCGCCGAGGCCGGGGCGGGCCGCTTCCGTTTCACGCCCCTGCCCTGACCGTCTCGGCGCCGGCTACCCCTGTCCGCTACTTGTCGTACGGCGGCGCGCTGAGCGCATGGGCGAGCCGGTTGAGGACCTCGTCGACGGTGAAGTCCCAGCCGGTCAGCTGGTCGCCGCTCCAGTTGATGCCGACGCGGAATCGGCCCTTGGCGAGATCGGGCAGCGCCTTGTCCCGCCAATGGTCGAGCGGCATCGACACCGCCCGGAACTCATCACCCCACAGGGCGGCGGCCCGTTTCGCGCGGGCCTCGGTCGACCAGTAGGGGAACGCCCGATCTCCGCCGGTCACGGTCGGTGTCGGGCTGCCGTCGTCGTCGCGGACCCACCACACGGTGTGGTTCTTGGCGACGTCGCGGAAGAACGCCGCGGCCTGTGCTCCGCTCGTACTCACCGGGGTTCCTCCTCGATCGCCGGACCGGGACGCGGCCCGCGGGACATTCCCGGGGCCGCGTCCAGGTCCGAACTGTCAGTAGTCGGGTGGGAGGTGGCGATGGCCACCCGGGTCCATCTTGACGTGATCCTCGGGCCACCGCGGCGTGAGCAACATACCGCCGTCACGTTCGGGGATAGGTTCGTGGCTCAGCTCCATCGACTCGGTGTTGCCGTTGGGCCGCGTCCGCTGCGGGGCTCCGCCCTTCTCCATCCGGGCGACGTTCGCGGCGCCGTACTGGTCGGCGGCGGCCGGCTCCATGGCCTCGTTCTTCCAGAACCGCTTACGCATGGTGGACAGTGACGGCGGCTGGCCCTTCTTGTTCGGCTTGGAGTAGTCCTCACCACGCTTCCAGCGCCCACCGCAGTTGTGCACGAGCACCGGGGCGTCGCCGGCGAGGACGTAGTAGGTGTGGATGCCCTCGACGGTGAGGTTGTGGACCTTCCGCACCTCGGTCCAGGCCTTGGTGTGCAGGACCGTGACCAGCTTGCCGTCCGCGGTGCGGATCTCGTCACCGGCGGTCAGCGCCCCGGCGTCGAGGAAGACGCCGTCGTTGTCGACCCAGAACGGGTGGCCGTCCGTGGCCACGACCGAGCCGGTCCGGTCACCGGCCGCTCCGTCGGTGTCCACGGTGACCTCGACGAGATGCTTCTCGCCGTCGCCCTCGATCAGCGTGGTCACTGGCCGGCCCGCGGTGACGCCCAGCTCCGGGTCGGTGGCGAGCACCTCGTCGCCCAGCTCGACGTCCTCGATGTCGCGATAGGTCCGGTCGGCCATGAGCACCGCGGTGCCGGGTACGAAGCTGTTGGACGTGCAGCTCCCGCCGCGTGAGGCCGAGGTGCCACCGCCGCCGCCGGTCTTGCTGGCTCCGCTGCCGCCGCCGGTGCGGGCGCCCCCGCCGCCCTTGGCCGGACCGCCGCCGCTACCACCGGCCTTCGCGGGGCCGGCGCTGCCGCCACCACCCGCCGCCTTGGTGCCGCCGGTGGCGCCGCCGCCCCCGGAGCTCGCTTTCGCCGGTGACGGAGCGGCCTTACCGGCGGACTGCGCCCCGTCCGCCGCCTTGGCGCCGCTGCGCGCGGCGTCGGCTCCCTTGGCCGCGGACTGTGCCGCGTCCACGCCCTTGGCGGCGTACTTGGCGCCCTTGACCGCCGAGGCGGCGTAACCCGCGAACGGGACGGCCGACGCCGCGGACAACGCCGCGTTGCCGTAGTCACCCTCGGCCGCGTACCAGGCCGCGTTGGCCAGGTCGGCGACCTCGCCCACACCCGGCACCAGGCCGGCCACGTCGAGCGCCGCGTGCCCGATGTCGCTGAGCGAGAAGTGCCCGTCGATCTCCACCTGCGAGATCGGGTTGCCGCCGCCGAACGCGTACCGGTTGTTGGTGAACGGGTCGGTGGTCAGGTTCATGTCGTCCAGGGCGCCGTTGTAGTTGTCCTGGGTGAGGAACCTGTTCAGGCCGGGGTCGTAGTCGCGGAACCCCATGTCGTAGTCGCCGGACGACTGGTCGAACCGCTTGCCGTTGTAGCGGTAGGCGTTGTACGGCTCCTTGTTCGGGTCCTCCGGGTTGGCCGCGTCCGGCTTGTCGACGCCGGTCATCTGGCTGTCGTCGTTCTTGCCGTATGCGGTGTACCCGTAGGTGGCCCGCGAGTCGCCCTGCTCGTCGGTGATCTGCTCGACGTCGGTGTGCGGGTTGTAGCCCTGGTACGACGTCTCGAAGCTGCCGTCGTCGGAGAACTTCGCCTGGGACAGCAACTGGCCGTCGGGCCCGTACTGGTAGCTCTTGCGGAGCTTGCCGCCCTCTTCCTCGGAGAGCATCTGGTCGGTCAGCCCGAGGTACGAGAACGTCGTGGTCTTGTCGTTCTGCTTGCGGGTGAGCTGCCGGTCCAGCGGATCGTAGGTGTACTCGGTGGTGCCGCCGGGAGTCTTGATGTGCTTGGTGACCCGGTCGAAACCGTCGTACTCGTACTTCTCGATCTCCGTGTTGTTCTGGGCGAGGGCCGTCCGGGTCTGCCGGCCGAAGTCGTCGTACTCGTACTTCGTCTGGATGCCCGAGGTCGTCGAGGTCTTCAGCCGGTTCCGGTCGTAGTCGAACGTGGTCTCGGCGTTCTTGACGGTCTGCCAGATCACGTTGCTGTTGGCGTCGTGGCGGTACTTCTCCGTGCTCGCGCCACTGCCGGTCTTGACCTGCTCGCGGACCCGGTCCCGCGGGTCGTACTGGTAGGTCGTGGTCGTGTCGATGTTCGCCGACTTGTTGTCCGCGTTCTGCTTCTTGCCGGTGTCCTTGGACCGGTTGCCGTTGGCGTTGTACTCGATCGTGTGCTCGTTCACGACCGTCGAGCCGTTCGACTTCTTCTCGACCTGGTGCTGGAGCTTGGTGTCGAGGTAGTAGTCGTACGTGACGGTGTTGCCGTTGCCCTTCTTCTCGGTCTTCACCTGTTCCCGTGGCGTGTAGGTGAAGGTCGTCGTCTTGGCGTCGGCGTCGTTCTCGGTCTTGCCGTTCTTGACGCTGGAGATGAGGTCCCGGGTGTCGTAGACGTACTCGGAGAACGTCTTGTCGTGGACCCGCTTGAGCAGGTTGTCGTTGATGTCGTAGTGGTACGTCGTGGTGTTCTTGGTCGAGTCGCCGAGCTTCTCCACGACCTTGTCCATGCGATTGACGACGTCGTACGACATCGCGTAAGTGTCGATCTTGGCGTCGTTGCTCTTGTCGAGCATCTGCGTCATGTTGGCATTCGGGTCGTAGCCGAACTCGAAACTCTTGCGCGGCTTGTCACCGCCGTCACCGTCGTCGCGCTGCGTCTTCTGCTTGCCGTCGGGGAAGAACGTCCAGCTCATCTGGCGCGTCTTGCCGCCGCCGGTGAGCTTGCGGGACGTCTGGTTGCCGATCGTGTCGTAGTCGTACTCGGTCTTGACGTTCCACGGATCGGTGCTGGTCTTGTTCCAGCCGTTGTCCCAGTACGTGTACGTGGTGTCGGCCCGCTTGTCCTCGCCGTCGGACGGCGGCGCGCTCACCTTCTGCTGGTTGCCGACCACGTCGTACTCGTAGAGTGTCGTGTCGGCGGTGCGGTACCGCTGCTCGGCGTCGCCGGGGTCGTACGGCTCCCGCTGCTCCTTCACCCGGTTCAGCACGTCGTAGACGGTCACCGCGGTGAAGTCGTTCGCCTCGGCGGTGTCCACGCCGCGCGGCGACTCGACATGGGTCTGGTTGCCCACCTCGTCGTACCGGTAGCGCGTGGTGCGGTAGACGGTGTCACCGTTGTCCGCGCGCTTGTGCGGCACCTTCTGCTCCTCGAGCAGCGCGCGCGGGTCGTACTTGAGGAGGGTCTTGTTGCCGTCCTCGTCGACCCGGGCGGTGGTGTTGCCGTCCTTGTCGTACTCGGTCCTCGACGTGTGGCCGAGGGCGTCCGTGGTGATCGTGTTCCGGCCGTTGAGGTCGTAGTCGTACTTGACGTTGACGTCGTCCGGGTCCGTCGTCGCGGACTTGCGCTGGTCGGCGACGGTCTTGATGTTGCCGACGTTGTCGTAGGTGGCGGTGATCTCGCCGCCGGCGGCGTCCCGGGCCTTCAGGACCTGGTTGAGCTCGTTGTAGGTGTAGCTGGTCCGGTAGTCGTCGGGGTTCGCGGTGAGCGTGCCCTTGGGCTCGGTCTGCTTGAGCAGGTTGCCGACGTTGTCGTAGTCGTAGGTGGTGATCCGTTCGGGCGTCCCGGAGGCGTCCCTGGGCTCCTTCCAGAAGGCCAGGCGGTCGACCGGGTCGTGGCCCATCTCCTGGACGGCGCCGTTGGCGGCCTCGTCGCTCACGACGTTGTCGTTGCCGTCGTACTTCTTGCCCGGGGTGAAGATGTAGACATTGTTCGCCGCGTCCTTCGGTTCCCGGGTGCTGAGCGGGCGGCCGAAGATGTCGTAGGTGTACGTCGAGGTCTTGTCCGCGGCGTCGGTGACCGACACGACGTTGCCGACCCCGTCGTACTCGTACTTCTCGACCTGGTTCAGCGCATCGATGATCCGCTTCGGGTACCCGACCGGGTCGTACTCCTCGTACTTCGTGGTGTTGTCGTTGGCGTCGGTCGAGGTGAGCTGTTGCCCCCACCGGTCGTACGTGTAGCTCGACGTGTAGTCGCCGTCCTCGGAGGTGGCGTTGCCCTTCGGGTCGGTGACCGAGGTCAGGTTGCCGAACTGGTCGTACCCGAAGGTGTGCTTGCGCCCCTCGGGGCTGGTCTTGGCCGTCAGCTCGGCGGTGTGCCCCTTCAGCCCGAAGCGGTACTCCATCTTCTGCGCCGGCCAGTTGTTCTTGTTCGCCTCCGGATCGCGGATCTCCAGCGGCAGGCCGGTCTTCTCGTCGTAGACCCAGGTGGTGACCGCGTCGTTGGGCTCCTTCATGCGCCGGACGTTGTTGTCCGCGTCCCAGGTCAGCTCGGTCTTCTGGTTCTTCGCGTCGGTCAGCAGCGTGGGCCGGCCGTAGCCGTCGATCGAGTACGTCGAGGTGTGCCCGTTGGCGTCGGTGACCACGTTCTCGATGAACGAGCCGGTGGTGCCGTCCGGGTCGCGGTAGGTGAACGCGGTCGCCTTGTCGTTGCGGTCGCTGACCCGCTCGGTGCGCCCGTTCAGCAGGGCGCCGGCCGACGCCGGGTGGTAGCCCATCGTGGTGCCGTTGCCCCGCGGGTCGTCCACCCGCACCAGCTTCGGGCTGAGCAGGGTGTCGTCGTAGTAGAAGCCGAACGGCTTCTCGCCCGGGTCGCCCTGGCCGTCGATCAGCTCACGCAGCTGACCCTTGTCGTTGTAGGTGAGCGTGACCCGCCGGCCGGTGACGTCGGTGATCGCCCGGAGCTGGTTGACGATCTGGGCGTTGGCCAGGTTGGACGCGCTGCGCCGGTCGTCGCTGTTGCCGACGAAGTAGTCGAAGTCGTCGCCGGGGTTGAAGTACTCGAAGGTCAGCGTGCGCCGGCCGGTGGCGTCGGTGATGTACTTGAGCACCCCGGTGTTGCGGTTGCCGATCTTCGCCCGTTCGTAGGTGAACCGCAGGTCGTTGCCGTTCTTGTCGATGACCGCGGTCTGGTAGCCGTCGGCGTCGAAGGCGAACTGGCTGCGGTCGGGCCGGGTCATCACCCAGGTGCGCATCGGGTCGCTGTCGCCGTTGCGCTGCAGATAGAGGTGCACGCCGGCCGGGCTGTCGTAGTCCCAGTCCTTCTCGTTGGTGCTGTCGTGCTTGTTCAGGTCGAACCAGTGGCTGGTGCCGTCGCCGTCGGTCAGCGTGATCTTGGCCGGCCAGCGGGGGTCGAGCCCACTGAACTGCAGCGGCGAGCCGAGCCGGGTCACCGTGGAGGTGGACAGCGACCAGCCGTACCCGATGTAGGAGTTGGAACTGTCCTGGCTGTTGTACGAGAGCCGCAGGAACGTGGACAACCCGCGGCTGGGGTTGCTGAACGCGTTGTAGCTGAACACCGCGTTGCCGGAGAACTGGTTGACCATCACGGTCGAGCCGGCGCCCGCGTTCTGCCCGGTGTACTGGTAGAACTTCTCCAGGCCGAGCTGGTCGGAGGTCGGGTCCTCGACGGTGATCGGCTGGGCCAGGGGCGGGATCTCCCACACCTGCGACAGCCACTGCCCGGTGGTCTTGTTCTTCAGGTCCCACTTGAGGACGTACTTCTGCCGCTTGTTGCCCTGGTCGAAGCGGACCGGCGTCATGATCTTGGCGTTGACCGTGGTCACGGCGCCCGAGGCGAGGTCGACCGGCAGCGCGGTCTCCCGCTGGTTGTCCGCGTTGGTGACGTCGGTGCCGTCGGCCAGCTCCCAGCGGTAGGAGAGCACCCAGTCGTTCTTGGCCCAGGTCGAGCTGGTCGAGTTGGTGATGGTGACCGGCGCGGTGTACTCGTCGCCGGGGATCATCCGGGACGGCACGGTCGGCGCGTAATAGGTGTTCTCGGTGGCCGGCGCCGTGTAGATCACCTCGAGGCGGGGCCGCTGACGGATGTCGGGCACCTCGCCCGCGGTGAACAGCACCCGCTGGGTCGGCGAGGTCTCGTTGGCCAGCCGGAACAGCACGCCCTTGTTGGTGCTCGCGTTGTTGACCCAGCCCTGGGTCAGCGACGTGGCGTCCCAGTTCTGCCAGCGCGGGTCGGTGCCGATGTTGTCGACGTAGGAGGCGGCCCCGGCGGTGTAGTCACCACCCTTCGTGGTCCAGGCGGCGGCACTGCTGGCCCGGTCCCACGACCCGGTCGCCTCGTCGAAGTCGCGGGTCAGGCCGTGCATCTGGAAGCGGGCGCCGGTCCCGCCCTCGGAGTACGCGCCCCACATGCTGGCCGTGGCCTTGAGCACCTTGGTGCCGGCCGGCAGCCCGGTCATGCTCGGCCACTTCACCACCGTGCGGCTGGTGCCGAACTTCGACCCGTTGTTGCCGATCTGGACCAGGCCGCCGCCGTCCAGCACGTCGTGGCCGGTGGTGGGCTCCAGGCTGGTCAGCGTGGTGTCGGTGGAGTTGCCCTGGAGGACCCGGACGATGTGGCCGGCCTTGGGCAGCTGCACCTGCTCGGCCGGCGACGGGATCAGCTCGCCGGAGCGGGTCTTCACCACGATCATGTAGTACGACGGCGGCCCGAACTCGGTCGCGTTGTTCGCCGGGGTGGGTGTTCCGCTGGTGTCGCTGTAGGTGGTGCGGTCGGCCCGGACCGGGGCGACCAGGGTGCGGTCGGTCGGGATGAAGCTCTGCGAGGTGCTGCGGTGCACCTGGTATTCGAGGAGGTCGTCGCCGGCGTAGGCGCTCCAGGCGAGCTCGGCCCCGGTGGACCGGATGGTGGTCGGCATCTGCAGCGTCACACCCGGCTTGCCCCAGGTCAGCAGCAGCGTCGGGAAGGTGTCGACCTCGCCGCCGAAGGCGTTCTCGGCGCCCTCGTAGCGCACGCCGCTGAGGACCTTGGTCTCGTCCGGCGTCTTCATGATGAAGCCGTTGTTGGTCGACGGGGCGTCGACCCAGCCCTGCGCGATGTTGCGGACGCTGAACGAGTGCCAGGCGTGGTTCTGCTTCTTGCCGCGGTGGGCCGTGCCGTTCTTCACCAGCCGGACGCCGTCGGCGACCACGGTCTTGTTGGCCACGTCGCCGAGCACGATCTTGTGGGTGGTGCCGGCGTTGAAGTTGTACGTGCCGATCGAGACCCAGTTGCCGCTGCCGGAGCCGGTGGTCTGGTTGACCGTCTTCGGCGTGGTGCCGCCGGCGTGGTAGACGGTGTACGGGGCGTTGGTGGCCCGGTCCGATCCGGGCACGTAGTGCACGAACGCCTCGTACGCGCCGGCCTCGGTGACCCGCGGCACCCAGGTGAACGTGTCGCCGGTCTTGCTGCCGCTGTTGGCCCGGTACGACCCGCCGAGCGCCGTGCTCGCCGTGACCGAGCTCCACTCGCCGGCCGCCGCGACCTTGGTGAGGTCGGAGTTGTCGACCTGCTCGGTGTTGGCGCCGAGCTCGCCGACCGCGTTCTTCACCGTGTTCCAGGTGACCGAGTTCTCGGCCCACGGCACGGTGGCGCGGTGCGCCTCGACGTCCATCTCCACGTCGTCGTACGAGTTGAGCATGTTCTGGTCGAAGTAGAGCTTGAGCTCGGCCGAGTCGAGGCGGGTGCCGGTCGGCACCTCGGTGAGCGGGAACTTGACCAGGCTGCGGAAGGTGGCCGTGCCGCCCGCGTCGAGCGGGTTGGTGCCGACCGACAGGCGCCAGTTGGTGTCGTAGTTGGTGGCCGGCTCGTACGAGTTGACCATCCCGTCCTGCGCCGAGCCGACCTGCGGCTGCACCTTGATCGTGGGGTCGATGACGACCGGGTAGCGCCGCTTCGGGTCGCGCAGCCACGCCTGATCGGCGGTCACGGTGAGCTTGAGCTCGCGGCCGGTGCCGCTGAGCGTCTGGGTCACCTTGGTGCTGTGCCCGCTGCCGGTGGCCGACGCCGCGCTGGCGCCGCTGTCGTACATGAATGGCTTGGGCAGGTAGAACAGCGGCCGGCCGTCGGCGTCGTCGGCCTTGAAGGCGACCGAGCCGTCGGCCTGCCGCGCGGCGGTGACGCCGTCGAGCGAGAGCCGGAAGGTGTACGTCGCCGCGCCGGTCGGCGCGCGGTCCAGGACGATCTTCTCCTTGAGCGAGGAGGAGGTCACGTCGTAGGCCACGTCGGCCGGGCCGAACACGTCGGGGTAGGTGATCGCGCTGCCCGACACCTTGGGCGTCACGCTCCGGGGGGCCGCGTCCACGCCGACCCCGATCGAACGGCCGCCCAGGTCGTAGCGGACCAGGCGGTCGGTGCGGTCACCGAAGCGGCTGGTGAAGGTGTTCCGGACCGATGCGTACGGGTAACCGGCGGCGTTCGAGCGCCCGATCCGGGTGTCGATCTCCTGCCACCGGCCGTTGCCGTCGCGGTAGTGCACCGGGGACGCGCCGACCTCGGCCTGCGTCCGGCCGTCGGCGAGCCGCCAGACCTTGGTGTTGGCGGTGCGGGCCGACACCACCTCGGCCACCCGCTTGACCGCCGGGATCGCCTTGGCCGCCGGCGCCTGCGCCGGGTGGGCGAGCGTGCTGCCCGGCCCGGGTGGCGTCTCGGCGACCGGGCGGCCGCGCACCGGCTGGAGCCCGGCGGCTCTGTCGGCGGCCTCCTGGGCGGCCTCGATCTGCGCCGGTGACATGGTGTCGTCGTCCCGCGTCAGGCGGGGCGCGACCACGGCGGTGGTCCCGGCGACGGCCAGGGCGAGCAGGCCGGCGCCGATGGCGGTGCGCCGGCGCCGGCGGGTGCGGTCGGGTGTGCTTTGCATTCCGGTTCCCCCGTTGCGGAATTGCGCAAGATTCATCGCCGCACGCCCTTGACCAAAGGTGGGAGTGCGCCATTACGAAGAGCCTTTGTGAACGTCTGTCGGCCGTCTCGGTAACAACCTTTAAGGACGCGTGCTGTGCGCGTCGGACCGAGCAGATCCGGCCCCCCGTGTGTGTGGTTGCCATGAGGCAACTGCCCGTGAACCTAGCAGCGCGGTACGACAACAGCAACGACCATCCTCAATGGTCAGTCTCTTCCCCCGTGACAGATTGTCCGTTTTCCCGGAAGCCGATAATCGCATTCGACCCGCCCCGCGCGATCATGACTGGTGTGGATAGCCTTCCTCCGCCAAGGCTTTTGTGGCCCACGGGGGGAGTACAAATGAGGCTGTCCATGAAACGTGCGCTCGCGGCGTCGTCGTCTGTCTTATTGACGACCACGCTCGGCGTTCTCGCGGCGGCGGGCCCGGCCCGGGCCGAGACCGACCTGGGCCTGCCCGGCTACGGCGATCTGGTCGCCAACGACGAGCACGACCGGGTCTTCGTCAGCGGCGGCGCATCGTCCAACGGCATCACGGTCACCGACCTCGACGGACAGGTCGTCAAACACATCAAGAACCAGTACGGCGCCACCGGCCTGGCCCAGGACGACGACACCGAGTGGGTGTACGCGGCGCTGGCCGCGGGCGACGCGATCACCGAGATCGACGTGCACACCCTCAAGGAGAGCGACAAGATCCAGCTGCCCGCGAACACCTGCCCGACCCACCTGGTCTACGCCGGTGACGTGCTGTGGTTCGGCCACGGCTGCGACGGCAACTGGAACGGCGGCATCGGCCGGGTCACCTGGCCCGAGCCGACCGAGGAGAACCCCGACCCCGAGCCGGTCTACGAACTGAACGTGCAGGGTGACCTTCGGTTCCAGCGGGCGCCGCTGCTCGCCGCCCACCCGTCGACGCCGGCCGAGTACGACCAGCCGTTCGAGGCCGGGACGCTGGTCGCCGCGCAGCTCAACCTCAGCCTGTCCACGGTGTACGTCTACGACATCAACGAGGACAACGGGCTGACCCAGCGGGCGTCGTCCACCGCGCCGGGCAGCAACCTGTTCGACATCGGCCTCGACAAGTACGGCGAGACGCTGCTGACCGGCGCCGGCGGCCGCAACGCCACCCAGGCGTACGCGACCGCCGACCTGTCCGGCCGCGGCTCCTACTACACCGGCTACCACCCGCTGGCCGTCGCCGCCGCGCCCGACGACTGCTACGTGGTCAGCGGCGTCCGCTCGACCGCCGACGACATCTACCTCTACGAGACCGGCGGCGTCGTCCCCGAGAAGCGCATCGACATCAGCGACGACGTGCTCGCCCCGCGCGGCCTCACCTGGTCCGACGACATGGAACACCTGTACGCGGTGACGGTCCCGCCGGCCGGCGGCGCCCCCGAGCTGCACGTCATCCACGACTGGAAGAGCTGACCGCTCACGGCTGGATGTTCGCCAGGTCCTCGAGGAGGCTGGGGTGCTTCGGCTCCCAGCCCAGGGCCTGCCGGGTGTGCGTGCTGGTCGAGGGCTGGTCGGCCGCGAAGATCGCGCCCAGGGGGCCGAAGTTCTCCGCCGGCACCGCCTCGACCGGCAGGCCCAGGCGCCGGCCGATGACCTCGGCGATGTCCCGCACCTGGTCGCCCTCGTCGTCCACGGCGTGCCAGGCGGTTCCGGCCGGCGCCTGCTCCAGGGCGAGCCGGAAGAGAACCGCGGCGTCCAGCGCGTGCACGGCCGGCCACCGCTGGGTGCCGTCGCCGGGGTAGCCGGAGACGCCGGTCCGGCGGGCGATGGCGGTCAGCAGGCCGGCGAACCCGCCGTCGCCGTTGTTGTGCACCGTGCGGGGCAGGCGGATGGCCGTGCTCCGCACCCCGCGGGTGGTCAGGCCGAGGACCGCGTCGACGGCGCGGCCCCGGCCGCCGACCGGCCCTTCAGTCGACGTCGGGTCCGACTCGGTGGAGGCGCGGCCGGGGATCCAGGGTGTGCCGGACACGGTGACGAAGGGACGGTCGCTCCCGAGGAGCGTCTCGCCCAGGGTCTCCTGGGCGGCCGTCTCCTCGGCGACCGCGTTCGCGACCGCCTCGGCGCTGCTGAAGTCGTTGCTGAAGGCCAGGTGGATCACGCCGTCGGCCTGGGTGGCGCCGGCCCGGAGGGTGTCCAGGTCGGCGAGGCCGCCCCGGATCACCTCGGCGCCGGCCGTCGCGGCGGCCTCCGCCGAGGCCTCGGACCGGGCGAGGGCGAGAACGGTGTGACCGTGGCCGAGCAGTTCGGCCACGACGGCGGAGCCGATCAGGCCGGTGCCGCCGGTGATGAAGACGCGCATGGTTCGCTCCCGCAAGTGATGGGACTCTTGTCCCGTCACCGTAGCACCGTGATGGGACCAAAGTCCCGTCACCTATGATGGACCCATGGCTCGATGGGAACCCGGCGCGCGTGAACGTCTCGTCGTGGCCGCGGTCGACCTGTTCACCGAGCAGGGGTACGACGACACCACGGTCGCGCAGATCGCCGAGCGCGCCGGCGTCACCAAGAGCACCTTCTTCCGGCACTTCCCCGACAAGCGCGAGCTGCTGGTGGCCGGGCAGGAGGCGCTGAGCCGGCTGCTCGCCGAGGGGATCGCCGAGGTGCCCGCCGGGTCCGGCCCGCTCCAGGCGGTGGCCGAGGGTCTGCGGCGGGTGTCCAGCGCGATGGGTCCGGTGAACCGCCAGATCGCCCCCCGGCTGAAGGCGGCCGTCGCGGCCAGCGCCGAACTCCAGGAGCGGGCCGCCCTCAAGAGCGTCAGCCTGGCCGCCGCGATGACCGCGGCGCTGATCGCCCGCGGCGTGCCCGACGCGACCGCCGCCGTCGCGGCCGAGCTGGGCGCCCTCGCCTTCAGCCGGGGTTTCGCGGCCTGGTCCGAGGGCGACCGCGAGGACGACCTGGCCGACTACGCCCTCCCGGCCCTGGAAGAGCTACGCGCCGCGAGCTCCGCCCTCTAACGCCAACTGGGCCAGCGGCACGTGGTGCTGGCCGGCGTGCATGTCCCGGTCCCGCAGGCTGCCCTGGGTGACCGGGCGCGGGAACGAGATCTTGACCGCCTTCAGCGACGGGATGCGGAAGATCTGCACGCTGTCCTCGGCGACGTCGTAGAGCCGGGCGACCACGGTGGCGTCCACGAACGACACTGCCTGGAAGCCACTCTCGTCGCGCATGAAGAGCTCCATCGTCGTCCAGAACGGCCCGGCGTTCTTGGACCGGACCTCGACGGCGAGGTCGCCGACCTTATCGGACATCGCCGGCCTCCAGCATGACGGTGCGGAACAGGGCGGTGGGAGAGTCCACGTCGACGACGTGGTTGAGCACGAACTCGTACGCCGCGCCGCGCTCGGTCTCCGCTGGCGAGAACGGGAACGCCAGGCTGGGCAGGTAGTCCATGTCCGGCGTGGGCAGGTGCAGCATGAGCGGATTGGCGATCTTCGCGATCGCCGTGGCCGTCGGCTGGTCGGGCGCGCTGACCAGCAGCATCACGCCGACCTCGCGGGGCGGCGCGGTTGCTTCCTCCAGGGCGCCGAGCACCGCGTTGTGGCCGTAGAGCCGGATGTCGAACGCGTAGTCGTCCGGCCCGAGCGAGAGCGTCTGGCTGACCCGCTCGGTGAGGATCCGGCGCAGGAGCGCGGCCCAGGTGTCGAGCTGGCCGAGGATGTGCGGGTCGCGGATCGCGGTGAACGACATCGTCTCGTACCCGGTGATTCTTGATCCTTCGAGCTTGTTCGTGTACTGCTCGGCCAGCTCGAAACGCGACCCCTCCACGCGTACGCGCCGGTCGTCCAGCGCGGTGTAGACCGCGTCGGCGACCTGCAGGGTGCCGGCCGGCTCCCGCATCGAGAACGGGTTCACCGTCTCGTAGAGCATGTGCGCCGCGACCGAGTGGGGTGTGCAGGCGACACCGTCGGAGAGCGGCTCGATGGTGAACCCGGTGGCGTCGATGGTGGCGAAGACGCCGCTGGAGCGCGGGTTGGTGGTGCACTGCGCGCCGCACTCGACGATCTTCGCGGCGTGCCAGGTGGGCCCGGCCGGCATGCCGTGCATGAGCGGGAACGCCGCCGCCACGGCCGTGTCGGTCGCGCGGCCGGCCAGCACCACGTCGGCTCCCGTGGCCAGAGCGTCGGCGATCGGCTCGTGGCCCATCATCGCCACGATGTGCTCGCAGCTCTCCAGGGTCGAGGGGTCGAGGTCGCCGTGCGGGGCGAGTGGGTGGATCCGGTCCAGGCGCTCCTTGAGGTCGGCGGCCGGCTGCTCGCTGTAGATCCGGGCGATCCGCAGGGCGAGGCCCTCTTCGTCCAGCAGCGACGAAGCGATGGAGAAGACCCAGTCGACGCCGGAATCGGTGCCACTGGTGCCGCAGGAGCCGACGATCAGCGGGATCCGGGCCGTAGCCGCGGCGCGCAGCAGGATGCGCAGGTCACGCTTCACCGCCGCGGCAGTGGTCTTGGCGGTGCCGGTGCCGAGATAGTGCGGCCCGGAATCGGTCGAGCCGCCGTCCACGGCGATCACGTCCGCGCCCAGCTCCAGTCCCCGGTCCACGATGGAGGCCGGGAAGCCCGAGCCGAGCATGCCGGACGGGACGAGGATGCGTACTTCGACTTTGCTTTCGGCCTGGATCACAAGGTTCCTTTCAGAGAGCGACCGGCCTGGCGTCCGGAGAAGAGACAGCCGCCCAGGAACGTGCCCTCGAGCGACCGGTAGCCGTGCATGCCGCCACCACCGAACCCGCTGGCCTCGCCGGCCGCGTACAGCCCCGGCACCGGCTCGCCGGCGGCGTCGAGGACCCGGCCGTCCAGGTCGGTGTGCAGGCCGCCGAGCGTCTTGCGGGTCAGCACGTGCAGGCGTACGGCGATCAGCGGCCCGGCGCCGGGATCGAGGATCCGGTGCGGGGCGGCCGTACGGATGAGCTTGTCGCCGCGGTAGGTGCGGAAGTTGCGGATGGCCGCGATCTGCATGTCCTTGGTGAAAGTGTTGTTCAGCTCCCGGTCGCGCGCCTCGACCACCCGCCGCACCTCGGCCGCGTCCAGCAGCGGCGCCGGCGTCAGCGCGTTCATGCCCTTGACCAGCTCGTCCAGGTCGGTCGCGACCACGAAGTCGGCGCCGTTGCGCTTGAACGCCTCCACCGGCCCCGGCGCCCCGGCCCGCACCCGGCCCAGCACCTGCCGGACGCTGCGGCCGGTCAGATCCGGGTTCTGCTCCGAGCCGGAGAGCGCGAACTCCTTCTCGATGATCTTCTGGGTGAGCACGAACCAGCTGTGGTCGTGGCCGGTGGTGCGCAGGTGGGCGAGGGTGCCGAGGGTGTCGAAGCCCGGGTAGAGCGGCACCGGCAGCCGGTTCCCGCGCGCGTCCAGCCAGATCGACGACGGGCCGGGCAGGATGCGGATGCCGTGGTTGGCCCAGATCGGATCCCAGTTCTGGATGCCCTCGACGTAGTGCCACATCCGGTCCGGGTTGATCACCGCGCCGCCGGCCGCCTGGGTGATGCCGATCATGCGGCCGTCCACATGCGCCGGCACGCCGCTGATCATGTGGTCCGGCGGCGGGCCGAGCCGCGCCGGCCAGGCAGCTCGTACGAGGTCGTGGTTGCCGCCGATGCCGCCGGAGGTCACCACGACGGCCTGCGCTTCGTACGCGAAATCGCCGATCTTGACTCTTGAACTGGCCTGGCCGCGCTGGACGTCGCTGGGTTCGAGCACCACCCCCGAGACACCGGTGACACGACCGCCGGCGGTCGTCAGCTCATCGACCCGGTGGCGGAAGGCGAGCGTCACCCTGGGGGACGAACGGACGGTCGCGATGAACGGCTCGAGCACGCCCGGCCCCGTACCCCAGGTGATGTGGAAGCGCGGCACCGAGTTGCCGGGCCCCGTCGCGTCGTAACCGCCCCGCTCGGCCCAGCCGACGATCGGGAAGAGCTTGATCCCCTGGGTACGCAGCCACGAGCGCTTCTCGCCGGCCGCGAAGTCGACGTACGCCTCGGCCCAGCGCCGCGGCCAGGCGTCCTCGTCCCGGTCGAATCCCGCGGTGCCCAGCCAGTCCTGCCAGGCGAGCGCGTGCGAGTCGCGGATGCCCATCCGGCGCTGCTCCGGCGAATCGACCAGGAACAGCCCGCCGAACGACCAGAACGCCTGCCCGCCGAGGCTCTGCTCGGGCTCCTGCTCGACCAGGATCACCGACTTCCCGGCCGCGACCAGCTCGGCCGTGGTCACCAGGCCGGCCAGACCCGCCCCGACAACAATGACGTCCGCGGTCCTCATGTGTGCTCCCCTCGGATGATCGCGTGGGCCGGATGTCCCGCCAACGCGGCGACCAGCTCCTTGGCGCCGTCGAGCCCGGCGGCCCGGCGCGCCTCGGCGGTCTGACCGGCCATGTGCGAGTAGATCGTGATCCCATCCACTCCGCGCAGCACGCTATCGGCCGGGAGCGGCTCCGTGCTCACCACGTCCAGCGCCGCGCCCGCGATCCGCCCGCCGCGTACCGCATCGGCCAGCGCTTTTTCATCGACGATCGGCCCGCGGGCGGTGTTGATGAGGTGGGCGGTCCGCTTCATCCGGGCGAGGGCCGAGGCGTCGATCAGATTCCGGGTACGGTCGGTCAGCGCCGCGTGGATCGACACGAAGTCCGACTCCCGCAGCAGCTCATCCAGGCGTTCGCCGGCCGACGTGCTGGTCGTGCTCAGCACGCGCATCCCGAACGCCTCGGCCAGCGGAGCGACCTTTCTCGCGACGGCGCCCCGGCCGATCAGGCCGAGCGTCCTGCCCCGCACCTCGGTGCCGTCCTGCCGCGGCCAGCCCCCGGCCTCGACCCCCGCGGCCATCGGCACCAGCCGCCGGGCCTGGGCCAGCAGCAGCCCCATCGTGTACTCGGCCACCGCGTTGGCGTTGATCCCCGGCAGGTTGCTGACGCTGATCCCGTTCCTGGCGGCCGCGTCCACGTCCACCGAGTCGTAGCCGGCGCCGGTGCGCACGATGGCTCTCAGCGTTGTCGCGCCGGCCAGCACGTGCTCGGTCATCGGCTCGTTGGCGACGAGCGCGCCGTCGACGTTGTGCAGGGCGGCGATGAGCTGCTCGGGGTCGCGGCGCCCGCGCATCGGGTCGTGCCGGGTGGTGAAGCCCAGCCCGGTGAGGTAAGTGTCCACCTCGTCGCCCGGGACCAGGTAGTCGGTGGTGATCAGGATGGTCGGCATCGCTCTCTTCCGCGTCGGGGGTGGTGCCTATAGGTGCGCAGAGCAGCTCTGCGCACCTATAGGCACCGGTTCGTCGGGTCAGGTGGCGCCTATGAGTGCGCTGAGCCGGCTCTGCGCACCTATCCGCACCGGTTCGTCGGGTCAGGTCATGTGCGTCGTGGGGGCGGGCTCGTCCTGGAGACTGCGGTGCAGGCGGCCGAGCCGGACGAGGACGAAGACGGCGAGCAGGGCGAGCACCGCGATGTAGAACAGCATCCCGGTCCAGCCGAGCAGGTCGACGATGCCGCCGACCAGGGCCGGCCCGCCGAAGCCGCCGAGGTACCAGGTGACCGCGTACAGGCCGGTGTAGGTGCCGAGCACGCGGCTGGACGGGGCCAGGTTCCAGAGCGCGACCGCCGCGTTGATGGTGAAGGCGGCGGCGCCGATCGAGGCGATGCAGAAAACGACCACGGTCGCGGTGGGTGTCCGCACGACGGTGCCCGCGGCCAGGGCGACGGCGAAGATGGTCATGCCCACGCCGATGGTCTTGAACCGGCCGAAGCGTTCGGCCAGCAGCGCGGCCGGATAGGCGGCGACGACGTACGCGATGCCGCTGGGCAGGGTCAGCCCGCCGGCGTCACCGCGGGAGAGGCCGAGCACCTCCATCCCGTACGGCGTGACCAGCGACCGCGAGGCGAACCAGGCCCCGCCGAACAGCAGCACGGTCAGCAGCAGGAGCAGCCGCCGGCGGTCGCGGTCCGTGACCAGGTCGGCGACGATCTCGCGGAACGGCACCCGTGACCGGGCCGGACCGGCGGCGGCGTCCTCGGTCAGCGCGGCCTGATAGGCCCGGGACGCGCTGTCCCGCACCCGGACGACCAGCACGACGGTGGCGGCGAGCAGGATCGCCGACGGGATGAGGAACGACGTCCGCGGGTGCTCGTCGATCAGGAGCAGGCTGATCAGGGACGCCACGATGATGGTCAGGGCGGTCGCGATCTTCACCACGGCGTTGGCGCGGCTGCGGCGCTCGGGCGGGATGAAGTCGGGCACCATCGACTCGGCCAGCGGGCGCATCGTGTTGGCGATCAGCGCGTACCCGACCATGACCACGACCAGCATGGTCAGTGACGTGGTCCAGGGCAGCAGGGCGAAGATGATCGCGGCCAGGGGCATGCCGACCGCGAGGTAGGGGATGCGCCGGCCCCAGCGGGTGCGGGTGTTGTCGGAGCGGTTGCCGATCCAGGGCTGGATGAAGATGCCCAGCAGGTTGTCCATCCCCATCAGCGCGCCGACGAGCGCGGTGCTGGCCACGTGTTCGCGCAGCAGGACGGGCACCTGGTTGTCGTAGAAGTTCCACGTCGACTCCTGCGCGAACAACGCCAGGGCGATGTAGAAGGTGATCTTTCGAGTGGACAACTCGCCATCCTCCTTCGTCGGCCGACAGCTTGTGTCCCGCGTCACGTTAATTTGCTGTAGCAAAATCGTCAACAGTTGCAAACAAGGATGCTACGGCAATGCGCTACGTTTGCTTCATGACAGCAGTGGGGACGCTTGCCGATCAGGCGTATCGCCAAGTTCGTGACGAGATCGCCAACGGCCGGCTGGTGGCGGGTGAGAAGGTGACCGAGCGCGGCATGGCCGAGCGGCTGGCGATCAGCCCGACCCCGGTCCGTGAGGCGCTGCGCCGGCTCGAGCTCGACGGGCTGATCGAGCGGATCGGCCCGCGCACAGTCCTGGTCGCCACGATCCGCGACGCCGCCATCGACGACCTGGCCGAGGTCGAGGTCGGCCTGCGCGGCCTGGTCGCCCGGTTCGCGGCCCGGCACGCCACCACCGACCAGCTCGACGCGCTCGACGACATCCTCGACCGGGCCGACGACCTGCTCATCCTGGTCAAAGAGGCGCAGAACCAGGGCAAGCGGGTCGAGCGTTATCTCGGCGAGCTGTTCGAGACGATCCAGCGGTTCAACGATGCCGTGATGGCGTGCGCCCACAACCCGGTGCTGGCCCGCATGGTCGAGCAGAGCCGGGTGTTCACGCTTCCCGAGCGCCGCTTCGTGGTGCTCCGGAAGGTGGCCGAGACCGGCACCTGGGGCATGGACCGCTACTCCAGCCACCGCAAACTGGTCCGGGCGCTCCGTGACCGCGACTCGGCCACCGCCGAGCAGATCGCGCTGGCCGACGTCCAGGGTGGCCTGGCGGCTCTGCGGGAGGCGATGTGACCGGCGCCGTCCACCGCATCGCGGTCATTCCCGGCGACGGGATCGGTCAGGAGGTCGTCCCGGCCGGGCTGGCGGCGTTGCGGGCCACGGCCGAGCGCTTCGACCTGCGGCTGGAATTCGACAGCTTCGACTTCGCCAGCGCCGGCTACTGGCAGCGGCACGGCACGATGTTGCCGCCCGACTGGGAGCAGACGCTGCGCGGGTACGACGCGATCTACTTCGGCGCGGTCGGCTGGCCTGAGGTCGTACCCGATCATGTCTCGCTCTGGGGCAGCCTCCTGCAGTTCCGCCGCACCTTCGACCAGTACGTCAACCTGCGCCCGTGCCGGCTCATGCCGGGCGTGCGCAGCCCGCTGGCCGGCCGCGAACCGGGCGACATCGACTTCGTCGTGGTGCGCGAGAACACCGAGGGTGAATACTCCAGTGTGGGTGGGCGCATCTTCGAGGGCACCGACCGCGAGACCGTGCTGCAAGAGACGGTGATGACCCGGGTCGGCGTCGACCGGGTGCTGCGCTTCGCCTTCGAGCTCGCCGCTCGCCGCCCCGCGCGCCATCTGACCTCGGCCACGAAGAGCAACGGCATCAGCATCACCATGCCGTACTGGGACGAGCGCGTCGCGGCGACGGCGGCGCACTATCCCGGCCTGCGCACGGACAAGTTCCACATCGACGCGCTGGCCGCCCAGTTCGTCCTGCACCCCGACTGGTTCGACGTGGTCGTGGCCAGCAACCTGTTCGGCGACATCCTCTCCGACCTGGGCCCGGCCTGCACCGGCACGCTGGGCATCGCCCCGAGCGCCAACATCAACCCCGACCGCGCCCACCCGAGCCTCTTCGAGCCGGTGCACGGCTCCGCGCCCGACATCGCCGGCCGCGGCATCGCCAACCCGGTCGGCCAGATCTGGTGCGGCTCGATGATGCTCGACCACCTCGGCCACCCCGAGGCCGCCGCCCACCTGCTCGGCGCCATCGAAGACGTGCTGGCCGCCGGTCCGTCGGGCGCCCCGCTGACCCCCGACCTGTACGGCACAGGCACAACCGCCGAACTGGGCGAGACGATCGCGGCGAGGGTCCGCGAGCGGTGAGGGCAGACGCGCTTCCCTTGTGGACTCCGCGACGACCGTGGCGACCCCGGGGAATCTAGAGTCGCGCCGTGGCCTATCTCCTCGACAACCAGCAGTCCGAGGCCGGGGAGCGCTTCGGCGCCATCAACCGGATGTTCAACCGCCGCACCTTCGACCGCCTCGACCAGGTCGGCATCGGTGCCGGGTGGCGGGTCTGGGAGGTGGGCGCCGGCAGTTCGAGCGTGCCCGCCTGGCTGGCCGGCCAGGTCGGCCCCGACGGCGAGGTGCTGGCCACCGACCTCGACACCACCTGGCTCGACGCGGACGCGGGTTTCACAACGCTGCGCCACGACGTGGCCGCCGAGCCGCCGCCCGGGGAGGGCTTCGACCTGGTGCACTCCCGCATGGTGCTGCTCCACGTGCCCGGCCGCGACCAGGCCCTCGCCTCGATGATCCAGGCGCTCCGGCCCGGCGGGTGGCTGGTCCTGGAGGACATCGACCCCCTCATGCAACCTTTGAGCTGCCCCGATGTGTACGCGCCGGAGCACCGCCGAGCCAACAGGCTGCGCGAGGGCTTCCGCACCCTGCTCGCGTCCCGAGGCGCCGACCTCGCGTACGGCCGCCCCGCCCCGCGCCGCCTCCGCGAAGCCGGCCTGACCGAGATCGAGGCCGAGGGCTACTTCCCGCTCTCGATGCCCGACTGCGCCGTCCTCGAAGCCGCGACCATCCGCCAGATCCGCGACGACCTGATCGCCCGCGACCTGGCCACCGCGACCGAGATCGACGACCACCTGGCCTACGTGGCCACCGATCCGGGCCAGTTCGCCACCTCGGCCATCATCACCGCCTGGGGGCGAAAGCCGCTCTAGCCCTTCGGCCGCGGGAACGGAAGCCGCTTTGTCTCTATCGCCGCGCGGGTGTGTAGGCCGTCGCGATCCTGAGTTCGCGAACCGCCGGGCTGGCCAGCGGCACCGCGGCCGCGAGGGCGCCGAGCACGGCCAGGCCGGCCGCCACCGCGGTGACGCCGAGGTGGTCGACCGCGGCGCCGCCGGCCAGGTAGCCGATCGGCACCGGGATCAGATGGCCGAGCGTGTTGTACGACTCCACCCGCGAATGCACCTCGTCCGGCAGGCTCAGCTGGAGATACGTCGACCAGCTCACCAGGGCCAGGTCCACGCAGAAGCCGGCCACCGCGGCCGTCACCGCCAGCACCGGGACGCCGCCGCCCAGCGCCAGCGCGACCGGGAACAGGCCGGCCGCCGCGTAGTTGGCGCACGCCACCAGCCCCACCCGGTCCGGCGGCCGCAGCACCGACACCACCGACCCGGCGACCAGCCCGGCCGAGAAGGCCGCCGCGATCAGGCCCCACGCCGCCGGCCCGGCACGCACCGGGCCGAGCAACTGGAACGCGACCAGCCACACGCCCACCCCGACGCTGCCCTGCGCGGTTATCCACCGCAGCCAGCGCCGCGACCAGAACTCCCGCCACCCGAGCCGAAAATCGCCGGTCGAGGCACGGGGCACCGGCGCCGTGACGGAAGCAGCGACCGAAGCCGTGACCGGCGCCGTGACCGAAGCCGTGACCGGGACCGTGACCGAAGCCGGGGCCAGCGCTGTGACTGGGACCGTGACGGAAGCCGGGACCAGTGCTGTGACCGGGGCCGTGACCGGAGCCGGGACCAGTGCGGTCACCGAAGCCGGGACCGGCGCCGCGACCGGGGCCGGGACCTTGGCGATGATCGCCGCCGCCAGCACGAAGGACAGCGCGTTCCCGGCCAGCGCCCACCCCGGGTTGACCACCGAGACGAGCAGGCCGCCCAGCGCCGGCCCGGCGACCTTGGTGGTGTTGCGCGCGACCCGCTGCAGGGCCGTGGCCTGCCCGATCAGGCGGGCCGGCACCAGCGTCCGGATGGCGCCCTGATGGGCCGGAACGCTGAACGCGGCCGCCGTGCCGGTGACGAACGCGGCGCCGACCGCCTGGCCCACCGTCGCCACCCCGGCCAGCACCAGCACCGCGAAGACGCCCTCGCCGGCCGCGGCGACCAGGCTGCTCCAGATCAGCACCCGTGCTCGTGAGACCCGATCGGCGACCACCCCGCCGACCAGCGTGAACAGCAGCTGCGGCACGGTCGCCGCGGCGAGCACCCAGCCCAGCGCCGACGCTGTGCCGCCGAGGTGGAGCACGGCGAACGCCATGGCCACCGGCGCCATCGCCGAACCGGCGCTGGACACCAGCCTCGCCGACCAGTACCGCCGGTAGGCCGGGTACCGGAAGGCGAGATCCACGTAGGGCGACGCTAGGCGGGCCGGCGCCGGCTACCGGGCAACTAGTGCGAACGCGCAGAGTTCTCGGTGACAGATTCCACAATGGTGGTCTCGGCCGGGCGGGGGCGCCAGCCGAGCGTCTTGGCGCGGCCGTTGTGGATGATCGGGCCGTCCACCGGCGTACGCGAAACCGGCTTTCCGCGCAGGACGTCGGCCACCTCGGCGAAGCTCCAGGTCGGGCCGTCGGACACACAGATGAAGCGCCGGCCGCCGGCGTCGGGCGCGGCCATCGCCCGCAGGTGCAGGTCGGCCACGTCGCGCACGTCGGCGATGCCGAACCGGCGGTCGGGCAGGCCGTCGACCGTACCCTCGCGAAGGGCTTTGATCAGGTACATCGAGGAGCCCAGGTCGGTGGTCAGCGCCGGCCCGAAGATCGCGGTCGGGTTGACCGACACCAGGTCGAGGCCGCTGTCCCGGGCGAAATCCCAGGCCGCACGTTCGGCCACGGCTTTTGAGCGCGGGTACGCGGCGAGGCCGGGCGTGTCCGGGTCGGTCCAGTCGTCCTCGGTGAATTCGGCCACCGTCCCGGGCGACGACGCCACCGCCCCGGGCGACGACGCCGCCGGCTTGGGTGAGTAGCCGATCGCGGCGAACGACGAGGTGAGCACCACCCGGCGTACCCCGGCCCGGTGGGCGGCACGCAGCACCCGCAGCGTGCCGTCGCGGGCGGGCACGATCAGGTCGTCGGGGTTGTCCGGCTGGACGACCGGGATGGGCGAGGCGACGTGGTGCACCTCGGCGCATCCGGCCGCGGCCGCGGCCCAGCCGTCGTCGGACCTCAGGTCGGCCTCGACCACCGTGAGCGCGGTGTCGTCGGCGCCATCCCGGCGGACGGCGGCGCGTACCCCGGCCTCGCGGGCCATCGAGCGGACCGTGGTGCGGACCTGGCGCCCGTCGCGCAGCAGGGCCGCGATCACGTGCGTGCCGACATACCCGGACCCGCCGGTGACCAGAACCAAACTCTCAGCTGTTGTCATGCACTCAGCGCACCAAACCTCAAGCGCCTGAGGTCAAGCAAGCTGCTATGTTGAACACGTTCAACTAATGGAGTGAGCTGTGATGGATCGCTTGACCGGGCCCGGCTGGCTGGCGCTGCACATCGTGGTGGCGGTCGGCGTGCTGCTGTTCGTGCCACTCGGGCTGGGTGCGCTCGGCCGGGGCCGCCGGCTGGCCCGGTGGTGGCCGGTCGTGGCCGTACCCGCGGTCGTCGCCCTGTTGTTGCCGCGCGGGCTGCTCGCCGCCCTGCTCTGCGTGCCCTACCTCGCCGCCACCCTGGCCGTGCCGGTCGTGCTGCGGCGCGACCGGCTCGCCGCCTTCGCCGCGGCGTGCCTGCCGGTCGCCGCGTCCGGTCTCCTGGCCGAGCGCGGCGGCTATGCCCTGCTGGGTTATCCCGCGGGGGTGCTGGGCCTGACCGCGGCCCACTTCCACGTGGCCGGCTTCGGCGCGATGCTGCTGCTGTCGCTGGCCTCGGCCCGGCGCCGCTGGCTCGCGCCGACCGGCGTGGCCCTCGTCGGCGCGGGCTTCCTGATCGGCCGGTTGTTCGGCCAGCACACCGGCGACGTGGTCGAACTGGTCGGAGCGGGCGTGCTCAGCGCGGCCCTGTGGCTGGCGCTCGCCGCTCGCGCCCGCCTTCTGTTCGGGCTGAGCGTCGTGACGATGGGGCTGGCCCTGCTCTACGCGGCCGGCCAGGTCTTCGACATCCCACACCTGAACCTGACCTGGATGGTCCTGACCCACGGCGTGCTGAACGCGGCCGCCGTCCTCACGGCGCTCGTGGTGGCGTGGGCCGGCCGCCCGCAGACGTGGTCGTCACATCGCTGGTCGCATCGGGTCGGCGACTACGACGCCGCGTCGTCCGCCCTCCTCGGCTGGGAGATGCACCGCCGGGCGGGCGCCTGGGTCGAGCCGTCCACCCCGCCCGCCGCGGTCGGCCAGCGCATGATGTCGTCGCTGGGCGTCTGGCGGCTGCGCGTGCCCGAGCCGTGCGAGGTGACCGAGGTGGTGCACACCGCCGACCGCACGGTCATGCACTACCGGGCGCTGCCCGGCCACACCTTCGAGGGCGACGAGCGGTTCAGCGTGGTGCGCGCGCCCGGCGGCGAGACGCGGCTCGAGGTGGAGGTGCGGTCTCGGCCCTCGTTGTTGATCGCGAGGCTGGCCGGCCCGCTGGTGCCGGCGGCGCAGTGGCTGTTCATCTTCCGGTGTGCGGCCGTCCTGCGTCATCGCGTTCCGTCCGTCCGGACTGAACGGGCGTAGCGGCCGGGGGAGCTAGACCGGGTTCTGAGATGCGGCCTGGTCCAGCACGCGCCGATCGTCCGGCAACCGCCGCGTGTGGCCGCGCTTGTCGAGCAGTTCCAGCAGCGGCACGGCCACCCGGCGGGTGGTGTTGAGGGCCTTGCGGGCGTCGCTCAGGGTGAACGGCTGGGGGATTGTCGCGAGCGCCCGGGCGGCGGCCTCGACCGCGTCGGGCGCCAGCACCACGGCGTCGCCCAGGCGCAGCAGGGCCCCGGTTCGCACGGCCGCCGCGATCTGCCGCGGGCCCAGGCCGACCTCGGCGAGCCGGGCGGCCTCCGGCGCCGCGAACGGGTTCTCCGCCAGGTCGGCGCGGATGAGCGCGACGGCCTGGGCGACCGGCGCTGGAAGGTCTCCGGCGCCCGGGCGGGCGATGCGGCCGTTGCGGTAGGCCAGCGGCGGGCTCACCAGGGCCTCGACCAGGGCGCGGTCCGGCAGGTCGAGTGCCCGGCGCAGTTCCTCGACCGGCATGCCCGGCTCCAGCGGATGCCGCTTTGAATAGGCCGTCACCGCGGTGATCAGTGCTTCGCCCAGCGAGGACCAATGCGCCGGGTCGGCCAGCCAGTCGCCGGTCACCGGTGTCATCGCGGCCGGCACGCCCATCCGCCGGAGGTCGGCTCGGCGCACCAGCAGCCGGCGGCGGACCTCGTCACGCTCGTCCGGGCGACCGTCCATCGTGGCCAGTTCGGTTGCCCGGGCCGCCGCGGCGCCACGCCGGGCCAGGGCGGGCGGGGCCACGTCCAGCACCGTCACCCCGCCCATCAGGCGGCGCAGGCCGGGATCGCGCAGCAGCGCCCGATCGCCCGCCCGCAGCGGCAGGGGACGGTCGAGCCGCAGCCGCACGGTGTCCGGGCCGAGCGGCCGCACCCGCACCGGCACGGACGCGGCGCCGATGTGCAGGGTCCCGGTCCGGGGCAGGTCGTGGGCGTCGTCACCGGTGACACGCACGTCGATCAGGTCGGCGGCCCCGAACTCGCCCGGCGTCAGCAGCGCCGTGCCCCGGCCGGCGTCGGTCGGCTCGACGCCGCGCAGGTTGACCGCCACCCGGGCCACGGCCACCACCTCGTCGATGGCCCGGCCGAGCGACTGCAACCCGCGCACGTGCACCGCCCGGCCGTCGCTCAGGGTGAGTTCGTCGCCGACCCGGATCCGCCCGGCGCCCAGCGTGCCGGTGACCACGGTCCCGCTGCCGCGAATGGTGAACGCCCGGTCGGCCCACAATCGCACCGGCGCGTCCAGGTCGGGCTCCGGCAACGCGGCGACCAGCCGGTCGAGCGCCGCCACGAGGTCGGGCAGCCCTTCGCCGGTCGCGCCGCTGACCGCGACCGCGGCCACCTCGCCCAGGGACGTGGCGGCCACTTCGGCGCGAGCCTGAGCGATGGCCGGGCCGGGATCGGCGAGATCACTGCGGGTGACAACGATCAAGCCATGGCGTACGCCCAAAGCATCCAACGCGGCCAGATGCTCCGCCGACTGCGGCATCCACCCGTCATCCGCCGCCACCACGATCATCGCGGCCGGCACCGGCCCCACCCCGGCCAGCATGTTCGGCACGAAGCGCTCATGCCCCGGCACGTCGACGAACGCCACGGTCTCGCCCGACGGCAGTTCGGTCCAGGCGAAGCCGAGATCAATGGTCATCCCGCGCCGCCGCTCTTCAGCCCACCGATCAGGCTCCATCCCGGTCAGCGCCCGGACCAACGTCGACTTCCCATGATCCACATGCCCGGCCGTAGCGACGACGTGCACCTCAAACCACCCCGTCCCGGCCCTGCTCTGAGCACCTCGACGCATCACTCGGTTTGAGGACGGCGAGCTGCACGGCCGAAGCCGGATGGTTGCAGGCCGCCGTGGCCGCGGACCGGTGGATCCCGGCGGAAGGAAATACGCCGGGTGGGTGAGCGCCGGGCGGGACCGTCTCGGGCGAGACGGCCGGGTGGCGGTGGGGGACGAGGCCGGGCGGGCGAGTGGCGGGCGGGACGACTTCGAGCGAGACGGCCGGGTGGTGACCTCGGACGGGGTGCATGTCAGACCGCCCGGATGGCGGCGGCCAGGACGGTGTCGGACGCGGGCGGGATGCACCGGAGGTCCAGGAGGAGCCGGCCGTCCTCGACGCGGCCGATGACCGGTTGGGCGCCCAGGCGGAGGGGGAGCGCGTACCGCTCGGGAAGGGAGACCGCCCACGACGGTAGGGAGACGCCGGGTGCGCCGCCGCCGCCCACGACGGCCTGGCATTTCGTGGCCGCGGCGTCGAGGCCGTCGGCTGTCAGTGACTCGGCCAGGGTGACGGCACGTGAGTGCAACTGCGACGGGTCGGCTCGCAGCGCGTCCCAGGTGGGGGTGCTCGCGGCGCGCAAGGTGGCAGCCAGGGCGGCCAGGGTCAGCTTGTCCACCCGCAAGGCGCGGGCCAGGGGGTGCCGGCGCAGGCGGGTCACCAGGTCGTCGCCGCCGAGCAGCAGGCCCGCCTGGGGACCACCCAACAGCTTGTCGCCGCTGGCCGTGACCAGGTCGGCGCCGGCGCGCAGGGCGGTGGCGGCGTCCGGCTCGTCGGGCAGCAGGGGGTCGGGCGCGAGCAGGCCCGATCCGATGTCCACGACCACCGGAGCGGGCAGCGTGGCCAATTCGGCCACCGGGACGGCCGAGGTGAAGCCGGTGACCACGAAGTTCGACGGGTGCACCTTGAGCACGAAACCGGTGCGGGGGCCGATCGCGGCGGCGTAGTCCGCGAGGGACGTGCGGTTGGTGGTACCGACCTCGTGGAGCAGGGCGCCGGTCGAGGCGAGCAAGTCGGGCAGCCGGAAGCCGTCGCCGATCTCGACCAGCTCGCCGCGGCTCACCACGATCTCGCGGCCGGCGGCCAGTGCGGTCGCGGCCAGCACGAGCGCCGCCGCGCCGTTGTTGACCACGTGCACCGCGCCGGCGTCGGGGACGGCGGCCGCCAGCGCTGCCATCGCGTCGCGGCCGCGGCGGGCCCGGCGTCCGGTGGCCAGGTCGAGCTCGACGTCGGTGTAGCCGGCCGCCGCGACCAGCGCGTCCACGGCCGCGGGGGAGAGCGCGGCCCGGCCCAGGTTCGTGTGGAGGATGACACCGGTGGCATTGAGTACCGGCCGGGGGCCCGACAAGGTGAGGGCCGACCAGGCTTCCCGGGCGACGTCCTCGGGTGCGATCTCACCGCGCCGGGCGCGCGCCTGGGCCGCCGTGACCGCATCCTTGACCACCGCCCGGCCGAGCGACTCCGACGCCGAGGCCAGCAGCGGGTCGGCGAGCACGGCGTCGGTGCGCGGGATCCCGCGACGCGGATCCGTGGTGGCGTGACTCAAGCGCACTCCCGGGCAGGCTGGGCACCGCGCGGAGCCTGGACGAGCGCTCCAGCAAGGTCGGCGGTGACGGCGGAATGGGTCGGCGGTGACGGCGGGAGGAAGGGGTGGGCGGTGACAGCGGAAGGAAGAGGTCGGCGGTGACGGCGGGAGAAAGGGGTCGGCGGAAGGAGCGGGTGTGTGAGGGGACAGGGAGCGGAGGCGGACGGGAATCGAACCCGCCCGGCCCGGATCCCGGGCCGCACCGATTTTGAAGATCGGGAGGGGCACCAGCCACCTGAACGCCTCCGTGGGAAAGGGTATGCCACAGTCGATGGGTGACGACCGAACCTCGCCGGTTGACCGGCTACGCCCACGGTGGCGGCTGCGCCTGCAAGATCCCCCCGGGCGAGCTCGAGGCGGTGGTCGCCGGCCTGAAACAGCCCGACACCGGTGACATGAACGGTGAACTGCTGGTCGGCCTGGATGACGGCGACGACGCGGCGGTGGTCCGGCTGCAGAACGGCGTCGCCGTGGTGGCCACGGCGGACTTCTTCACCCCGGTGGTGGACGATCCGTACGACTGGGGGCGGATCGCGGCGGCCAACGCGCTGTCCGACGTCTACGCCATGGGCGGGACGCCGGTCGTGGCCGTCAACCTGCTGGCCTGGCCGCGTGACCTGCTGCCGATGGAGATGGCGGCCGAGGTGCTGCGCGGCGGGCTGGCGGTCGGCCGGGCGGCCGGGTGCCACGTGGCGGGCGGGCACAGCGTGGACGACCCGGAGCCCAAGTACGGCATGGCCGTCACCGGTGTCATCGACCCGGACCGGATGCTGCGCAACGACGCCGGCCGTCCGGGCGTACCGCTGACCTTGACCAAGCCGCTGGGAATCGGCGTGCTGAACAGCCGCCACAAGTCCACCGGCGAGGTGTTTCCGCAGGCCGTGGCCGCGATGACCACCCTGAACCGGGACGCCGCCCGAGCCGCCCTGGCCGGCGGCGCTACTTGTGCCACCGATGTCACGGGCTTCGGCCTGCTCGGCCATCTGCACAAACTGGCCCGGGCGAGCGGAGTCACCGCCCACCTCGACGCCGGCCGGGTGCCCTACCTCGACGACGCGCGGCAGGCGTTGGCCGACGGCTATGTCTCCGGTGGCACGAAGCGGAACCTCGACTGGGTCCGCCCCCACCTCGACCCGGGCGCCATCAGCGAGGACGAGCTGCTCCTGCTGGCCGACGCGCAGACCTCGGGCGGCCTGCTCGTGGCCGGTGAGCTGCCCGGGCACCCGGTGATCGGCGAGCTGAGGGAAGCCCGGCCGGACGGTGTCACAATTCAGGTGCGTTGACGCGGATGCCCCGGTGAAACCGAGATAAACGCCACCCGCGCGCCCGATCAGGAACTGTTCTACGGTGGTTCCGTGGGAGTCCGGACGTGGATCGAGGGCTGGCCGGTCTATCGGCAGCTCACCGGCACGGACCCGCTCGGCCGCGGCGCCGCCGCCCAGTCGGAGCGGAGCCGGTCGTTGACCGCCCGCACCGAGACGGCCGATTCGGTGGCGAAGTCCGTGTGCCCGTACTGCGCGGTCGGGTGTGGCCAGCGCGTCTTCGTCAAGGACGGCGAGGTCGTCCAGATCGAGGGCGACCCGGACAGCCCGATCTCCCGCGGCCGGCTGTGCCCCAAGGGTTCGGCCAGCAAGAGCCTGGTGACCAGCGACCGCCGCCAGCAGAAGGTGCTCTACCGGCGCCCGTACGGCACCGACTGGGAAGAACTCGACCTGGCCACCGCGATGGAGATGATCGCCGACCGGGTGGTCGCCGCACGCGAGGCGACCTGGGAGGACTCCGACGGGGACGGGCGGCCGCTGAACCGTACCCTCGGCATCGCCAGCCTCGGCGGGGCGACCCTCGACAACGAAGAGAACTACCTGATCAAGAAGCTCTTCACCGCGGTCGGCGCGCTCCAGATCGAGAACCAGGCGCGCATTTGACACTCCGCCACCGTTCCCGGTCTGGGAACCAGCTTCGGCCGTGGCGGGGCCACCGGATTCCTCCAGGATCTGGCTAACGCGGACTGCATCATCATCCAGGGCTCGAACATGGCCGAGGCCCACCCGGTCGGCTTCCAGTACGTCGTGGAGGCCAAGAACCGCGGGGCCAAGGTCATCCACATCGACCCCAGGTTCACGCGTACGAGCGCCCTCGCGCACTCCTACGTGCCCATGCGCGCCGGCGCCGACGTGGCCTTCCTCGGCGGCATCGTGAACTACATCCTCAGCAACGAGAAGGATTTCCGCGAGTACGTGCTGGCCTACACCAACGCCGCCACGCTGGTCTCCGAGGACTTCCAGGACACCGAGGACCTGGACGGGCTGTTCTCCGGGTACGACGAGGAGCTGCACACCTACCACCAGGCCAGCTGGGCGTACCAGGGGCAGGAGGAGCAGGCGCAGTCGCACGGCGAGGCGCATGCCGACCGGTCCACCGCGTCCGGCCTGGAGCAGGAATCGCACGGCCCGCCCGTGCCCCAGGACCATCCCCGGGACGACACGCTGCAACATCCGCGCTGCGTCTACCAGGTGCTCAAGCGGCACTTCGCCCGGTACACGCCGGAGCTCGTCGAGCGGCTCTGCGGCGTACCCCAGGAGAAGTTCTTGGAAGTCTGTGAGGCGTGGACGTCGAACTCGGGGCGGGAGCGGACCACCGCGCTGGTGTATTCGGTCGGCTGGACGCAACACAGCACCGGCGTGCAGTACATCCGCACCGGCGCGATCATCCAGCTGCTGCTGGGCAACATGGGCCGGCCCGGCGGCGGCGTGATGGCGCTGCGCGGGCACGCCAGCATCCAGGGCTCGACCGACATCCCGACGCTGTTCAACCTGCTCCCCGGCTACCTGCCGATGCCGCACCACTCGCAGCACGAGACCTACCAGGACTGGGTGGACGCGATCCGGCACCCCGACCAGAAAGGCTTCTGGGCCAACGCCGAGGCCTATGCGGTCAGCCTGCTCAAGGCCTACTGGGGCGAGGCGGCGACCAAGGACAACGACTGGGGGTACGGCTGGCTGCCGCGCCTGACCGGCGACCACGGGACGTACCAGACCGTGCTGGACATGATCGACGGCAAGGTGAAGGGCTACTTCCTGCTCGGGCAGAACCCGGCCGTCGGCTCCGCGCAGGGCAAGGCGCAACGGCTCGGCATGGCCAACCTCGACTGGCTGGTCGTCCGCGACCTGTTCATGATCGAGAGCGCCACCTTCTGGAAGGACGGCCCCGAGGTCGCGACCGGCGAGATCGTGCCGGAGACCTGCCGCACCGAGGTGTTCTTCATGCCGGCCGCCTCGCACGTCGAGAAGGAAGGCACGTTCACACAGACACAACGGATGTTGCAGTGGCGCGAGAAGGCCGTCGAGCCGCCCGGCGACTGCCGCTCCGAGCTGTGGTTCAGCTACCACCTCGGCCGCCTCGTCCGCGAGCGGCTGAGCGGGTCGACGCTGGCCCGGGACCGCGGCATCCAGCGGCTGGCCTGGGACTATCCGCTGGGCGGGGCGCGCGGTGACGAGCCCGAGGCCGAGGCCGTGCTCAAGGAGATCAACGGGTACGCCGTGCCGACCGGCGAACCGCTGTCGGCGTTCACCGAGCTGAAGGCGGACGGGTCGACGGTCGGTGGCTGCTGGATCTACACCGGGGTCTTCGCCGGTGGCGTCAACCAGGCCGCCCGGCGCAAGCCGCACACCGAGCAGAGCTGGGTCGCGCCGGAATGGGGCTGGGCCTGGCCGGCCGACCGCCGCACGCTCTACAACCGGGCCTCGGCCGACCCGGACGGCAAACCGTGGTCGGAGCGCAAGAAATACGTGTGGTGGGACCCGGACGCCGGCGACAACGGCGAGTGGACGGGTTTCGACGTGCCCGACTTCGAGAAGACCAAGCCGCCGTCCTACCGCCCGCCCGACGATGCCACCGGTGTCGCGGCCATCTCCGGCGACGACCCGTTCATCATGCAGGGCGACGGCAAAGGCTGGCTGTACGCGCCCAGCGGCCTGATCGACGGCCCGATGCCCACGCACTACGAGCCGGCCGAGTCGCCCGTGCGCAACCCGCTCTACGGGCAGCAGGCCAACCCGACCCGGATGGTGTACGACCGGCCGGACAACCCGACGAACCCGAGCGCCACCGAGCGGCACGCCGAGGTGTACCCGTACATCTTCACCACCAGCCGGCTGACCGAGCACCACACCGCCGGCGGGATGAGCCGGCAGCTGGCCTACCTGTCCGAGCTCCAGCCGGAGATGTTCGTCGAGGTGTCACCCGACCTGGCCCGCGAACGCGGTCTCGCCCACCTGGGCTGGGCCCACGTGATCACCTCGCGTTCGGCGATCGAGGCGCGGGTGATGGTGACCGACCGGCTCGCGCCGCTGCGCATCGAGGGCCGCCGGGTGCACCAGATCTGGCTGCCGTACCACTGGGGCAGCTCCGGCCTTGTCACCGGTGACTCGGCCAACGACCTGGTCGGGATCGCGCTCGACCCGAACGTGCTCATCCAGGAGAGCAAGGTCGGCACCTGTGACATCCAGCCCGGCCGCCGCCCGACCGGACCAGAACTTCCGGCGTACGTTGACTCGTACCGTCAACGGGCCGGCCTCGGCCCGGACCACCGCACACCGATCCTGACCACCGACCCGCCTGAGGGGGACTCAGATGCCGTTTGATCCCGCCCTCGACGCGGGCCATGTCGACGCGCCGCCGCGCATGGGCTTCTTCACCGACACCAGCGTCTGCATCGGCTGCAAGGCGTGCGAGGTCGCCTGCAAGGAGTGGAACCTCGTACCCGACGACGGTTTCGACCTGCTCGGGCAGTCCTACGACAACACCGGCGGGCTGACCGCGAACTCGTGGCGGCACGTCGCGTTCATCGAGCAGTCGGCGTCGTCCGCCTCCACCTCTGGCGCGGCCCCATCCGGCGCGGCCACCGGGACGCCGGGCGCCTTTGCCGGCCTGCCGACCGGCCCGTCGGCGAGCGCGCAGACCGCGACGGTCGCGGCTCAGACCGGTCATGACACCGGCACGGAGCCGGGCCTGCCGCCGGCGGTCGACGCCCTGGCCGCCGCCGGCAGCACCCAGTTCCTCGGCATGCCCGGTACCGACCTGCCCGGCCGCACGATGGACGCGCCGCGAACCGACTTCCGCTGGCTGATGATGTCCAACGTGTGCAAGCACTGCACCCACGCCGGCTGCCTCGACGTGTGCCCGACGGGCGCCCTGTTCCGCACCGAGTTCGGCACGGTCGTGGTGCAGGAGGACATCTGCAACGGTTGCGGCTACTGCATTCCCGCCTGCCCGTACGGCGTGATCGACCAGCGCAAGGACGACGGCCGCGCGTGGAAGTGCACGCTCTGCTACGACCGCATCGGCGACGGCCTCACACCGGCCTGCGCCACCGCCTGCCCGACCGAGTCCATCCAGTACGGCGAGCTCGACGAGCTCCGGGCCCGGGCCGCCGAACGCCTCACGCGGCTTCAGGACCAGGGCGAAACCTCGGCCCGCCTGTACGGCCACGACCCGGACGACGGCGTCGGCGGCGACGGCGCTTTCTTCCTGCTCCTCGACGAACCCGAGGTGTACGGCCTGCCACCCGACCCGGTCGTGGCCACCAAGCACCTGCCCGCGATGTGGAAGAAGGCCGGGCTGGCCGCGCTGACCATGGTCGGGGCGGCCGTGGTCGCCTTCGCCGGGCGGCGCCCATGACCGCCTCCGACAAGAGCCGCGACGCCTCCGCCGTGCCGCCGCCGTGCCGTGACACCTCCGCTGTGCCCCCGCCGGGCCGCGACGTCTCCGCCGTGCCGCCGCGGGGCCGTGACGTCTCCGCCGTGCCGCCGCGCGGGCGCGGAGGGCGGCGCCGTCGCGGCGCCGAGCGGTCCATGGTTCCTGAGGCCGACTTCAAGTCCTACTACGGCCGGCCGATCGTCAAGGCGCCGGTGTGGCGGCACGACATCGCCGCGTACCTGTTCACCGGCGGGCTGGCGGCCGGCTCCGCCCTGCTCGCCGCCGGTGGTGACGCGACCGGCCGCCCCGCCCTGCGCCGCGCCGGCCGGCTCACGGCTCTCGGCGCCGTCGGGGCGAGCGGCTACTTCCTGGTCAACGACCTCGGCCGCCCCGAGCGCCTCCTGAACATGCTGCGGGTCGCGAAGCCCACCTCGCCGATGTCCATGGGCACGTGGATCTTCAGCGCGTTCAGCCTCGCCGCCGGGGTGGCGGGCGCCGCCGAGGCCGCGCCGCTTCTGCCCGAGCGAGGTGTGCTCGGCCTGGCCCGCAAGGCTTTGCCACCGCTGGGTACGGCCGGCCAGTGGGCCGCCGCCGTGACCGCGCCCGCCCTGGCCACGTACACCGCCGTGCTCCTGTCCGACACGGCCACCCCGAGCTGGCATGCCGCGTACCCCGACCTGCCCTTCCTCTTCGGTGGCAGCGCCCTGGCCAGCGGCGCCGCCGTGGGCCTCATCGCCGCGCCGACCACCCAGTCCGGCCCCGCCCGCCGCCTGGCCGTCGCCGGCGGCGCGCTGGAGCTGTACGCCGGCCACCGCGTCGAGGAGTCGCACGGCCTGCTCAGCGAGCCCTACCGCCAGGGCCGCGCGGGTCGCCTGCTCAAGGCGGCCCGCTGGCTGACCGCGGCCGGCATGGCCGGCGCCGTCCTGGGCCGCCGCAGCCGGACGATCTCCGCCCTGTCCGGCGCGGCCCTGCTGGCGGGTTCCCTGGCCACCCGCTTCGGCGTCTTCGAGGGCGGCGTGGCGTCGGCCAAGGACCCGCGCTACACGGTCATCCCGCAGAAGGAGCGACTGGCGGAGTCTGACGGCGGAGACCGCTCCTGACCAGGCTGCAGGCTCGCGTCCACATAGGCCGTGCGGCCCTCGGGCGAGCTGGTCAGCAGGGCGCGCGCGTGTGCCAGCAGCACGATCGGGTCATAGCAAGTCTGGTTGTGCACACACGAACGATCCTGTCCGTTTGCGTCGGGTTCCGTACTAGATCTTCGTGTGACGACTCTCTGACTAGATTCCGGCGCTGTCGGTCAGAACCACTCTGCGAACCCGAGGTCAACGCGTGGGCCATTCGCAACCTTCAACTGGATCGGACACCGCTTGTCCTGTCCAAGCCAAGGTGGCGGCGTCCAGTCCAACATGGCGGGATGATCTGGCGGTGTCCAGTTTAGTCGGCGGGTGCCTCTGCGCGATCGATGTCCGGTCTCGGGCCCAGACCGACACGGCCCCGGACAGCTCGCCGATCGCCATCAGTCCAGGCCTGGCGGTGAACGCGTCGCGGGGGCCGTCCCGCGTCGCGCTCGCAGGCGTTCGCGTAGGCTCCCGCAGCTGCACGGCAGAGCCCGGTGGGCATTCTCCTGTGCGATGTCCGCAGCGATGGCGGGGGTCTGGCCGCGGGGCCGGGTGAACTGGGGCGGCCTACTCAGGTGTGAGATGCGCTCGGTAGGCGCTCAGTTCGGCGGCGGCGTCGACCTGCTCAGTGTGCGCGACTAAGGCGACCGCAGTCGTGTCGGGGATGACTCCGGCCATGCAGAGAGTCTGGACGAGCTGGTGGTGCAGCCGTGCCAGCCCGATGCCGCTGACGATGAGCGGTCAGTTCGGTGATGGCGGGCGACATCGCGAAACCCCTTCTACTGGATGGCGGCCGGGCGCCCGGAGCGACCCTGCATTCGGGTTTGCTCACCCAAGGCCGTCCTTACTGCGGATCCGGTATACCAGCTCTCTGCTTCTGAGCTGCGAGATCTGCGGGTCTGGTCGGTCGCGGACGGGTGAAAACTGACCGGGCCTCCGTCGGCCACGCACGGTAAAGGCGGGGCTAATCCTCAGGCGGCGCTTTCTCGGCCGATGAGAGAAGTGCCGGGCGGGATCCGCCATGGTGTGGCGAAGGGGGCCGGGATGGGCTGGTTCGGTGGGCAGAACGCGGCGGGCCAGGCACTGGCGCAGGCCATAGCATCCGAGTCGCAGGAGAATACCGCCGCGATTATGAAGGTGTTGGACGCGCTGGCCGGCGCCGACACCACCGCAGGCGCGGCACAGGCCGCGTTGGACGCGGTCCGGGACAGTTTCGGCTGGGCGTACGGCTCGTACTGGCGGGTCAACGGCGCCGAGAAGGCGTTACGGTTCGTGACGGAGTCCGGTGACGCCGGCTCGGAGTTCCGGAAAGTGACCCTTTCCGCGTCGTTCGCCGAAGGTGTGGGGCTGGCCGGGCGGGCGTGGCGGGCCCGGGATCTGGTATTCGTCGCTGATCTCGGCGAACTCGCCGACTGTGTCCGGGCCCCGGTCGCGCAGCGAGCCGGGGTGAAGAGCGGTGTGTGTTTCCCGTTGTTCGAGGGCGGCGCCGTGGTCGCCACGATGGATTTCTTCGCCACCGAGACGTTGGATCCGTCGCCGCAGCGGCTGGACACGCTGCGCGCGGTCGGTCGGCTGGTGTCGCAGAGTCTGGAACGACTCGCGGACGGTGAGCGGCAGGCCGCGGCCACGGCCGACGCGGGCGCGGTGACCACCGTGCTGCGGGAGGTGTCGGCCGCTGCCTCGGCAGCGGACGCGGCTCGCCGGGCGTTGGACACCATCCGGCGGGAGTTCGGCTGGGCCTACGGCTCGTATTGGCAGGTCGAGCCCCGGGACAACGCGCTGCATTTCGTGGTGGAGTCCGGCACCGCGGGTGAGGAGTTCCGGCGGGTCACCGAGCAGGCCAGCTTCGCCGAAGGGGTTGGGCTGGCCGGCCGGGCTTGGCGTAAGAAGGACATGCTGTTCGTGCGGGATCTGGGGGAGCTGACGGATTGTGTCCGATCGCCCGCCGCGCAACGCGCCGGGGTGAAATCCGGGGTGGCGCTGCCGCTGATCGTGCGGGGTGCCGTGATCGGCACCATGGACTTCTTCACCACCGAGGTCCTCGACGAACTGTCCGCCGGCCGCGCCGACGCGCTGCGTAGCGCCGTGTTCCTGGTCGCCGAAGCGATGCAACGCATCGAGGAGACCAACCGGGTCAGTGCCGCCGGCGCGGAACTGGTCACCTCGATCGAGGAAGCCGAACGCAACGTCGTGCAGGCCACCACCGTCGCCGTCGAGGCACAGACCATGACCGTCAACGCGAACGCCTCCGTCCGGCGCCTCGAAGAGTCCAGCGGCAAGATCGGCGACGTCGTCAAGGTGATCACCGCTATCGCCGCACAGACCAATCTGCTCGCGCTCAACGCCACCATCGAAGCCGCTCGCGCCGGCGAACTCGGCAAAGGCTTCGCCGTGGTCGCCGGCGAGGTCAAAGAACTCGCCCAGAGCACCGCCCATGCCACCGACGACGTCGGCAACCTGGTCACCGCGATCCAAACCGACGCGGCCACCGTCGTCGAAGCCCTCGCCGGCATCGGCCAGATCGTCGACCGGATCAACGAGACCCAAACCATGATCAGCGGTGTACTCACCGAACAAGCCGCGGTTACCCGCGACATCGTCGGCGCATAAGGGGCCGGTCGCCCGCACCACGCCGAAGATCCACCGAATCCGTCGACCGGACCTGCACACCGGGATCGAAACCGTCCAGGTCTTCTTGGCGGTTCGTGAACGGCGCTCGCGTAATTCACTGGGGCGGATGCGGTGCTGACGTAATGTCCGCCCCTCGGTCCGGCAAGGCAGACCGGTCGTGCCCTGTGCCGGGTGCCTCAGAACCGGGCTGGCCGGTTGCCGAAGATCCGTTCAGCAGTGCTCAATGCCGGGTAGGCGCGCGAGTCGATACCGGAGTAGACGCGCACCGGTACGGCGACCGGGCGATGATCGCTGGGGTGGTCAGCAGGCCGGTCGGGCGGTCGGGGCTTGCGCCACCTCGTGCACGTTCGGCGACGTCGGCAGCCCCGTACCGATGTCGAGGTATTGTCGGATGCCGGCCTCGGCGGCCAGGGACCGCACGGGCCGCCGCAGGAGAGCCCTGTTCTGCAGGGGCGCGGTGGCGGCGTCGTCAGCCGGCCGCGTGTCCTCAGTAGCGGAACGCGGCCACCATTGTGCGCAGCCGGCCCGAGATGTCGGCAAGGTCCGCTGCCGTGGACTCGGTCGCCTGCGCCGTGTCGCGGGTGGCCGTGGTCACCTGCACGACCTCGGCCAGGTCGCCGCTGATCTGCGACGTGCCGCCCGCCGCGCGGTTGAGGTCGCCCGTCATGGTGCGGGTCGTCGCGCTCTGCTCCTCCACCGCCGAGGCGATGGTGTTCTGGTAGTCGTTGATCTTCCCGATGACCTCGCCGATGCCGGAGATGGCCTCGACCGCCGCCCGGGTGTCGTTCTGGATCACCTCGGTGCGCCGGCTGATCTCCTCAGTGGCCTTCGCCGTCTCCTGCGCCAGGTCCTTGACCTCCCCGGCGACCACGGCGAAGCCCTTGCCCGTCTCGCCGGCCCGCGCGGCCTCGATAGTGGCGTTGAGGGCCAGCAGGTTGGTCTGCTCCGCGATGGCGGTGATGGCCTTGACCACGCTGTCGATCTCGCCGGACGACGCGTCCAACTTGGTCATGAGCTGCCGGGCGTCCGCGGCGACCTCCACCGCGTTGGCGGCCACCTGCGCGGCCTCGGTCGCGCTCATGGCGATCTCCCGGATGGCCGCGCCCATCTCCTCGGCGCCCCCGGCCACGGCCTGCACGCCGGCGCTGACCTCGCCGGCCGCGGTGTCGATGGAGCTGACGCGGTTCGACGCCTGGTCGGTGCTGCCGCTGAGCGTGCGGCTCGCCTGCTGCAGCTCACCCGAGCGGTCGGCGAGCCCGGTGCTCATCGAGGCGAGGGACTGCATGGTGGTGCGCAACTGGGCTGCGGCGCGGTGCACCGAGCGGGACATCTCGCCGATCTCGTTCGACGCCTGGTCCGGCGGGCGCTCGGTGAGGTCGCCGTCGGCCATGGCCGAGACGACGTCGCGCAGGGCGTACAGCCGCCGGTTCAGCGACCGGCCCACCATCAGCGCGAACGCGGCGGCCATGAGCACCCCGGCGACCAGCACGATGGCGATCACCGTCCGGGCCTCATCAGCCGCCGCGCGGGCGGCGGCCGCGCTCTCGGTCGCGCGCTGCTGGGAGACCTCGACCAGCGCGTCCAGGTCCTCGATGGCCTTGCCGATGGCCGGGTTCAGCGTGCTGGAGCGGAACTGCTGCCACTCCTCGATCTTGCCCGCGTTCTTGAGCGCGGACGACTGCTTGCGCAGGTCGAGGTAGGTCGTCCAGGTGCCCTGGAAGGACTCCATCGCCGCCCGCTCGGTGGCGCCGACCGGCAGGGTGCTGTACTCGCCCAGGCGGGTGGTGACCAGGTCGTAGGTGGCGGATGCCTCGTCGGCGTACGCGCTGGCCTTGGCCGGGTCGGTGGCCGTCAGGTTCGACAGGCTCGCCCAGCGCGCGTGCCAGATCAACTGCTGGACGTCCTTGACCGTCGCCAGCGGGCGCAGGGCCTCGCTGTAGATCGCCTCCGCCCGGCCCGCGGTCGCGTTGGTCCGCGTGATCCCGACCGTGCCGACGATCATCGCGACCAGCAGGGCGACCCCCGCCGACGCCAGCAGGCTGCTTCGCATACTCATGGACCGCATGACGGTGTCCCCTCGCGGTATCCGCACCTGGCCGAAGATCATGAGACCACCCCGGCCGGTCACCGCGGGCGAATTCGGCGAAGACCGCCGCGCACACCCGCGTCACCTGCTATGCGGGTGAGTTCCAAGTCGACGTTCGCCTGCCACGTGAGCTGGTCAGACATCCCTTGGCCGTTGGCGCAGAGGTGGTCGCACCGATGGCGTCCCAAACGGATTGATCGAGATCGGTAGGCTTCGGTGCAGGTGGGGTCCGTAGCGCAGGGGTAGTCGCGCCGCCCTGTCAAGGCGGAGGATGCCGGTTCGAGTCCGGTCGGGCCCCACCCTCACGGGGGCAGGGGTGGGACTGGTGGATGGGCTGCTGGCCGGGCTGTCCGGCGTCGAAGAGGCAATCACCCCGGGCGGCGTCCGGCTCCTCAGCGGCGAGGTTCCGCGCGGCCGGCATGACGAGGTGTGGCGCGACGTGCTCTCGGTGAGGTCGGTGACGTTGCCCGTAAACAGGTGCGCGGCGACCACTGGTCGTTCTGGTGGGACTGACGGAGCTCGGGTATCAGGTCGAGGTCGGGATCTCGGTCACCCTGCCTCCGGAGTGGTAGACGCGGAGGGTGGTCAGGTCGAAGCCGTCGTCGACCAGGTAGGCGTCGACGCAGCGGACCTTGCTGCGACCGCCCGCCGGGATCGGGCCGCCGGAACAGGACGGGTCGCGGCCGAAGAGGCCGGCGGAACGGCTGACGCACCACCCGGGGACGATCGGCCGGAACCAGCCGGTCTGCTGGGCCCCGCAGCCGGCCGCCAAGGTCGTCGCCTCGCGGGCGAAGTGGAAACCGATGGCCGGCGCCTCGCGGTCGTCGCGGCGGTTCTCGACCGTGATGTCGAGGTACAGGTACCGGCGGCCGGGGGCGGCCGGCGACGTCTTCAGATGTGCCTCCGACACGCGATAGGTCCAGCCGTCGGCCGAGGTCAGGGTGGTCTCGACGTCGAGCAGCGTGGTGTGGCCGCGGAGGTAGGCCCCGGACCATCCGCCCAGGGCCGCGACGACGACCAGCAGCACCGGCCCGGCCGCGGCCAAGAACCGCCGCGGGCCGGGCCCGGTCGAGCCGAGGCTCCGGCTCAGGTCTCGCTTGAACCGCCGATGATGCTGGACGCTGGCCGCGACGCGCTGTGAAAGCAACGCCAGGGCGGCGGGGTCGTCGGGCCAGGCCCGCAACGACGCCAGCGCCGCGTGGGTCGCTGGGTCGTCCCGGGCCAGCTGGTCGAGGACGCCGAGCGTCCGTTCGGCGGTCCGGTCGGGTTTCGGGTCCGGCGTGCGGAACAGCGTGCGCCGGAAGTATCCGAGCACGATGTCGATCGCCGCCGTCGTGAGTGCGCGCTCCACCGTTGATCCACTCCCGTCGTTCGAGGAACACTCGAAACTGACGGACTCCGCGCCGCGCGGGTCACCCTTACGAGGACGGCGAACGGTTTACCGGGGGACGCGGCGGGAATGGGTGCGGTCATGGAAGAGGACGGTCTCACCCGGCTCGGCCGGTACATCGGGCCGGCGGCGCTGCCCGGTGACCGGGCCACGATCCGGCGGAGCGCCGAGATCCTGCTGGCGCCGGACGACCTGCTGGCCGACCTCGACCGGCTGCCGCCCGGCGCCACCTATCACTCGGTCGTCGAGATCTGGGACGCGGTCAGGAACGCGAACGCTTGACGATGTCGCGGACCTCGGGGGCGACCTCGGCCGCGAGCCGTTCGTAGGACCGCGCGTCGTCGCCGCCGAAGATGAAGCCGCTGATCCCGTGGTTCAGGGCCAGGTCGGCCAGCCGTTCGGCCGATCCGTCGAAGCGCATGAAGTTCATCAGCCGGCGTACGGCGGCGGGGGAGCGCCCCGCCTCGGTAGCCGCCTCGTCGATGTGGGCGTTCATGCCGGGCAGCGACGCCACGCCGTCCGGCAGGTAGTCCATCGACGGCAGCCACCCGTCGCCCAGCGCGCCGGTCAGCGCCAGCATCTTCGGCTTGTACGCGCCCACCCAGACACCGATGTCATGCGCCGGCTTGGGCCCGCGCTTCGCCCCGCTGACCTGGTAGTACGTGCCGTCGTGCTGCACCCGGTCGCGGGCCGAGGTGTCCCACAGGTCGCGGATGACGCCGATCCCCTCGGCCAGCGCCTCGATCGACTGCCCGGCGGTGAGCCGGCGGCCGCCCATCGCGACGATCGGGTCCCAGAAGGCGCCGGCCCCGATGCCCAGCTCGAACCGGCCGCCGCTGAGCAGGTCGAGCGACGCCGCGGCCCGGGCCAGCACGGCCGGCGGCCGCAGCGGCAGGTTGATCACGTTGCCGGTGATCCGGATCCGGGAGGTCCGCGCCGCGACGTACGACATCAGGGTCCAGGTGTCGAGGAACGTGGGCTGGTAGGGGTGATCCTGGAAGGTGACCAGGTCGAGCCCGGCCCGGTCGGCGGTCACGGCCAGCTCGACGGCCTGCCGGTCCTGGGCGGTCGGCGTCACGAACGCGCCGAACAGCAGATCGTGCCCGTAGTCGGTCATGAGTTCTCTCCTACCCAGAAGTTGTCGCGGAACAGATGTGTGGGGTCGTACCGCTGCTTCAGCGACCGCAGCCGGGCCAGCACGTCCGGCGGGAACGCGTCGTGCAGCCGCGCGGGCCGCGGGTCGGTCTCGAAACTGAGGTAGAGACCGTCGAAATGGCCGGCCAGGCGGTCCCAGGCCTGGTCGAGCCCGTCGCGGTCGGCGCCGATCGCGGTGACCTGAAATTCGGGGGTACGGTGCGAGAACGCGGTTGCCTCCCGGGTGGTGTCGGCGATCGCCCCGCCCATGTGGCGAAGGGCGAAGAAGAACACCTTTCCGGTACGCAGCAGAGCCGCCGCGTCGCGCGCGAACTCGTCGGTCAGCACGGGCAGGAACCCGGACCGGGCCATCGGCTCACCCCGGCCGTGGTGACCGTCGGGGCCGACGTCGGCCGCCCCGGCCATGATGCCGGCGTATCGGGTCAGCACCACCTGCTGCTGGGCGAGCAGGCCGGTCCCGGCGAACGGGGTGAGCCGCTCGACCACCACGTCGGGGTCGGGGGAGTCGACCACCCCGTACAGCTGGATCACCGTTTGGCCCTGCCGGGGCGGACCGGCGATCAGGAACACCGTGGTGTCCCGCGGCGCCTCGCGGGCCACCTGCCCGTACTGCCGCAGCGACTGCTCGAGGTCGGGGCTGACCAGGGTGAGCTGGGCCCACCCGACCTCGTGCACCTCGCTCGCCTGGAACTCGAACGCGGTCGCGACACCGAAGTTCGCGCCGGCTCCGCGTACCCCCCAGAAAAGGTCTTGGTTGAGGGTCTCGTCGGCGCGGATCTGGGTGCCGTCGGCCAGCACGAGCTCGACGGCGACCAGGCTGTCGATGGTCAGGCCGTGCTCGCGGGAGAGGAAGCCGATGCCGCCCGCGGTGGCCAGCCCGCCGACCCCGACGCCGCCGTAGTCGCCCGAACCGATCGCCCAGTCGTACTTATCGAGCTCGGCCGCCACCTGTTTCCAGGTCGCGCCGGGGCCGATCCGCACGAGCCGGGTCGCCTCGTCGAGCACCTCGATGTCGTTCATCCGGCTGACGTCGATGACCAGCCCGCCGTCGTTGGTGGAGCGGCCGCTGACGCCGTGCCCGCCGCTGCGCAGGCCGAGCGGCAGATCGGGGTGCCGTCTCGCGAAGCGGAGCGCGTCGGCCACCTCGTCCGGCGTGCGGGGCTGGAGGATCAGGCCCGGTGAACCGCCACGCATGTAGGTCGACCGGCGTCCGCGGAAGCCCGGATCGCCCGGTTCGATGGTCGCGTCGGCCAGCGACGCGGGGACGTCGTCGTAGGCGATGCCGGCCCGCCGCTTCGCCCGCACGGCCGCGGTTCGCCCGGTGCGGTCGCGTTCGGTGACCTGGATCCGGTCGATGTCGGACGCGGGCCTGACCTGGACGCCGGCCGGCGCCGAGGTGAGCACCCGGCCGCCGGCCAGGAAGCCCAGGCTCTCGACCGCCTTGGCCGCCATCGCCTCGGAGATCGCCGCCGGGTCGTGCTCGATCGCGATCGGGATCTGCCGGGTACGCCCGGCGAGCCAGGCCGCGGTCGTCCAGGGGTCGAGCCCCTGACCGTCATCGTCATCGTCGTCGTCCTGGAGGACGATCAGATCCAGCCCCCTGGCCTCGGCCCGCTCGGCCAGGGCGAGCAGCTCGTCCCGTCCGTGCCGGGCCAGGCTGAGGGCGATGCCCCACTCGACCGCCATGCGATCCTCCGGATACTCGATCGTCGTCTTGCTAGATAGTATTCCTAGCAGATGATCTGTCCAACAGATAGGATGGGGCGGTGAGCAACGCGACAGCGGACTTCGCCGCGGCCCTCGGGACCGTGCTGCGGACGTACGCGGAGATCTCCGGTCCTAAGCTGGTGAATTTCCCGCAGGGTGCGCGCGGCTACCAGACGCTCGTCGAGGTGGCCCAGGTCGAGCCGCCCAGTCAGGCCGTGCTGGCCGCGAAGCTGGGCATCGACCGCACGATGATGACCTACCTGATCGACGACCTGGTCGAGGCCGGGCTGGTCGAGCGCCGCCCCAACCCGGCCGACCGCCGCCAGCGGCGCATCGTGGCCACCGCGCGGGGGCTCGACGCGGTCGCCGAACTCTGCGAGCAGATGGCCGAGGCGGAGGAGGCGGCCATGGCCAACCTCGACGCCGAGGAGCGCGCGGTGTTCCGCCGCCTGCTCAGCAAGGCCGCCGGCACCGGGCCCGTACACACCGTCGAGGCCTGTTCGATCGTGGAAAGCGCGCTCGGAGCTAGGTGATCCGACGCTGGGTGAGCAGTCGCTCGAACCCGTCCAGCAGGCGCTGCAGACCGAACTCCATCAACCGGTCGAGAGCCAGGTCGGTCTCGGGCGCCTTGATGTGGTGGGCCAGCAGCGGGAAGCCGGCGTCGGTGACCGTCGCGGCCGCCCGGTCGCCCTGGCGGTCCAGCCACTCCTCGCCGCTGATCCCGGTCTCCTGCTCGGCCTGCGCCTCCGACTCCAGGTTCAGCGCGTGCCCCCGGACGTACCCGGCCAGCGTGACCGCGGCCAGCAGCATCTCGTCGGGCGAGAGGCCGTGCCCGTCGAGCACCCGCAGCGTCCACTCGCTGTGGGCCATCGCGTGCGGGGCCGGCTGCGGCCGGGTGAACGACAACGCCTGCGCCAGCCAAGGATGCCGGCAGTAGAGCGCCCACTGCTGCCGCGAGATCGCCTCGAGGTTCGCCCGCCAGCCGTCCGGCGACGGCGCCGGGGGCGGGCTGGTCGCGAACACCCGGTCCATCATCAGCAGCAGCAACTCCTCCTTGTCGCCGACGTGCCGGTAGAGCGACATGGTGGCCACCTTCGCCTCGCCGGCCAGCCGCCGCATCGACAGCCCCGCGAGCCCCTCGGCGTCGGCGATCCGGATGCCCGCCTCGATCACCAGGTCGCGCATCGACCGGCGCGGCGCCACCGCCGTGGTGCCCGGGATGCCGTGCGCCACCACGGTTCCACGGCCGGGCCGGGCGTCCACCAGGCCCCAGGACCGCAACTCGGCGATGACCTTGGTGGCGGTCGCCATGGCCACGCCGTACCGCCGGGTCAGCTCCCGGGTCGACGGCACGCGATCACCGGCGGCGAGATCACCCGACGCGATGCGGGCCGCGATCTCCCCGGCGATCCTCCGGTACGGCGGCTCCACGCGTTCTCCTTGCACTAGTGCGGTGCACTATCCCGCCACCAGAAACCGTGGTGTTAGCCCTACTTCGGGCCCCGGTGCATCTTCGTACGGTGTTCTCATGAATGCAGTCAGCATAGAAGACCTGCGCCGGGTGTACGACGGCGACGTGATCGCGGTGGACGGGGTGACCGCCCAGTTCGCGGCCGGCACGTTCACCGCGGTGATGGGACCCTCCGGCTCCGGCAAGAGCACCCTGTTGCAATGCGCGGCGGGACTGGACCGGCCGACCTCCGGACGCGTGCTGATCGGCGGCACCGAGCTGACCGCCACCCGGGAGGCGGCGATGACCCGGTTCCGGCGCGAGCGGGTCGGGTTCGTCTTCCAGGACTTCAACCTGATGCCGGCGCTGACCGTCACCCAGAACGTGACGCTGCCGCTGCGGCTGGCCGGGCGCCGGGTCCCGGCCGGCCGGGTCCACGACCTGCTGGCCGGGCTGGGCCTGGGCGACCGGCTCGGCCACGTGCCGGCCGAGCTGTCCGGCGGGCAGCGGCAGCGGGTGGCCATCGCCCGGGCGCTGATCGCCGAGCCCGACGTGGTGTTCGCCGACGAGCCGACCGGCGCGCTGGACCTGCGCGGCGCACGCGAGGTGCTCGACCTGCTGCGGGCGGCGGTGCGCGACTTCGGCCGTACGGTCGTGATGGTCACCCACGACCCGGTGGCCGCCGCGTACGCCGACGCCGTGCTCTTCCTCGCCGACGGCCGCGTCGTCGACCGGATGGACCAGCCCACCGCCTCAGCCGTGGCCGAGCGCCTCACCCTGGTGGGCGTCTCATGATCATCGTCGCCCTCGCGCTGAGCGGCCTGCGGCATCGCACCGGCGCGTTCGTCGCGACCTTCGTGTCCGCGACCCTCGGCGCCGCGATCCTGATGACCTTCGCCGCCCTGCTCGACACCGCGGCCGGCACCACCGACACGGTCAGCCGCGACGCCCTGATCCTGATGGCCTCGGTGGCCGGCGGCTGGTGTCTGCTGATCGTGGTGTTCGCGGTGTCGTCCACGATGTCCCTGTCGGTGCGGCAGCGCTCGCCCGAGATGGGCGTCCTGCGCCGGGCCGGCGCCACCCCCGGCCAGCTCACCCGCATGATCGTCGGCGAGGCGGTGCTGGTCGCGCTGATCGCCGCCGCGGTCGCCGTGCCGATCGGCCTGGCCCTGGGCCGGGTGCTGCTCGACCTGCTCGCCGACACCGGGCAGGTCACCGCGTCGGTCGGGTACGCCTTCGGCCCGATCGCCCTCGGCCTGGGTTTCGGGGTCACGGTCCTGGGCTCGGTCCTCGGGGCGCTGCTGGCCGCCCGCCGCCGGCCTTCCCCCGCCCGGTCAGCCCGCGGGCGGGGCCGCGTCATCGCCGCCGTGGTCCTCCTGGCCGCCGGCGTGACCTGCGGCGTGCTGACCGCGACCGTGATGAAGGGTCAGGGCGCCGCGGCCATGCAGACGGCCGGCCAGGCGTCCATCTGGTCCGCGGCCGGCCTGGCCCTGCTGGCGCCGTGGCTGCTGCGGCTGACCGCCCGGGCCGTTCCCCGGCTCGGCGCCTCGGGCGACCTGGCCGTCATCAACGTCCGGCAGCAGGCCGCGACCCTGTCCGGGGCGGTCATGCCGGTGATCATCTTCGTCGGCATCAGCACCGCCACGGTGGCCATGCAGGCGATCGAGGACACGGCGTCGGCGGGCCGGGTGCGGCCCGGCCTCGAGAAGAGCATCCAGACCCTGAACTATGTGGTCGTCGGCATGATCGCCCTGTTCGTGGCGATCATGCTGGTCAACACGGTGCTGGCCGTCACCGCCGGTCGCCGCGGCGAGTTCGCCCGCCAACGCCTGGCCGGCGCCACCCCCGGACAGACCCTGACCATGGTCGCCGCCGAGAGCGCCCTGCTGACCGTGACCGGCGTGGGTTCCGGCCTGCTCGCCTCGGTGGTGACGATCCTGCCGTACGGCTACGCCCGCGCCGGCGACTGGACCCCACCGGTGCCCGCCTGGCCGTTCCCGCTGATCGCCGCGATCGCGGTGCTCCTGACCTTAGCGGCGACGCTGGGCGCGACCCGCCGCGCGATCCGGGGCCGCGCGATCACCGCGGTGGCCTGATCGCGAGGCGGGTCCGGACCGGAGCAGGGTCAGGGGCGTGGGTCCGCCCACTCTCCCCGCCGAGGGCGCAGTAGCAGGCCGCAGATGGTGTGCCGTCCGGACCTACCACCGTCTCGACCAGTGGTAGAGCAGCGCGGCATTACGGCCCCGAATACCGTCAGGGCCTACCACTGCCACGGACGGTGGTGGGGCAGCACGGCGTCGCCCGCCCGGATACCGTCAGGGGCTACCACCGGTGCTGGGCAGCGGGGGTGAGGGGCGGCAGGGAGGGGGAGTGGGCCGCCGTGGTCCGAGCCGGCGCGGGAGCCACCAGTTGGCCCGGTCGAAGAGGACCACCAGGGCGGGTACGAGGATGGCGCGGATCACCGTGGCGTCGAGGAGGATGCCCAGGCCCAGAGCGGTGGCGAAGATCTTGACCTCGGTGCCGGGCGTGCCCGCCAGTGACGCGAAAGCCAGGAACAGGATCAGCGCCGCGCCGGTGACCAGGCGGCCGGTGCGGGCCAGACCGACGACCGTCGCCTCGATCGTGGAGCCGAGGCGGTCGTACTCCTCGCGGATGCGGGCCAGGATGAAGACCTCGTAGTCCATGGACAGCCCGAACAGGAAGGCGAAGACCAGCACCGGCACCCACTCGGTCAGGGCGCCGGTGGCGTCGATGCCCCAGACCCGTTCGGAGAGCCGGCCGTCCTGCCAGGTCAGGACCAGCAGGCCGTAGGTGGCGCCGACGCTGAGGACGTTGAGCAGGACGGCCTTCACGGCGAGCAGGACCGAGCGGAACGCACGTATCAGCAACACCAGGGTGACCACGACGATCAGAATGAGAACGACCGGGGCGTTGCCGTAGACCGCGTCGACGAAGTCGCGGCCCTGGGCGGTGGTTCCGCCGACGCGGGCGAAGGGCAGACCGACGTAGCTCGCCGGGTGGTCGGCCAGCACGACGACCAGCCGGGTGCCGTCGCGGGACCAGTCGGTGGGAGCCACCGCGGCCCGGATGCCGGGCCGGCGGGCCGCGGTCGCGGCGATCTGGCCGGCCTCCGTCGCGTCGGCCAGCACGTAGGCCGGACTCAGCACGCCGGGACCGATGCCGCTCGCGGTCAACGTGTCGAGGGCGGCCCGGGCCGGTCCGGAGGAGGCCATCGAAGCGGGCGCCGGCGCGCCGAGCCGGATCGAGAACGCCGGGACGATCAACGCGACCAGGACGATCCCGGCGGCGAGCGCGCTGATCAGCGGCCGCCGCGTGACCAGCCGCGCCCACCACGTCCACCAGCGATCCGTCCCGCCCCTCCGGGCCGGCGGCCGGCCGGCCGGACGAGGGGAGAGGCGGGGGCCGACAGTGGCCAGCAGGACCGGGAGCAGGGTGATCGACACCAGGACGGCGAGGAGGGGGACCAGGAGGCCGCCGAACCCCATCGCCCGCAGGAAGGGGACCGGCAGGACGATCATCGCGGCCAGCGACACCGCGACCGTCACGCCGCTGAAGACGACCGCGCCGCCGGCCGTGGCCATCGCTCGGACGACCGCTTCCTCGTCGGGGAGGCCGGCGACCCGCTCCTCGCGCCAGCGGGTCGTCACGAGCAGGGCGTAGTCGATGGCGATGCCCAGGCCGATCAGACCGACCAGGAACTGGACGACGAACGACACCTCGGTCAGCGCGGTCAGGCCCCAGACGGCGAGGAACGTCACCAGGATCGCGATCGCGGCGATCAGCAGCGGCAGCAACGCCAGCGCCGAGCGGAACAGCGCGACCAGCACGACGAGCGCGGCCAGCCCGGCCAGGGCGATCTCGGCGAGCAGACCGGGGCCGGTGGCGTCGCTCGCCGCCACGAACAGCGCGTCGGTCCCGGTGACCTGGACCGGGGCGCCGGCCACGGTCAGGCCGTTCAGGTTTCGCAGTGCCGCGGCATACGGCGGGAAGCCGGGCGCCGCGGGCGGATGCAGCAGGGCGAACGTCGTTCGCCCGTCGGCCGAGACGAAACCGCGGTCGCCGGTCGACGCCCAGGACACGACGCGCGCATCGCCGGACACGCGGGCCAGGGCCGTGGACCACGCCGACCGCACGCCCGGGCTGTCCACCGTGGTTCCGGGCGGAAGCGTGAGGACCAGCACCACCGGGTCGGAGGCGCCGCCGTTCCCGTACGTACGCAGAATCTCCTGGTTGGTCGCGAAGCCGGACCGGCCCGGCAGCGCGCCGAAGTCCTGGGTCATCGCCCCGGTAGTGGGGCCGGCGGCGAGCGCGCCCGCCGCGGTCAGCGCGAGCCACGCGAGCATGACCAGAAGCCGGTGCCGGAGAACCCACCGCGTGATCGCGGCCATCACGACCTCCGTCGTCTAGAATTGTCACGAACAACAAGCATCTTGATTATCGAGAGGTTAGATTGTCAAGCGAATACCCCGAGCCGCCGGAACTGCGTGCCCTGCCCGAGGCGCCGCGGGCGCTGCTGTTCGCGCTGCTCGACCTGAGCGCCGACGTCAACACGGTCGGCAACGCGGCCGCGCGCGCTATCGGCATCAACCAGACCGACCTGATCTGCCTGAACCTGCTGTTCCAGCGGGGCCCGGCCACCGCCGGCGAACTGGCCTCGGCGGTCGGCCTGACCACCGGCGCGACCACGACGGTGATCGACCGGCTGGAGCGTGCCGGCTACGTGCGGCGCACGCCGGCCCCGGACGACCGCCGCAAGGTGCTCGTGACCGCCCGCCCCGACGCGACCGGGGAGGCGTTCACGCTCTTCGACGACCTGATGGCATCGCTGGCCGAGCTGACCGCGGGCTACCGCGACGACCAGGTGGCGCTGCTGACCGAGATGCTCACCGACTTCCGGGCCCGGCTGACCAGATTCGCCGGTGATCTCAAGCGCTAGAGTTCGGCGCTGTGACCCTCGACAGTGGAATCCCGCACAGCGCCCGGATCTGGAACTACTGGTTGCAGGGCACGGACAACTTCGAGTCCGACCGGGTGGCCGGCGAGCAGATCCTGGCCGTGGTTCCTGACCTGGTGACCTCGGCCCGGGCCGACCGGGAGTTCCTGGCCCGGGCGGTCACCTTCCTGGCCGGCGAGGCGCGTGTCCGGCAGTTCCTCGACATCGGCAGCGGGCTGCCCACCGCGAACAACACCCACGAGGTGGCCCAACGGGTGGTCCCGGGCGCGCGGGTCGTCTACGTGGACAGCGACCCGCTCGTGCTCACCCAGGCCCGTGCCTTGCTGACCAGCACCGGCGAGGGCGCCTCGGACTACGTCGAGGCCGACCTGCGCGATCCGGGGACGATCCTGACCGCCGCGAGCCGGACGCTGGACCTCGGGGAGCCGGTCGCGATCATGCTGCTCGGCGTCCTGAACTTCATCATCGGCGACGACGAGGCGCGGGCCGTTCTGCGGCGGCTGATCGACGCCGTGCCGGCCGGCAGCTACCTGGTCGTCTCGCACCCGACCACCGAGGTGCACGGCGAGGCGATGAGCGAGGCGGTACGCCTGTGGAACTCGACCGGCGGCGCCGAGATGCGGCTGCGCGACCGGGCCGGCGTGGAGGCGTTCTTCGCCGGGCTCGACCTGCTCGACCCGGGCGTGGTCACCTGTTCCCGGTGGCGCGCCGACGGCGTCGCCGTGTCGCACTACGCCGGGGTGGCGCGCGTCGTCACCGGGTAGCGGTCCCGGGGAAGCTGACGGTCACGGTGAGGCCGCCGGACGGGAGCGGCGACGCGGTCACCGTGCCGCCGTGGGCGCGGGCCACCGCCCGGACGATCGACAGGCCCAGGCCGGTGCCGGTGGATGAGCCCACCCGGTCGGTGAGGCGCTGGAACGGCTCGAACAAACGCGGCACCTCGTACGCCGCGATCACCGGGCCGGTGTTGGTCACGGTCAGCGTGCCCGGCGTGCAGGTCACCGACACCGAGCCGCCGGGAACGTTGTAGGCGACCGCGTTCTCGACCAGGTTCTGCACCATGCGTTCGAGCAGCACGGGGTCGCCGGTGATCGGGGCCGGCGCGGTCGACACGTCGGTGACCTCGTGGATCGCCGCGACGTGGGTGACGACGTCGGCCAGGTCGAGCGGGACCGGGTCGGCCAGCTCCTGGTCGCCGCGGGCGAGCAGCAGCAGGCCGTCGATCAGGCGCTCGTGCCGGGCGTTGATCACGAGCAGGGTCTCGCCGAGCCGGCGTACGTCGGGGGAGGGGTCGGGGTGGGTGAGCGCGACCTCGATCAGCGTGCGGTTGATCGCGAGCGGGGTCCGCAGCTCGTGCGAGGCGTTGGCGGCGAACCGGCGCTGCGCCGCGAACGCCGCGTCGAGCCGGGCCAGCATGTCGTCGAAGGTGTCGGCGAGGCGGCGGAGCTCGTCGCGGGGACCGGTCATGCCGATGCGTTCGTGCAGGTTGCGGTCGGCGACCCGGCGCGCGGCGGCGGTGATCTCGTTCAGCGGGCGCAGCGTACGCCCGGCCGCGAACCAGGCCAGGCACACGCCGGCCACCGCGACCCCGCCCAGCGCCAGGCCACCCTGCTGGAGCAGCGACTTCAGGGTCGCCGAGCGGAAGTCGACCTGGATCTTCCGGGCCACCTCGGCGCTCTTCATCAGATCGACCTGCTGGGCCGTGGTCAGCTGCGGCACCTCGCCCCGCCGAAGCGCGACGTCGTCCAGCGGCACGGAGTCGCCCGACGCCGGGTAGGCCGGAGCGCCCGCCCGGGTCGCCGGGATCTCGGCGATGGCCAGCACCGCCGTCTGGCTGACCGGCTGCCGGTTCAGCGCCTGGGCCAGGAGCAGGTAGGTGATCGTCAGCAGTATCGCCCCGGCCAGCATGAACAGGCCTCCGTAGAGGACGGTCAGGCGCAGGCGGACGGTCCAGCGGTGGCTCATCGGATCTGGTACCCCACTCCGGTGATCGTCTCGACCACCTGCGGTGGCCCGAGCTTGCGGCGGAGCGTCATCACGACGACCCGGACGACGTTGGTGAACGGGTCGGTGTTCTCGTCCCAGGCGCGTTCCAGCAGCTGCTCGGTGCTGACCACGGCGCCGGCGGCCCGCAGCAGCTCCTCGAGCACGGCGAACTCCTTGCGCGACAGGCCGACGACCCGCCCGTCCCGGAAGACCTCGCGGTGGGCCGGGTCGAGCCGGATCCCGGCGCGTTCCAGCACCGGTGGCGCGGCCGGCCGGGCCCGGCGGCCGAGGGCCCGCACCCGGGCCACCAGTTCGGCGAACGCGAACGGTTTGGCCAGGTAGTCGTCGGCGCCCAGGCCCAGGCCGTGCACCCGGTCGGTGAGCTCACCGGCGGCGGTGAGCATCAGGATGCGTACCTCGCCACCGGCCACCGCCCGGCACACGTCGTCGCCGTGCACGCGGGGCAGGTCACGGTCGAGCACCAGCACGTCGTACTCGTTGACGGCCAGCCGCTGCAGCGCCGCGTCGCCGTCGTGGACCGTGTCCACGGCCAGGGCCTGGAGGCGGAGGCCCTCGGCGATCGCCTCCGCCATCACGACCTCGTCCTCGGCGATCAGTACCCGCATCGGGACATGGTTACCGGTCGAGCAGTAAGAAAGCTGTAAGCGCCGGCGCTGATGATGATCTTACGGGCGACCCGGTGTGCTGGGCGGCATGAAGCGATTCGTTGTGCCCCTGCTGCTGGTGACCTTCGCGCTCGGGGGTTGTTCCGGAACCGAGGACCGAGCCGCGCCCGCCCCGTCGGCGTCGGCCGACCAGGTGACGCAGATGCGGGCGTACGCGAAATGCATGCGCGCCAACGGCGTCGACATGCCCGACCCGACCGGCGAGGGCATGCCCGGCCTGCCCGCGATGAAGGTCGGCTCGCCCGAGATGAAGACGATCGAGGCCGCCTCGGAGAAGTGCCGTGACCTGCTCCCGGTCGGCGCGGCCGGCGACCCGCCGAAGCCGTCGGCGGAAGAGCTGGAGAAGTCTCGCGCGCAGGCCAAATGCTTCCGGGAGAACGGGCTGCCCAACTTCCCCGACCCCGACCCGGAGACCGGCGCGGTGCCGATGGACCCGAGTGTTCCGCTGAGCCGGGACAAGATGCTGGCGGCCACCAAGAAGTGCGGCGGCACCATGCCGGCCATCCAGGTGGGCTGATGGGCCGCCGAACCGTCATCGGGGTGACCACGGCCGTGGTCGCGCTGGCCGGAGCGGGCACGGCGGCGGTCGTGCTGCGCGATCCCGGCCCGGCGACCGGTACCTCACCCGGACCAGCGGCCACCACGACGGTCGAGCGCGAGACGTTGTCGGGTTCGGTCACGGTCGACGGCGAGCTCGGGTACGGCGAGGAGGTGCCGATCGCCGCCAAGGCCCCCGGCACGGTCACCTGGCTCCCCAAGGCCGGCGCGACCGTCAAGCGCGGCGGCACCGTGCTGCGCGCCGACAACCTTCCGGTCGTCCTGCTCTACGGGCCGCTGCCGATGTACCGCGAGCTGCGTCCGGGTCTCGAGGGCCCGGACGTGGCCCTGCTGGAACGCAACCTGCGCGACCTCGGCTACGACGGCTTCACGGCCGACGACGAGTACACCGCGCTGACCGCCAAGGCCGTGCGGCGGTGGCAGAAGGATCTGGGCCGGAAGGAGACCGGGGTGGTCGACCCGTCGTGGCTGGTGGTGGCCGACGACGCGATCCGGGTGGCCGCTCTCAAGGTGCGCCCGGGAGCGCCGGCCACCGGCGAGGTGCTGACGTACACCCGGGCCGGGTCGGTGGTCACGGTCAAACTGGAGGCGGACCAGGCCGGTTGGGCGCAGGCCGGCGTCAAGGTCACGGTCACGCTGCCCAACGGCAAGGAGACGCCCGGCACCGTGACGTCGATCGGCGCGAAGGCCGAGCCGAAGGATCCGGGGGAGGAGCCCACGGTCCCGGTCACCGTCGCGCTGGGTGACGGCGCCCCGCTCGGCAAGCTGCGCGAAGGGCCGGTCACCGCGACGTACGTCAGCGAGCGCCGCAAGAACGTGCTCACCGTGCCCGTCGCCGCGCTGGTCGCGCTGGCCGAGGGCGGCTACGGGCTGGAGGTGGTCGAGGGCGGCGGGACCCGGTTCCTGCCGGTCGAGGTGGGGTTGTTCGCCGACGGCAAGGTCGAGGTACGCGGGGCCGGCCTGGCCGAGGGCATGACGGTGGGGATGCCGGCGTGATCACGATGAGCAACGTCCACAAGGTCTATCCGGGCGGGGTGACCGCCCTGGACGACGTGTCGCTGTCGGTCGAGGCGGGCGAGATGCTGGCCGTGGTCGGGCCGTCCGGCTCCGGCAAGTCGACGATGCTGCACCTGCTCGGGGCGCTCGACCGCCCGTCGGCCGGCGCGGTGCGCATCGCCGGGCACGACATCGCCACGCTCAAGGACCGGGCGCTGTCCACCCTCCGCGCCCGTACCATCGGCTTCGTCTTCCAGCAGTTCCACCTGGCCGCTGGGGTGTCCGCCCTGGACAACGTGGCCGACGGCCTGCTCTACACCGGCGTGCGCCGCGGCGAGCGCCGGGACCGCGCCCGGGTCGCGCTGGACCAGGTCGGCCTCGGGCACCGCGCCCGGCACCGGCCGCACGAGATGTCCGGCGGCGAGCGGCAACGGGTCGCGATCGCCCGCGCGGTGGTCGCCGCCCCGGCCCTGCTGCTCGCCGACGAGCCGACCGGCAACCTGGACTCCGCCTCCGGCACGGCGGTCATGGGCCTGCTGCGCGACCTGCATCGCGCCGGCACGACCACGGTCGTGATCACCCACGACCGCGACCTCGCGGCCGCCCTGCCCCGGCGCATCGCGCTGCGCGACGGAAAGCTGGTGAGCTGATGCGGCCGGCACGCCTGGCCGCGGCCGACATCCTCCGCCTCGGCGCCGCCGGCCTGCGGGCCCGCCCGATGCGCATGGTGCTCTCGGCGGCCGGGATCGCGATCGGCATCGCGGCGATGCTCGCGGTCGTCGGCATCTCGGCCTCCAGCCGGGCCGACCTGGACCGGTCCCTGGCCGCCCTGGGCACCAACCTGCTCACCGTGACGCCCGGCGAGACCTTCGGTGGCGACGCGGCGGTCCTGCCGCCCGAGTCGCCCGCGATGGCCGGCCGGATCGCCGCGGTGCGGTCGGTCAGCGCCACCGGCAAGCTGGACGCCAAGGTCTACCGCAACGAGTACATCCCGGTGGCCGAGTCCAGCAGCGTCACCGTGCTGGCCGCCCGCCCCGACCTGCTCGCCACCCTGGAGGCGCGGCTGGCCCGCGGCCGCTGGCTCACCACCACCAAACCCGGCTCGCCCGCGGTGGTGCTCGGCGCCGGCGCGGCCGAGCGGCTCGGCGTCCACGCCCCCGGCCAACGGCTGTGGCTGGGCGGCCAGTGGTTCTCGGTGGTGGGCATCCTCGCCGCCGCGCCGCTGGCCCCCGAGCTCGACTCGGCCGCGCTGGTCGACTGGTCGACCGCCACCACCCGGCTCGGCTTCGACGGCCACCCGACCATGCTCTACACGCGGTCCGACGAGGCGGCCGTCGAGCAGGTCCGCCGCCTGCTCGGCCCCACCGTCAACCCGGCCGCCCCCAACGAGGTGAAGGTGTCCCGCCCGTCCGACGCGCTGGCCGCCGCCCGGGCCACCGACTCGGCCCTGAACGGCCTGCTGCTCGGCCTGGGCGCGGTGGCCCTGCTGGTGGGCGGCGTGGGTGTGGCCAACACGATGGTCATCTCGGTCCTGGAACGGCGTGGCGAGATCGGCCTGCGCCGCGCCCTGGGCGCCACCGGCGCGCACATCGGCCAGCAGTTCCTGACCGAGTCCCTGCTGCTCTCCACGGTCGGCGGCCTGGCCGGCGCGGCGACCGGCGCCCTGGTCACCGCGGGCTGGTCGTGGTGGCGCTCCTGGCCGGTGGCCCTGCCGCCGTGGGCCCTGGGCGGCGGCCTGGCCGCGACCATCCTGGTCGGCGTGGTCGCCGGGCTCTACCCGGCCGCGCGAGCGGCCCGGCTGGCCCCGACCGAGGCGCTGGCCCGGTAACTCGGCTGCGGGCGGCCCGGCCCGCTCCTAGGTCCTGTCTCAAATTCGCTTCCGGGGCAAAACGACTGGGATTGAATTTGCGACAGGACCTAGGCTCCGGTGATGACGTCTCAGCTGTCCGCCTTCTGTTTCGGCGCGCATGACCCGGAACGCCTCGAACGGTTCTGGACCGTGGTTCTCGGCCGCGACCCGGCCGGCCCGCCCTTCCCGGTCCGCTTCCGGCCGTCGGCGGCCGAGAAGGCCGGCCACAACCGCATGCACTTCGACCTGACCAGCATGTCGCCGGACGATCAGGAGGCGATCGTGGACCGGGCGATCAAGGCCGGCGCCCGGCACATCGATGTGGGCCAGCTCCCCGAGGAGAAGCACGTGGTGCTGGCCGACCCCGAGGGCAACGAGTTCGACGTCATCGAACCGGGCAACAACTTCCTGGCCGGCACCGGGTTCATCGGGGCGGTGGCCTGCGACGGGACGCGGGAGGTGGGGCTCTTCTGGAGCGCGGCGCTGCGCTGGCCGCTGGTCTGGGATCAGGACCAGGAGACCGCGATCCAGTCGCCTGAGGGCGGCACGAAGATCTCGTGGGGCGGGCCGCCCCTCAACCCGAAGAGCGGGCGCGAGCCGCGCTTCGAGCTGGTGGCGTCGGCCGCGGAGGTCGAGCGGCTCGTCTCGCTCGGCGCGACCCGGCTCGACGACACCACGATGACCGACCCGGACGGCAACGAGTTCTCGGTCACGGTGGAGTGACTCAGCCATCCGGTTGAGGGGACGGCTCAGCCGCCGGACCGGTAGCCGGGTCGATGTGCGGGCGCGCTCCGGCCGCGAGGCTGAGGGGCATGAATCTGAGCCGACGCACGGTCCTGGCCGCAACGGGAGCGTTGGCGGCGGGCATCCCGCCGGCCAAGCTCCGCACCACACCGCCGGCGGTCGCGATCCGGCCGGGCGACCGGCGATACGAGAACCTGTTGCGCGGCAACAACTTCAGGTTCGCGGGGCGGCCGGACGAGATCCGCGTGGCCACGAACGCCGACCAGGTGGTGGGGGCGGTGTCGGACGCGGTGCGTGGCGACAAGCGGATCGCCGTACGCAGCGGTGGTCATTGTTTCGAGAATCTGACCGCCGGCCCCGACGTCCGGATGCTCCTCGACCTCGGGCCGATGAACGGGGTCGGCTACGACGAGCGGCGGCGAGCGTTCTTCGTGGAGCCCGGCGCCACGCTCGGCGAGGTGTACCGGGCGCTGTTCAAGGGGTGGGGCGTGACCGTCCCGGGCGGCGGCTGCCCCGGGGTCGGTGCGGGCGGGCACATCGTGGGCGGGGGATACGGGCCGCTGTCCCGGCGCTACGGCTCGGTGGTCGATCACCTCCACGGCGTCGAGGTCGTGGTGGCCGACCGGGACGGCCGGGCCCGCAGGGTGGTCGCCACCCGCGAGCCGGACGACCCGAACCGCGACCTGTGGTGGGCGCACACCGGTGGGGGCGGCGGTAATTTCGGCGTGGTCACCCGCTATTGGCTGCGCTCCGAGAACATGGAGAGCGAACTGCCGCCGTCGCCGCAGAACATGCTCCAGCACGTGCTCTTCTGGTCGTGGGAACAGCTCACCGAGACCTCGTTCACCGGGCTGCTGCGCAACTTCGGCGCCTGGCACGAACGCCACAGCGCGCCCGGCTCCGCGTACCAGGGAGTCTACGGGATCTTGCAGCCCTCGCACCGCTCCGGCGGGACGGTCATGCTGGTCGTGCAGGCCGACGCCGACCTGCCGGGCATCGCCGGCCGGATGAGCGAGTTCATCGTCGCGGTGACCGCCGGCACCGGCCTGACGCCGGTCTTCGAGCAGCGCGACACGCTGTCCTGGCTGCACCGGATGACCTGGCCGGGCAGCGGCGAGGCGGGCGACGTGGTGACCCGGCGCTACAAGATCAAGGCCGGCTACCTGACGCGCGGCTACACCGAGGCGCAGCTCGCCACGATCTACCGGCACCTGACCAACGACAGCGGCGGACCGCAGGCGGGGATGCTGCTCATCGGGTACGGCGGTCAGGTCGGCGCGGTGCGCGCCCCGGCGACCGCCATCGCGCAGCGGGACGCGGTGATGAAGGTGGTCTACCAGACGGTCTGGGCGAACGAGGCCGACGACGCGGCCAGTCTGGCCTGGGTGCGGGAGTTCTACCGCGACGTGTACGCCACCAGCGGAGGCGTGCCGCCGGACGGTTCGTACATCAACTACGCCGACGCCGACCTGGCCGACCCGGCCTGGAACACCTCGGGCATCCCGGCCCAGCGGCTCTACCACGGCGACAACTACCCGCGGCTGCGCCGGATCAAGGCCACGTGGGATCCGCGGGGCGTCTTCCGGCACGCGCTGTCCATAGAGTGATGTCCGTGACGATCGGTGCCTACGCCCTCCTGGCGGTGCTGACCGGGGTCACCGCGCATGTCCACGGTGTCTCGTGGGAGCTGGTCCTCTGTGGCCTGCCGGCCGTGCTGCTGCCGCTGCGGCGACCGGTGTTCCTGGCCGCGCTCGTCCTGACCACCGGCGTTCTGGTGGTCCCGGCCGCGTGGTTCGGGTTCTTCACGCCGGTGCTCTATGTCCGAGCGTTCAAGCTGCGGCGGCCGATCGCGGTGGGCGCGGTGGCGGTGGTGGCGGCCACCGCCCAGACGTATGGCGTGGACCGCACCACGCTGCTCGGCGTACTCATCTGGGTCGCCGTGATCGCCGGGAACGCTGGCCCGATGTGCGCGTTCGCCTGGTACGAGCGGCGCCTGGAACGATCCAAGGCCGAGAACGCCGCGCTCCAGGAGCAACTGCTCGTGCGGGCCCGCGACGCCGGTGTGCAGGAGGAACGCCGGCGCCTGGCCCGGGAGATCCACGACACCCTGGCCCAGGGCCTGACCGGCATCGTCACCCAGCTGCGGGCGGCCGAGCACCTGGATGACGACCCCGGGCAGCGCCGCCGGCACACCACTGCCGCGATCGATCTGGCCCGGGAGAGCCTGACCGAGGCGCGGCGGTCGGTGGACGCGCTGCGCCCGGAGCCGCTGACCTCGGCGCGCCTGGGCGAGGCGGTGTCCGGGGTCGCCGAGCGGTGGTCGGCCCGGCACGACATCCCGGTCCAGGTCACCACGACGGGTACGCCGTTCGCGCTGGGCGCCGAGGTCGAGACGGCCCTGCTGCGCATCGTGCAGGAGGCGCTGGCCAACGTGGCCAGACACGCGCGGGCGACCCGGGTCGGCGTGACCCTGTCGTTCCTGGAGGCGGAGATGGCGCTGGACGTGCGGGACGACGGCGTGGGCTTCGAGCCGGCCAGGCGGTCCGGCGGCTACGGCCTGACGGCCATGCGGGAGCGGATCACCGGTGTGGCCGGCACGCTGGCGGTCGAGTCCGAGCCGGGCGCCGGCACTGGCATCTCGGCCCGGGTGCCCACGTGAGCCCGGTCAAGCTGCTCATCGTCGACGATCACCCGGTCGTGCGGGACGGCCTGAGCAGCATGTTCGCCCGTGACCCGGGGTTCGAGGTGCTGGGCGAGGCGTCCGACGGGGCCGAGGCGGTGCGCCTCTTCGACGAGCTGCGACCCGACGTGGTTCTGATGGACCTCCGGATGCCCGGCATGGACGGCGTGCAGGCCATCGCGAACCTCGAGGATGCCCGGGTCTTGGTGCTGACCACGTACGACACGGACAGCGACGTGCTGCCCGCGATCGAGGCCGGCGCCATCGGCTACGTGCTCAAGGACGCGCCCCGCGACGAGTTGCTGCGTGCCGTCCGGGCCGCCGCCCGCGGCGAGTCGGTGCTGGCGCCGTCGGTGGCCGCGCTGCTGATGAACCGGGTCCGGAAGCCCGCGCCCGGCCCGCTCAGCCGGCGCGAGCTGGAGGTGCTGGAGCTGGTGGCGGCCGGCGCCTCGAACAAGTCGGCCGCGGCGCGGCTCTTCCTCACCGAGGCGACGATCAAGTCCCACCTGCTCAACATCTATGCCAAGTTGAACGTCAACGATCGAGCCGCCGCGGTCACCGAGGCCTTCCACCGCGGGTTGCTGACCCCGCGCTCGCGGTGAACGGGGTCGCCGACCCGGCGGGCATCGGCTACGGTCCCCGGCCGTGAAGCTTATTCGTACCGCATCACTGGCATGTGTCGCCGTGACCGCGCTCGGCCTGGCCGCCTGTGGCGACGAGACGCCGGCCGGCGCCCCGAGCTCCGCGCCGTCGGGCCCCGCGCCCGCCACCTCGTCCCTGGTCACCTCGGCCCCTCCGGCCGCGACCGGCGGCGCGGCGAAGAGCGACAAGGAACGGTGCGAGACGGCGCAGAAGGCCGGGGTGAAGTTCAAGGACGACCTGCTCGCCGGGATCAAGTCGGGCGAGGCCCAGACCTCGGCCAGCTACCGGAAGTACCTCGAGGACTTCGCCGGCGGGCTGACCGAGGCGTCGGGCGGCGGCGACAGCAAGGTCGCCAAGGATCTCCAGGTCATGGGTACGGAGCTCAAGAAGGCCTCGGCCGCCGCCGACCCGGCCAAGGCGGCCGACGGCGATGCCCTGACCAAGGCGGCGAGCGATGTCGAAGCCGCGTGCAAGGCGGCCGGCGCGGAGCTCAAGTTCGGCGAATAGTCGAATTTCCGACTTTCCGAGCAGCTGTCCGACGAGGACACTGGGCGGCATGGCTACGACCGTGAGCGCCCTCGCCGGACCCCGACCGCTTCCCCTCGTGGGCAACCTGGCCGAGTTCGTCCGGGGCCAGGTTTCCCACCGGGTGCTCGACCGGTGGGCCGACGAGTTCGGGCCGACCTTCCGGTTCCGCCTCGGCGGCAGCGACGTCATCGGCACCGCCGACCCGGCGATCGTGGACGTGGCGCTGCGCAAGCGTCCGGATGCCTTCCGGCGTAGCGCGCGGGTGTCCGACGTGATCGACGAGATCGCCGCGCACGGCGTGTTCACCGCCGAGGACGACAAGTGGCGCCGCCTGCGCAAGGTCGCCGCGCAGTCGTTGAACGTGGCCTACCTGAGGCAGTACTTCACCACGATCACCATGGTCACCGAGCGCCTGCTGAGGCAGTGGGAGACCGCCGCCGGGAGCGGTGAGTCCATCGACGTGCTCGACCGGATGATGCGCTACACCCTCGACGTGACGTCCGGGCTGGCCATGGGCCACGACCTGAACGCGCTGGAGAACACCGGCGAGGGCCTGCACAGCCGGGTCCCGATGCTGTTCCCCGCGTTCTCCCGGCGCATCAACGCGGCTTTCCCGTACTGGCGCTACGTCAAGTTGCCGCAGGACCGGCGGCTCGACGGCACGGTCGGCGAGATCGAGGCGATCGTCAAGGAGCGCTTCGCGCAGGCGAGGGTACGGGTGGCCGCGGGCGAACCGCCGTCGAACTTCCTCGAGGCGCTGGTGAAGCCGATCGAGAACGAGCCCGGGATCACCGACGACGAGGTCTTCGGGAACGTGCTGACCATGCTGCTGGCCGGGGAGGACACCACCTCGTCGACCGCGGCGTGGGCGCTGCACTATCTGGCCGAGAACCCGGACGTCCACGAGAAGGTCCGGGCCGAGGCCGACGAGGTGCTCGGTGACCAGCGGCTGCCCACCGACCCGGGCACGGTCGGCCGGCTGAAGTACGCCGAGGCGGTGGTCAACGAGGTGCTGCGGCTGCGTCCGGTCGCGCCGTACCTCGGTGTCGAGACCAAACATGACATGACGCTCGGCGACCTGTTCCTCGCCGAAGGCACCACGCTCTTTCTGCTGACCTCGTACGGCGCTCGGCGTGACACCGCCCGCTTCCCCGACCCGGACCAGTTCCGCCCCTCGCGCTGGCTGGACGGCGCCGTGAAGACCGAGGCGCTGCCGTTCGCGCCGTTCGGCAACGGGCCGCGCTTCTGCCCCGGCCGCAACCTGGCCATCATCGAGGCGTCGATCGTGACCTCGGTGCTCGCCCGCGCCTTCGACTTCATCCCGGACCACACGGCCGGCCCGGTCGAGGAACGGATGGCTTTCACGGTGTTCCCGACCAACCTCCACCTCCGGGTACGCGCACGCGCCTGACCCGCCGGGCAGCATCGACCGCCGATCGGGGCAGAAGGGTGGAACCGTGCGGCCTCCGATGGGGACACTGGGTGACATGCCCGAGAGCGTGAGCGCCCTTCCCGGACCCAAGCCTCTCCCGTTCGTCGGGAATGTGCCGGAGCTCAGCCGGGGCCAGAAGCAACACCGGGTGCTGGAGCGGTGAACCGACGAGTTCGGGCTGACCTTCCGCGTCCGCCTGGGCGGCAACACCGTGATCGTCACGGCCGACCCGGCGCACGCCGATGTGATCCTGCGCCGCCGCCCGGACGCCTTCCAGCGCAACCGGCGCAACTCCGAGATCATCCTGCCGGGCGTGTTCACCGCCGAGGGTGACCGCTGGCGGCGGCTCCGCAAGGTGGCCACCCAGTCGTTGAACGTCGCGTACCTGCGGCAGTACTTCGCCACGATCACCATGGTCACTGAGCGGCTGCTGCGCCAATGGGGGAGCATGGCCGCGTCCGGTGAGCGGATCGACGTGCTCGACCGGATGATGCGCTACACCCTCGACGTGACGTCCGGGCTGGCCATGGGCTACGACCTGAACTCGCTGGAAGCCACCGGCGACGGGCTGCACCGCCGGATCCCGATGATCTTCCCGGCCTTCACCCGGCGCATCAACTCACCCGTCCCGTACTGGCGGCGCATCCGGCTGCCGCAGGACCGGCGGCTCGACGCCACCGTCCGCGAGATGGAGGCGCGCGCCGATCGTCGGCGCCCAGCCGATCGAGGACATCACCCTGACCGGCCGCGACGGCACCGAGCTGTTTCTGGCCAAGGGTCAGCCGATCATCGTGCTGGCGTCGTACGGCGCTCGGCGTGACACCGCCCGCTTCCCCGACCCGGACGAGTTCCGCCCGGCGCGCTGGCTCGAGGGGAGCCTGCCGAAGGAGTCGCTGCCGTTCGCGCCGTTCGGCAACGGCCCGCGCTTCTGCCCCGGCCGCAACCTGGCCATGATCGAGGCGGCCATGGTGACGTCGGTGCTGGGCCGCGCGTTCGACCTGGCGCCCGACCGCTCGGGCCCGCCGGTGACCGAGCGCGTGGCCTTCGCCACCTTCCCGGCCAACCTCTACCTGCGCGCCCGCCCGCGGGCCTGACGCGTCACCTGCCCTTCAGCGCGCCCCAGCCGTGGTGGCGCTCGACGATCAGGTGGGTGCTGACCCGGGGGCTGGTCCGGTTCGGGTAGGGGGCGCCGCCGTAGTGCTGTGACAGCCGGTCGATGTCGCGCAGGCCCTCGTCGTCGCGGAACGGCTCGACCCGGCCCTGCAGGCTGACGTGGGTGTACCAGTCGTCGGCCAGCACGGTCAGCGAGACGCGCGGGTCGTTCTCCATGTGCTTGATCCGGGCCCGGGACGCGTCGAGCCCGAGCAGGATCCGGCCGTCGTCCTCCAGCAGGTACCAGGTGGCGACGGTCACCGGCCGGCCGTCGGCCGCGAGGGTGGCCATCACCGCGGGGTTCGGCTTCCGGAGGAACTCGAGGATCTCAGCGGGCAGCGGAGTGATCGACATCCGGCCAGCCTCTCACAGGCACGGCGGCGTGTAGCGGTGGACCCGGAGGCCACGGAAGTCGAGCTCGTTGGCGGTCTTGCCGACGAAGACCAGGCCCCGGGCCTCGCCGCGGGCGGTGGCGAACGGGTGGGCGGGCTCACCCAGTTCGGGCACCGACGTCCAGGCGCCGGGACGCAGGCTGAAGAACCGGGCCGCCACGCGCCCGTGGGTGGACGGGATCGCGGTGGCCCACTGGGCGCCGCCGCTCCAGTGCGAGGCCGGGCGGAGCTGAACCCACAGATCGTCGGTCGCGCTGTACGTCAGCCAGAACCCGGCCGACCGCGACAGGTCGGCCTGCGCCTCGAACTGGTTGCCCAGCCAGAGGACGGCCACGTGCCACTCCTCGTTGAGGAAGGTGATCCGGGCGGCGTAGTCACGGCCGTGGTGGATGGGCACCAGCATGCTGCCGGTGGCCGGGACGGTGGTGCCCTCGCCGGCGGCCAGCCACTGCTGGTAACGGTCGATCGACGGGGTCGCACACTCGCGCGACCCGGTGTTCGCGGCGTTCGCCGGGGCAGGGATCAGGGTCACCAGGGCGACGGCCGCCGCCACGATCAGTCTGCGCATAGATCGATACTTTACGATGTGGGCCCTAGTAGTTGCCCGCGCTCTGGAAGTGGGACCACGCGCCGCAGGGTGATTTGTAGCGCTTCTTGACGTACCCCAGGCCCCATTTGATCTGGGTCGCCGGGTTGGTGCGCCAGTCCGAGGCGATCGACCCCATCTTGCTGCCGGGCAGGGCCTGCGGGATGCCGTACGCGCCGCTGCCCTTGTTCTCGGCCTTGTGGTTCCAGCCGCTCTCGTGCTTCCACAGCTTCTCGAGGCACGGGAACTGGTCGATCGCGAAGCCGCCGGCGAGCATCAGCGCGCAGCCGGTCTTGCGGTTGCCGCTGTACTCCGTGCAGGAGGACGGGATCGGCCCGGAGTAGGGGACCGTGCCGTTGGTGGGCTTCGGCGTCTTCTTCTTCTTCTCCTTGGCCTTCTTCTCGACGGCCCGGGCCCGGCGCGCGGAGTCCTTCGCCGCGGCGGCGGCCCGGACCGCGGCCTGGCTCTCGGCCTGACGCTCCCAGGCCCGGGCGGCGGCGACCTGGTTCTGCCGCGCGTTCAGCAGCTGCGCCTCGTCCTCGCCGGCCTGCAGCACAAGCCGCGAGTGGGCGCTCTGCCGCTGGTCGGAGCGCACCCCGGCGAGGTGGACCCCGCCGACCACACCGGCCACCAGCAGGCCGACCGAGACGACCCGCACACCGACCGCGTTGAACAGCCTCACATCGATCCCTTCGCCGTGGCCGACAAAGTATCAACGAGCGTGGGGCGGAAGGAAAACCGGTCAGCCGGTGAGGTGCCGGCGCAGGGCCGCGGCCACCTCGCCGGCCGCGGCGACCTGCTCATCGGTGAGCGCGGTCACGAACAGTTCGCGGATGGCCCGCAGGTGGGGCGCCGTGGCGGCGTGGAAGGCCCGGTCGCCGGCCGGCTCCAGGCTGATCCAGGAGCCCCGGCTGTCGGCATCGCAGTGTTCCCGGCGGATCAGGCCGCGCCGTTCCATGCGGCCCAGGTGGTGGGAGAGGCGGCTGCGTTCCCAGCCGATGGCCGCGGCCAGGTCGGAGGAGCGGTAGCGCCGGTCCGCCGCCTCGCTCAGCGCCAGCAGCACGGTGTAGTCGCCCATGGACAGGCCGGTGTCCTCCTGCAGGCGCGCCGCCACCGCCGTCCGCAGCAGCTCCGTCGCCTCGATGAACTCCCGCCACATGGCCAGCTCGTGGCGGGAGGGCAGCCGTCGCGTCCCGGGCATAACCGTGCCTCCCTCGGTGTTTGACGTGTCAATTACATCATGCTTTAGTTGACGTGTCAGCCAGTGGAGGGCAGGAACCATGAGCAGCAACCTCGTGATGGGTCTCGACACCTTCGGCGACGTGCCGGTGGGCGACTCGGGAGAGCCCGTCTCGCAGGCCGCCGCGATCCGTCAGGTGATCGAGGAGGCCGTCCTCGCCGACCAGACCGGCGTCGACGGGATCGCGCTGGGCGAACACCACCGCCCGGAATACTCGATCTCCAGCCCCGAGACGGTCCTCGCCGGCATCGCCGGGCGTACCCAGCGCATCAGACTGGCCTCGGGCGTGACCGTGCTGAGCTCGGACGACCCGGTGCGGGTGTTCCAGCGGTTCGCCACCGTCGACGCGATCTCGAACGGGCGGGCCGAGGCCATCCTCGGACGCGGGTCGTTCACCGAGTCGTTCCCCCTGTTCGGGTACGACCTGAGCGACTACGACGTGCTCTTCGAGGAGAAGCTCGACCTGTTCGTCAAGCTGCTCGACGAGAAGCCGGTGACCTGGAGCGGCACCACCCGCGCGGCGCTCGACGACATCGAGGTGTTCCCGAAGACCGAGTCCGGCCGGCTGACCACCTGGGTCGGCGTCGGCGGCTCACCGCAGTCGGTGGTGCGCACCGCCCAGCACGGGCTGCGGCTCATGCTGGCCATCATCGGCGGGCAGGCCGCGCGCTTCGCCCCGTACGTCGACCTCTACCGCCGGGCCACCGAACAGCTCGAGACGCAGGCGTACCCGGTCGGCATGCACTCGCCCGGCTTCGTCGCCGACACCGACGAGCAGGCCAAGGAGATCTTCTGGCCGGCCTACAAGGAGCAGATGGACCGCATCGGCAAGCTGCGCGGCTGGCCGCCGATGAGCTGGATCGCGTTCAACAACGAGGTCGCGGACGGTTCGCTCTACGTGGGCTCGCCCGAGACGGTGGCCCGCCGCATCGCCGCCTCGGTCAAGGCGGTCGACGTCGGCCGCTTCGACCTGATCTACACGGTCGGACCCCAGCCGATCAGCGCCCGGACCCGCGCGGTCGAGCTGTACGGCTCGAAGGTGATCCCGATGGTCCGCGACATCCTGGCGGGCTGACCCATGACCACGGTGGGCATCCTCGGCGCCGGCAAGGTCGGCACCGTGCTGGCCCGGCTCGCCGTCGCCGCCGGCTATCAGGTGCTGATCGCCGGCTCCGGCGACCCGGCCCGGATCGCGCTGATCGTCGACGTCCTCACGCCCGGCGCCAAGGCCGTCACCGCGGCCGAGGCGGCCGCGGGCGCCGACATCGTCGTGCTGGCCCTGCCGCTGGGCAAGCACCAGGCCGTCCCGGTCGAGCAGCTGCGCGGCAAGCTGGTGGTGGACGCGATGAACTACTGGTGGGAGATCGACGGCGTCCGCGACGACCTCACCGACCCGCGGACCTCGTCCAGCGAGATCGTGCAGGCCTTCCTGCCGGAATCGCGGGTGGTGAAGGGCTTCAACCACATGGGCTACCACGATCTCGAAGCGGGGGCGCGGCCGCCGGGCGCGCCCGACCGTAAGGCGATCGCGCTGGCCGGCCCCGCTTCGGAGCTGGCGACGGTGGCGGCCTTCGTCGACGCGCTCGGCTTCGACCCGGTCCAGGCCGGGCCGTTGGCCGAGGGGGTACGCCTGCAGCCCGGCGCCGAGACGTTCGGCGCGAACACCGACGCCGCGTCGCTCCGCGAGATGATCGACCGCCACCCTGAGTCGGAGCACGGCCGCCAGGTCGCCGAGGGGCGCGCCGCCCGCTAGCGAGCCGTCCAGCCGTTGAGCCGGCAGGTCTTGGTGAAGGCGTCGGCGTGCACCCGCCACTGCCGGTTGTCGTCGGTGTCGCGGCCGAGCGCGGGCGCGGCGTCGGCGACGGCGTCGTTCTCGGTGTCCTTGATCGACAGCGCGACCTTGTCGGCCAGCTGGAGCCGGCTCGCCGAGGAGGTCGCGTCGCGGCGGCCGGCCTCGAAGTCGTCGCAGGCCTGCTTGGCCCCGGCGTCGAGGGGCTGCGCCTGCTCCTGGGCGCCGCCCGCGCCGCCCCAGCCCCGGGCCAGCAGCGCGAACCCCACCACGACGACGGCGGCCACGATGATGAGTGAGCGCCTGTCCAGCTTGAACTTCACAGGCTCCAACCTACGCGGCCGTCTTTTCCGCCCACAATGTGGAAAATCACCTACCCACTGGTAGCCGTGGCCAGCAGAATTGTCCCGTGACCGATTCCCGCATGGTGAGACCAGCCGTCCGTCCGCTCGACGCTGCCGTGCGTCCGCCCGGCTCCAAGAGCATCACCAACCGGGCGGTGCTGTGCGCGGCGCTGGCCCCCGGCGTGTCCACGCTGGGCGGGGCGCTGTTCGCGGACGACACCCGGGCCATGATGGACGCCGCCGTGGCGCTGGGCGCCGTCGTCGACGCTTCTCCGGACGCGCGCACGATCACGGTGCGCGGGGGCGCCGGCCCGGTCGCCGGTGCGGTGATCGACGCGCGGCAGTCGGGCACGACCTCGCGGTTCGTGCTGCCCGCGGCGGCGCTGTTCGGCTCCCGCACGGTCGTCGACGGCTCGGCGCAGCTGCGGGCCCGGCCGTTCGGGCCCGTCCTCGAGGCGCTGCGGCAGGCCGGCGCCAAGGTCGAGGAGTTGGGCGAGCCCGGCTACCTGCCCGCGGCGGTCAGCGGCCCGATGCGCGGCGGCGTGGTGCACGTCAGCGGGAATGTCTCCAGCCAGTTCCTCTCCGGGCTGCTGATGGCCGGGCCGTTCATGCACGACGGGCTCGAGGTGGCGCTGACCTCGGAACTCGTGTCGGTGCCGTACGTCGAGATCACCAAGGCGGTGATGGGCGCGTTCGGCGTACCCGTCGAGGGGTTGACGGTCGAGCCCGGCGCCTACCGGGCGCGCGCCTACGACATCGAGCCCGACGCCAGCGCGGCCTCCTACCTGCTGGGCGCGGCGGCCGTCGCCGGTGGGCGGGTCACGGTGGCCGGGCTGGGGGCGAACAGCGTGCAGGGCGACGTACGCTTCGCCGACGTGCTCGCGCGGATGGGCGCCACGGTGTCCCGGAGCGCGGACTCGATCACCGTCGAGTCGGCCGGCGCCCTGCACGGCATCGACGTCGACATGGCCGACATCTCGGACACCGCGCAGACGCTGGCCGCGGTGGCCGTCTTCGCCTCCTCGCCGACCCGGGTGCGGGGCATCGGCTTCATCCGCCGCAAGGAGACCGACCGCATCGCCGCCATGGTCACCGAACTGCGCCGCGCCGGCATCGACGCGACCGAGGACGAGGACGGCTTCACGATCAACCCGGGTACGCCCCGGCCGGTGGCCTTCGAGACCTACGACGACCACCGCATGGCGATGAGCCTGGCCCTGCTGGGCCTGCGCGTCCCCGGCATCGAGATCCGCGACCCCGGCTGCGTGGCCAAGACCTACCCGGACTTCTTCACCGACCTGGACACGCTCGTGGACGGTCAGGCGGCGCCGGCCTCCTGAAGGCGCGGTGAACCTTTGGCGCGGGGCGACGCTACTCACCCGGTGATGGGTACGGACGAGGTGGACGCGGCGCTGCTCGGGCTGGTGGCCCGGGGGGACAGTGCCGCGCTGACGCGGCTGTACGAGGCGCACTCGGGGCGGCTGTTCGGGTATCTGCTGCGGCTGGCCGGGGACCGCGGGGTGGCCGAGGAGATCCTGCAGGACACGATGCTCGCGGTGTGGCGGTCGGCCGGTAGTTACGCGGGCGGGGCGCGGGTGACCACGTGGCTGTTCGGGGTGGCTCGGCGGCAGGCGCACAATCGGCTGCGGAACGTTGCTCCGCCCGTACCCGCCGAGGCTGTTGATCGGCCCGATGGGACGCCGGGACCGGACGAGCTGGCGATCGCCGCGGCCGGGGGGACGCCGGTGGCCGAGGCGATCGGGCGGCTGCCGGACCATCAGCGGGACGTGATCGGGCTGGTGTTCGTGGCGGGGCTGCCGCTCGTCGACGCGGCCGAGGTCCTCGGTGTTCCGGTGGGGACGGTCAAGAGCCGCCTGCACCACGCGCGGGCCAGGCTGGCCCAGTTGCTCAGTCGCCAGGGAGTTCCGGAATGAACGAGCGGTTGATGGAGTACGCGGCCGGCACGCTCACGCCGGCCGAGCGGGCGACGGTCGACGCGCACCTGGCCGGCTGCGACGGCTGCCGGGCCGACCTGGCCGCCTGGGCCGGCATCGCCGCCGCCGCCGACCCGGACGTGACCCCGCCGGGCCCGGCCCTGATCCGCCGCGTGCTGGCGCGCAGCGTGCTGTCAGCCGTCGGCCCGCCGGCACGTGGTGGATCAGGGCCGAATATTGATCTGGTCCGGGCCGAGCTGCGGCTGCTCCGGGTCCGGGTGCTGGTCGCGTCGGCGTTCGTCATGGCGCTCGGCGTGGTCCTGGCCGTGGTGCAGGGCGGCGGGGCCGGTGACGTGCTGGCCCTGGTGGCGCCGGTGGTCGCCGCGGCCGGCGTCAGCGGGGTGTACGGGCCGCGGCACGACCCGGCCTTCGAGGTGGTGGCGGCGACGCCGACGGCGCAGTGGCTGATCCTGCTGATCCGGCTCACCCTGGTCTTCGGGTACGACCTGATCCTGGCCCTGGCCGCGTCGGCCGTCGTGGCGCTGCTGGGCGGCTCGGTGGCCGGGATCTGGGCCCTGGTCGTGGCCTGGCTGGGCCCGATGGCCCTGCTGTCGGCCCTGTCCCTGCTGCTGGTGGTGTGGTTCGGCCCGGACCTCGCGATCGGGGCCGCGCTGACCCTGTGGTCGCTGCGGGCGCTGTCCGGCAGCGTGCTCGCCCAGGCCGGCTGGCTGGTCGACCTGACCGGCGTGGTGTGGTCGACCAACCTGGTCACCGGCCTCGTGGCGGGTGTGCTGACGGTGGCCGCGGTGATCGTGGCCGGTCGCGGTGAACCCGTGCGGCACTCGCGCGCTACCTACCTGACGTGAGACCACTCGCTCTGTGGCGGCATGAGATCCGCCGGGCCGGCCGGGCCCCCGTCCTCGGCCCACCGCTGCTGGCCGGCGCCCTCGTCGTCATCACCTGGGCCGACCATCCACTGCGGAACCTGTTCGTCTTCCTGGAGCTGGGCCTGCCACTGACCGCCGGGCTGGGCGCCGCCGCGCTGGCCGGGCGGGACCCGGCGGCCGAGCTGCAGTTCACGATGCCGACGGCGTACCGGTCGACGCTGATGCGCCGGCTGGCCGTGATCGCCGGGTGGACGGCGCTGGTGGCCGTCGCCATCTCGGCGGTTCTCCTGGTGGCGGACGGCTGGCCGGGAACCCGCGGGCCGGTCGCCGGCCAGCTCACCTGGCTGGCGCCGGGACTGTGGCTGGGCGCGTTCGGGCTGCTGGCCGGGGCGGCGCTGCGGATCCCGGCCGCCGCGAGCGGGATCGTCGCCGTGCTGTGGCTGGTCGAGCAGCTGTTCGGCGGGGCCTTCCAGCAGCACTTCGTCATGAAACAGCTGTTCCTGTTCGCCACCACCCAGGGCGCGGCGCCGGAGGAGTGGGCGGTCAACCGGCTCACCCTGATCGGCACCGCGGTGGTGCTCGGGGCCGGCGGGTGGCTGTTGTCGGGGCGTTCCTACCAAGAGGAGTCCGAGTGATCACGGCCGCGCGGTACGAGCTGCGGATGATGCTGCGGAAGCGATCGCTGTGGGTCAGCCTGGGCGTGATCGTCGTGCTGCTCGCGGCGGTCGGGTCACAGCAGGTGCGCGAGGTGATCCGGCAGGACGACCCCAAGGGCGCCATGCTCTCGGGCGCGCTGCTGGTCAACATCTTCCTGCCGGTCGCGTACGGGTGCCTGCTCGCCGACCGCCTCGTCCGCGACCACCGGCTGGGCGTGGCGGCGATCCTGGACGCCACCCCGGCGTCCCCGGTGGCCCGGCTGACCGGCAAGTACCTCGGGGTGTGCGCCGCCGTCACCGCGCCGGTCGCGCTGGCCTACTTCGGCTTCGCCGTGGCGTACGCGATCGCCTCGGGCCGTTTCGCCGCCCTGGGCTGGGCCCTCGCCGCCTTCGCCCTCGTGCTCCTGCCGGCGGTGCTGTTCGTCGGGGCGTTCGCGCTGGCCGTCCCGCTCGTCGTGCCGGCGCCGCTGTTCCGCGTGCTGTTCGTCGGCTACTGGTTCTGGGGCAACTCGATCACCCCGGACACCATGCCGACCCTGGCCCACAGCATCGTCACGCCGATCGGCAGCTACCCGATGCAGGAGCTGCTCGGCTTCCGGATCCGCGGCGGCGAGACGATCGCCGGCCCGGTGCCCGGCGCCGCCCTGAACTTCCTGCGCCCCGAGGCCACCCCGGTCACCGCCTGGCTGTCCATCGGTGTGCTGCTGGTCCTGGCCGCGCTCGCGCTGGCCGCCGCCTCCGTCCGTCCTCGTCGCTAGGAGCCTCCGTTGCGCATCGACATCGATCGTCTGACCAAGCGGTACCGGGGCGGGGTGACCGCGCTCGACGGGCTGAGCCTGGAGGTGCCGACCGGCATGTTCGGCCTGCTCGGCGCGAACGGCGCCGGCAAGACCACGCTGATGCGGATCCTGGCCGGTCTGCTGCGGCCGACCGGAGGTTCGGTACGGGTGGGTGAGCACGACGTGACCACCCGGGCCGGGCGGGCCGCGGTGCGGCGGGTGCTCGGCTACCTGCCACAGGAGCTGGGCGTCTACCCGGACCTGAGCGCCCGCGAGTTCCTCGACTACGTGGCCCTGCTCAAGGGCATCGACGACCGGACCGAGCGGCGACGCCGGGTCGGCGAGGTGCTCGAGATCGTGGCGCTGACCGGCGACGCCGGCCGCAAGCTGAAGGGCTACTCCGGGGGCATGCGCCGGCGGGTCGGCATCGCGCAGGCGCTGCTCGCCGGCCCCCGGCTGCTCATCGTGGACGAGCCCACGGCCGGCCTCGACCCGGAGGAGCGGATCCGCTTCCGGACCCTGCTGGCCCAGCTCGCCGGGGACCGCACCGTGCTGCTGAGCACGCACATCGTCGACGACGTCGCCCAGACCTGCCGCGAGCTGGCCGTCCTGGCCTCGGGCGCCCTGGTCTTCCGGGGCACCGTCGAGGAGCTGACCTCGCGGGCCTCGGACCGCGTCTGGTCGGTGATCACGGCCGGCCCGGCGCCGACCGGCGGCACGATCGTCTCGGCGGTGCCGCACGCGGCCGGGATGCGTTATCGCGTCGTGGCCCCGGTGTCCCCGGCCGCCGGCGCCGAGACGGTGGAGCCCAACCTGGAGGACGGTTACCTGGCTCTCGTGAAGTAGCGGCCACACCCTGGCACCTATGGCTGCGATCTTTGTTTCCGTCAGCGAGAAACGAGATCGGAGTCGTCATGAGCATCACCACCACCACGCACCTCAACTTCCGCGGCAACGCCCGCGAGGCGCTGGAGTTCTACCAGTCCGTGTTCGGTGGCCAGATCATGGTCATCGCGTACGGCGACTTCGGCCTGCCCCAGGACGCGCCGGACGCCGACAAGGTCGTCTGGGGTCAGGTGGCGGCCGACAACGGCTTCCGGGTGATGGCCTACGACGTGCCCGGCCAGGCCGGCCCCGCGCCCGCGCCGGCGTCGCCGACCAGCCGCGAGAACGGCGTGACGCTGACCGGTTCGCCGTTCTTCCTGTCGGTGCGCGGCGACTCGGTCGAGGAGGTCGGCGGCTACTGGGAGAAGCTGGCCAAGGACGCCACCATCGTCGAGCCCTACGGCCCGGCCCGGTGGGCGCCCGCGTTCGGCATGCTGACCGACCGGTTCGGCGTCACCTGGATCCTCGACGTAGCGGCGCCGTACAGCGTGGCCTGAGGACAGCGCGGCCTGACAACAGCGCCGTCTGAGGACAGCGCGGCGGGCCGGCGGGGCTCTCGAACCGCCGGCCCGCCGCGGGTTCCGGGGGCTGTCCTAGCCGATCAGCAGCGGGTCGGCCCGCCACTCCTCGGCCGGCCAGCGCTTCTGGTCGATGTCACCGATGGCCTCGCCGAAGCCGCCCACATGGTCGGCGAACTCGGCCGCGGTCGGCAGGCTCCGCTCGTCGAGGTCGTACGGCGCGCTGCGCAGGCGGTCACGCAGCTGCCGCTCGGCCCACAGGGCGGTGTAGGCGTGCATCGGGGACCGGCCGGCGGCGCCGCTGGTCACCATGGCCATCATCGTCCAGCAGACCAGGTCGCCGACCACGGACGCGTGGACGTGCCGGGCCGCGGCGTCGCCGGGCGGGTCGGCGATCAGCTGCGCGACCTGGCCGGCCAGCTCCCGTACCTCGGCTCCGGGCCGGAGCCGATCGACCAGGGCCAGGAAGCCGGCCGGGTTCCGGCGCATCACGGTGCCGAGGTAGACCGTGATCGCCTCGGTCGAGCCCTCGAAGATGCGGAACAGCCGGAAGTCGCGGAAGTGCTGACCGACGGTGTTGGTGTCGAGGAAGCCTCGCGCCGCCATCACCTGGAGAGCCGAGTCGACCGCGCTCCAGGCCAGTTCACACCCGAGGATCTTCGCGCAGAAGTACCAGGCGTCGGGGACGTCCTCACCCGCGTCGCGCCACGCCGCGATGCGGGCGAGCAGCTCCTCGACCGCCTGGACCGCGGCGCCGGCCTCGGCCAGGATCTGCCGGATGCGGCCGTTCTCGGCCATCGAGCCGGTGGCGATCGTACGACCGGTGGCGAAGCGCTGGGCCAGCTCGAGCGACCGCATCGCCGCGCCGAGCGTGCTCGCGGCCAGCACCACCCGGCCGGCCATGAACGCCGTCTTGGCGATGGCCGCCCCGGATCCCTCGTCGCCCAGCCGGGCCGAGGCCGGCACCCGCAGGTCGGCGAAGGCCAGGTCGTACTGCGGGAGGGCGCGCAGGCCCAGCGTCAGCATCTCCGGCCCGACCTGGAAGCCGGGCGTGCGGCTGTCGACCAGGAAACCGGTGATGCCCAGGGGCTGGCCGTGCTCGTCGTGGAGTTTCGCGAAGACGTTCACGTACCGCGCGTCGCCGCCCAGCGAGATCCACTTCTTGGCGCCGTTGATGGTGTAGCCGCCGTCCGGGTTCCGGCGGGCCGACGTGTCCATCCCGCGGACGTGCGAGCCGATGCCCGGCTCGCTGATCGCGCTCGTGGTCAGCGCCCGCCCGGTGGCCAGGCGCGGCAGCACGTCCTGCTTCACCGCCTCGTTCGCGGCCAGCACGATCGGCGGGGTGCCCAGCGTGTTCTGCACGACGCAGAGCACCGCGAGATTGGCGTCGATCGCGCCCAGCTGGGTGAAGACCCGGTTCATGTCCGAGTGGGACAGTTCCTGGCCCTGGTAGCTCCGGGGGATCTGAAGACCCAGCAGACCGACCTCGGCGAAGTCCGAGACCAGTGCCGGCGGTAGCGAGCGACGCTCATCCATCAGCCGGGAATTGAGGAACTTCCGCGCGTACTCGCGCAGGAAGCCCAGCATTCGCTTCGCCGGATCCTCAGTGTCCATACTTTGCTCCTGTCGACGTGCGTGATGGGACATCGATCTGGTGCACGGACGGCGGGCGGGCGAGGCGGGCCACCACCCCGCCTCGCCCTCTACCCACCAACCGGATTAAAGCTCTCGGGAATTGATCTGGTTCATCAGATCGGCGGCCAGCGACTTGATGGTCTCCAGCCCGGCGCGGCCCCAGGGCCGCGGTTCCACGTCGACCACGCAGATCGTGCCCAGGGCGGTGCCGGTGCGGTCGATCAGCGGCGCGCCCAGGTACGAGCGGATGCCGATCTCGTCGACCACCGGGTTGCCGGCGAACCGGGGGTAGTCGCAGACGTCGTCCAGCACCAGGGCCTTGCGCCGCACCACGACATGCGGGCAGTAGCCGTGCTCCCGGTCCATGCTCCGGGGCAGCTCGGCGGCCGGTGGGGCGCCGGGCGGCGCGGCGGCGACGTGCAGCCCGGCGAAGTACTGCCGGTCCTCGCCGATGAAGTTCACGAACGAGTACGGCGCGTTGGCCACCTCGCTGAGCCGGCGCGCGAACTCGTCGAACTCGGGAACCGGCGCGTCACCCAGGCCCAGCTGCCTCAGGCGGCGCATCCGGGTGGGCACCTCCGAGTCGATCGGGGTCAGGGGGTTGTGGGCGGAGAACTCGTAACTCATGCCGATGCTCCGTTGTGAGGGACGGTGTCGCGTGCGATCTGGCTGTCCAGAAGGTGTTTGGTGAGGCTGATCAGCACGCCGTGGGCGGACTTGCGGTCGCGGGCGTCGCAGAAGATCACCGGGGTCTCCGGTTTGAGGTCGAGGGCGCCGCGGACGTCGTCCGGCTCGTACCGGTAGTCGAGGTCGAACTCGTTCACCGCCACCAGGAAGGCGATGCCCCGCGACTCGAAGAAGTCCACCGCCGCGAAGCAGTCCTCCAGCCGCCGGGTGTCGGCCAGCACCACCGCGCCCATCGCGCCGTTGCACAGCTCGTCCCACATGAACCAGAACCGTTCCTGCCCGGGCGTGCCGAACAGGTACAGCACGTACTCGCTGCTGATCGTGATGCGGCCGAAGTCCATGGCCACGGTGGTGGTGGACTTGCGCTCGACCCCGGACAGGTCGTCGGTGCCGATGCTCGCGGTGGTGAGGATTTCCTCCGTACGCAGCGGCGCGATCTCGCTGACCGAGCCCACGAACGTCGTCTTGCCGACGCCGAAACCGCCGGCGATCAGCAGCTTGAGCGCGGACGGGAAGATGTCAGAGCCGTCGTTGTAGGGCATCGAGGATGGTCTCCAGTACCGCCGGGTTGGTGGGATCGGCAATCGGGTCGGGCGCTCGGGTGTCCACGGCCCCGCAGTCGACGAGGTCGCAGAGCAGGATCTTGGTGACCACCGCCGGCAGCCGCAGCCGCGCCGCGATCTCGGCCACCGAGGTGGGTTGGCCGCACAGCCCCAGCGCCAGCGAATGGTCCGGGCCGAGCTGGTTGTGCGCGGGCCGCCCGGTCGCCATGACCAAGGAGAGCAGCTCCATCCGGAGCGTCGGCTCGGTCCGGCCGTTGCTCACGGTGTACGGCCGGATCAGCCGGCCCGCGGCATCGTCGAACCAGTGCTCGTCGTCGGTGCTCGGCATGCTCAACGGCCGGGTACGACGACCGGGAAGTCAGCCTCGTGGCGGGTGGGCGTGGATAGGTACGGCCGGACGCTCTTGACCAGCTGCGCCATCTCGTAGCCGAGCACGCCCGGGTCGGCCTGCTTGCCGGCGATGACCGCCAGCACCGCCCCCGAGCCGGCCGCCGAGACGAACAGCAGCGATTCGTCCAGCTCGGCCACCACCTGGCGCACCACCTCGCTGCCGCCGAACCGGACGCCGGCGCTGCGGGCCAGCGAGAACATGCCGGAAGCGACCGCGGACAGGTGGTCCGCGCCGTCGGTGTCGAGCCCGTGGGCGGCCTTGCGTAGTCCGTCGGACGAGAGGAGCAGGGCGCTGCGGGTGTCCGGGACGCGATCGACGAGCCCGGACAGGAGCCAGACGAGGTCCTGGGCGGGGCGCATCGGATCAGTGCTCGACATAGGGGCCGAACCCTTCCTTGTGTGGTGATGGTGCGCTGGTCAGCCGTGGTGATCGGGGCGTGGCTGGTCGGCCTCGCCCATCGAGACGCCGTTCATGAACGACCCCATCAGGCCGGTGTCGTGCTCACCCACCGGGTCCTGCGGCGGTTTGGGCGGGCCGAGCTGGAGTTGCGGGGCCATGTGGGTCTGGCCGCGGCGCCGGGGCAGGGGCGGGCGCCCGTCGGTGGCCGCCGGCGGCGGGGGGACCGGCTGGCTGTGGCTGTGGCCGTTCCCGTTGCCGTTCGCGCTTCCGTTCGCGCTCCCGTTGATCACCCGCGGCCGGTTCGTCGGGGTGCTGGCCTGGAACGCCGGCCAGCTCCCGTGCTGGGCGAACTCGATGGTGTGCTGGGCCAGGCTGTCCGGCCGGACGCGGCGCTCGGGGCGCTCCGTGCGCTCGGGCTCGGCGGCCGAGGCGATCAGCACCTGGGGCAGGATGACGACGGCCTGCGTACCGCCGTAGATGTTGTTCTGGAGGCGCACCAGGATGCCGTGCTGCCGGGCGATCATGGAGACCACGAAGAGCCCGATCCGGCCGTCGCGCAGCAGGTCGTCGAGGTTGATGTCCTCCGGGTTGGCCAGCAGCTGGTTGAGCCGGTCCTGGTCGGTGCGCTGGATGCCGAGGCCGCGGTCCTCGACCTCGATGGCCACGCCGGCCGCCACCAGCTCGACCCGGATCACCACGTTGGTCTGCGGCGGCGCGAACATGGTCGCGTTCTCGATCAGCTCGGCGACCAGGTGGATCACGCTGGCCACGGCGTGGCCGGGCACCGTGCCCTCGATCGGCGGCACCAGCTTGACCCGGGAGTAGTGCTCCACCTCGGCGATCGCCGAGCGCAGCACCTCGGTCAGGGCGACCGGGCGGCTCCACTGCCGCCGGGAGACCGACCCGCCGAGGACGGCCAGGTTCTCGGCGTGCCGGCGGATGCGGGTCGCCAGGTGGTCGACCTGGAACAGGCCCTTGAGCAGGTCGGGGTCCTCGACCTCGTTCTCCAGCGCGTCGAGCAGCTTGATCTCGCGGTGCACCAGCGACTGGAGCCGCCGGGACAGGTTGACGAAGACCTCGACCTGGCGACCGGCCGCCTGCGACTCGGACTTCGCGGCCAGCACCGGGCGGACCTCGGCCTCGTGCAGCGACTTCTCCAGCCGGTCCAGTTCGGACCGGGCCTCGCTCAGCTCGGCGTGCGCGCCGGCCAGCGCCGAGTTCGTCTCGACGGCGGTCGCCCGCAGCTCGGCCGATCGCTGGCCGGCCTTGCGGGTCAGCCGGACCGCGACCGCCGCCGCGATCACGATGGCGGCGATCGCCACCAGGTAGGGCACGACGAAGGTGGGCTGGAGCCCGTTCCGCCCGCGCAGGTAGCCGATCGTCACGGCGAAGAGGGTGACCGTGGCGATCGACGGCAGCGTGATCAGCCAGATCAGCTGGCCGGGAAGGGCGTCGTGTTCCGAGGCCGGAGCCATCGGCGGATGTGGTTTGTCGGGCATGGCCGTCCTCGGTCGCGGTGACAAATTGTCCGGTGTGGAGGCACGCTCACTTTAGTGAATGACCATGGAATGTCCAGCGTGACCATCTTCCCGGACATCTTCCGGCTGGTTTGCCGGGCAACGCAGTGAGCGGGCGGTCACTCCGCGATCAGGCCGCAGCCGACGCGCCGCTCTCCCTCCGGATCGCCGGAAACGCTTGTTGAGCAGCGAATCCGGCGCTGGTACGCGGGCGCGCCGGTGGATGGCCCCCGGTGCCGGGCGGGCGATCAAGGGGGGCCGGCGATAAACCGGATTAGGGGCTTAGGGGATTGCCGGCGCGAGCTGCTAGGGGACCCCGGAAAACGTTATTCCCAGATGGAGAGACAATGGCGGCGAGCTATCGGACCGGCACGTCGATGGTGAACGTGCTGCCCCGGCCGAGGCGGCTGGTGGCCGTGATGTCGCCGCCGTGGGCCCGGGCCAGCCGGCGGGCGATCGACAGGCCCAGGCCGCTGCCGCCGGTGGCGCGGCTGCGGGAGCCGTCCGCGCGCCAGAAGCGGTCGAACACCTTCGGCAGGTCCCCGGGCGCGATCCCCGGCCCGGTGTCGGTCACCGCGATGGTCAGGCGGTCGCCGGTGACCTCGGCGTGGATGGTCACCCGGCCGTCCGGCGGGGTGTGGCGCAGGGCGTTGGAGACCAGGTTGCCGACCATCTGGCGCATGCGGACCGGGTCGACGTACGCCATCAGGTCGGGGTCGGCGATCACCTCGGCCTCGGGCCGCCCCAGCAGCAGTTCGCGGATATAGCTGTGCTCACGGTGGATGCGCAAACTGCCCGCGTCGGCGGCGGCGATGTCGCGCAGGTCGTCGACCACGTGGTGCAGCTGGATCGCCTCCTCGACGAGCAGGCCGACCGCCTCGGCGTCCAGCTCGACCGCGCCGTCCCGGGCGGTCTCCAGCCAGGTGCGGATGTTGGTCAGCGGGGTACGCAGCTCGTGCGCGATGTCGTTGACCATGGCCGTGCGCTGCTCCTCCAGGGCCTCCCGCCGGGCCGACAGGTCGTTCAGCGCCGTCGCCAGGTGGCCGATCTCGTCGCGGGTGGTCACCGACACCCGGCCCTGCCGGTCGGTGGGCTGCCGGGCCGCCTCGGTCAGCAGCCGCAGCGGGCGGACCAGGCGCCGGCCGACCAGCACGGTCGCGATCACCGCCAGCACGAGCACGATGCCGGTGGTGCCGGCGATCCGCAGCTGGTTGACCGGGGACAGGTCGACCGAGGGGGCGGGCGCGGCCCGGCCGGTGACGAAGAGCAGCGCCGGCGGGGCGACGTACGGCCGCAACTGCTCGCGGCGGCTGTCACCGACGCAGCGGTCGAGCTCCTGCTGGGAATCGGGGTTCGGGGCGCGCGCGTACCGCACGCCGAACAGCGGGGTGAGCGTCAGGTCCTCGCCGGTGCACCGCTGGACCAGACGGGTCAGGTCGGCCAGCGGCTTGCGCTCCGAGCCGGTCGGCGTCGCGCTCTCGTCCGCACAGCCGGTCCCGGTCGCCGGGTCGGCGCTGATCCGGCGGACCACCGGCCGGCCGCTCGGGGTGTCGACGACCTCGGCCGCCACCCGGTCCGAACGCAGGCAGTCCACATAGCTCACCGCGGCCTTCTGCAGGGTCCGGCGCTCGTCCTCGGTCAGCCGGTACGGCCCGACCGCCCGCGCGTCGATCCGGCCGCCGGTGTTGCGGGCGATCCCCGGGTCGAGGAACAGCGGGTCGACGGTCGCGGTGGGCACGTCGGAGACCACCGCGGCGTCCAGCGCGTCGACCGGCGAACCGGCGATCCGGCGCCGGTCGGGGGTGGTCAGCGCGATCCGGGCGCCGGTCAGGTCGGCCAGCCGCTCGACCTTGGCCTGGGCGCCGTCCCAGCTGTCGTGGGTGGCGGCGTACTCGATCAGCGCGTCGTAGATGTCGGTGTCGGCGGAGAGCGTGCGGCTCTGCTCCTGGGTGACCGCCTGCTTGGTGAGCTGCATGGTCAGCCAGGCGGTGGCGGCGATCGCGCAGACGGCGATCAGCAGCGAGGTGGCCAGCAGCCGGGCGATCAGGCTGTGTCTCATCCGGCCGCCAGTTTGTAGCCGACGCCGTACACGGTGAGCAGGTGCACCGGGCGGCGCGGGTTCGGCTCGATCTTGCGGCGCAGGTTGGACACGTGGGTGTCGATGGCGCGCTCGGCCGACTCCTTGTCGTAGCCGCTGGTCGCCTGGAGCAGGGCGGCCCGGCTGAACACCCGCTCGGGCCGGCGCATCATCGTGGTCAGGATCGCGAACTCGTCCGGCGTGCAGTCGATCGGCCGGTCGTCCACGGTCACCTCGCGACGGGGCCGGTCGACCGCGATCGGGCCGAGCCGCAGCACGTCGTGCTCCTGGCCGTCGCGCTGATGCCGGCGCAGCAGCGCCTGGATCCGGGCGAGCAGCTCCCGCGGCCGGTACGGCTTGGTCAGGTAGTCGTCGGCGCCGCGGCCCAGGCCGGCCAGCAGGTCGTCCTCGCCGGCCCGGGCGGTCAGCATCAGCACCGGCACGGCCGACTCCCGCCGCAGCACCTCGCACAGGTCGAGCCCGTTCATCCCCGGCATCATCACGTCGAGCAGCAGCAGGTCCGGTGCCAGGCGCCGGGTGCGGTCGAGCGCGGTCGGGCCGTCATGGGTGATCGTCGTGCGGTAACCGGCCGACTCCAGATAGCGACGGAGGATCTCGGCGTGCGTGCGGTCGTCCTCGGCGACCAGTACGTGAGCTGCCACGGCGCCGACTATAGGACCGCCGCGGAGGAATCCGGCCGTCCCGACAAGTTCCTGTAGATCGTCCGCCACGATCGTCGCCATGCCAGCCAAGCCCCGTCTCGTCGCCGTCACGCTCACCGGATTCGTGGTGCTCGCGGCGGCCGGCGTGGTGGTCTGGGCGCGCGGCACGGAGGGCCCTCCCGTACCGCGCGCCGCCACCATCGCCGTGCAGACCGTCGAGGTCGCCCGCACGAACCTGTCGACCAGCCGCACCCTGCACGGATCGCTGGGCTACGGCACGCCGCGGGTGGTCAAGGGCGGGCGCGCCGGCGTGGTCACCTCGCTGCCGCGCGCCGGTCAGGTGGTCAAGCGCGGCGCGACGATGTTCCAGGTGAACGACGACCCGGTGCCGCTGTTCTACGGCAGCCCGCCGCTGTACCGGACCCTGTCGGCGGGCGTCGTCGGTCGTGACGTCGCGATGGTGCGCAAGAACCTCAGAGCCCTCGGGTACGCCACGGGCCTCCAGCCGCGCCCCGGATCCGTGGTGACCCTGCCCGCCGAGCCGCCGCCGGCCGGTGAACCCGCCCCGCCACCCCGGCGGGTGACCGTCCGGGCGGGCGAGGCCGTTCTCACCGCAACCCTGATCAAGGCGATCAAGCGGTGGCAGAGCGACATCGGGCTGCCGGTCGACGGGGTGCTGGAGGTCGGCGATCTGGTGGTGATGCCGGAATCCGTACGCGTCGAATCGGTCTCCGCCGTCGTGGGTGACAACGCCGACGGGCCCCTGCTGGCCGTGACCCGCACCTCGAAGGTGGTGTCGTCCCAGGTCGACGCCCCGGAAGCGGCCTCGCTGAAGACCGGCGCCAAGGTCACCCTGCGGATGCCGGACGGCGCTTCGGCCCCGGGCACGATCGGCGCGGTGGCGTCCGTCGCGGCCACCCCGGACGGCCAGCAGCCGGGCGCCCCGCAGCAGGTCGCGGTGACGATCCAGCCCGGGAAGGCGGTCACCCTCGACGGCGGCGACGTCGAGATCACCGTCACCGGCGAGACCCGGTCGGACGTGCTGGCCGTGCCGGTCACCGCCCTGCTCGCCCTGCGCGAGGGCGGCTACGCCGTCCAGCGGCCGGACAACACGCTGCTGCCGGTGGAGACCGGACTGTTCGCGATGGGCCTGGTCGAGGTCACCGGCGACGGGCTGACCGAGGGCCTCGCGGTGGTGACCACCTCATGAGCCGGGTGGTCTCGCTGCGGGACGCCGGGAAGGTCTATCCCGGCGGTGTGGTCGCGCTCGACCGGGTCAGCCTGGACATCGAGCGCGGCGAGCTGACCGCGATCGTCGGGCCGTCCGGCTCCGGCAAGTCGACGCTGCTGAGCATCATGGGCACCCTCGACCGGCCCAGCCACGGGTCGGTCGAGGTGGCCGGCCACGACGTGGCGACGCTGGGCGACCGCCGGCTGTCCGCGCTGCGCGGGCGCTGGCTGGGCTTCGTGTTCCAGCAGTTCCACCTGACCGACGGGCTGACCGCGGCCGAGAACGTCGCCACCGGCCTGCTCTACGCCGGGGTGCCACGCCGGCGCCGCCGCGCCCTGGCCGAGGCCGCGCTCGACCGGGTCGGCCTCGCGCACCGCATCACCCACCGCCCGCACGAGCTCTCCGGCGGCGAGCGGCAGCGGGTGGCCATCGCCCGCGCGATCGTCAACGAGCCCGCGCTGCTGCTGGCCGACGAGCCGACCGGCGCCCTGGACACCGCCAACGGCCAGGCCGTGCTCGAGCTGTTCCACCGGCTGCACGCCGAGGGGGCGACGATCGCGGTCATCACCCACGACCGGGAGATCGCCGCCCGCCTGCCGCGCCGCGTCGAGATGCGCGACGGCCGCATCGTGGAGACGGCCGGTGATCGGCGATGACCGACATCCGCCCGGTCCGGCTGGCGCCGCTCGACCTGCTGTCGCTGGGCACCATCGGGCTGCGGATCCGGCGGATGCGGGCGGTGCTGTCCGCCCTCGGGATCGCCGTCGGCATCGCCACCATGGTCGCGGTCACCAGCATCCCGGCGTCCAGCGAGCGGGCGCTGATGGACGAGCTGGCCGCGCTCGGCCCCAACCTGCTCCAGGTGATGCCGGCGCCGGACCGGGAGGTCGACCGGGCCGCCCTGCCCGCCGCCTCGGTCGCCATGGTGTCCCGGATCGGGCCGGTGACCAGCGTCTCGGCGGTGGCCAACCTGAACACCGTGGCCCGCCGTTCGAACCTGACCGACCCCCGGGACGGCTCCGGGCTGACCGTGCTGGCCGGCCGCCCCGACCTGCTCGACGCGCTCGAAGGACACCTGCTGTCCGGGCGCTTCCTGGACGGCGGGAAGTTCCCGACGGTGGTGCTCGGCTCGGTGGCGGCGGCGCGGCTGGGCATTCCCGCCGTACCCGTCAACGGTCCTCCCCGCCAGATCGCCGTGGCCGACTCGTGGTTCAGCGTGGTCGGGGTCCTCGCGCCCACGCCGCTGTCGCCCGAGATCGACCGCTCGGTGCTGGTGAGCTGGGAGGCGGCCCGCGGCGTGCTGGGCTTCGACGGCCGGCCGACCGTGCTCTACCTGCGGGCGCGCGAGTCGGCCATCGAATCGGTACGCGCCGTGCTGCCGGCCACGGTCAACCCCGAGGAGCCGAGCAAGGTGCTGGTCACGCTGCCGTCCGACGCGCTCGCGGCCAAGCGCGCGACCGAACGCTCGTTCTCCCTGCTGTTCGTCGGCCTGGCCCTGGTCGCGCTGCTGGTCGGCGGCATCGGGGTGGCCAACACGATGGTCATCTCGGTGCTCGAACGGCGCTCCGAGATCGGGCTGCGCCGGGCGCTGGGCGCGAGCCGCGGCCAGATCCGCGTGCAGTTCCTGACCGAGTCGGTGGTGCTCTCGGCCCTGGGCGGCGTCACCGGCGCCCTGCTCGGGGTGGCCGGCACCGCGGTCTACGCCACCCGTCAGCACTGGCCGGTCGTGATCCCGGCCGGCGCCCTGGCCGCCGCCCTCGGCGGCGCCGTCCTGGTCGGCGTCATCGCCGGCGTCTACCCGTCGATCCGCGCGGCCCGGCTGACCCCGACCGCCGCGCTTGCCTCGGCCTGATCAACTGTCCCTGGGAAGGAACCCACGATGAAGGTACGCATCACCGGCGCCGTTCTGGCCGTCGCTCTCCTGCTCACCGGCTGCTCCGGTGGCGCCGACGACTCGTCCTCGGACGACGTCGCGTCGGTGGTGAGCATCAAGCCGCCGCAGCCCTCGTCGTCGTCCGCGCCCTCGTCGTCGTCCGAGCGCCCGCTGATCCGCACCGACACGTCGGACGACGAGAAGGATCGCCTCATGCAGCTGTGGCTGAGCTGCCTGGACAAGAACGGCGCCGGCACCGCCGAGAAGCGGAAGCTGGCCGCCGACTCGACCGGCGGGGCAGCGAAGGCGAACGTCGACCCCGCCTTCGAGGCCAGGTACAAGCAGGCCGAGAAGCTGTGCGCGAACAAGGAGCCCGAGCAGGTCTGGGAGCGGGCCAAGCGCCTCGACCCGGCGTACGCCGACAAGCTCCGCGACTGGGTCACCTGCACCCGGTCGCAGGGCATCGACGCCTGGGAGAGCGACGGCTACCTGACCTTCGAGAGCCTGCCGCCGGAGAACCAGATGAAGAAGGTCGACGCCTGCCAGGACAAGGCGTTCGGGCGGGGCTGACCATCCTTGCGGCCGGGGGATAGCGTGGTCGGCGTGATGGCACAGGCGCTCTGGCTGCTGCTGGGCCCGGTGCTGCCCGGAACCTCCGACTCGGCCGCCCAGTTCGTGCTGAGCCTGGCCGTCGTCGCCGCCGCGCTGCTGGTGGTGGTCGCGGCCGCCGGGGTCAGCCTGCCGAGTTCCCGTACGGTCGGCGTCGCCTCCTGCCTGCGCACCCGCGCCGTCGCCCGCCCGCCGCGTCTGAGCGACCCCGACGCGGCCGGTCGTCCGCGCCCCCGAGCCCCGACCGAGTACCCGGCGGCCGCCCGTTGCCGATAGGTGCGCAGAGCAGCTCTGCGCACCTATCGGCAACACGCCGGCCGCCTCCGCGTCCATCTCGCCTTTTGTGGAACGCAGGGGTACTCCCATGTCCTTTTTCACGCACTTTGCCCACTCGATCATCGACCTGCTGGCCGCCTTCTCCACACCCGCGCTGGCCATCGTCCTGTTCACCGTCGCCGTCCGGCTGCTGATCAGCCCGCTCACCTACTGGCAGGTCCGCGGCGAGCGCCGCCGGGCCACGCTCGCCCCGCAACTGGCCGCGCTGCGGGACAAGCACAAGAACGACCCGATGGGGCTGGCCACCGCCCAGCTCGAACTGCAGCGAGCACACGGGATCAGCCCGCTCGGCCCGCTGCTCCCGGCGATCGCGCAGGCGCCGTTCTTCATGCTGATGTACCGGGTCAGCAGCGACGGGCTGATCGCCGGGTCGCTGTTCGGCCACCCGCTGACCGCGCACGTCACCGCGGCCGTGCCGGTGTTCGCCGTGCTGATCGCCCTGTCGGCGGCCCTGGCCTGGTGGTCGTCGCGGCGGATGCGCCGGCTCAACCCGGAGACGCCGGCCTGGATGACCTGGCTGCCCTACCTGAGCGTCCCGGCCCTCCTGATCATGCCGCTGGCCGCCGGCCTCTACCTGGTGACGTCGGCGGCGTGGACGGCCCTGGAACACGCCGTCCTCCGCCGCCCGCGACCGGCACCCACCGGCGCCGACCCCCAGCCGCTCCCGGTCACGGCCGAGGCCCGGCGGAACGTCACGGCCGGGGCCCGGCGGAAGGTCGGCGCCGGCCGCCGGACGTCAAGATCACGCCGCCGGTGATCCAGCCCGGGTCGGGTCGATCGATCCCCCAGCTGGGGGAGGGCGGGCAGGCGCACGAGGGTGACGATCGCACGGCCGCCGATCCCTAGCGTCGACGGCATGAAGAAACTAGCCGCGGTCCTGGCGATCGCGCTCTCCCTGACCGGGGGAGCGGCGGCCTACGCATCCACGAGTCCGGCGCCGGAACCCTGCTCAGACCTGCCCGGCGCGCGATGCGGCAGCGTCACCGTCCCGCTCGACCGGGCGAACCCCAGGGCCGGGACCACGACCGTGGCGTACGTGCTGGTGCCCCGCCGCGAGCAGGACAAGCCGTCGCTCGGCACGATCGTGCCCAACCCCGGCGGCCCGGGTACGTCGACGATCGACCTGACCGGCAAGGATTTCGCGGCGGCCCTCGACCCGATCCTCGACCGGCGTGACCTGCTGCTGATCGACCCGCGCGGGGTCGGCCGCTCGGATCCGCTGAGCTGCCCGGCGCTGGCCGGACCGGACCCGGTGTTCCAGGGGCTGGAGGCGCAGCGGCGGGCCATCGGCGACTGCGGGCGGCAGCTGGGCGCCAAGGCCCGCTACTACGGGACCGCCGCGGTGGCGGATGACGTCGACGACGTACGCGAGTCGCTCGGTCTTGATCGTCTCGATCTGCTCGGGGTGTCCTACGGGACCTATCTGATGCCGGTGTACGCGCAGCGGCATCCGCGGCACGTGCGGTCGATCACGCTGGCCGGCGCGTACGCGGTCAACGGCGAGACCAGCGAGGCGGTGGCCGCGACGGCGCTGCGGCGGGCGATCACGCTGGTCTGCGCCCGTACCGGAGCCTGCGAAGGAAAGACCGTCCTGCGTGACCTCGGCGAGCTCGCCACGCGGCTGCGCAAGGATCCCACCACGGTCGACGTCGAGTACGGGACCAAGACGCATCGGGTCGTGCTCGACGAGTGGGCGCTCGCGGGGGCGGTCGGGAAGATGTACTCGGTGAAGCCCAACGAGACGGCGCAGCTGGGACTCGCGCGGGCCGTGGCCGAGGCCCGGCGCGGGAACCTCGAACCGATCCGGGACGTGGTCCGGGCCCACCTCGTCACCGAGGCGGAAACGGTGGAGATCGGCCCGCAAGGGGTGTCGATCCCGCTGAGCTGGGCCACCAGCTGCCACGACTACCCACGCGTATTCGACTACGGCGACCGCCCGGCCGAGCGGCGGCGCGACTACGAGCGGCACGTGGCGCGGCTCGACCCTCGGGACTTCGCGCCATTCTCGCCGCGGGCCTGGGTCACCCGCACCGCCTTCGACACCGGCGCCTGCCTGCGCTGGCCGGACGACCCGACCGCGAAGCCGCCGTTCGCCCCCGGCGCCCGCCTGCCCGACGTGCCGGTGCTGGTGCTCAGCGGTGACCTGGACGCGAACACCCCGACCGCGTCCGGGCGCGCGGCGGCCGCCCAGTTCCGGCACGCGCGGGTGGTCGAGGTGACCGGCGCCGGGCACACGCCGGTGCAGATGCCCGAGGGCCTGCGGCTCGCGCTGGAGTTCATCGTGGATCCGGGCCGGCGGTGAGCCCGACCCGGTGAGCCAGCACGACGGCGTGCACCCGGTCGCGCAGGTTCAGCTTGGTGAGGATGCGTGACACGTGGGACTTGACCGTCTCCCGGCCGATGAACAGCGCCGCCGCGATCTCCGGATTGGAAAGACCGGCGGCGACCAGCCGGAGCACGTCGGCCTCGCGCTCGGTCAGCGCCGCCAGGACGTCCGCCGTCGCGCGGTCGTCCTGGCGGAGGCGAGCGCCGAAGTGACCGATCAGGTTCCGGGTGACCTCGGGCGCCAGCAGGGCGTGGCCGGCCGCGACCGTGCGTACCCCCTCGATCATGGTCTCGGCCGGGGTGTCCTTGAGCAGGAAGCCGCTGGCGCCGGCCCGGATCGCCTCGAACACGTACTCGTCGAGGTTGAACGTGGTCACCACCAGCACCCGCGGGCCGTCCGGGGGCGCGTCCGGTCCGGCCAGCCGCCGGGTGGCCTCGATGCCGTCCAGCAGCGGCATCCGGATGTCCATGATCACCACGTCCGGGCGGAGCCGGCGGGCCCGCTCGACCGCTTCGGCGCCGTCGGCGGCCGTACCGACCACCTCGAAGTCGGGCTGCGAGGACAGGATCGTCACGTAGCCCGCCCGCACCAGATCCTGATCGTCGGCGACCAGCAGCCTAATCGTCACAGCGTCGCCCGCACCACGAAGGCGCCGCCGGCGTCCCGGTGAACGTCGAGGTCACCGCCGACGAGGCGCACCCGCCGCCGGAGCCCGTCCAGGCCGCGGCCCGGAGCCCAGCCCGGCGCGGACGGCCCCGCGGTGCTCACCTCGACCGACGAGGGCGTGGCCCGCACCACGGTCGCCCGGCCCGGCGCGTGCTTCAGCGCGTTGGTCAGAGCCTCCTGCACCACCCGGTAGGCGACCGCCGAGTCGATCTCACCCTCGGTCACCAGCTCGATCGGCTGCCCGGCCAGCCGGGTCTGCTCGACCAGCTCCACGATCCGGCCGGTCGACGGGGTCCGCGGCGCCTCGCCGGTCGGGCTCAGCACGTTCAGCAACTGCCGCAGGTCGGTCAGCGCGCGGCGGCCGGTGTCACCGATCGCCCGCAGGCCGGACCGGTCGCCGGCGGGCACGAACCGCGCCGCGTCGGCCTGCATGATCATCGCCGTGACGTGATGGGTCACCACGTCGTGCAGCTCGCGGGCCAGATGCTCGCGCTCGTCCCGCAACCGCGACTCCATCTCGTGCCGCTGCTGCTCCTCGCGCCGCAGCACCTCGCCCCGGGCCCAGCTCCCACCCAGCCAGCAGGCCGCCGGGATGGCGAAGTAGTAGACGTACTCGATCACCGGGGGCGCCCCCAGCAGCACGAACGCGGCGCACAGCCCGGCGTACCCGACAACCCACGCACCAACCGTGACCCACCGATGCCGTCGCTGCCGCGCACCCGCCGTGAACAGCGTGAGGTAGAGCGCGACGCTGGCGAAGGTGGGTCGAAAACCCATCAGCTGGTACGCCGAGAAAGCCGCCGACACGAGCGTCAGGCCGAGCACCGGGTAGCGCGTCCGGACGGCGAGCGGGAGCCCCTGCGCGACGACGAGCGCCGCCGCGAGCAGGTCGAACGGCCGCTGGGGCGTGTCCCAGCCCAGGATGGTGCCCTTGTCGCGCACCCACGGGGTGAAGGAGAGCCCGACCACCACCGCGGCGATCAAGGAGTCGCGCGACCACCGCACGGGGGAACCATACTTGGTCATGACCAACGTTCCTACCGTTGCCGTCGCCGACGGCGTGCAGATGCCGATGATCGGGCTCGGAACCTACGGGCTGCGGGGCGAGAAGGGGTATGCGGCCCTGCGCAGCGCGATCGACCTCGGATACCGCCACTTCGACACCGCGACCAGCTACGGCAACGAGGCCGAGGTCGGCCGCGCGGTCCGCGACTCGGGCGCCGAGGTCTTCATCACCACCAAACTGCCGCCCGAGCGGGCCCACGAGCCGTCCGTGGTGCTCGACGAGAGCCTCCGCGCGCTGGGCGTCGACCACATCGATCTCTGGCTGATCCACTGGCCGCCGAACCGGACCGCCTCCCCGCCGACCTGGCGGGCGCTGGTCGACGCGGTCGCATCGGGCCGGGTGCGCGCGGCCGGCGTGAGCAACTACAGCGTCGCCCAGCTGGACGAACTCGTCGAGGCCACCGGCGTCACCCCCGCGGTCAACCAGGTGCCCTGGTCGCCGTCCCAGCACGACCCGGCCTACCTGGCCGCCCAGCAGGAGCGCGGCGTGACCGTGGAGGGCTACAGCCCGATCAAGCGCAGCAACCTCCGCGACAAGACGCTGCGCGGGATCGCCGAGGCGCGTGGCGTCACCCCGGCCGAGGTGGTCCTGGCCTGGCACCTGGCCCACGACATCGTGGTGATCCCGAAATCCGCCAACAACGACCGCCTGCGCACCAACCTGGCCGCCGCCGAGCTGACGCTGACCCCCGACGAGGTCGCCGCCATCGACCGCTGACCCCGTCCCCTCCCTGCCCACCGCTCGCCCCGGCCCTCACATCCCCGCCCGCCGGTACTTTGCTCTGCGCACATATACGTACCCCCCCGCCCCGCCTCAGGGACGTGGATCGCGTGTCGCCGTCTGCGGTCGCAAGCCGGCCGCCGGCCGTCCTTGCCCGGTGGAACCGGCGTTCGTCCGGTGTTCGCCCAGGTCAAGCCTGGGGTGCAGATAGGTGCGCAGAGCGGGAACGAGGCGGTGCCGTTCTGGCGGATCACCCGCAGTGACCAGGCCGGCGGGAAGGTTCGGCGGGCCGGGTGCGAAGTCGCAGGTGGGCGAGGGGGTGAGTATGAGTGCGCAGAGCAAACGGGGCGGGGGAGGACTGGCGGGTGGGTGTGGAGGTCACGGAGGGTGTGTTTGGAGGCCGCGGCGGCGCCGCTGCCGAGAGGAGGCGTTGCGCTGGCTCTGGTAGGCCTGGGGCTGAACCCGGGCAAAAGGTTCAGGGTGCGGTGAACTCCGGGGCGAATCAGCCGTTATGCACGTCGTGAAGAGAACAGCAATCGTCGCGGCCGCGGTCGTCGGCGCCACGGTCTTGATGGGTACGCCGGCCCAGGCCACCCCGCCCGGCCCGGGTGTCGTCGGCACGATCAAGTGGCAGACCACGATCGGGCCGACCGACTACATCCTGCGTGAGATCACCATTCCGGCGGGCCAGGCGACGGGCTGGCACTACCACGACGGCAGCCTCTACGGCCGGGTGAAGCAGGGCACGCTCAGCCACTTCGACGCGACCTGCGAGTCGGACGGCGTGTACCCGCGCGGCAGCCACATCCAGGAGCCGAGCGGCCCGGGCAACGTCCACATCGGTGTGAACAAGGGCCGGACCCCAGTGGTGCTGGAGGTCCTCTACGTGCTGCCGACCGGCTCGCCGTTCTCCGAGGACGCGCCGAACCCCGGCTGCGACTTCCAGTAGCGACCATGTCCGGCCTCGACCCCGCCGCCCAGTTCGACCAGCTGGGCGGCGTGTACGACATCTTCTCGACCTCGCCGTTCCGCCGGCAACTCGAGTTCCCGACCGTGTTCGCCACCCTCGGGGACGTGGCCGGCCTGGACGTGCTCGACCTCGGCTGCGGCAGTGGCAGCTACACGCGGATGCTCAAGCAGCGCGGCGCCGCGCGGGTGGTCGGTCTCGACGCCACCGAGGGCATGGTCGAGCACGCGCGGTCGGTCGAGGCGTCGTCCCCGCTCGGCGTCTCGTACGTGGCCGGCGCGTTGCCCGCCGACCTGGACGGCGCCTTCGACATCGTGCTGGCCGTGTACGTCCTGCCGTACGCGGAGGATCTGGACCGGCTCACCGACATCTGCCGGACGGCGGCGCGGGCGCTGCGTCCCGGCGGGCGGCTGGTGACTCTGCCGTCCAACCCGGCCCTGCGGCGCGAACCGGACTACTACGAGCGGTACGGGTTCCGGACGTACGGCGCCACCCGCGGCACCGAACCGGAGCCGGTCACGCTCGACCTGTGCTACGCCGGCCTGGACGAGACCGTGTCGGCCTGGGTCTGGTCGCGGGCGGCGATCGACGCGGCCCTGTCCGGGGCCGGGTTCGCCGACGTCATCTGGGCGGGCCCGGTGGTGACGGCGGCCGGGGTGCAGGAGGCGGGCGGAGCGTTCTGGCAGCCCTATCTGGACTGTCCGCACGCGTTGACCGTGAGTGCCCGGCTGTCCCTTGACCGCGGACGTCATTGAGCGGACCGTGGGAGGGTGCCTGGACGAGTGCGCCGCCCGGATCCCCTGTCCACACACGAGCCTGCCGAGGAGGCGGGGCGCCGGCCGGCCCCGTCCGGCGGGCTGGCGATGCTGCAGCAGACCGCGGGCAACCGGGCCGTCGCCGCGCTGGTCGCGCAGCGGGCGCCGGCCGCCGCGCAGGCGCCGGTTGCCGGCCCGCAGGCGCCCGCACCCTGGTGGCCGCAGGGGCCGACGGTCGCGCGTAAGCAGAATTCCACGCCGCTCGCCCAGTACGTGGCCTGGGTCAAGGAGGTCGAGGCCGCGTACCCGGGCAAGGCCGAGGTGATCCACCGGCTGCGGCGCCTCTACTACAGCAACTTCGTCGCCGGCGCCCCGGGCGGCGCCAAGGGCATGAACCCGTCGGGTACGGCGGGCCCGAAGTTCGACAAGGCGATCGACGGTGACGACGCCGTGGTTCCGATGACCAGCCCGCCGCTGAGTCAGGCCGCGCTCAACGGGCTGTTCGCGACCGACAACGTCGTGACCCCGGCCGGCGAGACCCTCGACCCGGCCCACTTCCTGCCCGCGCTCGACCTCGCGCTGCAGGGGGCGTCGACCCTCGGCGGCGGGCTCCAGGAGGTCAGCGGCGCGCCGCTCACCGGCATCTTCACCTGGACCGGCGACCTGGCCTCGTGGTTCGTCGACTGGTCGGACCACAAGAAGAAGAACCCGGCCGCGAACGACATCGCCCTGCTCAACGCCCGGATGAACAGCAAGGTCTCGATGGAGGACCTGCTGTCCGACATGGACGCCCAGATCATGGTCAAGTCCGAGGTCGCCGTCAACGACCACTGGCAGGACGGCGGATCGCCCGACTTCCCGGGCACGATGGTCCGCGACCGCTCGCTCAACCGGCCGCTGTCCGACATTCTGCAGAGCTTCTACGGTACGCCCGCGGGGCAGCCGGCCAGGCCGAACGTCCCGAACCGCTTCGCCCGTTTCGTCCAGGCGGCCGTGCCGGCGATCCCGTACCGGATCCCCGACCCGACGAAGCCGCACGAGGTCCGGCTGGCCGCCGACGCCCGCAAGGCGATCCACGCCGCGCTCTACGCCGCGGCCGAGGCCCTGTTCGAGGGCAGCAACATCGTCACCCGACCGGGCACCCCGGACGCGCTCGACGACTACCCGCACATCCTGACCGAGATCACCCGGCGGTTCCACGAGTACCTGGAGAAGGGCCTGGCCAACGGCAGCGCGCCCTGGCCGTAGGAGGGCCTGTCCATCGATCGGTGGACAGGGCGGCTCGGCGGGTCGGTCGTCCCGCGCGACCCCCTCGGGCGGCGAGCATCGAAGCATGACACACGGAATTCGCGACCTGATCCGTTCGCTCGCCTGGGACCTCGGCCTGCCGGTGGTCACCTACTACGCGCTGCACGCGCTCGGCGCCGGGGACACCACCGCGCTGCTGGCCGGGACGCTGGCCGCCGGGGCGCGGCTGGCCTGGGTCGCCGTGCGGGCCCGCGCGCTGAGCCCGTTCTCGGCTTTGATGGCCGCCGTGTTCGGCGTCGGGCTGCTGTTCACGTTCCTCACCGGCGACCCGCGCTGGATGCTGGTCAAGCACTCGGCGATGGCGGCGATCATCGGCCTGGTGTTCGTCGGCACGGCGCTGTGGGGCCGGCCGCTGACCCTGGCCGCGCAGCAGAGCATGCGGCCGGGGCAGGCGGCCGAGCTGACCGAGGCGTACGAGTCGAATCCGCGGGTCCGCCACGGCTACCGGGTCACCTCGCTGGTCTGGGGTGGCGGCCTGCTGGCCGAGGCCGTGGTCCGGGTGGCGCTGGTCTACACACTGCCGATCTCGGTCATGGTCGGGATCTCCACGCTGCTGACCGTGGTCACCTTCGGCGCCCTGTTCGCCTGGACCGCCCGTTACGTCGCCACCAGCCGGAAGAAGGCCGAGATGGCCCTCGCGGCCTGAGCTTTCCGGAGGCGGCAGGACTCGATCTTCGGCTCGGCGCGTGGGAGATTCGTAGGGTGGCGTACATCGCGGATCCTCGACCTCATCACGGCGCGCTGCCGGCCCGATCCTGGTTGCGCTCGGACGCCCCGGCCCTGTCGCTGAACGGGCCGTGGCGCTTCCGGCTGTCGCCGACGGCGACCGCGCCGGAGGATTTCGCGGCCGAGGCGTTCGACGACGCCGGCTGGGACGACCTGCCGGTTCCCGCGCACTGGGTGCTGCACGGCGACGGCGCGTACGGCCGGCCGATCTACACCAACGTCCAGTACCCGTTCCCGATCGACCCGCCGCACGTGCCGGACGAGAACCCCACCGGCGACTACCGCCGCCAGGTCGACGTGCCCGCCGACCTGGCCGGGTGCGAGCGGGTGGTGCTGCGGTTCGACGGTGTCGAGTCGATGTTCCGGGTGTGGGTGAACGGCGACGAGGTCGGGACCGCGAGTGGAAGCCGGCTCGCGCACGAGTTCGACGTGACTGGGTCGCTGCGCGCCGGGGCCAACGTCGTCGCGGTACGTGTGCACCAGTGGTCGGCCGGGAGCTACCTGGAGGACCAGGACCAGTGGTGGCTGCCGGGCATCTTCCGGGACGTCACGCTGATCGGGCGCCCGGCCGGGGGTATCGAGGATGTGTGGCTGCGCACCTCGTACACGGACGGGCGGGGTCTTGTTCTTCCCGAAGTCACCGCGGACGCTCCCGTCACCCTGCGCATCCCGGCGCTGAACATCGAGCAGGTCGTCGTCGCGGGCGAACCCGTCGACGTGGGTGAGGTCGCGCCGTGGTCGGCCGAGGAACCCATGCTCTACGACGCCACGGTGTCCACTGCGGCCGAGACCGTCACGCTGCGGCTCGGCTTCCGGACGGTCGAGATCCGCGGCGACCAGTTCCTGGTCAACGGCCGCCGGGTGGTCTTCCACGGCATGAACCGGCACGAGACCCACCCGGAGCGCGGCCGGGTGTTCGACGAGGAGCACGCCCGCGAGGACCTGGCCCGGATGAAGCGGTTCAACGTCAACGCGATCCGGACCAGCCACTACCCGCCGCACCCGCGCCTGCTCGACCTGGCCGACGAGCTCGGCTTCTGGGTGATCCTCGAGTGCGACCTCGAGACGCACGGCTTCGAGAAGCTCGGCTGGCACGGCAACCCGAGCGACGACCCGGCCTGGCGTGAGGCCTACCTCGACCGCGTCGAGCGCACGGTGGAACGGGACAAGAACCACCCCAGCATCGTGATCTGGTCGCTCGGCAACGAGTCCGGCACCGGCGCCAACCTGGCCGCCATGTCGGCCTGGGTGCATGCCCGCGACGCCGGCCGGCCGGTGCACTACGAGGGCGACTACACCGGCGACTACACCGACCTCTACTCGCGGATGTACCCGCCGGTGACCGAGACCGAGCAGATCGGGACCGACGGGTCGCGTACGCCGCTGCTCGGCTGCACCCCGGCGCAGGGCGCCCGGCAGCGCACCAAGCCGTTCCTGCTCTGCGAGTACGCGCACGCCATGGGCAACGGGCCGGGCGCGCTCGACCAGTACGAGGACCTGGTGCACCGGCATCCGCGGCTGCACGGCGGGTTCGTGTGGGAGTGGCGTGACCACGGCATCCGCACGTCGACGCCGGACGGCCGGCCGTTCTACGGGTACGGCGGGGACTTCGGCGAGGTCGTCCACGACGGCAACTTCGTGATGGACGGGATGGTGCTCAGCGACGACGTCCCGACGCCCGGCCTGCACGAGTTCAAGGCCGTGGTGCAGCCGCTCCGCCTCACCTTCGACGGCGCCGACGTGGTGATCGACAACCTGCGGCACTCGGCCGACACGTCCGACCTGCGCTTCGTCCGGCGGGACTCGTCCGCCCTGGCGGTGCCACCGATCCCGCCGGGCGGCAGCGTGCGGGTGGCCGTCGACGCTGATCCCGCCGCGTGGCTGACCATCGACGCCGTCCTCGCCGCCGCGACGGCCTGGGCGCCCGAGGGCCACGTCGTCGCCACCGCGCAGCGCCCCGCTTCCGAAGCTCCGGTCGCGCCCGCCCGCGTCTCCTCCGGGTGGCGTCCGTTCGAGTTCGAGAACGGTTCGCTGGTACGCCTGGCCGGCCGCCCCGCCACCGGGCCGCGGCTGGAGCTGTTCCGCGCGCCGACCGACAACGACGAGGGCCTGTCCGACCGGATCGAGGACAGCGACGAGAGCCGTCCCGACGTGTCCAGCGCCGACGTGTGGCGGCGTGCCGGGCTCGACCGGCTGACCACCCGGCGGGTCTCGGTCGAGCGTTCCGGCGACGCGCTGCGCACGGTCGACCGGGTCGCCGCGGCCGATTCCGCGCTGTCGGTGCTGATGGAGACGATCTGGTCGGCCGACGGCTCCGTGCGGGTCGAGATCCTCCCGTCGAGCGGCTGGCCCACGGTGTGGCCCCGGATCGGCGTCCGCTTCGACCTGCCCGGCGACGTGGACGGCGCCTCGTGGTTCGGGCTCGGCCCGCACGAGTCGTATCCGGACAGCATGCGCGCCGCCCAGGTGGGCCACTACCGCGCCACGATCGACGAGCTCTCGGTCGCCTACGCCCGCCCGCAGGAGACCGGCCACCGCTCGCAGGTCCGAAGTCTGACCCTGACCAGCGGCGATGACCCCTGGCTGACCCTCACCACGATCCCGGACACGCGCGGGCGGCGGCCCGGCTTCACGCTGAGCCGGCACACCCCCCAGCAGATCGCGCGAGCCGCGCACCCCCACGAGCTGCCGCCCTCGACGACCAGCTACCTGTTCATCGACGCGGCCCAGCACGGCCTCGGCTCGCGCGCCTGCGGCCCGGACGTGTGGCCCGGCTTCGCCCTGCGCCCCGAGGCCCGCACGATCCGCCTGCGGTTCAGCCCAGGGGCGGCGTGAGCTGCCGGCCGCCGATCACGGCCAGCAGCCGGAGCTGCTCCACGGCCTCGCTGCCGGGTGGCGCGGTGAAGAACTGCAGGCGTTGCCGGCCGTCCTCGCTGAACAGGTTCTGACAGTGGATGTCGACCACACCCAGCTCGGGGTGGGTGATCCGCTTGCGTTCGCCCCGGCGTACGGCGACGTCGCCGCTGTCCCACAGGGCGGCGAACTCTCGACTGACCCGGCGCAGCCGGGCCACCATCTCGGTGGACCGGGCGTCGTGATCGCGGTGGGCCACCGCCGCCCGCAGGTCGGCGGCCAGCACCCGGGAGTGGTGCGGGTGGTCCTCGGCCGGATAGATCGCCCGGCGGCCCGGCTCGGTGAACCACCGCTCGACGAAGCTCGCCGCGTCGGGCGGGCCGAGCAGGGCGGTCGCGAGGGGGTTCTGCACGAGCGTCTCGTGCAGGTCGGTGATGATCCGGGCCGGCGTGGTGCCGAGCCGGTCGAGCAGCGCGAGCATGGCCGGCGCCACGTGGGCGGCCGTCCCGTGGCCGGCCGGCGCGCTCCGGCCGGCCAGGCGGAAGAGGTGGTCCCGCTCGTCGGCGTCCAGCCGCAGCGCCCGGGCCAGCGCGGCCAGCATCTGCGCCGACGGCTGGGCGCCGCGGCCACGCTCCAGCTCGATGTAGTAGTCGACCGACGCCCCGGCCAGCTGGGCCACCTCGTCCCGGCGCAGGCCCGGCACACGCCGCCGTGGTCCGGCCGGCAGACCCACCTCGGCCGGGCTGATCCGGGCCCGCCGCGAGCGGAGGAAGCCGCCGAGTTCGTCGAGGTTCACCAGCTCAGTGTGCCGCCCGCGGGCCCGGCCACCCAGGGGTTGCCGACCCCCGGGTAACCGGCCACTGGTCGGGCCCGGCCGCCGTGGGCAGGCTCGTACCCATGCCATTCGCGAATTTGAAGGTTCCCGCCGGCCTGCTCGACGCCGCGCAGAAGGAACAGCTCATCACCAGGGTCACCGATCTCTACGCCGAGACCTTCGGGGACGCCGTCCGGGCCAACACCATGGTGCTGGTCGACGAGGTCGCCGACGGCGGCTGGGGCATCCGGGGCGAGGTCCTCACCCTCGCCAAGCTCCGGGCCTGATCGGCCGCCCTCACCGGCTGAAGGCGGTGCCGATCATCAGCAGGTAGCCGACCGCGCTGAGCGGCACCGCCCAGGCCAGGGCCAGGGCCCGGTCCCGCCAGGCCGGGGCGACCAGCACGGTGACGCCGAGGGCCAGCAGGACCAGCACCACGACGTAGGCGAGGTCGCCGGGCCGCAGGATCGCCTCGGCCACCAGCACGGCGGCGGGCAGGCCGAGGGCCGGGAGCCGCAGCCGTCCGGGTGAGCGGGCCAGCACGCCGCCCGCGCCGAAGACGACCCCGGCGACCACCCCGAGCCCCATCCACAGGAAGGAGGTGACCGCCCAGATGTTCGACCAGTCGTCCCCCTGGATCAGCGCCGCCGCGACGTAGTAGGCGGGCACGGCCACGACCAGCATGACCACCGCGCCGGCGATCGACGGGCCCATCGGCCGGCGTCGCGACCAGGTCAGCAGGAACGCCGCCACCGCCCACACCGCGATCGAGTTGCCGAGCCCGCCGAACGGGAACGGCACGAACTTGATCCAGACGAAGTCGAGGAACCCGAGCAGCAGCCCCGCGACCGGCGCGACAATCACCATGGAGATCATCTTGCGGCCCGCGCGCAAGCCGCCTCAGGAGAACCCGATCAGGCGGGCACCTCCCGGTCGATCGGGGACGGGATGCGGGCGAGGAAGGCGCGGCAGGCGTCGACGTCGAGCTCGTCGCAGCGCCACGCCACGTAGCCGTCCGGGCGGATGACGTACAGCGCCTGCGCGGTTCCGGTCCGCAGGCCGTACGCGTCGAAGACCTGGACCGCGTCGACCAGCTCGACCCGCTCGTCGGCGCGGCAGGCGACGCGGGCGACGATGTGTGCGGGAAGGCCGGCCAGCTCGGCGGTGAGCCGGGTGACGGCCGCGTCGTCGAGCGGCTGGCGGGACAACGCGATCACCCGCAGCCGGTAGCCGGCCAGCAGGTCGAACATCTGGCGGCCGGTGCGGATCCGGGCGTCCGGCGCGCGCTGCCCGGCCCACGGACCGTCCAGCGAGTGGAGAAGCTCGTTGACCGCGTACGGGCCGGGCCGGTACGCCAAGCCGATCTGTGACAGCCGGCGGAACGCCTTGCGGTGCGGCAGCGGCGCCGCCGACATCCGGCCGATCAGGAACGGGCCGGCCCGGTCGCGCAGGCGGGCCCGCCAGCCGTGCAGGCCGGCGGCCACCCGGAAGAGCCGGTCGGTGAACCGGAGCAGGTCGACGCCGACCGGGTGCCGCTCGTCGTGGTAGCTGTCCAGCAGGTCGTCGCCGGCGCCGCGCAGGGCGGCCGCGAGCTTCCAGGCCAGGTTGGCCGCGTCCTGCAGGCCGGTGTTCATGCCTTGGCCGCCGGCGGGGGAGTGGATGTGCGCGGCGTCGCCGACCAGGAAGCCACGACCGGCCCGGTAGCGGCCGGCCTGGCGCAGATGCGCCTGGTAGCGGGTGGTCCACACCGGCTCGGACAGCGTCACCGGCACGTTCATCGCCTCGCGCAAGGCCTGCTCGATCGCCTCGAGGGTGTCCTCGCCGCCGTGGTCGGTGGTCATCACCCGGGACCGGTTCGCGCCGTCCAGCGGCAGGAACAGGCCGATGCGCTCGCCGTTCATGAAGATGCGGAAGCTGGTGTGGTCGAACGGCCACTCCACCCGGCAGTCGGCGAGCAGGAAACGCTGGGCGTACCCCTCGCCGGTGAAGCCGAGGCCGAGCTGCTTGCGGACCACGCTGTGCGAGCCGTCCGCCCCGACGATGTAGCGGCAGGTCAGGTCGCCCGTGCTGAGCCGGGCCCGGACGCCGGTGGCGGTCTGTTCGAACGAGTCGAGCCGCGTGTTCCGCTCCACGGTCAGCCCGTGCCGCGCCAGGTCGGCCAGCAGGATCTGCTCGACCTCGCTCTGCGGCGCCATCAGGATGAACTGGTACGGGGTGTCCGCGGCGCGGGCCCGGTCGAAGTCGAGCCCGCCGGCGTACCGGCCCCTCAGGTGGAACTTGATGCCGGTGTCGATCACGCCGTGGGTGAGCAGCTCGTCGGCCAGTCCCAGTGAGCGGAACAGCTCGATGGTGCGGGCCTGCACGGCGAACGCGCGCGACTCGGTGGAGGGCCCGGCGTTGGCGTCGATGATGCGTACGGGCACGCCCTGCCGCAGCAGCAGCGCCGCGGTCATCAGCCCGCTGGGCCCGGCGCCGACCACCAGCACCTCGCCGTCCTGCTGTTCACCGGCCGGTGGCCGGGTGTCCGGGTGGCGGACGCCGAGGCGGGGCAAGGGCTTTCCGCGCAGACGCGCCCACGCCCGCCGGCCGAACGCCAGCGTCAGCGTGATCAGGGCGAGGACGACCAGACCCATGCGATCACCCCGGCAGTTCGCTGGACATACGCAGGAACTGCTGGCGCAGCGGGCCCTCGACCAGCGGCCGCATGGCACGGATGAAATCCTGCGTGTACGGCTGGGCGACGTGCCGTTCCAGGTCCTTCCTGGACCGGAACATCTCGTAGATGACGAACAGCCGCCGGTCGGCCCGATCCCGATGCACGTGGAACTCGATCGCGCCCTCCTCGGCGCGCAGCGGCTCCACCAGCGCCAGGATCAGCGCCTCGACCTCGTTCTCGAGGCCCGGCTTCGCGCGGGCGAAACCCAGATGGGTGTACGGGCCGGTCTCGTCCGCGTCCGGCTCCGGTAGTTCAGGTCGGTCCACCATCACGTCAGTGTCGGGCCGGCGACCCGTCCGGCACGATGCCGAGTCCCGCTGAGCGGTACCGGTTACCGATAGCGGAAGGCGCCGACCAGGGACCGCAGCTCGGCCGAGGCTCGGCTCAGCGTCTCGGCGGTGGCGCTGGTGCTGGCCGCCGCGGTGGTGGTGCGCTGGGCGGTGCCGGCCACCCCGCCGATGCTCGCGGCGATCTCACCGGCGCCGACCGCGGTCTCGCCCACGTTGCGGCTCAGCTCGCTGGTCGTGGCGGTCTGCTCCTCGATGGCCGACGCGATGGTCAGCTGCGCGTGGTTGATCTCGCCGACCACCTCGCTGATCTGATCGATGGCCCGGACCGCCGCCTCGCTGCCCGACCGGATCGCCTCCACCTGCCGGGCGATCGACTCGGTGGCCGACGCGGTCTGCTGGGCCAGGTCCTTCACCTCACCCGCGACGACGGCGAAACCCTTGCCGGCGTCGCCGGCGCGGGCCGCCTCGATGGTCGCGTTCAGGGCCAGCAGGTTGGTCTGCGCGGCGATGGCGGTGATCAGCTGCACGACCGACTGGATCTCGTCCGAGGCGGCGCCCAGCCGGCCGATCGTCTGCCCGGCCTCGGCCGACGCCCGGACGCTGCTCTCCACCGTCGCGGACGCCTGGCCGGCGCTGCGGGCGATCTCGCCGATCGACGCGTTCATCTGCTCGGCCGCCGCGGCCATCGTCGACACGATCGCCGAGACCTCCTCGGCGCTGCTGCTCACCTGCCCGGCCTGGACGCTGGTCTGCTCGGCGCCGTCGGCGAGGTCGGCGCTGACCGTACGCAGCTGGTCGGCCGCCGCCGAGACCTCCTCGGCCCGCGCGCCCACGTCCCCGACCAGCTTCTGCATCCGGTCGGCGAAGCGGTTGAAACCGGCGGCGGCGTCCGCGACCTCGTCCCGGGCCCGGTCGGTGATCCGCTGGGTCAGGTCGCCGTCGCCGTCCGCGATCTCGGCCAGCCGCCGGTTGAGGGCGCCGAGCGGCCGAACCACCGACCGGGCCAGCAGGACGGCCAGCGCGACGCCGATCAGCAGCGCGGTCAGCCCGGCGACGACGATGATCGTGACCGAGCGGCCGGCCGCCGCCTCGGCCTCGGCCACCGCCGCCTCGGCCTCGGTGTCGATCGCCCCGACGACCGCCTCGATCTCGCGCGCGATGTCGTTGAACAGCACGATCTCGTCGCCCATGACCAGGTCGCCGGCGGTCTGGCGGCCCGCCGGCGTGCCCGCGCGGTAGCCGTCGGCGATCTGCTGGTCGAGGCTCATGAACCGCTCGAACGTGGCCCGGGCGGCGGTGACGCCCCGCCGCTCGGCCTCGGTGAGCCGGCCGTGCTGCTCCAGGTCGGTGAGCTCGGCCCGGAAGGCCGCGGCCGAGGTGAGGAAGGCCTTGCGGCTGGTGGCCGAGTCGGTGGTCGCGTCCTTGATGCCGCGTACGGCGTCGAAGGCGTACGCGGTCTGCCAGCCGTTGAAGTCGGCGGCCCGGAACTTGACCTGCCCGGCCAGCCGGGTCGTCTTCCGGTAGTCGCCGACCGTCGCCGTGGCCCGCCGCAGCGCGAAGATCGCCGCGACGCCGACCGCCCCGATGCCACCGAGCAGCACGAGCAGGATGAGCATGGTCGCGGTCAGGCGGGCGCTGATTCGGAGCCTTCGCACGCCTTGATTGTGCCGAATTAACCGGCTATTAACAGCCGGTTCCGCGGGTCCGGTGTGACTCCGGCGACAGCCAGTGCCGCTGACTGGCTCTCCCGCCCCCGGCGGCCCGATGGAAAACTCGATCGCGTGGACATCTCCTGGAACGCCGAGCCCGGCTATCTGAACACGGCGAGCTTCGGGCTCCCGCCGCAACCCGGCTGGGACGCGCTGCAGGAAGCGCTGGCCGAGTGGCGGGCCGGCGCGATCAGCTGGGAAGGGTGGGGCGGGGCGACCGAGGCGGCCCGGGCCGCCTTCGCCCGCATCGTCGGCGTGCCGGTGGCCGATGTCACGGTCGGCTCACAGGTGTCCCAGGTGCTCGCGCCGGTCGCCGCCGGGCTGCCGGACGGCGCCCGGGTGGTGGTGCCCGACATCGAGTTCACCTCCAACCTCTTCCCGTGGCTGGTGCAGGGCGACCGGCTCGAGGTGACCACGGTGCCGGTCGACCGGCTGGTCGACACCGTCGCCCGCGGCTGCGACGTGGTGGCCTTCTCACTGGTGCAGTCGGCGACCGGCGAGGTCGCCGACTACGCGGGCATCGTGGCGGCGGCCCGGTCGGTCGAGGCGATGGTGGTCGTCGACGCCTCGCAGGGGTGCGGGTGGCTGCCGTTCGACGCGTCCCTGGCCGACGTGGTGGCGGTCGGTGGTTACAAGTGGCTGATGAACCCGCGCGGCACGGCCTACGCCTACCTGAACCCGGCGGTACGCGAAACGCTCCGTCCGATCGCCGCGGGCTGGTACGCGGGGGCCGACGTGCACAACTCGTACTACGGCCCCGAGATGCACCTGGCCACCGACGCGCGCCGGTTCGACGTCTCGCCGGCCTGGTTCAGCTGGGTCGGCGCCGCCCCCGCGCTCGCCGCCGTCGAGCAGATCGGCGTCCAGAACATCCACGACCACAACGTGGCCTTGGCCAACCGCTTCCTGGCCGGGCTCGGGCGCGAGCCCGGCACCAGCGCCATCGTCACGGTCGACGCCCCCGGCGCGGCAGACCGCCTGACCGCCGCCGGCGTCCGGGCCGCGGTGCGGGCGGGCCGCGTCCGCGCGTCCTTCCACATCTACTCCACCGAGGCCGACGTGGATCTCGCCGTGGCGGCCCTGACCGGCTGATCGCCGTGCGAGGCTGGGCCGGTGTCCCGCCCGCGCCTCGCGTGGCTCGCCGTGCTGCTCGGCGCGGCCCTCGTCCTCTGGGTGCCACGCTCGTCTTCCTGACCGCCGCGGCCGAGGCCACCCAGCAGGTCTCCCTCTGAGAGCCGATGTCGCGGCGGGGCTGTGTGGGTGGCGGGACGATGTGGGATCGCGCAAGAGGGTGAGTGGGCACGGGCGTGGAGGCGTAGCCGGAGGCGAGCCGACCCTCGGCGGGAGCCGCGGTCCGAACCACCCTCCCAGCTACGACCTCCAGCTCTTGATCCTTCGACCCTGCGACGGGACTCCAGTCCCGCCTAGAGTGCGGGCTTGCGGTCGAGGGCGACGAAGCGCAGGCCGCGCGCCTTGAGGGCCGGGATCACCGTGGACAGCGCGGTGTAGGTCTGTGAGCGATCGCCGCCGCCGTCGTGGCAGAGCAGGATCTGGCCGGGCTTGGCGGCCATCAGCCGGCGCCGGATGTGGGCGACGCCCGGCTTGGCCCAGTCGCGGGGGTCGTCGCTCCAGTCCAGCGCGATCAGGCCCTGCTTGGCCGACGCGCCGAGCAGGGCCGGCGACCAGTCCCCGCCGGGCGACCGGAACAGCGTGGTGTCCAGGCCCGTCACGTCGTGGATCTTCTCCTGGGCCCGGCTCAGCTCGCGCCGCATCACCCGGCCGCTCTTGGTGCCCAGGTGGGTGGGGTGGCTCCAGGTGTGGTTGGCCAGGTGGTGGCCGTCGCGGACCACGTCCTTGGCGACCGTCTCGTGGCCGAGGACCTGGTTGCCGATCATGCAGAAGGTCGCGGGCACGTGGTGCTTGGCCAGCAACCCCAGGATCTTCGGCGTCCAGACCGGATGTGGCCCGTCGTCGATGGTCAGCGCGATGACGTCGGACGGGAAGGCCGGGCCGCCGACCGAGCGGTGGTAGTCGGCGATCGTGTTGACCGGCTTCTTGAGCACCGGCATGGCGGGCGTCCGCGGCTTGGCCGGCCCCGGGGAACGCCGGGGCGGGGCCGACGGCCGGGGCTTCGTGGTGGCGCGGGCCCGCACCTCGGGCGGGGTGGCGGCCGAGGCCGACCCGCCCAGGGCGAACGCTCCCGCCGCGACGGCGCCGGCCCCGAGCAGCCGCCGCCGCGTCATCCTTGCCCGCTCGTCCACGCCGCCGAGCACCCGCCGGGCCGCTTCCACCCGCCCGTCAGCAGCGTCGAGGAGCCGCCGGACAACCCGCGCACCATCGTCGTCACTCACGAGGGGGCAAGCTACCAAAGGGCTCCAAATGCCCCGGCCCGTTCGGGGTTATTGCGACATCAACGACGATCGGTCACTCGCCCGGCGCCGATCCCGCGATCTCCTCGTAGTCGTCGGAGTTCTTCTCCAGGAAGCCCTCGGCGGCCTGGGGCCGGCCGAGGTGGAAGCCCTGGCCGAGGCGGTAGCCCAGGTGGCTGAGCAGGTCCTTCTGCGCCGCGGTCTCGATGCCCTCGGCGACCACGGTGAGGTCCAGGCGCTGGAACAGGCCCAGCAGATGCCGCAGCACCCCGAGCGCCGAGCGGGTGCCCGAGGCGAGGTCGCCGATGAACCGCCGGTCGAGTTTGGCGCAGGTGATCGGCAGCCGGGTGAGGGCGCCGACGTTGGCGAACCCGGTGCCGAAGTCGTCGAGGGCGATGCCGACACCCAGGCGGGCCACGTCCCGCAGGACGTGTTCGTAGCGTTCGACGGCCGCGCTCTCGGTGATCTCCAGCTGCAGGCTGTCGGCGGGCAGACCGGTCGACCGGAGGACGCCCGCGATGGTCGCGGTCAGACCCGGATCGGCCAGCTGGTGCGGCGAGACGTTGACGCTCATCAGCAGCGGCGCGCCGGCCGCCCGCCACGCGACCGCCTGCCGGCAGGCCTGCTCCAGGACGGCGGCGCCGAGGCGGTGGATCGTCCCGTTCTGCTCGGCCGGCGCGATGAACTCGTGCGGCCCGAGCAGCCGGTCGCCCCGCTGCCACCGGGCCAGGGCCTCGGCGCCGACCACCCGACCGGTGCCCAGGTCGACGATCGGCTGGTAGTGGCACACGAACTCGCCGCCGGCCAGGGCGTCCGGGATGGCCGCGGCGGTGTTCCGGCGGCGGAGGTCGGCGGCGGCCCGGTCCGGGTCGAAGACGGCCCGCTCGGTCCCGTCCTGCCGCGCCCAGCCCAGGGCGTGGCGGGCGTTCCGGATCCACCGGCGCGGGTCGGTGCCGGCCGCCGCCCCCTCGAACAGCCCGTCGACGATCGGGAGGGGGCCGGTGACCGCACGCCGCGCCTGGTCGGCCGCCTTGACCAGATCGTCCAGCGACCCGGTGGCGGTGACGACGGCGAACAGGTCGTCGCCCAGATGCGCCGCGAAGTGACCGTGTTCGGCCGCGAGCCGGTCCAGCCGCGCCCCGATGCCCGCCAGCAGGTCGTCGAGGGCGTCACCGTGCGCGTCGGACAGCCGGCCGAAGTCGCCGATGCTGAGCAGGCACACCCCGAGCCGCCCCGAGGCGCCGGCCGCGGCGATCCGCTCGGCGAGGTGGGCGTGCAGGAAGGCGCGGTTCGGCAGGTGCGAGTACGGATCGTGCAGCTGCTGGTGGCGCAGGCGCTCCTGCTGCTCGGCGAAGACCTTCCGCCAGTGCAGCTTCTCGGCCCCGTTCAGCGTCTCGGCGGCGCGGACCGCGGCCGTGCGTTGCGCGCTGCTGGCGCCCGCGGCGAGCTGACCCAGCACGCCCGGGATACCGTCCCGGGCCGCTTCCGGGACCAGCCGGGGCAGCCACTCCGCGAGCAACGTGACCGTGGCGCCGATCGCCGCCGGCGACCCCATCCGCAGCTCGACCAGCCGCACCCCGACCGCGTGCCCCGCCGCCGGATCGGGGTCCGCCGCCCGCAGAATCGCCAGCACCTCGTGCAGCAGACGTTCGAGGTCGGCCCGGGTGCGCGCGCGGCCCGCGGGCAGGAACCCCACGGCGGCGACGGCGGCCGTCCACCGGCGGGCGGTCTCCGAGACGTCGGCCGACGGCAATGATGTGGCATCGCGGTCGGCCATGGCGGCGGTCCCTTCGGTCGGCCGCCTCACGGGCCGAGGGGGCGAGGACATCCGACCATGATGGATAGGAGGACGCCACCGCAGCCCCGGACACCCGGATCGGCGTTTAGCGCCCCGGCAGCCAGCGGCCGACGTGCGCCTTCGCGGCCCCCGCCGCGCCCCGGCGGGTGACCGTTTGGGCACCATCAGTAAATTGCGGCAGGTCATGTCACCCCGAGTGGGTGACAGGGCCCGGGGCCGGTCAGCGCTTTCGTGCCACCGCGCCCAGCCCCGTCGGCGTCCGCGGATCGTCGGCGTCCTCCGGGTCCGCGAACCAGTCGGACACCGCCGTCACGCCCGGCTCGAGGATCTCGAACCCGGGCCCGATCAGCGCCGCGACCTCCTCGGCCGACCGGATCGTCGCCGGGGTGGGCGTGTTCTCGTACAGCTTCACCACCCGCGCCTGCTCCTCCTGCCCCGCCGGCGTCGGATCGTGTCCCAGATGCGACAGCACCAGGTAGCTGTCCTTGACCAGCGCGTCACCGATCTTCGTGATGATCTCGGCGGGCTTGGCGGCGTCCGGCACGAAGTGCCACACCGCGACGGTCAGCACCGCCAGCGGCTGGGCGAAGTCGAGCAGGTCGAGCACGTCCGGGTGGTAGATGACCGACTCGGGCCGGCGCAGATCACCCTCGATCACCCGGGCCCGCGGATTGCCCCGCAGCAGGCTGCGACTCTGCTCGACCGCGATCGGGTCGATGTCGACGTACATCACCTTCGCCTCGGGGTTGGCCTCCTGGGCCACCTCGTGCACGTTGCCGATCGTCGGGATCCCGGACCCGATGTCGAGGAACTGGGTGACTCCCGCGCTCGTGAGCCACCGGACCGCCCGCCCGAGAAACGCCCGGTTGGCCCGAGCCAGCACTTCCGCGCTGGGCATCAGCTTCTTGGCCCGCTCCCAGAACTCCCGATCCACCTCGAGGTGATGATCACCGCCAAGCGCATAGTCATAGATCCGCGCCGCATGCGGGACGGTGATGTCCACGTTGCCAGGCACCCAATCAGGCTTCGTCACCGCGACCCCCGGATATCTCACTCAATCGGGCAGTGCCGATCATCCTATGTGTCCGCTCCCCGTATCCCGCGCTTCATCGCAACCGCGTGCACCACGAGCGAAACGCCCACTATAGTCACGAGACTAGATGTCATCCAGGCCACAAGGTCAAGAGCTTGATGTCGTGCGTGGGTGGTGCTGACCGTCGCTCCCGCCGAGGCGCCTTCTTCGTCTCGCCACCCCGCTTCAAGATCAAGGGCTTGATGTCGTGCCTGGGTGGGCGGTGCTGACCGTCGCTCCCGCCGAGGCCGGGCGCGCGGCTCCAAGGCCGTGACCGGCCAGAACAGAGCCGCACACCCTTCATTCTGCGCGGGTGGTCACCCTCCGGGCGCTCCGCGCCCAAACCCCTCGCGGTGGCCTGGCCCTTGCGGCGGCCCGGCCTTGCGACCGCCCTGCCCTTGCCCTGGGAGCGGCTGCCTCTGCTGACGCCCGGCCGCTTCGACCGCCCTGCTCCCTGCGGCCGCTTTGGCGTCCCGTGCCCTCGCCCCCTCTGCGACCGCCTCACGCCTCACCCCTCCGTGGGTCCTTTGCTCTGAGCGCATATAGGCACCACTCAGATGCGGGCAACATCCGGATACCGCCACCATCGAACTGGTGCCTATACGCGCTCAGAGCAAAGGAGCGCGCGAGCAAGAGAGCGGGCCGAAACTCGAGGGCAGGACTTCGGTTGGGATTGCGGTCGGAACGCGGAGGGTGATGAGGCGCCGGTGATGCCGGCGCGGCTCGGCGGGCGGTGGGCGGTGCGTGGTGTGTGGAGCGGCGGGTGGTGGGCAGCAGGCAGTGGGTGGAGCGCGGTGGGCGGAGCGCCACGCGCCCGCGCCTCGCAACCCGCGACCGCGCCCCGCGCCTCGCAACCCGCGCCCCGCGCCTCGCAACCCGCGACCGCGCCTCGCGGCCCGCGCCTCGCGGCCCGCGCTCGGGTGGGCGGTGGGCAGAGCGCGGTGGTGTGGTTGGAAAGATGGGGCGGCGGGGATCGTCAAGGGCGCTACTCGCGAGTAGCGTGACGTTGGCGGGGTAAGTAAGCAGTCCTCCGAGCGAGGAGGTAGAGCCGTGACCACCAACGTCTCCGAGAAGCAGGCCCGGCAGGTGGCGGAGGCCGCCCGCGAGGCCGAGTGGCGTAAGCCCAGCTTCGGCAAGGAACTCTTTCTCGGCCGGTTCCGGCTCGACCTGATCGACCCCTGGCCGTCGGCCGAAGCGCGGCCCGACGCCGAGGACTTCCTGGGGCGGCTGCGTGATTATGCCCGCGACGAGATCGACGGCGCTCAGATCGAGCGGGACGCCCGGATCCCGGATGAGGTCTTTCACGGTCTGGCCCGGCTGGGCGCCTTCGGGATGAAGATCGATCGGGAGTACGGCGGGCTCGGCCTCTCGAATCTGCACTACTGCAAGGCGCTGACGCTGGTCGGGTCGGCCAACCCGTCGATCGGGGCGTTGCTGTCGGCGCATCAGTCGATCGGCGTACCGCAGCCTCTCAAGATTTTCGGCACTCCCGAGCAGAAGAAGAAGTTCCTGCCCCGGCTGGCCGGCGGCGAGGTGTCCGCGTTCCTGCTGACCGAGCCCGATGTCGGCTCCGATCCGGCCCGGCTGGGCACCGTCGCGGAGCCGGTCGAGGGTGGCTTCCGGCTCAACGGTGTGAAGCTGTGGGCGACCAACGGCACGGTGGCGACGCTGCTGGTGGTGATGGCCCGGGTGCCGGGGAAGGGGATCACCGCGTTCGTGGTGGAGGGTGACGCCGAGGGCATCACGGTGGAGCGGCGCAACGAGTTTCTCGGGCTGCGCGGGCTGGAGAACAGCGTCACCCGGTTTCATGACGTGTTCGTGCCGTCGGAGAATGTGATCGGCGGGCTGGGCAAGGGGCTCAAGATCGCGCTGACCACGCTGAACACGGGGCGGCTGTCGTTGCCGGCGATGTGTGTGGGCGCGGGCAAGTGGTCGCTCAATGTCGCCCGGGAGTGGTCGGCCGACCGGGTTCAGTGGGGGCGTCCGGTCGGGCAGCACGAGGCGGTCGCGAAGAAGTTGTCGTTCATCGCGGCGACGACCTACGCGATGGAGTCCATGTTGGACCTGTGCTGCCTGATCGCCGACGACGACCGCAACGATATCCGCATCGAGGCCGCCCTGGTGAAGCTGTTCGCCAGCGAGATGGCCTGGCAGGTGGCGGACGAGCTGATCCAGATCCGGGGCGGCCGGGGCTTCGAGAAGGCCGACTCGCTGGAGGCGCGCGGCGAGCGGTCCGCCGAGGCCGAGCAGATCCTGCGCGACCTGCGGATCAACCGCATCTTCGAGGGCTCCACCGAGATCATGCACCTGCTCATCGCCCGCGAGGCGGTGGACGCGCACCTGTCGGTGGCCGGCGACATCATCGACCCCGACGCCGGCCTCGGCCGCAAGGCCCGCGCGGGGGCCCGGGCCGGGGCGTTCTATGCGAAGTGGCTGCCCACGCTGGCGGTGGGGCGCGGGCAGGCCCCCAACGGGTACGCCGAGTTCGGCCCGCTGGCCGGCCACCTGCGGTACGTCGAGCGCGCCGCCCGTAAGCAGGCCCGGTCGACGTTCTACGCGATGTCCCGCTGGCAGGGCAAGATGGAGCGCAAGCAGGGCTTCCTGGGTCGCATCGTGGACATCGGGGCCGAGCTGTTCGCGATGTCGGCGGTGTGCGTACGCGCCCGGGCCGAGCGCGACCTGCACCCGGAGGGCCTGGAACTGGCCGACGCCTTCTGCCGCCAGGCCCGCCTGCGCGCCGACGCGCTGTTCGCGGCCCTGTGGGACAACACCGACGACATCGACGTGCGGGTCGCCAAGCGTGCCATGGCCGGCCGCTACGCGTTCGTCGAGGACGGCATCATCACCCATCCGAGCGAGCACGCCTGGGTCGCGGCCTGGGAGCCCGGCCCGGCCACGGTCGAGGACGTCCGGCGCCGCATCCCGCCGGCTCCGGAGGGGTAAAGCCGCATCCCGCCGGCTCCGGAGGGGTAAAGCCGCATCCCGCTGGTTCCAGAGGCATGAAAGAGTCAGCTGGGGCGGGCCAGGGGAGTGTCGTCGAGGGCGTCGCGGAGGTCGATCAGGGAGTCGAAGACCCGGGCGGCGCCGGCCTCGGTGAGTTCCTCGACCGAGAAGCCGCCCGTGCGGACGGCCAGGGTCGGCACGCCGAGTTTGCCGGCGGCGACGCAGTCCCAGGTCGAGTCGCCGATCATGACGCCGGTGGCGCCGTCGACCCGGTCGAGCGCCGACCGGACCAGGTCGGGCTCGGGCTTGCTGTGGTCGGCGTCCTCGGAGGTGGTCCAGGCGTCGGCCACCGAGCGGCCGTCGATCAGGTCGAGGTAGTGCTCGACGTGCGGCTTCTTGCCGGAGGAGGCGAGCACGACGCGGAAGCCACGGGACTTGACCTCGGCCAGCAGGTCTCGCGCGCCGTCGAACGGGCGTACCTCGTCGATCATCTTGTCGAACTCGGTCTTCCAGGCGTCCTCGAGGGCGTCGCCGTGCCGGTCCCGCGCGGCCTGGCCGGCCACGGCGGGGATGAGCTGGTCACCGCCCATGCCGATGGCGCGGTGGATGCGCCATAGGGGGCGGGTGATGTCGAACCGCCGGAACGCCCGGTACCAGGCGATGGCGTGGTGGTAGTTGGTGTCGATGAGGGTGCCGTCGACGTCGAAGATCGCGGTATCGGCCACGCGGCAGGCGTACCCGCCGGGTGGGTTTTCTAACGCGTTTGACCGGTGGCGGCGGGGGCATTTCGGGTGGCATGACTGACGAGCAGCGCAAGGCGGAGCAGGAGATCGGGCGCGGGGAGTACGGCGCGGGCGCGTTCGACGAGCCGAGCACCTATCGGCCGGAGAAGGGCGACGACGACCCCGGCCTGTCCAGCACGCTGGCCGCCGGCACCGACACCGAGCAGCTCCGCGACGGCGGGCCGCACGAGACGCCCGGCGTGGCCACCACGACCGGCGGGACGGCGGGCCCGAACAGCTTCCCGCGGCGGCCCCGCACCGGCCCCGGCGTCGCCAACCCGACCCCGGGCGACGCGACCACCGGCGACTGGGAGCCGCCGGCCGACGAGCCGATTCGCTAGGCCTCCCAGCCCGCGATCACATCGTCGAGGTCGGCCACGACGGGTGGCTGAGGTGACGCGGCGGGAGTGCGGCTGAAGCGCGGGGCGGGCGCCGGCCGCACCTCGCCGCCGACCTCGACGAATGTTCCGCGCGCCCGGTTGTGCGGGTGCGCGGGCGCTTCGGCCGGCGACAGGACCGGCGTCACGCAGGCGTCGCGGCCGGCGAAGATCAAGGACCATTCGTCCCGGGTACGCTCCGCGAACCGCGCCGCGATCCGCTGTCGCAACATCGGCCAGCCCCCCGGATCATGCTGCGCGGGCAGATCGTCGTCGCCGTCGAGGCCCAGCCCGGCGAGCAGTTCCGCGTAGAACGGCGGCTCCAGCGCCCCGACGGCCATGAACCCGCCGCCGGCCGTGGCGTACGTGTCGTAGAACGGCGCCGTCCCGTCGAGCAGGCCGGCGGCGGGGAACTCGTGCACGAACGTGGTGAGCAGCGCCGACCCGTCCACCATGGCCGCGTCGATCACCTGCCCGGCGCCCGACCGTCCGCGTTCCAGCAGGGCGGCGAGCACCCCCACGGCCAGCACCATCCCGCCGCCGGCGAAGTCGGCGAGCAGGTTGAGTGGGGCGTGCGGCCGTTCCCCTTCGGGCTGGAGCGGGGCCAGGGCGCCGGCCAGCGCGAGGTAGTCGATGTCGTGCCCGGCGCGCGCCGCCAGCGGACCGTCCTGCCCCCAGCCGGTCAGCCGCGCGTACACCAGCCTGGGGTTGCGCCGCCGGCAGACGTCGGGGCCGCAGCCGAGCCGCTCGGCGACCCCCGGCCGGTAGCCCTCGACCAGCACGTCGGCGTGGTCGGCCAGGCTGAGCAGCCCGTCGATGCCGGCCGGCGTCTTGAGATCGAGCGTGACGACCCGGCGGCCGCGGCGCAGCAGCGCCGGTTGTGTCGTTCCGGGGCGATCGACCAGGACGACGTCCGCGCCCAGATCGGCCAGCACCATACAGCCGAACGGCCCGGGCGCCAAACCGGCCAGCTCGACCACGCGTACTCCATTCAGGGGACCCATCCCTCCAGTTTTACCCCCGTCCCGGTGCAAATTGCACGGTGAATTGTCGGCGATTCATTCATCTGAGTTTTCCCGAGCGCGTACTGATCAATTTCGAATGGTCAGGTAATTGACCGTCCGCAGGAACCGGTTGATCTTTTCTTCGCCGATACCATGGCTGCGATTCGAACCGAGGATGGCGCCATGAATGACATCAACGACCGCATTTCCGCCGTCCTGGCCGATCGCCGCCGGCTGCTGCCCGGTGTCGATCGCGAGATCGCGGCCTGGGAGCGGGTCCGCGATCGGCTCGGTGACCTGGGCGGGGCGCTGGCCGCGGTCCGCGACGGTCCGGACAGCACGCCGGCCGGTCTCGACGAGATCGATCTGCCCGCCTCCGGGCGCCGGGTCGCCGAGGTGCTCGCCGCGCTGGCCGCGGTGCGGGCCCGGGTCAGCCGGCAGACGCTGAACATCGGGGTCAGCGGCCGCGCCCGCAACGGCAAGAGCACGCTGCTCCAGTCGATGACCGGCCTGACCGACGAGCAGATCCCGGCCGGCGCGGGCCTGCCGGTGACCGCCGTGCGGAGCCGCATCTCGCACTCGCTCGCCCAGCGCGAGGCCGTGCTGACCATGCACTCGGAGAGCTCGTTCTGCGAGGAGGTGCTGAGCGGCTACCACGAGGAGCTGAAGCTGCCGTCGCCGCCACGCACCATCCAGGAGTTCGCCGTTCAGCGCTATCCCGCCACCAGCGCCGAGCTCGGCGTCGATCCGGACAGCCGCCCGAAGGCCGGCCCGATGCTGGTCCGGCTGCGCGAGATGCAGGAGTCGGTGGAGTCCTTCCGGGGCTGGCTGACCGGCGACACGCACCGGGGTGGAACTCGAGGACCTGCGCGGCTGGGTGGCCTACCCGCCGCCCGGCGACAGCCGGCCGGACCGCCGCTACCTGGCCGTGCGCGACGCGCGGATCCTCTGCCGGTTCCCGGTGGACGAGGTGAACGACCTCGAACTGCGCGACATGCCGGGACTGGGCGAGCTGACCGCCGGCGCCGAGCAACACCACCTGAGCGGCCTGAAGAACGACGTCGACTTCGTGCTGATCGTCAAGCGGCCGTCCGAGACGAACGCGGCCTGGTTCGCCGAGGACGCGGCCGGCCTGGGGCTGATCATCCGCGCCGCCGGCGCGGTGACCGTGCAGGACTTCGTGGCCATCCTGGTCAACGAGGGCGGCTGCCCGCCGGGCAACGTGGAGGCGCTGCTGACCGACATCAGCAAGCGGGTCAACGAGGGCGGCGGCGGATCGGCGTACCGGACCATCGTCGCCGACGCCGCCGATCCCGGTGCGGTCCGCGAGAAGGTGCTCGTGCCGGTGCTCGGCCACCTGGCCGAGGCGCTGCCCCGGATGGACCGCATGGCTGTCGACCACGCCGTGGAGCTGAGCTCGGCGCTGCGCGGCCAGTTGCTCGCCGAGGCCAAGGCCCTGCAGGGCGCGCTGCGGTCGGTGATGACGCCGAACGCGGTGGAGCAGCTGCTCCAGCGGGCGAAGCAGTTGCGCGCCGAGCTGGCCGTGTCGATCCAGGCCTGGGTCGCTCAGCTGCGGGGCCGGGCGGCCGAGAACTACGAGGACGACGAGTTCTTCCGCCGCGTGGAGAGCCTGCAGAACAGTGTCCGGGAGTGGGCGGTCGAGGGCTTCCACGACGGTGTCGACGGGTGGCGGACGCGGGCGCTGAACCAGATGCTGGTCGACGACGCCTCGCTGGCCTTCGCCACCCGGGAGCTCAACGACATCCGCAACGAGGTGGCCCGGCGGCTCAGCACGATCGACGAGCTGCTCAACGAGCGCCGCGACGAGTTCTGGGCCGGGCTGGTGGCCGCGCTCGGCCCCCGGCTGGCGCCGGTCGCCGAGGGCGCCCCGCCGGGCGACGCGCTGCGCGACCTGGCCGTCCGGCTCCAGGAGGCGCCCGAGCCCTGCCCGGAACTGGCCGGCTCGCTGGAGTTCGTGCTCGACCTGCGGCTCGACTACCGCACCCGGGTGCTGCCGCGGATGCGTACCGTGCTCAACGGTCTGCGGCCCGAGCCCGACGGCCAGGACCCGGTGCAGATGGCGGCCCTGCTGACCGTCCCGCGTACGCCGGACGGGGCGGGCGAGCTGTTCACCCGGCTGTCGCACCTGGTCCGGCAGGCCGCCCACGAGGCCGGCGGGATCCTCGCCGAGGAACCGGCCATCGCCGCGCAGGTCCTGCTGGCCTACGCCGAGCAGTTCGAGGACGCGTTCATCCGGTCGGCCGGCTCCGAGGCCGAGTTCCGCCGGATGGCCGAGGCCTTCCGCGACGAGCTGTGGCCCGGCCGCCCGGAGGGACCCGCGCTGGCCACCGCCCGGGTGCAACACCTGCGCAGCGTGCTGCGCGACCTGGTCGCCGCCCTGGACACCACCGCCGTCAGGCAGGAGAGGAACACCAGATGAATCCGTCCTTCAAGGCGGCGGTCGTCGGTCCCAGCCGGGTCGGCAAGACCACGCTGCTGACGGCCATCCTCGCCGAGACCGAGCGGCTGCTCGCCGGCAGCCCGGTGGCGATCACCCCGGACGAGAAGACCGCGAACCGGGTGCGCGCCAACCGTCGCCAGCTCCGCGGCGCCCTGGAGGCCGGCGAGTTCAACGCGGCCGCGCTCAAGGGCACCCAGGAGAAATCCGAGTACACGCTGATGCTCCAGTCGGCCGGCGACGACACCATCGACATCCCGTTCAGCATCCTCGACTTCCCCGGCGGCTGGCTCGATCCGGCGGTCCGGGAGTCCAGCTCGCGCGCGGCGACCGACTGGGCCAGGTGCGAGGCGCACATCCGCGAGAGCGTGATGCTGCTGGTGCCGATCGACTCGGCGGTGCTGATGGAGGCGGTCACCCCGCCCCAGCGGCGCGCGGTGCCCGACCTGCTGGCCTTCGAGGATGTCGAGGCGGTGGCCCGGAAGTGGGCGATGACCCGGAACATGGAGGAGTACCGGGACGAGCCCGCGGTGCTGGTGCTGGCGCCGATCAAGTGTGAGAAGTACTTCGGCGACAACGGCGGTCACGGCCGGGACGCCGACCGGCTCAAGCAGAAGGTCCGCGAGAAGTACGGCACGCTGCTCGAGATCGTCGCCGCCGAGGCGCAGGACCGCGACGTCCGGGTCCTCTACGCGCCGATCGACACGTACGGCTGCGTCGAGCTGATGGAGGCGCACTGGCCGGCCAACCCGGTCCTCGACCATCTGGACTTCGAGGCGCACTACCGGTTCCGGGGAAACCCGCCGCGCATCGCGGTGAAGGCGGCCGCCACCATCATGCAGGAGCTGTGCCGCTGCGTGATGTCCGGCTGGGACACGGTGCAGAAGCAGGAGATCGACGAGTACCAGGGCGCCTACCAGCAGCTCCTGGCCCGCAAGGTGGAGGCCAAGGGCTTCCGCCGCGCGCTGACGTTCTACCTGGGCGGCGAGGCCCGGCGGAACCGGCTGGCCCGCGCGGCCAACCAGGCGCAGATCGCCGCCGGGGAGCGCCGCCGGCTCCAGCTCCAGGAGGCCGTCGAGAAGCTGGCGACCACCCCGTACGACCGCCGGGTCGAGGAATGGTGACGCCGTGAAGACCTATCTGATGACCCGGGGAACGGCCCGGGCCAACGACTACCAGTTCATCGGCGACGAGCCGGCCGACCGCTGGTGGGCCCCGGTGGCCGACCAGGTCCTGATGGAGGAGGCGGAGCTGATCGTGGCCGGGCGCGACGGCCGGCTCTGCTTCCTGCTCTCCGGCGTGCCGTCGGCCCGGCGCGACGTCATCGGCACCGAGGTGCGCTACACCGTGGTGGTCGAGGACGTCGCCGCCGACCTCGACGTGGCCCGGAAACTGCTCACCGCCGGCCTGACCGACGCCGGCCGGGCCCGGTTCGGCGAGCTGCTGGACAAGTCGTTCGGCGGCACGGTGGTCGACGAGATCCTCGGCGGCGCCGCCCGGGCCGACGTGCCCGAGCTGGTCGGCGCGGCGCTGCGGGAGCTGCCCGGGACGCCGGCCCCGGCGGACGGGGACGACGGCCCGCGCTCGTGGGCCGGGCCGTGGGAGAAGCCGGACGCGCTCGACACCTTCCGGCGCCGGGTGGAGCGGCTGGCCGCCGGCGGCGACGGGTACGCCTTCACGACCCACCTGCTCTCCACCCTGAAAGGCGCGGAGGCGGCGAACGCGGCGGTGCCGGACGACGTGGCCGTCCTGCTCGTCGACGGCACCGTGGACCGGGTGACCGAGCTGGGAAAAGCCGGCCCCGGCCCGGGGCCGGGCCCAGGACCGGCGCCGGACCGCCGGGTCACTCTCGTGGTCGGGGGCCTGGTGATGGCCGCCGGGGCCTTGATCTGGGTGCTCTGGTGGATAGCACGCCGGCTGTTCTGACCGATGAGCCGTTCGAGGTGGTGCTCGGGTTCGGCGGCACGGTGTGGAAGGGCGAGCTCGACTTCGACGGCGCCGACCTGATCGGCTGGCTGACCGAGCAGGCCGGCGAACGCCGGGCGGCCGCCTCGGTGGCCGCCGGGGAGTTCCACCTCTACGACCGGGCGGGCGGCGTCGAGGTGGAGATCGGCCGGGTCCTCGGCCGGGTCAGCGACTCCGCGCAGCGCGTGGCGCACTCCGTGGGCGGGCGATTCGACATGATCCTCGGCGGTATCGGCCGGCTCTCGTGCGACTTCCGCGACGACCGGGTGACGTCGGCCCGGTTGCTCCGTCCGGGCGGCTCACTGCAGAAGGCCTGGCTCACCATGCCGGAGCTGCTCGTACACCTCACCCGCGCGTTCCGGCGGGTCGACGACTGAGGAAGAGACGATGACCATCACGCTCACCATCAAGCCCGGCACCGACAGGTACGACCCGGAGAGCGACGCCTGGGCCGACCAGGAACAGGAGCTCTTCGACGAGCTGCATCGCGAGGTCGGCGGCGTCCGGCGGGACGCCACCCCCGGCGCGGGCGAGAAGGGCGTGGTCGAGACGGTGCTGATCGCGCTGGCCGGGGCGGGCGCGTTCAACGGCGCCTTCGAATGCCTGCGGGCCTGGATCACCCGGGACCGGACCCGCCGGGTCGAGATCAGCTACACCGTCGACGGCCGCGCCGAGAGCTTCGTGCTCAGCGGCCACGGCATCGACAGCGCCGAGTACGACCGGCTGGTCAAGTTCGCGATGGCGCGCCTGGAGAAGCAGGAATGACCGACTACCGGTACCGGGCCGTGCTGGCCGCCAACTGGCACTTCCCCGAGGACGCCAACCTGACCGACCTGAACGGCCCCCGGCACGACGTCGAGCAGGTGCGCCGGACGCTGACCGCCGAGCCGGCCGGCCTCTTCCGGCCGGAGGACGTCACCACGGTCACCGACCGGCAGGCCCACGAGATCTGCGGCGCCATGGAACGGCTGCTGGGCGACGCCGGCAGCAAGGACGTCGTCCTGCTCTACTACAGCGGTCACGGATTCACCGACCGATGGGGATCGCTGCGGCTGGCCGGGCGCGGGTCGGTCCTCGGCCGGGTGGCCGGGGCGCTGGGCACCGAGGAGATCAGCCAGCTGATCGCGCGCACCGCCGCCGCGGCGACCATCGTGCTGCTGGACTGCTGCCACGCCGGCGCCTTCAAAGGCGGCGACCTCACCACCGAGCTGGGCGGCAAGGGCCGGTTCGTGCTGGCCGCCAGCAGCGCGAAACAGCGGGCCCCGGACGCGGCCGAGCCGGGCGGGATGAGCCCGTTCACCGACTATCTGGTCCGCGGCATGCGCGGCGAGGCCGCCCCGCCCGGCGCCGCGTTCATCAACGTGGTCGACCTCTACCAGTTCGTGAACCGCGCGATGGAGGCGGACGGTCACATCCGTCCGCAGTGGAGGGCCGACGGCCAGGGCGGGCCGAACCTGGCCCGGGTGCCCGGGCCGCCACCGGCCCGGCGGACGGTGCTCGACGTTCTCCGGGACCACGCTGACGCCGTACCCGGCATGGTGATCGAACCCGCGGGCCGGAGCCGGACCGAACGCAGGGTCCGCAAGCTGGGCGGCGTCTCCGACCGGGAGAGCACGATGGCCGTGGTGCAGCTGCCCGGCGCCGCCGCGGTCCTGTTCACCGACCTGGCGGTGTACTGGCTGACCGCGGAGCGCGGCGTGACGGCGGCCATGGCGTACCCCGGGCTGCCGGCCCGCCGGTTCTCGGCCGTGATGACGCCGGGCGTCGGGCCGACCCACGTCGACCTGGGCGACGGCATCGCGCAGTACGCCGGCCCGGCCGCCGGGGCGCTGGCCACCCTGCTCGGCGACCTCGGGAGGGTCCCGGTCAGCCGGTGACCAGGGCGCCGCCGCACTCGGTGCAGAACCGGCCGCCGTCGTATGGGGCGTCGCAATGCGGGCAGATCGACGGGGCCGGCGCCGGCGCCCCGGACAGCGCCTTCTCAATCACCGCGAGCGCCTCGTCGTCGACCTTGGCCGAGCGGATCGCGCCCCAGATCTGGGTGACCAGGATCGGCCAGAAGATCAGCATCGACACCACCGTGGGCAGCGCCTGCTGGCCCAGGATGCCGACCCCGGCCCGGGCCAGGACGCTGCCCGGTTCGGGCTCCAGGCGTACCTTGAGTGCGGTCCGCATCCCGGAGACCGTACGGAACACCCCGGTCCGGGTGATGTCGACGTCCCACGCCCCGGCGCCGGTCTCGGCCGAGGCGACCGTGTAACCCTTGCCCCGGAAGTGTTCGGCCGTCCGGTCGACGACCGGGCGCAGGTCGGTGACCTCCGTCCAGAACCGGCGCTCGCTCTTGAAGACCCCCATCGCCGCCTCACCCCGCCGGCATCGCGGCGACGGCCAGGGCGCCACCACAGACCTGGCAGTGCCGCCACTGTTCCTGGATCCGGTGGCCACACATCCCGCACCGGGGCGCGGTGCGCACGTAGCCGGCCAGCTCGGCCAGCTTCTCGAACCGCGGCGTCGTCGCCCAGCCCTCGATCTCACGGACCCGGACCGCGAGCAGCGGGTGGGTCGACGCCTGCCCGACCTGCCACTGCAGGAAGCGGTCCCAGCGCGACTCGCGCAGCGCCTCGTACTCCAGGGCCTGGGCGCTGAACTGGCCGGCGTCGTGGGTGTAGGGCGAGTCGTGCCGCAGGCCGGCGAAGCGGAACATGACGCGGCGGATCGGGTCGGGGTCACCCATGTAGGCGGCCGCGGCCCGGTCGGCCGACAGCTCGCTCTTGCGGCTCCAGTTGCTGAGCGAGATCCGCAACGGCCCGGCCACGACCTTCAGCAGGGCCGAGGCGAACGGGATGCCGGCCGAGCCGCCGAGGCTCACCGCCAGCTCGATCACCTGGGCCATCGAGTGGTAGAGCATGTGCTCGCACAGGATGTGGCCGCATTCGTGGGCCAGCACCGCCTCGACCTCGTCGAGGGAGAGATGATCGAGCAACTGGCTGTAGATCGTGATCGAGGTCCGGGTGTGCCCGATCGTGAAGGCGTTCACCGGGCCCATCGCCAGGAACAGTTCCGGCTCCTCGATGCCGAAGGCCTCGCAGATCGGCGGCAGCAATCGGTAGACCTCAGGTATCTGGCGCGGTCCCAGGCGCAGATTCTCGGCCAGCTGGGAGCTGCGGACCAGGCGTTCGCTGTACGCCTTGTGATATGCCTTGACCGCGCCCTGCAAGCCATTCATGGATTCGAGATTGCGCCGCGCGGCCTCGTCGACCGGATGAACCACGTCACTTGCCGTGAATGTCGCCATGTCGCTCGCCTCCTATTGCGGTGAGGAGGCTACGCGCGCAATTCTTGATCGATTTGTCTCTGACGTATTCCCGACGGAGTGAATTCAATCGGGAAGGACGGCGTCCGGGGCGAGCAGTTCCGGCGACGGCAGGGCGAGCGTGTCGGCGTAGTTGGCGGCGGCGCCGGTGTTGAGCAGGACCACTTCCTCGTCGCCGGTGAGCCAGCCGGTGCCGCGCAGGTGTTCCGCGGCCGCGACGGTGGCCGCGCCCTCGGGGCACATCAGCATCCCGTCGGCCGCCGCGCACGCGGCCTGGGCCGCCACGATCGCCTCGTCGGGCACGGCCACCGCGGTGCCGCCGGAGTCGCGGATCGCGTCGAGCACCAGGAAGTCGCCCAGCGTGCCGGCCACGTTGATGCCGAACGCGTGGGTCCGGGCCTGGCCGGCCGGCCACGGGTCGGCGGTCGCCGCGCCGGCCTCGAAGGCCCGGACGATCGGCGCGCAGCCCGTCGACTGCACCGCGACCAGGCGGGGGAGCGGGCCGCTGATCCACCCCAGGGCCAGGAGCTCGTCCAGCGCCTTGCGGATGCCGATCAGGCCGACCCCGCCGCCGGTCGGGTAGACGATCACGTCGGGCATCCGCCAGCCGAGCTGCTCGACGATCTCCAGGCCCATGGTCTTCTTGCCCTCGACCCGGTACGGCTCCTTCAACGTCGCCGTGTTGAACCACCCGCGGTCGATCGCCTGGGCGGCCAGCCGTCCCGCGTCGGCGATCAGCCCGTCGACCACGTGCACCCGGGCGCCCGCCAGCACCGCCTCGGCCCGGGTGAACGCCGGCGCCCGCGCGGGCGCCACCACCAGCGCCCGCATGCCGGCCCGGGCCGCGTAGGTCGCCCAGGCGGCGCCCGCGTTGCCGTTGGTCGGCATGGTGATCCGCTCGATGCCCAGCTCATGGGCCCGGGACACACCGACCGCCGCGCCACGGGCCTTGAAACTGCCGGTGGGCAGCAGCCCCTCGTCCTTGACCAGCAGCCGCGACAGGCCGAGCCGCGCCCCGGTGCGCGGGATCGGCACCAGCGGCGACATGCCCTCGCCCAGCGTCACCACGTGCCGCGCCTCGCGAACCGGCAACAGCTCCCGATAACGCCACAGATCGGGTGCCCGCCCCTTGATCTCGGCCGGCGTCACCGCGACGTGGTCCAGGTCGTACCGGGCGAGCAGCGGCCGGCCGCACGAGCACAGGTTCTGCGGGACGTCGGCGTCGTACTTCTCGCCGCAACGGCCGCACTCGAGGTGGGACAGCGCGCTCATCAGTCGACCATAGTGCGGTACCACGTTCGCGGTACGCGGGCGCCGCGGCGGATGCGTACCGTGACGCCATGCGGGCCTGCGTGAGCGACCTCGGGATAGCCGCCCTCGCGTTCGCCGGGGCCGCCGCCCGGGTGGCCGCCGCGCCGGTCCAGCCGGCCGACCGGGCGCCCGATCTGCTGGCGTACGCGATGGTCCTCGGCATGGCCCTCGCCCTGCTGGCGCGGCGGCAGCAGCCGGCGCTCGTCCTGGCCGCCGTGGTGTTCCTCTTCCTCGCCTACCACGTCGACCGCTATCCGGGCGGGGCGCCGGCCGTGCCGGTGTGGATCGCGCTCTACTCCGTCGCGGTCGCGCCCCGGCGGCGGCTCGGGCTCCTCGTGGCCGGGGTGCTGATCGTGATCGACGCGCAGAGCCGGATGATCGTGGCCGGCCTGGGTCCGCTGGACGCGGCGCTGGACGGCTCGACCGGCATGTTCGTGGCGGCGCTGCTGCTCGGCGAGGCGGTCCGGGCGCGCCGCGAGCGGGTGCGGCTGCTCGCCGCCGAGCGTGACCGGGTCGCCGAGCAGCGCGTGACCGAGGAACGCATCCGCATCGCCCGCGAGCTCCACGACCTGAGCGCACACACCCTGGCCGTGGTGTCGGTGCAGGCCGCTGTGGCCGCCGACGCGCTCGACGACGACCCCGATCAGGTGCGGAAGGCGCTGGCTTCGGTACGCGGGGCAGCCCGCGAAGCGATGACGGAGCTGCGGGCGGCGGTCGGCGTCCTGCGCGACGGCGTCCGTGGCGTCGAGCCGGCGCCGACGCTGGAACGGCTGCCGTCGCTGGCCTCGGCCACCGGTGCGACCCTGGTCGAGGAGGGCGACCGGCGGACGCTGCCCCGGGCGGTCGAGGCCACGGCGTACCGGATCGTGCAGGAGGCGGTGGCCAACGCGGTGCGGCACGCCGGAGCGTCGACCATCGAGATCCGCGTCGGCTACGCGGCCGACGGGGTGTCGCTCGCGGTCCGGGACGACGGGACCGGCGGTGGCGGGCCACCCGGCAACGGCCTGCGCGGCATGACCGAGCGCGCCACCGGCCTGGGCGGCTGGGTGCGGGCCGGGCGGGCCGGTCACGGCGGTTTCGAGGTGCGCGGGTGGCTGCCGGCATGAGCGTGCGGGTGCTGCTGGCCGAGGACGAGGCGTTGGTGCGCGCCGGTTTCCGGGTGCTTCTCGAACGTACGCCCGGTGTCGAGGTGGTCGCCGAGGCGGCGGACGGCGACGAGGCGATCGCGCTGACCCGCGCCCACCGCCCCGACGTGGTGCTGATGGACATCCGGATGCCCCGCACCGACGGCCTGACCGCCACCCGCCGGATCCTCGGCGACCAGCGTCTGCCCGGCGTCCGCGTCATCGTGCTGACCACGTTCGAGTTCGACGAGTACGTGTACGAGGCCCTCCGCGCCGGCGCCAGCGGCTTCCTGCTCAAGGACCTCAGCCCCGACGAGTTGCGCCACGCCGTGCGGGTGGTCGCCGCCGGGGACGCCCTGCTGGCGCCCGCGGTGACCCGCCGGCTGATCGCGGCGTTCGCCCGGGTCGGCGCCGACCCGCCACCCGGTCTGGACACCCTGACCGCCCGCGAACGCGAGGTGGTGGGCCTGCTCGCCGACGGCCTGTCCACCACGGACATCGCCGGCCGCCTGGGCATGAGCCCGGCCACCGCGAAGACCCACACCAACCGGGCGATGGCCAAGCTGGGCGCCCGCGACCGGGCCCAGCTCGTCGTCCTCGCGTACCGCGGCGGGCTGGCCGGCCTACCACGAACGCTGGATTCCCCACGCCGGCAACGTCCCTAGCGTCGGCACCATGATTTTCCTGATTCTCGGCCCCGTGCTCAATCTCGCCGCCACCTTCTTCTGGCAGGACGGTCGTCAGGGCGCCACCAGCGGCGCGTTGTCCGGCCTGGGCATCGCCCTGTGGCTGATCGGCCTGCTGTCTCTCTACGACGGCCTGCGCCCGCGTTCCCCCCGGTTCGTGGCCGCGGCCGTTCCCCTGACCGTCCTCGGCGCCGCGGGCGGTGTGGCCTTCTCGGTGCAGTCCATCCACGAGGAGATGTTCGGCGTCACCCACGCCGCCACGGTCGACCGCCTGACCGACTTCCCGCTCGCCGCGAACACCCTGTTCTGGCTGTGCGGCCCGCTGTTCCCGATGATGATGGTCGCCCTGGGCATCATGCTGATCCGCCTTCGCACCGCCCCGGCCGCGATCGGCGTGCTCCTCATCCTGGGCGGTCTGGCCTTCCCCCTGAGCCGCATCACCCGCGAGACCCTGATCGTCCACCTGGCCGACCTGCTCCTCTGCCTCCCCTTCCTCTACCTGGCCGTCCGCCCGCCCCGGCCCGCCGCCCCGGAAACCGCCTCGACGGCAAGATCAAGTTCAAGGGCTTGATCTTCCCGCGTCCGTCGGGGTGCAGACCGTATGCTCCCGCGGGCTACGGGCTGGGGCCCATCGGAGATGGCCCGAGCCCTTCCGGGTCCGTGCGCGCAAGCCCCTTCGCCCTGAGCAAAGGGTCAGCGCAGGTCGACGGCGAGCACATGCCGGCCGCCGGCGCCGGCCTCGACGTGCAGTTCGGTGCCTCGGGGCGTGGTGACCAGGCGGGTGGGAACGCGGTGGCCGTCGAGGCGGGCCGAGGTGACCCTCGCGCCGGGCGGGAGGACCACGCCCAGGGTCAGGCGGGCCCGCACCGCGGCGTTGACCGTGACGCTGACGTGGTGGGCGCGGGCGGTCGACCGGACGTCGACGTGGCCGGGGCCGACCGCGATGTCGGCGCCGGCCATGGAGGCGAACACGGGGACCACGGTGAGGCGGCCGTGGCCCAGGTCGGGGGCGACGCCCAGGTGCTGGTGGATGACCGGCCACAGGACGCCGTAGGCGCCCCACGCCTGCAGGACGCTGGAGCGGCTGAGGAAGTCCTTCTCCAGGTTCGAGCCGAAGTCGGGCGACGGGAGGATCTCCGGCATCGCGCCGGGCATCTCCCACACCGCCGGGTCGAGCTGGCTGCGGGCGTTCGCGGTGGTGTAGCGGCGCTGCGGGGCGAGCCGGCCGTGGTTGCCCTCGGCGACGGCCATGACGGCGTTGCCCAGGGAGAAGACGCTGCGCTCGGGCGGGACGGCGGATTCCACGCTGTCGCAGCCGGGGGCGCCGGTGTGGAAGAGGCCGAAGTCGCCGGTGAAGCAGTCGCGCTCGCGCTGCGACAGGGCGGCAGCCGCGTGCGCGGGGGCGAGCGGCAGCCCGGACTCCATCGGGACGGCGCCGATCCAGAACCGTTGGTACAGCTTGGCGTCGCCGGCCGACCGGGAGTCCGCGTACGAGCGGGCGTCACCGCCGTACCACCAGGACGACTCGAACCGGCGGAGCCGGGCCGCCGCCTGCGAGGACGCCCACGCCGCGGTCGCCCGGTCGGACCGGGACGCGGCCAGGGTGGCCAGGTCGAGCAGGCCGCGGATGGTGTAGACGGCCACGTCGAGCTTCTCCGGGCCCATGCCCTCGCGTTCGACGTTGCCGCTGCCCTCGGGCCAGCCGTCGCGGTCGGCGTCCAGCGCCAGCGCGTACCGCATGCCCCGGACCGTGAAGTCGTACATCTCGTCGCGGAACCGGTCGTCGCCGGTCCAGCGCCAGACCAGGGCGACCGCGCTGGGCAGCTTCACGGTCTCGTCGGTGTTGCCCGGGTCGTCGTTGGCGCCGTAGTAGACCTGACCGTCGGGCGTGACCTCGTGCACGACCTTGCCGGAACGGTGGTTCACCACCTCGCTGATGTCGCGGAGCGTACGCAGATGGTCCTTGACCGCCTCGAACTGGCCGGCCGCCACCGCCGCGAACGCCGTGTACTCGCCGTCGGTGGCGAAGATCCACGGATAGTCCGGCCAGCCGGCGCCGATCCAGCGGGCGCGATCGAGACGGCCCGCCGGAGGTGGCAGTGACGTGCCCTCGTCGCTGGCGAACAACCGCAGGTCACGAGACTCCTGCACCGAGTCGGCGAGGTTCTGCTTGGACCACTCCACGCTCTGCTGGAGCAGCCGGTCGCCGGGCAGATCGACACGGCTGCGCGCGGCCACGGCACGCCGGGCCGCCACCTTGGTGGCCAGCGCCGCCGCCGGATCGCGGAGCGCGCCGGCCAGTTCGCCGCGCGCGGCGGCGAGGCCCTGATCGGACCCGGCCACCGCGAACCACACCGTGCTCCCGGCGGCGACCGCATAGGACAGCCGTCCGCCCGTACCCCGGCCCGACGGCCCGTCGTCGCACGCCGCCGGCGCCGGGTCGCCGCAGATCACCGCCCCCTGTGGCCCGCGCATGCCGGCGCCGAGCGCGTGACCGAGGGGCGCGTGGGTGCTGCCCACCAGCGCCGCGTAGGAGCGGTCCCGGAAGACCAGGTTCCGGCCGTCGAATGCGCCCGAGTCGGGCCGGTTGACCGCGTCGGCGGACGGGGTGGTGAAGCTCCAGGGGTACGCCGTCAGCAGCTCGGAATGCGCCTCGACGGTGAGCCGCGACCGGCCGGCGCCGGCCGGGAACCGCAGCCCGATCAGCGCCGCGCGCCGGCCGTCCGGCACCACGTCGACGCGCTCGACGGCCAGGCCACCCGGCCCGTTCAAGGTCATCGACGTGTACCCGGGGTGGGTGGTGAACCGGCTCGCGCGCAACCAGGTGCCGTTCACCCCGAACCAGAGGCCGTCGAGCAGCTTGATCGGCGGCGACCAGAACCCGCCCATCTCGCCCCGGATGTGCCACCCGGTGCCGGGGTAGGTCCCGTCGGCCGCGCCCATCTCGTACATCCGGTCGCCGGTGACCACGAACCGCCGTTCACCCAGCCGCCCGGTTTCCGAGAGCGACGATGACGCGGATGCCGGGGCAACACCGGCCAGCCCGACGATGGTGCCGATGACAACCGCGGCCGCGAGTGCTTTCATGGCGCGCTCCAGGATCGATCGACGCTGATCTCCTGCCCTCACCATCGTCCTGTTCGCGGACCCCCGCAACCGCGGACCTGTGGTTTTCCACAGGCGATCGGGTGCTCTGCCCCATGGGCCGCGGCGCCCGGTGGTGGTCCTGGCCGCGGTGGCCTGGTTCGTGGTGCGCCGGATCGGGACACTGGTCCGGTGACGATCACCACCTTCTGGAGTACGCCGGCATAGCGCTCGACCAGCTCCCAGATGGGCGCGGAAGATCCTCGGGGTGCTGGCCGGCGCGGCCACCGCCCTGGTCGGGCTGGCCTTCTTCCTCGGCGCGGGGTTGCTGTGGGCGGTGCCGCCCGGGCGTCGATGGGTACGCGCCGGAGCACGGTCCCTGGCCACCTTCGACCGCGAGCGGGTCACCCGGATGCTCGGCGGCGGCCTGATCGAGGGCGACGCCGAACCGGGCCGGGCGGCCGCCTACCTCGCCCTGCGGCTGCCGGTGGGCCTGCTCGGCGGCCTGCTCACACTGCTCTACACGTGGGGTGCGGTCGCCACCGTCCTGCTGGTCGCCGGCTGGTTCACCGGGCGGACGGTGGACGGCATCGAGCCGTCGCCGCTGAACGTGGTCTGGATCCTCTCGGCGGCGGCGGTCCTGGCCTTCCTGGGGCTCCAGGGCCTGCTGACCGTCGGCCGGATGGACCGGGCCCTGGCCGCGCGGTTCCTGACGCCGAGCGACCGGGTCGCCTACGAGCGGCGGATCGCCGAGCTGTCCACCGCCCGGGCCGACGTCGTGGTCGCGGTCGACGCCGAGCGCCGCCGGATCGAACGCGACCTGCACGACGGCGTGCAGCAGCGGCTGGTCGCGCTCGGGATGCTGCTCGGCCGGGCGCGGCGGGCCCAGCCCGACCGGATCCCGGAGCTGCTCCGCCAGGCCCACGAGGAGGCGGCGGACGCGCTGGCCGAGCTGCGCGAGGTGTCCTGGCGGGTGTTCCCGGCGGCGCTGGACGCGGGCGGGCTGGCGGCCGCGCTGGAGACGCGGCGCCGCCTTCGACCCCGAGGTGGTACGCCAGCTGCTCGCCCGTACCTCGCACACCGACCCCCTGGCCACCCTCACCACCCGCGAACGCGACGTGCTCGACCGGATGGCCCAGGGACTGACCAACGCCCGCATCGGCGCCGAGCTCCACGTCTCCCAGAGCGCCGTCGAGAAGCACGTCAACGCCATCTTCGACAAGCTCCGCCTGACCGCCGAGCCGGGCTACAGCCGCCGCGTCCTGGCCGTCCTCGGATATCTGGAAGATTGATTGTCAGATATCGGGCTCACGCCGAACCAGGCCCCTACCTGCGCGTATATCTTTCCGTGATGAGTGGAGTCGCGTTCGGTGTGCTCGGGCCGGTCCGTGTCTGGCGCGACGACGCCGAGCTGCGGGTGGCCGCGGGCCAGCCCAGCGTGCTCCTGACGCTGCTGCTGGCGCAGGCCGGCGCCACCGTGCCGCTGACCGAGATCGTGGACGTGCTCTGGGGTGAGGACGAGCCGCCGACGGCGGTCAACATCGTCCAGCGGCACGTCGGGGTGCTGCGGCGGCTGCTGGAACCGGAACTGGGGCGCCGCGAGACCGGGCGGTGGCTGTTCGGCGACGGCAGCGGCTACCGGATGGACGTCAGCGCCGACTCGCTCGACCTGCTGCGGTTCCGGCGGCTGGCCGACGAGGCCCGGATGGCCGCGCCCGAGCCGGCCGTGGCCCTGTTCGCCGAGGCGCTGGCCCTGTGGCGCGGCTCGGTCGCGGCCGCCCTGCCGCTGGAGACCCAGTCCCATCCGGCCTTCACGTCGCTCGACCGCGAGCGCCTGACCGTGGTCAAGGAGTACGCGACCGCCGCCCTGCGGTCCGGCCGGGCCGAGCGGATCCTGCTCGAGCTGCGGACCACCGCCGAACGGCACCCTTTCGACGAGCCGCTCCAGGCCCTGCTCATCCAGGCCCTGGTGAGCGCCGGCCAGCAGGCCGAGGCGGTGCGGGTCCGCGGCGAGGTGGTCCGGCGGCTGCGGGACGAGCTGGGTGTCGACCCGGGGCCCGAGCTGGGCGAGGCGCTCACCCGGCCGGCCGCCCCGCTCGAGGCCACCCCGGCCCAGTTGCCCAGCGACCTGGCCGCGTTCGCCGGCCGGGCCGACGAGCTGGCCCGGCTGCTGGCGTTCGGCGACGACGGCGGCCGGGTGGCGGCGATCGTGGGCATGGGCGGCATCGGCAAGACCACGCTGGCCGTGCACCTGGCCCACCGGCTGGCCGGGCGCTACCCGGACGGTCAGCTCTACGCCGACCTGCGCGGGTTCGGGCCCGGCGAGCCGGTCGCGCCGGGCGAGGTGCTGGCCACGTTCCTCGAGGCGCTGGGCGTGCCACCCGACCGCATCCCGGTGCGGCTCGACGCCCGGGCCGCGCTCTACCGCAGCCATCTGGCCCGGCGGCGCATGCTGATCCTGCTGGACAATGCCCGGGAGGCCGGCCAGATCCGGCCGCTGCTGCCCGGCGCCGGCGGCAGCCTGGTCCTGATCACCAGCCGCCACCGGCTGCCGGCCCTGGTCACCACGCACGGCGCGGTCCCGGTCCAGCTCGGCGAGGTGTCCGAGGGGGAGGCCCGGCAGATCCTGTCCCGGCGGCTCGGCGACGCCCGGGTTGCGGCCGAGCCGGAGGCGGTCAAGGACCTGGTCGAGCGGTGCGGCCGGCTGCCCCTGGCGCTGGCCGTGATGGCGGCGCGCGCGGCCATGAACCCGTCCTTCCGCCTGGCCGACCTCGCGGCCGAGCTCCGGACCGGCGCCGGCCCGTTGGACGCCGTCGGAGGGACCGACGTCTTCTCGTGGTCGTACGCCGCCCTGACACCGGACGCGGCCCGGCTGTTCCGCCTCCTGACCCTGCACCCGCCACCCGACATCGGGCTGCCGGCGATCGCCAGCCTGATCGCGGCCGGTCGGCGGGACGCCCGGGCGCTGGTCGACGAGCTGACCGACGCCAGCCTGCTCATCGAGCGGGTGCCCGGCCGCTACGTGCTGCACGACCTGCTGCGGTCGTACGCGGGCGAGCTGGCCGAGGCGGCCGACCCGCCGGCCGACCGGGCCGCGGCCCGCCTGCGGGTCCTCGACCACTACCTGCACACCGCCCGCGTCGCCGCCGAGCGCTACACCACCACGCTGATCCCGGTCGCGCTGCCCGAGCCCGGGCCCGGCGTGACACCCGAGGCGATCGGCGACCGCGAGCAGGCGCTGGCCTGGTTCGACCGGGAACAGCCGGTGCTGCGCGAGTTGCTCCGGCTGGCCGCCGCGACCGGCCATCACCGGCACACCTGGCAGCTGGTCTGGAGCCTCGAGTTCTTCCTCGACCGGCTGGGCCACTTCGACGAGGCGGCCGCGTTCGCCCGGATGGCGGTGGCGGCGGCGGGCGAGCTGGCCGACCCGGTGGCCCAGGCCCACGCCCATCGCAGCCTGGGCCGGGCGTTCAACAAGCTGCGGCGCGACGAAGCCGCGCGTACCCATCTGGAACTGTCCTTGCGGCTCTTCACCGGTCAGGGCGACGGCAACGGGGTGGCGAGCAGCCTCAACTACATCGGTTTCCTGGCCGAGCGGCAGGGCCACTGGGCCGAGGCGCTGAGCTACAGCGAGCGGGCCCTGGAGGCGTACCGCCGGATCGATGACCTGGTCGGGCAGGCGATGGGGCTCAACGCGGTCGGCAACATCCTGACCGAGATGGGGCAGCCGCGCCGGGCGCTCAACCCCTGTCGGCAGGCGCTGCGCATCTTCCAGGACCTGGACGACAAGCACGGCGAGGGGGCGGCCTGGGACAGCCTGGGCTACACCCACTTCCACCTGGGCGAGGTCGAGGAGGCGATCGCCTGCTACCGGAACGCGATCGAGCTGTTCCGCGACTCGCCGGCCCGCAACACCGAGGCGATCATCCTCGACCACCTCGGCCAGGCCCACCTGCGGCACGGCGCCCGGCAGGAGGCGTACGAGGCGTGGCGCCGGTCGGCCGCGATCTACGACCAGTTCGACCCGGCCACCGCCGAGCTGATCCGGGGCCGGAGCGCGCAGGCGCTTCAGTCCACCACCGCCATGCCCTCGCGGAGCGCGCGCAAGGCGTAGTGCGAGCGGGACCGCACCGTGCCGATCGGCAGGCTCAGTTCCTCGGCGACCTCGTCGACCGAGCGTCCCCGCAGGTGGAGCAGGGTCAGCACCTCGCGGTGGGCCGCGCTGAGCCGGCGCCAGGCGGCCACGATCGCCGCCCCGGCCAGCGCCGCGTCGGTGGTGTCCTCCACCCGCGTGATCCGGTCGAGGTCGAAGATCGGCAGCTCGGCCGGCCGCACGTTGCGGGCGCGGGCCGAGTCGATCACGATCCGCCGGGCCACGGTCAGCAGCCAGCGCCGCTGCTCCTCCTCGTGCGCCGGCAGCTTCTCGACGTTCCGCCAGGCCCGCAGCATCGTCTCCTGCAGCATGTCCTCGGCCGTCGGCCGGTCACCGTTGGTGAGCCGGAGCAGGTGGCGGAGGACGCTGTTCGCATGTGTGGCGTGCAGCTGATCGATGCAGGTCATGCCGCGACGCTACGAACGACATCTGACGTGGCACTGACACCGGACTGAGGCGGAAGTGCGAAGAACGCCGCCCGGACGGGTGTCCGGGCGGCGTTCGGTGTGCTCGGTGGAGTTACCTGGGCGGCGCGGGCAGGGTGTGCGCGGTGAACGACGGCGTCGCGGTCTTGCCGGCGGCCAGGCCGGACCCGCTCTGGCGGGTGTAGACGCGGGCGGCGTCGTTCTGGTTGCGGAAGGCGATGAGGTACGAGTCGCCGTTGCCGTCGGCGAACGGGGTGATGGTCGGGTCGGTCACGGTCGGGTCGGGGAAGTCGGGGGACAGCCGCAGCCAGTCACCCCAGGCGCCGGAGCCCGCTGCGGTCTCGAAGACCCGGTAGACCTCGTTGTCGGCGCCCCGCGCGACCACGACCAGCCGGCTGGTCTGCGAGTCGAGCACCGCGACCGGGGGACCGCCGCTGGTGAAGTCGCCCACCGCGCTCCACGAGCCGGGGAAGGCGCCGCCGCTCGCGCTCTGCTGCTGGGTCAGGATCTGACCGTCGGCGGACCGGGCGAAGACCCGCAGGATCTGGCCGGGCAGCTTCACCGCGGCCGGGGTGGCGGTGAAGCCGCTGCCGCCCAGCTCGGTCCAGGCCGAGACGGTCCCGTCGAGGTAGGTGGCGGTCACCGGGGTGCCATCCGCGTCCAGCGCGAACAGGGTGACCTTGCGGTCGGCGCCGGGGATGGCGGTCAGCTCGCCGGTCAGGCCGGCGCCGTTCACCTTGCGCCACGGGAACAGGTCGACGTCACCCTCGGTGCCGCTGTACCGGCGGGACCAGAGCCCGCCGTCGGCGTCGAGGCCGAACGCGACCGGGTTGGTGTCGCTCAGCCGGACCACGGTGGGCCGCGACCTCAGCGCGCCGCCGAGGCTCGTGCCGGCGTCCCACGAGGTGCTCGGCGAGGCCTGCCGGGTGAACGACCAGGCGTCGCTGGAGGTGCTGTGCACCAGCATGCGGACCTTGCCCTGCGGGTTGATCGACAGCGCCGGGCGGCCGGTGAACCCGGCGTCGTTGGGCAGGGCCGACCACTGGACCGACGTGAAGACGTTGGGGTTGGCCTGGTAGCCGTGCCGCAGCCGGCCGATGTCGTCGGCGTACACGTAGTCGAGCGCGCCGAGCGAGGTCCCGTCGGCCTGCTCCTGGATGGCGACGATCGGACTGCCGGGCTGGTACGGCGTGGCCGGGCGGGCCGGCTCGTGCCGGTCGGTGAGCCTGCACGAGTTGGTGAGGCCGGTCAGGTTGGTGAAGGCGGCCCAGCCGGAGTCGCCGACCTTCCGGTTCGACACCACCCAGGTGTTGTTGTCCTCGCGGTAGCGGTAGGTCACCAGCTCACCGGTGGACGTGCGGGAGGCGTAGAAGGTGTCGCCGCCGACCCCGAAGATCGTCTTGTACTGGCCCCACGAGCTGGCGCCGACCTCGAAGTGCTCGGTCAGCCAGCGCTGACTGGCCGGCTCGAACCGGCTGCGGTAGAGCTTGCCGTCGGGGGTGCGGCCGTAGATCACGCCGGGGCCGGACGCGAAGATCAGGTTGTACCGGTCCCAGCCGGTGCTGATCACCCGGCCGTTGATGGTCCAGGTCCGGCCGGCCTCGTCGAAGCGCCACTGGCGCAGCCGGCCGCTCTGGTCGACGGCGTAGAAGTCGCCGATCTCGTCGACGGTGATCTTGTCCTTCCACGCCGTTCCGCCGTAGAGCGTGAAGTCCGAGCTGATCTTCCAGTTGATGACGCCGTCGACCTGTTCCCAGCCGGCGCCGACGTTGCGGTAGCGGAACAGCCCGTTGGCGTTGATGCCGTAGATCTTGGAGTCGGGCCCGCCCAGCACGCGCTGGTAGGTGTTCCAGCCGCCGCCGAGGTCGACCGGCGTGCCGTGGGCGGCGCTGGTCGTCCCCGGCGCGGTGAAGGGGTACCGGTTGTTCTTGCCCGCGGTGTTGACCGCGAAGCCCCAGGCATTGCCCGAGCACTGCCAGGTGTCCGCCGCCTGGGCCGGGCCGGTCGCGCCGGCCACGACCAGAGGCACGGCGACCGCGATCGCCGCGGCCGCCGTTCGCAGGCGGCCGCTCCACTGAGTCTTCAATTGTCCTCCCCGTTGGTGATGCTTCCCGGGACGCTATACGGCCGCCGGGAACGGGGGCAATCCATTGTGGTGCGTCAATCGAAGAGGGCGCCGATGCGGTCCTGGAAGGTCAGCGCCGACAGCACCCCGAACAGCAGGAACGACCAGATCAGGGCGCCCAGCCGGAAGCCGCGGACGCGGATCGGCTCGGGCAGGGTCCGGCGGTTGATCAGGATCAGCAGGGCCGAGTAGATGAACATCATGAAGCCGCCGACCACCGCCGAGGTGACGAGCAGGACGATGGGCTGGCTGACCCCGGCGAGCAGCACCACGATGCCGATCGCGACCAGGCCCCAGACCAGGCCGGCGTACACCTTGGACTCGTTGGCCTCGCGGGCGTACGAGGTCTTGATCACGTCGGCGGCCAGCCGGCTGGTGTAGTCGACGATGCCCAGCGCGGCGGCGAAGAGCGAGAACGCGCCGATGAACCAGAACAGGTACTGGAACCACGAGCCGACCCGCTCGGCCAGGACCTGACCCTCGATCTGCAGGAAGCCGATGCCGTTCTCCAGGCCGTCGCGGCCGAAGACGGTGGCGTACGCCAGCAGCGAGGTGAACAGGATCGTCACGAACGTGATGAGCACGAAGGTGGTCAGCTGCTCGATGTTGGCGAACTTCCACCAGCCCCGCCAGCGCGTCAGGTTCTCCGGCGTCGGCTCGAACGCGTACCCGGTGCTGGGCGCCGCCTCGGGCTGACCGGTCACCGGGCTGACCAGGCGCGGGACGTACGTACCCATGCCGAAGCCCTTGTCCCTGATCCAGTTGGACTGCACCAGGTTCTGGCCGCCACCGGCCCCGGCGAAGGCGAGCGCGCCGAGCAGCAGCGCGAACCCGAGCTCGGTCGGGATCCGCGGCTGCGTCACGATGTGCGGCACGTCGCTCCACGCCTTGGCGCCGACCGCGAAGATCGCCGCGACGACGATGAACGTCATCACCGCCGCGACCTTGACCATCTGGGTGCGTTCCAGGGCCACGTAGACCACCGGCGCCAGGGTCAGGATCAGCCCGATGGCCACCAGCATGCCGACCGCGATCACGGTCTTGTTGCCGCCGAAGATGTACGTGGTCAGCGTGGCCGAGCTGGTCGCCCACCCCGGCCACAGGTTGGCGAAGTAGGTGAGGATCGCGAACACCAGGCCCCAGTGCCGCCAGTACCGGCTGAACCCGGTGAGCGCGGTCTCCCCGGTGGCCAGGGTGTACCGCTCGATCTCCATGTTCAGGAAGTACTGCGTCACCACCCCGACCAGCGCGGCCCAGACGAAGACCAGACCGACCTGCGAGGCGATGTACGGGAACAGCACGAACTCGCCGGACGCCAGGCCCACCCCGGCGGTGACGATGCCCGGGCCGATCAGCCGCCGGTAGTTCCGCGGCGCGTCGGGCATGTCACGGATCTCATGAGCGGGCAGATAGCGGGTGGGAGCGGCCACAACGCCTCCTGAGCTAGGGGCATCAACCCTCATGGATCTAGCGTGGAGTGTCAAGGGTCACAGGCCGGGGCCGCGGATAGTCTTCCCGGATGACACTGGGCTTCGACGCGAACCGGTTGCAGACCCTCGACAAGCACTTCCAGCGGTACGTCGACGACGGGCGGCTGCCCGGCTGGCAGATCCTCGTGACCCGCCACGGCGAGATCGCCCACCAGAGCCGCTACGGCCTGCGCGACGTGGCGGCCGGCACGCCGGTCGAGGACGACACGCTGTGGCGGATCTACTCGATGACCAAGCCGATCACCTCGGTCGCCGCGATGAGCCTGTGGGAGGAGGGCCGGTTCCAGCTCACCGACGAGATCAGCCGCTGGCTGCCCGCGTTCCAGGACATGCGGGTGTACGACAAGGGCTCGGCGCTGAAGCCGTTCACGGTGCCCGCGACCGAGCCGATCCGGGTCTGGCACCTGCTGACCCACACGGCCGGGCTGACCTACGGGTTCATGGAGACCTCGGTGGTCGACCGGCTGTACCGGGAGGCCGGCTTCGGACTCGACGAGGGGAAGTACGACCTGGCCGAGACCGTCGATCGGTACGCGACGTTCCCGCTGCTGTTCCAGCCGGGCAGCGCGTGGGGCTATTCGGTGGCCACCGACGTGCTCGGCCGGCTGGTCGAGGTGGTGGCCGGGAAGCCGCTCGACGAGGTGTTCCAGGAGCGGGTCCTCGGGCCGCTGGGCATGACCGACACCCGGTGGTGGGCCGACGAGCCGGACGCCGAGCGGCTGGCCCAGCTGTACGTGCCTCATCCGGCCACCGGCCAGGCGGTGACGTCGCCCCTGCTGGCCGGCTCGGGCCTGCGCCCACCCGTCATGCACGCCGGCGGGCACGGCCTGATCTCCACCGCGCACGACTACCACCGGTTCACCCAGATGCTGCTCAACGGCGGCGAGCTGGACGGCGACCGGGTGCTGGGCAGCCGCACCCTGCGCACGATGACCCGCAACCACCTGCCCGGCGGCCGCGACCTGGAGGCCCTGTCCACCGGTGGCTTCGCCGAGACCACCCTGGAAGGGGTCGGCTTCGGCCTCGGGTTCGCCGTCGTCGAGGACAAGAGGCCCGGTCACACGGCGGGCAACGCGGGCGAGTTCTACTGGGGCGGCATGGCCAGCACCGCCTTCTGGGTCGACCCGGCCGACCGGCTGACCGCGTCGTTCTTCACCCAGCTCATGCCCTCCAACACGTACCCCCTGGGCCAGGAGCTGCGGCAGCTGGTCTATTCAGCCCTGGTGGACTGACGCCACCGGCGCCCCGGTCATTGTGAGCGCCAGCTGGGCGGTGAACTCGCCCAGTTGCTCGGGGGAGTCGGCGCCGTCCCGGCGGTACCACCGGACCAGGTCGATGGCGAGCGAGAGGATGGCCCGGGCGACCCGCTTGACGTCGACGTCGGCGAACGCGCCCGAGGTGACGCCCCGCTCGACCGCGGTCCGGAAGACGACGTTGGTCCGGTGCCGGGTCTCCAGGATCTGCTCGTAGTGCTCGGCCGAGAGCCCGGCCAGCTCGTACTGGCTGACCCGGGCGGCGACGTGGTAGCGGGCGTGCCACTCGGTGTATCGCGCCACCAGCGCCCGGAGATGCTCCACCGGGTCGTCGAGGCCGGCCACGGCCGGGTCGGTCGCGCAGGCCAGGGCCCGGTCGTGCGCCGTCCGGACGATCTCGAAGAGCACGTGCTCCTTCGACGGGAAGTGGACGTAGAGCGCGGCGGGGCTGAGGCCGACCGCGCCGGAGAGGTCGCGGGTGGTCGTGGCGTGGAAGCCGTTGGAGGCGAAGCAGCGCACGGCCGAGGTGAGCAGTTTGCGGGGCACCTCGCCGCGTGACTCGTCCCAGAGCGCGGGGGACTCGTCGTCCAGTTCGGGGAGCCCTTCGAGGTCGTCGGTGGTGAACCTGGCCTGTCGTCGCTTCGCCATGACCTGAATCTCCCATTACCGATCCGTCACTTTCATGTGACGGTTGACACACGCAGATTACCAGGTGACTATGCGCTTAGTAACCACGTCTGACCTCGAAGGAGAGGCCGATGGTGCGGACACGATCACTACGAGCCGCCGTGCTCGGCATGGCCCTGATCGCTGCGGGATGCGGGGGCTCACCCGCGGCGTCGACCAAGGAGACCGGCACCCAGGGCAAGACGATCGCCTTCGTGGGCTACGGCGACGCCAGCCCCTGGGGCGCCGCCTACAACAAGACCTTCAAGGCCGAGCTCGCCTCGTCCGGCGTCAAGATCAACGACCTGACCAGCATGGACGCCGGGACCCAGGTGCAGAACTTCAACCAGGCGGTGTCCCAGAAGCCCGCCCTCATCGTGGCCGCGCTGTGGGACACCACGGCCACCGTCGTGCCGATCCAGAAGGCGAAACAGGCGGGTGTGCCCGTACTCATCGTCGACGGCCGGCCCGACCCCCAGGTCGAGGGTGACGTGATGTCGGTGCTCTCGGACAACGTCAAACTCGGCGAGTACGCCGCCCAGAACATCATCGAGGGCCTGAAGGCGCAGGGCCGCGACTCGGGCAAGGTCATCGTGCTCTCCGGGACCAAGGCGATGCTGGTCACCCAGGACCGGATGGAGGGCTTCGGCAAGGCGATGGCGGCCGCGCCGCAATATCAGGTGATCGAGGACCAGGACACCAACTGGGACCCGACGGCCTCCGGCAAGGTCGCCCAGCAGCTGTTCGCCAAGCACGGCTGCGACGGCATCCAGGCCGCGTACGGCATGGCCGACTACATGGCGCTGCCGATCGTCCAGGCGGCCAAGCAGGCCGGGTGCAAGGTCGGCGGCACGGACGGCCTGGTGGTCACCGGCGGCAACTGCTTCAAGGCCGGCATCACCGCGATCAAGGCCGGCGAGATGTACGGCACCGCCACCGAGGACCCGATCACCATCGCCAAGCAGACCGCCTCCTACCTCACCCGCTTCCTCAACGGCGAGAACCCGCCCAAGAGCGAGCTGGTCAAGGAGGACCGGGTCACCAAGGAGACCATCGCCCAGTTCGAGGAGCAGTGCAGCCAGGCATGAGCGAACCGCTGGTCGTCATCGACGCGCTGGCCCGGAGCTTCGCCGGCGTCCCGGCGGTGCGGGAGGTCTCCTTCACCGTCGGGGCGGGCGAGATCCACGCCGTCTGCGGGCACAACGGCGCCGGCAAGAGCACGGTCGTCAAGATGCTGTCCGGGCAGCTGGCGCCGGACGCCGGCCGGATCCTGCTGGCCGGCGAGCCGGTGCTGCTGGGAAGCCGGCCGGCGGCCCAGCGCCTCGGCGTGGCCCTGGTCGACCAGGAGCTGAGCGTGGTGCCGGCGCTGACCGTGCTGGAGAACCTGATGCTCGGCGACATCGACGCGCCGCTGGTCAAGCGGCGGCGGGCCGCGGTGGCCCGGTGCCGGGAGGTGCTCGGCGACCTGGGACTCGACCACGTGCGGCCGGATCAGCTCGTCTCGACGCTGAGCATGGGCGAGCGGCAGCTGATCGAGATCGCCAAGGCGCTCAGCCAGCGGGCGCGGGTGGTCATCCTGGACGAGCCGACCGCCACGCTGAGCGAGGCGGAGAGCCGGCGGGTCCATGCGGCCGTACGCCGGGTCGCCGCCCGTGGGTGCGCCGTCGTGTTCGTGTCGCACCGGCTGGCCGAGGTGCTGGACCTGTGTGACACGGTCACGGTGCTGCGCGACGGGCGGCGGATCACCACCAGGCCGGCCGCCGAGCTGACCGTCGACCGGCTGATCGTGGAGATGCTCGGCGAGGCGCCTCATCGCCTCTCAGCGAATCGACGGCCCGATCCCGACCTCACCCACGCGCTGCGGATCTCGCGACTGCGGGTCCCGGGGCGCCTGACGGACTTCACGCTGACCGCGCGGGCGGGCCGGATCTACGCGCTGGCCGGGCAGCTGGGCAGCGGCGCGTCCGATGTGCTGCGGGCCCTCGCGGGGCTGCACCCGGGGGCGACCGGCCGGGTCAGCCTGCGCGACCGCGCCGTCCCGTTCCGCAGCCCGGTCGGCGCGGCGCGGGCCGGGATCGCGTACGTGTCGAACGATCGCAAGGGCGAGGGCCTCTTCCTGGACAAGTCGGTGGCGATGAACCTGGTCGGCACCCGGCTGAACCGCCTCGGCGGGAAGGCGCTCGTCCCGGCCGCCCGGCCGCTCGCCGCCCGCGCCGGCCTGGACGAGGTCCGGCTGGCCGAACCGGTGCTCGCGCTCAGCGGCGGCAACCAGCAGAAGGTGTTCGTCGGCCGCGCGCTGGACCGGCCCGACGTGCACGCGCTGCTGCTGGACGAGCCGACCCGGGGCGTCGACATCGGCGGGCGGGCGGCGATCCACCGGCTGCTCCGCGACGCCGCCGACGCCGGGCTGGTCGTCGTCTTCGCCTCGACCGAGCTGGAGGAACTGCTGGAACTCGGCGACGTCATCCTCACCATGCGCGACGGCCGGGTGGTCGAGACCTACCAGGGCGGCGCCGACGGCACCGTGCTGATGCGGGACATGACGGGCGAGAAAGCATGACGGTACGCCGAGGTCCGGTGGCCCTGGCCGTCCTGCTCCTGATCCTCCTGCCGCTGGCCGTCAGCACCGACCGCTTCCTCACCCTGGCCAACGCCCGGGCCATCCTGGCCTCGGCCGCGCTGGTCGGCATCACCGCGATCGGGGCGACCCTGGTGATGATCGCCGGGTCGGCGGTCTCGATGGCGGCCTCGCAGACCGCCACCCTCGTCGCCATGGTCTTCCTCTGGACGCTGAGCCACGGCCTGCTCGTGGCCACCCTGCTCGGGCTGCTCACCGGGGTCGTGGTCACGGTCGTCCAGGGGCTGGTGGTCGGCTACTGGGAGGCCAACCCGATCGTGCTGACCATCGCCGCGGGCTTCGCGATCGGCGGCGGCTCGGTCTGGTTCAGCGGCGGGACACCGGTGGCCGCGGCCGGCGGCGGCTACCAGGTGCTCAACGCGACCGTGCTCGGGCTGCCGCTCGCGGTCTACGTGCTGCTGGCGCTGGCCGTGCTGGCCCAGTGGATGCTGCGGCGGACCACGGCCGGGAGGCAGATGTACCTGGTCGGCGAGAACCGGGCCGCGGCCCGGGCGGCCGGCCTGCCGGTGGGCCGGGTGATCGCCGTCGCCTGGGCCTTCTCCGGGCTGTGCCTGGCGCTCACCGGCGTCTTCCTGGCCGCCTTCAACACCAGCGCCACCACCAATCTGGCCGGCCCCTTGACCCTCGACGCGATCGCCGCGGTCCTGCTCGGCGGCACCGCGATCGCCGGCGGCAAGGGGTCGGCGCTCCGCACGCTCGGCGGCGCGGTGCTGATCGCCGTCATCGCCGACGTGCTCCTCCTCCGCGGCTACTCGACCGGGATCCAGATCCTGGTGAAGGGAGTCCTCGTGCTCGGTGTCGTCGTGCTGGTCCACCTCCGGAGGCGTCGATGAGACCGGAACGTCTCGTGCCCGGTGCGGCCCTGCTGCTGGTCGTGATCGTCTTCGCGCTCACGCCGCTGGGCACCGGCGTGCCGCTCGCGTCCTTCGACGTCTACAACGCGTTGCAGGGCTTCGCGCAGATCGGGCTGCTCGCGCTGGCCATCGGGCTGACCATGATCGCCGGCGAGTTCGACCTCTCGGTGGTCGGCACCTACGCCGTCGGCGGGATGATCACCGTGCTCACCGGGCAGTCGTCGGCGTTGCTCGGCCTGCTGATCGCGGTCGCCGCGGGCGCGCTGATCGGCGCCCTGCAGGGTGGCCTGATCGCGTGGCTGCGGATCCCGTCGGTGCCGGTGACGCTGGCGGCGTACATCGCGCTGCTCGGGCTCGCGTACGCGCTGTCCGGCGGGCTCAGCGTGACCTTCAAGAACCAGGCCGCCACGCTCTGGGTCGACCAGACAGTGGCCGGCGTCTTCTCGCCGCGCAGCCTGATCACGCTGGCCGCGTTCGCGGTCGCGGCCGTGGTGCTCGGCTTCACCCGGCTCGGGGCGGAGCTGCGCGCGATCGGCGGCGACCGGCGGGCCGGCCGGGTCGCCGGGGTGCCGGTGGAACGCCGCCTGGTGCTGCTGTTCACCATGTCGGGCACGCTCGCGGCGCTCGGCGGCGCGCTGCTCAGCGTCAGCTTCGCCTCGGCCAACCCCGACCCCGGACTGCGGCCGTTACTGATCGCCGCGGTGGCCGCTCTGCTCGGCGGGGTGTCGCTGGCCGGTGGCCGCGGCACGCCGGCCGGACTGCTGGCCGGCGCGCTCGCGGTGGCCCTGCTGGCCCAGATCGTCACCCTGGCCTACCTGCCGGACTACTCGACCCAGCTGTTCTACGCGGCGCTGCTCGCGGTGGTCGTCGCGATCGACTCACCGGGGTTACGGCGCACCCTGGACCGCCTGCGGGCGCGGACCCGGCGGGCGGCGGCGTGACGGGCAACCTGACCTTCGACTTCGCCGGGCGTACGGTCCTGGTCACCGGGGGCGCCCGCGGCGTCGGCGAGGCGATCGGCCGGCACTTCCGGCTGGCCGGGGCGACCGTCTACCTGGTCGACCTGGAGGCGGACGTGGTCGAGGCGACCGCGGCCGAGATCGGGGCGGTCGGGCTGGCCGCCGACGTCACCGACAGCGCCCAGGTCGACGCCGTGGTGGACCGGGTGGTCGCCGAGACCGGCCGGATCGACGTGCTGGTCAACAACGCGGGCATTCTGCGCGACGGCGTGGTGTGGAAGCTCAGCGACGGCGACTATGAGTCGGTGATGGCGGTGCACGCGGGCGGCACGTTCCGGTTCACCCGGGCGGCGGTGCCGCACTTCCGGCGGCAGGGTTCGGGCCGGGTGATCAACGTGACCTCGTACACCGGCCTGCACGGCAACCCGGGGCAGTCGAACTACGCGATGGCCAAGGCCGGGATCATCGGGTTCACCAAGACCACGGCCAAGGAACTGGCGCGGTTCGGCATCACCGTCAACGCGATCTCGCCGAACGCGCGGACCCGGATGATCGCCTCGGTCCCGCCGGACAAGCTCGCCGCCCTCACCAGGGCCATCCCGATGGGCCGTTTCGCCGAGACCTCGGAGATGGCGGCCGCGGTCGCGTTCCTGGCCTCGGACGAGGCCTCCTACATCACCGGCGTCGTCCTCCCCGTCGACGGAGGACTCTCACTGTGAGGAGTAATCATGGCTGACTTCACCACCGTCGTGTCGGACGCGCACTTCCTGGAGGCGCCGCGCTGGCACGAGGGCCGGATCTGGTTCTCCGACTTCTACGGCCTGCGCGTCTCGTCGGCGAACGAGGACGGTTCCGACCTGAGGGTCGAGGCGGAGGTGCCCGGGCAGCCGTCCGGGCTGGGCTGGCTGCCCGACGGCCGGCTGCTGATCGTCTCGATGACCGACCGCCGGGTGCTGCGCCGCGAACCCGACGGCACCCTGGTCACCCACGGCGACCTGGCGAAGCACGCGGCCGGGCCGATCAACGACATGTCCGTCGACGCGCGGGGCCGCGCGTACGTGGGGAATTTCGGGTTCGACCTGATGGGTGGCGCACCGATCGAGCCGACCTCGCTGCACCGGGTCGACCCGGACGGCACGGTCACCGAGGTCGCCGACGGCCTGTGGTTCCCCAACGGCAGCGCGATCACGCCGGACGGCGTCCTGCTCGTCGGCGAGACCTTCGGCAACCGGATCAGCGCCTTCGACCTCACCGACGACGGGCGGCTCACCAACCACCGGGTGTGGGCTTCCTTCGGACCGCTGCCGACCGACCGCTCGGTGGAGGTGGTGTTGCCGGCCTTGGCGGTCGCGCCGGACGGGGCCTGCCTCGACGCCGAGGGCGGCTTCTGGATCGCCGACGCCACCGGCAGCCGGCTGCTCCGGGTCGTCGAGGGCGGCACGATCACCGACGAGATCGAAACCGGCACGCCGGTGTACGCCTGCGCGCTGGGCGGCGCCGACGGCCGCACCCTGTACGCCTGCGCCGCGCCGGACTTCCACGCCGAGCCGCGCAAGGCGGCCACCGAGGCCCGGCTCCTCGCGACCCGCGTCGCCGTCCCGGCCGCCTGACGATGCGGGGGCTGATGCAGGATCGGCCGCTGGATGTCGCCTCGCTGATGCGGCGCGCGTCCGGGGTCTTCGCCCACAAGCGGGTCATCACCAACACGGCCGTCGACGAGGTGGCCGCGACCTGGGGCGAGGTGGTTTCCCGCGCCCGACGCCTCGCGGGCGTTCTCGATGCGCTCGGCGTGCCCCCGGGTGCGCGGGTGGGGACCTTCGGGTGGAACTCGCAGCGGCATCTGGAGCTCTACCTGGCGGTGCCGAGCTCCGGGCGGGTGCTGCACACGCTCAACCATCGGCTGTTCGCGGACGAGCTGACCTGGATCCTGGCCGACGCGGCCGACGACGTGCTGTTCGTCGACCGGTCCCTGCTACCTACCGTCTGGTCGGTAGCTTGGGGGGCGGCGTCCGTGCGACACGTCGTGGTCATGGATGACGGTGGGGACGAGCCGATCCCCGCCGGGGTGCTCTCGTACGAGGAACTGCTCGGGTCTTCCCCGGCGGCGGGCCCGGCCGTGGTCGACGAGACCGACGCCGCCGCCCTCTGCTACACCTCCGGCACGACCGGGCGCCCCAAGGGCGTGCTCTACAGCCACCGGTCGATCGTGCTGCACACGCTGCTCCTGCTCGCCGCGGACAGCTTCGCCATCAGCGAGCGTGACGTGGTCATGCCGATCGTGCCGATGTTCCACGTCAACGCCTGGGGCCTGCCGTACGCCGCGGCGATGGCCGGCGCCGACCTGGTGCTGCCCGGCCCCCGGATGACCCCGGGCGACCTCGCGTCGCAGCTGACCCGGCACCACGTCACGGTCACCGCGGCGGTCCCGGCGATCTGGCGCGGCCTGGAACCGCTGCTGCCCGGGCTCGACCTGTCGTCGCTCCGGATGGCCGTGAGTGGCGGCAGCGCGTTGCCGGAGTCGCTGGCCCGGACCTATGCCGGCGCCGGGGTGCCGCTCAGCAGTTCGTGGGGGATGACCGAGACCAGCCCGCTGGTCACCTGCGCCCGGCCCGACGACCCCCTCGACGTGCGGATTCTTCCGGGGCGGCCGGTCCCGCTGACCGAGGTCCGGCTGATCGGCGAGGACGGCGACGTGGTCGCCCACGACGGCGTCACACCCGGGGAGGTGCAGGTCAGCGGGCCGACCGTCGCCGGCGGCTACTTCGGCGACACCGCGGCGTCGCTCAGCGAGGACGGCTGGCTCCGGACCGGCGACGTCGGGACGATCGACCCCGGCGGCTACCTGCGGATCGTCGACCGGACCAAGGATCTGGTGAAGTCGGGCGGCGAGTGGATCTCGTCGGTGACGCTGGAGAACGAGATCATGGCCCATCCCGACGTGGTCGAGGCGGCGGTGGTCGCGGTGCCCGATCATCGTTGGGGTGAACGGCCGCTGGCCTGCGTGGTGGTCGCGTCCGGCCGCACGCTGACCGCCGACGAGTTGCGGGAGCACCTGACCGGCCGGGTCGCGTCATGGTGGGTCCCCGACGAGTTCCGGTTCGTGGCCGAGATCCCCAAGACCGCGACCGGCAAGTTCGCCAAGGTCGCCCTCCGCCGGTCCCTCTGAGAGCCCGCCCTGTGCGCCGGCCTTCCCTTTGAGACCTCCGCCGGGCTCGGCGGCCTCCGGGCGCTCGGCGCCGCCTCGCGTCAACCTGATTCGGGTGGAATCGAAAGGGTCGAACGTGAATGGGCTCATGTCCTAGCGTCTCCAGACGTGAAGGTACTCGTCATCGGGGGCGGGGTCGGCGGGCTGGCGACGGCGTTGAGTCTGCACGCGGCCGGCGTCGACTGCGAGGTGTACGAGCAGTCGCGGGAGATGCACGAGCTGGGTGTCGGCATCAACATGCTGCCGCACGCGGTGAAGGAGCTGGCCGAGCTGGGCCTGCTCGAGCGGCTGGACGCCGCCGGTGTGCGTACCCAGGAACTGATCTACACCAACCAGCTCGGTCAGGAGATCTGGCGGGAACCGCGCGGTCTCGACGCGGGGCACGAGTACCCGCAGTTGTCGATCCACCGTGGCCGGCTGCACGGCGTGCTCCACGAGGCCACGCGGGAGAGGATCGGCCCGGAGCGCATCCACACCTCCAGCCGGCTGGTCGGGTTCGAGCAGGACGACACCGGTGTCACGGCGGTTCTGGCCGATCGGCGGGTGACCGGCGACGTGCTCGTGGCGGCCGACGGCATCCACTCGGTGGTGCGGGCGGCGTTGTATCCGGACGAGGGGCCGCCGACCTGGAACGGCATGATGATGTGGCGTGGCGCGGTGCCGTACCCGCGCCTCCTCACCGGCCGCTCGATGATCATCGCCGGCGGGATCGACCGGGCCAAGCTCGTGGTCTATCCGATCTCGCACGAGCACGGGATCGAGACGCCGCTGCTGAACTGGGCGGTCGGGGTCAAGCTCGGTGACGGCTCGGATCCGCCGCCGCGCCGCGAGGACTGGAACCGCCCCGGCGACATCGACGAGGTGCTGCCCCACGTCCGGCGGGAGTTCAAACTGTCCATGGTGGACATCGAGGCGGTGATCCGGGCCGGCGGGCGGTGCGGCGAGTTCCCGATGTGCGACCGCGACCCGGTGCCGCGCTGGTCGTTCGGCCGGGTCACGCTGCTCGGCGACGCCGCCCACCCGATGTACCCGGTCGGCTCCAACGGCGCCAGCCAGGCCATCCTCGACGCCCGCTGCCTCGCGCCGCTGCTCGCCGGTTCGAGCGACCCCGTCGAGGCCCTTCAGCGGTACGAGGCGGAGCGCCTCCCGCCGACCGCGGAGATCGTGCGGCTCAACCGCCAGGGCGGCCCCGAAGGGGTCATCGACATGGTGTCCCAGCGCGCGCCGGACGGCTTCACCAACCTCGACGAGGTCGCCACCCGCGAGGAGATCGAGGCGATCATCAAGGGCTACGCGGCGACGGCCGGCTTCAGCACCGGGAACACCCCGGCCGCGCGGGACGGGAAGTCCCGGACGTAGAACTGCCACCCGGCCCGGCGCGAGTCACACAGCTTCACTGGCGATCCGGGGGAACTGTGCCGCCATGGCCGCGGCCAGGGCGTTGGCCGCCGACAGCGGCCGGACCATCACGGTCAGGTCGTCGACCAAGCCGGCCTCGTTCAGGTGGAGGAAGTCGCAGCCCTGCAGGTCCTTGCCGTCCACGGTCGCCCGGAACATCAGCGCGTGGTCGCGGCCGTCGGCGCTGACGATCGTCCGGACGTACCGGAAGTCTTCGAACACCCGCAGCACCCCGCGCAGGATCGCCGCGGTCATCGCCTTGCCCGGGTAGGGCTTGTGGGCGACCGGGCTGGTGAAGACCACATCGTCGGCCAGCAGCGCCTCGAGCGCGGCGGCGTCGCGGGCCTCGGCGGCCCGGCGGAAGGAATCCATGCGGGCGACGCTACCGCAGCCACCCTAGAGTGATCGGGATGATCGCACGCATCGGAGCCTTCATCGTCGGGGCCGTCCTGCTGACGCCGGTCTGGCTGGACGGCAGCGAGTACGAGGGCTTCGCGCCGGAGAGCGACGACCTGGCGATCACGGCGACGATTCTCGCGGTGGTGGCCGGGCTGCTGCTGGGCTGGGCCAACCGCGGCCGCCGGTGGTACTGGGTGCTGCTCGGGGCGGTGGCCGGCTCGATCGTCCACGCCGGGGTGACCGTGCTCGTCTACCACGTCGTGATCCCGCTCGACTTCCCCATCCCGCTGGTCCTCATGATTCCGCTGCCGATCGTCGCCGCCATGGTGGGGTTCGGCGCCGGGTTGCTGGTGCGGCGCCCGGTCGGTGGGTTTTCCCAGATCCAGGGGTACGCCCTGGCGTTCGTGATCGCCCTCGTCGGCGTGTACGCGGTCACCGGGTTCGTACGGGTCGGGGCCGAGTGGGCCACCGCCCGGTTCCAGCCCGGGGACACCTCCGATGCCACGTCGCTCGACCTGGGGGCGGGGCGGCACGCGGTGTTCGCCACCTACAACGACCAGCCCGGCGCCTGCACGATCAAGTCCGGTGACGGCGCCGTCCTGAAGGTGCGCCAGCCGTCGGTCGAGTTCACCGACAACAGCGACAGCATCGTGACCGTGCTGTTCGGTGTCTTCGACCTGTCGGCGCCCGGCCGGGTCGCCGTCGACTGCCCGCGGGGCCGGATCGGCCGGCCGCCCGAGGTGCGCGGGCCGTTGGGGCACCTGCTCTTCGTACCCATCGCCCTGCTCTGTCTGATCGGCGCGATCCCCGGACTGGTCTACGGCGTGGCGCGACTCAGAGGTAGGTGAGGTCGGTGCTGGTGGTGTTGAGCAGGCGCGGGCCGGCGGCGGTGCAGGCGACGATGTCCTCGATGCGCGCGCCGTGGCGGCCGGTCAGGTAGACGCCGGGCTCGATCGAGAAGACCATGCCCTCGGTCAGCGGGGTGCGGTTGCCCTCGACGATGTACGGATCCTCGTGGCCCTCCAGCCCGATGCCGTGGCCGGTGCGGTGCAGGAACGCGTCGCCGAAGCCGGCGGCGGTCAGCTGGTCGCGCGCCACCGCGTCGAGGTGTTCGGCGGTGACACCGGGGGCGACGGCCGCGACCGAGGCCCGCTGAGCCTCTTGGAGCGCGCCGTAGTAGGCCAGAAAATCATCCGGGGCGGTGGCTCCGACGACGTACGTGCGGGTGCAGTCCGAGCAGTAGCCACTGGGCATGGTGCCGCCGATGTCGACGACGACCGGGTCGCCGGCCTGGATCACCCGGTCGCTGCTGCCGTGGTGCGGGCTGGCGCCGTTCGGCCCGGACGCCACGATGGTGAAGTCGGCGGTGGCGTGGCCCTCCTGGCGGATCGCCGCGGCGATGTCGGCGGCGACGGCGGCCTCGGTGCGGCCCGGCTCGAGCCAGAGGTGCATCCGCTGGTGCACCCGGTCGATCGCGGCGCCCGCCTCGGCCAGCGCCTCGACCTCGGCCGCCGACTTGACGGCCCGCAGCGGCCCCAGGATCGGGCCCGCGGTCTCCCACCGCGCCTCCGGCCACCGCCGCTGGAACGGCACCAGGTGGCGGGCGGGCATCGAGTCGGCCACCGCGACCCGGCCCGCGGCCGGCGGGATGAGCGCCCACGCGTCGGCGCCGTCCGGGTAGTCGACGATGGCGATGCCCTCGGTGGCGACCTCGGCGGCCGGCCGCTCGAGCCGCGGCACGACCAGCGTGGCCTCCCCGTCGACCGGCAGCACCAGGCAGGTGAGCCGTTCCAGGGCGTGCGCCGGGTAGCCGGTGAGATAGCGCAGGTCGGCGCTCGGCGTCACGAGCAGCACCTGACACCCGTGGTCACGAAGCGCCTGCCGGGCGCGGTCGAGCCGGTCGTCGTCGATGGGCATGGTCGCCACGCTACCGTCGCTCGCCCCAGCCGAGCCGCAATGCCTCGTTGCGGAGGGCGTCGACGTCGACCAGCGGGCTCAGCTTCTCGAGGATCGGCGGCAGGTGGTAGCCGTCGTGGAAGGGCTTCTCCGTGTGCTTCAGAAGATGCAGGAGCAGTTTGGCGTACGCGGCGGGGTGCGCCTCGGCCCGGTCCGCCAGGTCGTCGAGGAGCCGCGAGTGCGGTTCGACCCGGGCCGGCCGGGCGGCGGCCAGGTCGACGGCTTCGGCGGTCGAGTCGTCGAGGTGGATCGCCCACCCGGCCAGCGCCGACGCCTCGAGGTCGGTGAGGCCGACGGGCTTGCTGGTGAGCCGGTCCCGCCAGTAGGACCGCATCCACCGCGCCCACTGCTCCTCGGCCGCCTCGGGTCCGATCTCACGAAGCAGGTCGCCGATGTTCTCCATCCAGCGGGCCTGACCGGCGGGCGCCACGGTTCTGGTGAAGGCCGGAAGCCAGGCCGTGGGATCCGCGGTGGCGTGCACCGCGATCACGGCCAGGCCGTTGCTGATCTGCCGTGCCCTGTCCCGGTCGTCCGGGCTGACCCGCCTCGCGGCCTCGATGAGGTTGTCCCGGAGACCAGCTTCCAGCAGGCGGTCGCTGTAGCGGCCGCTCGCGAGGAAGCCGTCCCAGCACCGGTCCGCGCGCTCCTCGTCGAGGGACCAGTCGAGCAGCGGAACCACGACGGACTCGGCCCAGTCGCGGTCGGCGGCGTGCAGGAAGCTGAGGTGGTGAGCGGCGATTGTCTGGGCGGCCACCACCGGTTCGTCCGAGCCGTCGATCATCGACTCCAGCCGGGACCTCATCTCGGCCGACAGTCCCGGCCAGCCGTCGGTGCCGGCTTTCCATTCGGCCTCGATGACATGCACCCAGAACTCGGTGAGCCAGCCTCCGGGCTCGTTGATGGCCCAGCTGAACCAATCACGATCTCGTTCCGGGGTGGGTTCGCGGTCCAGCGCCGCCATGTCCGGTCGGCCAGGTCGCGGCCGCCGGGGACATCCCGCCACACGGTGGCGCCCTCGGAGGACCGGCCGAAGCCGCTCAGCATCGCGGCGACCTCCCTCGCGTGGGTGGCGCCGTCCAGGCGTCGCACCACCTCCTCGGCGGTGGCCGCGTCCAGGGCGGCCTCCGACCAGCCGCGGACGACGGCGCCGCTGATCGCCTCGTCACCGGCGCCGATCAGCGCGAACCCGTCCCGGGGGTGCTCCGCGACGGTCTGCCGGAGGAGCCGGCTGGCGTCGTCCCAGCTCGTCTCGTCGTAGCTCCAGCCCTTCGTCTCGAACTGCTTCAGGTAGGCGATGGCGGCCACCGGGTCGGCGTCGATCCGGGCGTGCAGGTCGGGCACGGTCGTCGGCGGGCGATCCGGGACGAAGCCGCCCTCGCTCCAGCGGTGGAAGTCGGGGTACTTCCCCGGGCGGAAGTCCGGGTAGGCGGCCGTAGCGGCGCTTTTCAGCTCTGCTGCATGGCGCGCGATCCAGGCGAGAACGTTGGCCTTCTCGTGCTCGGTGGCCGCGTCGGCGGACGCCTTCCCGACGTCGCTGATCAGGCCTTCGAGGACGGCCATGTCCGCCGCCCCGGCGGTCTCCTGGATGAGGACGGCGATCTCGTGCCACAGTCCGTGTTCCAGCAGCCAGCCGCGCTCGCGGAGCCATTCCAGCTTGGCCGTCGCGGTCACGTCGCCACGATGGGTCCAGCCATGGACCGCGAGTCGCCGCGGAAGCTCATGATCTTCGGCTTCCCAGGCGTTCAACTGCTGCACGGCGGCGGCCGAACCGCTGTCCAGCAGGGCCTTCACGCTGTCGCGGCAGGCGTCGATCAGGATGTCGAGCGGCCGGTGGAAGCTGTTCTGCGCATGTGGCTCGATGGCGAATCGCTGGCGTGACTCCAGATCCCAGAAGCGACCGGGATAGGTGGCGCTGGTCAGGCGGTAGGCCTGCCGGAGCTGCGCGTCGGCGATGGCGAGGACCTCGGCCGCCGTCTGCGGCAGCTCCGGAACGAAGACCGTCGACCAGGTGTCGAGCAGACTGTCGACGTCACCGCGGATGGTCAGCTCGAAGGAGGCGCCGAGCCGGGGTCGCCGCGGATGGTGGAAGTCGATGCTCGGCGTGGTGAGGTGCGCGAAGAGCATCAGGGCGACATCGCGGTCCGCCGGCAGGCGCGACGCGGCCAGCGCGTACTCCAGCCAGTCGTAGCCGCCGGGATCGTCCCGGATCAGGAGGACCAGCCAGCGCGCGAGCCAGGGCGGCCGGGGCGACCTGATGGTGTGCAGCCGGCGGCCGATCGCCGACCAGAGATGCGGTCCGAGGCGGCCGCCGCAGTTCTCGAGGGCTTCGAGAGCCTTCTGGGAGAGGCTCTCGTCCGCGACGTAGTGCTCGGCGAACCACCCGGCGAGCGGCGACGGGCTGGAGTTGCGGTGGAACAGGCGCTTGAACTCGGTGCGTTCGGTCGCCCAGGCCAGCCAGTGCGGGCCCCGGGCGTACTCGGCGAAGAACTTGCTCTTGTCCTCGTCGGCGAGAACGTCCTCGAGGTAGGAGTCCTCCTCCGGGATGCCCGTCGGTGAGCCGGCCGTGAGCTGGGCGACGCGCCGGCGGTGGTCCAGCAGCGACATGCCGGCGAGCTCGGCCCACTCGCCGATCATGATCGGCAGCTGGGTGTGCTTCTTGTCGGGGTTCGGATACGGAACCGGGACCACCCGGAAGCGCCGCCAGTGTTCGGCCTGGCCGGCGGTGTCCTCGGTGAGCGCGAAGCGCCTGGTCGACGGGGGCAGGGCGCGGCCCAGATAGGTCATCGCGAAATCGTTGTGGCTGTAGCCGACGAACAGCACGGTGTAGCGGCGGAACATCCGCTCCAGGAAGCGGACCGCCCACCCGTCGAGGAGATAGGCGGCGCCGAAGTCCTCGTCGGTGGCGATCAGGTGGCGCGGATCCTGGCCCAGGGTGCCGTGCAGATAGACGATGCCCTCGAAGTCGTCACCGAGCGGCAGCGCGGGGGCGCGGTACTCCGGCACCTTGCGGCCCAGAACCTTGGAGAGGTGGCGGTCGTAGTTCGTGGTCACCACGCGCACGACCGGCCCGGCCTTGGCCAGCTTCCCGATCGCCCGGTGCAGGCGGTTCGGCCGGGAGGCGGGATCGTCGATCCGCTCGGCCACCCGCTGATGGACGTCCATGTTCGCCGGCGCGTCCGCCTTGCCCAGGACGACGTCGAGCGGGTCGTCCTTGCCGAACGCCACCCCGGCGTCGGCGGCGATGGCCTCGGCCAGCCCGCGGAAGTCGGGCAGGTTCGAGGGCGGCGCTATCGAGGCGCCCGCCCCGACGAAGATGACCAGATCACCCGACTGGTGGGCGGACACCAGCTCCTGCGGCAGTTCGGCGCCGATCCACATGTCGGCGCCTCAGGCCACGGCGGCGATGTTGCCGGCCGTGACGCCGAGGACGAATACCGTCGTTCCCACCAGACCAGACAAGCACATCGACGGGTGGCGGGGCCGCCCGGCCTATTCGGGGCGCGGCGCCAGGCGGAAGATGCGGAACGTCCGGTGCGGCGCCCGCTTGAGGTAGAGGTCGTAGCCCGGCCACTGGTCGAGCAGCAGGCGCCACAGGCGGTCGTGTTCGGCGCCGGTCGCCTCGGTGGCCGTCACGGGAAGGTCGGCGCCGGCCAGGCCGACGGTGGCGTCGGGGTTGGCGGCCAGGTTGTGGACCCAGGCCGGGTCGGTGTCGCGGCCCCAGTTCGAGCCGACGACGACGTACGCGTCACCGTCGCGCACGTACTGCAGAGGACTGCGCCGGGGCTGGCCACTCTTCCGGCCGGTGCAGGTGAGCAGCAGGGACGGCGTCATGCCGAGGGCCACCACCCGGCCCTTGCTGACGCGGCTCAGCCACCGGTCGGCCACCAGCAGGCGGCTGGCCACCGGCGCGAAGACGCGGGTCCGCCCGATCGAGCGCCACATCGACTGCCACCACATCCGCGTGATCCTACGGTGCGGCCGGCAGGGTCAGCGCCCGGTTGGCGACGGTCTGGGCGAGGTCGCGGGCGAAGGGCATCCGGTCACCCTCGGCGACCGCGGTGACCGTGACCGTGGTCCAGCGTGGATGGTCGGCCGCCACCACGCTGACCTCGTCGTTGCCGCCGATCCGGCGGACGCACATGCGGAAGGCGCCACCGGGGTCGGCCACCGCCGTCTCGCCCTGGCAGGCGGTGCGGTCGACCTCGGCGCGGACCCGCTCGTCGTCCGTGTCGCCGGTGAGCTTGAGGACGACGCTGCCCTCGACGGTCCCGTCCGAGGCGCGGTAACCGAACGTGCAGAGGGCCGACGGGTACGGTCCGCCGGCCATCGGGGCGCTGGTGTTGTCGACGGCCCAGGTGTGACCGGTCACCGACCACAGGTCGTCGCTGATCCGCCGGCACCCGGGCACGTCGGGGTACTCGTCGCTGAACGGCTTGATCACGAACAGCGTGTAGGCGGCCAGCGCGGCGACCAGCAGCCCGAGCGGCAGCCAGAGGTACCTCAGCCGGCGCCGCGCATCGTCATCCATGACCGCTGATTCTCCGCAGCGCGTCGCGGGTGGCTTCGAGGTGGGTGCGCATCGCGGCCTCGGCGGCGGCGCCGTCGCGGGCCAGGACGGCGGTGACCACCGGCTCGTGCTCGGCGTGGATCTCGCTCAGGGTGCGCCCGCCCGCGGTGGTGGGCGGGCCGAGCAGGGCGGTGGTGCTGCGGAGCCGGTCGACGATGGCGGCGGTGCGGGGCCGGCCGGACGCACGCAGCAGCAGGTCGTGCAGGGCACGGTCGGCCGGCCAGAAGGTGGCGCCGTCGGCCGCCGCGGCCATGGCGTCGAGGGCGGCCCGGATCTCGGCGTGCTGCTGGTCGGTGCCCTGTTCGGCGGCGTCGCGGGCGGCCGGCGGTTCGAGGGCGAGGCGGATGCCGATGATCTCCTCGATGTCGTCGGCGCGGGGCGGCAGCACGCGGAAGCCGCGGTTGCGCCGGATCTCGACCAGGCCCGCCTCGGCCAGCCGCAGCAGACCCTCGCGGACCGGGCTGCGGGAGACGCCGAGGATCTCGGCAAGCTGGTAGACGGAGTACGTCGTCCCGGGCGCGAGCTGGCCCGCGGCGACACCGTCGCGGACCGCCTGGGCCACCGCGTCGGCGAGGGACGGGGCCTCCGGCGGGAGCGCGAGCGCGACCACTTCCTTCACGAGTAACATGTTACTCATGGACGACGTCACAGCGGAGCTGGCCAAGGCCGGTCTCGAGGTTCGATCCGACGCGGGCACGCGGGGCATGTACTCCTCCGACGCCTCGCTCTACCGCATCCCGCCGCTGGCCGTGGTCCGCCCCCGCGACGTCGACGAGGTGGCCGCCGCGCTGGCCGTCGCCCGCGCCACCGGGGTGCCCCTGACCTGCCGCGGCGCCGGCACCTCGGTGGCCGGCAACGCCGTCGGCCGGGGCATCGTGCTCGACTTCTCCCGCCACCTGAACCGGGTCCTCGAGATCGACCCCGACGCCCGCACCGCGGTCGTCGAGCCGGGCACCGTGCACGCCGTCCTGCAGCGGGCCGCCACCCCGCACGGCGTCCGCTTCGGCCCCGACCCGTCGACCCATCCGCGCTGCACCATCGGCGGCATGATCGGCAACAACGCCTGCGGGTCACGGTCGCTCGCCTATGGGCGTACCTCGGACAACGTGGCCGGCCTGGAAGTGCTGACCGCAGCGGGGGAGCGGCTCACCACGGGCACCAAGGAAAGCGGCGGCGAATCGGTCATCGCCGCGGTCAAGGAAGCGGTCAACGCCAGGCTCGCCACCGCCCGCACCGAGTTCGACCGCTTCGGCCGCCAGGTCTCCGGCTACGCCGTGCAACACCTGCTGCCCGAGCGCTTCGACCTGACCCGGGCCCTGGTCGGCTCCGAGGGAACCCTCGCGGTCGTTACGCGGGCCACGGTCAAGCTGGTCGTCGACGCCCCGGTCCGGGTCGTGGTGGTGCTCGGCTTCCCGGACATCGTGGCGGCCGGCCAGGCCTCGCCCTCGGTGGTGGCGCATGGCCCGACCAGCTGTGAAGGCCTCGATTCGCGGCTGCTCGACGTGCTGCGGGCCCGGCGCGGCCCCGACGCCGTGCCGCCCCTGCCGCCGGGCGGCGCCTGGCTGTTCGTCGAGCTGGCCGGCGACGAGGCCGGCGAGGTCGAGGCGCGGGCCCGGCGGCTGGCCGCTGACGGCATCGGCGAGGCGCTGGTGGTCACCGACCCGGCCGTGCAGGCCCGGCTGTGGCGCATCCGCGAGGACGGCGCCGGCCTGGCCGGTCGCGCGCCCTCCGACCGGCCGGCCTGGCCCGGCTGGGAGGACGCCGCGGTGCCACCCGAGCGGCTGGGCGACTACCTGGCCCGCTTCGACGAGCTGGTCGCGTCGTACGGCATGACCTCGGCCCCGTTCGGCCACTTCGGCGACGGGTGCATGCACGTCCGCCTCGACCTGCCGCTCGATCAGCCCGGCGGCACGAAGATCATGCGCGAGTTCCTGACCGACGCGGCCCGGCTGGTCGGCGAGTTCGGCGGGTCGCTGTCGGGCGAGCACGGCGACGGCCGCGCGCGTTCCGAGCTGCTGCCGCACATGTACTCGCCCGACGCGATCGCGCTGTTCGCGGGCATCAAGCACGCGTTCGACCCCGGCAACCTGCTCAACCCCGGCGTGCTCGTCGACCCCGACCCGATCGACGCCGACATCCGCCCGGCCGGCCGGTTCCCGCTGCGAAATCTCGCCATGGCGTACCCGCACGACGACGGCGACCTCGCCCAGGCCGTGCACCGCTGCACCGGCGTGGGCAAGTGCCGGGCCGACAACTCGGCGGCGGGCGGTGTCATGTGTCCGTCCTATCTGGCCACCCGCGAGGAACAGGACTCCACCCGCGGCCGGGCCCGGGTGCTGCAGGAGGTGGTCCGCGGCGAGCTCCCGTGGTCACACCCGTCCGTACACGACGCCATGGATCTCTGCCTGTCCTGCAAGGGCTGCGCCTCCGACTGCCCGACCGGCGTCGACATGGCCACCTACAAGTCCGAGGTGCTCCACCAGACCTACCGGGGCCGGCTGCGCCCCCGCTCGCACTACACGCTCGGCCGGCTCCCGCTCTGGGCGCGCCTGGCCGGGTGGACGCCGCGGCTGGCCAACCTGGCGACCCGGCTGCCCGGCATCCGCCGCCTGGCCCTGTGGCTGGCCGGCGTGGACCAGCGGCGCTCGGTGCCGGCCTTCGCGCGGCGCCCGTTCCGGCGTACCCATCGCAATGAGGCCGGCGGCAAGCCGGTCGTGCTCTTCGCCGACTCGTTCTCCGACGCGTTCTCACCCGAGGTCGCCGAGGCCACCGTCCGCGTGCTGCGGGCCGCCGGCTACCAGCCGCGGCTGCCGTCCGGCCCGGTCTGCTGCGGCCTGACCTGGATCACCACCGGCCAGCTCGACGCGGCCAAGAAGATCCTCACGCGTACGGTCGGAGCGCTCGCCCCCGACGCCCGCGCCGGCATCCCGATCGTCGGCATCGAACCCTCCTGCACCGCCGTGCTGCGCTCCGACATCCACGAGCTGCTGCCCGGCGACGAGGACGCGGCCGCGGTCGCCGGCTCGGTGCACACCCTGGCCGAACTGCTCGCCAAGACCCCCGGCTGGACGCCGCCCGACCTGTCCGGCGTGCAGGTCGTCGCCCAGCCGCACTGCCACCACCACGCCGTGCTGGGCTGGACGGCCGACGCCGACCTGCTCACCCGCACCGGCGCCACCGTGCGGCGGCTGGCCGGCTGCTGCGGCCTGGCCGGCAACTTCGGCGTCGAGATCGGACACTACGAGGTGTCGATGGCCGTCGCCGAGCAGAACTTGCTGCCGGCGCTCGACCGGGCGCCCGACGCGGTCGTGCTGGCGGATGGGTTTTCGTGCCGCACCCAGATCGCTGACCTCCGCGACCGGCCTTCCGTCCACCTCGCCCAGCTCCTCGACGCCCCGCTCCCCGACGAAAGAGCAAGAGCTTGATGTCGCACCTGGGTGGGTGGTGCTGACCGTCGCTCCCGCCGAGGCTGGGCGCGCGGCTCCAAGGCCGTGACCGGCCAGAACAGAGCCGCCCACCCTTCATTCTGCGCGAGTGGTCACCCTCCGGGCGCTACGCGCCCAACCCACAACCCACAACCCCCGGCCCCCAGTGGTACGCCCGCCGGGACGTTAGACGGCGTCAGCGGCGCTTCTTGCCGCGCTTCCGGCTCTTGCGGCGGGCCGGCGGGGGCATGGTGCCGTCGATGTCGTCGCCGGCCTCGATGTCCCAGGTCTCGCCGGCGGCGGGGGCGGTGTCGGTGACCTCGATGTCGTGCCGGCCGCGCCAGCGGACGAAGGCCTCGACCAGCTCGAACCAGGCCTTCTCGTCGGGGGAGAAGGACGACGCCTTGCGTTTGAGCTGGTCGATCCGGCCCAGGGTGATGTCCTCCAGGCGCCGCTCGGTCAGGTCGCCGATCTGGTTGTCCCGGCGGGTCCACCAGATCAGCGAGCCGAGCGGCGCCCCGCTGGCCAGCAGCAGGCCGTCGGGGCTGATCCGCAGGCACTCCACCTGCCAGGTGTGCCCGCGCAACTCGCCGGCCGGTTCGCCGGAGGGCAGGTGCCACAGGCGGATGACGCGGTCCTTGCCCGCGCTGGCCAGCAGTGTGCCGTCGGGGGTGATGGCCATGGTCAGGATGTGGCGGGTGTGGCCGCGCAGCACCCCGGCCGGTTTCCCGGAGGGCAGCCGCCAGAGCCGGATGGTGTGGTCGTAGCTGCCGGTGGCCAGCAGTGTGCCGTCGGGGCTGACGGCCATCGCGGCGATGTGGGAGGTGTGCCCGGTCAGCCGTTTGAGGTGCGTGCCGCCGGGCAGCCGCCACAGCCGCAGGTTGCCCAGCGCGCCCCCGCTGATCAGGGTCGAGCCGTCCGGCGTGATGGCCAGCGAGGCGGTCCACACCGGATCGGGGTCGATCGTGGTGATCAGGGAGCGGGAATGGGTGTTCCACAGCCGGATGATCCGATCGTGGCCGCCGGTGGCGATCGTTTTCCCGTCGGGGCTGATCGCGATGGCGATGATCCGCTTGGTGTGCCCGATCAGCGGACCCTGGAGCTCCCCACCGGGCAGTTTCCAGATCCGGAGCCGCCCGTTCTGGTCGCCGGTGACGAGCAGACGCTGGTCGGGGGACACCGCCATGGCCAGCACGTCGTTCACGGCCGGGACCAGGAAGCTGGTCGCGGACAGGGCCGGCAGGTCGCAGCGCCGGACGGGTGTGTCGGCGCCGCCGGTGTAGACCGTGTCGGAGGTGGTGACGGCGAGACTGTGCACGTTGCCGCCGGCGTTCAGCGTGTTCCGCGGGGTGTCGCCGAACCTGGTGGCGGCCGGAAGCGGTGACGCGTGCGCGGCGGCGGCGAGGCCGGCGAGGTGGCTCTCGGCGGGCGGCAGCGGCCACGCCGACATCTTCGGCGCGACCCAGGTGGCGGGGGCGGCCGCCGCGAGCCGCAGCGCCTCGTCCCACTGGTCGTGCGACGCCAGCAGATCGGCCGCCATCTCCCATTCCACCCTGGTCAGGGCCCGGTGGCGGCGGGCGCGTTCGCCGGCCACGGCCCGGACCCAGTCGAGCCGGCCGGCGCGGCTGGCGCACTCGGCCAGGGTCCGGCGCAACCATTCGCCGGCCGCGCCGTGGATCGCGCGCAGCAGCGTGCCGTCGAAGTCCACCTCCTCGTAGCGGTCGAACCGGCCGCCCAGGAAATAGACCAGGGCCCGGAGCCGGGGCTGCGACGGGGGCTCGGGCAGGCGGGCGATCACCTCGGCCAGCGCGACGTGGCCGGTGGTGAAGACCACTTCGGCCGCCGCGTCGATCCGGTCGCTCTCCCGGGCCGCCTCGATGGTGCGCCGGGCGATCGCCACCACGTCGTCGTCGCGGCTCCGGGTGTACGCCTCGGCCAGCGCGGCCAGGGCGCCGGGCTCGGGCCGGGCGGCCAGCGTGGTCGCGGCCCGCCGGCGTCGCCGGGCCCCGAACAGCCTCGAGGAGTCGAAGAGTCCGGCGCACAGTTCGTCCATTTCCGGCTGGCCCACCGTACCAATCTAAAAGGAATTGCCCGCCGGGTGAAATGAATGTATTGCATTTGTACCGTGCATATACGCGATCGAATATCTTCGAATGGTGTTGCGATTCTTCCGGCGCCGGACGGCGGGTGACGACGTGCTCCGGCTGGAGCGCGCGCTGGCCGGGGCGCGCCTCGAGCTGGCCGAGCGCGACCGCACCCAGGAGCGGCTGCGCGGCGAGCTGGCCCGGGCCCGGGGTGACGCCGGCGACCTCGCCGACGAGCGGGCCCAGGCCGATGTGGAGCGTCTCGTGACCGCGGTCGGGGCGCCGCTGGTGCAGTTCGTGACCGTGGCTCATCTGCGCGGGAGCGACCCGGCCGCCGGTGACCTGCTGGCCATCGGGTTGCGGCTGGTCCGCGCGCTCGAACGGGAGGGTGTGCGGGTGGGCACGGTCGGTGCGACGGTCCCGTTCGACCCCGATCGTCACGACCCGCTGAGCCTGGCGGGTTCGCCGAAGCGTGGTGACCCGGTCGTCGTACGCGTGGCCGGCCTGGACCTTCGCGGGAAGGTGCTGCGGAAGGCGGGCGTCGAGGCGGTGGAGGGCTGATGGCGGGACGGCTCGGTATCGACTTCGGCACCAGCAACACCGTGATCGCCGCGTGGGACGAGACCACGAGAAGTGCGAAGACCCTGCGGATTCCCGGGTACGGGCGCCCGCTCGGTCACGGGGACCAGCAGGTGCCGGTCATCCCGTCGGTCATCCACTACACGGACGAGGACCGGCAGCTGCTCGGCGCCCAGGTGCACGCGGCGAACCTGTACCACGCCCACGGCACGTTCCGCTGGATGAAGCGATACATCGCCAACCGGAGTCCACTGCGGACGGCGGTCAACGGACGGCAGATCTCGCCGTTCGACGCCGGCCGCGACTTCCTGGCCACGGTGCTGGCACTGGCCGCCACCGAGGCGGACGCGGCCGGCGAGGAGATCTCGCTGACCGCCCCGGTCGAGTCGTTCGAGCACTACGAGGACTGGCTGGGCGAGGTGACCGAGGCGGCCGGGGTGTCCCGGTTCCGGCTGATCGACGAGCCGTCGGCGGCCGCGCTCGGCTACGGCGCGCACATCCAGCCGGGCCACGTCTACCTGATGTTCGACTTCGGCGGCGGCACGGTGCAGGCGGCCGTGGTGCTGATCCAGGAGGAGGCCGGGGGCCGGTCGTGCCGGGTCCTGGGCAAGGCCGGTGACGACATCGGCGGCTCCACGATCGACCAGTGGATCTTCCAGGAGCTGCTGGCGCGCAACGGCCGGGCCGACAGCGACGACGACGTGCGCCGGATCAGCCGGGCCCTGCTGGTCGAGTGTGAGCGCGCCAAGGAACTGCTCTCCGACCCGGCCCGGAGCGGCGCCGAGATCAGCGTGCTCGACCCCGCTTCCGGCGCGGTGACCAGCATGGACCTCGACCGCGACGGGCTGGAGGACCTGCTCGACCGGCGCGAGTTGTTCAACCGCCTGGACCGTGTGGTGCGGCGGGCGTTGCGCGCGGCCTCGACCCGGGGGTACGACGAGGACGACGTGACCGCGGTCCTGATGGTCGGCGGGAGCAGCCTGATCCCGTCGGTACGCCGGACCATGGAACGCATCTTCGGCCGTGATCGGGTCTTCTCCGACCGCCCGCTCGACGTGGTGGCCCGTGGCGCCGCGGCGTACGCGGCCGGAACCGGCTTCTACGACCACATCCAGCACGACTACGCGGTCCGGTGGTACGACCGGACCACCGGCCGGTACGAGTTCCGCACCTGCGTCCGGGCCGGCACCGCGTACCCCAGCAAGGAGCCGGTCCACACGATGACCGTCCGGGCCACCCAGAACGGCCAGCAGGACCTCGGCATCGCGATCTACGAGCTCGGCGAACGCCGCCGCACCGGGTCCGAGACCGAGCTGGTGCTCGACAAGGGCGGCGCCTGGCGGGTCGCCGCGGTGACGCCCGACGACGAGGACGGCCGCAGCCGGTTCTGGGTCAACGAACGCGCCCCGACCTTCCTGCGCGCCGACCCACCGGCCAAGGCCGGGCAGCCGAGGTTCCGGGTCGAGTTCAGCATCGACACCAACAAGCGCCTGCTGCTGACCGCGCACGACCTGGTCGGCGGCCGGATCACCCACCGCGACTTCCCGGTCGTGAAGCTCACGTGAGGAGCGCCGTCATGGAACTGCACGAGATCGAGGTGGTGATCGCCCCGGACGGGACCACCACCGTGCAGGTGCGAGGGCTGGCCGGGGCCGGCTGCCTCGACCTCACCGCCGGCCTGGAACAGGCCCTGGGCGGTGAGGTGCTGTCCCGGGAGCTGACCGCCGAGGCGCAGGCCGCTCTCGAACGCACCGACCCGGCCCGGCTCCGGCGGGAACGCGAGCGATGACGCCGCTGCGGATCCACGGCTTCGAACCGGTCAGCGCGGTCAACGGTCCCGGCCTGCGCGCGGTCGTCTGGGTGCAGGGCTGCACGCTGGGCTGCCCGGGCTGCTTCAACCCCGGCACGCACGGCCGCGACGGTGAGGAAGTGACCGTCGACCACCTCTTCGAACGGATCACCGGGCTCGGCGACCGGATCAGCGGGGTGACGATCAGCGGCGGCGAGCCCCTGCAGCAGCGCGACGGCGTGCTGGCGCTGCTCGGCCGGATCCGGGCCGAGACGACCCTGACCAGCATCCTGTTCACCGGCTACGAATGGCCGGTGGTACGGCGGATGCCCGGGGCCGACCTGCTTCGTGAGCGTGTCGACGTGCTGGTCGCCGGGCGTTACCAGCGCTCGCAAAGGCTCGGTCGAGGGCTGCGCGGGTCGGCCAACAAGCGGGTGCTGACCTTCGGCGACCGGGTACGCGCCGACGAACTGGACGACGTACCGGACGCCGAGATCGTGATCCGGCCGGACGGTGTCCTGTCCATCAGCGGGATCGACCCGCCGACGCTGCTGGGAGATGTGCGGTGAGTTTCGAAGGCGAGCTCGATCTGTATCTGCGGGCGAGGTACACGCTCGTGGTGGTGGTGACGATCGAGGAGGAACGGGCCCTCCAGGCCGTCACCGCGGTGTGCGAGCGCCGGCACCGGCCGTGCCTGGCCTGGGACCTAGCCGACGGGTTCGCGGCGCTGTCCGGGCACACCGGCTCGCTGCCGTCGGCCCGCGACCCGCTGTCGGTGATCGAACAGGTGGAGAAGGCCGACGGCGACGTCACCTTCGTACTCAAGGACTTTCACGACTGCTGGACCAACCCGCAGGTCAAGCGCAAGCTCCGGAGCGCGGCCCAGCGGTTGAAGTTCACCCGCAAGTCGATCGTGGTGATCTCGCCCAGCCGGTCGGTGCCGGACGAGCTCAAGGACGACGCGGTGATCGTCCAGCTGCCGCTGCCCGACGCGACCCAGCTCGACGAGGTGCTCGGCGCGCTCACCGGCACGCCCGGGGTCAAGGTCGACCTCACGCCGGCCGGGCGGGAGAAGCTCGGGCAGGCGGCGCTGGGCATGACCGCCGCGCAGGCCCGCCGGTCGTACGCCAAGGCGATCGTCCGGGACAGCGCCCTCGACGACCGGCACATCGACGTCGTCGTCCGCGAGAAGCAGGAGGTGATCCGGGAGAGCGAGGCGCTGGAGTTCTACGGCGTGCACGAGACCCCGGACGACGTGGGCGGTCTCGACGTCCTCAAGCAGTGGCTGCGGTTGCGGGAACGAGCGTTCACCCAGGAGGCCCGCGACTACGGCCTGCCGGCGCCGAAGGGCATCGCGCTGATCGGCATCCCCGGCACCGGCAAGAGCCTGACGGCCAAGATGATCGGCGGCCTGTGGCGGCTGCCGTTGCTGCGGCTGGACGTCGGCGCCCTGTTCGGATCGCTGGTCGGCGAGGCCGAGGAGCGTACCCGGCGGGCCTTGCACCTGGCCGAGACCGTGGCGCCGTGCGTGGTGTGGATCGACGAGATGGAGAAGGCGCTCGCCCACGGCGGTGGCGACTCGGGCACCAGCACCCGGGTGTTCGGCACCATCCTGACCTGGATGCAGGAGAAGACCGCGCCGTGCTTCGTGGTCGGCACCGCCAACGACATCAGCAGCCTGCCGCCCGAGGTGCTGCGCAAGGGCCGGTTCGACGAGATCTTCTTCCTCGACCTGCCGACCGCCGACGAGCGGGCCGAGATCCTCACCGTGCACCTGCGCAAACGGCGGCGGATCCCGGCCGACTTCGACGTCGCCGGCCTTGCCGCAGCCGCCGAGGGCTACGTCGGCTCGGAGATCGAGCAGGCCGTGGTCGACGCCATGTACGTCGGCTTCAGCGCCGGCCGCGAGTTCACCACCGCCGACATCCGCGCCGCGCTGGGCCGGCAGGTGCCGCTGTCGGTGTCGCAGCGCGAGACGATCGGCTCGCTGCGCGGCTGGCTGCGCGAGGGACGCGCCCAGTCGGCGTCGTTCGCCGAGGCGATCGAGGCCGAACGCCAGTTCGTCGTCCCGCTCGAACCGATCTGATCCGTCCCGAGGAGGTTCCATGTCGCACTACACGACCCTGACCACCCGCATCACCGACACCGAGGCGCTGTGCGGCGCGCTCGCCGACGTCGGCTACGACGACCTCGAGGTGTACGACCAGCCGCAACGGCTCGTCGGCTTCCAGGGCGACCCGCGCGGCGACCGGGCGCACGTCATCATCCGCCGCAAGCACGTCGGCCTGGCCTCCAACGACATCGGCTTCCTGCGCCAGGACAGCGGCACGTTCCTGGCCCTGATCAGCGAGTACGACCTCGGCAAGCACAACGAGGCGTGGCTCGGCCAGGTCACCGCCCGGCACGCCTACCGGCTCACCTCCAAGACCCTCGCCACGCAGGGTTTCGACCTGGTCGACGAACAGACCGAACGCGACGGCACGGTACGCATGGTCCTGCGACGCACTCAATATTGAGGCATTCCGATAGCCTGCGACGATGGGCCGCCCACCTCGTACCCTTCTCGGTCTTCTGCTCGTCGGTGTGCTGGCCGGGGCGGTGGTCGCGCCCTCGGCCGCGCTGGCGCACGGCACCCTGGTCACGAGCGAGCCCGCACAGGGCAGCACGGTTCAGGAGCGGGTCGAGGCGGTCACGCTGACGTTCACCGAGAAGCCGCCGCCGGGCGCGCAGTTCACGATCAAAGCGCCGACCGGGGTACGCGTCGACGGCGGCTGGTCGAACGGTGAGCCACATCGCCTCGCCACGCCGGTGCGGGAATACCAGCTCAAGGACGGGCAGTGGGAGCCGCTGCTGCTGGAGACCGGCTTCCCGGTCAAGATCGCCGTGTCCCACCTGCCGGCGCCGGGGGAGTACACGGTGACCTACAACCACACGGTCTCCGACGGCGACGCGGTGAAGGGCGAGATCCGGTTCACCTATCACGGCGCGGTGGTCGCGGCGCCGCCCGGCTGGCAGGCCCCGGCCTCGGCGGCGCCCCTGCAGGCGCCCGTGCAGGCGCCCTCGCCGGTGGCGGAGGCTCAGATCCTGCGCAAGGCGGTCAAGAACGAGACGACCGTGTGGGTCTGGCTGGTGCCGGTGCTGCTGGTCGTCGCGGTGGGGCTGTGCGCGTTGCTCATCGTTCCGCAGCTGCGGCGCCGCGCGAGCGGAAAGCCTGGCGGTAGGTCTGTGGGCTGATGCCCACCACGCTCTTGAAGCGGTCGCGGAAGGCCGTGGGGGAGCCGAAGCCGGCCCGGTCGCCGATCAGGTCGACGGTGTCATCGGTGGTCTCCAGCAGGTGCTGGGCCCGGCGCACCCGGGCCCGGTGCAGCCAGCGCAGCGGGGTCGTGCCGGTCTGCTCGCGGAATCGGCGGTTGAGCGTACGCGTGCTCATGTTGGCCTTCGCGGCGATCTGCGCGGTGGTGAGCTCGGCGGGCGCCGACTTCTCGAGCCAGCGCAGCAGCGGCTCCATCGTGGAGCCCCGCGGCGCCGGCGGCTGCTCGTGCACGATGAACTGGGCCTGACCGCCCTCGCGTTCCAGCGGGACGACCGACAGCTTGGCCGCCATCGCGGCGACCGCCGAGCCGTGGTCGCGGCGGATCAGGTGCAGGCAGAGGTCGAGCCCGGCGACCGCGCCGGCCGAGGTGGCGAGCTCGCCGTGATCGATGTAGAGCACGTCGGGATCGACCTCGATCGCCGGGTGCATGCGGGCCAGGTCGTCGGCGGCGATCCAGTGAGTGGTCGCGCGCAGCCCGTCGAGCAGGCCGGTGGCGGCCAGGATGAACGCGCCGGAGCAGATGGACACCAGCCGGGCGCCCCGGGCCGCGGCCGCCCGCAAACCCTTGATCACCTCGTCGTCGATCGGGGCGGTGACGTCGGCCCGGCCGGGCAACACGATCGTGTCGGCGCTGTCCAGGGCGTCCATGCCCCACGGGGTGACCAGGGTGAACGCTCCGGCGTCGACCGGGCCGGGGCCGGGGGAACAGACCCGCACCTCGTACGGGCTGGTGCCGTCGGCCAGCCGGACCCGGTCGAAGACCTCGGGCGTGGCCAGGTCGAACGGGACCACGCCGTCCAGGGCGAGAATCGCGACGATGTGCATGGCCGCCTCTTTCCTGGTGTTCGTCCCTGGTGTTCTTCCCCTGGCGCGAATCAGTTGGCTCTTGGCATTCCAGCCAGTGTATAGGTCCGCGAATCTCCCCTAACTTCGACATCCGTGACGAAAGTGCTTCTCAGCATCCATGTGCTCGCCGCGATCATCGCCATCGGCCCGGTGACCGTGGCGGCGAGCATGTTCCCGGCCGTCGCCCGCCGCGGCGACGAGCCGGCCCTGCGCCTGCTCCACCGGATCTGCCGGGTCTACGCCATGATCGGCATCCTGGTGCCCGTCTTCGGCCTGGCCACGGCGAGCAGCCTGGGGGTGCTCGGCGACGCGTGGCTGCTGATCTCGATCGGGCTGACGGTCGTGGCGGGCGGCGTGCTCGGCCTGGTTATCCTGCCCCGGCAGGCGAGACGCGAGACCGCACGGCTCGGCATGGTCACCGGAATCTTCAACCTGCTGTGGGCGGTCGTCGTGGTGCTGATGATCGTCCGCCCCGGTTCCACCGCGGGGGTGTGAGGTGCCGCTGCTCAGAACCGCCGCGATCGTCGAACTGCTCAGCCTGGCCGTGCTCCTGACCAACCTCGCCACCGTGCACGTGCCGGCCGTGGCGTCGCTGGTCGGCCCGATCCACGGCTGCGCCTACCTGCTGGTCATCGGGGCCGCGTGGCACCTCACCCGGTCGGCCCGCACCACGCTGCTCGCGGTGATCCCGGTCATCGGGGGCCTGCTGGCGCTCCGAGCCACGTCTCGATCCGATCGATGACCACCCGCGGCGCACGGCGGGCCCAGCTGAAGTGGTCGAAGCCCGCCCGCTGCGAGAGCGACGCGCGCTCGACCGGCCCGCCGACCCGCGCCGCCAGGTGGTCGACGGCGCCGGCCGGGATCATCCGGTCGCCGGCCAGGTCGATCAGCAGCGCCGGCACCCGCGACCCGGTCAGCGCCGCCTCGTAGTCGGTGGGGTCGCCGGCGAAGCGGTACCGGCCGTGGCGGGCCTCGTACGCCCAGTCCCTGATCAAGGTTCGCGGCTGGCGGCCGGCGAACCGGAAGCGGTCGCCCGGCCAGTGGCCCGCGGCCCAGGTGATGGTGCGGACCACCGAGACGCCGAGCCGTCGCTGCCATCTCAGCACCAGGGGCAGGTGGGTGGGCGAGCTGGTGCCGGTGGCCACGGTCACGACCGCGGCCGGGCGCACGGTTCCGCTGGCCGCGGCGAGGAGCGCGATCTGCCCGCCCAGGCTGTGACCGACGAGTACGACCTGAGGGGCGCCCCGGTCGGCGGCCAGCGCGACGACGGCGGGCAGGTCGACGCGCAACAGGTCGGAGTAGCCGAACCGGGCACGGCGCAGGTCGGCGACCCGGCTCTCGGGCTGGCCCCGCCACTCGACACCGATGACATGCCGCGGCCACGCCTCGAACAACGGCTCGTAGTAGCGGAGGGGCACCCCCATCGCGGGCAGGAACACCACCGACGGCCCGGCGCCGGGCTCGCCGTACTCCCGGACCCCGACCTGAACCCTGTCGACGTCGAGCCGGTGCGTCTGTGCCGTCACTTCCCGATCACCCGATCCGCGGCGTGTTCGAACGCGACGACCAGGCCCTGCACGGCCACGGCCCGTAGCCGGTTGACCATCTCGGGCAGCAGGGCCGGATCAACCGGCAGCTCACCGTTGCGCATCGGCTGCCAGATGCCGGCCCGGAACACCTCGGTCAGGTCGGCCGCGAGCGCCTCGGTGTGCCGGGTGACCACCGCGGCCGCGTCCCGCAGCACGGCCAGCGGCACCGGGATCTCCAGCAGGTCCTGGGCCAGGGCGAGCTGGGACGGGGTCGACTGGTGCCGTCCGTCGGGCAGCCGCCGCACGATGCCGACGTCCTCCAGGAAGGCGACCTGCTCGGCGGTGAGCGGCTGCCCGTCCCGCCCGATCAGCTCGTCCACCTGTGTGAGCGGCGCCCACGGCGTGAGCAGCGACCCGCGGATGGCGAACTCGTCGGGCGAGGCGTCGGCCGGGATCGCCTCGAGCACCCGCCGGATCGCGACCAGGGTGTAGCCGTGGTCCTGTAGCCGGTGGATCAGATCGAGCCGGACCCGGTGCCGCGCGTCGTACCAGGCCACCCGGCCCTCCCGATCGGGCGGCGGCAGCAGCCCCTCGGCCGCGTAGAACCGCACCGTCCGCACGGTCGTGCCGGTCGCGGCGGCCAGGTCGTCGATGGAGAAGCGCACAACAGTGACAGTACTACTGTCACAGTCCTGCTGTCATCGAACCTCAGGGTAGTGGCGCGGCCGGGCGGACCGAGGTGAACTGGTGGTGCTCGTAGCGGGTGGCCGCCAGCAGGAGCAGCCACTCGTCGCAGCCCTGCCACGGGTAGAGGTCGGCGGCCCCGCCGCGGGCGGTACGCGGGCCGTCGCCGAGGCGGGGGCGGGCATCCAGCGGGGCGTCGACGAAGCCCGGGATCCACACATCCGCGCAGATCTCGTTGGCCGAGCCGAACCCGGCCAGCCCGAACGCGTTCTCCGCGGCCGCCGTGCGTTCCTCGTCGCCGAAGTCGTCGAGGAGCTGGTCCTCGCCGGGCTTCCGATCACCGCGGAAGGTCAGCGCGGTCGTGCCGGCGCGGGCGGCGTATTCCCACTCGGCCTCGCTGGGCAGCCGGAACGGCAGCGCCGCGAGCAGGTCGTCGAGCTCGCCCTCGAGCCGGGCCGCGCACGCGTCGTGTTTGGCGTAGTCGTCGTCGAAGCCGGGCAGCCAGTGCTGGACCTGCGCGACCGTCAGCGGGTGACGCGCGATCAGGAACGGCTCGACCCGGACCACGCGCACCGGCCCGGCGTCGGCCGGTGCGCTCTCGAGGAATCCGCTCAGGTCGTCTTCGGCGCCGCCGTCGCGCTCGATGGCGCGTACCGCCGCGAGCTCGTCGTCGGACAGGCCCATCCGGAACGTCCCGCCCGGGACCTCGCGGAACACCACCCCGGACGGGTCGTGCCGCCAGGCCGGCTTCCCGGCCACGACGTCCGCGGTCCACGTGGTCACGGCTTGCGCACGACCCCGCACCACTGGTCGACCTCGATCGGCAGGTTGCCGTCCGGGCCGGGCTGGGCGCGCCACCGGGAGCAGGAGACCCAGCCGGGCTCGACGACCTCGAGGTCGCGGAAGAACCCGGCGATCTGCTCGGGGCTCCGGAGCTTGAGTTTCGGCTGGGCGTCGATGTTCCACACCCGTACCGCCTCGGCCGTGGTGTCGCCGTTGACCGCGGTGGTGGTGTTGGCCACGGCGATGTAGCTGCCCGACGGGATCGCCTCGACCAGGCGGTCGACGATCTGCTGGAGCTGCTCGTCGTCGTTGACGAAGTGCATGATGCCGAGCAGCATGACCGCCACCGGCCGGGCGAAGTCCAGCGTGGACCCGGCCGCCCGGAGGATGGTGTCGGGGTCGCGCAGGTCGGCGTGCAGGTACTCGGTGGCGCCCTCGTCGCTGCTGGTCAGCAGGGCGCGCGCGTGGGCCAGCACCAGCGGGTCGTTGTCGACGTAGACGATGCGCGCCTCGGGGGCCATCGCCTGGGCCACCTCGTGCGTGTTGTCCTGGGTGGGCAGGCCGGTGCCGATGTCGAGGAACTGGCGGACGCCGGCCTCGCCGGTCAGGTAGCGCACGGCGCGGCCGAGGAAGAGCCGGTCGGCCCGGGCCAGCTCGATCACCACCGGGAAGATCTCGCGGACCTCGTCGCCGACCCGCCGGTCGACCGCGAAGTTGTCCTTGCCGCCGAGCCAGTAGTTCCAGATGCGGGCCGTGTGCGGCACGTCCGCCTTGAGGTCGTCCTCGAGGACGGGTTCGTCAGCCATGTCGGCCCTTCTTCTGGACTCGTCGGCGGAGCGGTGCCGGTGCGATGCCGGCCGATGTTACACCGTTGCTCTGAGTCGCCCGTTCGTCCATTCTCGAACGATGGCCAGCGAGCTCGCGGAGAGCTACGACCCCCTCGGAAGACACCTCGACGACCCGTACACGTTCTACGCCGAAGCCCGGCACCACCAGCCGGTCTTCCATTCGCCGCGCCTCGATGCCTGGGTCGTCACCTGCTTCCGTGACGTCGACGCCATCCTCCGGGACCCGGCCACCTTCTCCTCGGCCCACAGCCTGCGACCGGTACGCGCCCTCTACCCGCCGACGTTCGCCGTGCTGGCCGACGGGTACCCGCCGAAGCCGGACCACATCACCTCCGACGGCGACGCCCACCGCCGCTACCGCCGGCCGTACGCCCGGCATCTGACCGAGCCGGGCCGGGTCAAGGGCATGGAACCGGGCATCCGGGTGCGGGCCAACGCCCTGGTCGACCGGTTCATCGACACCCGCCGCGCCGACCTGGTCACCCAGTTCACCTCGCCGCTGCCGGTGGCGACCGCCGCCGCGCTGTTCGGCCTCGAGCCCGGCGACGCCGCCGCGGCCAAGCAGGGCAGCGAGGCGCTGTTCAGCCTGGGCAGCGCCGACCTGACCGAGGAGGACGAGCAGGTCGCCGCCCGCGCGGTCGTCTCGTTCCAGCACCTGCTGGCCGATCGGGTACGCGGCCGGCGCGCCGCCCCGGCCGGCGACCTGATCAGCGACGTCATCGCCGCGCTCGCCCCGGGCGACGAGCCGCTCACCTTCGATCAGGAGGCCGAGCTGGTCGGCACCCTGGCCAGCACGTTCGGGGCCAGCCACATCACCACCACCGACACCATCGGCAACGCCCTGCGCCTGCTGCTCGCCCACCCCGGCCAGTGGGCGCTGCTGCGGAGCCGGCCCGAGCTGGTGGCGGGCGCGGTCGAGGAGGTTCTGCGGTACGAGTCCCCGGTGCCGACCCTCTTCCGGCGCACGACCCGCCCGGCCACGGTCGCCGGCGTGAACCTGCCGGCCGGCGCCGACGTGCTGCTCGTGTTCGCCTCGGCCAACCGCGACGAGGACCGCTATCCGGACGCGGCCCGCTTCGACGTGACCCGCACGCCGACGCGCCACTTCGGATTCGGGGCCGGCGTTCACACCTGTGTCGGCGCCGGGCCGGCCCGCGCGATGGCGAAAGTCGCACTTCAGACCCTGCTCGAGCGGCTGCCGGGGCTGGCCGGAGAGAACGAACGTTCTTTCGCTCTGCGGCGGTCGATCAACGTGCGCGGGCCGCTGTCACTCGAACTGCGCTGGTGACGCCGTTTCCCGACGGTGGCGACGTGTGATCGCGAGACTGATCCCATGGCGTACTGGCTGATGCAGGGCAACATCTCGCACTGGCGCATCCGTGACTTCTTCACCGACGGTCACACCGCGACCACGTGGACCATCCGGCAGCACTGGAAGCGGATGAGCGCCGGGGACGGCGTCGCGATCTGGCTCTCCGGGCCGGGCGGTGGCGTGGTCGCGCTCGGGCACGTGACCGCGGAGCCGCACTTCGGCACCGCCGACGACCCGTACTGGACCGGGCGCGACGGCGAGCAGTGGCTCGTACCGGTCGAGTTCGCCCAGCATTTTGTGAACCGGCCGATCGGGCGCGAGAAGCTCGAGGGGGACCCGCGGTTCGCGCACGCGCTGATCCTGCGGATGGCCGGCGGGCGCAACCCGTTCCCGCTGGAGGACCAGGAGTGGGCGGCGATCGTCGACCGGGTGCCGCCGGCCGGACCGCAGGTGGTGGCCACGGCCGTGCGCGGGGCGGCGGCCGGAGCGGCGGCGGTGGTCACGGCGGGCGCGAGCGCGGTCAAGGAGGCGTTCCGAACGGCGGTCGGCTGACGAGGCCGTCCCGCCGGCCGGGCGCGGGTTCATCGCGCACGTCGACGTCCCAGGCGGTGTTCGCGAGGCCTTCGACCGGCTGGCGAGCACCTTCGCGCCCCGGACCGCCGACCCTCGCCGGCGGGACATCGATGGTCCACAATAGATCGCATGAGGCTGCTCGCCATCGCCATGGCTGTCGTGCTGGTTCCGGTGGCCGCTCCGCGATCGGCGCCCGCCCCCGCCCCCGCCCCCATGGCGCCTCCGGCGACCGTCACGCTTGTCACCGGTGACCAGGTGACGGTGGCCGGCGACGCGATCTCGGTGACGCGCGGGCCCGGTCGGGCGGGTGTCCGGTTCGTCGGCTGGACAAGCCCGGGTCATCGGTACGTCGTGCCGGCCGACGCCCTGCCCCTCGTGCGCGACGGGCGCCTCGACCAGCGGCTGTTCGACGTCACCACGCTGCGCGATCTCGGCCGTCCCGCTGAGGCGTTGCCGGTGCTCATCTCGTACCCGCGCTCGGGAAACCGCAAGGGGCCGGCGGCCGCGCGGGCGGCAACCGGCGCTGCGGCCCGGGTGGACCGCGATCTCGCCGGGGTCGGCATGCTCGCGGCGCGGGTGCGTCCCGGCGCCTTCTGGGACGCGGCCACCATGACCACGGCCACCGGCCGGGTGCTGCGGCCCGGAGTCGAGCGGATCCATCTGGACGGGCGGAGGACGCTCGCGCTCGACGTCAGCGTGCCGCAGATCGGGGCGCCGGTGGCGTGGCAGGCCGGGCTCGATGGCACCGGTGTCACGGTCGCGGTGCTCGACTCGGGCATCGACGCGACCCACCCGGACTTCGCCGGTCGGCTGGCCGCCGTGGAGAACTTCACCTCCGACCCGTCCGCCGATGACACCGTGGGACACGGCACCCACGTCGCCTCGACCATCGCGGGCAGCGGCGCCCGGTCCGGCGGCCGGCTCCGTGGCGTGGCGCCCGGGGCGCGGCTGGCGATCGGCAAGGTGTGCGAGGTCGACCGGTGTGCCGAGTCGGCCGTCCTGGCCGGGATGGAGTGGGCCGCCCGGATCGCTCCGGTGGTCAGCATGAGTCTCGGCGGCCGGGACACCGAGGGTGTCGACCCGTTGGAGCAGGCGGTCGACGACCTGACCGCGAGGTACGGCGCGTTGTTCGTGGTGGCGGCCGGCAACGACGGCGGCGCGGGAACGATCGGCCCGCTCGGCAGCGCGCGGTCGGCGCTGACCGTGGGCGCCGTCGACGATGAGGACCGGCTGGCCGATTTCTCCAGCCGTGGCCCGCGCGACGGCGACGACGCCATCAAGCCGGACATCACCGCGCCGGGCGTGGGCATCGTGGCCGCCGCGGCGGCGCATGGCACCGGTGGCACGCCGGCCGGCGACGGATACGTCAGCCTCGACGGCACCTCCATGGCCGCGCCGCACGTGGCCGGCGCGGCGGCGATCGTCGCCCAGCAGCACCCCGGCTGGTCGCCGGGACAACGCAAGGCGCTGCTGATGGGCACCGCTCGGCCGACGCCCGGTGTCGACGCCTTCGGCCAGGGCGCCGGCCGGGTCGACGTGGCCCGCGCGGTGCGCCAGGCGGTGTGGGCCGACGAGGGCAGCGTCAGCTTCGGCCGCCAGGCGTGGCCGCACGACGATGACGAACCCGTGACGAGGACCCTCACGTACCGCAACGAAGGAGCCGGGCCGATCACCCTGGGTCTCGCCCTCGAGGACGGCGCGGGCACCTTCACGCTGGGCGCGGCCGAGGTCACGGTGCCGGCCGGCGGCGGCGCGACGACCACGGTGACCGCCGACACCAACGGCGCGGGCAGCGACGGCCTGAAGACCGGCCGGATCATCGCCATCGGCCCCGGCGGCGTGAAGGTGGAGACGCCGGTCGCGGTGAACCGCGAGGTGGAGAGCTACGACGTCACGGTGCGTCACATCGGCCGGGACGGCGAGCCCGCCGGCGACCACTACACCTCGCTGAACCGGCTCGACGGGCCGGGCGTGGTGAACCTGGGCGGCCCGGATGCGGTCGAGGCGCTGCGGCTGCCGAAGGGCGACTACGGCCTGTACGGCTGGATCACCGGCGAGGCCGGCCAGACCATGCTCGTGCAGCCGCGGCTCGTGGTGGACGGCCCCGAGACGGTCACCCTGGACGCCCGCCGTGGCCGGCCGTTCGACATCACCGTGCCCGCGACGGATGCCCGCCTGACCCAGATCGGCGTCGACACCCTGTGGCAGCCCCAGTTCATCGGGGCCATCACGTTCGCGGAGCGGGCCGGCGACACGTTCACCGCGCTGGTCGGCCCGCACGAGAAGGTCGACGGCTTCCACAGCTCGGTGGCCGCCTCCTTCGACGGCGCGCATTCGTACGACGTCGCGTACCGCCGGAAGGGCACTTTCTTCACCGGCCTCACGCGCAAGGTCAGTGCGGGCGAGCTGGCCACCATCAAGGCCGGGTACGCGCGGAACGCGGCGGGCGTCGACGGCTTCAAGACCAACGTGCCGATCTGGGACGACGGCGTCGGCGGGCTGACCGCGGCGCACCGGTTCGCGGTGCCGGCCGTGCGCACGGAACACGTCAACACCGACGGCGGCGTGCGATGGCTGGGCCGGTTCGAGGAGGGTGATCACAGCATCGCCGTGGGCCCGGCCCAGCGGCTGGCCGCCGGCCGGGTGTATCGCCAGCGGTGGAACCGGGCGGTGTTCGCGCCGGCGGTCGATGACACCCGGTTCACCGCGGCCCGGTCCGGCGACGTGATCGTGGCCGGCATCCCGCTGTTCGCCTCCGGCGACGGACAGTGGACCCGGTCGGCGACCGACCGCGCCCGGACCGCGCTCTACGCCGGCGGCGAGCTGGTCGGCGAGGAGCCGGCCGACTACGCGGAGTTCGAGGTGCCGCCCGAGCCGACAAACTACCGGCTGGAGATGTCGGCGACCCGGTCCGCGCCGTTCCGGCTGTCGACCTCGGTCAGTGGCGTGTGGACCTTCTCCTCGGCGAACGGTGACACCGCCCTGCCGCTGCCCACGGTGGGTTTCCGCCCTCGCCTCGACGACGACAACATCGCGCCGCCGGGGCGGTTCTCCATCCCGGCCACCGTGGCGCGGGGGGACACGCTGAGCGCGGAATACTCGATCGACGACGGACGCACGTGGCGGCCCGCCCCGATGAGCGACCGCCGGACGCTGCGCGTGGACAACCCCGCCGCCGGCTTCGTCTCGTTGCGCGCGACCGTCGCCGGCCCGGCCGGAAACCGGGCGGTGGTGACCGTGCTGCGGGCGTACGAGACCGGGCTCGGCTGATCGATTGGCCCCTAGTCGAGCACGGGCTGGATGAGCAGATCGCCGGCGTCCAGGTTGCGGCCGGGGCGGTGGTCGGCGAACTGGAGCCGCAGTGTGGTGTCGTTGGTTTGCAACCCCCGGTCGTCCTCCGGGTACCAGGCCGCGAAGTAGCCGTTGCGCACGGTGGCCCGCACGTCGCGAGTCTCGCCGCCGCCCCGGACGGTGATCGTGACACCGGTGATCTGGGAGCCCAGACGTCCCGCCATCAGGCGGGCCCAGCCCTCGCCGGTACGCAACTGGGGCCAGGCGTACATCTCGATGCCCCTGGCGCCGAGCTGCTCGGCGCCGGCCGGGCCCAGCAGGATGCTGGACTCGTGTACGCCGCCGGAGCGGTCGCGGAAGCAGGTCCGGCTGTCCTCGGCGGTCACCACGTTGACGAACGCGTACCGGCCCCGCTTCTCGCTGATCGCGACGCGGGCGCCCGCCGCCGTGCTCGGCGGGAGGCACATGCCGATGAGGGCCTGGGCCTCGGCGGCGGGCAGGGGACTGGGGTCGGGGGTCCACGAGGCGTAGGCGCGTTCGGCGCCGACGCTGTTCACGGCGAGGACGGCGGTCGCGGCCAGGGCCAGGGCCGCGCCCGCGACGGCCAGGCGCAGCCGGGGACGCGGTCGAGAACGCGAGGGGGCGATCGGCGCCGCGCCGCCCGGCGTGATGGGCACGGCGCCGGTCTCCGTGATGGGCGCCGCGCCGCCCGCCGCCATGGGCGCCGCGCCGGTCGGCGCGGCGGTGCCGGGGTCGCTGCGCAGGATGTCGTCGAGCAGCTGCTGGGCGAACGGCTCCGTGACGCGGGCGGGCACCGGCTCGGCGGCGTCGTGGAGCGCCCGGTCGAGGTTGTGCTTCATGCTGACGCTCCGGTGGTGGTGGGGTGTGCGGCGGGCGCCTGCCCCGGTCGCGTGGGGTGAGGTCGCGCGTGCTCCGGCCGCGGCCGGGGCACGGGTGGGCTATCCGCGGGCGGGCTCCCGTGTTGCGGCCGAAGCGGCGGGCTCTCGGGTTGCAGCCGAGGCGGCGGCCTCTCGGGTTGCGGCCGAAGGGGCGGGTTCTCGGGTTGCGGCCGAAGGGGCGGGTTCTCGGGTTGCGGCCGAAGGGGCGGGTTCTCGGGTTGCGGCCGGAGCGGCGGGTTCTCGGGTTGCGGCCGGAGCAGGTGGTGGAGGCGGCGGCGGGCGCGGAGGAGGCGGAGGCTGAAGGCGGGGCGGGAGATGTTCAGCAGGCGGGCGGCCTGCGTGCCGGTCAGGCCCTCGAAGACGGTGAGGGTGAGCACCTCCTGATCGGCCAGGGAGAGGCGTTGCCAGGCCCGGCCCAGGTCGATGCGGGCGGCCACCCCGTCGGCCTCGGTGCCACCGGTGTCATCCGGCTCCTGCTGGATGCGCAGCGCGAGGCTGTGCTGACGCTGGTGGCTGCGCCGGCCGTTGCGCAGGACGTTGTGCGCGGCGGTGAACAGCCAGGCGCGGGCCTCGTCGAGCGGTTCCGGCACGGTGTCGAAGCGGCGCCACGCGACCAGGAAGACCTCGGCCACCACGTCGTCGGCCACGGCCAGGTGGATCCGCCGTTCGACGAAACACAGCAGGTCGTCGTACGCCGCCTCGAAGAGCTCGCGGAAGGCGGTCTCGGCGTCCGGTCGTCTCATATCCGCCTCATGTCCGGCACGGCACCACCTGCTACCCGCCGATCCGAGAGAAATGCCGAGCCGAGAGAAATCTGGTCAGCCGCGGCGCCAGCGGGCGCTCGACGAGCCGGTGTATCAGCCAGGCCGTCGCGAGCAGGGCGCCCACGACCAGGGCGATCACCACGCCGGCGTCCCAGCCGGTGCGGGCCTGCAGGGTACGGATCAGGCTGTATCCGGCACGCTGGTGGATCACATAGAACGGGTACGTGAGCGCGCCCGCCGTCACCAGCCACCGCCACCGCAGCCGGTCGGCGGCCCCGAGCGCGATGGCCAGCAGCATCCCGTACACAAGGGTGATCATGACAAGGGCCGGCCACTCGGCCACCGCGAAGCCGGGCCGCAGGTCGAGCACCCGCAGGTGCACCCGCTGCAGGCTGACCAGCCAGCAGGCCGCCAGCAGCAGCCACAGCCAGCCGTCACGGCGGTGGCGCCGGAGCAGGAAGAGCGTCATCCCGGCGATGAAGTAGGGGGCGAAGCCGGGCATCACCAGCTCGGTCAGCCAAGCGCCGGGGAAGGCGGGCAGCACCAGGGCCGCGACCAGCCAGCCGGCGCCGAAGATCTTCACGCGACGATCGGTCAGCCCACCGGCGATGAGGCAGGCGACGATCAGGTAGAAGCGGATCTCGTACCAGAGGGTCCAGTAGATGGTGTCGACCAGCGGGACGTTCAGCGGCTCGGCGAGCATGGTCAGGTTGACGACGACGTCACGGCCGCCCTCGGGCAGGCGGCTGAACGGGAGCCCGCCGCTGATCGGCAGCAGGGTGGCCACGAGCGTCGTCAGCAGGACCCCGGCCCAGAAGGCGGGGTAGAGGCGGGCGGCGCGGGAGACGGCGAACTGGCGTACCGTGCGGCCCCACCCGCTCATCATGATCACGAACCCGCTGATCAGGAAGAACGTCTCCACCCCGAGGAAGCCGTAGATCAGGACGGGCGCCGCGCCGGGCAGGTGGTACGAGCCGCCGTGCACGCCGTCCAGCCGCCACGAGTTCCCGAAGTGGAACCCGGCCACGGCCAGCGCGCAGACCAGCCGCAGCCCGTCCAGCGCGTACAGCCGCGGCGCCCGCCGCTCGCCGGGAGGGCTGGGTGGCGCGGCCGGGCGTTCCACGGTCGCTGACGTCATCGGTTGCTCCTGTCGGGTCCGGACGCGCGGAGAACGCGTCCGGCCCGTACATGTGCGGAGCGGCCCGGAGTGCTACCTCAGACCGGGGAACGTTCTGCGAGCCGGTCCAGGACGGCGAGCAGGAGCAGGCCCAAGCGATTCATGCCCGGAAGGCTATCGATTCGCCCGGCGTCTGGGGCATCGCCGGCACCGTCCTCGGCGTGATTGCCGTGGTCCTGGCCCTGCTGGCCTACCGCCGCTCGGGCCCGTCAGCCTGAGCCACCCGGCAAATGTGGCAAAAGCTGAACTTTATTGTTATCAATCCGTTGGTACCTTCCGCGAGTCGGATCTTCATGGAAGGGGACCTTCGTGCTCCGCAGAAGTCTCACCGTCACGGCGGCTGTCCTCGCCGCCGTGCTGACCGTCCAGTCCGGGGCCCAGGCCGCCCCGGCGCCCGGAAGTCCCGGCGCCGGCGACGTCTACTACCCCGAGTACGGCAACGGCGGCTACGACGTCGCCCACTACGACATCCGCCTGCGCTACTACCCGGGCACCGACCGGCTGACCGGCACCACCACCATCCTCGCCACCGCCACCCAGGACCTCTCCGCGTTCAACCTCGACTTCGTGCTCGCCACGACGTCGGTGCGGGTCAACAACCGGCCCGCCACGTACGCCCGGCAGGGTGATCACGAACTCGTCGTCACGCCGGCCCGGCCGGTCGCCGCCGGCACGCCGCTGACCATCGTGGTCGAGTACGACGACGTGCCCTCGAACGTCGTCGCCTCCGGTTTCACCTCGTGGAACCGCACCCCGGACGGCGCCCTGGCGGTGAACGAGCCGGAGATCTCGTGGTGGTGGTACCCGAGCAACGACCACCCCACCGACAAGGCCACCTACGACGTGTCGGTGCTCGTACCCGACGGCATCGAGGCCATCTCCAACGGCGTGCCGACGCGCTGGGCGCAGCCGGTGATCGGCGGGTGGAACCGGTGGTCGTGGCGGCAGGACCGGCCCCAGGCCCCGTACCTGGCGTTCCTGGCCCTGGGTGACTTCGAGACCTACCAGGACACCTCGGCCGACGGCAGCCCGATCGTCACGGCGTACAACAAGCGTCTGGCCCCGGCGGCCCTCGCGGCCGCGAAGACCAGCGTGGAGCGCACCGACGAGATCCTCGACTGGGAGGCCGGGCTGTTCGGGCCGTACCCGTTCGGCGCGCGCGGCGGTGTGGTCACCGCCGCCGGTGATCAGGGCTTCGCCCTCGAGAACCAGACCCGGCCGGTGTACGACGGCGCGTCGTTCGCCCGCGGCTCGAACAACTCGCTGATCGTGCACGAGCTGGCCCACCAGTGGTTCGGCGACTCGGTCTCGGTGGGGCAGTGGAAGGACATCTGGCTCAACGAGGGCTTCGCGTCCTACGCGCAGTGGTTGTGGAGCGAGGAGCAGGGCGAGGGTACGACGGCGGAGCTCGCGTCGTACGTCTACCACGAGGTCTACCCGGCCGACGACCCGTTCTGGCAGGTGCTGCCCGGCGACCCCGGCGCCGACCGCCTCTTCGACGGCGCCGTCTACGACCGTGGCGCCCTGACCCTGCAATACCTCCGCGAGAAGGTCGGCGACGAGAAGTTCTTCGCCATCCTCCGCGGGTGGGCCGCGAGCCAACGCTACGGCGACGGCGTCACGTCCGAGTTCATCGCGCTGGCCGAGCAGATCTCCGGCCAGGACCTGGACGCCTTCTTCCAGACCTGGCTCTACACACCCGGCCGCCCGCCCCTGGCGAAATCCGCCAAGGCCGTGTCATCTCAGCCGAAGTCGTGGCCGCAGATCGCGGCGGCGCGGCACGGCATCAACTAAAGGGCTTTGCCGGGATTCAAGATGTTGTGGGGGTCGAACAGGGCCTTGATCTGCAGCTGCAGGTCGAGGTTCTGTTCGCCCAGCTCGCGGGCCAGCCAGGCGCGTTTCAGCGTGCCCACCCCGTGCTCGGCGGGCGGCCGGCAGCGCGGTGGTCTCGGCCGGACCGGTGGTGGATCGCAGCGTCGTCGCGGTCCGGCCGAGCACCTCGATCGCCCGCGCCGCCTCCTCCGGGCCGCCGTCGGTCTGCACGATCAGCAGCGCCCCGCCGCCGTCCGGGAAGCCGATCGCGGCCAGCATGTTGGCGTCGAGCCTCGTGCAGTCGGGCCCGCACCGCACCCTGGCCGAGGTGCCCGGCCCGTACTCGGCGCTGGTGTCCGCCTGGCGCCGGTGATGGCCCGTATTTGTTGGCCGGAGGCCCACCGGATGCGGTAGGCACATCGCATGACGACATCGAAGCCGCCGCCGTTGACCGTGGTCGAGCCGGGCGGCGGACGCGTGGGCGAACTCGGCGACATCGGCGTGCACTTCAAGCTGTGGGGCGAGGACACCGGCGGCGCGCTGGCCATCGTCGAGCATCCCTTCCCGGTGGGCGCGCTCGTGTCGCCTCACCTGCACACGCGGGAGGACGAGTACTCGATCGTCACCGAGGGCGAGATCGGCTTCCGCTCGGGCGACCGGGAGGTGGTGCTCGGGCCGGGCGGCTACATCACCAAGCCGCGCGGCGAGCTGCACGCCATGTGGAACGCCGGCGCGGTCCCCGCCCGGATGATCGAGATCATCACGCCGGCCGGCTTCGAGCACTTCTTCCGCGAGGTGGCGGAGCTGATCGCGGCCGGGCCGGTGGCGGCCGGGGAGGGCGGCGACCTCGCGGAACGCTACGGCCTGCAGTTCGGCGAGCCGGACTGGCTGCCGGGCATCGTCGAACGGTTCGGGCTGACCACCTAGGCCGTCGCGGCAATCCACACCGAAGCGGCCGCCTGGTCGGCGGCCGCTTCGCAGGGGTTCTCAGCGGTGGGACTTGAGCCAGCCCTGGATCTCGGTGATGACCTGCCGGTCGGGTTCGCCGAACACCGGGGTGAACTTCGGGGTGATGTTCATGGTGTGGGCCATGCCGGGGTAGATGACGAGCTTGTGGTCCTTGTTGCCGGCCGCGGCGACGGCGGCGTCGGCGACGATCGCGGCGCGGGCCGGGGTCTGGATGTCGTTCTCACCGTTGAGCAGCAGCGTCGGGCCGGCGAACTTGGGCAGCGCCTGCGTCACGGTCGGGAAGCGGCCGAGGTCCTTGGCGTAGGCGACCACGTACGGGTCGAGGCCCGGCACGTTCGGGTAGTCGTCGATGTGGGTGGCCTTGCGCAGCACCGGGCCGGCCTCGGCGTCGATCGCGATCCGGCCGTCGTGGTTCCGGTCGGTGCCGGGCCGCACCTTCTTGCCGTCGAGCAGCACGGAGCGGAACTGGTCGGCGATCTCCTTCGGCTGGCCCACCAGGCCGTCGGTCGCCTCGACGGCGGTCAGCTGGCCGTCACCGTCGATGTCGAACTCGTCGTGCATCTGCGTCAGCAGCCGGCCGTAGATCTGGAAGGTCAGCAGATCCTTGATGGGCTTGCCGACCACCCCCATCTCGACCACACCGGCCGGCTTCGGGATGCCGAACCTCTTCGGGTCGGCGGCCAGGTTGGCGGCCACGTTGGTGCCCTCGCTGTGACCGAGGAGGAAGATCTTCGCCGGGTCCACCTTCGACGTCCGGGCGGCGAACCGTACGACCGAGGCGGCGTCCAGCTGAATCTGCTGGTACGGGTTCTTCGGCATCAGCTGGGCCGGATCGGTGCTCTCCACCGGCCCGACGTCGGTCACGCCGCGCTTGTTGAAGCGCAAGGTCGCATAACCTTCCCGGCTGGCGGCCTGAGCGAGCGGGACGAAGGTCGAGCCCTTGCCGTCCGGCAGCGTCTGATTCATGTCGTTGCGACCGCTGCCGTGCAGGAAGACGACCAGCGGCAGGCGGCCGGTGGCACTGCTCGGGTAGGTGAGCTCGGCGTTGGTGACCCAGCCCTTGCCGAAGTCGATCCGCACCTGCTCGCGAGTGACACCTTCCCAACCGGAGCGGGTGGCGGCCGTGAGGGTCTCGGCGCCGCCGGCCGGCGCGCCGCCGATGACGTCGGCGTGGGCGACTCCAACGCCCGCGGCGAGGACGGCGGCGGCGGTCAGGCCCACCGCCAGGCTGCGAAAGTTCTTTGTCGTGGTCATACCGAGAACGCTATTTTCCGCGACGGACAAGATCCATCCCGGTGACTACCCACCCGCCGGTACAGCCAGCACTACCCCGCGCTTCGGATTGCCCCGGCTCGGTAGCGTGTCGGCGTGAGCCGATCCCGCACCTGGTGGCCGATCGCCCTCGCCCTGGTGGCGGCCGTCGCGCTGCTGTACGGGGTGGTTCTGCCCGGTGGCTACCTGACCTGGTTGTGGACGGCCATGGGTCTGTGGGCGGGGGCCGCCGTGGTTTGGGCGGTGTCGCTGAGCGGCCGGTCCTGGGCGGTCCGGTCGGTGCTGCCGGTGGTGTCCGTCGTGACCATGGTGGTGGCCTGCTCGGGGGTGGCCGGCCGGGCGCTGTTCCCGCTGCATCGTCCGGGACTGGAGCGGCTGGCGACGGCGCCGCCCGGCGGGAGCTACGGCCTGTACCGCTTCTCGGCCGTGTGGAGCCACGACGGTTGCGTGGCCTACGTGACCAAGGACAGTGGCATGTCGTACTTCTCCGGTCTGGTGCGGTGCACGCCCGGCGTGCGACCGTCGCCCCGCATGGGAGACACCGCCCGCGACGTCGTGTTCGAAGCGCTCGGTGACGACTGGTACGCCTTCGCCGTCCCGCGTTCCGGGTCGCGGATCTGGGGTTTCAACCCGTTCACGGTCAAGGCCACCCCCGAGGTCTGACGGTGATCTCGGCCCGTCCGGACACCGCCGGAGGTCGGAACGGGCAGGCGCCGAACTCCCGGGCGGTGGTGAACGATTGACCAGGTGTGAACGAAGATCTGCTGGTCAAGATCCAAGAGGGTGTGATCGGTACGGGGCAGGTGCTCGACGGCCCCTACGGCCGGCGCCGGCTGATCTATGCCGACCACACCGCCTCCGCGCAGGCGCTCGACCTGATCGAGGAGACGATCCGCCGGCAGGTGCTCCCGCGGTACGCCAACACGCACACCGAGGCGTCGGCGACCGGCCGCTACACCGGCGGCCTCCGCGAGCAGGCCCGGGCGGCCGTACACCGGGCGGTCGGCGGCGGGCCGGACGACGTGGTGCTGTTCTGCGGGTCGGGGGCGACGGCCGCGGTGAACAAGCTGGTCGGCGTCCTGGGGCTGCGTACGCCCAGGCCGGACGGCCGGCGCCCGGTGGTGTTCGTCGGGCCGTTCGAGCACCACTCCAACGAGCTCCCGTGGCGGGAGAGCAGCGCCGACGTTGTGCCGATCGGGGCCGACGAGCGCGGGCGCCTCGACCTCGACGACCTGGAGCGCCAGCTGATCCGGCACGCCGACCGGCCGCTGCGGATCGGCACGTTCTCGGCCGCGTCCAACGTGACCGGCCTGCTGACCGACGTGAACGCGATCGCCGAGCTGCTCCACGCGCACGGCGCCCTGTCGTTCTGGGACTACGCCGCGGCCGGCCCGCACCGGCCGATCGGCATGGCCGGCAAGGACGCGGTGTTCCTGTCGCCGCACAAGTTCCCCGGCGGCCCGCAGACGCCGGGCGTCCTGGTCGTGCGGCGTGAGCTGCTGCGCAACGCCGTCCCGACGGCGCCCGGGGGCGGCACGGTGGCCTTCGTCGACGCGACGACGCACGACTACGTCGCCGATCCGGTCGCCCGGGAGGAGGGCGGAACCCCGGCGATCGTCGAATCGATCCGGGCCGGGCTGGTCTTCTCTCTCCGGGAGGCGATCGGCGCCGACCTGATCGCCGAACGGGAACAGGAGTACTGGCGGCGGGCCCGCGACCGCTGGCGCGACATCCCCGAGCTGATGCTGCTCGGCGACCTGGACGCCGACCGGCTGCCGATCGTGTCGTTCCTGATCCGCGACGGCGACCGGGTCCTGCACCACAACTTCGTGGTGGCCCTGCTCAACGACCTGTTCGGCATCCAGTCCCGGGGCGGCTGCTCGTGCGCCGGCCCGTACGGGCACCGGCTCCTCGGGGTCGACGCCGAGCGCTCGGCACGGTTCCGGGCGGCGATCGGCGCCGGCTGGGCGGGCGTCAAACCGGGCTGGACCAGGCTGAGCTTCAGCTACCTGGAGTCGCCGGCGGTGGTCGACCACATCATCGAGGCGGTTGCCCTGATCGCCCGCTACGGCCGCCGCCTGCGGCCGGACTACGACTTCGATCCGCGTACGGGCATCTGGCGGCACAAGTCGTTCGTACCCGCGGTGGTCAGTCTTTTCGATCTGATGGCCGCGGCCCCGGCCGATGAGGGCCCCGTGGGGGAGGAAGCCCTGGAGTACGCGTCGCGTCTGCTGCGGGGACGGCCGGACCCTCCGTACGAAGCGGCTGGGGATCTTCCGCCCGAGGTCGAGGACCTGCGCTGGTTCACGAGGTAACGTCCGGCGGGTGCTGCAGGTCGTCACCGGTTTCGCCGTCATCTGGGTGCTCGTGCTGGTCGGCTACCTGGTCGCCCGGTTCGGCCTGCTCGGCGACGCCGGGCAGGCGACGCTGACCCGGCTGGCGTTCTACGTGCTGGCGCCGGCCCTGATGGTCAGCACCCTGGCCCGCTCCTCGCCCGGCCGGATCTTCACCGCCGCCCTGGCCACCTTCGTGCTCAGCACGCTCGCCGTCTCCGCCCTGCACGTCCTGTTCGCCCGGCTGCGGCACAACCGGGACGTCGCCGACCTGACCGTGGGCGCGCTTGCCGCCGGGTACGTCAACGCCGGCAACCTGGGCATCCCGATCGCCGCCTACATCCTGGGCGACGTCGGCTTCATCGCGCCGGTGCTGATGTTCCAGGTGCTGCTGGCCAGCCCGACCGCCCTCGCCGTGCTGGACGTGGCGACCGGCGAGGGCCGGCCGTCCTGGCGCCGGCTGGCCGCCCTGCCGCTGCGGAACCCGCTGCTGATCGGCTCCGCCGCCGGCATCGCGATCATGCTCAGCGGCGTCGACCCGCCGCGCCCGGTGCTGGAGCCCTTCGCCCTGCTGGGCGGCGCGGCGGTGCCGATGACGCTGCTGGCGCTGGGTATGTCGCTGCGGGGGAGCCGGCCGCTGCGGTCCGGGCCGGACGCCGCCGAGCGCGGCGCCGCGGTGCTGCTCAAGTCGGTGGTCCAGCCGCTGCTGGCGTACCTGATCGGCCGTTTCCTGTTCGGCCTGGACGGGCCGATGCTGCTCGCCGCCGTGGTCACCTCGGCCCTGCCCACCGCCCAGAACGTCTACGTCTTCGCCAGCCACTACGGCCGCAACGCGCCGTTCGCCCGCGACGTCATCGTGCTGTCCACGGCCGTCTCGGCGGTGACCCTCGTGGTGGTCGCGGCGCTGCTCGGCTAGCGGACCGCCCGGTGGATTGACCTGTCCGGAAAGCTCTTGTTGCGAACGGTGACGCGGAACAGAATCACCGGGTGGACCTGACAGAGCGGGCGGCACGAAGTGCGGCGGTAGCGGCGGTGTTCGACCGGGTGGCTGACGTCTACGACGGAGTGGGGGTGCCGTGGTTCACCCCCATCGCGCGCCAACTGGTCCGCCTGGCCGCGCCCGCGCCGGGCGCGCGGGCCCTTGACGTCGGGTGCGGGCGGGGGGCCGCCACGATCGCTCTGGCCGAGGCGGTCGGCCGCGACGGTCATGTCACCGGTATCGACCTGTCCCCCCGGATGATCGAGGCGTGCGAGGCCGACTTCGCCGGCCGCGGTCTTTCGAACATCGACGTTCAGGTCATGGATGCCTCGTCGCCGACATTGCCGACGGCCGGTTACGACCTCATTGTTTCGTCCTTGGTGGTGTTCTTCCTGCCCGATCCGCTCGCGGCCCTGATCGCGTGGCGACGCCTCGCCGCGCCGGGCGGCCGGCTGGCGATCTCGACCTTCGGACACCGCGATCCGGCGTGGGAAGCGGTCGATGCGACTTTCCGGCCATATCTACCGGCAAGAATGTTGGACGCCCGGACGACCGGTGCCGCCGGGCCTTTCAGCAGCGACGCGGGCGTCGAGGAGCTGGTCAGCGCAGCGGGATACACCGGCGTGCGGACGACCCACTTCGACGCCGAGGTGACGTTCGCAGACGTCGACGAGTGGCATGAATTCAGCCGATCGCATGGCCAGCGAGCGATGTGGGAGGCCATCCCGGACGCCGACCACGACACCGTCAAGGCCGTCGCCGGCCAACACCTGGAAGAAGCTCGCGGCACCGACGGCCGAATCCATCTGACCCAGCAGGTGCGCTTCACTCTGGCCACATCGCCGTGACAGCGTCGCGCTGAACGCAACCGCCCGTGGTTCTGACGTAGAGACACACTCTCACGCCGCAGATTGTGCGCCCGGCTGCGATGGTCAAGCGCAGGGCCGCCAGGCCGGGACATCGACGATCCCGGCGCGAACCGGCCGGTGGTCAGCGATGCCGACCGGCTCAGCTCGGGGGCCGGACGCTGGTCCAGCCACCGAGCCGCGCTGAGCTTGATCGGCGGGCTACTCCTCCAACTCGCAGTCGAGCTCGTAGCCGGTGACCCAGGCGGCCCGGTTCCACCGCCAGCCGCCCTGCTCGCCGGGCTCGACCGCCACGCAGGGCAGGCTCGCCCCCGCCCGGAAGACCCGGAAGGTGATCGTCCGGCCACAGTTGTTCTGGAAGTAGACGGTCTGGTTGACCCAACCCACGTCGTGCTTGACGACGACGCAGTCCTCGGTCGACCCGTAGTAGTCGGCGGATGAGGAGGACGCGGCGGACGCCGGGGCCGCGAGGCTGAGGGTGGCGGCGCCGGCCGCGGCGACAGCGAGGACGAGGCGGGCGATGAGTCGTCGGATCGCGCAGTAACCGGAGGCCTCGAGCTTCTCCTCAGCCCACAGCCGGCCGTCCTCTTCCTTCCGCACTCGGTAGACGTCGGCCCTCGCGGCGTTCAACGCGGCCCATGGCGCGAAGAGGAGGCGAACCCGATCGGGCGGCAACACCTCGGCGGTAACGCCCAGCGCGGAGGCTGGTCCACCGGACATGGGAAACCACACCTGCACCGCATCCGACGGAGGCTTCCGCACATCTGCCGAAGGCATCCCATGAGCCTGCCTGATCGGAACAGCGGCGAGCACGGCGCAAGCATGGGCGCCCGGGGGAACGGCCTAGAGCCGGCCCGCGGCCATGTCCATCAGGTGGCCGAGCACGGCGTCGCCCGACGTACGCAGGCCGTCGTGCTCGTGTTCGTTGGTTACCCAGGTGCGCACGTTGCCCACGGTGGCAGCCGTCTCCAGGGACAGGCCGGCGTCGACGTACATGTCGTCGGCGTAGACGGCCGCGTACACCGGCACCTCGTTGGCGGCCAGGCGGGCCGGGTCCCAGAGGGCGGGCCAGTCGTCGGCCGCGGCCAGCAGGTCGGCCGCGCCCGCGAACGGCCGCAGCGCCGCGATCTCCCGGAACATCCAGGGGTACATCATCTCGCCGGTGAACAGCAGCGGGTCGGCGTCGGCGGCGAATTCCGGGCGTACGGCCATGGCCCGCTCCGCCGCCCAGCCGGTGGCCACGCCATGCTGCCCGTAGATGAACTCCTGGAGCGCGGACAGCGCCTGGTCGACGTAGCCGGTCTGCGCCATCACCGCGTACCGGAAGGTGTCGGACAGCTCGGCGCCGTGCCAGGCCTCGTCGAGCAGCCAGTGCACCTGCGCGTACCCGTAGCTCATCCCGAACGCCAGCCCGAGCCGCCGCAGCCGCCCGACGGTCAGCCGGTCGCCGTCGGGCAGCCGGACGTCGTTCTCCCGCAGGTGGCCGGCGATCCGCTGGACGGCGGCGGCGTCGTCAGGGAACGCGCGGTAGAACTCGGCGTTCTTGGCCGCCACGCGCGGGTAGGTGCGGGCGTACACGTCGTCGGCGGTGGCCGTCAGGCCGGGCATGCCACCGGTGACATAGCAGGTGCGCAGGGCCTGCGGCGCCGCGGACAGGTAGGCCATCGTGATCCACCCGCCGTAGCTCTGCCCGAGCGTGTCCCATCGGGCGCCGCCGGCCACCCGCTCCCGCAGCACCTCGGCGTCCGCGACGATGCTGTCGGTGCGGAAGAGCCGCAGGTACGCGGCTAGCTCGGCGTCGGTCCGGCCGGCGATGGTCCGGGCGGCCACCGGCGTGCTGCGTCCCGTGCCGCGCTGGTCGAGAAGCAAGATGCGATGGGTACGCGCGGCGCGCTCGATCCAGCCGCCCGCGCGCACCGGCCGTGGGGACCTGCCACCCGGCCCGCCCTGCAGGAACAGCAGCCAGGGCAGGTCTTTCCTGGTGTTCTCCGCGGCCACCACCTCACGGGCGAAGACCTCGATGGTGTCGCCGTCCGGCCGGTGGTGGTCGAGCGGCACGGTGACGGTGTGGTCGGCGAAGCGCAGTCCCGGGTGAGCGATCACCCTAGGAAGCTTAAGAGATGGTGGTGCTAGCCCCACCACTGATCCACGGGGGAGCACCATCGTGGGGCGGGCTCGAGATTCGTACCGTCGAAGACATGCTTGACCACCTGATGCCGCTGATCTCGTCGCCATGGCTGTACGCCGTCGTCTTGGTCGCCGTGATGATCGACGGGTTCATCCCGGTCATGCCGTCCGAGACGGTCGTGATCGGGCTGGGCGCGCTGTCGGCGAGCGGCCGGCCCAACCTGATGGCGCTGGTCGCGGCCGTGGTGGCGGGCGGGATGGCCGGCGACCGGATCGCGTATGTGCTCGGCCGGAAGGCGGGTGGCCGGGTGCGGAACGGCAAGCTGGTCATCGCCAAGGAGAAGGCCGAACGGGCGCTGCTGCGCTACGGCGGGGTGGCCATCCTGGCCGGGCGGTTCCTGCCCTACGGACGCACCGCGACCGCCATGACCTCCGGGTCGGTGCGGCTGCCGATGGGGCAGTTCGGCCTGTTCACGGCGCTGGCCAGCGTGGCCTGGGCCGGGTACGCGATCGGGCTGGGCCGCCTCGGGGGAGCGACCTTCGCGCACTCGCCGCTGATGGGTACGGCGTTCGGGCTGGCCCTGGGCATGATCCTGGCCGTCATCCACACGATCATCGAGAAGCGCCGCCCCGCATCCGACCTGCCGCCCGCGCCTTCCGCGCAGGCTGTCGGAGCCGGCGATGTCGCTAGCTCTGAGCACAGGTGTGCGTCACTTGGGTCTCCCGATCGCCCGACGAACGCTCCTGGCCCGAGGGCCCTGGCCGTCGTGGCTCAATAATTAAGAGTGTTGACAGTTTAAACGGAATCGACCACGCTCGATCTCATCGGACCCCTTCAGAAGTAGAGGGAGACGCGATGAGGTCTCTGCATCGCTGGATGGCGCCGCTCGCGGTTGTCGTCACCATGCTGGGGGCGGCCGTGTCCGCTCCCGCCGCGCAGGCCGCGACCACCGGCGCCACGGTCATGGCCGTCTGCACCAACGTCCCGGCCTGGGCCGAGGGCACCCCCTATGCCGCCGGCGCCCAGGTGACCTACAACGGCCGCCTCTACCGGGCCCGCGTCGCGCACACGCCGCCGCCCGGCGCCGGCTGGAACCCGGTCGCGGCCGCGTCGCTGTGGGAAGACCTCGGCGCCTGCGACAGCACCCCGCCCACCGATCCGCCGCCGACCGACCCGCCGCCGACCGACCCTCCCCCGACGACCGGCGGGCTGCCGCACGCGCCCTACGTCGACATGGGGGCGTGGCCATCGCCGAACCTTCCCGCGATGGCGGCCAGCGGCAACCTCAAGCACGTCACGCTGGCGTTCATCACCGCGTCGGCCTGCAAGGCCATGTGGTTCAACGCCTATGACCCGCGGCAGGGCTGGGCGGCCGACCAGATCAGCGCGATCCGGGCCCGCGGCGGCGACGTGAAGATCTCGTTCGGCGGCGCCACCGGCATCGAACTGGCCCAGGCCTGCACCAGCGTGTCCGCGCTCCAGGCCGAATATCAGGCGGTCGTCACCGCGTACCACCTGAAGTACATCGACCTGGACATCGAGGGCGGCGCGACCGGCGACCCGGCCTCGGTGGCCCGCCGCTCGCAGGCGCTGGCCGCCCTGCAACGGGCCAACCCGGGGCTGCGTGTCTCGTTCACGCTGCCGGTGCTGCCCGAGGGCCTGACCGCCGACGGTCTGGGCGTGGTGCGCTCGGCCCGTGACGCCGGTGTCAACGTCGACCTGGTCAACGTGATGGCCATGGACTACTACCGCAACGGTGACTACGGCCAGTTCGCCGTGGACGCCGCGAACTCCACGTTCGCCCAGGTCAAGTCCCTGTACCCGAGCCGCACCGACGCCCAGGTGTGGAAGATGGTCGGTGTCACGCCGATGCTCGGCCAGAACGACGACGGCCGGATCTACGACCAGAACGACGCCCGTCAGCTGGTCGCCTTCGCCCAGGGCAAACACCTCGGCATGCTCAGCTTCTGGGAGCTCGGCCGGGACGCGAACGCCTGCTCCGGGCCGCTCTACCGGTGTACGAACATCGCCCAGCAGCCGTACGAGTTCAGCCGAATCTTCGCCGCCTACAACTGAGCCGGGCTGTCTTCGACGCCCACCGCAACCGCCCCGCCGATCAGAGACCGGCGGGGCGGCCGCGCACTCACCGCGATCACCCTCCCGCCGGCGCGAACGGCCCAAGAGCCCCACGCGCAATAGGGCCGGAGTGGCGGATCAGCCGATCGACCAGAGGGCCGGGGCCAAGCCGTCCGGGTCGCCGCGTTCGCAGATCGGCGGGGGCTTCGGGACGTCGCAGTCGGGCTTGGCCAGGGCCGGCGCGGCGACGGACAGGGCCAGGCCGAGTCCGATGGCGGCGGCGGTGCTCACTGTACGTACCAATCTCATGGTGTTGATCTCCCCCTCGTATGGTTTGTCGTCATAGCTTGCGGGAGCCGGCGGGGCGCGGTCTGTGGAGTTCTCCCGACAGTCGGTTGGGGAAAACCCGGGTCGGGCGGAACACTGTCGGGATGCCTACGTCCCGGATCGCGCCGATTGCGGCGCTCGTCGCCGGGGGAATCGCGGCCGTGGCGGTCGGGTGGCCGATGTGGACGCCGTCGCCGGTGCAGGCCGTCCTCAATGGTGCTGTGGGTGTGACGTTCCTGCTGACCGGGGTGCTGCTGCGGTCGGGCGACGATCAGCGTGGGAACGGGCTCCGGCTGGGCCTGGTCGGGTTCGCGTGGCTCGGTGTGTGGCTGGAGGCGTACGGAACGCGGCCGCTGGTCCTGGTCGGCTGGCTGTTCGGGGCGCTGTTCGTCTCGGTGGGGGCGGCCGTCCTGCTGCGCTATCCGGAGGACCGGCTGGCCCACCGGCTCCACCGCGGGTTCGTGGTCGCGGCGTTCGGCTGGACCGTCGCCGGGTCGCTCGCCCGCGGGCTGTTCACACCTGGGCCGGGCGTCCTGGTGATGTTCAACATCGGCGCGGCGGTGCTCGCGGTGCTGTTCAGCGGTCTGCTGGTGGCGCGGCTGGTGCGGGCCCGGGGGCTGCGGCGGCAGGACCTGATGCCGGTGGCGGTCGCCGCGGCCGGGGCCGGGCTGGCGCTGGGGTTCCGGCTGGTCGGGTCGCTGCTGTCGACGACGTCGCTGGCGTCGCCGCTGCGGGCCGCCGAGGCGACGGCGCTGCTGGCCGTGCCCGGTGGCTTCCTGGTGGCGGCGGTGCGGCGGCGGCTCGCCCGGGCGGCCGCGGCCGAGGTGATCCTCGCGCTCGAACGGTCGCCCAGCGTCGAGAGCCTGCGCGACGCGTTGCGCCGGGCGCTGCGCGACCCGCTGCTCGACGTGTACGTCTCCGGCCTCTCCGGCCTGGCTGAGCCCCCGGCGTCGGGCCGGCTGGCCGTACCGCTGCTCTCCAGCGACGGTGACCGCCTCGGCCTGATCCTGACCGATCCGGCGCTCGCCCGGAACGCCGCGACCGTGCGGGCCGTGGTCGGCGCGGCCGCCCTGGTCCTGGAGAACTCCCGCCTCCAGGCCGGTCTGCGCGACCGCCTGGCCGAGGTGGTCGACTCCCGCGCCCGCATCGTCGAGGCCGGCCTGACCGAGCGCCGCCGGCTCGAACGCGACCTGCACGACGGCGCCCAGCAACTGCTGTTCGGTCTTTCCATGCGCTTGGGTACGCTGCGCGCCTACGGCGCCGGCCAGCCGTGGCAGGCCATGGTCGACCACGCCGTCACCGACCTGCGGGCCGCGCAACAGGAACTCCGGGAACTGGCCCAGGGCCTGCACCCGGCCCTGCTCGGCACGGCCGGCCTGGGTCCGGCGCTGGAGTCGGTGGCGTCCCGGCTGCCGCTCCCGGTGCGGCTCGCGGTGCCGGCCCGCCGCTGGGATCCGCCGGTCGAGGCGGCGGCCTACTTCATCGCGGCCGAGGCGCTCACCAACGCGGTCAAGCACGCGCGAGCCACCGATCTCACGGTGACCGTGGCCGACGACGCCGACGCCCTCCGCCTGACCGTGACCGACGACGGCATCGGCGGCGCCGAACCCCGTTCGGTCCGCGACCGGGTGGCGGCCCTCGGCGGCACCTGCGTCGTCACCAGCCCACCGGGCGGCGGCACCGCCATCTCCGTCGAGCTCCCGGGCTCGTCGCTCGTCGTCGATCCGCCGGGGGCGGCGCTGTGAGGGTGGCGCTGGCCGACGACTCCCGGCTGTTCCGTGACGGGCTGGCGGGTCTGCTCGCGGCCACCGGAGTCGAGGTGACCGCGTGCGTCGGCGACGGGCGGGCCCTGCTCGCCGCCGTGGAGACGGATCCGCCGGACGCGGTGGTCCTCGACATCCGGATGCCGCCCAGCTTCACCGACGAGGGCCTGCGAGTGGCCGCGGAACTTCGCGCCAGGCATCCGGCGGTGGGCATCCTGGTCCTGTCGACCTACGCGGAGTGGAGCTTCGCCACCCACCTGCTCGGCCTGACCGGCGGCGGCGCGGGCTACCTGGTCAAGGACCGCGTCGAAGACGTGGACGCGCTCCGCGACGCGCTGACCCGGGTGGCGAAGGGGGAGCCGGTGGTCGACCCCGAGATCGTGGTCGAGCTGGTGCGCGAGCGCCGGCGAGCCGACCAGAGCGGCCTCGACCGCCTCGGCGACCGCGAACGCGAGGTGCTGACCCTGATGGCCGAGGGCCGCTCCAACACCGGCATCGCCCGCCGCCTGCACCTGAGCGCCAAGTCGGTCGAAACCTATGTGTCGTCCATCTTCACCAAGCTCAACCTGCCACCGGCCCCCGACGACAACCGCCGCGTCCAGGCGGTACTGACCTGGCTACGCCACTGATGCGTGTCAGTTGCAGGCGATCGAACCGTCCCCGCGAGATCCTCGCCTGGGACAGTCCTGCTCAGCGGTTCCCGATGGCTCGCCGGCTATGCATCGTCCGCTTCGGCCGATGACAGTGTGCCGGTTGTTGAGCAAGATACTCAGACAGCCCTCGCTGATTGAGTCAAGCTCTCAGCTATGGCACTGATAAAAACCAATCTCCGGTAAGGCCGCAGTGGCTTCAAACCATGCAACTGCCTTCTATCGAGCTAGTCAAGAAATTGGAGTTTCGTCGTGTCCAATTTTATTCTCACTGGAACCCCGGGCTCCGGCAAGACAGCCATCCTGCGCCAGCTCGAGATCCATGGCTATGCTGTCGTCGAAGAAGCCGCGACTGATGTCATCGCTCTGCACCACGCTCTCGGCCACCGGGAACCGTGGCGGGATCCTGACTTTATCGACCGTATCGTAGATCTTCAGCGAAAAAGGCAGCTGACTGTCGGCCCGATGATACATCGCACCACCTTCTTCGACCGCTCGCCCGTCTGCACGCTAGCGCTGAGTCGCCACCTTTCCCTGGCCGCACCACGCCCGCTACTTGATGAGATAGATCGCGTCTTGACCGACCATGTCTACGAGCGGACCGTCTTCTTCGTTCGAAGTCAGGGTTTCGTCCAGGCAACCGCCGCGCGCCGCATCAGTCTCGAAGATTCGCACGTCTTCGAGCAAATTCACGAAGATACCTACCGCAGCCTCGGATTTGAACTCATCGCCGTTGCCCCGGATCGGCTCCCAGCCCGGGTAGCCGTTGTCGAGGATGTCGTTGAAGGGTTGAGGCGAAAGTCGTGAGCGGCGCACTCATGCCGCAAGTAATGGGCGGCCGGGTTCGCTTGACGGACCATGCGTGCGACAGGTCGCGGGAGATCCGCCGAGAATCCGGGCATGACACGCCGGTGGTTCACGGGAAGAGCGTGGCGGGATCCTCGGCTGGTTATCGAGGCCGAGTTCGGATAGGTCGCCCCGCCATCGGCGAGACTTGTTGGTTCCAGGTTTGGTAGCCGCCCGGAACGCCTCAGGCCACGTACCTCCGGCTTGTCATCGCCGGGCCAAGCAGCAAGGCCACCGCTGCGCCGAAGGCGGTTTCCCGGTCGATCCGGCGGGGGTTCGCGGATTGTCCGGGGCAAAGGGGGCGGCGGCCGTCGATGAGGGTCAGGGTGTGGAGCGTGCCTGTTCGAGCAGGTGGTTGAGCTTCGCGGCGCGGGACGGGTGGTGGTGGGACATCCAGGCGACGCGGCCGGCCAGGTGGGCGGCGAAGTCGGGATGGCCGTCGCGGTTCGCCGCCGCGAGTCCGTGGGCCGCCGCGTTGTGCAGGATGGCACGCAGGCGGTCGTAATCCTCGCGGGGCACGGCCGGGCGTACGTTGACCACCAAGCCGGTCAACGACTGCCGCTGGGACCGGCGCCGGATCCGGGTCTTGCGAGGGTGGATCTGGAACCCTTCGTCGTGGACGATCTGGCCGGCGAGCGTGACCAGCCGGTCGATGCGGCGGTTGCTCAGCGTGCCGGAGAAGGCCAGGTCGTCAGCGTATCGGGCGTAGGTCAGGTCGAAGCGGTCGGCGAGTCCGTTCAGCCGCCTGTCCAGCCGGAAGGCGCACAGGTTGGCCAGAGCCGGAGAGGTGGGCGCTCCTTGCGGCAGGTGCGGTTGGCGCAACAGCGCGGCAAGGTGGGGATCGGGTGCGTCGCGCAGGACGTGGGCCGGCGTACGCGTGGTGGTCAAGGCGGTCAGCGCGTGCGCGACCGGCTCGGGATAGCCGATGCCGTGGAACAGCCCGTAGATTCGCGCCGCCGTGATGCTGGAGAAGAAGGCGCGCAGATCCATGCTCACCAGCACGGCGTTTCCGGCGTGCGTCCGGGCGAAGGTGTGTGCTCCCCGGCCGGGCACGAACCCGTGGACACCATCGTGAACGGGTACCGCCGACAGGATCTGATCGAGCAGCTGGCGTTGCAGGGCCCGCAGGCGCGGTTTCGGGGCCTCGATGAGCCGGTGCGCAAGCCACGCGTACCGGAAGTGGCGCAGCTTTTCGTCCCGGGCCTGGCGGTTGATCTCGCGGCGGTCGGCGAACCAGTCGAGCGCGTCGCCGTCCACGCCGAGGAACGCGGCGAGTTCGGTGAGATCACCGATGCCGGGGGCACCCCATCGCATCTTGACGACTCGGGTCGGTGCGGCGATTCGATGCCGGATAGTGGCTCGCCGCACCGCCGTCGGCGGCGTGCCCGGCAGACCGGTCAGGAACCGGCGTAGCTCTCGGGGCCGGTCGGCCGGTGCGCGCGGATAGGCCAGCAGCACGGCGTCGACCAGCCGCCGTGCCCGCACCGCGCGGCCGCCGGCCACGGAGCGTACGGCCGCGATCATGTCGTCGGGCTGCCAGCTCGTGGTGAGCAGGGCGTCGGCCAGGGCGCCCGCAACCTGGGACGGAGGTTGTAGGCGCGGCGCGTGCCACGTCGGGGCGGCAGCGTGCCCCGACGATTCCCGGTCGTGCCTGCGCCGGACTGCGCGAAGCGCGGAAGCGCGCCGGCGATGCGCTGCGGTAGTCAATCAAGCTTCCTCGGGGTTACCCCGAAGAGCCCTCGCCGCCGAGAACGACGTGCGACGGCCAGCTCGGGACACGCTGCCACCCAGCCAGCATAGAGACCTGGACGAAAGTGCGGCGCAGGCCGATCGAGAACAGGACCACCAGCAGTCCGCAGACCACTCTGCCGCCGATAAGGGACGGCGCCGACCGCGGTCCCACACCGGCTCGGCGGGCTTGTCCCTCACGTGGCGTCATGCCGCATAGTCGCGGGTGTGGAGGAGCACCTGACTGTGGGACGCGTGGCCGAGCTGGCCGGCGTAACCGTGCGCACGTTGCATCACTACGACGAGATCGGGCTCATGCGGCCGTCCATGCGAACCGCGGCTGGACATCGGGTCTACTCCGCGGGCGATGTGAAGCGGCTGCGGGAGGTGCTCGCGTACCGGCGGCTGGGTTTCGGGTTGAGCGAGATCGCTGAACTGATCGGCGACCCGGCCGCCGACGCGGTTCCGCACCTGCGCCTGCTGCGCGGTCTGCTGGTGGAACAGCGCGACCGGGCCGCGGCCATGGTGACCGCGATAGACCGGGAAATGGAGGCACGAGCGGTGGGGGTCAGGACGACGCCGGAGGAACATCCGAGGGTGTTCGGCGCGCAGTTGTACGACGACATCGGGTCCGCCTACCCGGCGACGCGGCGCACCGAGCCGCGGATCGCCGCGCGCATCTGGGAGGCGATCGGGGACGCGCGGACCGTACTGAATGTGGGGGCTGGAACCGGCTCGTACGAACCGCGTGACCGGGAGGTCACGGCGGTGGAACCCTCAGCGGTCATGCGGGCGCAGCGCCCGGCCGGCGCGGCGCCGTGCGTGGCCGCCAGCGCCGACAGCCTGCCGTTCGAGGATCAGTCGTTCGATGTCGCGATGGCGGTCAGCACCGTTCATCACTGGCCGGACCCGGTCGCCGGGTTGCGTGAGATGCGGCGGGTGGCCCGCCGGGTGGTGGTGTTCACGTACGACGCCGATGACACCGGCTGGCGTCAGCGGTTCTGGCTCACCCGCGACTACCTGCCGGAATTCGCCGACCTTCTCGTCGGCTGGCCGTCCCTGGCCGATATGACCCGTGCGATCGGCGGACATGCGGAGCCGGTACTGATCCCGTGGGACTGCGAAGACGGCTTCTTCGAGGCACACTGGCGCCGGCCCGAGGCGTACTTGGAAGAGCACGTCCGCCGCGCGGTATCGGTGTGGACCAGAGTCGGGCCGCAGGCCGAGCAGCGAGCGGTGAGCGCACTCCGCAAGGATATTTCCTCGGGCCGGTGGGCCGAACGCAACCGGGACGTCGTCGCCCTTGACGCCGCGGAGCTGGGCCTTCGCCTGCTCGTAGCCTGAATCACCGCGCGTCAGCGTCGGCTATTCCACCACGCGACCTGGAGACCGGTTGTCTCGGGCTGAGCGCAACCGGTCTCCAGGTCGCGAGGCCCCTGACCCGGGCCGCCAGGCGGCTGACTCGAGGTCAGGCCGCGAGGCTGCGGGCGGATGCGGTGAGGAAGGCGGCCACCTCGGTGAAGAACTCGTCCGGGGCGAGGCTGTGCACGCGGTGGCCGACCGGGATGGTGGCGAGGCGGGCGTCCGGCAGCCGCGACGTCATCTCGGCCAGGCGGCGCGGCGGGATGCAGCTGGTCGGCCCGCCGGACAGGACCAGCGTCGGCTGCCGTACCTCGTCGAGGCACGACCACCACCCCGGGTCGGGGCGCGTCACCTGGCGGACGATCGACCACATCGCGAACAGGTCGAAGTCGCGCCGCGCGGCCAGGATGCCCGCCGCGGCGGCCAGCATCCCGAGCCGGCTTCCGCCGTGCAGCGACGGCAGGACAAGGCGTCGGCCAACACGATCAGGGCCAACACGATCAGGGCCGGCCGGAAGCGGGGCCGCGGCACCAAGCGGGACGGCGCCTCGCGGCGGCACCGCCGGGTCTTCCAGGACGAGCCGCGCGACCCGGCCGGGGCTGTGCAGCGCGGTGGCCAGAGCGACGTACCCACCGATCGAATGCCCGACCATGACCGTGTCGCGCAGCGACAGCGCCTCGAGCACCCCGAGCAGGTCGACCCGCAGGGCGTTCAGCGAATAGTTGCGGCACCGCTCACTGTCACCGTGACCGCGCAGGTTGACGGCGACCACCCGGTAGCCGGTCAGGCGCGAGGCGAGGCGATCCCAGGTGTCGTGCCGGCTTCCGGTGCCGTGCAGCAGCACCGCCGGCACGCCGCCGGGATCGCCGCACTCGCGGTAGCCCAGCCGGACGCCGTTCACCTGGACGGTTCCGACCGTCGGCCACGCAGCTGCCACGGACTCTGTTTACCAGTCGTTTCAACAATGACGAACCGGATTCAACGCAATAGTCATGGATGTCTCACCTGCGGCGGTTCCTCAGGTTCGCTCCAGGAACGGCGTGAGCAGCCCGGGCAGCGCCTCGTCGGCCACGTCCAGGCCGGTGCTCGTGCCGACGTCGCGGATGGCGTACGCCCCGGCCCCGGCCGCCGTGGTCGCCCGGATGGTGGCCAGCCCGGCCCGGCGCTGGAAGATCGACTGCCGCACGGTCCACCCGATGATCCCGCGCCGCTGGAGCGCCACCGTGGAGCGGCGCACCGACCCGCTGCGCGCCACCAGATAGCCGCCGGTCAGCCCGTGCCCGAGGCCGCGGTACGCGTCCAGGGCGAGCAGAACCGCGATGGGTACGGCCACCACGGCCGTGATCCACGCCAGGTGCAGCAGCACCTCGGCGACCAGCACGCCGAGCACCACCAGCGGCACTTCGAAGGCGGCCACCCCGGCCAGCGCCCAGCGCAACCGGCGCCCTCGGGCCGCGACCGGATGCGGTGACAGCCGCACCGCCATGGTCGGCGACACGTCCTCGCGCAGCACGTCGGCGGCCACCCGGTCGGCGACCGCGCGCGGGGCGGCCGGCAGCAGCGTACGGTGCTGGGCCTTGTCCTTCTCGGTCCTGGTGGCCAGGCCGGTGGCGACCGCGTCGACCCGGGCCGCCCCGGCCAGCCGCGACCCGATCGGCTCGATCAGGTCGACGCCGCGCAGACGGTCCTCCTCGATCGAGATGGACCGCGTGGTGAACAGCCCCCGCCGGACGCGCAGCGTGCCCCCGGCCTCGCGGTCGAGCCGGTAGGACCACCAGAACTCGACCCACAGCCCGAGCGCCCCGATCGTGCCGACGACCAGCGCGACCACGGTCAGCACCGCGATCCCGCCGATCAGGCCGAGCCCGCCCAGCAGGTCGATGGCCCAGTCGACCACCCCGGCCGACGCCCCGAACCAGTCGGCCACGTTGAGCACGCCGCCGAGCGCGGACCCGCCCAGCACCGGCCCCACGAACGACAGCGGCGCATACCGGATCCAGGCGGGATCGAGGACGGCCAGGGACGAAGCCGGCGAAGCGGCCCGCGACAACAAGGCTCGCCGCAACGCGTCACCGGTGTCACGTGTCACCGGTGACAACTTCACGGTTCCGTCATCGGCCTGCTCCCCGGTGCCGATCCGCACCGCCACCAGCCCGAACACCCGCAGCAGCGGGTCGGCGACGACATCGACGGTCCGGATGCGATCGCGCTGGAGGCTTCGCCGGGTCCGGACGAGCACGCCGGTGTGCAGCTCGACGCGGTCCGGCCCGACGCGGTAGCGGGTGACCCGCAGGCGCAGCCATTCGGCGATCACACCGGCCGCCACGATCACCGCCGCGCCGGGCAGCGTCCAGGCCAGCGCGACCGCCCAGGAGATGTCCGACAGCCCGATCGCGGTCGGCACGCCGGCCAGGATCGCCACCCCGGTCATGAAGGCCGCCGAGACCCACAGGCCTCGCCGGTCCAGCCGCTCCCAGGCGCCGGTCATGTCGCGTCGCCCGGCACGGCCTGGGTCTTGGCGGTGAGCTGCTCGGCGACCTCCGCGGCGAGCGCGTGATCGAGGCCGGGCATGGTCACCGCCCCCTTGGCCGACGCGGTCGTCACGACCACGGTGGCCAGCCCGAACCGCTGCTCCACGGGACCGCGCCGGGTGTCGACGGTCTGGATCCGCGACAGCGGCGCCACCCGCCACTCCTGCCAGAAGAAGCCGGTTCGCGTGTAGACGGCCGTGTCGGTGACCTCCCATCGATGCACGCGGAACCACCACCGGGGCAGCGCCGGCACCGCGACCACGCCGGCCACCGCGCCGATCAGGGCCGGCAGGAGCAGCCAGAAGCGGGCGGGCGAGATGAGCACCCCGAGCAGCGCCAGCGTGAGCACCGGCACGGCGAACAGGATCACCAGGTTGGCCGTCCACCAGCCGATCGCGCGCTGGTCGACGGGATTACGCGGTGGCCGCAACCGAGTCATCAGCCCAGTGTCCGGGTGAAGAAGACGCGACGAAACCCGTCGTCCTCGGTCCGATGTGTCTCGCGGTAGCCGCGGCGGCCGTAGTACGCGATGTTCTCGGTCATCGCCTCGTTGGTGAACAGCCGGATCTCGGCGTACCCACCGGCCCTTGCCTCTTCGTCGGCGAGCGCGAGCAATCGCCCGCCGACCCCGCCACCCTGCGCTTCCGGCGCCACCGCGATCACGTCGAGGTGCAGAAAGCCGTCGCCCGGCTCGAGGACGAGCGCGCCCACGATCCGCTCGTCGACCTCGGCGACCCGGCAATACCCCAATCCGATGGGTACGCCGTAATCGACCGTCATCGGCCACGGCTCCCGCCCGATCCGCGGCACGTACTTCTCGAATGCCCGCCGCACCACCCCGAGCACGTCCTCGGCGTCCCCGGCGTCGGCCCGACGCAGGCTCACCTGATCCATCCGTCCCTCCAAGCCCGCTTGACAACCCGTCGCATCATATCGACTATCAATACATCGAATATCGATAAGGAGGCCGTCATGGCCGAGCGTCACCGCCCGTTCGCCCTCATCCGCGCCCTGCTCCAGATCATGGCGTTCGGCAACATCCTGGCGATCGTCGCCCAGGTGGTCCAGCTCGACGGCCCCGCCACCCGTCGCTTCGAGGTGCTGCCGTCGGCGCTGCTGGCCACCCAGCCCTCCACCGAGCTGCGCATCCAGGCCATCAGCGTGTCAATCCAGGACCCCGGCGTCTATCAGACGGTGCTCGACCTGCTCGCCGGTCCGCTGCCGCTCGACCTGGCCACCCTGCCGATGATCTGGTACGCCCTGCGCCTGCTCGACCGGATCACCGCGACGCAGCCGTTCACCGAGGCCACCGCGACCGCCCTGCGCCGCCTCGGCCTGGTCGTCCTGATCGTCGGCGCCGCCTCCGAGATCGTCCGCAACGTCGCCGTCTACCTCCTGGAGGCGACGGTGGTGCCGGCCGGCGCGCGGATGTTCGTGTTCGACTACACGCTCAGTGTCTGGTGGCTGATGCTCGGTCTGGTGCTGTTCGCTTTCGCTCAGATCATCCGGTACGGCCGGAGCCTGCGCGCCGAGCTCGACGAGGTCATCTGATGCCGCCGGAGGAACAGCACCGTGTCGCCCTGCACCTGGACGCCCTGCTGGCCGCCAAGGGCCTGACCCTGACCGAGCTGGCCGACCGGGTCGGCCTGACGCTGGCCAACCTCTCGATCCTCAAGAACGGCCGGGCCAAGGCCATCCGCTTCAGCACCCTGACCGCCCTCTGCGACGCCCTCGACTGCCAGCCCGGCGACCTCCTCGAGGTGACCGACCGAACCGGCAGCCGAACCTAGGCCGTGTCTCACGACCTGTCGCTAGTTGAACCAGTAACCCGCGATCGGACGGTCCTCGCTCGTCCCGAACGAGTAGTCGTACTCGGCGTTGCCGCCGGTCAGGTCGTAGTCGAGGTAGATCCGGTGCTCACTGGGCCGGAACACGCCGAGTTCGTCGCCACCGTGGCCGTCCCAGTCGCCGACGACCGGACGGTCGCCCGGCCGGCCGAAGTAGATCCACTTCTCGGTCACGCCGTCCAGGTTCGTGTCGAGGTACCAGCGTCCCTCGGACGGCCGGAAGACGCCGATGCCGGACCGCGCGCCCGGGCTCCCGAACTTGCCGGCCACCGGGATGTCGCCGGCCTGGCCGTACGAGAAGCTCCGGTTGGCCACGCCGTCGTTGTTGTAGTCGAAGAAGAACTGGCCGCTCGACGGGCGGAACACCCCGACCGAGTCGAGGTTGTCGTTGCTGCCGCCCGGCACGTACTCCCAGTCGCCGACGATCGGCAGGTCACCGTCGGCGCCGAAGGTGACCTGCTTGTTCGTGCTGCCGTCGTAGCCGTAGTCCAGGTAGAACGTCCGGTTCGACGGCCGGTAGACCCCGATGCCGTCCCAGCCCACGACGCCGAAGGTGCCGCTGAGCGGCAGGTCGCCGGACTGGCCGAACGACACGTCGGCCTGTGGCGTCCCGGCGTGGTTCTTGTCCAGGTAGAAGCGGTGCTCGGAGGGTCGGAAGACGCCGATGCCGGACTTCACGAGGTCGACGGCCGACGCCGGGCCGGGGTTCGCGACCACCAGCCCGGCGACGGCAAGGAGACCGGTGACACCGAAGGTGAGCAATCTACGCATTCATCCATAGTGGACAACGTTGATGGATGACGCAACAGGGGTCACTCGGTGGCGAGCCGGTCGCTGTGCTTGTCGAAACCGATGTAGAGACGGGCCTCGGCATTGGCGCCGAGGGCGCCCAGCGTCTCCAGCTCGCGCAGGCGGAGCAGGGCCGGGTGCTCGGCGTAGGCCTCGGCCGCCGCGGCCAGCCGGCGCAGCGCGTCGACCTCGGCGTCGGCCCGGATGCGCTTCGCCTCGGCGTCGGCCTCGGCCGACAGGCGCAGCGCGGCGGCCTTCGTGTTGGCCTCCAGGGCGTCGCGCTCGGCGCGCGTGCGGGCCTCGACCATCTGCGCCTCGGCCATCCGCTGCGCGGTGAGGACGCGGTTCATGATCTCCTGCAGGTTGCCGGGGAACGCCAGGTCCTTCACGTCGGCGCGGATGATCTGCACGCCGTACCGCGCCGAGATGCCCTCGACGTCGCGCAGGATGTCCTCGCTGAGCTGGTTGCGGTTGGTCAGGATGGCCTCGAGGGTCATCGACGCGAGCGAGCGCCGCGCGGCGAGCTGGACGTCGCTGTAGATGCGGGCCTCGTAGTCGGCGACCTGCTCGACGGCCGCCTGCGGGTCGATCACCCGGAAGTGCGTGATGATGTTGACCCGGACGGCCACCTTGTCGGCGGTCAGGATCTCCTGACCCTTGATGTTGAGCTCGCGCTCGCGCACGTCGATCGGGACGATCGTGACGCGCGGGACCCGCCGTTGCGGGAAGCGGCGCTGGGGCAGCTCGTACCGGCCGGGCTCGAGCACCTGGTCGAAACGTCCGTCGGTGTATCGCAGGCCACGGTATCCGCTGTGGACGATCACCTCGTGTCGGTCGGTCATGATGTTTCACCTCTGATGTTGCAAAGTTGTGGGAGGCCCCGGAGCGGTCCCGATGTGAAGGATCGGTCGCCAGGAGGACAACGGATCAGCGTGGTTTGAGCGCCAATGCATCCGTTGCGTAAGCGCGTACTTCTGAAGCCGCCGGGGCCGAGATCAATATGGCAGCGTCCGGCGGCCGCCCACAACGCAATAATGGGCTCACCGCTTGAGCCCGGACAGCGTGACCCCCTCCACGAAGTAGCGCTGGAGCAGGAAGAACAGGGCGACGATGGGCAGGATGACGGCCAGCGACGCGGCCATCAGATAGCCCCACTGCGCGGTGTAGGTGCTCTGGAAGGTGGCCAGCCCGAGCGCCAGGGTGAACTTGGAGTCGTCGCCGCCGAGGTAGAGCAGCGGTCCCAGGAAGTCGTTCCACACCCCGATGAAGGTGAAGATGACCACCACCACGACCACCGGCTTGGACAGCGGCAGGATGATCCGCCAGAACACCTGCCACGGGTTCGCGCCGTCGATGTAGGCGGCCTCGTCCAGCTCGAACGGGATGGTTAGGAAGAACTGCCGGTAGAGGAAGATGCTGAACACGCCGCCGCCCGCGCCGGCGAACCAGGCCGGGACGATGAGCGGGTAGAACGTGTCCAGCGCGTCGACCGACGACCACATGATGAAGGTCGGGACCAGGGTCACCGCGTACGGCAGCATGACGCCGGTCAGCAGCAGCCCGAAGACCAGGTTCCGCCCGCGCCAGCGAAGCCGCGCGAACGCGAAGCCGGCGAACGCACACGTGATCGTCGTGCCGGTCACCACGAAGAACTCGATCAGCATGGTGTTGAAGAGGTACAGGTAGAACGGCTGTGCGGTGAGCGCCTCGGAGAAGTTCGACCAGGCGACCGGGTCGGGCAGCCACTGCGGCGGGGTCACGAAGATCTGGCTGTCGGTCATCAGCGCGCTGCGGACCAGCCACACGAAGGGCGCCAGCATGATGACCGCGCCGGCCAGGAGCACGATCCACAGGGCGATGCGCCGCGCGATGGCCAGGGTCATCGCGCGCCTCCCATCTCGTAGAAGACCCAGCGGCGCGCGTTGCGGAACATCAGCACCGTCACGATCAGCACAATGATGAAGAGCACCCACGCGAGCGCGCTGGCGTACCCCATCTCGCCGTCGGTGAAGGCCTTCGTGTAGAGGTAGTAGATGTAGAACAGGGTCGAGTTGTTCGGGCCCCCGTTGGTCATGATGTAGGCCTGGTTGAAGGCCTGGAACGTGCCGATGACACCGGTGACCAGGTTGTAGAAGATGGTCGGCGTCATGAACGGCAGCGTCACGTGGCGGAACTTGGCCCAGGCGCCGCCGCCGTCGAGCGCCACCGCCTCGTAGAGGTCGGTGGGCACCCCCTGCAGGCCGGCCAGGAAGATCACCATCGCGTTGCCGAAACCCCAGGTGCTCATCAGGATCAGCGAGGGTATGGCGGTGCGTTCGTCGTAGATCCAGTTCGATCCGGGCAGCCCGGCCGACCGCAGCGCCGAGTTGAGCAGGCCCGAGTCGGGGTTGAAGATCCAGATCCAGAGCACCGCGCTCGCCACCGCCGGCACCAGCGTCGGCAGGTAGTAGATGGTGCGCCACAGCGACTTCCCGCGTACGCCGGTGTTGACCAGCATAGCCACGAAGAACCCGACGATGAGCACGGCCGGCACCGAGCCGAGCGTGTAATAGGTCGTGACACCGAGGGACTTCCAGAACAGATCGTCCGAGGCCATCCGCTGGTAGTTCTCGACGCCGGTGAAGCTGATCGGGGCGCCGATCCGCCAGTCGGTCAGGCTCATGATCAGCGACGCGATCATCGGCCCGACCGTGAAGATCAGGAACCCGAGCACCGCGGGCAGGGCGAAGAGCATGCCCCAGCGCTGTTCCGTCTTCGTCAGCCCGGACCGGCCACGCTTCGACGGACGGAGCGGCGGGGCGGCCGGCGCGGCCGGGGGCGCCACGTCGGTCGCGGTCATGACAGCGACGGAGTCGGGAAGCGGCCCTTCAGCACGCCGTCGTTGAGCTTGGCCGCGAGCGCGTTGAGCACCTTCGCGACCGGCTGCTTGCCGGTCTGCATCTGCTCGACCGCGGGCACCAGGAGCTTGTCGACCGCCTCGATGTTCTTGGTCTTCTGATAGAAGTACGCCTTCGAGTGGTTCAGCGTGTAGTCGATGACGGCGGTCTTGTACTCCGGCGGGTGGGCCTTGTTGTCGGTCCACAGCGCGATCTGGGCCGGGTCGGTGTAGTACTTCTTCTCCAGCGGCATCCACAGCCCGCTCGCGAACAGGTTCGACGCGGTCGGGTCGGACTCGTAGAGGTAGAGCTCGAGCGCCCGGTCGAGCTGCTTGGTCGAGCTGAAGATCGCGGTCGGGCCGCCCATCGAGGTGGTCGTCGGGGTGCCGTAGCTGGGCAGCACGCCGATGCCGTAGTCGGTCCTGGTCTGCGCGATGTCGAGCAGCGCCCACTGGCCGTCGATCGACATGGCGACCCGGTCCGAGGTCAGTTGCACGGCGAGGCCGGGCGCGTTGTTGCCGAGCTGGGTGGGCGTCGGCGCGACGCGGTGGACGTACATCAGGTCCATGATGTTCTGGAAGACCTTGATCGCCTCGCCACTGTTGATCATCGTGGTGGTGCCGGCCTCGTCGAGGAAGTCGACGCCGGCGCTCAGCAGCAGGCCGTACCAGGCGCCCGACCACAGCGGGGCGAGAGCGCCGAACCGCTTGATCTTCTTGGCGTCGAAGCCCGCCTGGTCCGGCCGCCTGCCGCTCTGGTCGACGGTGAGCCGGGTCGCCGCGGCGACGAACTGGTCCCAGTTCCAGGCCTTCGCGGCCTCGACCGGCGGCGGCTCGATGCCGGCGTCCTTGAAGGCCTTCTTGTTGTGCCAGAGCAGCATCACCTCCTGCGCGCCCTGGGTGCCGAGGGTGTGCTCCTCGTCCCACCAGAAGAATGTCTCGGGGAGGCGCTCCTTCAGCTGCGGGTACTTGTCGAAGTATTGCGCGATGTCGACGAGCTTCCCCTCGGCCGCGATGCGGTACGCCATCGGGGTGTTCAGGTACGACACGTCGGGGGCGCGGTTGCTGGCGAGCAGCGCGTTGAGCTTGGTGTCGAAGTCGTCGCCGGGCGTGAAGACCGGCTTGATCGTGCCGCCGCCGTTCTTCTTCTGGAAGCCCTGCAGCATCTCCTGGATGGCCTTCTGCTCCCCGGTGCTGCCCCAGAACATGTACTGCATCTCGGCGTTCGCGCCGCCGCTGCCGCGGTCGTCACCGCCGCTGCCACCGCAGGCGGCCAGCAGGCCGCCCAGCGCCGTGGCGCCGCCCAGTCGCAGGAGGTCTCTTCGACTCAGGTCAAGGGGTCCGGACATGGTTCACTCCTCGAAAGCGGCGGGGCGGGATTGGACGGCACGCAGGCGGCCGATGTCGAACTTCGGCCGGCGCCGGGCGTCGTAGACGCCGTTCTGTTCCTGGAAGGTGTCGGTGAGCTGCGTGTAGCAGTAACCGAACATGCGGGGGTCGTCGAGCAGCACGTCGGTCAGCCCGGCGAACCGCGTGAACCACTCCTCGAGGTCGCGGACGCGTTGCCCGTAACCCCAGGACGAGAGGCGGTCGGGGTCGTCGGCGTCCTCGACCCGGCCGGCGTTCCACCAGATCCCGCCGTACTCGGACACGAAATAGGGCTGGCCGGCGTAGGGCAGCGAGATGGTGCGTCCGTCGTGCTCGTTGACGTACGCCTTTCCGGCGAGGATCCGGTGGAATTCCACCGGATCCTGCTCGTAGAGGTGGCTGTCGTAGACGTCGGCGACGGGAACCCGGTGTGAGTAGCCGGATGCGTCGAGAACCGGCCGGGTCGGGTCGGCCGCCTTGGTCGCCAGGTACATCGCGCGGGTCACGTCGTCGAGCTGGGTGATGCGGTCGTGCAATGCCTGCCAGGTCTCGTTGAGCGGGCACCAGCCGACGATCGACGGGTGATTGCGGTCGCGCTGAACGGCCTCGACCCACTGCGTCACGTACGAGGCGGTCGGCTGCTGTGGATCGCCGTCCACCGTGGACTGGGCCGCGCCCCAGTCGCCGAACTCGCCCCAGACCAGGTAGCCGAGCCGGTCGGCGTGGTAGAGGAACCGCTCCTCGAACACCTTCTGGTGCAGGCGGGCGCCGTTGAACCCGGCGGCCATCGACAGCCGGATGTCCTCCTCCAGCGCGGCGTCGCTGGGCGCGGTCATCAGCGTGTCCGGCCACAGGCCCTGGTCCAGCACGAGCCGCTGGAACACCCGTTCGCCATTGATCAGGATCGCGGCGCCGGCGATCGAGATCGAGCGCAGCCCGGCGTACGAGCCGACCCGGTCGACCTCGTTGTCATCGGTGTCATGCAGGCTGACCCGGAAGTCGTACAGGTGTGGGTGGCCCGGTTGCCAGAGGCGGCGGCGATCCTCGGGTACGACGAGCCGCGCGGCCGGGGCGAGCTCATCGTCGGCGCCGGCCGTGGCGGTCGCGACCACGCCGTCCGCGTCGGACAGGGTGAACGAGAGCCGAAGCCCCGGCCGGGTCCGGCGGAGCACGGTTTCCACCTCGAAGGCGGACGGGCGGGGCGTGATGCGCAGGGACTCGATGCGGTCGGCCGGGACGGCCTCCAGCCAGACGGTCTGCCAGATCCCGGTGGTGCGGGTGTAGAGGCAGGTGGCGTTGGCGTACGCGACGGACTGCTTGCCGCGCGCCTGCGGTCCCTGGGGCAGATCGCGGGCGCGTACGACGATCGTGATCTCCTGGCCTTTCCGGCGGGTGCCGAGGTCCGCCGAGAACGAGGTGAACCCGCCGCGGTGCCGGGCCACCTCGACGCCGTCGACCCACACCGTGGCGTCGTGGTCGACCGCGCCGAAGTGCAGCAGAACCTCGGCGTCCCAAGGGATCTCGACCGTGCGGCGGTACCAGACGGCGTGCAGGAAGTCGGTGTCGCCGATCCCCGAGGCGACGGACTCCGGCGCGTACGGCACGAGGATCGTCTGCGCCAGGTCTCGCTCCAGCAGGCCGCGTTCCAGGCCGCTGTCGCCGCGGTCGATCTCGAACTGCCACTCGCCGTTGAGGTTCAGCCAGCGCTCGCGGACGAGCTGCGGGCGGGGGTGTTCGGGGCGGGGAAGAGTCGTCATGCCGGCAGCCACACCTTCATCGGTCCGAGTTCGCGGTTGGCCCACATGAAGTACGGGATGGCCACCACGTCGGCGGCCGGGCCGTCCGGCCCGACGCGTCCGTGCAGCCGTACCGTGGGGATCCCGCCGAGGATGTCGTCGCGCTGCTCGACCGTGAAATCGTGATCGGCCAGCCCGACGTCGTCGACCGTGACACCGGTGTCCTGGTCGACCTGCTCGATCGCGTACACCAGCGGGCCGCGCTCGATCGCCACCGACCCCCGTACCGCGTCGACCCGGTGATGCCCCCGGACCGCGCGGGGCACCATCGGCAGCCGCAGCGTCACGACCTCGCCCGCCTGCCAGACGCGGCGGATGCGGGCGTAGCCCCCGGCTTCCACCTCGGCCGAGTCGAGCGTGGCGCCGGAGGCCCAGCCGGGGATCCGGACGGCCAGTTCCCAGTCGGAGGCGGGCGTGGCGACAATCTCGATGACGACGTCGCCGTCCCAGGGATAGCCGGTCCGGACGCGCAGCGTGACCGGGCCGGCCTGGATGTCGGCCGAGGCGAACTGGTGCAGCTGCACGCCGTCGCCGGTGGCGGTGGCGGCGTAGTGGTGGATCACGGCGAGCGTGCGCATCAGGTTGGTCGGGCAGCACGAGCAGCCGAACCACTCGTGGCGGCCGCTCGCGCCCATCCGGTTGTCGTACGGGATCGCGCCCTCGCGTACCTGCAAAGGGTTGACGTAGAAGTACTTGTCGCCGTCGAGCGAGACGCCGGAGAGCACCGCGTTGTAGAACTGGCGCTCGATCAGGTCGGCGTACCTCGCGTCACCGGTGGCAAGAAGCAGCCGCCAGCTCCACTGGGTCGAGGCGATCGCGGCGCAGGTCTCGCCGTAGCCGCGGTCGGTCGGCAGCTCGTACGGATCGCCGAAGGACTCGCCCTCCCAGCGCGCGCCGAGGCTGCCGTTGACGTACATCTTGGCCTCGACCATGTTGTCCCACTGCCGCCGCAGGATGGCCAGCAGCTCGGTGTCACCGGTCTCGATGGCGACATCGGTCACGCCGGAGGCGAGGTAGACCGCGCGGACCGCGTGCCCTTCGGGATAGACCGTCTCGCGTACGGGGATCCGATCGCTGAAGTAGGTCGAACTCCAGTGCTGCCAGGTGGGATCGGTCATCGTCCCGTGACCGCGGTGCTCGACGAAATATGAAGCGAGGTTGAGGTAGCGGCGCTCGCCGGTGACCCGGTACAGCTCGACCAGGGCCATCTCGACCAGCGGGTGCCCGCACAACTCCTCGCGCTTGCCCCAGCCGAACGTGGCGTCCAGGTGGTCGGCGGCCCGCCGGGCCACGTCCAGCAGCACGGTCCGGCCGGTGGTGCGGAACTGGGCGACCGCGGCCTGGATCATCGTGGCCATGTTGAAGATCTCGTGGTCGAACGAGATCCACTCGTACCGTCCGCGCTTGCCGGCCGCCTGATTGAAGGTGGCCAGATAGCCGTCGTCGTCCTGGGCCGCCCGGGCCAGCGCGCTGTACCTCTCCAGCCAGGCGTCGAGCTCTCCGGCCGGGCGCCGGCCCCGCTCCCAGGCGACCGCCTCCAGCCACTTGAACGCCTCGCCGTCCTCGAAGTTCGGGCCGAAGTAGGGCTCGCCGACCCGGCCGGCCGCGGCGTTCTCGAAGTTCACCCAGGCGCGCTGGCGCTCCAGATGGTCGTGTCCGCGGGGGATCGAGGTGCCGGCGTTCTCGGCCTGCAGCCGGGCCATGAAGCCGTCGGTGAGCCGGATGGCGTCGAACGGCAGGGGCTGGAGGGCGGTGGAGGCGACCGGTACGACGGGGCCAGGCATGTGGTTCGGCACGGTGCTCCTTGATGAGTCGGAAACCGTTTGGTAACACCGTGGCCCGCCGGAAACTGTTTCCGCAACATGTTTCCGCGTTAAGTTCCAGCGTTCTGGTGAACTCGGCGCTACTGTTTCCGGAAACATGACGGAACGCGGAGGCGAAGATGGAGAAGCGTGCGACGATCCGCGACGTCGCCAAGCGCGCCGGGGTCTCGCCGGGCACCGTGTCGAAGGCGCTCAACGGCACCGGCCAGATCGCACGCGAGACCCGCGCCCGCATCCTGGCCGCCGCCGAGGAGATCGACTTCCGGCCCAACGACCTGGCCCGCAGCGTGTTCGAGCGGCGCAGCTTCACGGTCGGCGTGCTGACCACCGACAGTTTCGAGCGGTTCAGCGTGCCGGTCATGCTCGGCGCCGAGGACGCCCTGGCCGGCGGCCGCATCTCGGTCTTCCTCTGCGACAGCCGCGACGACCCGATCCGCGAGCAGCACTACATCGACGTGCTGATGGGCCGCCGGGTCGACGGGTTCATCGTCACCGGCCGCAGCTCCAACGTCCGCGACCCGCTCCCGGTCGAGGCCGGCTTCCCGGTCGTCTACGCGCTCAGCCCGTCGTCCGACCCGGCCGACTGCTCGATCGTGGTCGACGACGAGAAGCTCGGGGTGCTCGCCGCCGAACACTTCCTGCGGATGGGCCGCACCCGCGTCGCGCACATCACCGGCCCGGAACACTTCGACGCGGCCCGGCTGCGGGCGCGGGGCCTGCGGACGTCACTCGCCGCGGCCGGCCACGAGCAGACCGGCCAGACGTACTACGGCAACTGGACCGAGGTGTGGGGCCGCCAGGCCGCCCAGATGGTGACGCGCTCCCACCCCGACGTCGACGCGATCTACTGCGGCAGCGACCTCATCGCGCGAGGCGCGCTCGACGGTCTGCGGGAGCTGGGCCGGTCGGTGCCGGAGCAGGTCGCCATCATCGGTACGGACAACTGGGAGGTGATCGCCACCGGCGCCCGGCCCACCCTGACCACCATCGACACCTCACTCACCCGGATCGGCCGGATGGCCGCCGAGCGCCTCCTCGACGCCATCGGCGGCAAACCCCACTCCGGCTGGGAACGCGTGCCGGGCGAGCTGGTCGTCCGCGGCTCCACCAACTAACCCGCGCCCTTGAAGTTGCGGATCACCGGTGCGGTTTCGATGGCCGTCACGCCGGGCAGGTCGGCGACCGGGCCGGTCAGGTAGCGGTAGAGCTCGCCGGCGTCGCCCGAGCGGAGGCTGACGAAGATGTTGGTGCGGCCGGTGGTCGCCGCGGCGTACGCCACCTCGGGTTGAGCCGCGAGGGCCGCACCCACCTCGGCCACCGCGGCCGGTGTCACGGTGAGCCACATCAGCGTCGGGACGGTGCCCGCGCCCGGGCGCTGGTCGATGTCGACGTCGAGATACAGGACCCCGTCAGCGCGCAACGCCTCGATCCGGCGGCGGACCGTCGTCGCCGGCGCCTTGGCCCGGTCGGCCAGCCACTCGACCGGGTGCCGCCCGTCCTCGGCGAGCAACCGCAGCAGCGCACGGTCGAGGTCGTCGAGCGAGACCGGCCCGGCCGGACCGGGTCCGGCGGCCGGCGGTGCGAGCGCCCGCATCTGTTCGTCGGTGAGCAGACCCGCCTTGAGCAGCGGGCTCGACGCGAGGCCGAAGAACACATGCAGCCGGGCGTGGGCGCTGACGTCGACGATGCGCTGCGAGCGGGGGAGCCGTTGCAGCAACGTGTTGCTGTCCCGCAGGTCGCGGGTGCTCGTGGAGCAGACGATCTCGGTGCCGCCCGACGTCAGGTAGACCCAGGTGGTGTCCGGCCGCCGGCTCAGCCCCTCGCCGATGGCGACCGCCGCGTCGGGGGTCGTGCGGGCCCGGATGAACCACTGGGTCTCGCCCAGCCGGGACAGGTCGGTCAGCCCGAGGACGCGGGCCTGGCCGGTCGACCGCAGCCGCCGATAACGCCGTGCGACGGTCTGGTCGGAGGTGCCCAGCACCTCGGCGATCCGGCGGAACTGAGCCCGCCCGTCGACCTGGAGGGCGGCGAGGATCTGCTGGTCGAGACGCTCCAGGGAGTCGAAAGCCACCGTATCAACGTACTCTCTCGTCGGTTTCCGCCACCTCGAGCCGCGCAGGCTGACGCAGGCCGCCGCCGAGCCCGACCATCGGCAGGTCCGATCTCGAAAGGTGGTCTGCCATGCGGAAATGGTCTCCGCTCGTCGCGGTGTCGCTCGGCACCTTCATGCTCCTCGTCGACGTCACCATCGTGAACGTCGCGCTCCCGTCGATGGCGCTGGCCCTCGACACGTCGTTCACCGCCCTGCAATGGGTGATCGACGGCTACTCCCTCGCGCTCGCCGCGCTGCTGCTGGTCGCGGGGGCGTGCGCCGACCGCTACGGCCGCCGGGCCGCGTACGTCGGCGGGGTCGCGCTCTTCGCCCTGGCGTCCCTCGCCTGCGGGCTGGCGCCGAGCCCCGAAGCCCTGGTCGCCGCCCGCCTGGTGCAGGGAATCGGGGCGGCGGCCATGTTCGCCGCCACCACCGCGCTGCTGCAGAGCAGCTACACCGGCCGCGACCGGGGTACGGCGTTCGGCGTCTGGGGCGCCGTCAGCGGCGCATCGGCCGCCGCCGGACCGATCCTCGGCGGCCTGCTCACCGAGGGCGTCAACTGGCGGGCCATCTTCCTGGTGAACATCCCGGTCGCGGTGGTGACCGTCGTCCTGACGTGGAAGGTGGTGCCGGAGACCAGGAACCCGGCCGGCCGGGTCGACTGGGCCGGCGGCGCGGCGTTCACCGTGGCCGCGGCGGCGCTGACCTACGCGCTCATCGCCGGCGGCGAACACGGCTGGTCCGGCCCGCGAACCGTGAGCGGCCTGGCGATCGCCGCGGTCGCGCTGCTCGGATTCGTTGCGGTGGAAAGGAAGCAGGCCCACCCGCTGCTCGACCTCCGGCTGTTCCGCAGCGCCTCGTTCACGGCGCTGATGATCGCCGCGGTGGTCCTGCAGGGCGCGGCGTTCGGCCCGCTCGCGTACGTGTCCGTCTGGTTGCAGTCGCTGCTCGGGCTCGGCCCGGTCGACGCCGGCCTGGTGGTGCTCCCGCTCTGTGTGGCCTCGTTCGTGGTCTCGGCGGCGGTGGGCCGGCTGCTGCACGGCATCTCACCGCGGATGCCGGTCGGCGTGGGGCTGCTGTTCATCGGCGCCGGCGCGCTGCTGATGACCCTGGTGGGGCCCGGCTCGGGCTGGGGCGCGCTGGTGCCCGGCCTGGCCGTGGCCGGCGTCGGCGTGGGCCTGGCGACGCCGGTCCTGGTCTCGGCGACGCTCGCCGCGGTCCCGCATGAGCGCGCCGGGATGGCCGGCGCCGCGGTGAACACCTTCCGCCAACTCGGTATGGCGCTGGGCATCGCGGTTCTCGGCACCCTCTTCTCCGGTCGCCTCGAAGACAGCCTGCACGCCACCGTCACCGACGCTCACGCGACCGCTGCGGGGCTGTCCCGGGGCGCGGCGCAGTCGATCCTCGCCCACGCGCCGCAGTTGAATGAGGCGGCGCATCGGGCCTTCGCCGACGGGCTGGACCTGATTTTCCTCGGCAGCGGCGTGGCCGCGCTGCTCGGCGGTGTGCTCGTGCTGGCTGTCGTCCGGCCGGCCGCGCGAAATCCACAGACCACGGTGCCTGTGGACAACTTCTCGATCGATCAGACCCGGGAGGTACATTCCTCGCCCACCCATTGAGGGCGGGGGCGGCGGCGGTGCGCCGGCCAAATCGCAAGATCATCTCTGCGGAGCGGGTGGTCAGGTCAGGATCGCGGGCCGGTCAGGTCAGGTCAGGGTCGTGAGACGGCGGGCGCGAGGTGGGCGCGTTCGCCCTGCGGGCCGAAGAGGGTGAGCAGCTCGGCCGGTTGGGCGCCGGTGCTGCCGATGGCGTGCGGGGTACGGGTGTCGAATTCCGCCGCCTCGCCGGGGCCGAGCTCGTACACCTGGTCGCCGAGCACGAACCGGACGTGCCCGTTGAGGACGTAGAACCACTCGTACCCCTCGTGGGTCCGCAACTTCGTCGTGCGGGAGCGGCCGGCGGGTGGGTAGATCACCTTGTACGCCTGCACGCCGCCGGGGCGCCGGGTCAGCGGGACGACCGTGAAGCCGGAGCGCTTGACCGGGCGCAGATGCACCCGGGGGTCGCCGGTCGGCGGCGCGGCCACCAGGTCGTCCAGTGGCACCCCGTGCGCTCGGGCGAGGGGCAGCAACTGCTCGAGGGTGGGCCGCAGCCGCCCGTTCTCCAGGCGGGAGAGGGTGCTCGCGGTCAGCCCGGTCTCGGTTGCCAGGCCGGCCAGCGTCGCGCCGCGGGCCTTCCGCAGGGCCCGCAGGCGCGGCCCGACCCCGGCCAGCACATCGTCGCTCATGAAGTCATCGTGCGGATCCGCAACAAATCTTGCAACAGGGAAACGTCGCGACTGATGCTGTGGGCATGGCGGAAACATTCTGGGACCGGCACTATCGCGGCCGAGCGGGCTGGGGCGGCCGCGCCAACCCACTTCTCGTGGAGACGGCCGGGCCGCTGGCGCCCGGCGCCGCGCTGGATCTGGGCTGCGGCACCGGCGGCGACACGATCTGGCTGGCCCGGCACGGCTGGCATGTCACCGGTGTCGACGTGTCCGGCCGGGCCGTCGAGGGCGTGCGGGCGCACGCCGCCGGTCTCGGCCTCGCCGACCGGGTCATGACCGAGCGGCACGATCTGGCCGACAGCTTCCCGGCGGGGGAGTTCGACCTCGTCTCGGCGCAGTACTTCCAGACACCGCTGGAACTGGATCGCGCCCGCATCCTGCGCACGGCCGCACACGCTCTCCGCCCGGGCGGGCTGCTCCTGATCGTCGACCACGGCTCCATCGCGCCCTGGTCGTGGAACCAGGACCCGGACACCCACTTCCCGACGCCCGACGAGGTCGCCGCCGAGCTCGGCCTCGACCCCGCGACATGGCCGGTGGTGCGCGCGGACACGCCCCGCCGCGAGGCCACCGGCCCCGGCGGTCGAACCGCGACCGTCGTCGACAACGTCCTGATCATCCGCTCGGTGAAGGACGCCCGGCCAAGGGCGCTCGGTGAAGCGCGCTTGGCGAAGGGCGCTCAGTGAAGGAGTAGACCGATGGCACGCACGAAGGACACCGGGCCGCCGGCGACCGCGGCCGACGAGAAGTCGACCCTGCTCGGCTTTCTGAACTACCTGCGGGACGCGATCGCCGCCAAGGTGGCCGAGGTGCCGGAGCCGGAGGTGCGCGCCGCGGGCGTACCCTCGGGAACCAATCTTCTGGGGTTGATCAAGCATGTGACCGCGGTCGAGCGTCTCTACTTCCTCGGCGAGCCGATCAGCAACCTGCGCCGCACGTTCCGCCCCACCCGCACGGAGACGGTCGAGGGTCTGCTGGCCGCCTACCAGGAGGCGATCGAGGAGGCGAACAAGATCGTCGAGCGGTGTACGGATCTGACGGCGCCGGCCCGCGGCGATGGCGGGCCGTCGATGCGGTGGGTGCTGGTCCATCTGATCGAGGAGACCGGGCGGCACGCCGGCCACGCCGACATCCTGCGCGAGCGGATCGACGGCGCCACCGGCCGCTGACACCGGTGTCACGCGGGCGGACCCACACGCCACCCGCCGTTGACACCGGTGTCTTGAAGAGGGGCCCGGACGCAGCTGGCCGTTGACACCGGTGTCACGCGGGCGGGTCCGGATGTGCCTCAGCAGTTGCCGAGGGAGCGGATCGTGTGGCCCGTGTCCCAGAGGTAGGTGAGCAGCGCCCGCTGGGTGGCCTGGTCCACCCGGGACACGACCACCTCGGTCCCGTCGGCCCGCGGTTCGGCCGACTCGACCTCGAAGCGGGACTCCAGGGTGGCGAGGATGCCCGCGGCGAGGGAGCCGGCCACGGTGACACGGCAACGGGTATTCACCCCAGCAGCGTGTCCCACGCGTCGCTGTCGGCGCACCACCCGGCGGCCAGGTCTACCCCGGTGCCGTCAGATCAGGCCGAGGCGGCGGGCGGCCGCGACCGCGTCGGCCCGGGCGCTCACGCCAAGCTTGCGATAGAGGCTCTTGGTGTACGCCTTGACGGTGTTGATCGACAGGTACAGCGCCGCCGCGATCTCCCGCTGTGACGCCGAACCGGGCAGCACTCGCAGGATCGACAGCTCCCGGTCGGTCAGCGGCTCGAACAACCGGCCGGCCTGGGTGGCGTCCCGTACCGAGGTGCGGCCGATCCGCTGCTCGGCCCGTTCCAGCCAGGCCGCGGCCACCGGCATGACCGGCTGGTTGTCGTCCACGAACTCGCGCGCCCGGGCGAGGGCGGCCCGGGCCGCGGCGCCGTGGCCGAGGGCGAGTTCGGCGTCGGCCAGGAAGACGAGCGCGGCGATCACGGACAGGTGCCGGCCGTCCGCGTCGGCGTTCCGGGTCGCCAGTTCGAGCAGGTTACGGGCCTCGTTGACGGCGCCGCGACGGTACGCCAGCCGGCCCTGCACGATGCGCAGCCCGGCAACGGCCGGGATCGCGCCGGCGCCCCACTCCCGTTCCGCCGCGTCGGCGAGCGGAAGGCCCTGACGCAGCAGCCGCTCGACGTCCTCGTCGCGGCCGAGCTCCAGCAGCGTGAGGCCGAGCAGGCCGCCGATCTGCAAGGTCAGCATCACCGGCCAGACGGCGGTGTCGCGCTGAGCCCACGCGTCGAGCAGACCCGGCGCCGCCTCCTCGAACCGGCCGTCCCGGGCGTACGCGCTGGCCAGGGTGGCCGACGCCAGGGGAGAAGGCTCCCCACCGGTGGCGACCTCGATCTCCACCGCCTGCGCGGCCAGCCGCACGGCGACCTCGGGCACCGACTCGGGCGTGCCGATGACCGAGCGCACGGTCATCAGGGCGGCTCGGGCATCGTGCCAGCCGAGAATCAGGTCACCCGGCCGGATGCGGCGTTCACCCAGGTCGAGCCAATGCAGCACCCGGGGGTCGGCGGTGGCGTTGCCCGGCCGGGCCGCGTACGCCAGGCTGAACGCGAGGTGGGGTGAGACGCAGTCCTCCGGCAGGCGTTCGGCGAGCCGCACGAAGGTGGTGGCGAGGCCGCGGTCGAGGAACCACGTCGAACCGTCCTGAAGCATCCGCGCCGCCCCGGCCGGGTCACCCGCGAGCAGTAGGTGGTGCACGGCGTCATCCCATCGGCCCTGGCCGGCGAACCACGCGGCCGCGCGGGCGACGACCTCGTTCCCGCCTTGCGAGAGCTGGTCTGCACCCGGCGAGAGCTGGTCTGCGCCAGGTGAGCGCTGGGACACGCCAGGCGAGAGCTGGTTCGCGCCAGGTGAGAACGGTGCCTCGCGCATCAACGCATCCCGCAGCAGGGGGTGACACCGATACCACTCGTGGCCGGCGTCCAGCGCGGTGACGAAGAGGTCGGCCCGGTGCAGCGAGTCGAGGATCCGGGCTGAGCCGGTGGTGCACAGGGCCGCGTCACACAGGGCGCCGGAGAGCCGCTCCAGCGGCGCGGTCACCACGAGCAGGTCGCGTTGCTCCGGGTCGAGGGAGGGCAGGACCTCGGACGCCAGGTAGTCCAGGACGTGCCGGTCGCCGGCCGCGGCGCCCTTGCGCAGGGCCAGCCCCACCAGTTGCAGGCCGGCCGCCCAGCCCTCGGTCCGGCGCCAGGCCGACTCCGCCGTGAGGTCGCCGGGCGGGCCGCCGGACACCGCGGTGACCAGGTCGGCCGCCTCGGCCGGGGTGAACCACAGGTCGTCGGCCCGCACCTCGGTCAGCTCCCCGCGAGCCCGGAGCCGGGCCAGGGGGAGCGGCGGATCGGCCCGTCCGGCGACGACCAGCCGCAGCGCCGGGGGCAGATAACCGAGCAGGAACTCGAGTCCCTCGTGGATCCGGGTGTCGGTGAGCACGTGATAGTCGTCCAGCACCAGAACGTGCCGGGCGGAGGACTCCGCCAGCTCGTTGAGCAGCATCGGCAGGGCGAGGTCGACGGGGTCCGTGCCCGGCGCGACCACCGCTTCGAGGGCGGCCGGACCGATCGCACCGGCCGCGTGCAGCGCGGTCAGCACGTACCGCCAGAACCGCACCGGCTCGTCGTCGCCCTCGTCGAGCGACACCCAGGCCACGGCCACGTCCGGCCCGGGGTCGGCCGCCCACCGGCTCAGCAGGCTGGTCTTGCCCCAGCCGGCCGGCGCCGCGACAAGGGTGAGCCGGGTCGAGGCGGCGCGAAGGTGAAGGTCGAGCCGGGGCCGGTCGACCGCGCCGGGACGCATCGGCGGCACCGCGTGCTTGACCGCGAGCAGCGGCCCGGTGAGGCGATCCGAGGTCATGACCTTCCCCCGACGTGGTGATCGTCAGCCGAGTGTGTCACCGGCACCCCGGGTGCACCTACCCCCGGGGTCACCCGGAGTGCCCGGAAGCTCTGCCTCGACATCGGAGACGGACGAGAGGTGGCGGGAAATGGCCGGGGCGGTGTCCCGGGCCCGGTGGCAGGTGCTGCTCAGCGCGCTCGGCGTCTGCCAACTTCTCCGGGCGGCGAACGCATCGCCCCTGGTCCGGGTCCTCGGCGTCGCGGGCGGCCTGGTGCTCATCGCGATCGCCTGGGCCGCGCGCCGCCGCGCCGCGCTCGTGGCCGGGATCATCGTGGGCACGGTGCCGTTCGCCGCGGTCGCCTGGACCGCCCTCGTCCCGGTTGTCCTGGTGCCGGTCGCCTTCGCGGTCGCCTGCCCGGTGTCCGCGACCACTTCGGTTCCGTCGCGCTGATCGTCCTTCTCGCCACCGCAATCCGTACGTCTCTCGCAGCCCAGGAAGGAAAGTCATGCCGCAGACCGACACCGACGTCCTGATCGTGGGGGCCGGCCCGACCGGCCTCACCCTGGCCGTCGCCCTCGCCGCCCAAGGCATCAACTACCGGATCGTCGACGGGCTCGCTGAGGGTGCCAACACGTCCCGGGCGGCCGTCGTGCACGCCCGCACCCTGGAGGTGCTCGCCCCGCTCGGCGTCGCCGAACCGCTCATCGACCTCGGCAACCCGGCCGCCCGGTTCTCGGTGCGCGACCGCGACCGCGTCCTGATGACCATCGACTTCACCGGCCTGCCCACGCCGTACCCGTACACGCTGATGGTCTCTCAGGCGACGACCGAGGCCGTGCTGCTCCATCGTCTGAAGGAACTGGGCGGCGAGGTCGAGCGACCGCGCCGGGTCACCGGCCTGACCCGCGAGGGCGACACCGCGGCGGCGGTGCTGGAGGACGGCAGCCGGATCACCGCCCGGTGGGTGGTGGGCGCGGACGGCATGCACAGCAAGGTCCGCGAGGCCGCGGGCATCCCGTTCACCGGCGCTGCGTACGAGGAGTCGTTCATCCTGGCCGACGTGAGGATCAGCGCCGACGTCAGGACCAGCACTGACACGCCGGCCGACGAGGTCATCCTCTACTTCGCACCGGCCGGCATGCTGGTCCTCGCGCCGCTGCCGGGCGGCGTCCACCGAGTGGTCGCCACGGTCGACCGGGCGCCCGAACATCCCTCCGTCGGCGACGTCCAGTCCCTGCTCGACGCTCGCGGGCCCAGCCGGCGCCGGGCTGTCGTCGAGGACCTGGTCTGGGGATCGCGGTTCCGGGTGCACCATCGCATCGCCTCCCACTACCGGGAGGGCCCGTTCCTGCTGGCCGGCGACGCGGCACACGTGCACAGCCCGGCCGGGGGACAGGGCATGAACACCGGCATCCAGGACGCCGTGGCCCTGGCCGAGGCGCTGGCCACACCGGACGCCATCGGGCGCTACGAGGAGACCCGCCGGCCGGTGGCGGCCGATGTCATCCGTACCGCCGACCGCCTCACCCGGCTGGCCACCATGCCGTCCTGGCGGCGCCCGATGCGCAACGCCGCGCTGACGCTGGCCGGGCTCGCGACACCGATGCCACGGGTGCTGGCCCGGCGCCTGTCGGGGATCGCCTATCGGTTGTAGTAGTACTGACGCCGGGATCGATAGGACGGCCGGCGGGATTGCAGGTCCCGCCGGATCAGGAAGAAGCCGATCGCCAGGATGCCGCCCACCACGCCCACCACGAGCGGCAGGGTGATCGGCGACCGCTGGGTCTGTGACACCGGCTTCTGGACCGGCGCCGCGGCCGCCGGGTCGGGCGCCGGGGGCAGCGCCTCGTAGTCGACCAGTTCGCTGCTCTCCAGCAGCGTCAGGTGCGTCATCACGAACTGGTTCGCCTGTTGGGCCAGCTTGCGTACGGCTTCGTTGCGCGTGCTCGTACGCACGGTCGCGATGGCCGGGAAGATCTTGCCGTGCGCGGCCCGGAGCCGGTCGATGTAGATCTGGTCGAACGGCTTGCCGACCTCGGAGTCGCGCATCTCGCGGAGCCAGCCCTGCTGGTCCGCGTTGGGCTTGTTGGGCAGGGTGATCTTCAGCTTCTTGGCCGCGGCCCGGGCGAACTTGTCGAGCTGGATGTGCTGGTCGGCGATGTCCCGGCCGATCTTCTTGATCCGCGGGTTCTTCGACTTCTCCTCGGCCATCTCGCCGGCCGGGATCTCCCACAGCCCGGCCAGGCGCACCTTGACCACCAGGTCACGGTCGGCCGCCGACAGCGATCCCTCGTTGCGGGACTCCTGGAGCTCACCGGGGGGCACCGGGACGCCGGGCTCGGCCAGCGCGGCCCGCGGACCCGGCTCGATCAGGAGCAGGACGACCGCCGCGAGCGCGGCCCACCACAGCCGACCCCACGAGAACGTCTGAACTCCGCCGTGCATACCAACCTCCTGGCCACCCGGGCGACGACACGCCCGACCGGGTGGTGATACGAGCCACGAGCCGAAACGGATCAACGAACAGCCGGACGGGTGGGACGCGGACCGCTCGCCGCCACCCGGCTGTCTTCGCTTCATTAAAGTCGAACTTGAGAAAGTTAATCTGCGAGCGTTGACGGCTTGAATTTATCAAGCTACAAATGAACCTGCACAGCGTCGCCACAGAGTTGAGGAGCCGGCGTGGATTGGCAGGAACTGACGGATCTGACCCAGGGGCAGCCGTTCATCGTCGAGCGGGTCCGGCTCACCGGCAGCGGCGTCGCGATCGAGGGGCAGTTCGAGCCGCCGCAGCTGGCCCAGCTCGGCGTCGACGATCAGGTCTTCGTCGCCGCGTTCGTCCGGGCGCACGGCTCGATCAAGGAGATGGAGCGGCTCTTCGGGGTGAGCTACCCGACGATCAAGGCCCGGCTCAACCGCATCTCCGAGAACCTCAGCTTCGCCGTCGAGCTCGCCGAGCCGGCGCCGGAACCGGAGCCGCCCGGCGCCGACGTCGTCGACCGTCTGCAGCGCGGCGAGATCACCGTCCAGGAGGCGCTCGACGCGTTGAAGGGCTCCCGGTGATCCCCCTGCTGATGATCGTCCGGGCCGGCCGCCGCCGCCGGTGGTTCGTCCCGCTACCCCTGGTCGTGCTGCTGCTGTCCCCGCTGCTGGTGCTCGCCCTGCTGGCCGGGCTGGTCGCCTGCGTGATCTTCCGGATCAACCCGGCGGCCGCCCTGCTCGGCCTCGGCCGGGTGCTGTGGGCGCTGCCCGGCACCCGGATCGACATCGACGACGGCCAGACACCCGTCTACCTCAGCATCAGATGAGACCTAAGCGTCAGATGAGACCAAGCGTCAGATGAGGCCTCAGCCTCAGAAGGAGCAACCATGAACGAGCAGCACCGTCAGATCCTCGAGATGCTGGCCGAGGGCAAGATCACCGCGGACGAGGCCGAGCGGCTCATCGACGCCATCGAGCTGGAGCGCCCAGCCCCACCGCCGCCCGATGTGGTCCCGGCCAAGGGCAACCGGCCGAAGTACCTGCGCGTGCTGGTCCACGCCGAGGAGCCGGGCAGTGACGGGCCGAGCCGGATCAACGTCCGGGTCCCGCTCCAGCTGCTTCGGGCCGGGGTCCGGCTCACCAGCCTGATCCCGCCGCAGGCGCTCACCAAGGCCAACCTGGAGCTCAGCAAGTCGGGCGTGCCGATCGACCTCACCCAGCTCAAGCCGCAACAGCTCGAGGAGCTCATCGACCAGCTCGACGAGGTCACCGTCGACGTCAACGACCCGACGGCCAAGGTGCAGGTGTACTGCGAATGAGCCCGGATGCCGCGATCCGGGTCGGCGGATTGCACAAGTCGTACAAAGACCTGCCGGTGCTCACGGGCGTCGACTTCGAGGTGGCGCGGGGCAGCATCTTCGCGCTGCTCGGCTCGAACGGCGCCGGCAAGACCACGATCGTGCGGATCCTCGCCACCCTGCTCAAGCCGGACGAGGGCACGGCGACCGTCAACGGGTACGACGTCGTGTCCCAGCCCGAGCGGGTGCGCGAGTCGATCAGCCTGACCGGGCAGTTCGCGGCGGTCGACGAGATCCTCACCGGCCGCGAGAACCTGGTCATGATCGGCCGGCTCCGGCGCGTCGACGACCCGCGCAAGGTGGCCGACGACCTGCTCGAACGGTTCGGGCTGGCCGAGGCGGCGGGCCGCCGGGTGGCGACCTACTCCGGTGGCATGCGCCGGCGCCTCGACATCGCCATGAGCCTGATCGGCGAGCCGGCGGTCATCTTCCTCGACGAGCCGACCACCGGACTCGATCCGGAGGCCCGCATCGAGGTCTGGCAGGTGATCAAGAAGCTCGCCGACCGCGGCACCACAGTGCTGCTCACCACCCAATATCTGGACGAGGCGGAGAAGCTGGCCGACCGGATCGCGATCCTGCACCGGGGCACGATCATCGTGTCCGGCACGCTGGCCGAGCTGCGCGAGCTGCTACCACCGGCGAAGGTGGAGTACGTCGAGCGGCAGCCGGCCCTGGAGGAGATCTTCCTGGCGATCGTGGGGCAGCGATGACCGACGTCAGAGTCATGCTCGGCCGGTCGATGAAGCACATCACCCGCAGTATGGACACCATCATCACGGTCACGATCATGCCGATCGCCTTCCTGCTGCTGTTCCGCTATGTGCTCGGCGGCGCGATCCAGGCCGGCGGCGGCAACTACACCAACTACCTGATGCCCGGCATCCTGCTGATGGCGATCGTCAGCGGCATCTCGTACACCGCCTTCCGGCTCTTCAACGACATGAAGTCGGGCATCCTCGAACGGTTCCACTCGATGCCGATCACGCGGTCCTCGGTGCTGTGGGGCCACGTGCTGACCTCGATGGTGTCCAACACGATCTCGGTGGCGATCATCGTCCTGGCCGGGCTGGTGATCGGCTTCCGCTCGTCGGCCGGGCTGCTGTCCTGGCTCGCCGTGGCCGGGATCCTGCTGTTGTTCACACTGGCGCTGACCTGGGCGGCGGTGATCCCGGGGCTGACCGCTTCCACCCCCGACGGCGCGTCGGCCTTCGCGTACCCGCTCATCTTCCTGCCGTTCGTCAGCTCGGCCTTCGTCCCGACCGCGACGATGCCCGGCCCGGTGCGGGCCTTCGCCGAGAACCAGCCGGTCACCTCGATCGTCAACGCGCTCCGGGCCCTGCTCGACCAGCAACCGGTCGGCGACGACATCTGGACCGCCCTGGCCTGGTGCGCCGGCCTCCTGGTCCTGGCCTACGTGTTCGCCATGGCGGTCTACCGGCGCAAGATCGCCTGACCGGGCCGCGGCGCTAAGAACGCGTCAAGAAACGGGCGGGTCGCGTAGGGGTCGCGTGAACGCCGATGACGAGGGGGCCCCGGGCGCGCTGTGCTTCTCGCGAAGCAAGCACCACCCCCTCGTCAAGGAGTCGTCCCGTGGCTGATCTCGGGTTCGTCGTGCTCACGGTGGTCGCGTTCGTCGTGCTCACCGTGCTGGTCCGGGCGGTCGAGCGCTGGTGAGCGCCGTCAACCTCGCCGGCCTGATCGTGGCCGTCCTGCTCGCCGCGTTCATGGTGGCCGCCCTGCTCTTCCCGGAGAAGTTCTGATGGCCGGCTGGATCCTCGTCGGCACCCTGGTGGCCGCCCTCGTGGCGGTCCACCGGCCGTTCGGCGACTACCTGTACCGGGTCGTCACCGGCACACGGAGCAGCGGGGCCGAGCGCGTCATCCACCGCCTGGTGGGCGTCAACCCGGCCGCGGAGCAGAGCTGGGGTGTGTACGCCCGCAGTGCGCTCGCCTTCTCCGCCGTCTCGATCCTGTTCCTCTACCTGTTCCTGCGCGTCCAGGACCGGCTGTGGCTGTCCCTGGGCCTGCCCGCGGTCGACACCCACATCGCCTGGAACACCGCGGTCAGCTTCGTCAGCAACACCAACTGGCAGGCGTACGCCGGCGAGTCGACGATGGGCCACCTGGTCCAGATGGCCGGCCTGGCCGTGCAGAACTTCCTCTCGGCCGGTGTCGGCATCGCGGTCGCGGTCGCGTTCGTCCGCGGGTTCGCCGGCGCCCGCACCGGCCTCGGCAACTTCTGGGTCGACCTGGTCCGCATCACGCTGCGGGTGCTGCTGCCGGTCTGCGCCGTCGCCGCGGTCGTCTTCATCGCCGGCGGGGTCGTGCAGAACCTCTCCGGCGGCGCCGACGTGACCACGCTGACCGGCGCCACCCAGCACGTCACCGGCGGGCCGGTCGCCTCGCAGGAGGCGGTCAAGCTGCTCGGCACCAACGGCGGCGGCTTCTACAACACCAACTCCGCGCACCCGTTCGAGAACCCGACGACCTGGACGAACTGGCTCCAGATCTTCCTCCTCCTGGTCATCCCGTTCAGCCTGCCGCGGGTGTTCGGCCGGATGGCCGGCCAGCTCCGGCAGGGCTACGCGATCGTCGCCGTGATGTCGGTGCTCGCCCTGGCCAGCGTCGCCCTGACGGTCGGCTTCGAGACCCACGGCGGGGGTACGGTGCCACAGGCGGCCGGCATGGCCATGGAGGGCAAGGACGTCCGGTTCGGCGTACCCGGCTCAGCGGTCTTCGCGGCGACGACCACGCTCACCTCGACCGGGGCGGTCAACTCGTTCCACGACTCGTACACCGCGTTCGGCGGCATGCTGCCGATGGTCAACATGATGCTCGGCGAGGTCGCGCCCGGCGGTGTCGGCTCCGGCCTGTACGGCCTGCTCATCCTGGCGATCATCACGGTGTTCGTGGCCGGCCTGATGGTCGGCCGCACCCCCGAATACCTGGGCAAGAAGATCGGCGCCCGGGAGATCAAGCTGGCGTCGCTGTACTTCCTGGTCACCCCCGCGCTGGTGCTGATCGGCACGGCCGCCGCCTTCGCCACCGGCAACAACACGGCCGCCCTCAACACCGGCCCGCACGGGCTGTCCGAGGTGCTCTACGCCTTCACCAGCGCCGCCAACAACAACGGCTCGGCGTTCGGCGGCATCACGGTCAACACGCCGTGGTGGGACACCGCGCTCGGCCTGGCCATGCTGCTCGGCCGCTTCCTGCCGATCGTGCTCGTGCTCGCGCTGGCCGGCTCGCTGGCCCGGCAGCGGCCGGTGCCCGTCTCCGAAGGCACGCTGCCGACCCACCAGCCGCTGTTCGTCGGGATGGTCGTCGGGGTGACCGTGGTGCTGGTGGCGCTGACCTTCCTGCCCGCGCTCGCCCTCGGGCCGCTCGCGGAGGGGCTGTCGTGATCACCCTGTGGATAGACCTGCCCCTGTGGACAGAACCGACCGAACGACACACCGCGCGGCTACTTTCCGGCCCACCCAGTGCCTGGGTGGGGGAGGTGGCGGCGAGCGCGAGCGCGGAAACACGTTTTGACAATGTTGCGGAGCGCCGATCATGACCACGCCAGTTCTCGACAAACCTCGAACTCAACCGGCCGCGCCCGCGAAGAGGCGGGTCGGCGGCGGGCTGCTCGACCCCCGGCAGCTCTGGATCTCGGTGCCGTCGGCGCTGGTCAAGCTCGACCCGCGCACGCTGTGGCACAACCCGGTGATGCTCATAGTCGAGGCCGGCGCGCTGTTCACCACGGTGCTGGCGATCGTCGACCCGAGCGTCCTGGCCTGGGCGATCACCGGGTGGCTGTGGCTGACCGTGGTGTTCGCCAACGTGGCCGAAGCGGTGGCCGAGGGGCGCGGCAAGGCCCAGGCGGCGGCGCTGCGACAGGCCAAGAAGGACACGATGGCCCACCTGCGGGACGGGCGCGTCATCCCGGCGCCCGAGCTGAAGCGGGGCGACGTGGTGGTGGTCGAGGCCGGCCAGATCATCCCCGGTGACGGCGACGTCATCGAGGGCATCGCCAGCGTGGACGAGTCGGCCATCACCGGCGAGTCGGCGCCGGTCATCCGGGAGTCCGGCGGCGACCGGTCCGCGGTCACCGGCGGCACCAGGGTGCTCTCCGACCGGATCGTCGTCCGGATCACCCAGAAGCCGGGGGAGAGCTTCGTCGACCGGATGATCGCCCTGGTCGAGGGGGCCAACCGGCAGAAGACACCGAACGAGATCGCGCTGAACATCCTGCTCGCCGCACTCACACTGATCTTCCTGCTCTCGGTCGTCACCCTGCAACCTTTGGCGATCTTCGCCAAGGCCTGGCAGGCGGCGGCGCCGGACGCCGCGGCGATCGACGGCAACGGGGTCACCGGCATCGTGCTGGTGTCGCTGATCGTCTGCCTGATCCCGACCACGATCGGGGCGCTGCTCTCGGCGATCGGCATCGCCGGCATGGACCGCCTCGTGCAACGCAACGTCCTCGCCATGAGCGGACGGGCGGTGGAGGCCGCCGGCGACGTGAACACGCTGCTGCTCGACAAGACCGGCACGATCACCTTGGGCAACCGGCAGGCGGCTGAGTTCGTACCCGTCGACGGGGTCTCGGCCGCGACCCTCGCCGAGGCCGCGCAACTCGCCAGCCTGGCCGACGAGACGCCGGAAGGGCGATCGGTCGTGGTCCTCGCCAAGAACGGGTTCGGGCTACGGGAGCGGGAGGCCGGGCTGATCGCCGGGGCGACGTTCGTGCCGTTCTCGGCCCAGACCCGGATGAGCGGGGTGGACATCGGCGACCGGAAGATCCGGAAGGGAGCGGCGGCGGCCGTCATCACCTGGTCCGGCGTCTCCTCCGATCAGGTCGCCGAGATCGTCGACCGGATCAGCGCCGGTGGTGGCACCCCGCTGGTGGTCGCCGACGAGGGCCGGATCCTCGGGGTGATCCACCTCAAGGACGTGGTGAAGCCGGGCATGCGGGAGCGGTTCGACGAGATGCGGCGGATGGGCATCCGGACCGTGATGATCACCGGTGACAATCCGCGTACGGCCAAGGCGATCGCGGACGAGGCCGGCGTGGACGACGTGCTGGCCGAGGCGACGCCCGAGGACAAGCTCGCCTACATCCGTAGGGAGCAGGAGGGCGGCCGGCTGGTCGCGATGACCGGCGACGGCACCAACGACGCGCCCGCGCTGGCCCAGGCCGACGTCGGCGTGGCGATGAACACCGGCACGTCGGCCGCCAAGGAGGCCGGCAACATGGTCGACCTCGACTCCGACCCGACCAAACTGATCGAGATCGTCGAGATCGGCAAGCAGCTGCTGATCACCCGGGGCGCGCTGACCACGTTCTCGATCACCAACGACATCGCCAAGTACTTCGCGATCATCCCGGCCATGTTCGCCGCGGTCTATCCGGGGCTGGACGCGCTCAACATCATGCGGCTGCACTCGCCGGGCTCGGCGATCCTGTCCGCGGTCATCTTCAACGCCCTCGTCATCGTGGCGCTGATCCCGCTCGCCCTGCGCGGGGTGCGGTACACGCCGTCCAGCGCCACCTCATTGCTGAGACGCAACCTGCTCGTCTACGGCCTGGGCGGCGTCATCGCCCCGTTCCTCGGCATCAAGCTCATCGACCTGCTCATCCAGTTCATCCCAGGGATCTGACATGCGACTCCCCGGCTGGCTCGCCCAGCACCTCGCCGCGCTGCGTGCGCTGCTCGTCCTCACCGTCCTGCTCGGCCTGGCCTACCCGCTCGTGATGGTCGCGGTCGGGCAGCTGCCGGGACTTCGCGACAAAGCCGACGGCTCGCTGGTGGCGCACGGCAGCAGGCTGATCGGCCAGTCCTTCACCGACGCGGACGGCACGCCGGTCCCGCGCTACTTCCAGAGCCGTCCCTCGGCGGCCGGCGACAACGGCTACGACCCGACCGCGACCGCCGCGAGCAATCTGGGCCCGGAGAGCCTGGACCTGCTCAACGACGTCTGCGCCCGCAGCCGAGCGATCGGCGAGCTGGAGGGCGTCGACGGGAGCCGGCCCTACTGCACCGCCGGCGGCGTGGGCGCGGTCCTCGCGGTGTTCCGTCGCCACGGCTTCACAGGGCCGGTCACCCGTGTGGTGTCGGTCAATGAGACGGGTACGCCCTTCGTCGCCACGTACGACGGCCGGCCGGTCGAATCGGCCAGGGCGGGGGAGGACTACCAGGCTCTCGGGGCGGTGATCACCCCGATCCGGGGCGACGCTCCCGCCGACCCGGTGGTGCCCGCCGACGCGGTGACGGCCAGCGGCAGCGGCCTCGACCCCGACATCAGCCCCGCGTACGCCGCGCTGCAGGCGCCCCGGGTCGCCCGGGAACGGGCCATGGACGTGGCCCGGGTGCGCGAACTGATCGAGGAGAACACCCACGGCCGGGCGGTCAACGTGCTCGAACTCAACCTCGCGCTCGACCGCGGGTAGCCACCATGGCCCGCGGAGAGCTGCGGATCTTCCTGGGCGCCGCCCCGGGCGTCGGCAAGACGTACACCATGTTGGAAGAGGCCCACCGGCGCGCCGAGCGCGGCACCGACGTGGTGGTCGCGTTCGTCGAGACGCACGGCCGCAAGCACACCGAAGCCATGATCGGCGACCTTCCGGTGCTGCCGCGGCTCGCGGTGACCTACCGGGGCGCGGCGTTCACCGAGATGGACGTCGACGCGGTGCTCGCCCGCCGGCCCGAGGTCGCCGTGGTCGACGAGCTCGCGCACACCAACATCCCGGGCGCCCGCAACGCCAAGCGCTGGCAGGATGTCCGGGCGCTGCTCGACGCCGGGATCTCGGTGCTGACCACGGTCAACGTGCAACATCTGGAGTCGCTCAACGACGTGGTGGCCCGGATCACCGGTGTCGAGCAGCGGGAGACCGTGCCCGACGCGATGGTCCGGGCGGCCGAACAGGTCGAGCTGATCGACATGACGCCGGAGGCGCTGCGGCGGCGGATGGCGCACGGCAACATCTACCGGCCCGAGAAGGTCGATGCCGCGCTGGGCAACTACTTCCGGGCCGGGAACCTGACCGCGCTGCGCGAGCTGGCGCTGCTGTGGCTGGCCGGCCAGGTCGAGGACCAGCTCGGCCGGTACCGGGCCGACCACCGGATCGACGCCACCTGGGAGACCCGGGAACGGGTCGTCGTCGCCCTCACCGGCGGGCCGGAAGGCGCCACGCTGATCCGCCGCGCGGCCCGCATCGCCGCGCGCAACTCCGGCGCCGACCTGATGGCCGTGCACATCAGCCGGGACGACGGGCTGGCCGGCGCCGACCCCGTCGAACTGGCCCGGCAGCGGGTGCTGGTGGAGAGCCTCGGCGGTTCCTACCACCAGGTGTCCGGGGCGGACGTGCCGCGGGCGCTGCTCGACTTCGCCCGCGCCGTCAACGCCACCCAGATCGTGCTGGGAGCGTCGAGCCGGGGCCGGCTCGCGCAGATCTTCGCGGCCGGCGTGGGCGTCACCACCACCGCGCTGTCCGGCAGCATCGACGTCCACCTCGTGCCCCACGAGCGTGCCGGACAGGGGCGGCGCGCCCGGCGTACCCCCTCCGCTCTGTCCTGCCGCCGGCGGATCGCCGGGTTCGCCACGGTGCTGGCCGGCCTACCGGCGCTGACCGCGCTGCTGCACGCGTACCCCAGCCTGTCCTTGACCCTCGACATCCAGCTGTTCCTGGCCGCCGTCGTCGGGGTCGCGCTGATCGGCGGCCTGTGGCCGGCGCTGCTGGCCGCGGTGGCCGGGTCGCTGCTGCTCAACTACTTCTTCACGCCGCCGCTCGGCCGGTTCACCATCGCCCGGGGCGAGAACCTCGCGGCGCTGCTGATCTTCGTGGTGGTGGCGATCGCGGTGAGCTGGGTGGTCGACACCGCCGCGCGCAAGACCCGGCAGGCGGCGCAGGCCGGCGCCGACGCGCAGACGCTGGCCACCGTGGCCGGCGGTGTGCTGCGCGGCGAGCGGCCGCTGATCGCCCTGCTGGAGCGGCTGCGCGAGACGTTCACGCTGGAGACGGTCATGCTGCTGGACGGCGGGACGCCGGTCGCCTCGGTGGGCGGGCCGGCCTGCGACCCCGGCGACGCGGACGCCACGGTACGGGTCGACGACCGTGTGGTGATGCTGCTCAAGGGGCGTCCGCTGCCGGCCGGCGACCGGCGCATCGTGGAGGCGTTCGCCGCCCAGGCCACGCTCGCGCTGCGGCAGGAACGGCTGACCGCCGAGGCCGCCGCCGCGAGACCGCTCGCCGAGGCCGACCGGATGCGCACGGCCCTGCTGGCCGCGGTCAGCCACGATCTGCGTACGCCGCTGGCCTCGGCCAAGGCCGCGATCGCCAGCCTGCGCAGCGACGACGTGCACTTCGGCGACGACGACCGCGCCGAGCTGCTGGCCACCGCCGACGAATCCCTCGACCGCCTGATCCGCCTGGTCAGCAACCTGCTCGACATGAGCCGCCTGCAGGCCGGGGCGCTCGGGATCGCCGCGCTCGACGCCGGCGCCGAGGAGATCCTCCCGCGCGCGCTCGACGACCTGGGCGAGCCCGGCCGCGGCGTACGGCTGCACCTCCCCGACGACCTGCCGCTCCTGCACACCGACCCCGGCCTGCTGGAACGCGTCGTCGTCAACCTGACCGCCAACGCCCTGCGGCACAGCCCGCCGGACCGCCCGCCGGTGATCACCGCCAGCACCCTGGGCGCCCACGTCGAGATCCGCGTCATCGACCACGGCCCCGGCATCCCGGCCGACCGCTGGGACGACGTCTTCCTGCCCTTCCAGCGCCTCGGCGACCGCGACAACCACACCGGCGTCGGCCTGGGCCTCGCCCTGTCCCGGGGCCTGATCGAGGCGATGGGCGGCACGCTGATCCCCGAGGAGACGCCCGGCGGCGGCCTCACGATGATCGTCTCGCTGCCGGCGGCCGCCTCCCGGTGAGCCGTCAGGGAAGTTCGTGGCCGGTTTTTTTTGAACACGGCGTGGCACCGGGAATACGCGAAGTCCGTAACTCGACAGCGTTATTTGCTGGCGGATGACAGCGCCGGGCCGGATGCTGATACATCCACGGGGCAGCGGAGGGCACGCATGGCACGACGGCGGCAGAGGTGTGGGGTCCGGTGAAGACCGGACAGCGCGTGTTGATCGTGGACGACCATCCGATCGTCCTGCACGGGCTGCGCATGCTCCTCGAGAGTGAGCCCTGGATCGAGGAGATCACCGAGGCCCGCTCGGTCGCCGAGGCCATCAAGGAGGCCGTCACCCGCCGCGTCCATCTGGTGATCATGGATGTCCGGCTGCCGGACGGCGACGGCGTGGAGGCGACCCGGCGGATCGTGCGCGCGCTGCCCGAGGCGGCCGTGCTGGTGATGACCATGGACAACGACGTCGACCTGGTCGCGCGGGCGATGGAGGCCGGGGCGCACGGCTTCGTCCTCAAAGACCTCGATCCGGCCGACTTCCTCAACTCGTTGCGGGCGGTCGCGTCCGGCAGTGTCGTGATCGGACCGCACGCCGGGGTGCGGGTCCGCGCCGGAACCCGCAGCGGGCCGGCGGGGCTGCCGCCGCCGCTCGACTCGCTGACCACCCGCGAGATCGAGATCCTGACGATGCTGGCCGCGTCGGGGACGACGGCGGACATCGGGCGGCGGCTGGGCGTCAGCCAGAAGACCGTACGCAATCAGCTCTCCGCGATCTTCGTGAAGATCGGCGTGCACGACCGCGTCCAGGCGGCCCTGCTGGCGCAGCGGCTGGGCCTCAAGTGATGACAGGAACCCGACTCCGGCCCCGAGCCGGGACATCTGTCCCGGGCGCTCGGGACACTCGGACCGCCACGATGAGCAGCGAACGAAGGACAACCGTCTGAGCCAGAGGAGTGATCGTGGTTACGAACCCCTCAACCGGCGCCGTGGCGCCGGCCTCGACGATCATCACCATCATGTCCGACAACACCAAGGTGCACGCGTACCGCAGCGTGGGCCACATGGTGTCGGCCGAGTCCCGGCTGAAGGACCTGAGCTCATCGCAGAGCATCCTGTTCTTCGACGACCAGGGCTTCGCGCTGAACCTCAAGTTCGGTACCAACGCGCAGCTTCCCGAACTCGTCCGGGTCGGCGCGCCGGACACCGGCGCCGTTCTGGTGCGGCTGCACACCGTCATGGACCGCGCCATCGACCGGATCAACGCGGACCCGGCGCTCGTGCAGAACCCGGCCGCGGTGATCGCCTCGATCGTCGCCCTGCGCCAGCGCACGTTCGGGGAACTCTTCGGCCAGGGCTCGGAACTGGTCGACGAGAGCGACGGCAAGAAGCTCTTCAACGGACCCACCCCGCACGGCAGCTGGCTCCACCGCATCATGTACCACCTCTGATCACAAGCCGAGGAGAGACCATGGTCACGGCCCCCGCGGGTCTGTGGTCGCCGCGGCGGGCCGGCTTCGCCGCCCTGGCGGTCGCCGCATCCGCCCTGATCGTCATCGGGCAACTACTCACGCCGGACGACGCCCCCGGCGGGCCGGTGGCCCTGACCGCCGCCGTCGCCATCTCGTTCTCGGTACTCGGCGGATTCGTCCTGATCAGTGTCCCCGGACACCCGATGGGCCGGCTGATGGTGGCGGCCGGCATCACCGGGTTCGTGGCCGCCATCTCGGTCAGCTGGACCGGGTGGCTGCCGGCGTCCTGGCTGAGCAAGTGGTCGTACTTCCCGGTGTTCGGGCTGATCCTGCTCGCCCTGCTCGTCTTCCCGGACGGGCGGTTGCCGTCCCGCCGGTGGCTCCCGGTCGCCGTGCTGCTGATCGTGATGGTCGTGCTCGGCACCGCCGGGCTGGTGATGATCGCCACCGACCATCCGCGCACCCTGCTCACCAAGGCCGTCGAGCTGACGCCACGGGGGCGGCTGTTCGCCAACCTGCTCAAGGCGTCGGTCCTCATCGGCCTGGCCGGCGCGGTCGGTGTGATCGCCGCGCTCGCCGTGCGTTGGCGCCGGGCCCGGGGCGACACCCGGATGCAGCTGGCGTGCCTGCTGCCGGCCGGCCTGCTGCTGGTCGTCGGGCTCGTCCTGGACACGCTGAGCGTGAACGGCGCCTGGCTGCTCGTGGTGCTCGCGCTGCCGCTCGGCATGTGTGTCGCCGTGCTGCGATACCACCTGTACGAGCTCGACACCATCATCAACCGGCTGACCATCTGGCTGCTGATGACGCTGCTGGTGGTGGCCACCTTCGTCGGGGTCGTGATGCTGCTTCGGGACACCGTGCTCGGTGAGTCCCAGGCCGCGCTGGCGGCGACCGGGCTGGTCGCGGTCGGCATCCATCCGCTCCATCAGCGGGTGCAGCGCGTCGTCAACCAGCTGATCTACGGCGAGCGGGATGATCCGTACCAGGTGATCGGCCGGCTCGGCGAGCTGCTCGGCCAGACCGTCGACCCGGGCGCCGTGCTGCCCAAGCTGACCACCACGATCACCCGGTCGTTGCAGGTGCCGTACGTGGCCGTCGAGCTGGAGACGCCGGACGGGCCGATCCTGTACGCGGAGGACGGCCGGCCCACCGCGGCCGTGGAGTCCTTCGACATGGTCGCCCACAACGAGCGGCTCGGCCGGCTCGTCGTCGGCCGCCGCAGCCCCGGCGCCCACTTCTCCCGGCGCGAACGCAAGCTGTTCCAGGACGTGGCGCTGCACGCCGCGGTGGCCGCCGAGGCGACCCGGATGGCCCTCGACCTGCAGAGCTCGCGCGAGCGGCTGGTGCTGGCCCGCGAGGAGGAACGCCGCCGGTTGCGCCGGGAACTGCACGACGGGCTCGGCCCGGCCCTGACCGGGATGTCCATGCAGGTGCACGCCGCCCGCAACCTGCTCGAGAACGCGCCGCCGCGGGTCGCCCCGATACTGACCACGCTGGTGGACGACCTGCACGAGTGCCGATCCGAGCTGCGCCGGCTGGTCGACGAGCTGCGGCCGCCGGTGCTCGACCGCGGCCTGACCGAGTCGCTGCGCGCCGAGTGCCGGCGGTTCGCCGGGCCCGACTTCGCGGTCGACCTCACCACCGACGGCGACCTGGACGAGTTGCCGGCCGCGGTCGAGGTGGCGGTCTACCGGATCGTGGCCGAGGCGCTCACCAACGTCGTCCGGCACGCGGAGGCCCGGAAGTGCCGGGTCACCGTCCGCCGGTTGGACACCGGCCTGCTCCTGGAGATCGTGGACGACGGCATCGGCATCTCCGGCCCGGAGGGCAACGGGGTCGGCCTGAGCTCGATGCGGGAACGGACGGCCGAGCTGAGCGGGGAGTACGCGATCGGGCCGGCCGAGCCGCACGGCACGGCGATCACGGTCCGGTTCCCGTTCCGATCGGCGGAGTGAACGGGACACCTGCCCTTATCGGCGGGACACCTGGCCGCCGAATCTCTTGGTACGACCGGTTCCGGGTCGCACTTCCAGGAGGTCTCCGATGACCATCACGGCCGATGTGCGTACGCCCACCCTGACCATCGCCGAGACCAGCGTCACCGCGTTGCTGACCCGCGCCAGTGCCGGCGACCAGGGCGCGTGGCGGACCCTGATCTCCCGCTACGACGTGCTGCTCTGGGCGGTCGCCCGCTCGTTCCGGCTCAGCCACGCGCAGGCGGCCGACATCGTGCAGACGACCTGGATGCTGCTGGTCGAACACAAAGATCGGATCCGCGATCCGGAGCGGCTGCCCGCCTGGCTCAGCCGCACCGCCCGCAACCTGTGCATCGCCGCCGTCCACCGCAACGCGCGCGAGCTGCCGCTGATCGAGGACATGCGCCGGCAGGCGCCGGACGACGACCCCGAACAGCAGGCGGTGCGGGCCGAGCACCGGGCGATGATCCGCCGGGCGCTGGCCCGGTTGCCCGAGCGTGACCGGCGGCTGCTCGAGCTGCTGGTCAACCCGGCGGTCGACTACGCGTACATCAGCAAGGCCATGGACATGCCGATCGGGAGCATCGGTCCGACCCGGCAGCGGGCGCTGCGCCGGCTGCGGGAGGAGCTACGCGCCGGTGACCTCGTCGACGCCGCCCTGCAGTGAACGGGCGGCGATCGCGTCGGCGATCCGGTTCCAGGTGGCTTCGGGCAGGTCGTGGCCCATGCCCGGTATCACCATCAGCTCGGCGCCGGGAATGGCATCGGCCGTGGCTCTGCCACCAGTCACGTCGATCATGCGGTCGGCGTCGCCGTGGATGACCACCGTGGGAACCTCGAGGGCGCGCAGGCCCGCGGTGCGGTCCGGGCTGGCCACGATGGCCGCGAACTGGCGGACCACGCCGGCCGGGTGATGGCCCCGGTCGAACTTCGCGGCGGCGCGGCGGGCCAGTTCGGCCTCGTCGACCTCGAACCCGGGTGAGCCGATGGTGCGGAAGAGGGCGACGTCCGCGGCGATCGCGGCCTCCCGGGTGGCGCCCGGCACCGGCATCAGCTCGGCCGGGTTGCCCAGCGTGCTCTGCCCGACCGACGGGTCGCCGGTGGTCGACATGATCGAGGTCAGGCCGGCCACCAGATCGGGCCGGTCGACGGCGAGCTGCTGGGCGATCATGCCGCCCATCGAGACGCCGACGACGTGGGTGCGGCCCAGCCCCAGGGCCTCGATCAGGCCGGCGGTGTCGGCGGCCATGTCGGCCAGCCGGTAACGCGCGGTCGACAGGTCACCGCCGAACAGCGCGAGCACGTCCGGGTCGCCGAGGTCGTCGAGCCAGGTGGACCGGCCGGTGTCGCGGTTGTCGAACCGGATCACGTGGAACCCGCGCGCCGCGAGGGCGTCACAGAACCCGTCCGGCCAGGCGATGAGCTGCTCGCCCAGCCCCATGACCAGGAGCAGCGGCGGGTCGGCGGGGTCGCCCGTCGTCTCGTACCAGAGATCGATGCCGTTTGTCCGTACCGAAGGCAACTAGCTGTCCTTCCCTAAGGGGCGCACCGCGTCCATCAGCACCCGCCAGAACCGGTCCACGTCGAGACCCACGGCGACCTCGGCGTTGACCGCCAGGTCGGTGCGCCGGTGCAGGTCGACGACGGTCGCGCCACGCGTGTGGGTCCCGGCCAGCTCGACGGCGACCGGCGCCTCGGCGGTCGGCACCAGCGACGGGTCCAGCACGCGGGCGACGGCCACCGGATCGTGCACCGGCGGGTGGTCGAAACCGAAGTTCCGGCGGTACGCGCCCGCGAAGAACGTCATCAGCTCGGCGCAGATCCGGCCGAGCCGGGTGCCCATGCCCTGGAACTCGGCGATGATCTCGGCTGTGGCCAGGGCTTGATGGGTCACGTTGAGCCCGACCATGGTCAGTGGCGCCGGCGAGCGCAGCACGATGTCGGCCGCCTCGGGGTCGGTGACGATGTTGAACTCGCCGTAGGGCGTGGTGTTGCCGCGCTCGGTCGACCCGCCCATGAAGACCACCCGCCGCAGACGATCGACCACTTCGGGATGGGTATGGAGGAGAAGCGCGACGTTGGTCAGCGGCCCGGTGGCGATCAGCGTGACGGGCTCCGGTGACCCGGCGATCAGCCGTCGCATCAGCTCCACCGCGTGCCCGTCGACGGCGTCGGTCACCGGCACGTTGAGGTCGGGCCCGTCGAGCCCGGACTCGCCGTGGATGTCGTCGGCCACGGTGAGCTCGCCGACCAGCGGACGGTCACACCCGGCGGCCAGCGGCACCGCCGATGCGCCGGCCAGGGCCAGGATCCGCTGCGCGTTCCGGGTCGTCTTGTCGAGCGTCTGGTTGCCGGCCACCGTGGTCACGCCGAGCAGCCGGACCCGCGCGTCGCCGGCCGCGAGCAGCAGCGCCAGCGCGTCGTCATGCCCGGGGTCGCAGTCGAGGATCACCGGTCGGCCCATCGCCGCACACTCTAACGGGCGGCGTCATTCAGGAAGCCTTGCGACAATGGCCGGCACAGACGCTCGCTCAACCCGGAAGAAGGACTGCTCGTGGCCGGTGGACTCGTTGCCCTGCTGGACGATGTGGCGGTGCTCGCCCGGGCCGCCGCCGCTTCCATCGACGACATCGGGGCGGCCGCCGCCAAGGCGGGCACCAAGGCGGCCGGGGTCGTCATCGACGACGCCGCGGTCACCCCGCAGTACGTGCGCAACCTGGCCGCCGAGCGCGAGGTGCCGATCATCCGGCGGATCGCCGTCGGGTCGCTGCGCAACAAGTTCCTCATCATCCTCCCGGCCATCCTGCTGCTCAGCCAGTTCGTGCCGTGGCTGCTCACCCCGATCCTCATGCTCGGCGGCCTCTACCTGTGCTTCGAGGGCGCCGAGAAGGTGTGGGCCAAGGTCGCCCACCACGACGCGCACGGCCACGGCGACGAGGCCGCGAAGGACGAGAAGACGCTGGTCTCCGGGGCCGTGCGGACCGACCTGATCCTCTCGGCCGAGATCATGGTGATCACCCTGAACGAGGTGATCGACGAGCCGTTCTGGTCCCGCCTGGCCATCCTGGCCGTGGTCGCGCTGGTGATGACCGTGGTCGTGTACGGCGCGGTGGCCCTGATCGTGAAGATGGACGACGCCGGGCTGCGCCTGGCCCAGCTCTCGGGGGCGATCGCCGGCTTCGGCCGCGGCCTGGTCAAGGCCATGCCGATCGTGCTCACCGCGCTCACCATCATCGGCACCGCCGCGATGCTCTGGGTCGGCGGTCACATCCTGCTGGTCGGCTCCGACGAGCTGGGACTGCATTTCCTGTACGGAGCGGTGCACCACGTCGAGGAGGCGGCGCACGACGCCACCGGCCCCCTCGGTGGCCTGGTCGGCTGGCTGGTCAACACCATGTTCAGCGCGATCCTCGGGCTGATCGCCGGCGCGCTGGTGATCGTCGTCGTGACCTCCATCGCGAGCCGCCGCAAGAAGAGCGCTGAGCCGGAGAAAAGCGCTGAGCCGGAGAGAAGCGCTGAGCCGGACAAAGCCGCCGAGCCGGAGACGAGCGCCGCGCCGGGGAAGACCGAGGCCTAACCGGCGAGCCCGTCCTTGACCTGCTCGCGGATGTCGCTCGCGGCGGCCTTGTCGACCGTGATGTAGGTGATGTCGGGGAACTGGGCGCGGCCCTCGTTGAGCGCGGCGATCGGGGCCGCGCCGACCGCGATGATCGTGCCGCACCGCTGGGTGCCGAGCGAGTTGAAGAAACCCAGCCCGTTCGCCGCCGTCTGTGGCCCGCTGATCGACAGATACTGCACCTTGATCAGCTCCCGGTCGGAGACCTCGCGCATCGCCGACCAGGCGGCCTGGGCCGGCGCCCCGGCCAGGCCCTGGTCGTCGGTCAGCAGGCAGGCCGTGGTGGCCTGGTAGTGCCGCTCGCGCGCGGGCGCGTCGTCGTCGCCGGGCCACCAGATGATCAGGGCCAGCGCGCAGACGAGGAGCACGGCCGCGACGACCAGGGTCTCGCGGCGCCGGAGGAGGGCCACGGCGGAATCCTCGCACGCCCCGGGCGGGCCGTGGGGCGCCGGACGACATCGATATATCCACGATGGACCCGGAGGCGGCCGGACAGGCCTCAGGCTCCCAGGTGGATGAAGGGCGCCCAGCGGCCCGGCTGGTACGGATCGGCGCGGCGCAGCTCGAGGGTCACCGCGTGCAGGGCCCGGGCCGGCTCCGGATGCCGGTAGAGCTGATCGGTGACGTCGACCGCGGTGTCGTCGCCGATCGCCCACAGCGTCGAGATCACGTGCCGGTAGCCGGCCACCTGGAGCGCGGCGGCGAGGTGGCCCGCCTCGTCCGGCCGGTCGGTGTCGCCCCGCGCGGTGTGGCAGGCGGTCAGCACGGCCAGGTCGGCGTCGCGCAGGTCGAGCCCGGCCAGGTCGGTGATGGTCAGCGGCGCGTCGGCCAGGAAGAGCGCGGCCCGCTCGCCGTGGCAGGCCAGGTGCACCCGGGTGTGTTCGGTCAAGAGCTCGATCACGCGGGTACGGGTGGCAGCCGCGCCGATCACCACGGTGGCGTCCGGGAACCGCGCCCGCAGCAGTTCCGCCTCACGGGCCGCGGACGGCAGGCCGGGCAGCCCGGTGACGTAGAGCGGCTTCTCGGGCACGGCCACCACGAGCGGCCGCGGCGCGGTGGAAGGACGAGCCCGGCGGGCGTGCCGCAGCGCCCGCAGGGTCGGGGTGGTCGAGGACACCACCCGGTCGAGCACGCTGCGGCCGGCCGGGGCGTCGTCCGGGTCGTGGTAGCCGGCCGCGTGCATCGGCGCCAGCGCCAGCGGCCCGGTCGGGCACCACCACAGCCGTGCGCCGGCCGGGATCGGCGCCGCCTCGAACACCGGCGCCGCGACCACGTCCCACAGCCATTCCAGGTACGCCAGAAGCGCCTGCTCGCGCGGACCGGCCGAGGCGCCGCCGACCCCGGCGCCGGCCGACGCCTCCAGATAACGGCGGGTGCGCGTGTCCGCCTCGTCGGCGGTCAGATCCGGCAACGGCACCACCCGCACGCCGGTCGGGGTCAGCACGAGCGCGTCGCAGCGATAGCGGCTGACGTTGACCAGCACCACCGGACCCTCGGCGGTCACGTCCACCAGGTCGGCGAACGCGGTGGCCGGGGTGGGATCGGCCCGCGCGTCGAGCACCTGCCCCCACCACAGGGACCGGCCGTGGTCGAGCATCTCGACCGCCCGCTCGACGGCGCCGGCCGCCACGGCCGCCGCGGCGGCGTCACAGGCGACGTCCCACCAGCGGGAGATCAGCCGGTCGCGGTCGCCCGCGGGCAGGCCGCCCGACACGATCACCGGCAGGTGCGCGATCGCCTGGGCGTACGTCTCGGCGGCCCGCGACCAGTCACCGGAACCGTGGGCGGCCTGCTGGGCGTGCAACCGGCCGAGCAGCACCAGCGCGTCCATGCGCTCGAAGGCCGGCTCCGGCAGCCGGCCGTCGAGCGCGGCCACGGCCTCGTCGAACCGGCCCAGACCGGCCAGCGCGTCGGCCAGGCCCAGCCGGGCCGACCCCTGCACGGCCGACCGTGCCGAGGTGGCCGCGACCACCGAGCGGAACAGGTCGACGGCCTCGGCGAGGTCGCCGCGGTCGGCCCGGGCCAGCCCCAGGTTCACCTTCGACCACGGGTCACCGGGCTCGGCGGCCGCGCTCAGCAGGGTGATGGCGCGGTCGAGGTCGGCCGGGTCGTTCCCCCGGTGGAACCTGGTGCGCAGGCGGTTGCCCAGGTTCGCGTTCGCGTGGCGCCGGGCGTCGGGGGTGCGTGCGGCGGCGAGGACGTTCGTTCCGATGTCGATCGACTCGTCCAGGTCGGCCCGGCGTCCGGTGTGCTGGAACCGGTAGGCCAGCGTCGTGCCCAGGGTGCTGAGGTACTCGCCCCGCCGCACGTCTTCCGGCCGCACCGACTCGACCGCCCGCCGGGCGAGCGCGATGGCCTCGTCCAGGTCGGCGCTGTCCCGGTCGCGCAGGAATCGGTTGGCCAGGGCGGCGGCCAGGTTCACCGCGTCGCCCGCGAGGTGGTCCGGGTCGAACGCCGGGCGGGCCATCGCCCCGCGGAGCAGCTCGACGGCCTCGTCGAGGTCCTCGGACCGCCCGTGCTCCTCGAAGCGGCGCATCAGGGCCGGGCCGAGCACCGTGCCGACCATCCATCGGTCGTCCGCCGGCAGCCCGGCCAGCAACGTGCGTCCGTACGCACAGGCCTGATCGAGCCGGCCGGGATCGCCGGTCTTCTCGTAGGCCTCCAGGTGCTCCCGCATGACGCCGGTGTGCCGGAGGACCTCGCCCGGGTCGTCGCCGGCCAGCTCGGGCGGACCCTGCGGCGCGTCGGCGGAGGTGCCGACGAACTTCAGCCCCGGTGGGACCGCGGGCTGGGGGCCGCGCAGGGCCTCGACCTCGGTCAGGGCGTTGCGTGCGGCGTCCCGGGTCGCCGGGTTCCGGGTCCGGTCGGCCACCATCCTGAGGTAGTGCGCCGCGCCGTCCAGATCGGCCCGCTCGCCCAGCATCCGGTAGCGGTCCCGGTGGACCAGGCCGAGGTTGTACAGCGTGGCCTCGTGCGCGGGGTGTCCGGCCGGGCTGTGGTCGAGTGCCTGCCGGGCGCTGTCCCGCAGGGCGTCGAGGGCGTCCAGGGTCTGCTCGCTGTCGTACCGCAGCCGGCGCACATCGGTGCGCAGCATGAGGAACGACATCATGTTCGGGTCGCCCGGCGGACAGAGGCGGACGGCCCGGTCGATCTGCTCGGCCGCCTCGTCGAGCAGCGTCAGGTCGCCCGTGGTGACCATCAGCTGGATGAGGGACGAGCCCCGCACGGCGGCCAGCGCCGCCCGATCGGGGTGGTCGGCCGGGAGCATGGGCACGCCGAGGCGGATGGCCGTCGCCACGGCGGCGTGCAGATCGGGGGCGCCGAGCTCGGAGGCGACATCGTGCATCTCCTGGGCGGCGACCAGAGCCAGCTCGACCGACCGCTGGTCCCCGGTGCGGCGGCCGAGCTCCAGGGACGCGTAGGCGAAGGCGAACAGCAGGTCGGGAACCAGGTCGGGACGCTGCGTCCGGGCGATCGTCAGCAGGTCGCCGCGCATCTGGACGCACTCGGCCAGGTCGCCCGGACGGCCGGTCGACTCGAACCGTCGCCCTCGGATGTCGGCGTTCACGATCAGCGCCTCGAAGCGCTCCGGGGTGCCCGGGGCACTGGCTCGCACCGCCTGGTCACCCGCCCGCAAGGCCGGCTCGATGTCGGCGACCCGGTGGTTCCGGTCGACCCGGGCGAGCCATTCACGTGCCTCGCGCAGCGCCGCGGCCGCCTGACTCCCCACGGCCGCCTCCCCGGTGATCGCCCGCGCACCCACAGTAGAGCATCCGTCGATACGATCGTGGTCCCCTGATCCGAGGAGGCCGTACCGGTGGAATCCGAGGCCGACGTCCTGGCCGCCTGGTGCACGCTGCTGCCCGCCCTGCGCGACCGGGCCCGGCAGGAGGGTGTGCTGGACCGGCTGAACCGTGACGTCGAACGGGTCAGCGGCGGTGGATCCGCCCGGCCGGCGCTGCGCAAGTGGCAGCCCGAGGAGTACGGCGAGGAGCAGCGCACCTGGTCGGACCGGCCCACGGTCGGCATGGCGCGGCTGCCCGGGTGGGGTGGCGGCGCCGGCCTCGGCGTGGGCGCCTACGTCTGTCCCCAGGACCGGTGCAACCGGCGGTCCACCCGCGACGACGACGGCCACCCGCCGCTCTGCGCGGCGTTCGGCACGCCGATGCGGCCGGCATGATCGGCGTCCTGACCGAGGTCGGCAAGCGGGTCAGCGGCCGCTGGGTGACCGCGATGCTGCTGCCCGGCCTGGTGTTCGTCGCGGTCGTGACGGTCGCCCTGGTGCTCCGGCACGGCCAGGCGCTCGACCACGGCCGGCTGGTCGGGTGGGCCGGGCGGACCGGTCGCGGCCTGATCAAGGACCCGGCCCGCCTGGTGCTCGTCGTGGTGCTGGTCGTCGCCGCGGCCGGGGTGACCGGGACGACGGCGGCCGGGCTGGGCCGGTTGATCCAGCGCTGGTTCATGCGGGGCTGGTTCCTGACCGGCGACCGCCTGGTGCGCTCACGCTTCTCGCGGCGGTCCCGGGCCCTCGCCGCCGCCCGACGCGCCGGGCAGCCCGCCGTCCCGGCCTACCTGCCGCAGCGGCCGACCTGGCTCGGCGAGCGGGTGCGCCTGGTCGAGGCCCGGGTCCGCGCCCAGTACCATCTCACCGCGTCGCTGCTCTGGCCGCGGCTGTGGCTGCTCCTGACCGAGGACGCCCGCCGCCCGATCGCCGACGCCCGCACGCGCTACACCGAGGCGGTCACGCTGATCGGCTGGGGCGCCCTCTACCTGCTGCCCGGGGTGCTCTGGTGGCCCGCCCTGATCATCGCCGGCTGCGTGCTGCTGACCGCCTGGCGCCGGGCCCGCGAGTCGCTGGCCGAGTGGACCGATCTCGTCGAGGCCGCCATCGACCTGCGGCTGCGCGACCTCGCCGAGGCCCTCGGCCAGCCGATCAGCGGCCCCGCGATCACCGCCGCCGAGGGCCGCGCCCTGGACGACCGGCTGGGTAAGGCCGGCTCAGCCTGACGCCAGGCGATCATTGGCTAGTGTTGCGTCCCGTGCGTCGGCTTCAGAAGCTCGCCCGTCACTCGCTGACGAGATTCCTGGCCCTCGCGGCTCTCGGGTTCGGCGTCGATCTGACGCTGCTCGCGATTCTGCACCGGTTCACCCCCCTGCCGGCGGCCGCCGTGGTCAGCATCGCGTTCTGGCTGACGTACGCGCTGAATTTCGCCTTGAACCGGCATTTCGCCTTTCACGCCGACCGCGGGCCGATCGGGCGTCAGCTGATCCGGTTCCTGCCTCAGGTGCTGCTGGACTTCGTGCTGACGCTGGGCGCGGTCCTCGCGTTCCAGGCGCTCGGGCTGGCGCTGCCGGTGGCCCGCGTCCTCGCCGCCGGCACCACGCTCGCCCTCAACTACGCGCTGTACCGGTGGTGGACCTTCCGGTCGGCCCCCAGCCCGGTCACCGCCCGGCCGGAGCCGGAGCCGGTGCCGACCTACCGCTGATCTGCTCGAAAGGCCGCCCGAACGCCCTTGGCCGCGGCCGCGCCACGGTCGATGCTCGGGTCAGCCACCTGAACCGGCGGGACTGATCGGAGCCGTGCCGTGCCTGAAGCCTCGGACGAGCGGACCCGACCTGTTCCGCGTCCGCTGAACGTGCGCGAGCCTGACCCGGACACCGCCGGGCCGATCATGACGCCCGGCGTGGGCAACGCGGCCCTGGCGCGGATGATCCAACGGTCGCCGTCGGGCCCGGCCGCCCTGCCTGACCTGGCGATGTTCGGTGGAAATGCCCAGATCGCGCGGCTCGTCGAGGGCGACAGCGAGCCACCGGCCCCGGGTGGCGGGGGAGCGGCGCCGGCGCCGGCGGGTCTCGGCGGGGGCGCCCACGGTGAGGAGGTCCGCGACGCGCAGCTGAAGCTCAGCCGCGTGCAGGCCTCGGCGCAGCCACTGACCGAGGACGGCCGCTACGGCCCGCTGACCGAGGCGGCGGTGCGGACCTTCCAGACCAGCCAGGGCATCGCCCCGGTGACCGGCGTCCTGGACCCGGGCACCAAGGCCCGCCTCGACGCGGCCTTCGCGGCCCTGCCGCCACCGGCCCGGACCGTGCTCTCGCTCGGCGCCACCGGCCCCGACGTCGGCTTCGCCCAGCAGAAGCTCAACGCCCTCGGCGCCGCGCCCCGGCTGGCCATCAACGCGGTCTACGACGGCGCCATGTGGGTCGCCGTGATCAAGTACGAGTTCGGCACCCTGAACCGTTTCCCGACGGGGGTGGTCGACGCGGCCATGTGGGCGGCCCTGGACGCCGGGGTGCGGGGCGGGTTCATCGCGCCGGAGGGCCAGTCCGCCACCCCGGTCGAGCAGAAGACGAACAGCGGCACCGCCGACTCGCTCGGCACCCAGGTCGCCGGCACCTCGCTGCACCCGGTCACCGGCGTCGGCGGGCTGACCCAGGGCCCGGCCGTCAAGGAACTCCAGCAGAAGCTGAACACGGCCGGCGCCGCGCCCGCGCTGAAGGTCGACGGATCGTTCGGGCCGCTCACCCGGACCGCGTTGCAGGCCTTCCAGACCTCCCGGGTGCCGCCGCTGCCCGGCACCGGCACCGCCGACAAGGCCACCTGGGACGCGCTCGACACGGTGGCGCCCGGATCGATGACCGGCGCCGTCGAGCGGCAGTGGACCGAGGAGGTCGGCGGACACACGTACAGCATGGTCGGGGCCAGCGCGTCGCGGTACTCGTGGGAGATCCTGCCGACCAAGATGCAGGTCACCGTCAAGGTCAACTTTGTCGGGCTGCCCGCGCCCGGGTCGTGGTTCGGCTTCGTCGAAGCGGTGTGGAACCAGTACATGGGCGTCGACAGCGTGTCCGGCAAGAAGATGCCGGTCGACTTCCGGATGACCCGCGGCTCCGGCGGCGATGCGATGACGGTGCAGGTCAAGCCGGGTACGGGACGCGCCAACGCCGGGGAGTGGTTCGTGGCCGACGCCAACGCGGCCTCGACCATCCCGCACGAGTTCGGCCACCTGATCGGCCTCCAGGACGAGTACCAGCTGCACCCCGGCGACTACGTGCGGGTCACCGGGCACGAGCCACCGGTCGGCGACACGGCCGGCGCCGGCCTGGTCGCCGCGACCGTCGCCGCCAACCTCCGGGCCGCGATCATGGCCCGCAGCTCGGCCAACGCGCTCGCCGCCAGCAACACGGCCGGGGTCACCGGCGGCGCGTTCGCCCAGCAGGTGGTCGAGGAATACCGGAAGCTGGGCCCGGGAACCGTTCCGGCGGTGGCCGCGGTACCCGGCCCGCCGCCCGTGCCGGCCCAACCCGCGGTGGCGCTCACCGGCGAGCTGCTGCACGACCTCGACGTCGCGCTGCCCAACGACAGCGACCGGTACGAGACGATCCAGACGTTCAGCTACTCCAGCGGATCCATCATGGGTGACCCCGGCCGGGTGAACGACCCGCACGACCACGGCACCCAACCACGTCACATCGCCGAGTTCATGGCTATCCTCGGCCGGGCACTGGGCGGCACCTGGGAGGCGAAGCGCCGATGATCCTGCGTCTCGTGATCGCGGACGGCAGCCAGTCACCGGCCGTCGCCGAGAGCGTCGAGGTCGGCGACGACGGCGCGCTGTCCGGCTGGCGCAGCGTCAGCGACGGCGGGGCGGGCTGGTTCGCCGGCCGGCTGCCGGAGGCCGAGCTGGCGTCGGTCCGAGCGGCGGTCGAGGCCGTCGGCCCGGTCGCCCCCGAGGTTCCGGCGCGGCCGGACTCGGCCCAGGAGGTGCTCGAGCTGGACGCGACCGGCCCGGTCTCGATCGCGGGGATTTCCAACGGTACGGACGACTGGCCGCGCCTCGCCGCCACCGCTCGAGGGTTGCTCGACCGGCTGACCGACTTTCCGCGCGCCGCGGTGGCGGTGTCCCACCCCGCGCCCGGGGTCGCCCGGCTGATCCAGCGGGGCGCCGACCCGGTGCGTCTCGACCTGAGCGCCATCGCGGTGCGGGCGGCGGCGTGGCGCGGCTACTACGAGCCGGCCGGCGACTGGTCCGAGGTGGTCGCCGGGCCGGGCGAGGTCGAGGCCGGGCCGGGGTGGACCTACGACCTGGCTCTCGGCCTGGAGTCCGCCGCCGCACCGGCCGACGGCGAGGTGGTCGTGCACCTCACCGCCGACTTCGCCATCCTGAACGGCACGACCCGGATCCCGGTCCGCGCCCGGCACACCCCGGCGATCCCGCCGCCGTAACCCACGCCCTCAGCGGCCGAGCCGGCGACGGACCATCGCCAGCAGGGCGGTGATCTCGTTGACCCGGAGCGCCCGGGCGAGGGCCAGGTAGGTCACCAGGATCACCACGCCGCCGACCGCGAGCTGGAGGAGGGCCGCCCCCAACGACGGCTGCGCACCGCCGGGCAGCAGCCGCAGGACGAGCCAGCCCAGGCCGGCGGCGACGACCGCGGCCCCGGCGATCCTCAGCCCGGCCGCGGCGGTGGCGCGCAGGCCGAGCCGTCCGACCCGGCGCCGGAGCAGGGTCAGCGAGATGGCGTCGCCCACGAAGTAGGACAGCGCGGTGCCCAGCATCAGCCACATCGCCGTCCGGGAGTCGTCGAGCATGGCCACGAAGGCGATCTGCATGCCCACCCGGGCCGCGACGGCGACCACGTTGATCAGCGCCACGGTCCGGTTGCCGCGCAGCGCGTAGAAGGAGAAGTTGGCCAGGTAGCCGAGCGACAGCGGCAGGACGGCCAGCGCGCCCACGGCGAGCACCCGGGCGGTGGCCTCGGCCTCGTCGGCGCTGAAGGCGCCCCACCGGAACAGCACCACCGAGAGGGGGACGGCCAGCACGGCGTAGACGACGACGACCGGGGCCTCCGCGGCTATCACGGTACGCATGCCGCGGGCGACGTCGCCGCCCAGATCGCGGAGCCGGCCGTCGGCGGCGGCGGCGCTCATCCGCGGCAGCAGCGCGGTCATCACGGACACCCCGATGACGCCGTGCGCCATCATGACCAGCAGGAACACGTTGTTGTAGATGAGCAGGCCGGCGCCGGCGCCGGCGTCGGTCGTGTTGAGCAGCTTCACGACGGCGAAGACCGCGACCTGGTTGGCCGCGACGAACAGCAGCATCCAGCCGCCGAGCTGGGCCAGCTCACCCAGGCCCAGCGACCGTGGCTGCCAGCGGAACCGCCACCGGAAACCGACCTTGCGCAGCGCCGGCAGCAGCGCGACGGTCTGGGCGGCCATGCCGATCAGGGTGCCGCCGCCGATCACCAGGATCTGAGCGGGGGTCATCCGTGTCGTGTCGACCCGGCCGGTGAGGAGGCCGATGAAGACGCCGCAGGCCGCGATCACCGTGAGGTTGTTGATGATCGGCACCCACATCGGCGCCGCGAACTGGCCGCGGACGTTCAGCACCGCCCCGATGATCACCGACATGCCGGTGAAGAAGAGCATCGGGAGCATCAGGTACGACAGCACGGTGACCAGGTCTTGATAGCTCTCCGGCCGGGAGCCGGCGTACACCGCGGTGAGCAGGGGAGCGGCGAGCACCGCGAGGGCCGCGGCCGCCGCGAGGATCACCGCCGCGAAGGTCAGCAGGCCCTGGGAGTACGCCTCGCCGCCGTCCGGTTCGTTCTTACGCCGGCGTACCAGCATCGGCACCAGCACGCTCGTCCCGACCGCACCGAGCACGAGCTCGTAGATCTGGCCGGGCAACACCTGGGCCGTCGTGTACGCGTCGCCCAGCCCGCCGACGGTGCCGCCCAGGGCGGCGCCGATCATGACCGTCCGGGCAAATCCGGTGATCCGGCTGACCAGACTGCCCGCGGCCATGGCGAGGCTGTTCGAGGCGGTGGTGCGTTCCGCCGTCGCCGAGGCCGGCTCGATGACCGGGATCTCCACGGTGTCGTCGGTCGGTGAGGCGCCCTCGGCGGGGGTTGGGCGATACATCGGGACTCCCGTCGAGCATGTCGGGGTGAACCGGGCCACCGTAGTTGATCGCCGCCACGACGATGGTTCCGGGTGCGGTGCGCAAACACGACAAATTACCTCTGGATCAGATCTAGTACCGTGCTATGGGCCTCTTGCCCGTCGTCTGGAAAGGCTCCGCACCCTGATGCCCGGACCCTCGTACGCCGAATGGCAGGTGGAGTTGCCGGACGACTCCTGGGATCGTGACCTGTTCGCGCAGGACGGCCAATTCCTGCAGAGCACCCACTGGGGGGCCTTCAAGAAGGCGCTCGGTCACGAGGTCTTCTTCGGCCGGGGGGACGGCTGGCAGGGCCTGGCCATCCTCGAGCGGACGAACCGGACCACCCGGCTGTACTGCCCGTACGGTCCCACGGCCGTGGACGAGGACAGCTATGTGGCCGCGGTGCACGCGCTCCAGGCCCTGGGCCGCGAGCAGGGCGCCTCGTTCGTCCGGGTGGAACCGTACGTCCCGCTGCGGACCGAAGACCTCGAACGGCTCGGACACCGGCCGGCGATCCGGGAGATCGTGCCCTCGCTGCTCTGGGTCCAGGACCTGAGCAAGTCACGGGACGAGCTGATCGCCGAGTTCTCCAAGAACAACCGGCAGCGATACCGCAACGCGCACAAGAAAGGCATCCGGATCGTCGGCGGCCGGAACATCGCCGACGTGCCGATCCTGCTGCGGATGCTGCAGGAGGTCGCGGAACACAACAAGATCGTGCAGCACCCGAACCATTACTTCGTGCAGATGGCGCGCACCCTGACCGAGCGCAACGCGGCGACCCTCTACACCGCCTGGCACGAGAACGATCCGGTGTCCGCGGCCATCGTCTTCGACAGCCCGACGACCCGGCACGTCGCGCACTCCGGCAGCCTGCACAAGGCCCGGCACCTGCACCCCGGCGCGATCATGCGGGCCACGATGATCCTCGACGCCAAGGAACAGGGTCAGCGGACCTTCGACTCCCTCGGTGTCGCGCCGCCCGACCAGCCCGACCACGAGTGGGCCGGCCTCACCGAGTTCAAGAAATCGTTCGGCGGCCAGTACAAGCAACTGCTCGGCACCTGGGAGGTGCCGTGCAGCAACTGGTACCCGCTGTACCGGTCCGCCTACTCGGCCTACACGGGCGCGCAGAACGTCAAAGCGTCCATCACCGAAGCGATGCACAAGCGGAAGTGACCGCCGGCGGTCACCAGACCCGCACCCGGCCGGTGCCGGAGGCGAGCGCGGCGATCGGGCCCGCGGCGGCCGTCTCGCCGGCGGCGCGCCGGGCGCCGGTCAGGTCGACGTCGATGACCGCGGGGCGGCCGTCCGGCTCCTCGAAGTCGGCGTCGGCGAAGCGCACCCGGGGCAGGTCCCGGCCGCCGACCACGCCGACGCGGGCGTCGTCGAAGGCGGCCGGCAGGGTCGTCTCCAGGTAGACCTCGTCGCCGTCGTCCACCACCGACACGGTCGCGTCGCCGATCACGTGGCCGCCGGTCTCGCCGGCGAACGGGGTCGCGCCGGCGGCGTACACGTTGTCGCGGGCGTAGACCGCCTGGAGCACCGGGATGAACTTCTGGTGGTCGCCGGGCGGCTGGGCGTCGAGGCGGGCGCGGTACTCCTCGAACGACGCCGGGTGCTCGTCGTAGCCGGACAGCCCGTACCCGGGGGTGGCCACGGGCTGGGCGCCGGCGCCGTACGCGGCGCCGACATCTCCGCCGAGGAAGACGTTGCCGATGAAGCGGTCGTCGCCGCCGCGGATCACCGCGTAGCCGGAGACCTGGGTGGTGTGCGGCCGGTGGTAGGGGGTGGCCCGGTCCATCACCGGCTCGGCGAGCAGCGTGCCGGCGAACAGGTTGCCGACGAACGCACCGCCCTGGCTGAACGACTCGAACGATGCCCGCGACCCGAGCAGGTTGTGGTCGACCAGGTAGGGACCGTGGCTGACCTCGACGAACAGGTCGCGGTTGTTGCGGTAGAAGACGTTGCGGGTGATGCGCGTGCCCTGGGTCTGCCAGTCCAGCCAGGCGCCCAGCGAGCAGTCGTGGATGCGGTTGTGCCGGATCACCACGTCGATCGCCGCATGCAACTTGATGCCGCCGATCTCGTACCCGTAGAACTCTCTTTTGATCGCGATGTGGTGGATGTGGTTGTCCTCGATGGTGGAGAAGACGCACCCGAGGTGGCCCACGATGCCGTTCTGGCCGCAGTCGTAGATGTGATTGCGGCGGATGACGTGCGAGCCGATGTGCTCGCGGTCCCAGCCGATCTGCCGGGCGGCGAACACCGACTCGAGCTGGTACTGGTAGCCGGGCTTGTCGCCGCGCTCGCTGGCGAAGTTGTGCCCGGTCGACGCCTCCTTGCCGATCGAGATCGCCGAACACTTCGCGTCGTGGATGACGTTGTCCTCGATGATCCAGCCCTTGGCCCAGTTCGGCCCGATCAGGCCCGGCTGGTCGGCGGTCGGCGGGGTCCAGGGCGAGGCGGCCTGGGCCAGCTCGAAGCCGCGCACGGTGATGTAGTCGAGGTGCGGAACCAGGGGAGAGAAGACCGATCGGCGTACGTTGATCTCGGTCAGCTCGGCGTTCGGGTCGGCGCCCTGGAAGTTGGCCCAGATGGTGGTCGTGTCGGCGCCCACCTCGGCGTACCAGACGAGTTTGGTCTGCTCGGGGTCGCGAACCTGGTCGGGCAGGTCGGTCCAGTGGTCGGTCACCTCGGTGCGCAGCGGCGGATCGTCCAGCTCGGCGCGGGCGGCGACCTCGAAGAAGCTGCGGCCGTTCAGGTAGACGTCGCCCAGGTGCTTGTGCGGCGCGCCCTCGGGATAGACGACCCAGTCGCCGGCGACCTCCTCGGCGTACGGGTTGAAGTCGCCGAAGAGCGAGTTCGGCACCTCCGCGCGCCAGACCGTGCCGGCCTCCGCCACCCAGCCGGTGACCCGCTCCGACCCCTTGATCACGACGTGCTCGCCGTCGGCCGCCGTGTAGGTGATCCGGCGGTTGTCACTCAGCCCGCCGTGCCGCGGCGTCACCCATTCCCGATACTCCCCGGAATGTACGACGACGGTGTCGCCCGGACGGGCCGCGTCGGCCGCCTTGTTGATCGAGCGGAACGGCCGTTCCGCCGAGCCCTCGGCGTCGTCGGATCCGTTGGTGGCAACGTGAAACACGATGGTCATGTCGGCAACGTAATCGTCCGAAACATTCGGTGTCAACGTCCGAAACTTCCGGACAATTGCCGGTGGGCCTCGGCCAGTGACTCCTGGTGCTGGGGAGCCGCCATCCTCGGCGATCGGCAGGGCTGTAGGCAACTCTTGCCGATGTGAGCGCACCGTCCGCGGAACACGATGGAACCGACACACGACCCGATCGAGTGGTCGCCGCGGCCTGCCCCCGGCCCGGCCGCGGAGCGATGTCCCATCACGCCCGAGAGAGGCGCCACGCAGATTTCTGGAGCAACCGCCCTGGTCACCGGCTCCAACCGTGGCCTCGGCCGCCACTTCGCCACCCAGTTGCTCGAGCGCGGCGCGGCCAAGGTGTACGCCACCGCCCGTCGTCCCGAGACGGTCGACATCCCGGGTGCGACGGTGCTGCGTCTCGACATCACCGACCCGGCCTCGATCGCGGCCGCCCGCGAGGCCGCGCCCGACGTCAACCTGCTGATCAACAACGCCGGCGTCGGCACGGCCGCCTCGCTGGTCACCGGTGATCTGGATGATCTGCGCCACGAGATGGAGACCCATTTCTGGGGCACCCTCGGGGTGATCCGGGCGTTCGCACCCGGCCTCGCGGACGGCGCGATGCTCAACGTGTTGTCCGCGCTGTCGTGGTTCGCCCTGCTCGGCGTCACCGGCCACTCCACGGCCAAGGCGGCCGAGTGGGGCCTGACCAACAACGTCCGGGTCGAGCTCGCCGGCCAGAAGACTCAGGTTACCGCGCTGCACCTGGGCACCGTCGACACCGACCTGACCGCCTTCATGGACGGGCCGAAGGGCGACCCCGCCGACGCCGTCCGCGCCGGCCTGGACGGGCTGGAGGCCGGGAGGACCGAGGTTCTCGCCGACGAATGGACCACCAAGATCAAGGCGTCCCTGGCCGGCGACCCGTTCATGGTGGCCGGCTGGTAGAAAGACGGGTGTTACCCCTACCGGCGCCGGGGTGTCAGCTCCATCGATCGTCGCCGTGATCCTCCCTAACGTCGGTGGCACGAGATGCCGACGGGAGGAATCGTGGTGCGACAACGCGACCGGTTCATCGACGGGCTCCGGGCGCTGGCCATCCTCGGCGTCGTGGGTGGGCACTGGCTGGTCGGCGCGCTCGTCGCGACACCGGCCGGTGGCCTGCGGATCGACAGTCCGTTGCGCTACCAGGAGTGGCTGCATCCGCTGACCTGGTTCTCCCAGTTGCTGGGCCTGTTCTTCCTGGTCGGCGGCTACACGGCGGCGGCCGGACTCCGCCGCGCCCGGTCTCGCGGCGAGACCGACGCCGCCTGGGTGCGTCGCCGGCTGGGGCGGATCGGGCGGCCCGTGGTGGCCGCGACGGTGATCCTGATCGCGGTGTTGCCACTGCTCGGCATCCTCGGGCTCGGCGCCGGCACCGCGCGGACCACCGTGGTGCTGTTCCTGCAGCCGTTGTGGTTCATGGTCCTGTACGCGGTGGTCACCGCCCTTACGCCGTACGCGCTCAGGCTCGACCGGCGCGGCGGGCTCGGCGTGGTCGTGGCGTTGGTCGGCGTGGTGGCCGTGGTCGACCTGGTGCGCTTCGGCCCGGCGGTCGAGCCGGCCCTCGTCGGGTATCTGAGCGTCCTGCCGGCCTGGGGCTTCGCCTACCAGCTGGGCGTGGCCTGGTCGGCCGGGCGGGTCGACCGCCGGGTCGCGGCCGGCCTGCTCGCCGGTGGCCTGGCGCTGTTCATGTTCCTGCTGGTCGCGTTGAAGTACCCGGTGAGCATCGTGAGCGTGACCGGCTCCACCCGCTCCAACTCGAACCCGCCGTCGCTGATGGTTCCGGCCCTGGCCGCGATCCAGGCCGGCGCCGCGCTGCTGCTGCGCGACCGGATCGAGCGGCTCCTGCGGCGGCCCCGGATCTGGGCCGTGGTGGCGGCGCTCAACCTGAGCGCGATGAGCATCTTCTGCTGGCACCAGGTGGCGCTGGCCGGCGTCTCGGAGGTCGCCCGCCGGTTCGGCACGCTGCCCGGCCTCGGTGACCGGCCGGTCGACCCCGGCTGGGTCGCCGCCCGGCTCGGCTGGCTCCCGGTGCTGGCGCTCGTCCTGGCCGGCCTGGTCCTGCTGGTCCGCCGCTACGAGCACCCGGCGCCCGCGGTCGCCGCCGGGCCGGCGCACACCACCGCGGAGGCGACCGAGCCGGTCAGCCGCTGAGCCCGCCCAGATCCGGGGGCGGGCTCCGACGCCGGACGGTGAACCGGCGGCGGCTGGAGGAAGGTTTGCTCAGGAGGTGGCGGCCGCTCGCTCCTCGGCGGTGACCGTGATCGTGTCGGGCGCGTCCGGCGCCACGATGGCCGGCAGCACGACCAGGCCGGCCGAGACCAGAGCTCGGAGCGCGGCACGCCTGTCGCCAGCAGGCCCGACCCCCGCTAGCTCACTCCACTGAAGACTGTCGACTCAGCCCGGAAGATGAAGGTGGCGGCCGATTTGTTGCACGGCCAAGTGTTACGTCGCCTTGAACGAGCCGCCGTCGACCATCAGGTTCGTGCCGACCAGGCTCGGCATGGCCGGCGAGCACTGCAGGAGGATCGCGCGGGCGATCTCGTCCGGCTCCGCGACGCCCCGACCACGACGGCGCCCTCGGCGACGAAGGCCTGGACCGTCGCGAGCCCGATGCCCTTGCTCGCGCCGGGCACCAGGACGCGCTTACCAGCCAGTTGCAGATCCATGGATCCGAGAATCGAGCACCCGAGCGAGGACCCGCGTCGGCATTCACTGCCTACTTCCGGCCGGCGCCGAGGTTAGGCACCGGCCTGACGCTGCCGGCCTCCGCGGTCAGGCCGGATCTTCGAGGATCGCGTCGATCAGGTGCGGGCCGGGCGCGGCGACCGCGGCGGCGAACTGCTCGCGCAATTCCCGCACCGTGCGGGCCCGGGTCGCCGGGACGCCCATGCCCTGGCTCAGCGCCACGAAGTCGAGGCCGGGCCCGGACAGGTCGATCATGCGCCGGGCCCGGCCGGTCGGGTCGCCCGCGCCGACGCGGTCGAGCTCGGCGCGCAGGATCGCGTACGAGCGGTTGTTGAGGATGACCACGGTGACGTCCAGGTTCTCCCGGGCGTAGATCCACAACGCCGAGATCGTGTACATCGCGCTGCCGTCGGCCTCCAGGCAGACCACCGGCCGTCCGGGGCAGGCGATCGCGACGCCGGCGGCCAGGGGCAGGCCCTGGCCGACGGCGAGACCGACCAGCCCGAGCGCGTCGTGCGCCGGCGCGCCCGCGAATGACGCGGCCAGATTCACCAGGCCGGCCGTGATGGACTCGTCGCACACGACCGCGTTGTCCGGCAGCGCCGCGGCGACCACCGGCGCCCAGTTCACGGTGGTCAGGCTTCCGTCCGCGACGGCGGGGACACCGGCTGAGGCGCCCCGCGGCGCCACGCCGGCCGCGATGAGGTCGGCGATCTCGTGGAGGGTGTCCGCGACCGGGGTGAACTCCGGCGCCAGCACGTGCTCGTCGATCCCGGCCGGGATCAGGGCGCCCTCGCGGCCCGGGTAGGCGAACGAGGCGACCGGCGTGCGCGGACCGGCCAGGACGACGTGCCGGATGCCGTCGAACTGGCGGCGCACATCCTCGCCGCGGTAGGCCAGGGGAGTCACCGCGGGGACGCCGGCCCCGCGCCGCAGCCGGGCCGGCCAGGTCGGGCAGAACAACCGTGCCCCGGTGGCCTGCGCGATCCGGTCGGCGGCCCGCAGCCCGGCATCGGTCAGCGCGTCGCCGTCCAGCAGCAGGGCCACCGGCTCGTCGCCGGTCAGCACCTTGGTCACGGCGCCGGCGGTCACCGCCGTCCCGGGCGGCGCCGGCGGTGGCAGCGCGGGCGCGGCCCGGCCGCCGCCGGACCAGGACACGTCGGCCGGCACGATCAGCGTCGCGACCCGCCCGGACGTGCCCGTGGTGTGCTCGTCGGCCGGACCGCCCAGGGTGGCGGCGAGCGCGGCGGTGACGTCGTGGCCGACGGCGGACGGGTGTTCCGGCCGGTGCACCCAGGCCGAGACCGTGGCCGCCACCGCGTCGATGTCGGAGTCGAGCAGGGCGTCCAGCGGCTTGTGGCCGGCGGCGTGGTCACCGACGAGGTTGAGCACGGGGGAGCCGGCCCGGCGGGCGTTGTGCAGGTTGGCCAGCCCGTTGCCGAGCCCGGGGCCGAGGTGCAGCAGGGTGGCGGCGGGCCGGCCGGTCATCCGGGCGTAGCCGTCCGCGGCCCCGGTCGCATCCCCCTCGAAGAGGCACAGCACGCCGTGCATCTCCGGGTGCCGTTCCAGCGCAGCCACGAATTGCATCTCGGACGTTCCGGGGTTGCCGAAACAGACCCGCACATCGTTGTCGATCAGCGTCCGAAGGATCGCCTCGGCGCCGTTCATGTCGAGCTCGCTCATGACCTGACCAACGTCGGCCGGTGCGCCCGGGTTCAGGCGCCGGTCGAGCGTTCGAGGGACAGGCAGTCGATGTTGCCTCCACTGGCGCCGGTGGAGGTGGCGCGGATCCGGACCGTGCCGGCCGGCAGGTTCGTCGTCAGGGTGGCGGTCCGCCAGAGGGTCCAGCCGCCGGTCGGCGGGAAGGCGAGCGCGGCGGCCGCCGTCGTGCCGTTGACCGAGACGGCGAGGGGCCGGTCGGCCGAGCCGCCGTTGGCGTACCGGAAGGTCAGGGTGTGTGCGCCGGCCGCCGCGACGGTGACCGTCCACTCGACGTGGTCGCCGGTGGCGTTGGTGTAGTCGGCGTAGCCGTTGCCGGTGTAGTCCCGGTGCTGGGTCCCGATGGCCACGCCGGTCAGCGCGGCGTTCTCGGCCGGGTACACGACCGGACCGGTGACGGCCGGGAACGGCTGGCCGGTCGGCCGGATGGTGCCCGCGACGCTGCTGCCGCCGGCCCGTACCCCGATCCGTGGGGTGACCACCGACAGGATCTTGCGGTCCGGGTCCCAGGCCTGGCCGGAGCCGGCCACGACCGCGGCGGTTTCGCTGGTGTACGCGGGCAGCGGCGGGAAGTCGTCGACCCGCATCCCGACCGGCGTGGAGAGGCCGTGGAAGCGGACGACGTAGCGGCGCTCGGCCGGGGCGTCGCGGTAGTTACCGACTGGTTGGTAGATAGTGGCCGTCAGCGTGGCGTCGGCGTACGACAGGTCGGTCACGCCGCGCGCCGCGGCCGTGCGGTGCTCCTCGGTGACGCCGTCGTCCTCGTACAGGCTGAACGTTCCGTCCTTGCCGGTGTAGACGTCCAGTTCGAGGTGGGTCTTGTCGAGGAAGGCGGTGCTCTGGGCGTACCGGTAGCGGGGGAGGAGCGCGCCCGCCTTGACATACATGATGATCTCGCCGGGCCGGGTGACCTGCGCCTTCTCGGTGGTGTCCGAGCCCACGGTCTTGGCGTCGGTCCAGAAGTCGTACCAGGTCTCGCCGCCGGGCAGCCAGACCCGCTGGGTCGCGCCGTCGACCCCGGTGGTCACCGGCATCACCAGGATCGACGGGCCCCACAGGTACTGCTGGTCGTGCGAGTAGGCCATCGGCTGGTACTGGTGGTCGATGATCATCGCGCGGGCAATCGGCATGCCGGTGGCGTGGGCGGCGTGGGCGATGGTGTAGACGTACGGCAGCAGGGTGTAGCGCAGGCGGCTGTAGCGCAGGAAGTCGTCGCTCTCGGCGGCGGGCTGGTCGGTCGGCCAGCGGGAGGCGCGCCGGCCCAGCACGAGGGTGTCGCCGTATCCGTGCGGCCGCCAGATGGGTGAGAGGGCGCCCCAGGCGGCGACCCAGTTGCGGTACATGTCCGGGGGGATCGGGTTGCCGTTGTGGCCGCCGCCGTCGACGTTGGCGTACGGGAAGCCGCCGAGCCCGGCGTTGAGCATCCCGCGGATCTGCTGCTGCATCTCGCCGTACGTGGACTGGGTGTCGCCGGTCCACAGGTGGCCGTACCGCTGCTGCCCGGCCGTGGCGCCGCGGCTGAAGATGAACGGGCGCCGGCCGGGGCCGATGTGCTGGTCCCACCCTTCCTGGCCGGCCGCCTTGGCCAGGTAGAGGAAGTACGCGTTGCGCAGCTCGGACCAGCGTTGGCCGTTGGCGGTGAGGGCGGCGTACGGGATGGGTCCCATCTCGTCCGGCTCGTCGAGCCACAACGCGTCGCCGGGGAAGCGGAGCGCCGGGTTCAGCGCCTTGGTCCAGAACACGTTCCAGATCCACTCGCGGGTGGCCGGGTTGGACCAGTCGGGCACCGAGTCGTTCTCGGACACCCCGGTGATGTCGGCCGGCTGGAAGCTGTAGCCGGGCGGCGGGCCGGGTTTCCAGCCGGCCATCAGGTGGGAGTTGTTGCGGTTGTAGTCGAGCGAGGTGAGGATGCCCTGCTCGTCGGCCCACCGCTTGAACCCGGCCGGGTCGGGCCAGCGCTGCGCGTCGAACTCGAACCAGGAGCCGTTCCAGCCGCCGCTGCCGGCCCGCCAGCGGTTGTCGTGCACCTGCAGGTCGAGCGGGAAGCCCTGGCCGCGCATCTCGGTGATCTTGGTGACCCACCAGTTCTGGTCGCTGACCGTGGGGAAGTTCTTGTCCGACATCTGCAGGCCGAAGATGCCCAGCCGGGGGAGGCGGGGCCGCCCGGTGAGCTGGGTGTAGCGGTCGAGCAGCTTGGCGAACTGGGGTCCCTTGATGACGAAGTAGTCCATCTGCGGGCGTACGCCGGGGGTGTTGTGCTCATCGGCCCAGAACTCGTACACCCCGCCGTTGCCGAAGTTGAACGTGGTGTCGAAGGTGGTGTTGACGAAGATCGCGTAGCCGCGTGACGACAGGTACATCTGCACGATCGCGGGTGACTGCTCGCCGCGGTTGCCGGCCAGCCCGTAGTTGTGGGCGACGATCTCGCCGGTCCGTTCGACCCGCGGCGCCCGCCCGAAGAAGCCGTGCCCGGCCTTGACGAACCGCTCGGCCTTCTGGGGTGCGGCGAAGGTCTGCCGGACGACGCTGTTGTTCTCTCCGCCCCAGCTCATGCTGTGCGTGGCGTCCTCGCCGGCCAGCAGCGCCCCGTCGCCGCGGCGGTAGAAGGCGATCCGCAGTGGACTCTTCCGCAGCACGACCTTGAGGCCGGCGGCCGGGGCGGTGGTGATGGTCAGAGCATCAGGGCTTTCCTGTACGGCCAGCGAGCCGCCGAGGCCGGCGTGGGCGGCCGGGTCGACCATCTCGTAGCGGTCGTCGGCGAAGAACGTCTCGCCGGCCCGGACATGACGCACCCGGACGATGTGCCCGCCGTACGCGGTGATCCGGGTGCGTTGACCACTGGTGCTGGTCACGGTCATGCTGCGGCCGTCCGAGGTATGACTCGCGTAACCGGCGAGGGTCTCCGTCGCCGGCAACGTCGTTGTCGAGGGTGTTCCGGCGACCGCGCCGCCCACCGCGAAACCGGCTGTCTTCAGAAAGTCACGTCTCGAACCCATGGCGTGACTATAGAGCTGCGTCTATCTAATCTACAACGTTAGAATTCATTGCACCCGCCTGGCATCGAAGTTGCCAAGGGCATGCCTAGGCAGCTCGCCGACGCCGCCGGTTAGGCATGAGGTGCCGCCCGTGGATCCGGCCAGGCTGACCACCTTCCGCTGACCGCCCCCGCCCGACCGGCGCGCCGGAGCCTCAGGCGCGCTGGTCGGGCGGCTCGGTCAGCATGGCGACGGCCTGGCGGCGCAGGAAACGCTCGGCGTCCTCGTAGGACCAGTGGCACTCGGTGATGAGAGTCCGCCAGGCGGCCGGGCCGAAGCAGAACCAGAGCCGGTCGTCCACCGCGCCGACGTCGAGGTGCGCGGACACCAGCCGGTGCTCGACGAGCCGCCCGGCGATCGCGCGCAACGCCTGACGGCAGCCGGCCACCACGCTGTTCCAGGCCTGCCGGGCGCCCTCGTCGCTGGCCATCGACGCGTACAGCAGATCGATCGACGGCCGGAGGCGCTCGTTGTCCGCCCGCGCGCTGCCGGCCGTGAGGGCGATGGCCGGCTCGAGTCCGGCGGCCTTGGTGACCCGCCCGTCCACCTCGGCGAGCCGGGCGTGCGCCGGGTCGAAGGCCAGCAGGAACTCCAGGACCGCGGCCTTCGTGCCCACGCTCGCGTACACCGTCTTCACCGCGATGCCGGCCGCCGCGGCGATGTCGGACATCGTGACCCGCGAATAACCTTGAGTGACGAACAGCTCGCGGGCCGAGGAGAGGATCAATTCCTGCGTACGCTGCGCGTCCTGCTCGCGCAGTGGTGAGTGGTACGAGCGAGGCGTGTGGGACATGCCCACAAGTTACCGATCACGCGCCGAACCCGCGCTGAGCCGCGGACAACCACATCCGGCAGGAGCTGCTGGCCGATGGGCGGTACGACGAGGCCCGCGGCAACCGGGCCGGCGCCTACACCGGCCGGTACGAGGTGACCGGCACCCGCATCGAGTACTGGGACGACAGCGGCTTCACGGCCGACGGTGACTTCGAGGGCGACGTGCTGCGCCACGGCGGATACCTCTTCTACCGTGCGGGCAGCCGCCCACCGCGAGGCCACCGCCGCGAGGCGTACCCCAGGGGCCTGATGTTTGTGCGCCGGGGCGCAAGTGCCGTGCGCCGGGGCGAAAGACCCCTCGATCGTCAGCCGCCAGAGTCGAACAGGCACGGGTAGTCGACGATGGAGGATTCAGTAGTGGGACAGCTGGACGGCAAGACCGCGGTGGTGACCGGTGGCTCGACCGGGATCGGGCTGGGCGCCGCCCGCCGCTTCGCCGAGGAGGGCGCGCAGGTCTACCTGACCGGGCGCCGCAAGGACGTGCTGGACCAGGCGGTCGACGAGATCGGCCGGGGCGCGGTCGGCGTCGCCGGTGACGTGGCCGAGCCGGCCGACCTGGACCGGTTGTACGAGCGCATCGCCGCCGACGGCAACCGGGTCGACGTGCTGTTCGCCAACGCCGGGGTGGGCGAGGTGGCGCCGCTCGGCCAGATCAGCGAGGAGCACCTCGACCTGCTGCTCGGCGTGAACGTCAAGGGCACCGTCTTCACCGTGCAGAAGGCGCTGCCGCTGCTCAACGATCACGCCTCGGTGATTCTGACGTCCTCGATCTGGTCGGTCGAGGGCCCGGAGGGCTTCGGCGTCTACTCGGCGACCAAGGCGGCGCTGCGCTCGTTCGCCCGCACCTGGGCCAACGAGCTCAAGGGCCGCGGCATCCGGGTCAACGCGGTCAGCCCGGGCACGATCGACACTCCGGGCCTCAGCACCGCGATCGGTGGCAGCGCCGAGGTGATGGACTACCTGGTGTCGCGCATCCCGCTGGGCCGGGCCGGTCAGCCGGACGACGTGGCCGATGTGCTGCTCTTCCTGGCCACCGCGCAGAGCCGGTTCGTCACCGGCATCGAGCTGTTCGTGGACGGCGGGACCGTCCAGGTCTAGGCCGAGCGTCCGCCAGGCGTGCCCGGGGGGGTCACGCCTGGCGTTCGGCACGCGTTTCGCGGGGCGTCACGCCGAACTCGCGCCGGTAGGCGGTGGCGAACGACGCGTGGCTGGCGAACCCGGACGCGTAGGCGATCCGCGCGATCGACCGGTCGTCCCAGGCGGGACCGGCCAGCCGGGTCCGGGCGAGGCGCAGCCGTTCGGTGCGGATCAGGTCGCGGGACGTGGTGCCCGCGGCCTGGAGCACGTCCTGGAGGTAGCGCGCGGACCAGCCCAGGGCCCGTGCGATGCCGGCGATGGAGAGGCCGGGGTCGGCGGCGTGCCGGCGGACGTATTGCCGGATCTGCGCCTCGACCTCCTTCCGCTGCGCCGCGGGCGCCGAGTCGGACGCGCCCTCGGCGGCCAGGCAGACCAGGTCGAGCACCTGCTCGCAGGCCAGGTCGAAGGTGGCCTCGGAGAGTTGTTCCCGCTCCTCCTGCAGCGTCAGCACGGTCTGCCGGATCAGCCGGCCGACACCCGCCGTGCCGTCGAGCGGCCGGGGGTCGCGGGCCGCGGCGGGATGACGGCGCTCGATCGCCTCGCCGGGGAAGATCAGCGCGACCGACTGGAAGTCTTCCGCGTGGGCGAACTCGAACGGACGGTCCACATCACACAGCGCGAGGGTGCCCGGCCGGATCGCCCCCGCGCCGCCGGCCTGGGTCACCTGGGCCGTGCCCACGGTCGGCATCAGCAGCTCGAACGCGCCGCGCGGATCGGTCCGGATGTGCCGCCGCTCCCGCACGAACTTCTCGCGGACGTTGCCACACAACGCGACGCCGTAGGAACGCGACTGCTGCCACTCCAGCCGGCCCGCCCACGGACCGGCCTCGGTCAGCGTGACCCGGCTCGCCCCGTGCAGGTCGATGAACGCGTCCCGCCAGGCGCCGGCCGTCGGCGTCGCACCCGGCTCGTTCCAGCGATACATGGGTGAAAGGTATCCGTCCTCGACGATGCGCCCGTAACCATGGTGGTGTGACGTCGGCCCGGCCGCCTCGGCAACAATTGCCGATCCGACCGGAGGGAACTGCCTGAGCGTGGGCCGCGTACGCTCCGTTCGTGGCTGACGAGAAGACCGAGAAGCGTCGCGGTTCGTTCTGGCGCGAGCTCCCGGTCCTCGTGGTGGTGGCGATCCTGGTCGCCTTCCTCGTGCGCACGTTCGTGCTGCAGACCTTCTTCATCCCGTCGGCCTCGATGGAGCACACGCTCGACATCGACGACAAGTTGCTGGTCAACAAGCTCATCTACGAGTTCCGCGACCCCCGGCGCGGCGAGATCATCGTCTTCAAGGCGCCCCGGCAGTGGCAGACCGGCGACGAGGGCGAAGACTTCATCAAGCGCATCATCGGCGTCGGCGGCGACCACGTGCAGTGCTGCGACGCCGAGCAGCGCATCATGGTCAACGGCCACGCCCTCGACGAGCCGTACCTCTTCAAGGACGCCGACGGGGTGCCCAACCAGGCGGCCGGTGAGCCCTTCGACGTCACCGTCCCCAGCGACCGGATCTGGGTGATGGGTGACCACCGCGAGGCGTCCGCCGACTCCCTCGAGCACTGGCGGTCCGGGCACGACATCCAGGAGGCGACGATCCCGGCCGGCTCGGTCGTGGGCCGCGCCTTCACCGTGTTCTGGCCGGTCGACCGGGCGACGTGGCTGACCGTGCCACCGACGTTCGACCGCGTTCCCGCTGCCTGACGCCCCACCACGAAGGTTTTCGCATGCCGCCGGCTGATCAGCCGGCGGCATGCGCCGTTCCCGGGTTGACCAACGGGCTGTCCGCGGCCGCGCTGGTGGCGACCAGTCTCGCGCTGGCCCTGTGGGGCGACACGATCGGCGACGCCTGGTGGGCGAGGGTGCTGCTGATCGCCGGCGTCAACGCCACGGTCGGCCTGACCCGGTTCGTCACCCTGCGGCTGTGGGTCTTCGCCGGCCGCAAGGCCTAGCGTCGGGGCCGGTCCTCGTGTCCTGTGGGCCGGAGGTGCGGATCTCCGCCGGCTCCGGCCGTCTCGACGTCACCTCGTCAGCCGGTAGGCGCGGATGATCGTCTGGGTCGTCGTGCTGCCGTCGAGGTCGGTGACCTTCGCCCGCAACGACACGTAGCCGGTGGCGGGCTGCCGCAACGTGGTCACCCAGTGGTCGTCGAGCCCGACGGTGCTCGCCGCCCGCCAGGTCCGGCCGTCGTCGTAGGACACGTCCACCGCGACCCGCCGGGCCACACCGGCCGACCCCGGCTGCCGGTCGAGCCGGACCGGGATGACGGCCCGGCCGCCGCGGGCCGCGTCCGAGGCGTCCAGCGCCGGCGCGAACCGGACCGCGGTGACCGGCAGGGCCCGGGTCTTCAGGCTCGGCGCCGACCGGAAGGTCCAGGCGGCGCTGATCTCGGTGCTCAGGTCCGAGGTGGCCCGGGTGGCGCGGGTCTCCAGCCGGTAGGTGGCCGGCCGGGCCGGCAGGTCGAACCCGGCGTTCGGGCCGGCCCAGGTGTCCACCAGCGTGCCGTCGCGGTAGAGCGCGGTCCGGGTGCTCTCGAACAGCGAGGTCTGGCCCGGGTGGCCGGCCCGGTCGCTGAACAGCGGCAGCTCGGCCACCAGCCGGTCGCCGGTGCGCCGGACCCACGGCTCGCCCGAGGTGCGCGGCGGGAACGCGGGACCGATCGGGCCGGCGTTCCAGACGTCGGTGTAGGTCCGGCCGGGCCGCCAGGTGTGCGGGCCGTCGCGGTACTCGTGCGTGGTGTCCCAAGCGCCGGTCTGGTAGATCACGCCGCTGTGCCAGCGCAGGCCGGGGCCGCTGTTGACGTGGTCCGTGCGGACCCCGGACGGCGCCACCGGCATGATGAGCTGGAGCGCCCGGTCGTTGTCGCCGAAGATCGGCGCGATCCAGCGGCCGGTCGCCACCCCGGACGGTTCGGCCCGCAGGTCGTTGCGGACCGTCGCCAGGTCCCGCTTCCGATACGTACGCGTGAAGCCGTCGAACATCCGGCCCTCGCGCGCCTCGGCCAGGGTGTAGAGATACGGGCTGTTGTTGTACCAGCCCTCGCCGTCCGGCCTGGCCCAGATGTGCGTGACCGAGGCGAGGAAGCGCGGGTCGGCGGCGCCGAGATGTCTCGTGGCGACGTCCTTGGCCGCGTAGCCGTAGAGCGAGAGCCAGACCGGCCCGGCGTCGGTGTCCTGATAGGCGCTGACGTCGATCTGGATCAGCTCGGCCGACCTCTCCGGGATGCTCAGCGCGAACGTCCCGGCCGTACGCGCGTCCAGCGTGATCGTGGTGTCCCGGGTCAGGTCGAGCCGGGGCCGGGTGAACAGCGCGGTGTGCCGCTCGAACTCGTCGCCGTAGGGGGTGCCGACCACCGAGTACATCAGGTAACGGCCTTTGGGCACCCGCAGTGTCACGGTGCCGCTCGCGTCGTACGCACGCCGGTAGAAATCGCTTCGCGCGCCCACGACGGCGGTCTCGTAGAGCGACGCGGCCGACCCGTCCCGGTCGATGTGCCGCAGCGTCAGGTCGTAGCTCTCGGCCTCCTTGAGCACCACCATCGGCGTGGTGACCCCGCCGGCGACCAGCCACGCCTCGGCCGTGCCGTCCGCGCCCGGCGCCCGGGTGTCCACCGTGACGGTCACGCCGGCCGTACCGGACGCGGGCACCGTCACCGAGGTCGCGCCGGCCCGGAACAGGCCGCTGCCGCTGATCGAGACCGGCAGCGTCACCGCCGTGGGGCCGGCGTTGCGGTAGGTCACCGTGCGGGTCAGCACCGGGTCGTCGGTGTGCGGCCACCGCTGCTCGCCGAACGACAGGCTCGGCGGGTCGGCCGACACCGGCTGGGTGATCGCGGCGGCCACGTCGATGAGTCCGGCGCCCTGCTGGAACGTGGTCTGCGCCGGGTTCCGGCGCGCCGTACCCATCAGGGCCGGTTTGAGGAAGTCCGCACCCCACGCCGGGTGTTGCTGGCGCAGCAGGACGGCCGTGCCGGCCACGTGCGGCGTCGCCATCGACGTGCCGGAGAGCGTGACGTACGCGTCCCCGACCGGCTCGCCGAGCTCGGTGCCGGCCGCCTTCGCGGCGACGATGCCGACGCCGGGCGCGGTCACGTCGGGCTTGAGCGCGTGGTCGCCGAGCCGCGGCCCCGGCTGGGAGAAGTCGGCGAGCTGCCCGTCCCGGTCGACCGCGCCGACGGCCAGGGCGGCGTCGGCGCTCGCGGGCGAGGCCACCGGCGCGTCCTGGCCCTCGTTGCCCGCGGCGATGACGAACAGGGTGCCGTACTGGGCGGTCAGGGTGTTGACGGCGGCCTCGAGCGGGTCGACGCCCACGCTGTCCGGCCCGCCCAGGCTCAGGTTGACGATCGGCGCGCGCACCTCGGCCGCCGCCCACTGCATGCCGGCCAGGATCGCCGATTCGGTGCAGCCCTGCGGCTCGCACACCTTCCCGGACACGATCCGCGCGTCCGGGGCCACGCCCTTGAACCGTCCCTCGGACGCGGCGCCGGTGCCGGCGATGATCGACGCGACGTGGGTGCCGTGTCCGAACTCGTCGGTGGTCGCCGGGTTGTCGGTGAACGAGACCGCGGTGGTCACCTTTCCGGCGAGGTCCGGGTGCGTGGTGTCGACGCCGGTGTCGAGCACCGCGACGGTGACGCCGGCCCCGGTGAGACCGGCCTGCCAGGCCGCGGGCGCCCCGATCTGGGCGGTGCTGCGGTCCAGGGTGGGCTTACGGATGCCGTCGAGCCAGACCTTCCCTGTGGTACGCCGTGAGCGCGGGTCGCCGATCGTCAGAGCAGCCCACGCGGTGCCGTTCCGGGGCACGGTGACCGCCCGGCCGCCCACGGCGGGCAGGCTGCGCCCGGTGGTGGCCGTGGCACCGGTGACGATCAGCGGCAGGGTCGCCCGGCGCCGGTCGTCGTAGCCCATCGCGATCAGGCCGGTGACGTCGAAGAGCCGCTCATCCATCCGCCCGCTCGCGACCAGCGGCTGGGCGTCGGTCGGCAGGACGAAGGTGTGGCCGCGGCGGCTCTCCACCAGGAAGCGCACGTGGTCCCGGCCCGGGCCCCGGGCGATGGAGAGCCCGCCGCCGATCGCCCGGCCGCCGTGCGCGTCCGAGACCGTCACCGTGTCCCCGGTCAGCAGCGTCACGGCCGTTCGTCCGGCCGGCGCCGGCCTCCGCGCGGGAGTCTCCGGCTCGGCCGCGGCCGCCGGGCTCGCGCCGAGGGCGACACTCACCGCGAGCGCGGCGGCGAGAATCGTGCCTGCTGACTTCATCGGAGCCTCCGTATCGACCGGGCTCCGGAAGCGTTCGTCACGATGATCATGAATGTCAATGCGGAGCCATGACGCACGCGGCTCATGGCGTCATGTGGTCATCTCCCCGGTCAGCGTTCGGCGTTGGCCAGCATGCCCAGCAGGGTGATCGCGTCGGCGCTGGGCGAGCCCGGCTCGGCGTGGTAGACGGCGAGCTCCTGGCCGTGCGAACCGCGTACATCGAAGATCTGGACCCGCAGCGTGAGGTCACCGACCCGGGGGTGGCGCAGCGACTTGGTCTCCAGCCGCTTGCCCCGCACGTCGTGCCGTTCCCACAGTTCGACGAACTCCTCGCTGCTGTCCAACATCTCGCGCAGCACCTGCTTGACGCGCGGATCGTGGGGCGCCAGGCCCAGGTTCAACCGGAAGCCGGCGACCGTGGCCGCCGCGACGCCCGGCCAGTCGGCGTAGAACTGTGGCGCGGCCGGGTCGTGGAAGACCATCCGCATCAGGTTGCGCGAGGGCGGGAAGCCGCCGAACAACGCCTCGGCCAGCGGGTTCGTGGCCAGGACGTCGTAGGCGCGGCCGTAGACCAGGGCCGGGCTGGCCGGCCACGCCGCCATCAGCTGCTCGAGGGACGGGTCGACGCGTTCGGCCGGCAACGTCCGGTGGGCCCGGGGCGCGAGGCCGGCCAGCCGGAACAGGTGGGCGCGCGCGTCGTCGCCCAGCAGCAGGGCCGCGGCCAGCGCCTCCAGCACCTGCGGCGAGGGGTTGCGTTCGCGGCCCTGCTCGAGCCGGACGTAGTACTCGACGCTGATGCCGGCCAGCTGGGCCACCTCTTCCCGGCGCAGCCCGGTGACCCGCCGGTTGCCGCGCTCGGGCAGCCCGGCCTCGGCGGGCCGGACCGCGTCGCGGCGGTGGCGCAGGAACTCGCCCATCGGGGTCGTCGACATGCCTTCGAGCCTAGGTCAGCCGACGCCGTTGAGCCTGGTAGTACTGCACCCAGGGAGTCCGGCGGCCTTCCCGGGCCGGCCCGGCGGCCGGATCGTGGACGCCATGACGAACACGCGGAAAGTAGTGGTGGTGACCGGGGCCAGCAGCGGCATCGGTGAGGCGGTGACCCGCCGGCTGGCCGCCGACGGGCACATCGTGGTGGCTGGGGCCCGCCGCACCGATCGGCTGGACGCCCTCGCGGCGGAGGTCCGCGCGGCCGGCGGCACCATCGACACCGGTTTCCTGGACGTGACCGACCGGGCGGCGATGGCCGCCTTCGTGGCCGGCGCGGTCGAGCGGCACGGCCGGCTGGACGTGCTCGTGTCCAACGCCGGCGTGATGCTGCTCTCGCTGATCGAGGAAGCACTGGTCGACGAGTGGGACCGGATGGTCGACGTGAACCTCAAGGGCCTGCTCTGGGGTGTCGCCGCGGCGCTGCCGGTGTTCAAGCGGCAGGGTTCCGGTCACCTGATCTCGGTCGCCTCGATCGGCGCGCACTCGGTGGTGCCGACGGCCGGCGTCTACAGCGCCACCAAATACGGCGCCTGGGCGTTCATCGAAGGACTACGGCAGGAGATCGACCCGGGCGTACGGGTGACCACGATCTCGCCCGGCGTGGTGGAGTCGGAGCTGGCCGAGCACATCAGCGACCCGGGCGCGCGGGACGCGATGCGCGAGTACCGCAAGAACTCCATCCCCGGCGCGGCGATCGCCTCGGCCGTCGCGTACGCCATCGACCAGCCGGCCGACGTCGACGTCAACGAGATGATCGTCCGGCCGGCGGCCCAGCGCCCCTGACGCATCGCGGTCGGAAATGTTGCGCCGGGTGCCAAGATTTATCCAATGTGGTGAGAGACGCCGATGGATTGGCGTCTTGACGATCTTCTGGCTACCGTCCCGCTCTCGTGTCCATCGACTCCCGGCGCTCCCTGCGCACCGAAGCGCCGCTGGTCGTCGCGCTGATCGTCCTGGCCGTGCTGGCCCGCCTGGCCGGCCGCGGCGAGGTGACGATCGACATGCGTACCTTCTACGCCTGGTACGCCGACCTCGAGTCCGGCGGCGTCTGGCATTCGCTGGGCGAGGAGATCGGGAACTACAACGCGCCCTTCCTCTACCTGCTGGCGCTGACCACGATCCTGCCCGGCCCGATGGTCCTGAAGATCAAGCTGGTCTGGGTGGCGTTCGACCTGCTCCTGGTCTTCTTCACCTACCGGCTGGTGGCGCTGCGCCGGCCCGGTCGGCGGATCCCGCTGCTCGCCGCCCTCGTCGTGGCGCTGCTGCCGACGGTGGTGGTCAACGCGTCGTTCTGGGGCCAGACCGACGCGATGTGGGCGGGCTTCGCCCTCGCCGGCGTCTATTTCCTGCTGCGGGAGCGACCCTGGCTCGCGGTTACGATGTGTACGGTCGCCCTGGCGTTCAAGCCCCAGGGCATCTTCATCTTCCCGCTCCTGCTGCTGCTCGCCGTGGCCGGCCGCCTGCCGTGGCGCACGCTCCTGGCCGTCCCGGTCGTCTACGTGGCGTTGTGCCTGCCCGCGTTCCTGGCCGGACGTGACCCGATCGAGCTGCTAACCCTCTACGACCCCGGCCGGCAGGCCATCCACGTGCCCAATCTGACGTCGAACGCGCCCTCGGCGTACGCCTTCTTCCCGGTCGACGTGCGGGTCGATTCGGTCAAGTCCCTGGGGTACGTGCTGGCCGCCGCCCTGGTCGTCGGCCTCTGTCACGTGCTGGTGGCGCGCCGTACCGAGCTGACCCCCGACCGCGTCGTGCTCGCCGCGACCACCTTCGCCATCCTCCTGCCGTGGACCCTGCCCGGCATGCACGAGCGCTACTTCTTCCTGGCCGACGTGCTGAGCGTGGTGCTGGCCTTCTACCGCCCACGCCTCTGGTACGTGCCCCTCCTGGTGCAGGCGGCGTCCCTGCTGTCCTACGGCCCGTTCCTCTTCGGCCGGAAGGCGCCGCTGATCGACCTGATGATCCCGGCCGCGTTGATGCTGGCCGCCCTCATCGTGACGACCTACCACCTCGTCCGTCGCCCGCTGAGCTCTGGGCAACCGACGACGTAACGCCAGGGGCGATGGTCGCTGTCTTGACGGCATGCCTCGGAGACCAGCCGCCGCGAGACCGGTCCTGGCGCTGACCCTGTTGCCGACCGCGGTGGCGTCGAGGAACTGGTCGAGCGGGCCGCGGCCCGGGCCGCGGCCCGCACCTGACCCTGGTGCGCGAAGCGTTGCTCAGCGCCGGCCGAGTGGTGAACCCGTCGTCCAGCGGCTACGGACGCTCGGTGAGCTCCACCTCGCCGCACGCGCTCTGGGTGGAGTTACAGACGTAGTAGAAGATGTCCGTGATTCCGCCGGACGGCGCGTTCTGGGGGAAGTTGAAGGAGCGCTGCCCGCCGGAGACGGACCGGGTCTGGGTGTCGATCTTGGTGGCGCTGTCGTCGCTCAGCGGGTTTCCCTGCCAGAACTCGAAGATGACCTGGGTGGTGCCCCACCCGCCGGCGAAGTCGGTCACCGAACCCTGGACGGTCACCGAGCGGTTGAACCAGCTGATGCTGCCGGACGACTCGCCGCCGGAGCCGTGAGCGTTGAACGTGGTGGTGCCGTCGGCCGCCGGTGCCGCCTGTGCCGCCGTGGGCGCCGAGCCCAGTGCGAGAGCGACCACGGCGGTCACCAGCGAAGCTTGCCGGACAACAGATTTTCCGCGCATATTTTCCTCCCCGTCGAATAGCGGAACGAATGTCGCAGTTGCCCTTTCCGAAGTCAAGAGGGGATATGTCACCCACCCTAGGTCGTGGGCAGACACAGCGAGCGGGGCCGCGGGGGCACGCCCCACGACCCCGCCCGGTCTCGGTCCGCCGGTCACTCGGGCAGATCGTGCCCGGCCGAGTACGGCGTGGTGACGCCCTGGTAGGCGAGGTGCAGGATCATGCCGTTGGCGCCGTGCTGGAAGTTGTGGCAGTGGTCCATCCAGATGCCCGGGTTGTCGGCGACGAACTCGATCTCGAAGACCTCGCCGCTGCCGACGTTGAGCGTGTCGGTCCACCACGGGCTGCCGGACGCGGCCTCGCCGTTGCGTGAGAGCACCCGTACGCGATGGCCGTGCAGGTGGAACGGGTGGTTGATGATGCTGCGGCTGGCGATCCGCACCCGCACCCGGTCACCTCGCTTGACCTCCAGGGTGGGCACGGCGGGGTAGAGGCGGCCGTTGATCGAGCTGCTGACCCACCCGAGGCTGCCCTGGCTGAACCCGAATCCGTCGTCCAGGCGCAGGTTGTAGGTCCGCTGGTAGGAGCCGGAGGCCGGTGGCGACCCCGAGCCGTAGGTCAGCGGGTCGAAGCTCCCTCCGCCGGAGACCGGCGCCGGATCGGCCTGGCCGCCGGGGCTGAGGGTGAGCGAGGCCTCGGTGCCGGCGATCGCGGCGGTCACCGGGCCGTTAGGCATCGTGAAGGCGATGTCGTAGCGGCCGCCGGGCGGCGAGCAGGAGCTCGGTGCCCGGCTCGATCGGGGTGGCGCCCTCGACCGTGTTGCCGTCGATCGCGGCGACCTGGAACGGGGCGCCGCTGACCTGGACGCTCTGCGGTTCGGCGGAGCTGTTGATGGTCCGGAGCAGCACCTTCCGGCCCGCGGGAACGGCCTGGCCGGCCGGCTGGTCGCCGCGGTCGAGCGCGCCGACGTCACCGTTGGAGACGGGCCAGGCGTGGGTGAAGACCGTACGCTCGACCCCGTCGAACGCCGGGCCGTCCTCGATGATCAGCGCGCCGAAGAGCCCCCGCTTGACGTTCTCCAGGGCGGCCTTGTGGGCGTGGTACCAGAACGTTCCCGCCCGGGTCGGGATGAACCGGTAGACGTGCTTGCCGCCCGGCGGGACGGTGTCCTGCGTCACGCCCGGCACCCCGTCCTCGGCGTTGGGCACGTCGACGCCGTGCCAGTGCACGGTCACGCCCTCCTCGACGTTCCGGTTCACCAGGGTCACTTCGAGCAGCTTGCCCTTGCGTACCCGAATCTCCGGGCCCGGCGCCGTCCCGTTGAAGGTGAGCCCGTCGACGGTGGCGCCCGAGTCGAGCTTCACCTCTGTCTGCTCCGCGGTCAGCGTCATCCGGGTGTCCGGCGTCTGGTCCCGCGGACCGGTCAGCTGCTCGACGCTGAGCTCGCCGGCCCCGCCGTGCAGGTGGTCGCCCGCGGCCGCGTTCGCCTGCCCGGCGATGACCAGCGACCCGGCCGGGACGAGCAGCGACGCCACCAGCAACCAGGGCAGGCGGGACACGCGCGACGCCGATTCGCGCGCACGCCAGCGGCCGACCGTGATCGAGAGGACCGCGATCAGCGCCACCGCCGCCACCGATCCGGCCAGCACCAGCGGGATGTCCTCGGGGGCGGTCGGCGTCAGCTGCCACCACACGGACAGGACCCCGCCGGTAGCGCTCACGTGGGCCGCTGTCCGGCTCGGCCGCCACACCGCCCAGACGGCGGGCAGGAGCGCCAGCGGCACCTGGATGCTCAGCCGTGAGTCGGCGAGCAGCAGGCCTCCGGCCAGCAGCAGCAGGCCGGCCATGACCAGGCGGGCAGCCGCCAGCCCGGCGACGATGAACAACCAGCGCCGGGTCGCCTTGACGCCGGCGATGGGCGCGGCGATCAGGGTGAGGACGGCGAGCGTCAGGTCGAGGTAGATGAGAATGAGCTGCACCTGACCACGATGCGGCCGGGGCCCGCCGGTTCGCGTCGGCAGTAATCGCCTAAACGACGATCTAGGCACCGGAGATGACGACCGGCGGCCGTACGCTCGGCCGGTGCCACCGGAGAGCAGATCCACGTATCAAGCTGCCGGCGACGGGCCGGGCGTGACCAGCCCGGGATGGTCCTTGAGCTGCCGGCGCGAGCTCACGCCGAGCTTGCGGAAGATGTTCCTCAGGTGGGCGTCGACGGTTCGTTTGCTGATGAACAGCTGGACGGCCACCTCGTTCGAGGTGGCGCCCGAGGCGACCAGGCGGGCCACGGCGACCTCCTGGAGCGTGAGCGTCTCGTGGGTCGGTTCGGCCCGCTGGTCGACCCGCTCACCGACGGCGCGTAGCTCGTCCGCGGCCCGGCGGGCGAAGGCGTCGGCCCCCGCCTTCGTCAGCATCACGTGGGCGATCCTCAGTTGCGCGACGCTGTCCTTCCGGCGGCCGTTGCGGCGGAGCCACTCTCCATAGAGGAGGTGGGCGCGGCCGCGGTAGGGAATCAGGGGTCCCTCGGCGAGGAACTCCACCGCCTCGACGTAGTGCTCCTCGACGCCGGTCACGAGCCCTCGCGTGTAGGCGGCGACACCTCGGCCGGCCGCGGTGCCGCCGGCCTGCGTACGCTCGGTGAAGGCGGCGGATGACAGAACCGGATACGCGTCGAGAACTCGGCCAGCTCCACCGCGGCGGCCTCGGCACAGGCGCGTCCGACGTCGATGCCCAGCGCTCCCGCGGCGGGCCAGAGCAGGCCGGGGTCGCCGGTCGGCTCCGAGCTCGCGATGGTGAGCAGGAGCCGGGCGGGCCGGGAGAGGCCGGCCAGCCGGCCCTGGAAGGCCAGCTCGATCCGGTTTGGCACCGACGAGGTCGCGGGCGGCTCGAAGCCGCCGGCGCGGGGGAGCTGAAGCAGGGCGAGCGGATTGCCGTGGGCCTCGGCGATCAGCCGGTTCCGCACCCGTTCGTCCAGCGGCGAGGGGCTCCGGGCGGCCAGCAGTTCCTTGGCGAGCTCATCGCCCAGCCCGGGGACGGGCAGCCGAGGGAGCCCGTCGAGCTCGGTCGCCGGGGCCGGTGACCGGAGCGCGAAGAGGATGGCGATCGGGTCGGCGCCGACCCGGCGGGCGAGGAAGGCCATCGCCTTGGACGACGCGGCGTCCAGCCATTGCGCGTCGTCGATCAGGCACAGCAGCGGTCGTTCGCGCGCCGCCGCGGAGATCAGCCAGCGATCGTCGTCCTCCCGGGCGCGCGCCGCGTCGGCAAGCATTGCCTACATCCGCCGGGCTAGGCAGCTGGGTGGCCCTCCCGTACCCAGGCATGGGTGGGCCTGTCCGACCGCCCCGCGAAGCCGTCCGCGGTGGTGAAGTCGAACCCGTAATCGACGGGTACGACGAAAGGACCGATCGTGACGCGGATGAAGGCTGCTGTCATCGCCGAGGCCGGCGCCCCCTGGGTGCTGGCGGACCGGGAGGTGCCCGAGGCCGGGCCGAATGACGTGCTGGTGCGGATCCGGGCCTGCGGCATCTGCGGCACCGACGTGTGGATGGCCGGCGGCACGCTGTCGTTCCACGAGTTCCCACTGATCCTCGGCCACGAGGGGGTCGGCGAGGTGGTCGCCGTGGGCGACGGCGTGACCAGCCGCAAGGTCGGCGACCGGGTGGGCGTCCCAATGGCGCAGAAGGTGTGCGGGGTCTGCGACTTCTGCCGGCAGCGGCGCCCGCTCAGCTTCGTCAGCGCGGTGAACTGCGTGAACTCGCGGCTGACCGGGGTCAATGTGAACGGAGGGTTCGCCGAGTACCTCGCCGCCGACGCCAACGGCACGGTGCTGCTGCCGGACGGCATCTCGTACGAGGACGCGGCCCCGACCCTGTGCGCCGGTTACACGGTGTGGGCGGCGCTGCGCAAGGCCGGTCCGCGCCCGGGCGCCCGGATCGCGGTGGTCGGGGTCGGCGGGCTCGGTCACCTCGCCATCCAGTACGCCAAGGCGGCCGGCTACCACGTCACGGCCGTCACGCGTACGCCCGGCAAGCACGACCTGGCCCGGCGGCTCGGCGCCGACGTGGTCGTGGCCGACGGCGCCGCGCTGAAGGAGGCGGGCGGCGCCGACGTCCTGCTGCACACCGCCAGCTCGCACGCCGCCGTCGTGGACGCCATGGCCGGCCTCAGGCCCTGGGGCAAGGTGGTGGTGATGGGCGTGGCCACCGACGAGATGCTGCTGCCGGCCGGTCCGCTGGCCTTCCAGGGGTACGAGGTCGTCGGCTCCGCCCACAACGGCATGGAATACCTGGTCGAGGCGCTCGACCTGGTCGCGAGCGGCGCCGTCCGGCCGATGGTCGACCTGTTCCCGAAGGAGCGCGTCGGCGAGGCGTACCAGGCGGCGAGCACCGGCCGGGCCCGCTTCAAGGCGGTCGTCACCTTCTGACGCCGGTTCTCGAGGATCAGCCCGATCCGCGCGCTACCGGAAACGTTCATCTTCGCCGGATCGCGGCCGAAGGGACTGGCATGAGACCCGTCGCGGTCGGGGTTGTCGCCGGCGCGGCGTTGCAGGCGGCGTTGATCGCGACCGGATTCGCCCAGCCCCTGGTGGTCGTGGGTGGCGCGCTCGTGCTCGCCGCCGCGCTGGTCGGGCTGGTCGCGCACGCTCGGCGAGCGCTCGGCTCGTCCGGGGCGGAACGCCGGTCCTGGGTCTGCAACTCGATCGCGCTGGCCGCCTGGGTGATCACCTCGGTGTTGCAACTGGTCGACGCCGCCGCCGGCATCCAGCGCGTCTTGCCCCGGCCGGTCGACCTGCTCGTCCTGGTGAGCGTGGGGTTGCCCGTGGTCAGCCTGCTCAGCGGGCCGGGCGCGCGGCTGTCGTGGAACGTCCGGATCCGGATGATCCTGGACGGGGCGATGGCGGCGAGCGCGCTGTTCGTGGTCGCGTGGCCCTACCTGCTGCGACCCGTGTACGAGCAGGCGGGCGCCGAGCAGGGGAACTTCGTGGTGGCCGTCCGCTCGGTCCAGATGGTCACGTTGTCGCTGGCCATCGTGCTGCTGTCGCGCTCGCGGGCACGCGTGATCACGGCGCACACGATGCTCGCGCTCGGCTACGCGGCGCTGACGGTGTGCGGTATCGCCTTCAGCGCGATCACGCTGTACGCGCACACCTGGCAACTGGCCGCGGCCTCGGGCGTCTTCTTCGCCGCCACGGTCGTCCTGGCCGCGGTCGCCTGGTACGACATTCCCGCCGTGGAGAGCGCGTGGCTGCCGATCGCCACCGGGGCGCGGGCCGGCCTGCCGTACGCGCCGGTGGTTCTCGCCCTGATCGTGGCCGGCGCCCAGTATCTCGGCGGTCACGGCGACGGCGCCATGCTCGGTGCGCTGTTCCTGCTCTTCGCGCTGGTGCTGGTCCGGCAGTTCCTCGCCCTGCGGGGCAACGCCCAGCTGCTGGCCGAGGTCGAACGGCAGCGCGAGCAACTCGAGTACCAGGCGACCCACGACCACCTCACGGCGCTCAGCAACCGCAAGCACCTCTACCAGCGGACCTCGTTCACGGCGGGTGAGCCGGTGGCCCTGATGCTGATCGACCTCGACGGCTTCAAGCAGGTCAACGACCGGTACGGCCACGCGGCGGGTGACACGGTGCTGGTGACCGTGGCCGAGGTGCTGCGTACCGTGGTCCCGCCGGGCCACCTGATCGCCCGGCTCGGCGGCGACGAGTTCGTGGTGTTGCTGGGCCCGGCTCCGTCACCGGAGGAGACCCGGCACATCGCCGAGCGGATCACCGTGGAGGTGGGCGCTTCGGCCACCGGGGTGGGCGCGAGCATCGGGCTGACCTACGTGCGGTCCGGCCGGGCCACGGTGGGGATGCTGCTGTCGGACGCCGATGCGGCCCTCTACCAGGCGAAGGCCGCGGGCAAGGGCCGGGTCGCGCTCAGCCCGACCTACGCGAGCACCTGAGCGCCCAGGTCCGGCGGCGGGCCTCAGCGCCCAGGCCCGGCGGCGGGCCCCAGCGCCCAGGCCCAGCGGCGGCGCTCGCCAAGGACCCGGCCCGACCCACCCGTGCCCGCTGCCATGACCACACGCTGACAGTTGCCTGTGGACGTCGTCGTGCACTGTGGAGGAACAGGGCTCGATGAATGTCTACCTCTCGGAGGTTGCTGGTGCGGATTCGACGGGCGGCATGGGGTGCGGCGCTCACGCTGACGATGGTCGCGGCGGGTTGTGGCAGCGGCCGGGACGCCGCCTCGGAGAAGGCCTGCAACGACGTCCAGGCGTTGCTCGGCGCGTATGACGCGCAGAAGGACACGGTGGTCGAGATCCGCGCGGTGCTGCTCGGGGCCATCGAGAAGAAGTTCCGTGAGGTGGCCGCCCCGGCCACCGGTGACGTCAAGACCTCGATCGTCGGCCTGGCCGACACCATCCAGCAGGCCAACCTCACGTCCGACAACAGCGTCACCACGCTGACGCCCAAGTTCCAGGAGTTCGAGCCCAAGTTCGCCACCGCCCGGGAGGATGTCGCCGCCGCCTGCGCGTGACGGTCGCCGGGCGGGCGGCCGGTCAGCGTTCGGCGGCGAGCCGGCCCGCGAGCCCGATCATGGCGAGGCCGCCGGTCGCCTCGAGGCCAGATCCGCGGCCGGTTCCTGGACGCGGTCGGTGGTGAGGATGTCGGCGATCGTGACCTTTCGGTGGTCGGTCGCGGAGCGGACGGCGGCCTCGACCATGGCCAGGCTGACGATGTTGCGGGCGGCCGCCGCGTCGGGGCGGGCGCCGGTGCGCAGGCACCGGACGAACTCGGCCAGCGAGCCGGCGATGCCCTCGGGCTCGTCGTCCAGGTCGGCGGTCAGGGTGGTGCCGTCGGCCAGCCGGGCGACCGGCGGGTGGTCGCCGTCCCAGGTGGCGGTGCCGTTGGCGCCGATCACCCGCCAGGCGCCGTTCCACGAGGTCTCCAGGCCGGGCGCGACCCAGCTGCCGCTGAAGGTGAACCGGGTGTGGTCGGCGAACACGAACGTCGCCTCGGCCGCGGCGTTGCCCGCGAACCAGCTCCAGGCCGGGTTGTAGGCGTCGCAGTTGACGGTGAGCGGGTCGGCGCCGGTCAGCAGGCGGGCCAGGTCGAACTGGTGTATCGCCATGTCGAGCAGCAGCGGGTCGGCCATCGTCTCGCGGAAGCCGCCGAACCGGGGCGCCTTGAAGAACTGGCAGTTCAGGGTGCCGAGCGGGCCGATCCGGGCGATCAGCCGGCGGAAGGCGGCGACCTGGGGGGAGTAGCGGCGCGACTGGGAGACCATCAGCAGGCGGCCGCTGCGTTCGGCGGCGTCGACCATCGACCGGGCCTCGGCCACGGTGGGGGCGAGCGGCTTCTCGCACAGCACCGGCAGCCCGGCGGCCAGGGCGGCGAGCGTGGTGTCCCGGTGCGCCTCGGGGATGGTCACGTTGATCATGGCGTCGGCGCGGGCCGCCGCCGCGATCTCGGTCAGGTCGGCGCCGACCGGGACGTCGGGGTAGCCGTGTTCGACCGCCGCGGTCTGGGCCAGCCCGGTGTCGAGGTCGACCAGGCCGGCCAGTTCCACGTCGGGGTTGGCCCGGATGGCGCCGAGCCAGGCCCGGCCCATCGAGCCGGCGCCGACCTGGAGCAGGCGAACGATGTCACTCATCGATCGGCCCGGTGTAGCCGTGCCCGGTGAAGAACTCGCCGGTGTTGTAGCGCAGCAGCGTCGGGATCTTCCGCTCCGGGAGGTCGGTGCGGACCCAGCTGACGCCGTTGGCGATCACCCGGCGTACGTCCTTGTGGTGGTAGACCGGGTATTCCTGATCGCCGGGGGAGAAGAAGAAGATCTTGCCGTGGCCGCGGCGGAACGTGCAGCCGGAACGGAACACCTCGCCGCCGCTGAAGGTGGACAGGAAGATCAGCTCGTCCGGGGCCGGGATGTCGAAGAACTCGCCGTACATCTCCTGCTCGGGGATGACGATCGGATGGGGTACGCCCTGGGCGATCGGATGCGTCGGGTTGACCGTCCACACCAGTTCGCGGTCGTGCTCGCCGCGCCACCGCAGCGTGCACGACGTACCCATCAGCTTTCCGAAGATCTTGGACCAGTGCCCGGAGTGCAGCACGACCAGGCCGAGGCCGGAGAGCACGTGCTGGTGCACGCGTTCGACCACCTCGTCGGCCACCTCGCCGTGGGCGGCGTGCCCCCACCAGACCAGCACGTCGGTGTCGGCCAGCACCTTCTCGGTCAGCCCGTGCTCCGGCTCGTCCAGCGTCGTGGTGGTGACCCGGGCCGCGTCGCCCAGGTTCTCCGAAATGCCCGCGGCGATCGTGGAGTGCATGCCGTCCGGGTAGATGTCGCGGACGTGCTGCTCGATCTGCTCGTGGCGGTTCTCGCCCCAGACGAGCACGCGCAGGGTTTGGTTGTCAGCCACAATGACCTCTCATTTGACCGAGCCGCCGGTTGCGCCGGCGGCGATGTAGCGCTGAGCGATGACCAGCAGGATGATCGCGGGGATGGAGGCGAGCATGGCGGTGGCCATGACCGCGTTCCACTGGGAGACGTTCGTACCCAGGTAGGTGAAGATGCCGAGGGTGACCGGCGTGATCTGGCCCTTGGTCGACATGGTCAGCGCGAACAGGAAGTCGCTCCACGCGAACAGGAACGCGAACAGGCCGACCGTGATCAGCGAGTTGCGGCTGATCGGCACTACGATGGACACGAACGAGCGGACCAGGCCGGCCCCGTCGACCCGTGCCGCCTCGACGATCGACGACGGGATGCTCATCATGAAAGACCTCATGATGAGTACGCCGAACGGGATCGCGTTGGCCGTGTTGGCGATGATCAGTCCCGGGATGCTGTTCAGCAGCCCGATGCTCTCGAAGAGCGTGTAGAGCGCGTTGGCGATCACGATGCCCGGGATCATCTGGCAGATCAGGATCGTCAGCAGCGCCCAGTTGATCCACCGGAAGCGGAACTGCGCCAGGGCGTACGCCGCGGGTGCGGCGATGATCAGCGAGACCACCACCGTGCCGGACGCCACGAGCAGGCTGGTGATCAGGTTCTGGCCCTGGTCGTGGATCGCCGTGACGTACCCGTCGAGGGTGGGGCTGCTCGGGAAGAGCGACTCGGGCAGCGCCCCGCCGTTGGGCAGCAGCGAGATGTTCAGCATCCAGTAGACCGGGAAGAGCATCAGGGCTAGCAGCACGATCGCGATCGCGGTGCGGAGCCGTTTCTTGACCATCACGCCCCCTACTCGTCGATCCGGCGCCGGTTGACGCGCAGGTAGACGATGGCGAAGACCAGCGAGATCACGATCAGGATGTTGCTGAGCGCCGCGCCCTGGCCGAACTTGAACGAGACGAACGAATGCTGGTACGACTGCAGCGCGATGGTCTGGGTCGCCTCGGCCGGCCCGCCCTTGGTCAGGCCGAGGATGATGTCCAGCACCTTGAGCGTGTAGATGACGCCCAGCATGAGCGTGATGCTGACCACCGCCCGCAGTTGCGGCCAGGTGATGTACCAGAAGGCCTTCCAGCCGCTCGCGCCGTCCAGCGCCCCGGCTTCGTACAGCTCGTCGGGAATGTCCTGCAGGCCGCTGTAGAGCAGGGTCAGGTTGAACGGGATGCCCAGCCAGATGTTCACCAGGATGACCGCCACCAGCGCCACGTCGGGCGAGGTGAGCCAGGGCACCGGCTGGTCGGCCAGGCCGAGCCCCTGCAGCACCACGTTGGCGATGCCGCTGTCCTGCTCCATGATCGCCCGCCAGGCCGCGCTGCCGACGATCAGCGGCAGGAGCCAGGGCAGGAGGAACAGGGCCCGGAGGACGCCGTTGAGCGGGAAGTTCTTCTTGAAGAACAGCGCCAGCAGCATGCCGAGGATGAACTGCCCGACGATCGAGCCCACCGTGAACAGGGCGGTGTTCAGCACGGCCTTGCTGAACACGTTCTCGTTGACGACGGCGACGTAGTTGTCCAGCCCGATCCAGTCGGCCCGGCCGGTGAAGAACGTCCGCAGGCCGTAGTCCTGGAAGCTCATCACCGCGTTCTTGACGACCGGGTAGCCGAACAGGAACACGATCGCCAAGGCGGCTGGTACGACGAACAAGACCTTGGCGATCGCCTCCTTCCGCATCAGCTCGCGCCCGCCTTGGCCATCGCGTCGGCCGGCGTCGCCTGTCCGGTCAGCACCTGCTGCATGCCGGTGTAGATGATCTTCGCCTGGTCGGGCCACTTGTCACCGAGCTTGCCGGTGCGCGACCGCGCGTTGGCGACCGGGTCGACGAAGCCGACCATGGTGGGGTTGTCGGCCTTGTACTTGTCGGCCAGGGCCAGCTTGGTCGGCACGATGCCGCCCTCCTTGGCCCGCTTGAGCTGGTTCTCGTCGGTGTTCATGCAGGCGACCAGCTCGGCCGCCTTCTTCATCTTGGCCTCGCTGGAGGTCAGCGGGACGGTCCACGCCTCGCCGCCGAGCGGCGCGGTCGAGGTCTGGCCGGCCTGGTTGACCGGGAACGGCACCACGCCGTAGTTGACCTTGGCCTTGACCAGCGCCGGGATCTGCCACGGGCCGTTCAGCATCATCGCCGCCTTCTTGGCGATGAACTGGTCGTTGACGTCGCCCTGGCTCCAGTTGATGACGCTCTTGGAGGCCGAGCCGGCGTCGACGAGGTCCTTCCAGAGCTGCAGCGCCTCAGCCACCTGCGGCGTCTTGAGCTGGGTCTCGTCGCCCCCGTTGGTCCACATCGGCGGCAGGAACTGCCAGGCGCCCTCGTAGTCGGCGGTGGCGTTGAACGCGAAGCCGTACTGGCTGCCCTTGGTCAGTTTCTTCGCCGCGGTCTTGAGCTCGTCCCAGGTCGTGGGGGGCTGCACGCCGGCGGCGGTGAGGATGTCCTTGTTGTAGAAGATCGCGATCGTGTTGGCGCCGGGCTGGAGCGCGTACAGCTTGTCCTGGTAGGTGGCCGCGGCGACCGGGCCCTTGGCGAACCCGTCGGCGTTGAGGCCGAAGTCGGAGAGCGGGGCCAGCGCGCCGGTGGCGGCGATCTGCTGGATGTCCGGGTTGTCGAGCATCAGCACGTCCGGCATCGTCTTGGAGGACGCCTGCTGGAGCACCTTCTGGATCAGGGTCGGGCCGGGCACCGACTGGTGGTCGACCTTCGCGACACCGATCGAGGTGCCGCAGGCGCTGAGCATGGCGCCGATCTCGCTCTTGTTGGGCTCGTCGTTGTAGTAGTCCAGCACAGTGAGGCTGTCGACCGCCGCCGAGTCGCCGCCGCCGCTGTCGTCCGAGCCGCCGCTGCAGGCGACCAGAGCCAGAGGTGCGAGCGTCACCAGGGCGGCGGCCGCTACGAAGCGCTTCATGACAACTGTTTCTCCCTCCGGTGAACCGGATAACCGGCGCACCGTTTTCAGTTAAGAAAGCTGTTCTTTTTGACGATGTGGTTAACCGGATCACCAGTGGTCTGGAGTGTGCCGCGTCACATTGGGCCTGTCAAGGCGCTTGGTGAACCGGATAACCGGTGCCGTATGCTGCTCGGCATGGCGGCAACGATTCGCGATGTGGCACGCGCCGCGGGCGTGTCGCCGGCGACCGTGTCCTACTTCCTCAACGACACCAAGCCGCTGACCCCCGACACCACGCAGCGGATCGAGCAGGCGATGGCCGAGCTCAGGTTCCGCCGCAACCCGGTCGCGCGCGCCCTGGCCAGCCGCCGGTCCCGGCTCATCGCGCTGGCCTACCCGTTCAGCGACCACCACGAGTCCCCGTCGGCGCGGCTCTTCATCATCGGCGCCGCCCGCACCGCCTCCGACCACGACTACCACCTGGTCGTGTGGCCGGTCGAGGACGACGGGCATGAGCTGGCCAAGCTGGCCGAGCAGGGCCTGGTCGACGGCATCCTGCTGATGGACGTGCGCACCGACGACCCGCGGGTCGACGTCCTCGGCGAGATCGGTGTCCCGGTCGCCCTGATCGGCCGCACCCGGGACGCCGAGACCCTGCCCCACGTCGACATCGACTTCGACGCCTCGGTGCGGCTCGCCTTCGACCATCTGCTCGGGCTCGGCCACCGCCGGATCGTCCTGGTCAACGGCGACCCGGCCCAGGGCAACCTCTACGGGTACGGCCCGTACGTGCGCACCGAGGCCGCGTACCGCACGATCATGGCCGAGTGGGGCCTCGAGGCGGCGGTGATGCTCTGCGGCCAGACCGTCAACGACGGCCGCGCCGCGGCCGGCCGGCTGCTGACCGACTTCCCGGACGCGACCGCCGTCCTGGTGATGAAGGAGCTGCCGGCCCCCGGCCTGACCGCCGAGCTGATCCAGCGCGGCCGGTCCGTGCCCGGCGACATCTCGGTCATGTCGATGTACAGCACGGTCAACGTGGCCGCGATGTCCACGCCCAACCTGACCACCGTCACGACGCCCGGCACCGAACTGGGCGCCCTGGGCGTCGAGGCCCTGCTGCGGCATCTCGAGGGCTTTCCGGTCAAACCGGTCCTCGCCACCGGCCGGCTTGTGATCGGCGCCTCAACCGGCCCCGTGGCCGAATCACGGTAGTGCGCGCGAGGCCCGGACTTCGTATGTTGATCAGGGTGTGCTTCGGTCGTCTGGAGGCCAGCAGTGAACCCTCAACGTTCGACATCCACGACATTGGCCGGCGTCTACGGCCGCCGCTACGACGAATACTTCCGTGACCGCACGCCGGTGCCGTTCGAGGTAGTGACCCGCGACGGGCGGACCCACTCGTTCGGCGGCGACCAACCGCTGTTCACCCTGGTCGCCCGGGACGAGCCCGGTCAGCGCGCGCTGGTCTCGCTCGACCAGCTCCAGGTCGCACTGGCCTACCTCGGCGGGCACCTCGACGTCGAGGGCGACATCGCGGCCGCGCTGAGCGTCCGCAAGTTCTTCTCCGACCGGCACCCGATCGCCTTCCTCGGCCGGTGGATGCCGTCGCTGTGGCAGGGCCGCACCGGCCACGACCGGCGGACCATCTCCCAGCACTACGACCTCGACTCCGAGTTCTTCCTGACCTTCCTCGACAGCCGGCACCGCTGCTACACCCAGGGCGTGTTCGCCGCGGACGACGAGGCGCTGGAGGACGCGGTCACCCGCAAGCTCGACCTCGCCCTGGACGCGATCCAGGTCAAACCGGGCGACCGGGTGCTCGAGGTGGGCGGTGGCTGGGGCGCGTTCGCCGAGCACGCCGCCCGCCGCGGCATCGACGTGACCACGGTGACGCTGGCGGCCGAGTCGGAGCGGTACCTCAACGGGTTGTTCGCCCGCGAGCAACTTCCGGTCACGGTCGTACGCGAGCACATTCTGCGGTACGCGTCGGCCGAGCCGTACGACGCGATCGTCAACATGGGTGTGACCGAGCACCTGCCCGACTACCGCGCCTCCCTGCGGGCGTACGCGCGCCTGCTGCGCCCCGGCGGCCGGGTCTACCTCGACGCGCTGGCCATGCGCAGCAAGTTCCACGTGTCGACGTTCTTCAAGCAGCACGTCTACCCGGGCCGGTCGGCGCCGCTGCTCCTGCACTCCTACCTGCGCCAGGTCGCCCACTCGCCGTTCGAGCTGCTCAACGTGCAGGACGACCGGCACAACTACTACCTGACCTGCCGGGCCTGGGCCGAGCGCCTGGACGCCCGGCGCGAGGAGATCACCGCCCGCTGGGGTGAGGAGCTGTACCGGCGGTTCCGGATCTTCCTGTGGGGCTCGGCGTCCGGCTTCGACACCCGGCTCGTCCAGGCGTACCGCTGGACCCTGCAACGCCTCCCGGCCCCCGGAACGGCGGTCTGATGCCCGGTCGCTTCGCGCTCACCGGGTCCCGTCCGACCGCCCGCCCCGAGTCGGTGCTGTCCGGGGACCACTGGCGGATCACCGTGCTGCTCGACGGCCTGCTGCGGCTGGAGTGGAGCGACGACGACGGCTTCGAGGACCGGGCGTCGACGTTCGCCGTCCACCGCGACCATCCGACCCCGGCGTTCACCGTGAACGAGTCGGACGAGCAGCTCGAGATCATCACCGAGCGGCTGCACCTGGCCTGGGACCGCCGGCCGTTCAGCCCGGCCGGGCTGTCGGTGCGGGTGCGCGGCGCGGTCAGCAAGCACCGGGCGACCTGGCGCTGGGGCACGGCACCGCGGACCCTCGGCGGCACCGGGCGGACGCTCGACGACGCCGACGGCGCCATCCCGCTGGCCGACGGCGTGGTGTCGCGGGACGGCGTCGCGGTGCTCGACGACAGCGAGTCGTTCCTGTTCACCGGCGACGGCTGGATCGACCGGCGGGTGTCCGGCCGGCGCGACGTCTACGTCTTCGCGTACGGCCACGACTATCCGGACGCGGTCCGGGCGCTCTACGCGGTGTCCGGGGCGCCGCCGGTCCTCCCGCGCTGGGCGCTGGGCAACTGGTGGAGCCGCTACCACGCGTACAGCGCCCCGGAATACCTCGAGCTGATGGACCGGTTCGAGGCCGAGCGGGCGCCGTTCTCGGTGGCCGTGCTCGACATGGACTGGCACCGGGTCGGGTCCGTCCCGCCGCGGTACGGCACCGGCTGGACCGGCTACAGCTGGGAGCCGACCCTGTTCCCCGACCCGGCGGCGTTCCTGGCCGAGCTCCACCGTCGCGGCCTGCGGGTGACGCTCAACCTGCATCCGCACGAGGGCGTCCAGCCCTTCGAGGACGCCTTCCCGGCGATGGCCGAGGCGATGGGCGCCGACCCGGCGGACGACGTCGGCGTGCCGTTCGACATCACCGACGAGCGCTTCGCCGAGGCGTACTTCGACGTTCTGCACCACCCGCTGGAGCAGCAGGGCGTGGACTTCTGGTGGATCGACTGGCAGCAGGGCCAGCTGTCCAACGTGCCCGGCGTCGATCCGCTGTGGATGCTCAACCACCTGCACTTCACCGACGCCACCAACAAGATCATTTTCTCCCGGTACGCCGGGCCGGGCAGCCACCGCTACCCGGTCGGCTTCAGCGGCGACACGATCATCACCTGGGACTCGCTGCGCTTCCAGCCCTACTTCACGGCCACCGCGTCCAACATCGGGTACGGCTGGTGGAGCCACGACATCGGCGGCCACCTCCTCGGCGTACGCGACGACCTGCTCACCGTCCGCTGGCTCCAGTACGGGGTCTTCTCGCCGATCAACCGGCTGCACTCGTCGTCCAACCCGTTCCTGCAGAAGGAGCCATGGGCCTACCCACAACCGGCCCGCGACGCGTTCGGCGCGGCGCTGCGGTTCCGCCACCGGCTGGTCCCGTACCTGCACACCATGAACCACCGGGCGGCCCAGGGCGACCCGCTGGTCCGGCCGATGTACTGGGAACACCCGGCCGAGCCGGCCGCCTACGAGGTGCCCAACCAGTTCCTGTTCGGCGACTCGCTGCTGGTCGCGCCGATCACCGACCCCGACGACCCGACGACCCTGATGGGATCGACCCCGGTGTGGCTTCCGGAGGGCGTCTGGGCCGACATCTTCACCGGTACGGTCTACCGCGCGCACGCCGGCGGCCAGCACCTCCGGCTGCACCGCGACCAGCAGTCGATCCCGGTGCTGCTGCGGGCCGGCGCGGTGCTGCCCCTGGCGGCGGACGCTTCCACCCGCCCCGACACCAACCCGACGGCCCTCGAGCTGCTCCTGCTGCCCGGTGCCGACGGGGCCCGCGACCTCGTCGAGGACGACGGCGACCGCGTCTCCCGTACCCCCCTGATCTGGGACGACGCCGCACAGACCCTGACCGTCGGCCCCGCCTCCGACCCATCCGTGGTCCCCGCCCGCCGAACCTGGACCATCCGCGTCCTGGGCCCTTCCGGCGACGTCCTCACCCTGGAGGACGCCGCAACCGACACCGAACAACACATCCGGGTACGCCCCGGCCCCGCCCCGGACCGCCGCCCCGACCGGCTGTTCGACATCCTGGCCCGATCCCAGTGGCAACACGAGAGCAAACTCGCCGCCTGGACCGTCCTCACCGCCGACGCCGACGACGTGCGCAAGCTCTCCGGCCTCCAGTCCCTGGACGTCCCCGAGCCCTTGCTCAGCGCTCTGACCGAGGTTCTCGTCAGCGGTCCCTGAGCGGCCACCCCAGGATGCGGTCGAGATCGGTGAACCGGGAGCCGCGTCGACTGAACCTTCCTCGGCCACGCGCCGTTCTTGTCGCATGGACTCAAGCGTCGACCGGCATGCCGTTGTACTCGGGGCGAGCGTTGCCGGTCTGTTGGCCGCGCGCGTGCTTGCCGGCACTCATGAGCGGGTGACGGTCGTGGAACGTGACTCACTCGAGGGCGACACGCGCGACCGCAAGGGGGTGCCTCAGGCCCGCCATCTGCATTCGCTGCTTCCCCGGGGCGCGCAGGTGATCGGCGGGCTGTTCCCGGGACTGCTGGAACCCTCGCTGATGGGCGCGAGGGCGTCGCCCACCGTTTCTTCGCCGCGGCCGCCCGGTCCATCGAACCGGCGTGGCAGATGGCTGTCCGGTCCGACCGGGCGCAACTCGGTCTGCCGCGGTCGCCGGGCGAGCGGGTCGCCGGCGCCTACCTGAACCGCTTCCTGGTCGCGGCCGAGCACGATGACGTCGTGGTCAAGCAGTTCCACCGGGTCAGCTCTCTGGTGGACCCGCCGGCGACGCTGCTGAGGCCGCGGATCCTATGGCGCGTCCTGGCCGGCAACCTCCGCCGGGCCGCGCGGGACCCGCGGAGCCCGCTCGCCGCCCCGGCGGTGAACAGCCGGGGCTAGTCCCTGTCGCCTCTGGCGAGGTGGCCCGTTCCGGGCTGAAAATGGGTGTTGGTCGCTCGCTGACGTCGTGTCTCCTTGATCCGTACGAGGTCGTGGGCTAGTCGGACGCGGGCAGTCGCGTTTGGGGCCCTTCATTGTTGCTGCGAGCACGAGAGTTAGATTCACCCTTCCTGTGGCTGCCGCGGGCGATCTTCCCGTTTGAGTTGTTGTTGTTCGGGAGGGGTGTCGGTGCTGGAACAGGCGCAGGACGTGGACGAGATCATCACGCGTGTCGCGGGGCTGGATATCGGTAAGGCGTCGCTGGTGTGCTGCGCCCGGGTGCCGGATGCGGTGAAGCCGGGACGGCGGTTGCAGGAAGTGCAGACCTACGCCACGATGACTCGTTCG
>NZ_JBFBGU010000006.1:0-332522 GCF_040684855.1 Actinoplanes sp. NPDC089786
CCCCAGCTAGACGACTGGGTTGATAGGCCGGAGATGTAAGCCAGGTAACTGGTTCAGTTGACCGGTACTAATAGGCCGAGGGCTTAACCACCCTTGATACAGAAAAACATTATGCGTAGCGTCCACTGTGTGATTCACAGCAAACAACCACCCCAGCATTCCCGTGGGGGCGGCCGGCATCAAGCCGGCACGTCTGCGGGGATGGGTTTGGGAGTGTGGTTGTGTTTGTTGATGGTTGTTTCGGTGGTCATAGCGGTGGGGAAACGCCCGGTCTCATTCCGAACCCGGAAGCTAAGCCTGCCAGCGCCGATGGTACTGCACTCGGGAGGGTGTGGGAGAGTAGGACGCCGCCGGACTCAACGTTTGTCGAGGCCCCGCCATTACTGGCGGGGCCTCGACCCGTTTCCGGGGTTAACTCGTTACTGCCCTGAAAATTGCTTGGCCCACCCGCGGGTAAGAACCGCGCGGGTGGGCTATTCGCGTTTCTGGGCCACGGTGCGGAAGCCGCGGAGAAGCGTGGCGGCCTCGTCCTCGGCCCGGCCGGGGAACAGGCCCACGGCCAGGCTGCCGTGGTCGGACCAGCCGCAGACCGACATGGCGCCCTCGGAGGTCTTCGTCGCGCCGCATTTCATCGTGCCGCCCAGGTCGCCGGCCGGCACGTCGTGCACCCCGGTGACCGCTCCCTGGTCGTCGGCGATCAGGGTGAACGCGGAGTCGAGGTCGTCGCCCGGGCTCCAGATCAGCGCGGTGCCGCCGAAGAACAGCACGCCCTTCTGTGGATCGGCGGCGTCGCGGTAGACGGCGCCGACCGTCTTGTCCAGGTCGACCTCGGCGGACAGGGCGGTGGTGAGGTAGTCGGCGGTGTTGCGACCGTTCTCGCTGTCGTCGACATGGAGCCCGCTGATCTCGGCCGGCGGCGTGAGCGTGGCGTCCTTCTGGGAGTAGATGCGCGCGCCCGTGATGCTGACCACGACGGCGCCGGCGACACCTACGGCCAGCAGGCCGGCGAGCAGGATGGTCCGGGTGCGGGACTTCGGCCTGCTGGCCGGCTCGCTGTCGTCGGAGCCGGTCAGCGGGAACGGGCTGTCGCCCACCTCGATGGGACGGTCAGGCGCTTGACCTGCGTCGACCTGCGCAGATGGCTCACTGGGAGGGGATGTGGTCATGGGGTCGGACTCGGTCGGACCGCTGCTGCGCTCGGACATCGGGGCAGCCTAACAATCCACAGCCACCCGGTTATCCACAACCATGCAATCCCGTGGCCGGCTCCGTACACCACCTCCGTAGAATTGCCGGGTGAGCGAAACAACCCAGACCAGCGCCCCCGACGGCCGTCCCACCGGAGAACTCTCTGCCCAGTACCAGCCGGGTGAGGTAGAGCAGCGGCGGTACGAGTCGTGGGTATCGTCCGGGCTGTTCGTGGCCGACCCCAAGAGTGACAAGCCGGCGTTCTCGATCGTCATCCCGCCGCCCAACGTCACCGGCTCGCTGCATGTCGGTCACGCGCTCGACCACACCATTCAGGACACGCTGTCCCGGCTCAAGCGAATGCAGGGCTTCGAGGTCCTGTGGCTGCCGGGCATGGACCACGCCGGCATCGCCACGCAGAACGTCGTGGAGCGCCAGCTCGCCTCCCAGGGCAAGTCCCGGCACGACCTGGGGCGTGAGGCCTTCGTCGAGAAGGTGTGGCAGTGGAAGGGCGAGTCCGGCGGAGCCATCCTCGGGCAGATGCGCCGGCTCGGTGACTCGGTCGACTGGTCGCGCGAGCGGTTCACGATGGACGACGGACTGTCGCGCGCGGTGCAGACGATCTTCAAGCGGCTGTACGACGACGACCTGATCCATCGCGCCGAGCGGATCATCAACTGGTGCCCGCGCTGCCTGACCGCGCTGAGCGACATCGAGGTCGAGCACACCGACGACGACGGTGAGCTGATCTCGATCCGGTACGGCGCCGGCGACAACGCGATCGTGGTCGCGACCACGCGGGCCGAGACGATGCTCGGTGACACCGCGGTGGCCGTGCACCCGGAGGACGAGCGCTACAAGCACCTGATCGGCACCGAGGTCGAGCTGCCGCTGACCGGGCGGCGGATCCCGATCGTCGCCGACGAGCATGTCGACCCGAGCTTCGGCACGGGCGCGGTCAAGGTCACGCCGGCGCACGACCCCAACGACTTCGAGATCGGGCAGCGCCACGGGCTGCCGAGCATCACGATGATGGACGAACGCGCCGTGGTCACCGTACCCGGACCGTTTGAAGGTCTTGATCGTTATGAGGCCCGGCCGGCGGTCGTGGCGGCGCTGCGGGCGGAGGGCCGGATCGTCGCCGAGAAGCGGCCGTACGTGCACTCGGTGGGGCATTGCTCGCGGTGCAAGACGACGGTGGAGCCGCGGCTGTCGCTCCAGTGGTTCGTGCGGACCGGGCCGCTGGCGCAGGCGGCCGGCGACGCTGTGCGGGACGGGCGGGTGGCGATCGAGCCGGCCGAGCTGGCCAAGCGCTACTTCTCGTGGGTCGACAACATGCACGACTGGTGCATCTCGCGTCAGCTGTGGTGGGGGCACCGGATCCCGGTCTGGTACGGGCCGGACGGCGAGGTCGTGTGCGTGGGGCCGGACGACGCGACGCCCACCGGCGAGGGCTGGCGGCAGGACGAGGACGTGCTGGACACGTGGTTCTCGTCGGCGCTGTGGCCGTTCTCGACCATGGGCTGGCCCGACCGTACCCTCGAACTGGAGAAGTTCTATCCGACGTCGGTGCTGGTCACCGGGTACGACATCCTGTTCTTCTGGGTCGCCCGGATGATGATGTTCGGGCTGTACGCGATGGACGGGAAGCAGCCGTTCGACGTGGTCGCGCTGCACGGGATGGTGCGCGACGGGCATGGCAAGAAGATGTCGAAGTCGTTCGGCAACGTGGTCGACCCACTCGACTGGATCGAGCGGTACGGCGCCGACGCCACCCGGTTCACGCTGGCGCGCGGCGCCAACCCGGGGTCCGACGTGCCGATCAGCGAGGAGTGGTGCCAGGGCTCCCGCAACTTCTGCAACAAGCTGTGGAACGCGACGCGGTTCGCGCTGATGAACGGGGCCACGGTCGCGGGCGGGCTGCCGGAGCAGAGTGAGCTCAACGCCGTCGACCGGTGGGTGCTGTCCCGCCTTCAGCACGTGATCGCCGAGGTGGGCGAGCAGGCGGCGACGTACGAGTTCGCGAAGTTCTGCGACACGCTCTACCACTTCGCCTGGGACGACGTGTGTGACTGGTACGTCGAGCTGAGCAAGCCGGTGCTGGCCGCCGGCGGCGCCGAGGCGGACAAGACGCGGCGGGTGCTCGGGCACGTGCTCGACCAGCTGCTGCGCCTGCTCCACCCGGTGATCCCGTTCGTCACCGAGGAGCTGTGGACGAACCTGACCGGCGAGACGACCGTCGTCACGGCGGCCTGGCCGGCGGCCGAGGCCGGGCGGATCGACGACGCCGCGGAAGATGAGCTGGCCGCGCTGCAGAAGGTGGTGACCGAGGTGCGGCGGTTCCGGTCCGACCAGGGGCTGCGGCCCGGGCAGCGGGTCCACGCCGCGCTCACCGGCCTGGGCAACGTCGGCATCGACACGCACGAGCCGCTGATCCGGTCGCTGGCCCGGCTCGACGCGCCCGCCGACGACTTCACCGCCACGGCGACGCTGAACGTGGCCGGCGGCATCACCGTCGACCTGGACACCCGCGGCACGATCGACGTCGCGGCCGAGCGGGCCCGCCTGGAGAAAGACCGCGCCGCCGCCGAGAAGGAGGCCGCGCAGTGCCGGAGCAAGCTGAACAACGAGTCGTTCGTGAGCAAGGCGCCCGAGCAGGTGGTCACCAAGATCAAGGACCGGCTCGCGACGGCTGAGGCGGATCTCACGAGAATCGCGACGGCCCTCTCGGCGTTGCCACGGTCTGAGGGAGGCTCATCATGAGCGAGTACGACGAGGTTGACGCCGCGCTGCTGAAACGCGGCTTCACCCGGATGGATTTCGACCTCCGGAAGATCAAGGACCTGATGGACGTCCTGGGCAGCCCGCAGCGGGCGTACCCGTCGATCCATCTGACCGGCACCAACGGCAAGACGTCGACCGCGCGCATGATCGACTCGCTGCTGCGGGCGCACGGGCTGCACACCGGCCGCTACACCAGCCCCCACCTGGAGACGATCCGCGAGCGGATCAGCCTCGACGGCGAGCCGATCTCCGAGGAGGAGCTGGTCGCCACCTACAATGAGGTCGAGCCGCTGGCCGAGCTGATCGACTCGCGGGTGACCGAGCCGCTGACCTACTTCGACCTGACCACGGCGATGGCGTACGCGAAGTTCGCCGACGCGCCGGTCGACGTGGCCGTGATCGAGGTCGGCATGGGCGGTGAGGACGACGCCACCAACGTGATCGAGGCGGGCGTCTGCGTGATCACCCCGATCGGGCTCGACCACACCGAGTGGCTGGGCGACACGATCGAGGACATCGCCTGGGCCAAGGCCGGCATCATCCACAAGGACGCCACGGTGATCACCGCGCTCCAGACCGAGGACGCGATGCGGCCGCTGCTCGAACGCAGCGCCGAGATGAGCGCGACGCTGGCCCGCGAGGGCAGCGAGTTCGGGGTGGTGCGCCGGGACATCGCGGTGGCCGGCCAGCTGCTCACCCTTCAGGGTCTGGGCGGCGTGTACGACGAGATCTTCCTGCCACTGCATGGCGCACACCAGGCCCAGAACGCGGCGCTGGCGCTCGCCGCGGTCGAGGCGTTCCTGGGCGCGGGCGAAGACAAGCAGCTCGAGCCCGAGGTCGTGCGCGCGGGCTTCGCGCAGGTGGATTCGCCCGGGCGGTTGGAGCGCGTACGCAGCGCGCCAGCGATCCTCCTCGACGGCGCGCACAACCCGCACGGCATGGCGGCGACCGTGGCCGCGCTGGAAGAGGAGTTCTCGTTCCGGCACCTGGTCGCCGTGGTGGCGGTGCTCGGCGACAAGGACGCGTCCGGGCTGCTCGACCTGCTCGAGCCGATCGCCGCGCGGATCGTCGTCACGCGGAACAGCTCGCCCCGGTCGATGCCGCTCGAAGAGCTGAAGCAGGCGGCCGAGGAGATCTTCGGCGAAGACCGGGTGACCGTGGCCGAGAACATGCCGGACGCGATCGAGGAGGCCGTGGTGCTGGCCGAGTCCGACACCGACGGCGAGCTCAGTGGCGTGGGCGTGCTGATCACCGGCTCGATCATGACCGTGGCTGATGCGCGGAAGCTGCTGAAGAGGTGACGTCGGCGCCGGACTCTTCCCCGCCGTCGGATTCCTCTTCGTCTGGGGACCGGCCCTCGGGGCTACGGAATCCGGCGGCGGCGGTGCGCGGGCTGGGGTCGGGCACGCTCATTCTCGAGGCGATCGTGCTGCTGCTGGCGATTCAGCCGATTCGGGTGCTCGGCGGGCATCTGAGCGGGTGGGGGATCGGGGCGGTGGTGGCGCTCGCGGTGCTGTGCGTGGTGGTCGCCGGGAGCATGAAGCGGCGGTGGGCCTGGCCGGCCGGCACTGTGCTGCAGGCGTTGTTGCTGGTCAGTGGGCTGTTTTACTGGTCGCTGGCGGCGGTTGGGTTGATCTTCGGGGCGGCCTGGGCTTACGCGTTGCACGTACGCCGGAAGATCTTGGGTTAAGCCTTTGGTGGCGGCCCGGCCTTTTCTTTTGGCCGGGCCTTTTCTTTTGGCCCGGCCTTTCTTCTGGCCCGGTCTTTCTTCGATCGGGCCGACGTCCGCGGCTCTTGTCCTCAGCGGATGGCGCGCCACTGGGTGATGGCGATGTTGTGGCCGTCCGGGTCGTAGAAGGTGGCGGCCCAGAGCTCGAGCTTGTCGCCGCGGTTGACCGGGCGGGGGCCGTGCAGGAACTTCACGCCCTTGGTCTTGAGTTCCTCGTAGACGGCGTCGACGTCGCCCACCTCCAGGTTGAGGTAGATCAGGCGGCCGATGTCCGGCGACAGCGAGTGGACGGCGCGGAGGACCAGGCGGGTATCCCCCGAGGCCAGGACCGCGCTGCCGGTGCCGGTGTCGATCTGGAAGAAGCCGAGGGTGTCGCGGTAGAAGTCGATCGAGCGGTCCATGTTGGTGACCAGGACCGTGATGCCTACGCCGTGGATCGCGCCGGCCGGACCGGGGCGGGCGCTGGGGTAGGCGGTGATGACCTCTTCGGTGCGCTCGCTCGGTTCGTAGCCTGAGCCCTCCAGGTCTGACCACGGGCGGGTGTTCTTGGCGGCGGGGCGGGCGGTCGCCGAGACGACCACCGGCTTGGGCGAATCGGCCTCGCCGGCCGCGCTGGCCGAATTGGCCGAATTGGCCGGGCTGGCCGGGCTGGCCGGGCTGGCCGGATTGGCCGCGTTCGGGGAGCTGGCCGGGCTCGGGTCGGTCGTCTTCGGGTCGGCCGGGGACGTGATCGGCTCGGCTGAGGCTCGGCTTTCTTGCTGGGCGTTGCTCGATCGGACGTTTGTTGCTGCGGCTGAGGCGACGCCGGCGGCAGCGGCCGCGCCGATCACTGGGCCTGCGCCGGTCTCGCGCGGGGTGTCCGCCGACGTGGGCTCGGATGCCGAAGTCGCGGAGGCCTCCGGCCGTGAGGTGGCCGTGCTGGTGGTGCGCGCTTCGGGCGTCGAGGGCGTGGTCGGACCGGTCGCGGGTGCTCCGCTGGTGGTGGCGGGACCCGGCGTGGGCGCTGCACCGGCGGACGTATGACCCGGCGCGGGTGCTGAGCCTGTGGGGGTGTGGCTCGGCGCGGGGGGTGCGCTCTGGGTGGTGGGGCCGGGTTCGGGTGGGGAGTCCGGGGTGGTTTCTACGCCGGAGATGGTAGGGCGGTCGGTGGGGTCGGCGGCCTCCGCGGCTGCGCGGCGGACCTCCCATGGGGGTGGGCCCGGGTCGTCCAGGAGGTCGTCCAGGAGGGGGTCTTCCAGCAGCGGCTCGTCGGCCAGCGGCTCGGATCGGGTGGCTGCCGGGTCTACGGGGCGGGAGGACTCGGGTGTGCTGCCTGCCACTCGGGGGCCTGGGGTGCGGCTTGTCTCCCAGGGGCGGGAAGCGGCGACGTTGCTGGTGGGTGCGGGGGGTGGTTCGTGGGGGATGCGGCTGGCTTCCCAGGGGCGGGGGGACGTGTCGCCGGTGGCGGCGGCTCGGTCGGCGGCGGCTGCGGCTGCTGTTTGTTCTGGTGGGGTGACCTGGTCTTCCGGTGTGGAAGGGGGGCGCTTCGAGATGGGGATCTCGGTGGGCGGGGTTGCTGGGGTGGCGCCGGCGGCCCAGGAGCGGGGCTCTTCGGGGGCGTCCACCGGAGGGGCTATGAGGTCGTTGTCCAGGCTTCGGCGGGCCTCGGGAGCGAACTCCGGCGGGGGCTGGAGGTCGCTGTCGTCCAAGGGGAGGTCGATGTCCGGGTCGTAGGCGGTGCGCTGCTCGGGGACCACCCCGGCGGGGGGAGGTGGCGGGGTCTCGGCGGACTGGGTGGACGTACCCGGAAGGGGTTCTGAGGGTTTGCGGGGGCGCGGGCTGGGGCGGCGGCGGTCCGATTCGAGGTCCGAGGTTGCGGTGGGTGACTGGGGGGTGTCACTCGCTGCGGTCGGCGGTTCGGCGGCGGCTGCGGAGGGTGACTCTTGGACGGGTTGGTACGCCGGGTGGGTCTGGTCGGTCACGGGGGTGTACGAGGACCTGGCCGGTCGGGGCTCGGGAGGCTGCTCGTAGAACGCGGTGCGCTGGTGAGGGGTGGGCCGGGAGGATTCCGGTTTCGGGACATCTTCTGGTTCGAGAGGAATGTCCGTCTCGGGGTCGGGCGGGGAGTCGGCCTCGGCCCGGTCGGACCTGGGAGGCGCCTCGGCCCTGGACCGGTGGGTCGTGTCTGGATCGGTCAGGTCGGCTGCCCCGACGCCGGACTCTTCTGCTTCGGCCTGGCGGGGCGGCGCCTCGGCCCAGGGAGGAACGTCTGATTCCGCGCGGCGGGGTTCGGGGGCGGTTCGCCAGGGGGCGGGGCCGGCTGCGCGCGGGTCGATGGTGGGGTCGTCGGGGTCGTGGAGCCTGGGCGACGCCTCGGCGGGGGAGGGAGCGTCGGGCCTGGGCGGGGCGTCGGCGGACGCGGCCTGAGAGGGATCGCCGGGCTGGGGTGGGGCGTCGGCGGGCGTCGACGGCCTGGGCGGGGCCTCGGCGTAGGAAGGGTCGTCGCGGTGGGGTGGGGCGTCGGCGGGCGGGGGGTCGCTGAGCAGCGGGTCGTCGGTCAAGGGGTCGTCGTCGACCAGGGGGACCGCCGTGGCGTGGGGCTCGGCGTGGTGGGGGCGGCGGGCCGCGCGCTGGGGGAGAACCTGGGGGTTGTCGTCGTGGTCGACGTACTCGCCCTCGAGGACCACGCCGGCGGGGGTTTCGTGGACCACCACCGTGGTGCCGGGGCGTTCCTCGGTGGCGACCGGCGCGGCGGCGGGGGACATGGGCTCGTCGGGGCCGCGGCCCCAGGAGCGGTCCCGGTTCACCCACGGCGGCGGCTCGGGCTCGCCCAGGAGATCGTCGTCGAGGAACTCCTCGAGCGGCTCGGCGGGAGCCGGCGGCGGGGGGTCGCCGTCGTCGGAGCGGTCCTCGACGTCGCCCCACTCGATCTTGCAGCGGCGCATGTCGTCGACGTCGACCGAGATCGGCAGGGTTTCGTTGACTCGGGGCCACTTGCCGATGGGTACGCGCGGGTCGCGCACCAGCACCTCGGTCACGGGGAGTCCGGGCGCCACCACGACCAGCTGGAGCTCGGCCCGCCCGTACGCGCCAGAGGGTGGTGGGTCGGAAATGGCCTTCACCTGACCGTGGCCGGTCACCCAGGCGCGGGCGCCGCGCCGGACCACGTTGACCATGCCCAGGGCGATCGCCAGCGCCAGAAGCGCGGCGCCCAGGGCGACGATCGGCCAGCTCGACAGGCCGAGCCCGAACACCATCACGAACACCGCGAAGGTGCCCAGCACCGCCGCCACGAGCTTGCGCGCCGGCGCGACGGGCCGCCCGGTTTGGTTCGCCACAGTGGACCCCCCTTTTGTCCCTGTCAGGCTATGGCGCGGCAGGGGTGGAGGGAAAGTGCGGTAACCGGAGGTTGGCGGCGTGGCCGGTGTCGGTACCGATAGGCTGACATTCCGCGTGTCGACCATCGGAGGAACCAACCGTGACCAGCCCGTCCGGCGAGCGTTCGCTCGTGCTGATCAAGCCTGACGCCGTGCGCCGTGGCCTGGTCGGCGAGATCATCGGCCGGTTCGAGCGCAAGGGACTCGCGGTCGACGCGATGGTGTTGCGGTCGATGGATGCCGAGATGGCCGACCAGCACTACGCCGAGCACGTCGACAAGGCGTTCTACCCGCCGCTCAAGGACTTCATGACCTCCGGGCCGCTGGTCGCGCTGGTGGTGTCCGGCGACGAGGTGATCGAGGTGGTCCGGGCGATGATCGGCGCCACCGACGGCCGGAAGGCCGCGGCCGGCACGATCCGGGGCGACCTGGCCCTGTCGAACCGCGAGAACCTGGTGCACGCCTCCGACTCGCCCGAGAGCGCCAAGCGGGAGCTCCAGCTCTGGTTCCCCGAGCTCGGCTGACCGGCCGTGCGGGTCGCCGTCCTCGATGACTACCAGCAGGTGGCCTCGGGGTACGCCGACTGGTCGGGCCTCGATGTCATGTTCTTCGCCGGGCTGGGAGCCGGGCTGGGAGCCGGGCTGGGAGCCGGGCTGGGAGCCGGGCTGGGAGCCGGGCCGGGAGCTGATCTGACCCCGTTCGACGTGATCGTGGCCATGCGCGAGCGCACCCCCTTCCCGGCCGAGGTGCTCGACCGCCTGCCCAACCTGCGCCTGCTCGTCACGACGGGCATGAAGAACGCCGCCATCGACCTGGCCGCCGCGCAGCGGAACGGCATCGTGGTCTGCGGCACCAGGTCGGGTCCACCCGGCGCGGTGGTCGAGCTGACCTGGGGGCTGATCCTGGGGCTGTCCCGACACCTGGTCGCCGAGGACCAGCAGATCAGGGCGGGCGGCTGGCAACACACCGTGGGCCTGAGCCTGAGCGGGCGACGGCTCGGCGTGATCGGTCTCGGGCGACTGGGCACACCGGTCGCCGCGGTCGGCGCCGCCTTCGGGATGGACGTGGTGACCTGGAGCCGGAGCCTGGAGAAGGCGGGCGAGATCACCAAGGACGAGCTGCTGGCCACCTCCGACGTGGTGACCCTGCACGTGCCGCTCACCCCGGCGAGCCGGGGACTGATCGGCCGGGCCGACCTGGCCCGGATGAAGCCGTCGGCCCTGCTGATCAACACGTCCCGTGGCCCGCTGGTCGACGAGGCCGCCCTGCTGGAGGCCCTGTACGCGGGCACGATCGGCGGCGCGGGGCTCGACGTGTTCGACATCGAGCCCCTGCCGGCCGATTCGCCCTGGCGCAGCGCGCCCCGGACCCTGCTCGCCCCGCATCTCGGCTATGTCACCGGCGCCACCTACGAGGTGTTCTTCACCGACGCCGTCGAGGACATCCGGGCCTTCGCCGCCGGCCATCCGATCCGCACGCTCGCGTCATCCTGACGGTCGCCCACCTGGGTGGTGGGTGGGTTGCGCTGACCGACGACCCGCCGCCTCCCCCACCCCGGCACTGGGTGGGCCGAGAATCTAGCGCGGGGAAATGACGATCTCGAGAACTGTCCACAGGCACAGGACGCTGCCCTAGGCGTCCGGCAGGTCCTGCTTGGTGGCGATGGCCAGGCGGTTCCAGACGTTGATGGTGACGATGGCCATCAGGAGGTTGCCCAGTTCGGTCTTGTCGAAGTGGCGGGCGGCCTCGTCCCACACGTTGTCGGGGACGCCGTGTTCGCCGAGCTTGGTGACGGCGTCGGTCAGGGCGAAGGCCGCCCGCTCCTGCTCGGTGAACAGGCTGCCGGCCTCGCGCCAGGCCGACACCGCGAACAGGCGCCGGCTCGACTCGCCGGCCTTCTGTGCCTCGGTGGCGTGCATGTCGACGCAGAAGCCGCAGCCGTTGACCATCGAGGCGCGCAGCTTCACCAACTCGTACAGCTGAGGGTCGTTGTTCTGGCGGGCGTAGATCTCCATGCCCAGGACGGCCTGGTAGGCCCCGGGCGCGACATCGTTCATGTTCAGTCGGCTCATGTGAGGGGGACGAGCCGGCTCCGGGGAACGTGACGTGACCGTGGTCACAGGGTGTCCAGGCTGGCCGTACGCCGGGATTCCAGCTCGAAGATCTTGAGCAGGGCGGCCGCGAGCAGCGCCCAGGCCGAGCCGACGAGCACCTCCAGACCGAGCTGCGGCACCGCCTCGGCGAAGGGGGAGCCGGCGGAGAGCAGGCGGGCCGCCGCGGCCGCGTGGGTGATCGGCAGGACCTGCCCGATCGCGGCCATCCACCCGGGCAGGGCCGCGGCCGGCACGTTCACGCCGGTGAGCAGGAGCATCAGGGCCACCGAGACGTTGGAGACCACCCAGACGTCACGGAACCGGAGGCCGAGCGCGCCCAGGGTGAGCCCGAAGAATCCGCAGGACAGCGATCCGGCGGCCAGCGCCACGGCCAGCCCGGGCAGCGCGGCCGGCGGGATGCGCAGCCCGAGCAGCAACGCGCCCCCGGCCAGCGTGAACACGGCGATGAGCAGGCCGTTCCCGGCGTACGGGAGGGCGCGCCCGAGGAACACCGCGGTCCGGCTGCGTGGTGACAGCAGGACGTGCCCGAGGGTGCCGTAGCGCCGCTCGTTGGAGATCGCCATGGTGCCGCCGAACACGCAGGCCAGCGAGGCCGCGAGCACCGCGTTGCCGACGATGAAGAAGCGGTCGTCGCCGACCTGGAGCTGCCGGCCGAGGTAGGCGAAGAACAGCAGCTGGAACAGCGGCCCGATCAGCAGCGTGCCGACGAACATGCCGGGCGAGGTCCAGTTGAACAGGGCGCGGTAGGCGATCGTGCCGCCGACCGTGAGCAGGCGGATCGTGTTCATGCCAGGGCCAGGGTGGCGGCGGCGCGGGCGCGGCGTTCGACGTGGGTCAGGGCGATCGCTCCCAGGGTCAGGCCGGCGAGGGAGACGGCGGCGCAGATCGCCACGGACGGCCAGACCGGGCCGCCGGTGGTGGCCTCGCGCAGGGCGCGTGCGGCCCAGGTGGTCGGCAGGGCGGCGGCGATCGGGGTGGTCCAGGTGGGCAGGACCGTGATGGGTACGAGGATCCCGGACACCAGCCACACCGGATACTCGAGCGTGTTGGCCAGCGCGTTGGCGTTGCGCAGCAGCACGAACGTGGCCGCGAGCAGCAGCCCGAACATGCCCAGCGACAGGATCACCACGGGCGCCGCGACCGCGAACGCGACCGGGTGGGCGAGGTCGAGCCGGATCCCGTAGAGCAGCCGGCCCCACAGCAGCGTCGCGAGCAGCGCGTAGGTGCCGGTGAGGGCGGTGGCCAGGGTGATCGGCAGCAGCACGAGCACCGGCCGGCGCGGCGCCAGCATGATCATCTCCAGGGTGCCCTGCCAGCGCTGGTTCTGGATGGCGCCGCCCGAGCCGAACAGCACCGAGGACCAGACGCCCATCATCCCGGCGCCGACCGCGGCCTCGAGCAGGCGATCGGCCGAGCCGCCGGAACGGAACAGGTACACCGCCATGGTCGCCTGGACGATCGGGATGAACAGGCTGATGGTCAGCTCGAGCCCCGAGCGGCTGAGCTGTTTCACGTGAAGCAGCGTGCCGACGGTGATCATCCGCAGCGTTCTCATGAGGCGCTGACGATCGCGACGTAGGCGTCTTCGAGCGTGGGCTCCCGGGTGGACACCCGGCCGAGGCGCACGCCCCCGAGCGCGTGCAGCACCTCACCTTGCACGTCCACCCCGGAATCGGACTGGACGGTGAGGATCTGCAGCGCCCCGCGCGCCTCGACCGCGGCCTCCCGCACCCCGGGCAGCCCCTGCAAGCCGGCCACGGTGTCGTCCGGCACCCCGTACGCCTCGACCTCCACCACCCGGCGCCCGTCCGCGTGCCGGCGCAGTTCGGCCGGCGTGCCCAAGGCCTGGATCCGCCCGTCGGCGATCACCGCGATCCGGTCGCAGAGCTCGTCCGCCTCGGCCATGTAGTGCGTGGTCAGCAGCACCGTGGTGCCGGTCGCGGCCAGGTCGGCGACGGTGCGGCGCAGTTCCCGGGCGGCCACCGGGTCGACCCCGATGGACGGCTCGTCGAGGAACAGCACCTCGGGGGAGTGCAGCAGGCCACGGGCGATGTGCAGGCGCTGGCGCATGCCCCGGGAGTAGCCCTCGACCCGTTCCCGCTCGCGGCCGGTCAGCCGGACCAGTTCCAGCAACTCGGCCATCCGCCGCTTCTGGTCGCGGGCCGGCACCCCGTACAGCTCGGCGAAGTAGCGCAGGTTGTCCAGGCCGGACAGCCGGTCGTAGAGGCCGCGGTCGCCGCCGAACACGTACCCGATCCGCCGGCGTACCTCCCGGGTCTCCTGCTCGACGTCGAACCCGCAGATCCGCGCCGTGCCCGAGGTCGGGATCAGCAGCGTGTTGAGCATCTTGATGGTGGTGGTCTTGCCGGCCCCGTTCGGGCCCAGCAGGCCGAACAGCTCGCCGCGGGCCACGGTCAGATCAACACCGCGCACGGCCTCGATCTCGGTGGTCCGGCGCCGGACAAAACCGGTGCGGCTCCGGTACGTACGCCGCAGTCGCGCGGCCTCGATGGCATCCCCCATGGCCCGGGACGGTAATGACGTGAACCGTCCTCAGGAAACGAATTCGGCCGCTCCCGAATCCAGCAGGGTGACCAGCGCGACGCCGGCCGGCTCGAGCCCGTAGAGCACCCGGCGCCCGGCCCGCCGGCGGTGCACGACGCCCGCCGCCTGGAGCGCGCTCAGATGTTCGGACACCGTCGAGGGGGCCAGGCTCAGCGCGGTGGCCAGCCCGGTCGTGGTGGCCGGGCTGGTCAGGGCGCGCAGCACGGTGGCGCGCCCGCGGCCGATCAGGATGGCCAGCCGATCCGCCGGAGCCGATGGCGCGACGCGATCGGCGAGGACGGCGGCGCCCCGGGACTGGTAGGTCACCATGATCACGTCGGGATCGTCGCCGGAACACAGCAGCGCGCCGCGCGAGAAGATCAGCGGGACCAGCAGCAGTCGCTTGTCGAACGCGTCGAAGCTCTGCTCCAGAGGCTTCACCAGGGTGAGGATCGGGCGCTCCCAGAGCACCCGGTCATGCAGCTTGGCCAGCAGCGCGTCCGGCCCGTCGGCGGCCAGCGCCCGGGCCCGGAGCAGCACCTCCTCCTCGAGCGCGGCGCGCATGGCCGGCCAGTACGGCGCCAGCGCCGCCGCCCAGTAGGCGGCCAGGCCGTCGGACAGCCGGGCGAGCGCCGCCGCCCGGTCGGTGCGGAACGGCCGCAGGATCTCCGGCTCGCCGTCCGGGTAGTGCTTGGCGAACTGTGCCTCGATCACCTCGGCCGGGGTCGCGCGGAGACCGGCCAGCTCTTCGTCGAGGGTCGGCAGGGCGCTCGGCGGGTGTGGGCCGAGGAAGTCGGGCCAGACCGAGCCGAGCCGGAAGTACAGGAGGACCGGCTCGACCGCCGGGTCGGTGCGCAGGATCTCGCGGGCCCGCGCCGCCCAGTCCTGGTACGGCCACGGCACCGGGCCCGGGTTGCGTTCGAGCAGGAAGAGACCGCAGAGCAGTTCGCAGAGCGGGCTGATCGCGATCCGGGTGCGGGCGAGCGTCGGCTCATCGATCTCGATGCGGATCACCCGGACGAGTTTAGGTGCCGTCCATCTTCCGAGGGTGCCCTCGTCACATCGAGCCGATAGGCCATCATCATGACCTCGATCAGGAGAAGGACCCTGCTGCGGGCCGGTCTGGCCGGGCCGGCGGCTTTCGTCTTCGTGCCACACGGGCGGCCGGTGCTGACCCATGGCGTGCAGAGTGGTGACGCGGCGGCCGAGTCCGCCGTGGTGTGGACGAGGGCCGACCGGCCCGGCCGGATGTGGGTGGAGGTGGCCCGCCGGCCCGACTTCCAGGGCGCGCGGCTGGTCCGCGGCCCGGTGCTCACGCCGGACACCGATCACACCGGCAAGGTGCGGTCTGGAACAACCTGGTGACCGAGGAGAAGTCCAAGGTCGCCGAGACCCTCAAGGAATACCGTGGGCAGTACGCCTACAACCTGCTCGACGAGCACTACCGGCGGTTCGCGGCCCAGGTGCCGCAGCTGAACCAGTGGGACGACCACGAGGTGACCAACAACTGGTACCCGGGGGAGATCCTGGACGACGCCCGCTACACCGAGAAGCGGGTGGACGTGCTCGCGGCCCGGGCCATGCGGGCGTACCACGAATGGGTGCCGACGCCCGAGTCGGCGGGAACGGTTTACCGCAAGCTGTCGTACGGTCCGCTGCTCGACATCTTCGTGCTCGACATGCGGACGTTCAAGGACGTCAACGACGGCAACACGTACGCCGACCCGGACGGCGGCCTGCTCGGCGCCGAGCAGCGCGAGTGGCTGATCAACGGCCTGAGGCGCAGCCCGGGGCGTTCGGCCCGAACGCGATGGACGCCACGTTCGGGGCCGGAGGTGGTGTTCAGCCACACCCCGCCGGCCGCCAACACCTCACCCGCCCAGGGCTTCCAGCACTTCGGCGAGGTGGAGATCGACGGGCGGAGCAAGGCGTTCACCGTGCACCTGCGCGACCGTGACGGCGTGTCGCTCTGGACCACCACGCTGCCGGCTCCCTGATCCGGTAACCGCAGGTCGAACTCCCGGCCCAGGGTCACCCGGGCCGGGAGATCGGCGCGGACTTTCAGGGTGGCGTGGTTTAGTCTCTTCACGCCCCCTCTACACGTTGTTCCCTCCCGGAGGAACCCGTTGCCGCTGCTCTATTCGTTCGGAAAGATCACCGTCGGTAATGCGATGATCTTGGGCTGGCGGCCGCGTGTCGAAGGCCTGGAGAACATTCCGAAGAGCGGCGGCGCGATCTTCGCGAGCAACCACCTGTCCGTCGCCGACGAGCTCTTCCTCGGCGCGACGGTGCCGCGACACCTGGCCTTCTGGGCCAAGTCGGACTACTTCGACGGCACCGGTCTGCGCGGCCGGTTCAACCGCTTCATCATGGAGGGCCTCGGCGCGATCCGGGTCGACCGGTCCGGCGGCCGGGCCGCGCTGGGCGCGTTCGACGCCGCCATCCCGGCGCTCAAGGCCGGTGACATGGTGGTCGTCTATCCCGAGGGCACCCGCTCGCCGGACGGCAAGCTCTACCGCGGCCGCACCGGCGCCGCCCGGCTCGCCGTCGGCGCGGGCGTCCCGATCATCCCGGTCGGCGTGATCGGCACCGAGAAGATCCAGCCCATCGGTCAGCCGTACCCGAAGCTGGTGGGCTGGGGCAAGGCCACGATCAAGTTCGGGAAGCCGATCGAGGCGGCCGGCCGGCCCGACGACCGCACCGCGTTGCGGGTGCTCACCGACGAGGTGATGGCCGAGATCCAGAAGCTGACCGGCCAGGAGTACGTGTCGCGTTACGCGCCCACCAAGCCGCAGAGGGACGACGACCCAGCCGCCTAGCGCCTGTCAAAAACCTAGGGCGCACGACTGCCGCGGGCCGCCTCCTGCTCGACCAGCTGGTCGAGATCCTTGAGCCGGTCCAGCCCGCGCAACGGCTGACGCATCCGGTAGTTGTCGCGCAGCTTGGGCTCGTTGCGGTGCAGGAAGGCCCAGTAACCGGCGGTGAACGGGCAGGCGTTGTCGCCCACCCGCACCCTGGGGTCGTACCGGCAGCCGCCGCAGTAGTCGCTCATCCGGTCGATGTAGGCGCCACCGCCCGCGTACGGCTTGGAGCTCATCCGAGCCGGCGTCGAGATCGGCGAACCATCGGGGTACGCGGCCGGCGGCGCCCAGTTCGTTGGCGCGGCGGTAGCCCGGCTCGAAGTACCAGTAGAGGTGCCAGACGAAGTCGCGCCGGCCGAGGATCTGCCGGACGAAGCCCTCGACCGAGGCCAGCGGCGCGTCGCCCGCGCGGTGGGCGTCCTCGGCCCGGTGGATCACCTCGATCGGGTCGAGCAGGCCCAGGTTGATCGGCGCCGAGAGCAGGCTGTGCGCCATCCACGGATCACCGGCCAGCATCGCGTCCTCGTACCGGCCGAACGTGGGCAGCCGGTGCTCGACGAAGTGGTTCAGCCGGGCCAGCGCCTCACGCCGGGTCGCCGGGAACAGCCGCGGCCCGTCGCGGCCCAGGAACGTGACGCCGTCCTCGCGTTCCCAGCGGTCCAGGTCGGCGCGAACCTGCTCGTCGATCTCGTCCTCGACGATCTTCGGGGGCTCGGGTACGCCCAGAGCAGCCGTCCTCGGCGGTGGTTCCCGGTTGTCGGCGTCCAGGTTCCACCGGCCGCCGGCCGGCTCGGCCCCGTCCATCAGCACTGGAAGCGGCGGCGCCGGAACACCGCCTTCGACTCGATCAGCAGGACCGGCTGCTCCGGCGCGTCGAGGAAGTGCGGGCCGAGCTGGTCGGCGAACAGCCATCGGGTCACGGGTTTTTTCTACCCGCGGTTGAGCACCGCACTCCGCAGAACCGCGGTGAGATCGGCGCTGTCGGCGATGGAACGCCTGGTCATCAGCACGGTCACCAGGCTGCCGTGGTCGGCCCAGGCGCACACCACGACGGTGTTGCGGCCGGCCCGGCCCTTGCCGCAGCGCTCGTGCACGCCGGTCTCGCCCATGTCGAACGGCCGCACGTCCTCGATGTCGTAGTCCGGGGTGAGCTGCCGGATCTGCGCCTCGACGTCCTGCTCCGGGGTGATCCGCAGGCCGGTGGTGCCGAAGATGGTGACCCGCTTGCCGTTGCCGTCGGCGTAGATGCCGGCGAACGCCTGGCCGCCGTCGCTGAGTTCGGCGGCCAGGCGCTGGGCGGCGCGGCGGCTGGTGGCGTCGTCGCGGCGGTCGAGGTCGGAGACGGAGTCGGGCAGGCTGGCGCTGACCGGGTACTGGCCGGCCGCGGGCCACAGGAAGATCGCCGGGACGCCGGCGCAGAAGACCAGGCTGAGCAGGGCGAACGTGCCCAGGGTGCGCAGCGGGCGGCGCTTCTTGCGCGGCGGCGGCAGGCCCTTCCGGGGCGGGCGCTGGGGTCCCGGCAGGCCGGGCGGGCGCGGCGGGCCGGGCGGCCGCTGGACGACCTGCCGGGCGTATTCCGGCGGGACGGAGGTGGGCCGGGGCTGGACCGGGACGCGGTTGACCGGCGGCGGGGGCTGCTTCTGGGCCCGCTTCGCCTCGCGCTTCTCGGCGCGCGTCGGCTTCGGAGGCGGCGGGGGCGGCAGAGGCGGTGGCGCCGGGGCAGGAGCCGGGGCGGGCGCGTCGATGCGGGTCGGTGGCGGCGCCGGCGCCTCGATGCGGGTCGGCGGCATCGGCACGGGCGCCGGCATGGGCGCCGGGAGCTGCAGCGGGTCCCAGGGGGTGTCCTGGCCGGCCCACGGGTCGACGGCCGGCGTCGTGCCCCAGTCGTCGTCCTCGTCCGCGGCGGCGGCCGTGCGGCGCGGCCAGAGGGACTTCTTCGGCTGCGGCGGGGGGATGGCGGCCGACCCGCTCCAGCGCGCCGGAGCGTCCACAGTCGAGGGGTCACCGTCCGCCGCGATCCTCGTCGGGTCGGGCGATCGGGCGTCCGGGGGATTCCCGCCCGGCTGATCGGCCATCCGTTCGTATCCTCCTAAGGCTGGGCGTCGCACCCCTGGTGTGACGCCAAACCCCAGGTTATCCGGGGTGTGCCAGGCCTTGGACGGCCGTCGAACCAGACACCGGCTCACAAATGCCGGACAACCTGACCGTCGTGCGGAACGCTCCGGAGTCGTAAGGTGACCCCACGATGAATACGACCGCGCGCAACGCCGTGACCGTGACCGGTAACCCCTCCGGGCAGCCGATCATGTTCGTCCACGGCTACGGCTGTGATCAGAACATGTGGCGCCTCGTCACTCCCGCCTTCGCCGACACCCATCGGATCGTGCTGTTCGACCACGTCGGCAACGGCAAGTCCGACCTGCGGGAGTACGACGAGAAGAAGTACTCCACCCTGAACGGGTACGCCGACGACGTGCTGGAGATCATCGACGAGCACGGCCTGAGCGACGTGGTCTTCGTCGGCCACTCGGTGAGCGCGATGATCGGCATCCTGGCCGCGATCCGCGAGCCCGAGAAGTTCGCCAAGCTGGTGCTGATCGGCCCGTCGCCGCGTTACCTCGACGACGAGGGCTACACCGGCGGCTTCCAGCGCGCCGACCTCGAGGACATGCTCGACTCGCTGGACAGCAACTATCTGGGCTGGTCGAGCGCGATGGCGCCGGTGATCATGGGCCATCCCGAATGGCCCGAGCTGGCCGACGAACTGAAGAACAGCTTCTGCCGCACCGACCCGGAGATCGCCCGGCACTTCGCCCGGGTCACGTTCCTCTCCGACAACCGCGCCGACCTGCCCCGGCTGCGGACGCCGGCGCTCGTGCTCCAGTGCTCGGACGACGTCATCGCCCCGACACCCGTGGGGGAGTACGTGCATGCCCAACTCCCGGGTAGCACACTGGTCTACATGAATGCCACGGGTCACTGTCCCAACCTCAGCGCGCCCGACGAGACGATCGCCGCCATTCGGGCCTACTTGTAGGCATGGATGACCGGGACGTGACTCAGGATCTGCGCGTGCCGTGGGAGGAGGATCCCAGCGAGTTGTATGAGCACGCTCCGTGCGGATATCTGACCACCACGCCCGACGGCACCATCGTCAAGGTCAACGAGACGTTCCTCGCCTGGACCGGCTACACCCGCGCTGAGCTGGTCGGCGTCCGTCGCTTCCGCGATTTGCTGACGCCCGGCGGGCAGATCTACCACGAGAGTCACTACGCGCCGCTCCTGCGGATGCAGAACGATGTGCACGAGGTCGCCTTCGATCTGGTCTGCGCCGACGGCCGACGGCTGCCCGCGCTGATCAACTCGATGCTCGGCCGCGACCCGGCCGGACTGCCCCGCCTGATCCGAACCATGATCTTCAACGCCACCGAACGGCGCGGGTACGAGCGGGAACTGCTGAACGCCCGCCGCATCGCCGAGGACTCCGAGCGCCGGGTGCGCGTACTCCAGACGATCGTCGCGGGCCTGGCCGCCGCGGCCACCGAGGCCGAGGTCGCCGAGGTTCTGGCCGGCGCGCCCGGTCCGGCCTTCGGCGCCACCGCGAGCAGCGTCTGGCTCACCGGCGCCGACCGCGGCGGGCTGATCGAGGTCTCGGCGGCCGACCCGGGCGTGACCGCCGGCGCGGCGGCCGAGGTGGCCCGCCGGGGCGAGCTCGAGGTGATCAGCGCGCCGGAGAAGGCCGAGGACCGGTTCGGCGGGCTGGCCGAGGCCATGCGCGACGCCGGTCGGACCCTGGCCGTGCTGCTGCCGCTGGCCACCGGCCCGGCCGACGACCAGACCGAGGTTCGCGGGGTGCTCGCGTTCAGCTTCGCCGAGCCGCGCGAGCTCAGCGAGAGCGAACTGCTGGTGATCCGGCTGCTCGGCCAGCAGGGCGGGCAGTCGCTGGACCGGGCCCGGCTGTACGACGCGGCGCGGCTGCGCGAGGCGCGGGTCACCTTCCTGGCCGGGACGACCCGCGAGATGGACGAGGAGAACCGGCTCACCGCCCGGGCCAAGCGCCTGGTCGAGCGGCTGGTGCCGGAGGTCGCCGAGTGGGCCTCGGTGCGCCTGCAGGTGGGTGGCCCGCCCGGGCTGCTCGCCGAGTCGGGCGGCCCGCCACCCGACCCCGAGCTGATCGCCGACCAGATCGCCCGGGTCACGGTCAGCGGCGAGGCGCTGTGGCCGGCTGCCGACGCCACCGAGGTGGGCACCGCGGTGCTGCCGCTGACCGCCCGCGGCCTGGTGCTGGGCACGCTGGCGCTGCGGCTCGAGGGCGCCCGCCGGACCGTGGCCGAGTCGGGTTTCCTGACCGAACTGACCTCGCGCGCCGCGCTGGCCCTGGAGAACGCCCGGCTCTACGAGCAGGAGCGGGCGGTCGCCCGTACGCTGCAGCGCAGCCTGCTCTCCGGGTCGACGCCCCGCGACTCGCGGTTCGTGGTCGAGACGGAATACCACGCGGCGGCGCAGGGCCTGGAGGTCGGCGGCGACTGGTTCGACGCCTTCATGATCTCGCCGGACAAGCTGGCCGTCGTGGTCGGTGACGTGGTCGGCCGGGGCATCGACGCGGCCGCCACCATGGGCCAGCTGCGCAGCGCGGTCCGGGCCGTGGCCTCGGCCGACGCCGGACCGGCCAAGGTGCTGCGGAAGCTCGACCGGTTCGTCGACCGGGTGATCACCGCGAAGATGGCGACCGTGGCCTACTGCGAGATCAACCTGGCCACCAACGTGATGACGTACGCCTGCGCCGGCCACCTCCCGCCGCTGCTGCACGAGCCGGCCAGCCAGGCCCGCTACCTGATGGGCGCCCGGTCCGCGCCGCTCGGCTCGCGGGCCGGCAAGCGCGACCGGGTGGAGGAGAAGGTCAAGCTGGCCTCCGGCAGCCGCCTGCTGCTCTACACCGACGGCCTGGTCGAGCGCCGCAACCGCCCGATCGACCAGGGCCTGGACACGATGGCCCGGGAGTGGGCCCGGCGCCGGGACGCGCCCACGGCCGGGCTGGCCGCCGGGTTCGCCGACCTGATGGTGGGCACCGACCACACCGACGACGTCTGCCTGCTCTGCCTGACCCTGGGCACCGACGAGCGCCTGGAGCGTTCCATCGGCGCTGACCCGATGCAGATTGCACTGCTCCGCAAGGAGATGAAGGCCTGGCTGATCACGCACCAGGTGGACGAGGAGAGCGTCCAGGGCGTGCTGCTGGCCTGCTCGGAGGCGGTCGCCAACGCGATCGAGCACGGTTATCGGGACGACCCGTTCGGTCAGGTCGAGATCGTCGCGACGGTGTCGGGCGAGGCCGTCGAGGTGGTCGTGGCCGACCGGGGCGTGTGGCGGCCGGCCCGCTCCGACGTGTCGCGTGGGCGGGGGCTTCAACTCATCCGACAGGTGATGGATCATGTGTCGTTCGATCGGAGCGCCGGCACCGTGGTGACCATGCGGCGCACCCGGAAGGAGAACGCGTGAACCACGAGGCGGGCAAGGCGGTCGCCTACTCGCGCCGTGGACCGGTCGCCGTGGTCTCGATCACCGGCGAGATCGACCTCGCCACCGCGGCCGCGATCGGCCGGGAGATCGTCGGGTACGTGGGCGGCGAGGACCCGGTCGTGATCGACCTGACCTCGGTGTCGTTCCTGGACAGCGCCGGGGTGCGGCTGCTCGACTGGATCGTCGGCGACATGGACGATCGGGGCCGCGGCATCCGGCTGGTCGTCGGCGCGACCGGGCCGGCCCGGATGACGCTCCAGCTGTGCGCCTTCCGGGACGATCTCCTCGCCACCGATCTCGACAAGGCCGCGGCCGACCTGGGCGGGTAAGCCGCACGTCCGCCGCCCCGCCCACCACCCAAAGCCGGACTGAAGGCGGCTAGTCTGGGTCCCCATGAGCGTCGCTTCCGTCTTCCCCCAGCTCGAACTGCTGCTGCCCCGGGTCAGCAAGCCGATCCAGTACGTGGGTGGCGAGCTCGGCGCCGTCGTCAAGGACTGGGACTCCGCCAGCGTCCGCTGGGCGCTGATGTATCCCGACGCGTACGAGGTGGGCCTGCCCAACCAGGGCGTGCAGATCCTCTACGAGGTGCTCAACGAGCAGCCCGACGTGCTGGCCGAACGCACCTACGCGGTCTGGCCCGACCTCGAGGCGCTGATGAAGGAGAACGGCGTCCCGCAGTTCACCCTCGAGGCGCACCGCCCGGTTCACGCCTTCGACGTGCTGGGTGTCTCGTTCGCCACCGAGCTGGGCTACACCAACCTGCTCTCCGCGCTCGACCTCGCCCAGATCCCGATGCTGGCCGCCGACCGGGGCGACGAGTTCCCGATCGTGCTGGCCGGCGGGCACGCCAGCTTCAACCCCGAGCCGATCGCCGACTTCATCGACGCCGCCGTGCTGGGCGACGGTGAGGAAGCCGTGCTGGAGATCACCGGCATCATCCGGGAGTGGAAGGCCGAGGGCCGTCCCGGCGGGCGCGACGAGCTGCTGCTGCGTCTGGCGCGTACCGAGAGTATCTATGTCCCTCGCTTCTACGACGTCGACTACCTGCCCGACGGGCGGATCCAGCGCATCGTCCCCAACCGGCCGGACGTGCCGTTCCGGGTGCACAAGCGGACCACGATGGATCTCGACGCGTGGCCGTACCCGAAGAAGCCGCTGGTCCCGCTGGCCGAGACGGTCCACGAGCGGTACGCGGTGGAGATCTTCCGGGGCTGCACCCGCGGCTGCCGGTTCTGCCAGGCGGGCATGATCACCCGCCCGGTGCGTGAGCGCTCGATCAACACGGTGGGCCAGATGGTGAAAGAGGGCCTGGAGTTCTCCGGGTTCAACGAGGTGGGCCTGCTGTCGCTGTCCAGCGCCGACCACTCGGAGATCGGCGACATGTGCTCCGGCCTGGCCGAGCAGTACGCCGACACCAACGTCTCGCTGTCCCTGCCCTCGACCCGGGTCGACGCGTTCAACATCGACCTGGCCCAGGAGCTCTCCCGCAACGGGCGCCGCACCGGCCTCACCTTCGCCCCCGAGGGCGGCTCGGAGCGGATCCGCAAGGTCATCAACAAGATGGTGACCGAGGAGGACCTGATCCGGACGGTCGTCACGGCCTACTCCAACGGTTGGCGGCAGGTGAAGCTCTACTTCATGTGCGGCCTGCCCACCGAGACCGACGAAGACGTGCTGCAGATCGGCCGGATGGCCCACGAGGTGATCAAGGCCGGCCGGGCCGCCGCCGGCACCAAGGACATCCGCTGCACGGTCTCCATCGGCGGGTTCGTGCCCAAGCCGCACACCCCGTTCCAGTGGGCGAAGATGGAGCGGCCCGAGGTCATCGACGCTCGGCTCAAGATGCTCAAGCAGGAGATCAACTCGGACCGGTCGCTGGGCCGGGCGATCGGCTACCGCTACCACGACGGCGAGCCGTCGCTGATCGAGGGCCTGCTGTCCCGCGGCGACCGGCGGGTCGGCCAGGTGATCCGCCGGGTCTGGGAGAAGGGCGGCCGGTTCGACGGCTGGTCCGAGCACTTCTCGTACGCGCGGTGGGTCGAGGCCTGCGCCGAGGTGTTGCCCGCGTTCGGCGTCGACCTCGACTGGTTCACCACCCGCGAGCGCGAGCAGCTCGAGGTTCTGCCCTGGGACCACCTCGACTCCGGTCTCGACAAGGACTGGCTCTGGCAGGACTGGCAGGACTCCATGTCCGAGTACGAGCAGGACGACTGCCGCTGGACGCCCTGCTTCGACTGCGGCGTGTGCCCGTCCATGGACACCGAGATCCAGATCGGGCCCACCGGCAAGAAGCTGCTGCCGCTGACCCCGGTGAACAGCCTCCGGGTGCCGGTCTGAGATGGCGCCCAAGAACCAGCCCGCCGGCGGTCAGGCGCCGGTGGTCCAGCGGATCCGGATCCGGTACGCCAAGCGTGGCCCGTTGCGCTTCACCTCACACCGCGACTTCGCTCGTGCGTTCGAACGGGCGTTGCGGCGTGCGGCCGTACCCATCGCCTTCTCCCAGGGTTTCCACCCCCACCCCAAGATCTCGTACGCGAGCGCGGCGCCCACCGGCGTGGCCAGCGAGGCCGAATACCTGGAGATCGCCCTCCAGGCCCCGGTCGACCCGGCCGAGCTGCGGGTCGCGCTGGACGCGGCGCTGTCGCCCGGCCTGGACGTGCTCGACGCGGTGATCGCCCGTGAGGGGACCAGCCTGGCCGAGCGGATCGACGCGTCGCGGTGGCGCCTGGAGCTCCCGGGCGTGGCGACGGCCGACGCCGCGGACGCTCTGCAACGGTTCATGAGCGCTCCGGAAGTGCAGGTCGAGCGCATGACCAAGCAGGGCCGGCGGACCTTCGACGCGCGGGTGGCGGTGACTTCCGGCACCGTGATCGACGAACCTGGCGCACCTTCCGGGGAGGTCGCGTCGCCGTGTGCGATACTCGACCTTGTCGTACGGCAGGTCACGCCCGCCGTTCGACCCGATGACGTCCTGTCCGGTCTACGCGTGGTGGCCGGTCTGGAGCCGCCGGCGCCGCCTCGAGCGACCCGGCTGGCCCAGGGTTCACTCACCGCGCAGGGGAATTTCGTCGATCCGTTGGACGCGGATCGCGAGGACGTACCCATCGGAGGGCGTTAGCCGATTCGGCTGGCGTCCGTCGGAGACTTCGGTCGACTCGGCCGCCACCACGGCGGGCGGGCCCGAAAAACTTGCGGCGACCCTGCGTGGCAGCGCTCACACGCGCCCGGGGCCGCCAGAACTGGAGAGCCCATGCTCGATAACGAGCCTCAGGGTGGAAACGAGGGTGAGGTCACACCTCAGCCTGCCGAGGCCACCGAGAGCAACGCAGCCGTCACGCCCGTGAAGCGGACGAGGGCCCGGAAGAAGGCCGCCCCGGCGGCCGTGCCGCCGGAACCTCCCGCCGACGAGCCCGGCGCGGCCGTCGAGGCAGCCGCGACCGAGGCGCCGGCCCGCGTCCGCCGGACCAGGAAGAAGGCGTCGCCGGCCGTCTCCTCCTCGCCGGTCGACGAGGTGGCCGGGGTGCCGGCCGAGGCACCGGCCACGCCGGAGGCCGAGGTGTCGGAGGCCGAGGCGCCGCCCGCGGAGAAGCCGGTCAAGCGCACCCGGGCCCGGAAGAAGGCCGCGCCGCCGCCGGTCGAGGAGCCGGTGGCCGTCGTCGAGCCCGATGACGATGAAGACACCGCGATCGTCGTCCTCCCGCTGGAGGACGAGCTGGTCGAGGAGGACAAGCCGGCCCGGCCGCGGGCCGCCGCCGTGCCCGCCGCGGTGCTGTTCATCCCGCCCGACGCGCAGGTGGCGGAACTGCCCGCCCCGGCCCGTCGCAGCCGGAAGAAGGCCGTCCCGGCCGTCGTCGAGGCCGAGGTCCCGGAGCAGCCGGTGGCCGAGGACGAGCCGGTCGAGGAGGCGCCGCGCCGGAGCAGCCGTCGCCGTCGCCGCGGCGGGGCCGAGGAGGCGCCCGCCGAGACCGAGGCCCCCGCGGCCGCGGTCGTCGAGCTGCCCCCGCTGGACGAGATCGACGAGAGCGCGGACGACGTCGAGGACGAGGACTCCGCCGACGAGGGTGACGACGACGATGACTCGGCCGCCGGCCGCCGCCGTCGCCGCCGTGGCCGTCGTGGCCGGGGCCGGGGCAAGGGCCCGTCCGACGAGGGCGATGACGCCGAGCCCGCCGCGGCCGACGCCGGCGAGGCGGAGGCCGAGGGCGAGGACGACGAGGAGAGCGACGAGGGCGACGGGGTGACCCGCCGCCGCCGCCGGCGCCGGCGCAAGGGCTCCGGTGGCAGCGACGATTCGGGTGGCGTCGAGGACGGCGTGCACACCGTGGTGCGGGTCCGTGAGCCGCGCCGCAGCGACGAGGTGCAGGGCGTCTCCGGCTCGACCCGGCTCGAGGCCAAGCGCCAGCGCCGCCGGGACGGCCGCGAGCAGCGCCGGACCCGTCCGCCGATCCTCAGCGAGTCGGAGTTCCTGGCCCGCCGCGAGGCGGTCGACCGGGTGATGGTGGTGCGCCAGAAGCCCGACCGCACCCAGATCGCCGTGCTCGAGGACGGCGTCCTGGTCGAGCACTACGTGTCCCGGTCCACCTCCGGCACCATGGTCGGCAACGTGTACCTGGGCAAGGTCCAGAACGTGCTGCCCAGCATGGAGGCGGCGTTCGTGGACGTCGGCCGGGGCCGCAACGCGGTGCTCTACGCCGGCGAGGTCAACTGGGACGCCACCGGGCTGGAGGGTCGCGCCCGCTCGATCGAGCAGGCGATGCGCTCCGGCGACTCGGTGCTGGTCCAGGTGACCAAGGACCCGATCGGGCACAAGGGCGCCCGGCTGTCCAGCCACATCGCGCTGTCTGGCCGGCACCTGGTCTACGTGCCCAACGGCAACGCCTCCGGCATCAGCCGCAAGCTGCCGGACACCGAGCGCAAGCGGCTCCGCGACGTGCTGAAGAAGCTGGTGCCGGATGGCGCGGGCGTGATCGTGCGGACCGCGGCCGAGGGCGCCAGCGAGGACGAGTTGGCCCGCGACGTCAAGCGGCTGCAGGCGCAGTGGGAGGACATCCAGGCCAAGGCCGCGCAGGGGCACGCCCCGGCCGCCCTGTCCGAGGAGCCCGACCTGGTCATCCGGGTGGTCCGCGACCTCTTCAACGAGGACTTCAACGACCTCGTGGTCCAGGGCGACCAGGCCTACGGCGAGATCGAGAACTACCTGAACAGCGTCTCGCCCGACCTGGTCGAGCGGCTGCACCGGCACGCCGGCGTCTCCGACGTCTTCGCCGACAAGCGGATCGACGAGCAGATCCTCAAGGGCCTGGACCGCAAGGTCTTCCTGCCCTCGGGTGGCCACCTGGTGATCGACCGCACCGAGGCGATGACAGTGGTCGACGTCAACACCGGTAAGTACACCGGCGCGGGCGGCAACCTGGAGGAGACGGTTACCCGCAACAACCTGGAGGCGGCCGAGGAGATCGTGCGTCAGCTGCGGCTGCGCGACCTCGGCGGCATCGTGGTGATCGACTTCATCGACATGGTGCTGGAGAGCAACCGCGACCTGGTGCTGCGCCGGCTGACCGAGTGCCTGGGCCGTGACCGGACCAAGCACCAGGTCACCGAGATCACCTCGCTGGGCCTGGTGCAGATGACCCGCAAGCGGATCGGCGCGGGCCTGCTGGAGGCGTTCAGCGAGACCTGCGATCACTGCAAGGGCCGCGGGGTGATGATCCACACCGAGCCGGTGCCGGAGAAGCGCTCGTCCGGCGCGGTGAACCAGGTGAAGTCGGTGGCCGCGGCGACCACGCCGGCCACGCCGACCAAGTCGTCGTCCCGGCGGCGGGGCCGGAACACCGAGCCGGCGCCGGTGGAAGAGCCGGTGGCCGAGCTCGTGGTCATCGACGAGCCGGACGACGAGCCGCTGGAGTTCGAGGTCGCGGTCGAGGCGGACGAGCCGGTGGCGCCGGTCGCTCCGGTCGCGCCGGCGGCTCCGGTCACCGGGTCGGGCATCATCGGCTCCAAGAAGGTGCTGACCACCAGCGACAACGACGACGACTACGACATGAGCGGGTACGACCTGTCCCGTTTCGAGTCGAACGGCTCGGCGGCGCCGCTGGCCGGTTCCGACGACCCGGACGCCGCGGGTGACGAGGACGAGGACGAGGACGATGAGCCGGTGGGCGCCGGCGCCGGTGGCCGGCGACGGTCGCGGCGCGGGGGAACCCGGCGGCGTACCCGCCCCTGATCGATCCGGGGATGGCGGTTCGGTAAAGAAAGTTAACTGCCGAGCCGCCATCGCCATCGACGTCGGTTACTCTCTCCCGATGCGACGCCTGCTACTCCTGCTCCCGCTGCTGTTCAGCCTGCCGATCGCCGCGTGTTCGTCGTCGCCCGACGCCGCCGCGACGACGGCGACCCCGGGCGCGATCCCGCCGCCGGCCACCGCGGCCGCCCCCAGCGGCGCCCCGGCCAAGGCGGCCGGGGGTGACGCCGCGCTGTCGAAGGACACCAAGGCCATCTGCACCCAGGCCGACAAGGTGACCGCCCAGTTCGGCGCGACCTTCACGCGGGACCTGAAGGTGCTCACCGGGGCCACCGACGCCGTCAAGGCCGAGGTCGAGCAGAAGACCAAGCGTGACGTGCAGAACTTCTCGTTCGTCCTGAAGGACCTCTCCACCCTGGCCGGCGACGCCGGGCTGAAGAAGGCCCTGGGCGAGATGAGCACCGAGGTCAAGGCGCTCAACGGCGACGTGCGCAAGCTGGACGCCGACAAGCTGGGAGAGCTCAGCGGAACGCTGGACAAGGCCTGCGGGCGGGGCTGACCCCGGTTTGGGCTCTGCCGCCTCGATGAAGTAGGCTTATCAACGGCGCTTTTCCAGGCGCCCTCTTCCTGTGCGGCCCTTGGGGCCGAGCGTTAGACGAGCACGGTAAGACGAGCACCATCCGCCAAGCAGCGCAATCGTGGGCTGCGTAAGTGTCAGGGAGTCCGCGTCCGATGTACGCGATCGTCAAGACCGGCGGCAAGCAGTACAAGGTTGCCGAGGGCGACGTGATCGAGGTCGAGAAGCTTGCTGGTGCTCCCGGCGACTCGCTGACGCTCGCTCCGCTCCTCCTCGTCGACGGTGACGATCTGGTGACCGATGCGGCCAAGCTTGCCAAGGTGACGGTGTCCGGCGAGATCGCCGAGCACACCAAGGGTCCGAAGATCCGGATCCACAAGTTCAAGAACAAGACCGGCTACCACAAGCGCCAGGGTCACCGTCAGCCGCTGACCCGCGTCAAGGTCACCGGCATCTCCACCGGGAAGTAGGGGGCGCAGTCATGGCTCACAAAAAGGGTGCTTCCAGCTCGCGGAACGGTCGCGACTCCGCCGCCCAGCGGCTCGGTGTCAAGCGTTTCGGCGGCCAGCTGGTCAACGCGGGCGAGATCCTGATCCGCCAGCGCGGCACGAAGTTCCACCCGGGCGACCTGGTCGGCCGGGGCGGCGACGACACGCTGTTCGCCCTCGCGCAGGGCAACGTGTTGTTCGGCACCAAGCGTGGCCGCAAGACGGTCAGCATCGTGCCGGTCGCGCAGTAACTTCTTTTTTCCGGCGGGCCGCGGACCTCAGGGTCCCGCGGCCCGTTTGTGTTTTCGGGCAGGAGACAACAGTGACCACCTTCGTCGACCGCGTCGTCCTTCATCTGCAGGCAGGTGACGGCGGGCACGGCTGCGTGTCCGTGAAGCGGGAGAAGTTCAAGCCGCTCGGCGGCCCGGACGGCGGCGACGGCGGCCACGGCGGCGGCATCACGCTCGAGGTCGACCCGCAGCAGCACACCCTGCTCGACTTCCACTTCCGGCCGCACGTCAAGGCGACCAACGGCGCCGGCGGGGCGGGCGCCAACCGGGACGGCGCGAACGGCGCCGACCTGGTGCTCAAGGTGCCGGACGGCACGGTCGTGATGACCACCGAGGGCGAGGTGCTGGCCGACCTGATCGGGGCGGACGCCTCCTTCGAGGTGGCCCGCGGCGGTCGCGGCGGTCGCGGCAACCACTCGCTGGCCAACACCCGGCGCAAGGTGCCGGGTTTCGCCGAGCTGGGCGAGCCGGGCGACCAGCTCGACGTGGTGCTCGAGCTGAAGAGCGTCGCCGACGTCGGCCTGGTCGGCTTCCCGTCGGCCGGCAAGTCGTCGCTGATCTCGGTGATCTCGGCGGCCAAGCCCAAGATCGCCGACTACCCGTTCACCACCCTGGTGCCCAACCTGGGCGTGGTGCAGGCCGGCGAGGAGACCTTCACGGTCGCCGACGTGCCCGGCCTGATCCCGGGCGCGGCCACCGGCAAGGGCCTGGGCATGCAGTTCCTGCGGCACATCGAGCGGACCTCGGTGCTGCTCCACGTGCTCGACTCGGCGGCGCCGGAGATCGAGCGCGACCCGCTGGCCGATCTGGACGCGATCGAGGCCGAGCTGGCCGCGTACGGCGGACTGGAGGACCGGCCGCGGATGGTCGTCCTCAACAAGATCGACATCCCGGACGGGCGGGACCTGGCCGAGATGGTCAAGCCCGACCTGGAGGCGCGCGGCTACCAGGTGTTCATGGTGAGCGCGGTGACCCGCGAGGGCCTCAAGGAACTGATCTTCGCGCTGGCCCGGGCGGTCGACGAGCACCGGCTGGCCGCGCCGCCGGCCGAGCCGTCCCGGACCGTGGTGCGGCCGCGCGCGGTCGACGAGAAGGGCTTCACCGTCGAGCAGGACGGCGAAGGCGTGTGGGTCGTCCGCGGCGTCCAGGTCGAGCGCTGGATCCGGCAGACCAACTTCGACAACGACGAGGCCGTGGGCTACCTGGCCGACCGGCTGGATCGCCTCGGGGTGGAGGCCACCCTGGCCAAGAAGGGCGCGCAGCCGGGCGACCCGGTGCGGATCGGCGCCCAGGAGTTCGACTACCAGCCCGCCGCCAGCGCCTACGTCCAGGGCCCGCGTGGCACCGACTCCCGGCTGGAGGACGAGAACCACCGGCCCAGCGCCGCCCAGCGCCTGGCCGCCCGCAAGGCACGCCGGATGCGCTCGGACGACGAGCTGCTGCACATGTCCGACGACGGCACGATCACCACGGTGGCCAACGCGACCCGACCGGTCCTGGTGGAGGGCGACGACACCGAGGGATAGATTCCCGGCCAGCTGGGCGCAACCCTGGCGAAACGGACGACGACTAGGCTTCGAGCGTGCAGATCCAGGCGCGCGAGGCGCTCGACCCCGAAGTCGCCGCCCTGGTCACGGCGCAGCAGCGAGAGCTGGCCGAGTCCGGCGACGAGCTCGTCTACCCGGCCCCTGACGTCCATTACCTGGTCGCGCTGATCGGCGGCCGGGCCGTCGCCTGCGGTGGCTGGCAGCCCCTGGAGGAGGGGGTGGCCGAGCTGAAGCGGATGTTCGTGCGGCCGTCCTACCGCGGTCAGGGCATCGCCCGGGCACTGGTCGTGGCGCTCGAGGAAGAGGCGCTGGCGGCCGGCCACACCACGGTGCGGCTGGAGACCGGCGTCTACCTCACCGGCGCGATCGCGCTCTACCGCTCGGCGGGTTACCGGCCCATCCCGGTGTACGGGGAGTACGTCGGCAACCCGCTCAGCGTGTGCTTCGAGAAGCGCCTTCCGGCGTTGGTTCAATAGGCGTAGAGGCCCATGGCCGACCGGGCGCGGCGGCCAGGATGTCAGCACGTTGGTGACGCCGTGCTGTCGACACGCGCGCGAGACGAGGATATCCCGGACTTTCTACCGGCATGATTGGCGTATGCCCAGCCTGACCCGTGCCGAGGCCGCCGATCGGGCCGCGACGATCGAAGTCGAGTCGTACGAGATCGACCTGGATCTGACCGATCCGGCCGGCTCGTTCCTGTCCCGGACCGTGGTGCGGTTCGCCGCGACCCCGGGTGGCTCGACCTTCGCCGACCTGGAGCCGGCCGAGCTGATCTCGGTCACCCTGAACGGCGCCGACGTCGACCCGGCCGGCCTGGCCGACAAGCGGCTGCCGCTGGCCGGGCTGGCCGCCGCCAACGAGCTGGTGGTCGAGGCGCGGATGCGGTTCGCCAACGACGCCGAGGGGCTGCACCGCTACGTCGACCCGGGCGACAAGCGCACCTATCTCTACGCCAACCTGTTCCTGGACGGCGCCCGCAAGGTGTTCGCCTGCTTCGACCAGCCCGACCTGAAGGCGCCGTACACGCTGCGGGTGGCCGCCGCGCCCGAGTGGGAGGTGGCCGCCAACGGCCGGGTCGCCTCGGCCGGGGACGGGCGCTGGGAGTTCGCGCCGACCGCGCCGCTGGCCACCTACTTCGTGTCGCTGCTGGCCGGGCCGTACCACGTGGTGCGCGACGAGCACGGTGACGTGCCGCTGGCCGTCTACGGCCGGCAGTCGCTGGGCGCGCACCTGGACGAGCAGGCGCCCGAGCTGTTCGAGATCACCAAGCAGTGCCTCGACCGGTACGCCGAGATCTTCGAGATCCCGTACCCGTTCGGGCACTACCAGCAGGCCTTCGTTCCCGAGTTCAACGCTGGAGCGATGGAGAACCCGGGACTGGTGACGTTCCGGGACGAGTTCATCTTCCAGTCGGCGGTGACCGACAGCGAACGGCAGATGCGGGCCGCCGTGATCGCGCACGAGATGGCCCACATGTGGTTCGGCGACCTGGTCACCATGAGCTGGTGGGACGACCTGTGGCTGAACGAGTCGTTCGCCGAGCACATGGGATATCGGATCACCGCCGAGGCGACCCGCTTCACCAGCGCGTGGACCAGTTTCGCGGTCGCCCGCAAGTCCTGGGGCCTGCGCGCCGACCAGCTCCCGTCGACCCATCCGGTGGCGCCGGCCCGGGTCGACGACACCGAGCTGGCGCTGCTCAACTTCGACGGCATCTCGTACGCCAAGGGCGCGTGCGTGCTCAAGCAGCTCGTCGCCTTCCTCGGTGACGACGTCTTCTTCGCCGGGGTCAACGAGCACTTCGCCGCGCACCAGTTCGGCAACGCCACGCTGGCCGACCTGCTCGGCACGCTGACCAAGGTGAGCGGCCGCGACCTGACCGGCTGGGCCGAGGCCTGGCTGCGGACGGCCGAGGTGAACACGCTGCGCACCGAGGTGACGCTGGCCGAGGACGGCACCTACGCCGAGGTGGCGGTGGTGCAGACCGCGCACGAGAAGTACCCGGTGCTGCGCCCGCACCGGATCGGGATGGGCGTGTTCGACCACCGGGCCGACGCCACCGTGACCCGCCGCCGGCTGATCGAGGTGGACATCCCGGCCGGCGCCGCGCGGACTGTGCTGCCCGAGCTGACCGGAACCCCGGCCGCCGACCTGCTGCTGCTCAACGACGGGGACCTGGCCTTCGCCAAGATCCGCCTGGACGACGCCTCGCTGGCCGCCGTGCCGATGCTCCTGCCACTGCTCGGCGACTCGCTGGCCCGCGCGGTGATCTGGGGCGCCGTCATCGACGCCGCGCGGGACGCCGAGCGGCCGGTGGCCGAGCTGGTCACCCTGGTGATGGCCGCGCTGCCGATGGAGACCGAGGTGGTGGTCATCGAGGACGTGCTCGCGATGACCCGCCGGCTGGTCGACCGCTACTCCACCCCGGAGACCCGCCCGGCCGCGCTGGAGCTGATGGCCCAGGCCTGTGACCGGCTGCTGACCGTCGCCGAGCCGGCCGGGTCGCGGCAGCTCGCCGCGGCCCGGATGCTGATCGCGTCGACCGTGGACACCGGGCGGATCCGGGGCTGGCTGAACGACGAGGGTGTGCCCGAGGGCCTGGCCGTCGACGCCGAGGTGCGCTGGTACATCCTCTACCGGCTGGTGAAGCTGGGCGCCGCCACCGAGGCGGAGATCGAGGCCGAGTTCGCCCGGGACCGCACGGCCACCGGCGAGCGGTTCGCGATGCGCTGCCGGGCCGCGCTGCCCACCCCCGAGGCGAAGGCCGCCGCGTGGCGGCGGATCGTCGACCCGGGCACCTCGGCGCGGATGGCCGAGGCGGCGGCGCTGGGCTTCTGGCAGCCCGAGCAGGCCGCGCTGACCGACGCGTACGTGGCCCGCTACTTCACCGAGATGCCGGAACTGTTCAAGGAGCGGGGCGGGTCCGGGGCCGAGCTGATCGGGACCGCGCTCTATCCGTCGCTGGCCGTGGCCGAGTCGACCCGCGCCCTGGCGGCCGGCCTGCTCGCCCGGCCCGACGTGAACGCCACGCTGCGGCGCACGGTGATCGACCAGGACGACGACATGCGCAAGGCACTACTGGCGCGTCGTTGATGAGCGTGTCTGGGTTTGCGCCCAGTTTCAACCCGTAAGCTGGCATTTGTGGTGAATGAGCGGGCGGAGCGCCTGGAGAGCCTTGGCCGGCTGGCCGGTGGTATCGCGCACGACTTCAACAACCTGCTCGGCGTGATCCTCAACTACGCGCACTTCGTGATCGAGGAGGCGTCCTCGGACAAGCCCGACCTGGCCGCGATCGCCGACGACGCGCGGCAGGTGGTCCGGGCCGGCGAGCGCGGCACCGACCTCACGCACAAGCTGCTGGCCTTCGCCCGCCGCGAGGTGGCCCGCCCGCGGGTCGTCGACTTCAACGAGGTGGTCACCGGCCTCGACGAAGCCGTGCGGGCCGAGATCAACGACCGGATCAGCCTGACCGTACGCCCGGGGCCGGATCTGCCCCCGGTGACCTGCGACCCCGGCCAGATCGAGCAGATGCTCGCCAGCCTGGCCGCGAATGCCCGCGACGCCATGCCCGACGGGGGCGAGCTGGTGATCGACACCGCGTACCAGCGGATCGGCGCCGGGCATCGCGAGCTGACCCCCGGCGAGTACGTGCGGCTCCGGGTCAGCGACTCCGGCGAGGGCATGCCGCCGGACGTGGCCGAGCGCGCGTTCGAGCCGTTCTTCAGCACCAAGAGCGGCAACACCGGGCTCGGGCTGGCCACCGTCTACGGCCTCGCCGGCCAGTCCGGCGGCGCGGTGTCGCTGACCTCAGAGCCGGGGGTCGGCACCACGGTCACCGTGCTGCTGCCGGTCGGCTCCTCCTCGCCGGTGGATCCGCTGGCCGCCGCCCAGCCACCGAGCGACGGGCACGGCGAGACGCTGCTGGTGGTCGAGGACGAGGCGGCGCTGCGCGACGTGGCCGGGCGGATCCTCTCCGGCGCCGGGTACCGGGTGCTCACCGCCGACGGCGGCCGGCAGGCGCTGGAACTGGCCGCGCTCCACGAGGGCAAGATCGACCTGCTGGTCAGCGACGTGGTGATGCCCGGGATGCTGGGCAACGAGCTGGCCGAGCGGCTGACCGACGTGCGGCCCGGCACCCGGGTGCTGTTCATGTCCGGGTACGCCCAGCCGGTGCTCGCCTCGCAGGGGACGCTCGCGCCCGGGGTAGCGCTGCTGGAGAAGCCCTTCACGGCCAGTGATCTGCTCAGTGCCGTACGCAAGCGTCTCGATGGTTGATCTATTCTTCGTCGATGGGCGGCAAGCGCGTTGGGATCATGGGTGGCACGTTCGACCCGATCCACAACGGTCACCTCGTCGCGGCGAGTGAGGTGGCCGGCCGGTTCCACCTCGACGAGGTGGTGTTCGTGCCGACCGGCGAGCCGTGGCAGAAACCGCGCGGGGTCACACCGGCCGAGGACCGCTACCTGATGACGGTCATCGCCACCGCCTCGAACCCGCAGTTCCAGGTCAGCCGGGCCGACATCGACCGGAGCGGGCCGACCTACACCGTCGACACGCTGCGCGACCTGCGGGCCCTGCACGGGCCGGACGCCGAGCTGTTCTTCATCACCGGCGCCGACGCGCTGGCCAAGATCCTCTCCTGGAAGGACGCGCTCGAGGTCTTCTCGCTGGCGCACTTCATCGGGGTGACCCGGCCCGGCTTCGAACTGACCGACGAACACCTCCCCGCCGACACGGTCACGCTGGTCGAGGTGCCCGCGATGGCCATCTCATCGAGTGACTGCCGCACGCGGGTCGCCGCCGGGAAACCGGTGTGGTACCTGGTGCCGGATGGTGTCGTGCAATACATCGCCAAGCGCGGCCTGTATCGCGACTCGGGGAATGTCACCCCTGTGTGAGACGCTTGAGTCTCGAAGGACCTTAGTCAGAGGGGATGCTCTTGCCCGTCACCGAACGCGCTCTGGAACTCGCCATGGCGGCCGCCCAGGCCGCAGCGGACAAGAAGGCGCAAGACATCGTCATCATCGACGTGGGCGACCAGCTCGCCATCACCGACGCTTTCGTGATCGCTTCCGCCTCCAACGAACGACAGGTCGCCGCGATCGTCGACGCCGTCGAAGAGGTTCTGCTCGCGCTCCCCGAGAAGGCGAAGCCGGTTCGCCGCGAGGGCGAGCGTCAGGGCCGCTGGGTGCTTCTCGACTTCATCGACATCGTCGTCCACATCCAGCATGCCGAGGAACGCGAGTTCTACGCCCTCGACAAACTGTGGAAAGACTGCCCCAGCCTGGAGTTCGTCGACCGCGACATGGCCGACGCCGAAGCCACCGGCGCGGCGTGACGCGGCTCATCGTCTGGCGCCACGGCAACACCGACTGGAACGCGAAGCACCGGGTCCAGGGTCAGACCGACGTGTCCCTGAACGAGCTGGGCCATCAGCAGGCTGTCGAGGCGGCGGCGCTGCTGGTCCGGTTCAAACCCGGCGCCATCGTCTCCAGCGACCTGCGCCGGGCCGCCGACACGGCCGCCGCGCTGTCCGCGGTGACCGGGCTCGAGGTCTCGACCGACGAACGGCTCCGCGAGCGCTACTTCGGGCTCTGGGAAGGTCTGACGATGACCGAGGTCGCCGAGCGGCGGCCCGACGAGTACGCCCGCTGGACCCGCGGTGAGGACGTCATCGGCGGCGACGTCGAGACCCTCGACGACCTGGGTAAACGGGTGGGTTCGGCGCTGATCGACGCGGCCGGGCTGGTCCCCTCCGGCGGCACCGTGGTGGTGGCCACCCACGGGGCCGGCGCCCGCTCCGGCCTCGGGCACCTGCTGGGCTGGCCGCGCGAGCAGCTCCGCACGTGGCGGGCCCTGCAGAACTGCCACTGGGTCGAGCTGACCCACGACACGTCCCGGGGCTGGCAGCTGGCCGCGTACAACGTCGGGGTCTTCTCCGACCGGCCCGTCCCGCCGCCGGTCTGAGTCGTCCGGTCCCGTCCCGGGCCCGCCTGGGTCGCCCGGCCTGTTCCGTGGCCTGGCCTGGGTCGCCCGGCCTGTTCCATGGCCCGGCTGAGTCGTTGCGCCAGGAACCGATCTCGGTGCCGTAGCGTCTCATCCCGATGAAGATCACCCGACCTCTCGTCCTGATCGCGGTCGTGGCGGCCCTGGCCACCGCCGGGTGTGCGCGCTCGACCGACACCGGTGGTCAGCCGCCGGCCGCCTCCCCCGGTGGTCAGCCGCCGGCCGCGTCGTCGGCGTCGCCCGGTCTGCCGGAATCCTCCGACCTGCCGGCGCCCAGCAAGGGCGGCGATCCGGGGGACACCGGCGCCCAGACCATCACCGGCAAGGTCTCCGCCGGCGTGGAACCGAACTGCCTGGTACTGACCGGCGGCGGAAAGAGCCACCTGCTGATCTTCGACGACGCCGCGCTGAAGGCCGAGGCGAAGGAAGGCGCCACCGTGGTCGTCACCGGCCGGGCCGACCCGAGCCTGATGACCACCTGCCAGCAGGGCACGCCGTTCCTCGTCACGGCCGTCCGGCCCGGCTGAGGCTCTCTCCGCGCCGACCCGCCCGTCATCAGCTACGGTGCCCGCATGACCGTCGCGGTCGTCACCGACTCCACCGCCTACCTGCCCGCCGAGCTGGGCGGCACGTATGACCTGACCGTCGTGCCCCTGACCGTGGTGATCAACGGCGATTCCGGTCTCGAGGGCAGCGAGATCACCCCCGCCGAGGTGGCCCGCGCCCTGAACGCCCGGCGCTCCGAGGTGAGCACGTCCCGGCCGGCGCCGGCCCAGTTCGCCGAGGCGTACCGCAAGCTGCTGGCGGCCGGCGCCGACGGCGTGGTCTCGATCCACCTCTCGGCGCAGCTGTCCGGCACCTACGACGCGGCCCGGCTGGCCGCGGCCGAGGTGGGCGACCGGGTGCGGGTGGTCGACAGCCAGACCACCGGCATGGGCCTGGGCTTCGTGGCGCTGGGCGCGGCGACGGCCGCCCGGGCCGGCGGATCGCTGGACGCGGTACGCCAGGTCGCGGTCGACGAAACCGCCCGCACGAGCACCCTCTTCTACGTCGACTCGCTGGAGTTCCTCCGCCGGGGCGGCCGCATCAACGCCGCCGAGGCCCTGGTCGGCACCGCCCTCTCGGTGAAGCCGATCCTGCACGTCGTCGAGGGCGCGATCGTCATGCGCGACCGGGTCCGGACGGCCGGTCGTGCCCTGGCCAAGCTCGTCGACCTGGCGGTGGACGCCTCGGGCCCGGGCGAGGTCGACATCGCCGTGCACCACCTCGGCCGGCCCGACCGGGCCGCCGCCCTGGCCGACGCGGTGTCGATGCGGCTCGGCGACCGGCTGCGCGACTGCTACATCGCCGAGATCGGCGCGGTGGTCGCCGCGCACGTCGGCCCCGGCGTGGCCGGCGTGGTGGTGCATCGCCGCTGACGCCCTTTGGTCTGAGCACACCCGTGCGTCGGGCTGCTCTCTCTTCGCTCTGAGCACACCCGTGTATCGGGCTGCTCTCTTTGCTCTGAGCACGCCGATGCCTCGGGCCGGTCTCTTTGCTCTGACACGCCGGCGCATCAGGCCGGGCGGGTCCAGCGGGGTGGGTCGAGGTCGGGGACCGGGGTCAGCTCGGGGCGGGCGTCGGACCAGGGGCGGATCGTGCCGTCCCAGTCGACCTCGTCGGCCGCCGGGAGCAGGGCGCCCGGCGTGGCCACGGCGCGGGTCCGCAGGCCGTCGACCAGGGTCAGCTCGGTCGCCCCGGGCAGCGTCTCGGCCTGGCGGGCGTACTCCTGGATCCGCTGGATCGTCTCGGCCCGCCGCACACAGTCGTGCAGCGGCTCCCCGGGCGCGGCCTGGTAGGGGATCGTGCGCCCGCCCGGGCCGCTGACGTACGCCATCGGGGTGATCGCGCGCGGCGAGGCCAGGTACATCACCTCGGCCCGGGCGAACAGCTCCGGCAGGTGGGCGCTGCCGTCGGCCGTCACGATCAGCGTCGCGTGGTCCGGCGCGAAGGCGACCGGCTCGCCGCCGACCTGCGCCGACAGCCGGGCCAGCCAGCCGTCCAGCAGCAGGTGCGACGTCCAGTAGGCGCCGTCCCCCGCGAACTGCACGATCACCGGCTCGTCGGCCACCCCGTGGAGCACCGCCCCGGACAGGTTGCCGCGCGCGGCCGCGAACACCTCGTCGGCGGTCACGCCCCAGCTCGCGACCTGGTCGGCGCCGACGTACGTCATGGTGTCGGGCTGATCGACCACGACGAACTCGGACAGGAACGGCAGCCGTGGCCGCCGCAGCGGCGCGTCCGGGCCGCTGGCCGGGATGCCGGCGCGCAGGTGAGCCGGCCGGAGCAGCGGCCGCAGCATCGGGCACACCTCGGCCCAGTCGCGCGGCAGCCCGGGTTCGCTGAGGCAGCCGGCGACGTAGCTGTCGACCTCGGCCCGCCGCTTCCGCCGCCCGCCGCCTCGTCGCGCCCGCGTCTTCTCTCTCGCCGCGGCCGGCGCCGGGCCCGCGGTCGTGGCCTTCTGGCCTCGCCGGGGCAGCGACTTCAGCAGCGGCTCGAGCGGCAGGACCGTCGCTTCGTCGGCGCCCGGCCGGGTGAAACGCACCGCGAACGCGGCCGACTGGTAGCGGGCGTCGGTCACCCCGGCCCGTCGCAGCCGCCGGATGATCTGGCTGGCCAGCCGCGCACGGGCGATCCGGTGCAACAGCCCCACGGCGCGGCCCCTCTCTGCCAGGTCGCAGACCCTACCGCACCGCCACGATCACCGTCGCCTCAAGATCTTCGTCGCTCACCACCTCGGGACGCAGGCCGGACGCCCGGGCCGCCGCGGTGGCCGGCTCGATCTGGGCCCGGGTGATCTCGGACAGCAGCACCCCGCCGGGCGCCAGCCACCCGGGCGCCCCGGCGGCCACGGCGCGGAAGACGTCGAGCCCGTCGCCGCCGCCGTCGAGCGCGGTGTGTGGCTCGTGGTCGCGCGCCTCGGCCGGGAGCAGCGGGATGTGCCCGGTCGCCACGTAGGGCACGTTGGCCAGCAGGACGTCGATGGCCAGCGGCCGGGGAAGCGCCGCATAGAGGTCGCCCTGGAACACCTCGCCGACGCCGGTCAGGTTGTCACGGGCGCAGGCGACCGCCACCGGGTCGACGTCGGCCGCGTAGAGCGTGATCGCCGGCCGCTGACGCGTGACGGCCAGGCCGAGGGCGCCGGACCCGCAGCACAGGTCGACCACGACCGCGCCCGGAGCGGTGCGCCGGACCGCCTCGCGGACCAGGAGCTCGCTGCGGACGCGCGGGACGAAGACGCCTGGGCGCAGGCGGACCCGTACCCCCGCGAAGTCGGCGTGCCCCACCACCTGCTCGAGCGGCTCGCCCCGCGCGCGCCGCCCGACCATCGCGGCCAGAGCCGCGTCGCCGGAAGCGGCCTTGACCAGCATCGCGGCCTCGTCCTCGGCGAACACGCAGCCGGCCGCCCGCAGCGTGGTCACCACCTCGTCCTCGGTCATGGCCACAGGTTTAGCACCTCGTCCAAGCCGGCCCGGGAGTTATCCACAATCGACGGTTATCCACAGGGCCGGGGGCGACGGGCCGGCCCCGCTGCCTAGCTTCGCCGCGTGCCCAAGCGTGATGACAACGACGAGGTGGTCCAAGCCCGGTTCCGGTCGGTGCTGGCCGCCGACCCGCCGATCCACGACGCCTTCGCGGACCGCAGCCCGGTGTCCTGGTCCGAGCTCATCCCGAGCTGGCCCGACGACGTCGACCTGCCCGACCAGCCGCCCGACCAGCCGCCCGAATCACCGCCCGATCCACCCGGGCCGGGCCCGCGGGCGCCGGCCGACCTGGCCGCCATGGCCGCGGTCCGGCAGCCGTGGCGACCGGCCGCGGCGGAGGATCCCGGCGACGCGCCGCCGCGGCTCGGCGCGGCCGGGGCGTTCGGCGGGCGGCTGGCCGCTTTCGATCTCGGCCGGCCCGGCGTGAAGGCGCTGGCCGCCGTGGCCGCGCTGGTCGTGATCATCGCGGGCTTCCTGGCCTGGCGGGCGCGACCGCAGACCGAGACGCTGGCGCCGGACGAGCCGAAGGCGCCCGCCGCGGTGAAGCACGACGAACAGGACCCGATGGCGATCCCGCCGCCCAGCGGATCGGCCCCGGCCCAGGTGGTCGTCGCGGTCGCCGGCAAGGTCGCCAGGCCCGGGCTGGTCACGCTGCCGGCCGGTGCGCGGGTGGCCGACGCGCTGGCGGCGGCCGGCGGGGCCCGGCGGGGCGTCGACCCCGGCCCGCTCAATCTGGCCCGCAAGGTCGTCGACGGCGAGCTGATCATGGTCGGCGCCCCGCCACCGTCGGTCGCCGTGGCCGTCGCGCCCGGCGCTGCTCCCGGCGGCCCGCTCAATCTCAACACCGCGACGGTCGCCGACCTGGACACCCTGCCCGGCGTCGGGCCGGTGCTCGCCCAGCGGATCCTCGAGGCCCGCGACGCCCAGGGCGGCTTCAAGGCGGTCGGTGACCTGCGCAAGGTGAGCGGCATCGGCAGCTCGCGGTTCGAGCAGCTCAAGGACCTGGTGACGGTGTGATCCCCGACCTGCGGCTGGCCGGCTTCGCGGTGGCCACGTGGCTGGCCGCGCTGGGCTGCCTGTACGCCTCGGCGCCACTCGGCTTCGGGCTGGCCGGGACGGCCTTCGCGCTGGCGGCCGTGGGCGGGGCGGTGTTCCGGCGCCGGCCACGAGGGGCGGCGTGGATCGTGATCGCGCTGCTGCTCGGGACCGGATGCGGCGCGGTGGCCACGGCCGCCCGGGTGCTCGCCCGCGAGTCGGTGCCGCTGCGTGAGCTGATCGAGAGCGGAGAGACCGTACGCGCGGAACTGATCGTGCGGGACGACCCACGATCGCTCGCGAGGTCGGCCGGTCAGCCGCCCACCTATCTGGTCGCGGTGGATGTCCGCCAGGTCGGGAACCTCGGCCTGCACGCCCGGGGGCTGGTCCTGGGCAGCCACGACGGCTGGCGCCCGCTGCTGCCGGGCCAGCGCGTGACGACCACCGGCCGCCTCCTGCCACCCCGCGGCGGCGACCTGCGCGCGGTCGTGTTCTCCGTCCGCGAGCCGCCCGAGCCGCACGGCGAGCCGTCCTGGGCGCAACGCGCGGCCGGGGTGCTGCGGGCGGGCCTGCAACGAGCCTGCGAGCCGCTGCCGGACGACGCCGGCGGCCTGCTGCCCGGCCTGGTCGTGGGCGACACCAGCCGCCTCGACCCGGCGCTCGAGGCCGACTTCCAGGCCACCGGGATGACTCATCTGAACGCGGTCAGTGGTGCGAACGTCGCGATCGTGCTGGGCGTCGTGCTGTTCGCGGCGCGCCGGTTGCGGGCCGGTCCGGTCCTGGCCGCGGTCGTCTGCGCGGTCGCGTTGGTGGGGTTCGTGATCCTGGCGCGCCCGTCGCCCAGTGTCGTGCGGGCGGCGGCGATGGGCGCGATCGGCCTCATCGGACTCGCCACCGGCCGGCCGCGGGCGGCGCTGCCGGCCCTGGCCGCGGGCGTGGCCGGGCTGGTCGTCGTCGACCCGGAACTGGCCGGTGACGCCGGGTTCGCGCTGTCCGTGCTGGCCACCGGCGGCCTGCTGCTGCTCGCCCCGACGTGGCGGGACGCCCTGCGCCGCCGCGGCTGGCCGGCCGGCGCGGCGGAGGCCCTGGCCGTGCCGGCCGCCGCTCAGGTCGCGTGTGGACCGGTGGTGGCCGGCCTGTCCGGGACGGTGAGCCTGGTGGCCGTCCCCGCGAACCTGCTCGCCGTCCCGGCCATCGCCCCGGCCACGCTGCTCGGGATCGCCGCCGCGGTGGTGTCGCCGGTGTGGGCCGGCGGGGCGGAGTTCGCGGCCTGGCTCGGGCACTGGCCGGCGCGGTGGCTGGTGCTGGTGGCGAGCTACGGCGCGCGGTTGCCGGCCGGGGCGCTGCCGTGGCCGGGCGGTGTCACGGGCGCTCTGCTGCTCGGTGTGATCACGGTGGCGTTGCTGGTGGCGGCGCGGCGGGTGATCGTCCGGCGGCTGGTGGCGGTGATCGCCCTGGGCGGTGTGCTCGGCGCCCTGCCGGTGCGGATCCTCGCCTCGGGCTGGCCGCCGGCCGGTTGGCTGGTCGTGGCCTGTGACGTCGGCCAGGGTGACGCCGTCGTCCTGCCCGCGGGGGACGGCCGGGCCGTGGTGGTCGACGCCGGCCCGGAACCCACCGCGGTCGACACCTGCTTGCGGCGGCTGGGCGTACACACCGTGGTGGTGTTCGTGGTCAGCCACTTCCACGTGGACCACATCGGCGGCGTGGCCGGCGTCTTCCGCCACCGCGCCGTCGAGGCCGTGATCGGGCCGGACTTCACCGAGCCGCCGGCCGGTCGACGGGCAGTATCCGAATTGTCGGCTGTCACGAACGTCGGTCCAGGGTGGACATATCGGGCAGGCGGCGTCACGCTTCAGGTGATCGGTCCGCCCGAGCTCCTGCACGGCACCTCGTCCGACGCCAACAACAACTCGCTCGTGCTGCGAGCCGTGATCGACGGCCGGGTGATCCTGCTCCCGGGCGACGCCGAGACCGAGGAGCAACATGCGCTGCTCTCGCGGGCGGCACGTGTCGAAGCGGACATTTTGAAGGTTGCTCATCACGGCAGCGCGTATCAGGAACCGGCGTTTCTGGACGCGGTTGATCCACAGGTGGCGCTGGTCAGCGTCGGCCGGGACAACGACTACGGTCACCCCAACGGGGCGCTGCTGGAGAGGTTGCGGCGTGGCGGCGCGCGCGTTCTGCGTACCGATGAATCGGGTGACCTCGCCGCGGTCGCGACCGGCAACGGTCTGTCCGTCGTCACGAGGGGGCATTGATCATCTTTCTGTTCACGCGGCACCCATAACGTCCGCCGACCTCACCCGTTCGTGGCTGCCCGAGGCCTTCGTGCGGAAGGGCGGGGCGGTCACGGTCAAGCCCGGACCCAACCCCAACACCCTTTGGGTACGCGCGACGCAGACCTCCCCATTGACTACCAGCGCCGATCGCGGGGAGACCTCCGCGTGACCGCTGCGGGTTGTCCCGCGTCTCGGCCGACACGCCCGGGTTAGGCCGTTGGTGCGGGGAGGGGTCGGATGATCGGGTTCGATGTCATGCGACCGGGTTGTCCGGGGCCGCGGAGACATTCAGCCTGATCGAGGGGATTTGCGGTTCCCGGGGCATGTTCGCGGGTCGATATGTTGGTATTCGTCCGGTGTCCAGCGCTTGACGGCCCGGGGGTGTGGCCGGTCGAACTGTCACACCCGCGTGCGACGATGTTGGGCGTGAGCGACGCACCCCCCGCCCCGTTGCTGCTCGTCCAAGGCGACGAGGAGCTGCTGGCCGCCCGTGCCGTGGAGGCGGCCGTCGCGTCGGCCCGCGCGGCTGAGCCGGGCGCCGATGTGCGGGAGTACGAGGCCGGCCAGCTCACGCCCGGTGAGGTCGCCGAGATGCTGAGCCCGTCGCTGTTCGGCGGGCGGCGGGTGCTGGTCGTCCGCGGTGGTCAAGACGCGCGTAAGGATCTGGCGGCGGCGCTGCTGGCGTACGCGAAGAATCCCGACCCCGACGTGACCCTGATCGTCACCCACCCGGGTGGCGCCAAGGGAAAAGCGTTTGCCGACGGGCTGAAATCGGCCGGCGCGACCGTGGTGGCCGCGGCCAAGCTCAAGGGCGACCGTGAGCGGGTCGCGTTCGTGCGCGACGAGTTCCGGCGCCACGGCGGCAAGTGCGACGAGGCGGCGGCGTCGGCGCTGATCCAGGCGGTGGGCAACGACCTGCGCGAGATCGCGGCGGCCTGTTCACAGTTGCTGGCCGACACCGACGGCAAGATCACGCCGGGTGTGGTGGCGCGCTACTACCGCGGGCGGGCCGAGGCGAGCGGCTTCACGGTGGCCGACGCGGCCATGATCGGTGACGTGCCCGGCGCGTTGGAGGCGTTGCGCTGGGCGCTGCATGTCGGCGTCGACCCGGTGCCGATCGCCGATGCCATCGCCGACGGCGTGCGCACCGTCGCCCGGGTGGCGTCGGCCGGGCGCGGAAATCCCTACCAGATGGCCAGCAGCCTCGGCATGCCGGCGTGGAAGATCCAGCGCGCCCAGGAACGTGCCCGCGGCTGGAGCCCCGAGGGCCTGGTCGACGCGATGCAGGCGGCGGCCGACTGCAACGCGGCCGTCAAGGGCGGGGCCGAAGATCGCGGCTGGGCCCTGGAGCAGGCGGTCTTCGCCGTGGCCGCGGCCCGCAAGGGCCCGGCGAGATGAGCCGCATGATCCGGTCGCGCCGGGCGGCTCCCGCGCACGACCTTCCGCTGTACGCCCGCCTGCTCGGCCTGCGACAACTCGCGCCGAGCGGCTTCCTCTGCTTCGTGTTCCTCGAGGGCACGGTGGCGCTCGGCGTCCTGCTGGCCCTGGCCGAACTGGTCAGCTGGTGGGGCGTGCTGGTGCTGCCGCTGACCGTCGCCGGCATGGTCAAGCTCAACGACATCATCGCCGGCGTGCTCAGCCGCCCGGCGACCACCGCTACCTCCGGCGGACCGGGCGGCGAGCGCCCGCTGGTCCGTCCGGCCGTGGCGGCCTCGGCCCCGGCGCCGGCCCATTCCGAGTTCGCGATGGACGACCTTTCGCTGTCCCGCGCGCGGACCGTCGACCTGCGAAGCCTCGGCCCCTCGTTCCCCGGCCTGGCCGAGAGCGATGGGGGCGATCGGCTCAGGTCCGGCACGACGCCGGGTCAGCGCAGTGTCATCCGGCGCGACGTGTGGCCCGGCAACCTCCTCGACGATCCGGCCGACCAGACCGGGCCCGGCGTCGGCCTCGGCAGTGGCTGGCTGGGCGGCGCGTCCGACTCGGGGGAGACGCGCGGTGAGCGGGCGTGGCCCGGCGACCTGCTGGGTCCGCCCGGTGGGCCGGCCGAGTTGCCGATTCAACCCGTTGGGCCGGGCGAAGCCGGTCGGGGGCGCGGTCGGCCGGGGGAGTCGGCTGAGCCGAGTCCTGAACATGGTCGGCCGGAAGAGCAGCCGGGTGGGCCGATCGGGGCGTTCTGGGATCTCAGCCGGTCGGATGACCAGCGTGGGCTCGGTGAGCGGCGCGGGTTCGACGATCTGTCTGGAGAACGGCGCGGGTTCGGTGATCTGCCCGGTGAGCGGCGCAAGTCCGGTGATCTGCCGGGGGAGCGACGGGGGTCCGGTGAGGTGCGGCGCGAGCGGGGGCTGTCCGGTGAGGCGCCCGCCGACCGCGGGCATTCCGGGGAGTCGAACATCACGACGGTTCCCGACCCGGCTTCGCCGAACGAGGCCGCTCACGTCTGGGCCGAAGACCCCGAGACCACTCGGCGGCGGTCCCGGCAGTCGGCCGCGCGCCGCTACGAGTGACCGGTTCGTCACTTTCTTTCTGAGGAACAGCTTAGAACCTGTTCGTTTTTGGCTTTGGCTGGTCACGAGGGCTGCGTTGCGATCATACGGTCGCGGTGCCCGCGCGCTGTTGGAACGCGAGAGCAAGTCCTTCCTCGCCCCTTGGGCCGGCCACCGTTTTCCGGCGGTGGCCGGCCCCCCAAAGCGGAGCGTGGCCGCGATGAGGGCCGGCCGCGATGGGGAAGCCGGCGAGGCGGGATGCTGGCGAAGCGGGAAGCCGGACTCGGTCATCGCCGGCGCGATCCCGGGCGAGAGAGACCTGGTCGCGGGCGCAGGACCTCAGGGTGGGCGCAGGAACCTTGATTGCGGCCGCCGGGAGCTCAAGGCAACCGCAAAGCCCTGAATGCGGGCGCGGCGGGCCTGGCTTGGACACGGCAAACGGGCACCGCGGCGGAACCCCCGAAGGAGAACCGGCGATGCCCGGGTGTGCCGATGCGCCGGCGTCAGCCGCGGGTTGAGCCGCGGCCGCGCGGGATCAGGCGGACAGCGACGTAACGCGCTTGGCGATCGCCGACTTGCGGTTCGCCGCCTGGTTCTTGTGGATGACGCCCTTGCTCACGGCCTTGTCGAGCTGGCGCGACGCAACGCGCAGCAGGGTCGTGGCCGTCGCGGAGTCACCGGCGTCGCTCGCCTCGTTGAGCTTGCGGATGACCGTCTTCAGCGACGACTTGACCGACTTGTTGCGCAGCCGGGCCTTCTCGTTCTGCCGGTTGCGCTTGATCTGGGACTTGATGTTCGCCACGCGACAGCCTTGTCCTGACTAGTTCGGAAGGTTCCGAGCGGATGATGTCTTCCGTCGCGGGTCACGCCAGCAGTCAGCGGCGCGTCACCACAACGCGAAGAACCACGTTACCAGTCCGCCCCAGTCCCACCAAAACCGGTCGGCCACCCCCGGCGGGCGGCCAGCCAGGCGAGGGCCTGGACGCCGCTGTAGCGGTGGTGCTGCCGGGCGGTCGGCGCGGCCGTGCCGGTGGCGCCGCCGGCCCGGGTCAGCCAGTAGCCGCTCATCGCGGCCAGGGCGCCGTCCACGCCCTCCGGCGGGGGTGACCAATCGGCCAGCATGGCGTCGGCGTCGTGCCCGCTCGCCCAGGCGCTGACCAGCAGCGTCACCGTGTCGAACCAGGGTGCGCCCAGGCAGGGCCAGGTCCAGTCGCAGAGCCAGGCGTCGCCCGCGGTGTCGATCATGACGTTGTCGATGCGGAGGTCGCCGTGTGCCACTCCGCCGCCCGCGACCAGGGGCGGGAGTCCCTGTTCGAGAGCGGCCAGCTCGGCGTGGTGTGACCGAGCCCACGGCGGAACCAGATCGGGGGGTACGCCGCCCGCGCTCCACCACGAGAGCTCGTCGCGGACCAGGTCGGGCAGGCGGGGAAGCCCGGCCGCCAGCAGCGCCGCCGGTGGATCGGTGAGGGCGAGAGCGGCCGAGCGCCACGCCGCCAGCGTGGCCGCCAGTTCGGCCGGCCGCCACGGGAGGGCGGGGATGTGGCCGTCGATCGCCGCCAGGGCCAGCACGTAGTAGCCGTCCACCTCGCAGGTCCACAGCGGGCGCGCGGCGGGCACGCCGTCCGGCAGCAGGGCTGTGATGTGCGCCTCGCGGGCGTACGCATAGCCGGTGTTTCCGAAGGGTGCGGCCTTGACGAACACGCGCCGGCCGGACCCGGTCGTCAGCACCCCGGCGAACGCGGTGGTGAATCCGCTGGTCGCGCTCGTGGCGGAGGTGATCGGCGCGTCCAGGCGCCGCGAGACGGCGTCGCGCACGGCGGCCGGCAGATCATCCCAATCAGGGCGTACGGCCGTCGCCGAGTACGGGATCTCGGGCAGCGATACCGGACGCATGACGTCCATCCTGCCGTTCGAGGCTCGGCCGCATTTTGTCGTACCCGAATGGCACGATCCTGTTCCATGAGAACCGACGACTTCTGGGCGGTCATCGCCCGCGCGACCGCCGACCGGCCGGGCTCGCCCGCGGTGGTGGCCGAGCGCGCGGTCGACGAGCTGACCTCGCGTGACCCCGAGGAGATCGCGGCCTGGGGGCGACACCTCGACAAGGTGATGGCGGCCTCCGGCACCGAAGACCTGTGGGCGGCGGCCTACCTGATCAACGGCGGGTGCTCCGAGGAGGGCTTCGACTCGTTCCGGGGGTGGCTGATCGCCCATGGGCGTGACGTGGTGGCGCGGTCGGTGCGCGAGCCCGATTCGCTGGCCGAGCTGCCGGCGGTGCGGGCGGCGGCGGCCAGCGGCGCGGTGTTCGAGGCGGGCGAGGTGCTGTCCATCGCGCAGTCCGCCTACCAGCAGGCCACGGGCACCGACCTGCCGCCGTCCGATGTCAAGGTGACCCGTCCCGACCCGGCCGAGTTGTGGGACTTCGACGACGAGGACGAGATGGGCAAGCGCCTTCCGAGGCTGTCCGCGCTGTTTCTGGAGCCTCCGGAGTAACAGCGGGAGCCTCCGAAGCAGCAGCCTGGAGCCGCCGGAGTAAAACCACGCGGCGCGGCGTGGGACGATGGGAGGCGCTTGGACCCTGAGTTACTACGAGAACGGACGACCGTTGCCCGACCCCGTCGTGAACATCATCGGGGCGACCGACCCGGGTCGCATCCGCAACTTCTGCATCATCGCGCACATCGACCACGGCAAGTCCACGCTGGCCGACCGCATGCTGCAGATCACCGGGGTGGTCGACCCACGGCAGATGCGAGCGCAATACCTCGACCGGATGGACATCGAGCGCGAGCGCGGCATCACGATCAAGTCGCAGGCCGTGCGCATGCCCTGGGTGATCCGTCAGGGCGACCGCAAGGGCGACACGGCCGTGCTCAACATGATCGACACTCCGGGCCACGTCGACTTCACCTACGAGGTGTCGCGCAGCCTGGCCGCCTGTGAGGGCGCCGTGCTGCTGGTCGACGCGGCCCAGGGGATCGAGGCGCAGACGCTGGCCAACCTCTATCTCGCGATGGAGAACGACCTGCGCATCATCCCGGTGCTCAACAAGATCGACCTGCCGGCGGCCCAGCCCGAGAAGTACGCCGAGGAACTCGCCAAACTGATCGGCTGCGAGCCCGACGACGTGCTGCGCGTCTCCGGCAAGACCGGCGTCGGCGTGGAACACCTGCTGGACGAGATCGTGCGGAACTTCGTGGCGCCGGTGGGCGACGCGGCCGCGCCGGCCCGGGCGATGATCTTCGACTCGGTGTACGACGTGTACCGCGGTGTGGTCACCTACGTCCGGGTGATCGACGGCCGGATCGAGGCCCGCGACAAGATCAAGATGATGTCCACCGGCGCCGTGCACGAGCTGCTGGAGATCGGCGTCGTCTCGCCCGAGATGGAGAAGGCGGGCGCGCTCGGCGTCGGCGAGGTGGGCTACCTGATCACCGGCGTGAAGGACGTGCGCCAGTCCCGGGTCGGCGACACCGTCACCGGCCACGCCCGGCCGGCCAAGGAGGCCCTGGGCGGCTACAAGGACCCGAGGCCGATGGTCTACTCCGGCCTCTACCCGATCGACGGCTCGGACTACCCGGCGCTGCGTGACGCGCTCGACAAGCTCAAGCTCAACGACGCCGCGCTCACCTACGAGCCCGAGACGTCCACGGCGCTCGGCTTCGGCTTCCGCTGCGGCTTCCTCGGCCTGCTCCACCTCGAGATCATCGGCGAGCGGCTGGAGCGCGAGTTCAACCTCGACCTGATCTCCACCGCGCCCAACGTGGTCTACCAGGTGATCACCGAGGATCTTCAGGAGTCCACGGTCACCAACCCGAGCGAGTTCCCCGAGGGCAAGATCGCCGAGATCCACGAGCCGGTGGTGCGCGCCACGATCCTGGTGCCCAACGAGTACGTCGGCGCGGTCATGGAGCTGTGCCAGGGCCGCCGCGGCCAGTTGCTCGGCATGGAATACCTCTCCACCGAGCGGGTCGAGCTGCGCTACACGCTGCCGCTGGCCGAGATCATCTTCGACTTCTTCGACCAGCTCAAGAGCAAGACCAAGGGGTACGCGTCGCTCGACTACGAGCCGTCCGGCGAGCAGGTCGCCGACCTGGTGAAGGTCGACATCCTGCTGCACGGCGAGCCGGTCGACGCGTTCAGCGCGATCGTCCACAAGGACAAGGCCTACGGGTACGGCGTGGGGATCGCCGCGAAACTCCAGAAGCTGATCCCGCGCCAGCAGTTCGAGGTGCCGATCCAGGCGGCCATCGGCAGCCGGATCATCGCCCGCGAGACGATCCGCGCCATCCGCAAGGACGTGCTCGCGAAGTGCTACGGCGGTGACATCAGCCGGAAGCGCAAGCTGCTCGAGAAGCAGAAGGAAGGCAAGAAGCGGATGAAGATGGTCGGCCGGGTCGAGGTGCCGCAAGAGGCCTTCATCGCGGCGCTGAGCACCTCCGATTCCCCCGACGCAAAAGGGGCGAACAAGAAGTAATTCAGGGTCATAACCGCTCGAACGGGACTAGATCTCGATCGAGCGGTTTGGGTTCTGGAAGGGTCGGGAACTCCTCGGTTCGACGGACGCAACACCTTGCTCCATCCCTGAGGAGGGACCCCCAATGACTGTCACCGGAATCATCATGGCCCTGATCATCGGTCTGGTCATCGGCGCGCTGGGCCGCCTGGTCGTACCCGGCAAGCAGCACATCCCGGTCTGGCTGACCATGCTGGTCGGTGTCGTGGCCGCGCTTCTCGGCACCGTGCTGGCCCGCGCGTTCGGCGTCAACACCGACTCCGGCGGCCTCATCAACTGGGCCGAGCTGGCCTTCCAGGTCGTGCTCGCGGCCATCGGCGTCGCCCTGGTCGCCGGCGTCGGCACCCGTCGCCGGCGCCTGACCCGCTGACCTGAGGCGCCGAAGTCGGCGCCAGGCAAGCGGAAGCACGCGAAGCGCCAAAGACGGCGCCAGGCAAGCGGAAGCACGCGAAGCGCCGAAGACGGCGCCAGGCAAGACAGGCAAGACGCCAGGCAAGACAGGCAAGAGAAGCACGCGAGGCGCCGAGAAAGACGCGAGGCGCCCGAAGGGCAAGAGAGCGCCGGGCCCGTTTCCCCCACGGGTCCGGCGCTCTCGCCTTTCCCGGTCGAGGGTCCGGCCGAGCCGCAGCATGACGGCCATGTCGCAGGTCGATCTGTCCGAGGTGGTCCGCGGCCGCATCCGCGCTGGCCGCGCGGGTCGCCGGCGGGGTCGGCGCCGCGATGATCATGCCGGTCACCCTGGCCGTCATCACCTCGACGTTCCCCGACGAGCAGCGGTCGAAGGCGATCGGCGTGTGGACCGGCGTCGCGGCCGGCGGTGGCCTGCTCGGCATGTACCTGTCGGCGTTGCTGGTCGACGTGGCGACCTGGCGGTGGCTGTTCGTCCTGCCGGTCGTCCTGGTGATCGTGGCGGCGGTGCTGGCGCTGCGGGCGGTGCCGAACTCCCGCGAGGAGACGCGGCACGGCTTCGACGTCGTCGGCTCGCTGACCTCGATGGTGGCCACGGTCGGGCTGACCTTCGTCCTGCACGAGGGCCTTCGTCGACGGCCGGCAGCGGGCCATGTGGGCCGGTGTCGGCGTGATGGCGCTCCTGCTGGTCTTCGTCCTCGTGCGCGGGCCGGTGCGTATCCCGGTGACGGTTCAGTAGCGGAACTTCTGCCGGGCGTTGCGGCGGTTGACCCAGGCCGGCATGTCGTCGAGGTGGTCGACGTGGGGCAGGCGCTCGTCGGGCTCGTGGCCGGTCGGCACGTGGCGCATGGTCACCACGTAGCCCTGGACCAGGCGGTCGTCGCGCAGGTCGCGGTAGGTCGCCTCGACCAGGACCTGCCGGTCGTCGGCGCGTTGCAGGGTGCAGAAGAGCACGCCGTCGCCGTCGTCCTGGAGGGCCTGGCGGACCTGGGTGCGGTCGTCGGGGTGGACCAGTTCGGTCAGGGTGGCCAGCGGCGGGAGCTCGTCCGCGCCGATCAGGTCGCGGAGCGCGGGGCTCGCGTACCGGATGCGCTGGTCCTCGTCGATCACCATCATCAGGTCGGCGGTGTTGCTGATGACCGCCCGCAGGTAGAGGTCGCTGTCGCGGCGGCCGACCGCCTCGACCAGGGAGATCCGGTCGAGGGCGAGCGCGGCCTGGCCGGCCAGCACCTCGAGGGCGTCCTGGGTGGCGGTCAGGTCCTCGCGGCGACCGGCCACGACCAGCGCGCCGCCGCTCGGGCGGGCCACCGCGAGCGGCTCGAGCCACAGCGGGCAGACCAGGGTGGCGGCGTCGTTGTCCGAGTCCTCGACCCACCAGCTGCGGCCGCGCGGATCGGCGCCGGCCGGCGGCACCGCCTCGCACGTGAGCTGGCGGTCGTCCATCGCGAAGACGACCTTCTCCAGCGCGTACGCCGGCATCAGGCCGCGGACCGCCGCCCGCACCGCCCGGTCCACGCCATCCAGGTCGGCCGTCGCCACCAGCGCCGCGCTGGCCTCCCGCAGGGCTCGCTCCCGCGACAGGGCCCGGCTGTTCTGCCCGACCGAGTCGGCGAGGCGGGTGATCGTCATGGTGAGCGTGAGCGCGCCCACCACGGCGATCAGCACGCCGTCGGTGACGCCACCACTGACCGCCTCGACGAACAGCACCACCGGCGGCGTGGCGACGGAGATGCCCAGCAGCGCCGCCCAGTGCCCGCGCCAGGGCGACGGGCGGACCGGCATCGGCGCGGTGAGCCGGGCCATCGAGGGGTGCAGCGCGGCCGCGCCCCAGGCCAGGTAGAGCACCCGGTAGCCGGACTCGGTGGCCCAGTTCTCGGCCAGGCCCCAGGCGATGTCCGAGCCCAGCATGCCGACCGCCCCGACCAGCAGCAGGATCGCCGACACGTTGCGGTTGCTCGCCACGATCAGCCGGGCGGCCACCCCGATCAGCAGCACGTCGCCGATCACGTCGGCGGCCGAGATCTGCCCGAACTGGCCGGTGTCGCCGATCACGAAGACCCAGACGACCAGCAGCGCCGAGCAGGAGAAGGCGAGCAGGTCGATCAGGCGGGCGCGGTCGACCAGCACCGCGCCACCGCGGGTGAACTGCATCAGTCCACAGGCGACCAGCACGAACATGCCGTAGTAGCAGGCCTCGGCGAACGCGCCGTGGTCGAGGGCCAGGGCGGCGTCGCCGATGGCGAGCACCACGATGGACCCGGCCAGCAGGAGCCAGGGTCCGACTCGGGCCGGTCGGTGGCGGCAGACCCCGAAGACGATTGCGGCGGCGCTGCCGGCTCCCAGCACGATCCACTCGAGGGCGCTCAGCACGACTAACTAGTACCAGCCGCGGTCGCTATCTGTCCATGGCGGTGTATACGCAGCGCTATGACCTGCGAACCCGGTCGACATCACGGAGAGCAATGTGAATGTGTTGGCTCTCTGTTCAGCTGAAGACTTCGACGACCACATGAGCATTGCCGGCCTTGCGATCGTCGGTTACCGGCTGCCACTTGCCGGTAGGGGCATGCCACTCCAGGTCAGCGAAACGTACTCGTTCGAGACCGGTGTCCCGGGCGTGCGAGACGAGCCAGTGCGCGTACCGCCAACCGGTGTCGATGTTGCTGATGGCGAGGGTCAGGCCGGTCGGCTGGGTCACCGGCTGGCCCAGCCCGCGGCCCCAGTCCAGCTTCAGCCCGGCGGTCACCTTGCGGATCGCGGTCTGGCCGCGCATCGCCGGCTCGCCGGTGATCGTGCAGGCGACCGCGCCGGTGGCCTTGCCGGTCAGGGCCTTGGCCAGCACCTCGGCCTCCTCGGCCCACTTCTGGTACGCCTCCGGGTAGGCCGACTTCTGCACCCGCTGGGCCGCGTCGGTGACCCGCATGTTCTGCCAACCCTTGACCCGCTTGAGCGAGGAGTAGAACTTCTTCGACGAGTAGCGCGGGTCGACGAGCTGGTCCGGCTTGCCCCAGCCCTGGCTGGGACGCTGCTGGAAGAGGCCGAGCGAGTCACGATCGCCGTGTTCCAGGTTCTCCAGCTTGGACTCCTGGAGCGCGGTGGCGAGCGCGACCACGATCGCCCGCTCGGGCATCTTCCGGATGACGCCGACCGCGGTGATGGTCGCGGCGTTGGCCATCTGGACGGTGTCGAGGGCGACCTCGCCGCCGTCGGCGGAGACCACGCAGGCCGGTCCGATGCGCGGCAGGTTGATCGACTTGATCGAGCTGCCCATCGAGTTGACCACGGCGATCACCCCGGCCACGGCGGCGATGCCGAGCACCAGCAGCACCGCGACCGGCTTCTTGCTCACCCACACCCCTCTCGCTGACGGACGCCAAGCGTAGACAACGAGCGCATCAGGAGATGGTCACTGCGGGATCCACGCGGCCGGCCGCTTCTCGCGGTACGCCGCCACGCCCTCGCGACCCTCCTCGGACTTGAAGTATCCGGCCGACCTGGCGGCCAGGTCGGCGAGATCGGCGCGGACGGACTCGGCCGGCGTACGCCGCAGAATCTGCTTGGTCCCGGCCAGCGCGAGCGGACCGCCGCGGACCAGCGAGTCGCAGTAGCGGGCCACGGTGTCGTCCAGCTCGTCGGCCGGCACCGCCGCCGTGACCAGGCCGATCTCGGCCGCGCGGGCCCCGTCGAAGGTGTCGCCGGTGAGGTAGAGCTCGGCCGCGGCGCGAGGGGCCAGCCGGGGCAGCACGGTGGCGCTGATCACGGCCGGGATCACCCCGAGACGCACCTCGGTGAAGGCGAACGTCGCGTCCCGCGTACACACCGCGATGTCCGCCGCCGCGATCAGGCCGAGCCCGCCGGCCCGAGCCGGACCACCGACCCGCGCGACGACCGGCTTGGGGAACTCCCAGATGGCCGCGAGCAGATCGGACATCATCTCGGCCGGCAGCCGACCGCGGCCGGAGGTGACCTGCTGGGTCTCCTTCAGGTCGGCGCCGGCGCAGAAGACCGGGCCGGTGTGGGTGAGCACCACGGCGCGGGCGGAGGCGTCGGTGAGCACGGTCGCCAGCGCGTCGAGCAGCTCGGACATCAGCGTGCTGGACAGCGCGTTGCGGTTGGCCGGGCTGTCCAGGGTCAGCGTGGTGATCCCGGCGGACGTCGAGGTGTGGACCAGCTCCATGCGGAGACCCTATCGGCGGCGGTGCACACTTGACGGATGCCTGGTCCGCTGCCCGAGGGTGAGCCCGTCCCCGCCGACGGGTCGCTGCCCGACGATGTCGCCGCCGGAGCCGGACAAAACGGATTCGGGGTCTATGTCCACGTGCCGTTCTGCGCCAGCCGCTGCGGCTACTGCGACTTCAACACGTACACCTCGACCGAGGCGAGCCAGGAGGGTTACCTGGACGCGGTGCTGGCCGAGTTCCGCCTGGCCGGCAAGGTGGTCAGCCCCCGGCGGGTGGACACCGTGTTCGTCGGCGGCGGCACGCCCACCCTGCTCGACCCCGGCGACCTGGCCCGGGTGCTCGACGCGATCGACGCCACCTGGGGACTCGCGCCGGGCGCCGAGATCACCACCGAGGCCAACCCCGAGTCGGTCACCCCCGGCTCGCTGCGGGCGCTGCGCCGGGCCGGCTTCACGCGCATCTCGCTGGGCATGCAGTCGGCCTCACCACACGTGCTGGCCGTGCTCGACCGCCGGCACACCGCCGGGCGCGCGCCCGAGGCCGCGACCGAGGCCCGCGAGGCCGGGTTCGAGCACGTCAACCTCGACCTGATCTACGGCACGCCGGGGGAGACCGCGGACGACTTCGCCCGGTCGCTCGACACGGTGGTCGCGGCCGGCGTCGACCATGTCAGCGCGTACGCCCTGATCGTCGAGGACGGCACCCGGCTGGCCGCCCGGATGCGCCGCGGCGACCTGCCCTACCCCGACGACGACGTGGCCGCCGACCGCTACCTGGCCGCCGACCAGCGGCTCGCCGCGGCCGGTCTGACCTGGTACGAGGTGTCCAACTGGGCGTCCGGCCCGGCCGCCCGCTGCGCCCACAACATGCTCTACTGGACCGGTGGCGACTGGTGGGGCGCCGGCCCGGGCGCACACAGCCACGTCGGCGGCGTCCGGTGGTGGAACGTCAAACACCCGTCCGCGTACGCCCGGAAGCTCGCCGACGGCGACTCGCCCGGACACGGCCGGGAGATCCTCACCGCCTCGGACCAGCGCATGGAAGATGTGATGCTGCGCGTGCGGCTGCGCGACGGCATGCCGCTGGCCGGGCTCGACCCGTCGGTGACCGCGCGGTTCCTCGGCGACGGCCTGCTCGACGCGGCGGCCTACGGCGCCGGCCGGCTCGAACTCACCCTTCGCGGGCGGCTCCTGGCCGACGCCGTGGTACGCGACCTCGTTACTTGACCATCCGGAACGTGGCCGGGTAGTGGTAGAGCTGACCCTCGTTCGCCTTCATGCCCGCGATGATCGAGAACACGATGACGACCACCCAGGTGATCATCGGCAGGAAGAACAGGATGCCCACCGTGCACGCCGCCAGGATCGAGGCGACGATCGTGGCGATGCCCCAGGTGATCTGGAAGTTCAGCGCCTCGACCGAGTGCGCGCGGACGGTCGGCGACTCGTTGCCCTTGGCCAACATCGCCACCAGCGGCGCGATGAAGCCGACGAGGATGCCACCGAAATGGGCGACGAGGGCCCAGGTCTTCTCGTCATTGTTGGCATAGCCGACCGGGGCGGGACCGGCGCCGGCCGCGCCGTAGCCGGGCTGCCCGTAACCACCGGGCTGGCCGTAGGCCCCGGGCTGGCCGTAGCCGGGATCGGGCGGGGGCGCGCCGTAGCCCCCCGCGCCCGAGCCGGGCGGCGGGCCGTAGCCACCGGCGCCGGAGGACGGCGGCGGACCGTACCCACCCGCCCCTGAGCTGGGCGGCGGGCCGTATCCACCGGCGCCGGAGGACGGTGGCGGGGAGCCGTAGGTCGGCGGCTGCGGCGAGCCGTACGTCGGCGGCGTCGGAGGCGGAGGCGGGGCCGATCCGGAGGTCGGCTCGTTACCCGGATATGGGTTGAGCGGCGTCGTCGGGTCGTACGGATTTCCGTCACCCGGCGGACGAGGCGGTTCAGTCATGGCTGACACGGTAGGACCGCAGCTCAACGTAGTCGAGACCAACCGCCGTGGGTGCGATCATCGCGCGGCGGCGAGTGGCGACGTAGACTGGCACTCGCCGATCAGGAGTGCCAACGAGCGGGGGAGGGGTCAGATGAGTCTCGATGACCGCAAACTCGACGTCCTCCGCGCCATCGTCGAAGACTATGTCGCCACCCAGGAACCGGTCGGCAGCAAGGCCCTGGTCGAGCGTCACCAGCTCGGCGTCTCCCCGGCCACCGTGCGAAACGACATGGCGGTGCTCGAGGAAGAGGGCTACATCCGGCAGCCGCACACCAGCGCCGGCCGGGTGCCGACCGACGCCGGCTACCGCCTCTTCGTCGACCGGCTGTCCCGGATCAAGGCGCTCAGCCCGGCCGAGCGGCGGGCCATCGAGCGTTTCCTGGCCAACCCGGTCGACCTCGACGACGTCGTGCACCGCACGGTGCGGCTGCTGGCCCAGCTCACCCGCCAGGTGGCCGTGGTGCAGTACCCGAGCCTGGCGCGCTCCTCCGTACGCCATCTCGAGCTTGTCCCGATCTCCACCACCCGCGTCATGCTGGTGATGATCGCCGACACCGGCCGCGTCGAGCAGCGCCTGGTCGAGATGCCCGGCCCGATCGCCGCCGACGACGTCACCGAGCTGCGGCGCAAGGTCAACGAGAAACTCGCCGGGCAGCGGCTCGCCGACACGCCGCCGCTCGTGCAGGCGCTGGTCGACGACTGTGCGCCGGAACGCCGTAGCACGATGGCCTGCCTGGCCACCGTGCTGCTCGAGACACTGGTCGAGCGCTCCGAGGAACGTCTGATGCTGGCCGGTACGGCCAACCTGACGCGCGGCGGCATGCTTGACTTCCAGGGTTCGCTCCGGCCCGTGCTGGAGGCGCTCGAGGAGGAGGTCATCCTGCTCAAGCTGATCGGCGAGGTCGAGCCCAGCACCACCCGGGTCCGGATCGGCGACGAGAACGAGATCGACAACCTGCGGTCGGCCTCGGTGGTGAGCACCGGGTACGGCCCGGGCGGCACCATCATCGGTGGGCTCGGTGTGCTCGGGCCGACCCGCATGGACTACCCCGGCAACATCGCCACCGTGCGTGCAGTGGCAAGGTACCTTGGCGACTTGCTGGCCCAGAATTGATGGATCTGCGCGAACATTGAGGACTCCAAAGCCCGTGGCGAAGGACTACTACGGAATTCTCGGCATCGGCCGGGATGCCACCGATGACGAGATCAAGCGCGCCTACCGCAAGCTGGCTCGCCAGTACCACCCGGATGTGAACCCGGACCCGGAGGCGCACGAGAAGTTCAAGGACATCAACGCCGCCTACGAGGTCCTCTCCGACGACCAGAAGCGGCAGATCGTCGACCTCGGCGGTGACCCCTTGGCGCCCGGGGGCGGTGGCGCCGGCCCGGGTGGGCCCGGGGCCGGACCGTTCGTCGGTTTCCAGGACATCATGGATGCCTTCTTCGGCACCGCCGCCGGTGGCGCGTCGCGGGGCCCGCGGCCGCGTACCCGTCCCGGGGCCGACGCGATCCTCCGCCTCGAGCTGGAACTGCAGGAGACCGCGTTCGGGGTCGAGGCGCCGATCACGGTCGACACCGCCGTGCTGTGCACCCAGTGCTCCGGCGCCGGCACCGCGCCCGGCACCCACCTGGCCACCTGCGAGACGTGCGCCGGCCGGGGCGAGGTGCAGAGCGTTCAGCGCACCTTCCTCGGGCAGGTCGTGTCGTCCCGCCCCTGCCAGGTCTGCCAGGGTCACGGCACGGTCATCCCGTCGCCGTGCCCGACGTGCGCGGGCGACGGGCGTATCCGTACCCGCCGCAGCCTGACGGTCAAGATCCCCGCCGGGGTCGAGGACGGCATGCGGATCCGCCTGGCCCAGCAGGGCGAGGTCGGTCCCGGCGGCGGCACGGCCGGCGACCTGTACGTGGAGATCCACGAGCGGCCGCACGACGTCTACAGCCGCAAGGGCGACGACCTGCACTGCCGGGTCACCCTCCCGATGACCGCGGCCGCGCTCGGCACCCGCCTGACCATCAAGACGCTCGACAGCGAAGAGTCCATCGAGGTCAAGCAGGGCACCCAGCCCGCCAGCACGCTCCGCATCCGCGGCAAGGGCGTCCCCCACCTGCGCGGCCAGGGCCGCGGCGACCTGTTCGTGCACCTCGACGTGAAGACGCCGACCAAGCTGACCTCCGACCAGGAGCGGATGCTGCGCGACTTCGCCAAGACCCGCGGCGAAGACGTGGCCGAGCTCAGCAAACAGGGCGGCTTCTTCTCCCGGATGCGGGACGCCTTCAACGGCCACTGATGTCGGCGTCCCTGTTCCTCGTCGCCGAGCTGCCGACGGGTCCTTCCTTCACGCTCGACGGCCCTGAAGGCCACCACGCGGCGGACGTCCAGCGCGTCCGCCCCGGCGCGCCCGTCACCCTGTCCGACGGCCGCGGCGGTTCCATCGCCGCCACGGTCACCTCCGTGGCCAAGGGCAGCGTCGTCCTCCACCTGTCCCCGCCGACCTTCGTCCCCGCCCCCACCCCGTCGCTCACCGTCATCCAGGGCATCCCCAAGGGCGACCGCGGCGAACTGGCCGTCCAGGCGATGACCGAGGTCGGCGTCGACGAGATCATCCCCTGGTCCGCCTCCCGCTGCGTCACCCAGTGGCGCGGCGACCGAGGCGCGAAGGCCCAGGCCAAGTGGGCGGCGACGGCGCGCGAGGCGGCCAAGCAGTCCCGCCGGCCGTGGCTGCCGGTCGTCTCCGGGGCGCCAGATCTGGGAACGTCGCAGGTCGCCGCCCGCTTGTCGGCCGCGGCGGCGGCGTTTGTGCTGCATGAGGACGCGACGTCGCCGCTCACCGCGGCTGAGCTGCCGTCTGAGGGGGAGATCGCGCTGGTGGTGGGGCCGGAGGGCGGCATCACCGACGCTGAGATCGACGCGTTCGTGGCCGCGGGGGCGGTGCCGGTGCGGTTGGGCGAGGCGGTGCTGCGGACCAGCACGGCCGGGGTCGCGGCGATCTCGGTGCTGTCGGCGCGGATGGGGCGCTGGTAGGCGAGCGGGATCGACTACGGGTTGGGGCTTCGGCTTTCGGGCATCCGGGCCCAGGCCGCGGCGCCGCGGGGGGAGAGCCGGTAGCCGACGGGGAGGCTCTCGGTCAGGCCTAGTTCTTTCAGGCGGCGTACGTCGCGCTTGAAGGTCAGCATGTCCGGATAGCCGAGGTCGGACCACAGGTCACCGGCCCGTGTCCCGGGATGGGTGGCTATCACGGCCAGCACCCGCCTCGTCCATGGGCCGCGCGCGCCGGTGGTGTCCATCCGGTCGAGCCGCGTGATCAGGGTCGCCCACTCGTCGTCGGGGAGGTCCGCCGTCTCCCGCAGGGCCACGCGGGGGTCGTCGCCGGCGTACGCCACCTCGATCCGGTAGACGTCGCCCGCCTTCTGGGGCAGGTCGGCCAGGGCTGACCGGGCGTTCGGGTAGCCGGCCGCCCGGGCGTCGGCGGCGGAGATCCGCTTGATCACCGAGACGGCGCGCACCTCGACGACGCCGATCATGGTGCGCAGCCGGCTGCCGGCGCGGACCCGGGCGCGCTCCCAGCGCCGGAAGACCACCGACACCCGTCCGTCGCGGATCCGGTCCAGCGCGTCCTGCCGAAACAGCATTGTCCCAGCCTGCAACCCGCCGCCCCGGCGATCAAGATGAAATGATCGAGGCGTGGATGAATTGATCAGTGAGCTGTCCCTCGAGGAAAAAGTGTCGTTGCTCGGAGGGCAGGACTTCTGGTCGCTGCCGGAGATAGCGCGGATCGGGTTGCGGTCGCTGGTGATGTCGGACGGGCCGGTGGGGGTCCGGGGCACGGGGTGGGCGCCCGAGGATCCGTCGGTGGCGCTGCCCAGCCCGACCGCGCTGGCCGCCACCTGGGACCCGGAGCTGGTCGAGCGGGCCGGGCGCCTGCTCGGGCAGGAGTCCCGGCGCAAGGGGGTGCATCTGCTGCTCGCGCCGACCGTGAACCTGCACCGGACGCCGCTCAACGGCCGGCACTTCGAGTGTTTCTCGGAAGATCCGCTGCTCACGGGCGAGATCGCCGCGGCCTTCGTGACGGGCGTGCAGTCGCTCGGGGTGGGCACGACGGTCAAGCATCTGGTCGGCAACGACTTCGAGACCGAGCGGATGACCGTGGACGTGCGGATCTCCGAGCGGGCGCTGCGTGAGGTCTATCTGCCGCCGTTCGAGCGGGTGGTGCGCGCGGGTGGCTGGGGTGTGATGTCGGCCTACAACGGCGTCAACGGGTCGCCGATGTCGTCGCACGCGGAGCTTCAGCAGCGCGTACTCAAGGACGAATGGGGTTTTGACGGGATCGTCGTGTCGGACTGGCGGGCGGCCCGGGACACGGTGGGTGCGGCGCTGGGCGGGCTCGACATCGCCATGCCGGCCATGCAGAACCCGTGGGGCGAGGCGTTGGTCGAGGCGGTGCGCGCCGGGCTGGTTCCCGAGGAAGAGATCGATGCCAAGGTACGCCGGGTGCTTCGTCTCGCCGCCCGCGTCGGTGCGCTGGGCCCGCCGCCCTCGGGTGAATGGCCGGAGCTCGACGGGTCGGCGGTCGCGCACGAGGTGGCGGCCCGGTCGTTCGTGCTGGTGCGGAACGAGGACTTCACGTTGCCGCTGGAGCCGGCCGCGCTGACCCGGGTCGCGGTGATCGGGGCGCTGGCCCTGGACGCCCGGGTGCTCGGTGGCGGCAGCGCCACGGTGACCCCGCCGCATGTGATCTCGCCGCTGGAAGGCATCGGGCGGTCGCTGTCGGGTGTGGACGTGGCGTACGCCACCGGCGCCGACCCGCGGCCCTTCCTGCCGCCGGCACGTGGTCCGGAATGGACGGGGCTGCGGGTCGACCTGGCCGGGAAGTACGACTTCGCGGTGGGTGAGGCGGCGCTGCGCTGGATCGGGGACCTGCCGGGGCGGCTCGACCCGGCGGACGTCGACGGGCTCACCATCGCCGGCACGTTCACCCCGGCCGTGGACGGCGAGCACGTGTTCGCGGTATCGGGCTTCGGCACCTTTGTTCTCACGGTGGGTGAGCGCGAGGTTTATCGGGGCGCGCTTCATGCCGAGGGTACGGAGCGTGGCGAGCTGCTGCTGTCACCGCGGGAACATCGGGCCGCCGTGACGCTGGCGGCCGGCGTACCCGTCGAAGTGATCTTGACCCAGATCATTCCGGCCGGGATGGCGCACACCGTCTCGACCACGCTCGGGCACCGGCCGCCCGGCCCGGACGCGGCCGAGATGATCACCGAGGCGGCGGCGCTGGCGGCCGGCTCGGACGTCGCGATCGTCGTGGTGGGCACCACCGAGCAGGTCGAGTCGGAGGGCTTCGACCGCACCTCGCTGGCCCTGCCCGGCACCCAGGACGAGCTGGTCCGGCGGGTGGCGGCGGCCAATCCGCGCACGGTCGTGGTGGTCAACGCGGGCGCGCCGGTGCTGCTGCCGTGGGCCGATGACGTGGCCGCGGTCGTGCTGACCTGGTTCCCGGGGCAGGAGGCGGGCGCGGCGCTGGCCGACGTGCTGCTCGGCGTGCTCGAGCCGGGCGGCCGCCTGCCGACGACCTGGCCGCGCCGCGCCGAGGACTGCCCGGTCCTCGACGTCACCCCGCAGGGCGGGGTCGTGTCCTATGACGAAGGCGTCTTCGTCGGTTACCGAGCGTGGCAACGGGCCTCGCGGGAGCCGCACTACGCGTTCGGGCACGGGCTCGGCTACACCACGTGGAGTTACGAGGCGCTGCGCGTCGTCGACGGCACGGCGGAGATCACCGTGACCAACACCGGCGCGCGGGAGGGGCGCGAGGTCATCCAGGTGTACGTGCGCCCGGCCGCACCGGACGACGAACGCCCGGCGGAATGGCTGGCCGGCTTCGCGACGGTGACCGCCCACCCGGACGAGAGCGTGACCGCCCGCGTCGACCTGCCCGAGCGCACGTTCCAGACCTGGGCGGACGGCGGCTGGCACACGGTCGCGGGCGACTACGAGATCGTCGCCGCGCATGCCCTCGACGACCCGCGCCTGGTCGTCTCCCTCACCGTCGGGGCGTGAGCCGGCGCAGGCGAAACAAGCAGCCGTCCTCGGGCTGAACAAGCCGCCGGCCTCCGGCAGGGGAGCAGCCGGCCTCAGGTGCGCAGGTAGGACGCGCCGTTCATGTCGATGATCGCGCCGGAGGCCCACACGGCCTCCGGCGAGGCGAGCCAGTGCACGGCGGCGGCCACCTCGTCGGGCTGGGCGACCCGGCCGAACGGGCTCTGCGACCGGATCGCGGCGCCCCGCTCGGCCTTGAGGTGCTCGTTGGTCATGTCGGTCTCGATGAAGCCGGGCGCCACCGTGCCCACCGCGATGCCGAGGTGGGCCAGGGCCACGGCCAGGGACTGGCCCATCGAGTTCATGGCCGCCTTCGACGCGCCGTAGGCCGGCTGCTCCGGCTCACCCCGGAACGCCCCGCGCGACGACACGTTGATGATCCGGCCGCCCCCGGCCCGCATGTGCTGCACGGCCGCCCAGCAGGCGTTGGCCGCCCCGAACAGGTTCACGTCGAAGGTGCGCCGCCACATCTCCCGCCACTCGTCGTAGCCGGCCTCGAGAACCGGCACGGCCGGCGGCGACCCGAAGATTCCAGCATTGTTGACCAGCACGTCCAGCCCACCCAGGCCGTCCGCGGCGGCGTCCACCATCGCCCGCACGGCCTCCGGCTCGGCCATGTCGGCCTGCACGATCACGTGCCCGTCGCCCGGCAGTTCCGAAACCAGCTGCTCGGCCTGGGCGCGGGTGGCCCGGTGATGCACCGCCACCCGATCGCCGCCCGCCGCGAACCGCTGAGCGATCGCCCGCCCCAAACCCCGCGAAGACCCGGTCACCAGGACCGCTCGTGATGTCATTCCGGGAGCTTAGGGCCTGAGCGACGCCGTTGATCTTGAGATTGCCACCGCCGCACCGCCGCCGCCCCCGCCCTTGTGGGTGGGCAGGAATGTAGCCGACGCGTGGGACGATTTTCGGCGTTGTCCACAGGCGCGGCGACCAAAGCGAGAGTGACCACGCACGCAGAATGAAGGGTGGGCGGCTCTGTTCTGGCCGGTCACGGCCTTGGAGCCGCGCGCCCGGCCTCGGCGGGAGCGACGGTCTGAACCACCCACCCGGCTACGACATGAAGTTCTTGATCTTGATTTTGGGCGGGGTCGGCCAACCGATCCCGATTACGATCTCCCGGTGGACAACTGCCTGTTCTGCCGGATTGTCGCGGGGGAGATCCCGGCCACGGTCGTGCACGAGACCGGGACGACGCTCGCTTTCCGGGACATCGACCCCAAGGCGCCCGTGCACGTGCTGGTGATCCCCAAGGCTCACCACGCCGACGTGGCCGCGCTCGCCGCCGCCGACCCCGCGCTCGCCGCCGACGTGCTGGCCGCGGCGGGGGCGGTGGCCGACGCCGAGGGAGTGCGCGGCGACGGGTTCCGGTTGATCTTCAATTCCGGGGGGTACGCGGGGCAGGAAGTGTTCCACGCGCACGGTCACGTTCTCGGCGGTACGCCGCTCGGGCCCATGCTGAGCATCGCGTGACCGCGGCCGAGAACCGCTACGAGCGGGAGGCCCGCAAGGTCCAGGCCGCGGCGCGCGTGCCCGCCCTGTCGGTCGCCGTGCACCGGGCCGACCGCGGCCTCTGGACCTGCACCGTCGGCGAGTCCGGCGACCCGGCCCGGCCGCTGGACGCCGGCTCCCGGTTCCGGATCGGCTCGGTGACCAAGACCTTCACCGCGGTGCTGATCATGCAGGCCCGCGACGACGGGCTGCTCGACCTGGACGACCCGGTCGGCAAGCACCTCGACCTGCCCGCGCACGGCGACGCCACGATCCGCCGGCTGCTCTCGCACACCGCCGGCTTCCAGCGTGAGCCGCACGGCGACGTGTGGGACATGCTCGAGATGCCGTCCGCCGACCGGATGATCGCCGAGATCGAGCGGGCCGAGCGGGTGCTGCCCAACGCGCGCCGCTACCACTACTCCAACCTCGCGCTGGGCGTGCTCGGGCAGATGGTCGCCCGGCTGCGCGGCGGCAGCTGGTTCGAGGTGCTCAGCGACCGGGTGCTGACGCCGCTCGGGCTGGCCTCGACCAGCTACCACCCGACCGAGGACGCCGTGGTCGGCTGGCTGGTCGACGCCTACTCGGACGCCGCCCGCCCGGAACCGGTCACCGACATGGCCGGCGCGGCGCCCGCGGCCCAGCTCTGGAGCACCGCCGCCGACATGGCGACGTGGGCCGCGTTCCTGGCCGACCCGCAGATCGTCGACCCGGACGGCAAGGTGCTCGCGGCGGCCACGGTCGACGAGATGCGCTGGCCGCTGACCACCACCGACGAGCAGCTCTGGGTCTACGGCTTCGGGCTGGGGCTGATCCTCCAGCCGGCCGGCAAGCGGATCCTGCACGTCGGCCACGACGGCGCCATGCCCGGGTTCCTCTCCGCCGTCTACGGCCGGCGGGGTGGCGACGGCAACCCGGGGGCGCTCGGCTGTGCCGTGCTCGCGTCGTCCGGCACCGCCATGGAGATCGCCGAGCTGCCGCACGACCTGCTGCGCCTGGCCACCGAGCTCGACCCGGCCGAGATCAAGCCGTGGCGGATCGGCGAGCCCGCCCCGGAGCGCTACCAGCCGGTGCTCGGCCGGTGGTGGGGCGAGGGCTTCCCGTACGAGTTCTCCTGGCACGACGGCACCCTGCAGGCGCGCGCCGGTGACGCGCCGGCCGACCGCCCGCCGGCCGTGTTCGAGCCGTCGCCCGACGACCCCGACGTGCTGCGGACGGTGTCCGGACGGGAGGCCGGCGAACTGCTCCGGATCACCCGGGACGAACACGGTGTGATCGTCCGGATGCACTGGGCGACCTATCGCTTCACCCGCGTCCAGGAAGCCTTCGACGGGCTCCCGGTCAGCCACGGCGAGCACCCGTAATGGTGTCGGCGGCACGGGCGCGGAACGGATACGATGGGGCGGTCCTTACGGCGCAAGACAGGAAGCAGGTGGCGTAGGTCCTCGGGGCCGCCCCTATGACCAGCACCGACCACACGTCGAGCGCGTCCGGCGCGGCGCGGGTGCAGACCAAGATCTCGGTCGCCGACCCGAAGATCATGGTGAACCTGCTCGGCGCCAAGGACGAGATCCTGCGCCTGATCGAGCGCACCCTCGCCAGCGATGTCCACGTCCGCGGCAACGAGATCACGGTGACCGGCTCGCCGGCCGACAACGCGACCGCGGAGCGTCTTTTCTCGGAGCTCATCGAGCTGATCGAGAAGGGTGAGACGCTGACCGTCGACGCGGTCCGGCGGACCGCCACGATGCTCGAGCAGAACACGTCCGAGCGCCCGGCCGAGGTGCTGACGCTCAACATCCTCTCCCGGCGCGGGCGCACCATCCGCCCCAAGACGCTGGGCCAGAAGCGCTACGTCGACGCCATCGACGAGAACACCATCGTCTTCGGCATCGGCCCCGCCGGCACCGGCAAGACCTACCTCGCCATGGCCAAGGCCGTGCAGGCGCTCCAGGCCAAGGCGGTCAACCGCATCATCCTGACCCGGCCGGCGGTCGAGGCGGGCGAGCGGCTGGGCTTCCTGCCCGGCACGCTGAACGAGAAGATCGACCCTTACCTGCGGCCGCTGTACGACGCGCTGCACGACATGCTCGACCCCGAGTCGATCCCGCGCCTGATGCAGAACGGCACGATCGAGGTCGCCCCCTTGGCCTACATGCGTGGCCGGGCGCAGCCGCTCGCGGCGAAGGTGCTGACCCCGGACGGCTGGCGCGCGATCGGCGATCTGGCGGCCGGTGACCTGGTCACCGGCTCCGACGGCCTGCCCACACCGGTGCTCGGTGTCTACCCGCAGGGGCGCAAGCAGGTCTACCGGGTCACCACGCAGGACGGTGCCTCGACGATCGCCTGTGGCGAACACCTCTGGACGGTGCGTACGCCGGACGACCGGAGCCACGGCCGTCCGTCCCGCACGCTCGAGACCCAGGAGATGATCGGCAACCTGCGCCGCGGACACGTCCACCGGTACGAGTTGCCATTGGTCGAGCCGGTTGAGTTCGTCGGGCAGGACGTGCCGATGGACCCGTACGCGCTCGGGCTCCTGCTCGGCGACGGCTGCCTGACCACCGCCACCACGCCGTCGTTCACCACCGCCGACCCCGAGCTGGCCGGGGCGCTGGACGCCGCGCTGCCGGGCGTCGAGCTGACCCGCAAGAACGAGGTCGACTACATCCTTCGCCGAGCGGGCGGTGGGGGCCGGGGCGGTGTGATCACGGCGAATCCGGTCACCGCGATCCTGCGTCAGCTCGACCTCGCCGGCACCAGGTCGAACACGAAGTTCGTCCCCGAGGTCTACAAGTTCAACCGCGCCGCGGTACGACTCGCGTTGCTCCAAGGACTGTTCGACAGTGACGGCGGTCCGGTGACCCAGCGCGGTCGCGCCTGCCGGGTGCAGTACTCCACGTCCTCCGAGCAGCTTCGCGACGACGTGCTCTTCCTGGTGCGGTCGCTCGGTGGTGTCGCCTACGTCCGGCGGCGTGCCGCGCTGGGGCGCCGGCCCGGTCTCGCCCGTGGCCGTGACGTGCACCACCGGCACGACGCGTTCGTGATGGACATCCGGCTGCCGGCCGGCCTCGAGCCGTTCCGGCTGGAGCGCAAGCAGGCGCACTACAACGCCACCGGCGGCGGTCGTCCGATGCGGTTCATTCACGAGATCGAGCCGCTGGGCGAGGAGGAGACGGTCTGCATCCAGGTGGCGGCGCCAGACTCGCTGTACGTCACCGACGATCTGATCGTCACCCACAACACTCTCAACGACGCGTTCATCATTCTGGATGAGGCTCAGAACACGACGCCCGAGCAGATGAAGATGTTTCTGACCCGGCTCGGGTTCGGGGCGAAGATCGTGGTCACCGGTGACGTCACGCAGGTCGACCTGCCGGGCGGCACGTCCAGTGGGCTGCGGGTGGTGCGAGAGATCCTGCGCAACGTCGACGATGTGCACTTCGCCGAGTTGTCCAGCTCCGATGTGGTGCGACACCGGCTGGTGGCCGAGATCGTCGACGCCTACCAGCGCTTCGACGAGGCGCAGGAGCAAGAGAGCGCACAGCAAGTCCGGGCCGTTCCGGGCCGGGCCGCCGGGGGCGGCCGCGCCGGGCGGCGACGCTAGTTCAGGGGATGAGAAGCACCACTATGTCCATCGAGATCGCCAACGAGTCGGGAGTCGAGGTCGACACCGACGCGATCCTGGCGGTGGCCCGCCACGCCCTGGACGAGATGGGTGTGAACCCGCTCGCCGAGCTGTCCATCCTGCTTGTCGACATCGACTACATGACCGAGCTCAACCATCGCTGGATGGGTAGCGACGGTCCGACCGATGTGCTCGCCTTCCCGATGGACGAGGGCAGCGTCGACCACGGGCCGGGTGAGGCCGGCGCCGGTGAGCCGGCGCTGCTCGGCGACATCGTGCTGGCCCCCGAGGTGGCGGCCAAGCAGGCGGTCGCCGCTGAGCACACGCCGGCCGACGAGCTCCATCTGCTCACCGTGCACGGGGTGCTTCATCTGCTCGGCTACGACCACGCCGAGCCCGAGGAGGAACGCGAGATGTTCGCGTTGCAGGCCAGGCTGCTCCAAAGCTGGCGGTCCGCTCGCCAGGCCGGCTGATTCCGATGGACGGCGGACTACCCGACCTGCAACTGCTGATCTACGCGGTGGTGCTGGTCTTCCTGGCCGGGCTGGCCTCGATGACCGATGCGGCGCTGGCCACCGTGTCGCCGGCCCGCGCGGCCGAGATGGCCCGGGAGGGGCAGCGTGGCGCGGCGGCGCTGGCCGCGGTGGCCGGTGACGTGGTGCGCCACCTCAATCTGCTGCTCCTGCTGCGGCTGCTGTGCGAGCTGACCGCGACCACGCTGGTGGCGCTGGTCTGTGTGGACACGTACGGCGCCGGCTGGCGGGCCGCGCTGGTGACCGCGGGCGCGATGACGGTGGTGTCGTTCGTTGTGGTCGGCGTGGCGCCGCGGACGCTGGGGCGGCAGCACGCGTACGCGGTGGGCAGGGCCGCGGCGCCGCTGGTGCGCTGGATCGGCCGGGTGTTCAACCCGCTGGCCTCGCTGCTGATCCTGATCGGTAACGCGGTGACGCCGGGCAAGGGCTTCCCGGAGGGGCCGTTCGGCAGTCAGGTCGAGCTGCGGGAGCTGGTCGACCTGGCCGAGCAGCGCGGTGTGGTCGAGCACGGCGAGCGCGAGATGATCCACTCGGTGTTCGCGCTGGGTGACACGATCGTCCGCGAGGTGATGGTGCCCCGCACCGAGATGGTGTGGATCGAGAGTGGCAAGACCTTGCAACAGGCGCTCTACCTGTTCCTGCGGTCGGGTTTCTCGCGGATCCCGGTGATCGGCGAGAGCGTCGACGACGTGCTCGGCGTGCTTTATCTCAAGGACGTGGTGCGGCGTACGCAGAACGGCGACCCGGCGGCGTCCGAGGCGGCGGTGGCCGAGCTGATGCGGGCGGCGACGTTCGTGCCCGAGTCCAAGCCGGTCGACGATCTGCTCTCCGAGATGCAGGCGGCCCGCAACCACCTGGTGATCGTCGTGGACGAGTACGGTGGGACGGCCGGCCTGGTGACGATCGAGGACATCCTCGAGGAGATCGTCGGCGAGATCACCGATGAGTACGATGTCGAGCGCCCGCCGGTGGAGACGCTGGACGACGGCGCGGTGCGGGTGACCGCGCGGCTGCCGATCGAAGACCTCGGTGAGATCTTCGGGGTGGAACTGCCCGCCGACGACGTCGAGACGGTCGGTGGCCTGCTCGCGCAGGCGCTGGGCCGGGTGCCGATACCGGGCGCCGAGGTGAACGTGAACGGCCTGCACCTGACCGCCGAGGGCACCACCGGGCGTCGTAACCGGATCGACTCGGTGCTGGTCAACCGGGCTGTGCCGGAAGGCGCGGCCGACGAAGAGACCGAGGAGAGGCAACACGCTGATGCCTGAGGCAGTCATCCCGCCCGCGACCGCGGACCTGACCGCGGAGGACCAGAAGCTGGTCACCCTGGCGCGCGGCTCACGCGCGCGGGTGGGCGCTGAAGAGGGTGCGGCGGTACGCGACCAGGACGGCCGCACGTATGCGGCGGCGAGCGTGGCCCTGCCGAGCCTCGCGGTGACCGCGTTGCAGCTGGCGGTGGCCTCGGCGGCCGCCGCGGGCGCGACGAAGCTGGAGGCGGCGGCGGTGGTGACCGAGGCGGCGACGCTGGACGAGCTGGGCCGGGCCGCGGTGCGTGACCTGTCGGCCGACGCGCCGATCCACGTGGCCGGTCCGGGCGGGTCCTTGCTGGGAACGGTCACCACGTGACCGACGAGCGTGGCACCACGGGCTCCAGCGGGGCCAAGAAGGGCAGCGTGCGCAAGCCCCGGCACCGCAAGGCGGGCAGCACCGAGGCAAGCGGCTCGGCCGCCGGGCGTACCCATCGGGGTAAGCAGCACCAGCACAAGGCGGTGGCGCGGCAGGAAGCCGTGGCCGACGTCTATCGCGCGGGTTTCGCGTGTTTTGTCGGGCGGCCGAACGCCGGCAAGTCGACGCTGACCAACGCGATCATCGGGCAGAAGATCGCGATCACGTCGAGCAAGCCGCAGACCACCCGGCATGTGATCCGGGGCATCCTGCATCGGCCCGACTCACAGCTCGTGCTGGTCGACACGCCCGGCCTGCACCGGCCGCGCACGCTGCTCGGCGAGCGGCTGAACGACCTGGTCAAAGAGACGTGGAGCGAGGTCGACGTGATCGGCGTCTGCCTGCCGGCGGACGAGCCGATCGGGCGTGGCGACCGGTTCATCTCGGCCGAGATCGCCGAGCTCAAGGCCGTGGTGATCGCCGTGGTGACCAAGGTCGACCTGGTCGATCAGCAGACCCTGGCCCAACATCTGCTAGCGGTGAGCGAGTTGTACGACTTCGCGCAGATCGTGCCGGTGAGCGCGGTGTCCGGGCACCAGGTCGAGACGCTGGTCGACGTGATCGTGGGGCATCTGCCCGAATCGCCGCAGCTGTACCCGGACGACATGCTGACCGACGAGCCCGAGCAGGTGCTGATCGCCGAGCTGATCCGCGAGGCGGCGTTGGAGGGTGTGCGCGACGAGCTGCCGCACTCGATCGCGGTTCTGGTCGAGGAGATGCAGGAGGAGGGCAACCTGGTCCGGATCTTCGCCGACCTCTATGTCGAGCGGGACAGCCAGAAGTCGATCGTGATCGGCACGCGCGGGGCGCGGCTGAAGGACGTGGGCACCCGGGCCCGGCTCGAGATCGAGACGCTGCTCGGCCGCCGGGTGTATCTCGATCTGCACGTGCGGGTGGCCAAGGAGTGGCAACGTGACCCGAAGCAGCTGCGTAAGCTCGGTTTCTGATTAACCCAGCTGTATGTCGGGATTGTGGGTCTTCTCACGCCCGTTTGTAGCCGCCGCGAAGTTTGGGTAGGGCTTAGTTCCGTGCGCAACCGCTACCTGGATCTGCTCCGTGCCGCGGCTGTCGTCCGGGTGGTCGTCTACCACGTCACCGGATTGCCGGCGTTGACCGTTCTGTTCCCGGCGATGCCGATCATGTTCGCGCTCGGCGGCTCGATGATGGCCGCCTCGCTCGACCGGATGGGTCCGTTCGCCGTCGAGAAGCGGCTGCGCCGGCTGTTGCCCTCGGTCTGGGTGCTGTCCGCGATCGCCGTCCCGGCCATGATGATCGACGGGCTGGCCTGGGACTGGAAGCTGCTGATGTGGTTCTTCCCGCTGGAGGACCCGCCGGCCGGTGGCACGTGGCTCGAGGCCCTGAGCGCCATGTGGTACCTGCGTGACTTCCTGTGGTTCGTGCTGCTCTCGCCCATCCTGCTGCCGCTGTACCGGAAGTTCCCGCTGGTCACGATCGCGACGCCGTACGCCGCGCTGATCGTCACCCAGCTGCTCGGGCTGACCGTGCATCCGCCGCTCCTGCGCGACCTGGCTCTCTACGGCGGCGCGTGGCTGATCGGCTTCGCCCACCACGACGGCAAGCTGCGGGACCGCCGGCTGCTGTGGGTGGCCGCGGCGGCTGCGGCGGCCGCGGCGGTGTGGGTGGTCACCCATCCAGGGCCGCGGGGGTACGACCTGAACGACATCCCGCTGGGCAACGGGCTGTGGTCGCTGGCGCTGATCCTGGTCCTGCTGCGCTTCTCGCCGTCGATCCCGGCGTGGCGCCCGGTGACCGTGCTGAACGCGCGGGCGCTGACGATCTACCTGTGGCACGTGCCGATCATCGTGGCGATGACCCACGCCGGTGAGGCGGCGGGCTGGCCGGTGCGCGGCTGGACCGGCGACGCCTGGCGGATGGCCGTGGTGCTGTCGCTGCTGGGTCTGGCCACGCTGGCCTTCGGCTGGGTGGAAGATCTGGCCGCCGGGCGGCGCGTGACGCTGGTGCCCGCGGATGTCGTACTCAAGGGTCAGGATGAACGGCATGACGTCCACGGCCGCCCAGGTCCGTCGCACGTACTACGTGCTCGGGTTCGGCAACACTCTCGCCGCGTCGCTCATCTGGGGCGTCAATACGATCTTCCTGCTCGACGCCGGGTTGAACAACTTCGAGGCGTTCGCCGCTAACGCGTTCTTCACCGCCGGGATGGTGCTGTTCGAGGTGCCGACCGGCATCGTCGCCGACTCGTGGGGGCGCCGGGCGTCCTATCTGCTCGGCACGATCACGCTGGCCGTCACGACCGGGCTCTACCTGTGGTTGTGGGTGATCGAGGGACCGTTCTGGGCCTGGGCGGTCTCGTCGGTGCTGCTCGGGCTGGGCTTCACCTTCTTCTCCGGCGCGACCGAAGCCTGGCTGGTCGACGCGTTGCGGGCCACCGGCTATCAGGGCGAACTCGACTCGGTGTTCGCCCGGGCCCAGGTGTTCATGGGCGGGGGAATGCTGCTCGGCGCGGGCGGCGGCGGTTACCTCGCGCAGTGGCTGGGGCTGGGTGCGCCGTACGTCGCGCGGGCCGCGGTGCTCGTGGTGGTGTTCGTGGTGGCGGCGGTGCTGATGCGCGACCTGGGGTTCACGCCCGATCGGAGTCAGGGCTTCGCCACCGAGGTACGCCGCATCGCCGGCGACTCGGCCCGGTACGGCCTGCGGGCGCGTCCGGTCCGGTGGCTGATGATCGCCTCGGTCTGCACCGGGGGCATCGGCATCTACGTCGGGTACGCGCTCCAGCCCCACCTGCTCAACCTGTGGGGCGACGACACCGCGTACGGCGTCGCCGGTCTCGGCGCCGCGGTGATGGCCGCCGCCCAGATCGGCGGTGGCCTGCTCGGCCCGCGGCTGCGCCCGCTGTTCCACCGCCGCACCGGGATGATCCTGGCCATGTCGGTGGTCGGCGTGATCGTGGTGGCGCTGTTCGCGGTGATCCAGGTGTTCTGGGTCGCGCTGCTGCTGATCGTGGTCTGGGCGCTGTCCAGCGCGGCCCTGATGCCGGTGCGTCAGGCGTACCTGAACGGGATGATCCCCTCCCGGCAGCGGGCCACCCTGCTCTCCTTCGACTCGCTGATGTCCTCGACCGGCGGGGCGATCGCGCAGCCCGGCCTGGGCCGCTCGGCCGACGTGTGGGGCTACCCGGCCTCGTTCGGCATCTCCGCCGTGATCTCGGCGCTCGCGCTGCCGTTCATCTGGCTGTCCCGGCGCTCACGCGACCGGGCCGACTTCACCGCTTCCGAACCAGCAGCGGTTGGGTGACCTGCGCGATCCGTCCGTTCTGGTCGAACAGGTCGCCGGTGCACAGGCCGATGCCGTCCTCGGTGACGTCCGACCGCGCGGCCAGCCGCACCCACTCGCCGGCCGGCGGGCGCAGGAACGTGGTCGCCATGCCGGGCGGGATGCTCAGCCACTCGTGCAGGTCGAAGTTGGTCGAGAGGCCGTTTGCGGCGTCGGCCACGATCAGCGTGCGGGCCACGCCGGTCAGGTCCACGCCGGCGATCAGCGGGTGGTTGACCCGGGTCCACACGTCGCCGCGGCCCTCGGCCGAGAGGACCCGCCCGCCCAGGCCGCGCCAGTCGGTCGCCCGGCCGTACCCGAAGAAGTCCATGCTGTCGTCGGTGGTCGCCGGGATCGCCGGTTGTGCCTCACCGGGTGTGACCACGGACGGCTTCGGGCCGGTCGCGATGTGCCAGCCCCGGGCCACCACCGCGACCTTGTCGTCGATCACCATCCGGGCCTCGACCAGCGAGGTCAGCCGGCCCGGCTTGATCGGCGTCACCTCGACCGCGAGCGGTCGGCGGGGGATCGGGCCGAGGAAGTCGACGGAGAGCCGGGTCAGCCGTTGTCCGTCACCGGGCGCCATGGCGTGCGCGAGCAGGGCCGCCGGTGGGCCGCCGTGCTGCATGCGCGGGTCCCAGGGGCTCTCGGTGAAGTCGGTCGGCTCGTAGCGGTCGTCACCCAGCGGGAGATAGAACGCGGTCATGCACAGATCATGACGTCCGACCGGGTGTGGGCGCCTCCGGGGCGTCGGGAACCAGCGGAATCACGTGCGTGCTGCCGTCGTCCGAGGGCAGGGAGGTGAGCGTCACGTCGCCGCTGTCGGCCGACATCACCAGCTTGAACTTGGCGTTCTGGTCGTTGACCAGGCCGGGGCCCTCGATCTGCTCCTCACCGGACGAGGCGCGGGTGACGATCGAGTAGGTGCCGGCCGGCACCCGGGCCATCACGTTGCCGCTGTCGGCCGTGGCGGTCACCGACATCGCCTGGACGGCCTCGACGTCCACGTCGCCGGAGTCGGCCCGCAGGTTGACCGGCCCGCCGGCGATCTTGATGGCGCGTACGTTGCCGGAGTCGACCGAGGCCGTGACCTTGCCGGTGACGTCGCTGATGGCGACGTCGCCCGAGTCGGCCTTGACCGCCACGTCGCCCTTGACCTCGCTGACCATGAGGTTGCCCGAGTCGAGGGTCAGGTCGACCGCGGCCACCCCGGTCAGGCCGACGTCGCCCGAGCCCAGCGAGCCGCGCACCTTGACGCCCACGGGCGCGGTGATGTCGTACGACACCCGGCAGTTGACCCCGCACTTGGTGTCGATGGTCAGGGTCGAACCCTCCAGGTGGTACGACGCGCCCGGGTCGGAGTTGCGGTGCACGATGCGGTTGATCTGGGTCTCGGTGACCGACGGCTTGGTGCGGATCAGCACGTCGCCGCTGTCGCCGGTGACCACGATGTCGGTGACCTTGGCCTTCTCGACGTCGTTGAAGGTCAGCTGGGCGCCGACCCCGCCGCAACCGGTGAGGGCGGTGGCGGCCACCGCCGCGATCAGAGTGGCGGCCCCGGCGCGGCGAAATCCGGGGTGGCGGGACAGAGTCGACGTCATGTCACAGACGCTATGACGGGCCGGATCGGGGACGCCATCAGTTTCATCACCCACCTGACCCTGATACGGCGTCAGGGTTGTCGTACCGGGCGGGCACAATGTTCACCGTGCCCGCCGGATATCGACGCCATCTCTACCGCGACGACGCGGTGGTCCTGCGTGTGCAGAAACTCGGCGAGAGCGACCGGATCATCACGCTGCTGACCCGCCGTCACGGCCGGTTGCGGGCGGTGGCCCGAGGAGTACGCCGCACGATGTCGCGCTTCGGGGCCCGGCTCGAGCCGTTCGGCCACGTCGACCTGCAACTGGCCGGGTCGCCCGAGGGCGTCGGCACCAGCACGCTCCAATCGGTGAGCCAGGTCGAGGCGGTCGCGCTGTACGGCAAGGAGTTCCTGGTCGACTACCCGCGCTACACCGCGGCCAGTGCCATCGCCGAGACGGCCGAGCGGCTCACCCCGATCGAGCGCGAGCCGTCGCTGCGCCTGTTCCAGCTGACCCTGGGGGCGCTCAAGGCCCTGGCCGCCCGCGAACACGCCGGTCCCCTGGTGCTCGACGCCTACCTCCTGCGGGCGATGGCCACGGCCGGCTGGGCGCCCGCGCTGATCGGGTGCGCGGTGTGCGGCCAGCCCGGGCCGCACGGCGCGTTCTCCGTCCCGGCCGGCGGCTCGGTCTGCCCCGACTGCCGCCCGCCCGGCGCCGCCCATCCGGCGCCCGCCACCATCGGCCTGATGGCCGCCCTGACCGCCGGCGACTGGCCGGTCGCCGACGCCACCGAGCCGCCGGTCCGCCGCGAGTGCAGCGGGCTGGTGGCGGCACATCTGCAATGGCACATGGAGCGCGCGATGCGCTCGTTGCCGCTGGTCGATCGACGGGAGAGTCCGTGAGCCCACGTCCGCCCACCCCGCACATCTCCGGGGTCACACCCCCGGCGATCCCGCGCGAGGCGCTGCCCAAGCACGTCGCCGTCGTGATGGACGGCAACGGTCGCTGGGCCAAGGAGCGTGGGCTGTCCCGCACCAAGGGGCATGAGCAGGGCGAACACTCGCTGTTCGACGCCATCGAGGGCGCCGTCGAGCTGGGCATTCCCTATCTTTCGGCGTACGCGTTCTCGACCGAGAACTGGAAGCGGTCGCCCGACGAGGTCCGGTTCCTGATGGGCTTCAACCGTGACGTCATCCGGCGCCGCCGCGACCAGCTCGTCGACCTGGGCGTGCGGGTGGTCTGGTCGGGCCGGCGCGGCCGGTTGTGGAAGAGCGTGATCAGCGAGCTCGAGACGGCCGAGGAGATGTCGCGCGGCAACTCCACGCTGACCCTGCAGTTCTGCGTCAACTACGGCGGGCAGGCCGAGATCGCCGACGCGACCGCCGCGATCGCCCGCGACGTGGCGGCCGGCAAGCTCAAGGCCGACAAGATCACCGAGAAGACGATCGCCAAGTACCTCTACCACCCCGAGGTGCCCGACGTTGACCTCTTCCTGCGTCCGTCGGGCGAGCAACGCACGTCGAACTTCCTGCTCTGGCAGTCCGCGTACGCCGAGATGGTCTTCCTCGACACCCTCTGGCCCGACTTCGACCGCCGCCACCTCTGGTATGCGTGCGAGATCTTCGCCAGCCGCGACCGACGCTTCGGTGGGGCCCTGCCCAACCCGGTGGCGCCCGGTTAATTCTTGCGGCGGGTTCGCCATTTGGTTTCGAGGCCGTGCAGGTAGCGGTTCTCGAGGTCGGTGTGGTCGAGGGCCCGCAGCAGGAACCGCATGTGCCCGCTGATCTCCAGGGCCCGCCGCCGCGACGGGCAGGTCTCGACCAGCTCGGTGGCGTAGCGGTCGGCCTCGGTCAGCTCGTCCCGCAGAACCAGGTCGCTCCACCGGATCACCGCCGACCAGATGTTGAAGATCCGGGCCCGGCGCTCGACGTCGAGCAGGTTCACCGCCTCTTCCGACCACTGCTGGGCCCGGGCCGGCTGGCCCGCGTGGGCGGCCAGCAGGGCCAGGTAGAACGGCGTGGTGATGGTGTTCGGCTCCAGGTCGTGCGCCTTCTGGTGGGCCTTCCGCGCGCCGTCGAAGTCTTCCTGGTCGCGGCGCAGCAGGCCGACACAGTTCCAGTTCGCGGCGTTGCGCGGCGCCGCTGAAAGGGCCCGCTCGGCGTGCTCGTCGGCCCGCGCCGGGTCGGTGTGCCGGAACAGCCAGGCCAGCCCGCGCTCGCTGTGCTCCGGGTCGTGCCCGTCGGCCATGGCGGTGGTCAGCTCGGTCAGGGCCTCGTCGTCCCGGCCCAGGTTGGTCAGCGCGCGGCCCAGGCGGTAGCGGACCCGGGCGTTCTTCGGCTGGATCTGCAACGCCCGGCGGAGGAACTCGACGGCCTTGTCGTACTGGCCCTCGTGGTAGGCCTCCTCGCCCTGGTTGAACAGGTACGACATCTCGACCATGGTGTTCATCCGCTGGTCGAGCTCCTGGATCTGGGCCTGGAGGCGGGCGCTGAGCTGGCGTACCTGCTCGGTCTGCACCTCGGTCATGTCGACCGCGGTCCGGGCCCGTCCCAGCAGCGAGTTCGCCTCCTCGGAGAGGTCCTCGGCCGCCTTGATGGCCCGGTTCGTGTTGGACGTCACGTCCTGGGCGATCGCCTTCTGCTGGTCGAGCTCGCGCCGGGCGTCGGCGCCGGTTCGCCGGATCGATCGCAGCTCCCGGACGCCGAAGAAGCCGGCGCCCACGAACAGCACGGTCAAGATCGCCATCAGCAGCGCGAAGCCGCCCAGGACCACCCCCGACCAGGTGACAACGAGTTCGGCGATCTCCGCCAGATCATCGGTGGAGGGTGCGGCAATCGGCATGGGTCGGATTATGTCGGCTCAACCCACTATCGTGCGCACTGCGTGGTCCACATCGGATAAATCGGGCAAAACGGCTTGGGCGCCCGCGTGGTGGAGTTCGGCCGCCGTGGTGCTGCCGGTGGCCACGCCGACCACGGCCACGTCGTTGGCCAGCGCGGCGGCGACGTCGTTGACGGTGTCGCCCACGACCACGGCCCGGAACGGTTCAGCGTACTTGTCATGCGCCCGTTCCAGGCTGCGCCGCACCAGGGTGGCGCGGACGGCGTGATCCCCGCCGTACCCGCCGATCTCCTCGTCGAAGACGTCATGCAACCCGAATGCCTCCACCTTGGCCCGGGCCACCGGCGCCAGATTGCCGGTGACCAGGGTCTGCACGATCCGCGGATCGGCGGCCAGCCGGCTCAGCACCTCGCGGACGCCCGGCATGAGCGCGCCCTGCTCGGCGAACAGGTGCCGGTCGTGTTCGATCCGGCGGAGGTAGAGGTCGAAGAAGGACTCCGCGGTGTGGTCGGTCACGCCGTGCACCCGGAAGACCTCGGCGCAGATGTCCAGGTCGGTGCGGCCGCCGAACTGCGGCGTCTCGCGCCACTCCAGGCCGGTGAGCTCGGCGAAGGCCGCCTTCCAGGCCCGGGCCGTGACGCCGCCGCCGTGCAGCAGCGTCCGGTCGATGTCCCACATGACCAGCGTGCGTCTCGCCTTTTCGCTCCGGCTCGCCTTTTCGGCCCGGCCCGGCTCGCTTTCGCTCACTCGGCCAGCCGGCGCTCGATGTGGGCGACCTTGGCGTCCAGGGCGCCGGTCACGCCCGGCCGGATGTCCGCCTTGAGCACGACGCTGACCCGGGGCGCCGCCTCGGCCACCACATCCACGGCCCGCTTGACCACGGCCATCACCTCGTCCCATTCACCCTCGATGGTGGTGAACATGGCATCCGTACGGTTGGGCAGCCCCGACTCCCGGACCACCCGCACCGCCTCGGCCACCGCGTCCCCGACCGATTCCCCCACGCCGAGCGGCGTCACAGAAAACGCAACCAACATGCCTCCACCGTAGGTCGTTCGCGGGCCGGACCAGCAGGATTGCACGCATATAAATATCGGTCCATGCCGCACATGTGCGGCATGGACCGGACCTTCCCCCCGACTCACACTCGTCGATGCGAGCGATCAATAGTCAGGGAGGAACATTGACCAGATCAATCCGAAGTAGGGGGCGGCCGCCACGGCTGGCCGCGGCCCTCGTCGGTCTGCCGGTGGCGTTCGCGTTCATCGCGGGCGGTGGCACGGCGGCTCACGCGCGTACTCTGGCCGCTCCGCAAAAGGCGCCGGCCGCGAGCGACTGCCTTCAGCTCGACGCCGGCAGCGGTTGCAACCTCGTCATGACCCGGCCGGACGGCAAGACCGTGCAGCTGTCGCTGGCGATCGCCGAGGTCCGGCCGGCCGCCGACAAATCACAGCAGGTCGTTCTGGCGGTGTCCGCAGTGGACACGGCCAAGGCCTCCACCACGGACCTGTCCACCACCACAGAGACGTCGGCCACCGCCACCGACCTGGCGATGTCCGAGCTGGCCATGTCCGAGGCGCCCAGCATCAGCCTCAATGCGACACAGGCGACGCCGGCCATGGGGGCTGCGCCGGGTGGGCGTGCTCCAGCCCCCGGCACCAACCCGGCCGGCCGGCCCAACGGCACCGCGCCGACGCCGCCGCTGCCTACCGTCACGGTCACGGTCGCGAGGGGCGTCGGCGCTTCGTACAGCTATGACCCGAACACCGGCTCACACACGGTGCTGGGCGTCTGGGGCAACAAGGTCGGGATCTCCACCAACGAGATGCCGCCGTCCACCGCGACCGGTGTGGGCTTCGTGGTGCAGGCGGAGATGGACTGGCTGGGCTTCACGTTCCAGTTCTCCCTCCGGGTGGGTCTGGACGGCAAGGTCAGCGGGCGGGTCCAGGGCACCCGCCCGATCGGCATCAACGCGGCCGGCGGCAAGACGAAGGTCGGCGGTGGCGCGAACTTCTCGATCGACAGCAAGGGGGTGCACGTCACCGGGGTGGCCGGTGCGGGCAGCGCCACGACGAAGACCGAGAAGCCGGCCAAGGGAAGCGCGCTGGAGTGGGTGCAGTCGCTCGTGCCAGGCTTCTTCGCGGGTGCGGGAGTTACCTACACCCCTGAGAAGACGCCGGCTCAGCCGCAGCAATCTGGGCAGAATCCGCCGCCGGCGCCCGCGGCGAGTCCGCCGCAAGCGTCGCCTGGCAATCAGCCAGACCCTGGTTCCGGGAGTACGTCCATTCCGGACGCTGGCAACCAAGGGGGCGGTGGCGGTTCTGGTCAGGGCGGCGCGAGTGGCGGCTCCGGTTCTGCGTCCGGTTCGGGCTCCGGCTCTAGTTCGGGTTCCGGTTCCGGCTCTGGTTCGGGTTCCGGCTCTAGCTCCGGCTCTGGGTCCGGTTCCGGTTCTGGCGTCGGCGGTGGTGGCACCGGCCAGAGTGATGGCACTGGTGGTGCTACCGGTCAGAGCGGGACTCCCAGCAACAGTGGGCAGAGCAACGAAGCCCCAGCCGGGCAAGCACCGCAGGGCGAGGTGTCGCCTGCGACGGGAGCTGCTGCGGCGGCTGGACGTGACATAGGCCCGACCCTGCATCAGCCGGATGTTCCGGGCATGCCGAAAGACACCCTGCCACCGCAGGACTTGAACGCCCCGGTGGCAGAGAACGACATGGTCGACCAGTACACCTCGGACTACACCTCGGCCCAAGCGGACGACGTCGACAGCGAAGACGTCGCCGCGGACACCGCCGCCGAGGACTCCGACGACAGCCAGAGCGAAAGCTCTGACTCGTCGGATGCTGACGGCTCCGACGCTGCGGAGGGCTCTGCCGACGGTGATGTGTCCGATGCCGGAGACACTTCTGCCGATGGTGACGGGTCCGACGCTGGAGACACTTCGGCTGCGGGCGACAATTCCGCCTCGAGCGGCGAGGGCGCCGACGGCGGGGACGGTTCCGCCACTGGTGGGGAGAGTTCCGCTGGTGGGGAGAGCTCCGCTGGTGGGGACAGCTCCAGCGGTGGGGACAGCTCCAGCGGTGGCGACAGCTCGGGGGGTGGCAGCACTGGCTCGAGCAGCCACACCCCCGGCAACAGCGGGTCGTCTGCCGGCGACGGTGGCTCTGACGGCGGTAGTTCTGCCGGTGACGGTGGTAGCTCCGGCGGTGACGGCGGTAGCTCCGGCGGTGACGGCGGTAGCTCCGGCGGTGACGGGGGCGGATCGGGAGACTGATCCGGGCACCGAATGTCGGTAAGCGAGTAGGGCGCGGGTGGGCCACGTATCTGGCTCACCCGCGCTTCGCGTCTGCCCCCGCTCGACCCGGCCGGCATGAGGCTCGGGTGTCAGGGTCGGTCACGGCCGGTCACCCAGTCCCGTATCGCGGCCGAGGTCTCGTCGACCGTGCGACCGGTGGTGTCGAACACCGGGACCGGCCACTCCGCGGCATGCGACGGCCAGCGATCCCAGGCCATCTCCGCCCACCCGCCGACGGTCAGAATCTCGGGGTGATGGCCCGGGTCGGCCGCGTGGCCGCGGTGCCATTGACCCCACTTGACGAACGCCTCGTGCTGGGCCGGCGACCACTTGCCGGGATCGCGGCGCTCGAGCCGACGAACACGTTCGTCATCGGCGACGTCGAGCACGCAGGTGGCCAGGCCGTCCAGGAGCGGCGCGGACGGCGCGGCCAGCACCTCGCCCAGCGGCGACTGCCCCAGCAGGACGACGTCGATGTCCCCCGCCTGGTAGGCCAGCACCCGCCGCAGCCACGTCTCCAGGCCACGTTGCCGCCACTTCAGGTCCGCGCCGTCGGGCACGCCGAGCTCGTCGAAGTCGTGCACCACGACGCCGGGGATCGTGCCGCAGGCGCGCGCCGCGGTCGTCTTGCCGGAGCAACTGGAGCCGGCCACTGACCAGAGCATGCCCCGACGCTACGTGAGCAGACCGCGCTGGTAGGCCAACGCGACCGCCGACGCTCGATCGCGTGCGCCCAGCCGGTCGTAGATCTGCTGCAGGTACGCCTTCACGGTGGCCTCGCTGACGAACAGCTCGGCGGCCGCCGCCCGGTTGGTGGCGCCGCCCGCGACCAGCCGGAGCAGCTCGACCTCGCGCGGTTTGAGCAACGGCTCCGCCGGTTCGCGTACGCGGTCCATCAGCCGCCCGGCCACCTCGGCCGCCAGCACATGCTCCCCGCGGGCCGCCGCCCGTACCCCATCCACGATCTCGCTCCGGGAGGAGTCCTTGAGCAGATACCCGGCCGCGCCCGCCTCCACCGCCGGCACCACGTCGGCGGAGGACGCATAGGTGCTCAACACCATCACCCGCACCGCCGGCGCTACCTCCCGAAGCCGCCGAATCGCCGCGATCCCATCCAGCCGCGGCATGTGCAGATCCATCAGAACAACATCAACATCGTTCCCCTCCGCGTACGCGACCGCCTCAGCCCCGTCCCCCGCCTCGGCGACCACCGTCAGGCCCGCGCTGGTGAGCAACTGCCGCAACCCGTCCCGATACACCGGATGGTCATCCACGATCAGCACCCGCGGCTCCCGCCCCTCCGGAGCCGCGCCTCTTGCGCCGGCCGCCCGTGACCCTTCCGGGTCGGCGCCTCGCCCGCCGGTCGCGCCTCCCGTGCGTGGCCCTTCCGAGTCCGCGCCGCGCCCGGCGACCGCGCCTTCCGTGAGGGGCGCGTGTGGCTCGCCGATCGCGCGGCCCGCGAGAGGTGCGCTTGGCCTTCGCGGATCTGGACCCCTCCCGCCGGCCGCGCCTTCCGTGCGAGGTGCCTGCGGCCGGCCGGTCGGGTTCGTTGCGGGACGTGTGTGCGGCTTGTCGGTCATGCGCTCACCGGGATTGCGGCTCGCACCGCTGTTCCCGCACCCCTCTCGGTTTCGACCTCGACCGTGCCACCCAGCGCGCCCGCCCGCTCGCGCATGCCGGGCAGGCCGAACCCGCGACCCCGACCTGGCGTCTCATTCGGGTCAAACCCGACACCATCATCGCGTACGTCGAGCACGACGCGATCGTCCAGACAGGACAGTGTCAGCCGGACCCGGGTGGCCTGGGCGTGCTCGGCCACGTTGGCCAGGGCCGACTGCCCGATCCGGTAGACGGCCGCGGCCACCGGCCGGCGCATCGGCGGTGTCACGTCACCGGCGAAGGTCGCGTCGATCCCGGTGTCGGCCGCCCACTGTTTGACCAGGCCGTCGAGCGCGTCGGCCAGGGGCACACCGTCCAGTGGCGCCGGGGTGAGCGCCTGCACCGACCGCCGCGCCTCGGCCAGGCCGCTACGAACGAGTTCACGCGCGCGACGAACGCGTTCGTCACGATCGCCTTCGGCTTCCAGCAACGCGACCGCGGCGCTCAGGTCCTGGGCCAGGGTGTCGTGCAGATCCTGGGCGACGCGTTGCCGTTCGGCGTCACGCGTCTGCTCGACCAGCCGTCGCTGCAACGCCCGGTTGGCGGCCAGCGCGTTCTGCAGGGCGGTGCTCTCCCGGACCAGATAGAAACCGGCCACCACCAGCGGCGGCATCAGGCTGATCAGGATCGGCGCGACCTCGGCGGTGAGCCCGGTCTGGGCCAGGGTGAGCACGACCGCCCCGATCGCCGACCAGGCGAACGCCCAGCGGCTGGAGAACAGCGCGAAGGCGTGCAGGAAGACGATCCAGATCCCGAAGACCACCCACGGATCCGTGACGAGGGCGACCGTCATGAGGGTCAACAGTCCCACGTAGTAGACGAACGCGTTCGTGACGATCCAGTTCGTGGCGAAGCCGGCGGCCACCAGGTAGGCGACCAGAAGCAGGGCGGCGATCGAGGGTGGCCAGGCGGTAGCACTGGCCGTGGCCGTCACGCCCGCGGCAATCCACGCCGTCCGCCGGAACACCCCGGGCTTGTTACCCAATATTCGGATTCCGACTCATGAGCTCCTGACCGCCCGTGATGGGATCATGACGAGATGCTCACTGTTCTCGATGTGCTGCGGGGCGAGGTGGACGCGCTCATCCACGCGCTCGGCGACCTGCCGGCGGCGGCGTGGGAGCGGCCCACCCGCTGCGCGCCGTGGCTGGTCAAGGACGTCGTAGGCCACCTGGTCACGACGATGTCCCGGTTGCCCGGCATGATCGCCGGCCCGGCGCCCACGGTGGCCTCAGTGACCGCGGCGGACTACTACCGCGCCGGCAGCCGCTTCGCCGGCGACACCGACGCCGACCGCATCGAGTCCGCCCGCCGCCGTGCCGCCTCGGCCGACCCCGCGACCCTCGTCGAGGCGTTGTCCATGGCCTGCCATGAGTCGATCTCGCTCGGCGCCAACCAGCCGCCGGCCCGCGTCGTGCAGACCCGCCACGGCGACGCGATGCTGCTCAGTGAGTTCCTGTCTACCCGCGTCGTCGAACTGGGCCTGCACGGCCTCGACATCGCCGACGCCGCCGCCCGTCCACCATGGATCACCGCCGCCGCCACCGACCACCTGCTGCGGTTGCTCTTCCCGGACACCGCACCAAAGATCGCCCTGCTCCGCCTGGCCACCGGCCGTGGCCCCGAGAACCGCCTGACCTTCGGCCCCGACTCCTGACCTCCGCCACGCAGCCGCCAGTCGACGCGTCGCTCGTGGTTGTGCCGCCAAGACGTGGTTGAGCGTCGTTGGCCCGGCCAGGTCTTGCGGCGCGTCCTCCGCGGGTTTGCGGCGCTGTCAAGAGCGCGTTTGAGCGGCGGATAGGCGTCGTTGGGCCGATCGGGTCCTCGCGGCGGGTTGCTCGTGGTCGGCGGTCGGGTCCTGGCGGCGGGTTGCTCGTGGTCGGCGGTCGGGTCCCCGCGGCGGGTCACTCTTGGATGTGACGGCCATCAAAAACGCGGACTCCGTGCGCCGATTCGTCGCGGTCAGGCCGATGTAGCCACTCGGTCAATCCCACGAGTGACATACAAACCTTCGCGTTCGCGATAACGTGCCGGATGTGTCCGATCCATACGCATCTCTGCCCGACGACAACAACGAACCGGACCACTGGGTGCTAGACCTGCCCGACAACAACAACGACGAACCGACCCATTGGGTTCTGGACCTTCCGGACGACTTCTACGGGGACGCCGCGTACGTGCCGCTCCGGGATCAACCTCTGCATCTCCGGCCGTTCGGCGTCTTCGACGAAGTCCCCGGCATGCGCACCCTGAACTGAGCGTCGCCGGAGGTGGTCACCCGGTGTGGATGAAGGTGACTTCCTGACGGGCCAGGTCGACGCCGTCGACTCTCCAGCCGGCGTTCATCCACGCATGCGCCTGCACGTGGTTGCCGCCGATCTCGTTGCTCCACCAGGCTTGATAGCGAAAGGCGCTGCGCGGCAGCTGCGCGTCGATGATTCCCTCGAATCGCAGGAATGACATCCGCACGACGCTTCGGAAGCGGGCCACGCGCGGCCCGAAAGAAGAAGGCGGAGCCGCCTGAGGGATGGCAGAAGGAGTAGGGGCCGCCCGAGGACGAAAGTAGAAGTAGCGGTCAGCCCGCGGGATGGCAGAAGAAGTGGCTGACCGACTGCCGGGACGACAGAAGAAGTGGCGGGGTCGCTTTGGGGCGACCCCGCCAAACTCAGTGGACGGCGCAGCAGGGAGTGGGGTTGCGGGTCTCGAACGGGACCACGTGACCGTCGGCCGCCGGCATCACCGTCAGCACCAGCTCGCCGTTCCGCCAGATGGGGCGGACGAAGTCGCAGGTGTCGAGGATCAGGGACGGGTCGGCGGGGCCGCTGCCCAGGATCTCGACGTGGTCGATCGCTGACGTGGCCACCACCTGGGCGAGCGGCATCGAGCCGGTCAGCTCGTCGACGCCGGGGTAGCGCACCGCCCTCGCCCCCTCGCGGGGAACCGTCACGACCTCCACGTGCGGCTGCGGGAGGTAGACCAGCAGCGTGCACGCCGTCGCCGGCACCGGGTCGCTGGTCGCGATCCAATGCTCGGCGGCGGCCACGTCAGCGAAGGACGCCGGCGCGGTAGGTGAGGACGCCGGCGCGTGAGAGGAGGCCGCCGGCGTGGAAGGTGAGGACGCCGGCGCGTGGGAAGAGGCCGCCGGCGTGGAAGGTGAGGACGCCGGCGCGTGGGAAGAGGCCGCCGGCGTGGAAGGCGGGGGTGGCGCGGGAGGCAAGGAGGGCGGGGAAGCGGGGGATGACGTCACTTGGGCAGGACCCAGATCGGGTTGGAGTAGAACCAGAGGTCGCCCCACGGGTCGGCGTTGCCGATGGCGTCGAGGGCGGGCCCGAACGGGTCGGTGGCGGCGCCCATCAGGCCGGGCTGGGTGCGGTTGCCGTCGGTTCCGCGTACCCGGAGGTAGAAGGGCTTGTCGAGGCGGCCGAGCTGGTAGCGGACCGTCAGTCTGCCGGTGCGGGCCGAGACGTCGAAGGACTTGACGACCTTGGTGTCGGGCGCGGTGAACTGGTCCTTGCCGGCGGCGGGACCGGTGACCGTGCCGACGATGACGTCGACGCGCTCGAGGACCGGAACGAACTGGCGCCAGTTCGGGATGTCCTGCAGGTCGATGTCGAGGGCCAGCTCGGTGGCCACGCCCTTCTTGACGCGGAGGACGCCGCCGAGCGGGGTGCCCGCGCCGGACGAACCGGCGATCCGGACCCGCGCGTCCAGGTTCTTGATCAGGCGACCGTGGTCGACCCAGACGCGGCCGTCGCGGAGCCCGTCCATGACCGCGCGGTAGCTGCGGTTGCGGGCGCCCACGTTGGTGCGGCCGTAGAAGCCGGGCCAGAAGTCGCCGGCCGACGTGTTGACGACACCGGTGTAGACCGGGTCGTTGTGCCGGCCGTTGGCCTCGAAGTCGCCGCCGGGGCCGCGGTCGGACTGGTCCAGGTAGTTGACGTGGCTGTCCGAGTTGACCGTCACCCACCAGGCCCGGCCCTCGGCGAGCAGGCTGTCCCACAGGCCGCCGACCGTGGCGGTCATCCAGTCGAAGCCGCCCCACGTGCGGTAGCTCTCCGGCGGGTAGCCGGGGAACGACGCGGCCGACGGGTTGTTGTCGTAGTAGCCGCGGGCGCCGCCGCGACCGTTCGGGGCGGGGATGCCGGCGGCCTGGTGGCCGGGTGCGCCCTCCATGCCGATCGCGACCGTGGGGTCGGCGTCGCGCCAGTTGCGGATCTCGTGCGGCGAGTCGATGCCGCGGCGGGCCGGGTGGTTGGCCAGGAACAGCGCGCCCTCGACCTTGCGGGCCCGGACCTGCTCGCCGAGGAACTGGATGCCGGCGATGGCGGCGGCCTCGTTCTGCTCGTTGGTGTTGGTGGCGGGCAGCTGCGATCCGTCGTACGCCTGCTCGAATCGTTTGAGCACGTCGACCTCGTTGCGGCCGGGGTGCACGAAGACGGTCGCATGCTCGGCGCCGGGGATGTTCCACTCCAGACCCTGGAAGGTGAGGAGCTCCGGCAGCGCGGACCGGGTGTTCAGGATGTCCGGGTTGACCTTCTCCACACCGATCTTGGCGTGCGCGTTGCTGCCGTGGTCGGTGATGACCAGCCAGTCCAGCCCGTACGCATGACCGTGTTTGGCCTGGTCGATGACCCGGTACTGTGCGTCCGAGCTGTACTGGGTGTGAATGTGGTGGTCACCGGCGAGCCAGGTGAGACCGCCGGTGGAGGGCTTGTCCGGCGACGACGAGGCGGCGACGGCGGGGGACGAGGGCGAGGCGAGCACGGACGCGGCCGCGCCGGCGCCGAGAAGACCGGCGCCACGCAGGAAACCACGCCGGGAGACGTCCGCGGGTGACAGCTCCGCGTCGGGGATGGTCAGATCCAGAGCCGGGGGTACGTCCGAAGTGCCGCCGACGTGGTCGTGATGGTGGTGGTGGCCGTGACCCATGGGTTGAGCTCCCAAATGATCAAGAGGGTTGACTGCACGAGCGTCCCGGCAGCATCCCAACGCCACATGTCGTGCGTCTGACCTGCGGGCGAACAAGCAAGGCAGGCCTCAGCCGATGATCGGCCGGAACAGTCCGGTCACGACACTCGCGGCGACCGCGGCGGCCGAGAGCAGGGCCGCCGCGACGATCAGCGTTCCGTCGGCCGGGCCGAAGATCTGCCTGCGGGCGTACGTCCGGGGGGTGCCCGAATCGAACCCGCGCGCGTCCATCGCGGTGGCCAGCCGCCCGCCCCGCCGCAACGCCCCGACCAGCAGCGCGAACGCCGTCGAGGCGAAGAGCCGCAGCCGGGCGACCGGGTTGCGCCCGGCGTCCAGTCCGCGGGCCCGCCGGGCCAGGGTGAGCGCCTGCCACTCCTGCCCGAGCAGCGGCAGCAGCCGGAACGCGGCGAGCGCCCCGATCGCGAACCGGGCCGGCGCCTTGGCATTCTGCACCAGCGCGTCGGCCAGGTCGGTGGGGTCGGTGGTGAGGAACACGACGACACCGGGCAGCGCCACCGCGAACACCCGCAGCACCAGCCCGAGCGCCCCGAGCAGCACCCCGGTGGTGACGTCGACCGGCCCGACCGCGAACAGCAGAGCGCCACTGCGGTCGGCGGCGAACAGCACCATCGTGACCAGGATCCCGCCGGCCGCGAGCAGCAGCGGCCACACGCGCCGGGCCAGCTCACGCGCCGAGACGCCGAACAGCGGCAGGACGGCCAGCTCGATCGCCAGCCCGAGCGCGGGGGTGAGCGGGTCCAGTGTGGACACCAGGGGCAGCGCGAAGATCAGGGCGGCGGCCAGCTTGGCGACCGGGTTGCGGCGCGCCAGGGGTGCGGTGGCCGAGGTTGTCGCCGGAGCGGTCATGTGTCGTCCCGGGAGAGAACGTGCGTCCGGTCGGACAGTGACGAGACGAAGTCGGCGTCGTGGGTGACCGCCACGATGCCGTGCCCGTCGTCCCGCAGCGACGCGAACAGCGTGGCCAGCTCGATCCAGGTGCGGCGGTCCTGGCCGAAGGTGGGCTCGTCCAGGACCAGCAGCCGCGGCGCGCGGGCCAGGGCGGTCGCCACGCTGAGCCGCCGCGCCTCGCCGCCGGAGAGCGTGTGCGGGTTGGCGTCGGCCAGATGCGAGAGCCGCAGACGCGACAGCAGATCGTCGACCCGCGAGGCGACGGTGGGGGAGACGCCGGAAAGGGAGAGTTCGTCGCGGACCCGGGACGTGACGAACTGGTGCTCCGGGTTCTGGAACACCGACCCGATGCGCCCGGCCAGGTCGCGCGCCCGCCACTGCCAGGGCGAGCCGCCCGGCGCGGCCCACACACGACCCGAGGTGGGCCGGAGCAGTCCGCCCAGGAGCAGCGCCAGCGTCGACTTGCCCGCGCCGTTCGGTCCGGTCACCGCGAGGATCGACGCCTCGTCGGCGGACAGCGTGACCTGACGAACGCGTTCGTCGAAAGAGGCGTGCTCCGCGCGTACCAAAGGGGAACCGGGCGGAAGAACGGCCGGGAACCGGGGCAGCGGCCGGCCTGGCACCCAGACCCCGTCCGCCGCGAGTTGGTCGCCGTGCGCGTCGAAGACCGCGGCCGGCGGCCCGTCGGCCCGCACCCCGCCGCCCGGCGACAGCACGATCACCCGGTCGACCAGCGGCAACGCCTCGGCGACCCGGTGTTCGACCAGGATCATCGTGGTGTCGCGGCCGACCGCCCGGGTCAGCGCCGCGCGGATCAGCGCCGCGCCGTCCGGGTCGAGGTTGGCGGTGGGCTCGTCCAGCAGCAGCAGCCCGGGCCGCAGCGCGATGACCCCGGCCAGGGCGAGCCGTTGCGCTTCGCCGCCGGAGAGCGCGGCGGTGGGCCGGTTCAGGGGGTACGGGAACCCGACGCGATCGAGCGCGTCACTGACCCGGGCCCAGATGTCCTTGCCGGGCACCCCGCGGTTCTCCAGCCCGAACGCCACGTCGTCGCCGCTGCGCGCCATCACCAGCTGGGTCTGCGGGTCCTGGAACAGCAGCCCGACCCGCTCGCGGGCCTTGCGTGGTTCGAGCCCGTCGATCTCGACGCTGCCGGCCGCCTCACCCGAGTCGTCCGGCAGCAGCCCGGCCAGCGCGGACAGCAGCGTGCTCTTGCCCGCTCCGGACGGGCCGAGCAGCAGCACCCGCTCGCCGTGGGCGATCCGCAGATCGACCTCGCGAACCGCCCAGGCGCGCCGACCGGCGTGTCGCCAGCCGAACCCGCGGAGGACGACCTCAGACAAGCGCGCGTTCTCGCCCGGCGCCGAAGCGGTCGAGCACGCCGGTCGGGGCGAGCGCCTTGACCAGCGCCCAGCTGCCGGCGCCCGCGACCACGGTGCTGCTGACCATGGTGAGCAGCGCGTACGGGACGCGGTAGTCCCACAGGTCGTACGCCGCGTTCCAGGCGAAGAAGTCGAACAGCGCCGCGCTGACGCCGGTGAGCAGGCCGGCCAGCAGCGCGGCGGGCAGCCGCCAGGAGCGGTAGAGCAGGATCGCGAAGGCCAGCTCGGCGCCCAGCCCCTGCACCAGGCCCTGGGGGATGACCAGCGCGCCCCATTGCGCGCCGAGCAGGGCCGAGATGGTCGCCGCCACGGCCTCGGTGAACAGGGCCGCGCCGGGTTTGCGGATGATCAGGCCGCCGAGCACGGCCGGGATGAGCCAGACGCCGTAGAGCAGCGTCTGCGCGGGCGGGAAGAACGCGAAGGCGCCGCCGGTGGCGCCCCAGAGGATGTTCCACGCCCAGAAGATCACGCCGAACGCGACGGCGATGACCGCCGCGATGACGATGTCGATGGTCCGCCAACGATTGTCACGTGCCATTGGATTCCTCCAACTCCCTGCGCCGGCATTACCCGGATCAGGTTCGAGGGTCTGCGGTTGCCCGCACTCTCAGCGCTTGTGCGCTCCCCTGTCGGAACTATGTTGGGATGAAGCTAACACCGTACGGCCGTACCAGGAAGGAGCCCCGTCACATGCAGGTCGAGGCACGTGGATTCAAGTTCGACGTGGTCGTGGAGGGCCCTTCCGACGGCCCGGCCGTGCTGCTCCTGCACGGCTTCCCCCAGGACCACCGGGAATTCGAGCCGATGCTGCCGCGGCTGCACGCCGCCGGCCTCCGGACGTACCGCTATGACCAGCGCGGATACGCTCCCGGAGCACGCCCGGCCGAGGTGTCGGCGTACCGGCTGAACGAGCCGGTGGCCGACGCGGTGGCGATCCTGGACGCCCTGAACATCGAGCGGGCGCACGTGATCGGCCACGACTGGGGCGCCCAGGTCGGCTGGCTGCTCGCCGACGGTCATGCGGATCGGGTGCACACGCTGACCGCGGTGTCCGTGCCTCATCCGCGGGCGCTCGGGCTGGCCCTCCGGGTCCGGGCGTCGCAGCGCGCGCGGTTCGCGTACATGGGCGTGTTCCGGTCGCCGGTCGCCGAGCGGCTGCTGCTCGCCCGCGACGGCCTGGTGCTGCGGCAGATGATGAAACAGATCGGAAGCCGGGCCACGCTGTACGCCGACGCGATGCGCGAACCGGGCCGGCTGACCGGCGGGCTGAACTGGTACCGGGCGCTCGACCGCGAGGGGCTGACCGGGGTGGGCACGACCCAGGTGCCCACCACGTACGTATGGAGCGACAAGGACCCGGTGGTCGGCCTGACCGCCGCGCTGCGTACCGCCGACTGGGTGGACGCCGACTATCAACTGGTCGCGCTGAAGGGGATCAGCCACTGGGTGCCCGAGGAGGCGCCGGACGCGCTGGCCGACGCCGCGCTGGCCCGCATCGGCGGCGTTTGATGGCGCCCTGAGCGGGGAAAACTCCCGGCCATGCCGCCGGAGAAGAAGAGCATGCCCGACGAGCCGGAGAAGAAGCGCTGGGACCGCAACTTCGCCGACCTGCTGCAGGAGCTCCGTGTCGCTCAGACCGGCGTGCAGATCCTCTTCGCGTTCCTGCTCACCCTGCCGTTCAGCAGCGGCTTCCCGAAGACGACGGCGTTCCAGAAGGACACGTACGTGGTCGCGCTGGTCACCGCCGCCTTCGCCACCGCGATGATCATCTCGCCGGTCGCCTTCCACCGCGCGCTGTTCCGCCAGGGCCGCAAGCCCGAGCTGGTCCGGTTCGCGCACCGGATGGCCACCGGCGGGCTGGCGTTCATGCTGATCTCGATGGTGAGCAGCGTGCTGCTGATCACCGACTACCTGCTGACCCTCCTGCCGGCGCTGATCATCACCGGCGCCACCGCGGTCTGGTTCCTGGTCTTCTGGTGGCTGCTGCCGGTGGTGCGCCGCAACTGGGGCGAGGACGAGGACAACGACGGCTTCATCGACGACGCCCCGAGGGAGTCAGGCCAAGGCGATTGAGTTCCAGCGCGGCCAGCGAGTTCACCGCGTCGGCGTCACCGTTGCGCCAGGACTGGGCGATGTCCGGGCCGAGCCGGGTGAGCTTGTTGAGCGGCTGCGACGACAGCGCGCGCAGGGCGAGCAGGTCCTTGCCGGCCGGTTGGTCGCGCACCTTGGCCGCCACCCCGGCCCGCCGCATCCACCGCACCCGCAGCGGCAACCAGAGGAACAGAACCAGGGCCAGGGGTACGGCCACCAGCAGCAGAGCCAGCACGACGGCCAGGTTCTGGACGATCTCCTGCTGCTCCCGCCCCGCGTCGGCCAGCGAGCGGGCCGCCTCGGCCGCCTTGGTGAACGGCGCGGTCAGCTGGTCGCCGACCAGGGGCACCCGGCCGACCTTGCCGCCCGCGTCGGCCAGGTTGTCGGCCAGGCCGGTGCCGGCGCCCTCCAGCTTCTGACCGGGTACGCCCAGCTTGAGCACCAGGTCGTGGACCCAGAGGCCGGCGCGGATCCAGGCGTACACCCAGATCACCACCGCGAGATCGGTGAGGAGTTGACGGATGGCGTGGGGTAGCCGGTCGGCGTAGAGCTTCACTTATTGCCCGCGCACTCGGTGCAGGTCCCGAAGATCTCCAACGTGTGCGACACGTCCTGGAAGCCATGTTGAGCAGCCACCTTGTCGGCCCAGGACTCCACCGCCGGGCCCTCGACCTCGACGGTACGGCCGCAGGACCGGCAGACCAGATGGTGGTGGTGACCCTGGCTGCAGCGGCGGTAGAGGTGTTCGCCGCCGGGCGGGCGCATCACGTCGATCTCGCCGGCGTCGGCCAGCCCCTGCAGGGTGCGGTAGACCGTGGTCAGGCCGACCCGCTCACCCCGGTCGCGCAACATCGCGTGCAGGTCCTGGGCACTGTGGAAGCCCTCGACCTCGGCGAGGACGGAACTCACCGCACTGCGCTGGCGGGTGTTGCGTACCACCTCGTTCACGAGCGGGCCTCCCTGGCATGGCTGACGGCGTCGGCGACGATGTGGGCGATGTGCTCGTCCACCAGCGAGTATGCGATCTCACGCCCCCGCCGCGCGCCTCGCACCACCCCGGCGCCCCGCAGCACCCGCAGGTGTTGAGACACCAGCGGCTGTGGTGCGCCGAGCTTCTCCACCAGCTCGTGCACGCAACGCTCGCCGACGCCCAACTCTGCCACAATCGCCACCCGGATCGGCGCGGAGAGGGCCCGGAGGAGTTCCCCCGCGCCCTCGTACGCCTCGTACCCGGTCGTCGCCTCAGCCATGCAACACCACGTCCGGGGGTTCCCGTTCCTCCAGCTTGGTGTGGTTCCGCGCCCGGTTTCGCAATGCCCCGGCCACGGTCAGGGTCAGGAACAGCACCAGCGCCACGATCACGATGGTCGCGCCGGGCGCGGTGTTGACCTCGGCCGACAGCGCCACGCCGGCCGCCGCGGCCACCACGCCGGCCGCCATCGCCACCGCCATCGTCGTCCGGAAGCCCCGCGTGACCTGTTGCGCCGCGGCCACCGGGACCACCATCAGGGCCGAGATCAAGAGCAGGCCGACGGTGCGCATGGCGATCGTGACGGTCACCGCGGTGGTCACCGCGAGCAGAAGATTAAGGGTACGGACGGGAAGGCCGGAAACCCGCGCGTACTCCTCGTCGTCGCAGACCGCGAACAGCACCGGCCGCAGCAGCAACATGGCCGCGAGCACGGCGACGCCGAGCACCGCGATCACCACCAGGTCGCCGCCGGACGTGGTGGTCAGCGAACCGAACAGGTATTGCACCAGGTTGGCGTTGCCGCTGTCGTCGGAGAGCCCGACCAGCACCACGCCACCCGCGATGCCGCCGTAGAACAGCAGCGCCAGGGCCAGGTCGCCGGAGGTGCGGCCGCGTTCCCGGACCAGCTCCACGCCGACCGCGCCGACGGCCGAGACGATCACCGCGGTGAGTACGGGGGACTGGTTGAACAGCAGGCCGACACCGACGCCGGTCAGGGCCACGTGGCCGATCCCGTCACCGATCAGCGACAGCCGGCGCTGGACCAGGTAGATGCCCAGGGACGGCGCGGTGACCCCGATGATCAGCGCGCCGGCCAGGGCCCGGAGCATGAAGTCGTAGTTCAGCAGATCCATCAGTTGCGTACCCGATCCGTCGGCGCGACACAGATGCCGGGCCGCTCCGCCTCGGCGTGCGGGTGGACATGGTCGTGCTCCGGGTCGGCGTGGTGGCCGGCCGGGTCGGGCACCGGGCCGTCGTGGGCGATCCGGCCCTCGTGGACCACCACGGCCCGGGTGATCAGCGGCCGCAGCGGGCCCAGTTCGTGGGCCACCAGCAGCACCGTCCCGCCGCGCTCCCGGAACCGGCCCAGCGTGGCCGCGAACGCCTCCTGGCTGGCCGCGTCCACCCCCGCCGTGGGCTCGTCCATGATCAGCAGGTCGGGCTCGCCGGCCAGGGCCCGGGCGATCAGCGTGCGCTGCTGCTGGCCGCCGGACAGGGTGGACACCGGGTCGCCGGCGCGGTCGGTCAGCCCGACGTCGGCCAGCGCGGCCTTGACCGCGGCCCGATCGGCCGAGCGGGAGAAACGCAGCACGCCCCGGCGGGCCAGGCGACCGGCCGCGACCACCTCGCCGACCGTGGCCGGGACGCTGCTGCCGGCGCCGACCCGCTGCGGGACGTAGCCGACCCGCGCCCACTCCCGGAACCGGCGGCGCGGCGTGCCGAACAGCTCGATCTCGCCCCGGGACAGCGGCACCAGGCCGAGCACGGACCGCACCAGCGTCGACTTGCCGGAGCCGTTGGCGCCCAGGATGGCCACCACGGTTCCGGCCTCGACGCCCAGGGTCACGTCGTGCAGCACCTCACGGGCGCCGTACCCGACGGCCGCGTTGGTCACCCGGACCGCATCAGTCATGCTGAGCCTTCTTTGTCATGCCCTCGTGGCCCTCGCGTTGCGGCGCCGTTCTCCGGCGTCATCACCTGCCGCTCGGTGCAGTCGGTCATGACGTGCACCCTAAAGCTTCGGTCAGCGCCGTGAGATTCGCCCGCATCATCGTGAAGTAGTCGGCGTTCGGATCGGTCTTGCCCTCGATCGGGTCGAGCACCGCGGTCCTCGCGCCGACCTCCTTGGCGATGGTCTCGGCGACCTTGGGGCTGACCAGGGTCTCGAAGAAGATCGTGGTGGCGCCGGTCTCCTTCGCCTCCTTGGCCACGTCGGCCAGCCGCTGCGGCGAGGCCTCGGCCTCGGGCGAGATCCCGGTGATGCCGACCTCGTGCAGGTCGTAGCGGGCGGCCAGGTAGGCGAAGGCGGTGTGGCTGGTGACGATCTCGCGGCGCTCGCAGGTCTTCAGCCGCGCGGCGTACTCCTCGTTGAGCTTGTCCAGCTCGGCGTGCAGGGCCGCGGCCCGGGCGCGGTGGTCGGTGGCGTGCGCCGGGTCGGCCTGCGCGAGGCGGTCGCCCAGCTGGTCGGTGATCGTGGCGAAGCGGACCGGGTCGAGCCACACGTGCGGGTCCTTGCCGCCTTCCGCGTGCTCCCCTTCTTCTTCGCCGCCGTGCTCGTGACTCTCCGCGGCCGCCAGCAGCTCGACGGTGCTGCCCACGTCGAACCCCTTGTCGCCGGCCTCCTGACCGACCGCCTGGTCGACCGCGGGCTGGAACCCCTTCAGGTAGACCACCAGGTCGGCGTCGCTGATCGTGCCCACCTGGCGAGGGTTCAGCTCGACGTCGTGCGGCTCGGCGCCCGGCTTCGTGAGGTCGGTGATCGCGACCTGGTCACCGCCAATGCGCTGGGTCAGGAACTGCAGCGGATAGAACGCGGTCACCACCTGGGGGCGGTCGTCGCTGCTGCCGCTGGCGCCCGAGCCGCACCCGGTCGCGACGAGCAGCACGGACAGGGCGGCGATCGCGAGGCGCGTTCTCATACCGGCAACTGTCGCCGACAATGACAATGATTGTCAAAAACGCATGCGTTCACATGCTCTTGGCGATCACCGTCACATGCTCTTGGCGATCACCGTGGCGAACAGGAGAACGAGGAGAACCACGCGGACGACGCGGGTGGCCGGCTTCTGCACCGGCCAGGTGGTGAAGGTCAGCACGGCCAGGCCGACGCCCAGCACGAACAGCACGGCCGCGCCGATGATCCCGGGCAGGAAGAGGCCGGCCAGCAGCAACGCCAGCGCTCCCACGAAGGCCGCCGTCGGGCTGACCCGGGCGAGCCGGCGAAGGAGGTTGTCGGACGATGTCACCGAAGGCTCCTGATCTGACGTGCGTACGCTGAATCACATGCTCGTGCTCAACCGCTTCGTGGTCCCTGACGGCGCCGAGGACGGCTTCGCCGAACGGGGGCACGCCGCCCTCGCCGCGCTCGCCGCCAGCCCCGGATATCTCTCCGGGCGCCTGACCCGTGCGCTGGACGATCCCGCGCACTGGGCTCTCGTCACCGAGTGGGAGTCCGTGGGAGCCTACCGGCGGTCGCTGGGCCGCTTCGACGTCAAGGTCCACGCCACCCCGTTCCTGTCCCAGTCGCGCGACGAGCCGTCCGCCTTCGAGACACTGGCCAGCGCCGCGCCCGGCGCCGAGGTCGCCGTGGTGGCCAGCGACCGGGCCGCCGAACCGTGGCGATGACTACTACGCTGGATTCATGACCCAGGTCCCGCCGGCTGTTCCGGGCGCCTACCCCGGCAGCGCTCCGCCGGCCCCTGTTTTTCCGGCCTCCGCTCCGCCCGCTGGTGGGTCGGTCGCTCCGGCGCCGCCGCGAGGGCCCGGTGTCGTCCCGCCGTTCCCGGCGCCGCCGACCGAGGGCCGCCGCCGGCGCGTCGGGCTGGGTCTGGGCATCGGTGCCGGTGTGCTCGTGCTCGCCTGCGGCGGCGGGGTGGCCGCCGTCGCCGGGCTGGGCGTGGTCATGACCAACGCGCTCAACGAGCAGGCCCAGGTCGTCATCGGCGACTACCTGACCGACGTCAAGGCCGGGCGCTTCGGCGAGGCGTACGACTCCCTCTGCGCCCGCACCCGTGCCACCGTCACCAAGTCGGAGTTCACCACCGACGCACAGACCGGCACACCCCTCGAATCCTGGAGCATCGGCGACCTCGACCTGGCCAGCGTCGACCTGGCCGTCCCGGTCGACGTCAAGTACTCCGACGGCAGCACCGGCGAGCTCGAGGCCCGCCTCGGGCAAGACCAGCAGACGGGCCAGTTCCAGGTCTGTTCGGTCGAGGAGTAATCTCCGGAGCTGTCCGTTTCCCACCTACCGTCCCCGCCGACAAACCAGCCGGCGTAGGAGGAACATGCCCGCCGATCGCATCGACGCCGTCGTCAGCCTGGCCAAGCGCCGGGGCTTCGTCTTCCCCTCCAGCGAGATCTACGGAGGCACCCGTTCGGCCTGGGACTACGGTCCGCTCGGCGTCGAGCTCAAGGAGAACGTCCGCCGGCAGTGGTGGAAGGCGATGGTCCAGGAACGCGACGACATCGTCGGCCTCGACTCCGCCGTCATCCTCGCCCGCGACGTGTGGGCCGCCTCGGGTCACCTCGACGCCTTCGTCGACCCGCTGACCGAGTGCCAGTCCTGCCACAAGCGCTTCCGGGCCGACCACCTGGAAGAGGCGTACGAGGCCAAGCACGGCAGCCCGCCCTCGTCGCTGCAGGAGCTGAACTGCCCGAACTGCGGCAACAAGGGCACCTTCACCGAGCCGAAGATGTTCAACGGCCTGATGAAGACCTACCTCGGCCCCACCGAGAGCGCCGAAGGACTTCACTACCTGCGCCCGGAGACCGCCCAGGGCATCTTCGTGAACTACAACAACGTGGCCACCGCGGCGCGCAAGAAGCCGCCGTTCGGCATCGCGCAGACCGGCAAGAGCTTCCGCAACGAGATCACGCCGGGCAACTTCATCTTCCGTACGCGTGAGTTCGAGCAGATGGAGATGGAGTTCTTCGTCGAGCCGGGCACCGACGAGAAGTGGCACGAGTACTGGCTCGAGCAGCGCTGGAACTGGTACCTCGGCCTCGGCCTGTCCGAGTCGAACCTCCGCTACTTCGAGCACCCGGCCGAGAAGCTCTCGCACTACTCGAAGCGCACCGTCGACATCGAGTACCGCTTCCAGTTCGGCGGCACCGAGTTCGCCGAGCTCGAGGGCATCGCCAACCGCACCGACTTCGACCTGAGCACGCACAGCAAGCACTCCGGCGTCGACCTCTCCTACTTCGACCAGGAGAAGCAGGAACGCTGGGTGCCGTACGTGATCGAGCCGGCGGCCGGCCTGACCCGCGCGGTGCTGGCCTTCCTGCTCGAGGCGTACGACGAGGACGAGGCGCCGAACACCAAGGGCGGCGTGGACAAACGCACGGTGATGCGCTTCGACCCGCGGCTGGCCCCGGTCAAGGTGGCGGTGCTGCCGCTCTCGCGTAATCCCGACCTGTCGCCGAAGGCGCGCGAGCTGTCGTCGATGCTGCGCAAGCGGTGGGTCGTCGAGTTCGACGACTCGCAGGCCATCGGCCGCCGCTACCGCCGCCAGGACGAGATCGGCACCCCGTTCTGCGTGACCGTCGACTTCGACACCCTCCAGGACAACGCCGTGACCGTCCGCGACCGCGACACCATGAAGCAGGAGCGGATCTCCCTGGACGCGATCGAGGACTACTTGATCAAGCGCCTGCCCGGCTGCTGACGCTTCACCCCGGTCCCCGTCACTCTTGCCGGAGTGGCGGGGATCTCCTTGCGCACTGACGAACACGTTCGTTACGATCGTGTTCGTGAGCCCTAGACGAGTGCCGGTGAGCCGGCGTGACCGCCCGGCCAAGCCGCCACTCAGCCGCGACGGCCTGATCACCCTGGCGTTCAGCATCATGCGGGAGGAGGGGCTCGAGCGCGTCACCATGCGGCGGCTCGCAACCGAGCTCAACACCGGGCCGTCGTCGCTCTACGTCTATATCCGCAACACCGCCGAGCTGCATGGGGCTCTGCTGGACGAGTTGCTGGCCGAGCTGGTCCTGCCCGAGATCGACAGCCCGGTCGGCTGGCAGGAGCGGCTGGTCGACCTGCTGTGCCGGTACACCGAGCTGCTGTTCCGCTATCCGAGCCTGGCCCGGTCGATGCTGACCCTGCTGCCCTATGGGCCGCGTTACCTGCGCCTCATCGACTGCGTGCTGTGGCTCCTCCACATCGGCGGCGTGCCGGCGCGGCAGGCCGCGTGGGGCGTCGACCTGCTGGTCCAGCATGCGGCCACGATGGCCGCCGAGCAGGGCACCCGGCAGGAGTCGGCCACGGGGCAGGACGAGTTCGACACGCTCGCCTCGGTCGCCGGCGAGGCGTCGCCGGAGCAATACCCGAACCTCGTGCGGGTGCGGGACGAGCTGTTCTCCGGGACCGGCGAGGACCGGATGCGGTGGTCCTTCGAGGTATTGCTGCGAGGCATCTCCGGCCTCGGATGACGCCGGCCGCGGCGAGGGATTTGGGCGCGCGAGGGAGTTAGGCGCCCGAAAAACTTGGGCGGCCAGGGGTTGGGCGCGGCCGGGTAGTTGGGCGCGGCCGGGTAGTTGGGCGCGGCCAGGGACTTGGGCGCGGTGAAGGGTTTGCGGCGCGGCGAGCAAGTTCGGCGCGGCGAAGGAGTTATGGCAAGCCAGGAGGATCTGGGCGGTATCCGGGCACCCTCGGCGGCAGCCTGCGCCTGGGGTTGGTGCTGCGGGAGTTGTTTTGTCCATGGCGAACATGTTCGTTACGAACAAGTTCGTCGACGCGCGTTCTTACCGAACGCGTTCAAAGCGAACGCGTTCAGCGTGAGTGGGTTCCGGAAGTTTGTCTCAAGCGAACGCGTTCGTTACGAACGAGTTCGTCAACGAAAGGAGTCGGAGATGGAGAAGGTCACGATTGTCGGGGCGGGGCTCAGCGGCCTCGTGCTGGCTCGGGTGCTGCATCGGCATGGCATCGCTGCGGAGATCTTTGAGGCAGACGGCTCGGCGATGGCTCGGACCCAGGGTGGGATGCTTGATATCCACGCCGAGAATGGGCAGGTCGGGCTGCGTGCGGCCGGGCTGATGGATGAGTTCGAGGCGATTATTCACCGGGGCGGCCAGGCCGTTCGGGTGCTCGACAAGCACAACACTCTGCTCTTCGCCGAGGGCGACGACGAGACCGGCGGGCGGCCCGAGGTCGACCGGGGTGCGCTGCGGCGGATCCTGATCGAGTCGCTGCCCGAGGGCGTGATCCGGTGGGGCATGAAGGTCGCGGGGGTGCGTGCGCTCGGTGGTGGGCGGCACGAGGTCACGTTCGCGCACGGTACGACGACCACGACCGAACTGCTGGTCGGTGGGGACGGGGCCTGGTCGCGGGTGCGGCCGCTGGTGTCCGGCGTGCTCCCGGCGTACGCGGGCATCTCGTTCGTGGAGATCGACCACCGCGAAGCCGACACCCGCCATCCCGGCCCGGCCCGCGTCGTGGGTGACGGCATGCTCTTCGCCGTCGAACCCGGGCAGGGCTTCCTCGGGCACCGCGAGCCGGACGGCAGCCTGCACATCTACGCCGCGCTGAGCAAGCCCGCGGACTGGATCGACGGCCTCGACCTCACCGACCCGGACGGTGCGAAGAAGCTGCTGGTCGACGAGTTCGCCGGGTGGGCGCCGGAACTCCTCGCGCTGATCACCGAGGGCGACGGCGAGCTGATCCCGCGCACGATCCACGCGCTGCCGGCCGGGCACCGCTGGGCGCGCATACCGGGGGTCACGCTGCTCGGTGACGCGGCGCATCTGATGTCGCCGTTCGCCGGGGAGGGCGCCAACCTCGCCCTGCTGGACGGCGCACGCCTGGGCGAGGCGATCGTCGCGCACCCGGGTGACGTCGAGGCGGCGCTGGCGGCGTACGAGCAGGAGCTGTTCCCGCGCAGTGAGCAGGCGGCGCGCGAAGCCGCGCAGGGGCTGGAGGCCGTCCTCGGCCCGTCGGCGCCGCACGCCCTCGCCGCGTTCTTCGCAAACGGCCCGGACGTCCCCGACGCCTCAGGCCCCGACCCCGCCGCCGCTTCGGGCGCAGACGGCACCGCGATGGGCGCCGCCGGGACCGCGACGGGTGACGCCGGGACCGCGACGCGGATGGCTGGAACGGGGGAGGGCGCGTGACCACGATCGGGGTGATTCTCGCCAGCACCCGGCCCGGCCGGAAGGGCGAGGCGGTGGCCCGCTGGGTGCTCGACGAGGCCGGCCAGCGCGACGACGCCACGCTCGAACTGGTCGACCTGGCCGACCACCACCTGCCGGCGATCGACGAGCCGTTCCCGCCCGCCCTCGGCCGCTACACGCTCGACCACACCCGGGCCTGGGCCTCGACGGTGGCGCGGTTCGACGGCTACGTCTTCGTCACGCCCGAGTACAACCACGCGATGCCCGGGTCGCTGAAGAACGCCCTCGACCGGGTGTACGCCGAGTGGAACACCAAGGCGGCCGGCCTGATCTCGTACGGCGTGGAGGGCGGCATCCGCGCGGCCGAACAGCTGCGCCTGGTCCTGGGCGCCCTCCGCGTGGCCGACGTCGGCCCGCACGTGGCGTTCAACATCTTCACCGACTTCGACGCCGGCTCGCTCAACCCGGCCGACCGCCACCGCGACGCCCTCACCAGGGTCCTGGACGACGTGGTGGCCTGGAGTAAGGCGCTGGCGCCTCTCCGGTCGTGATGGGTCAGAACTCGAAACCGCCGGGGCGGTTGTTGCGGTCGGCGATCAGGCCGGCCAGCGTCGCCACGGCGATCTCGGGTGGGGTTTTGCTGCCGATGTTGAGGCCGACCGGGCGGTGGACCCGGGCGATCTCCTCGTCGGGCACGCCGAGTTCGCGCAGCATGGCCACGTGGGGGCCCTCGTGGTGGGGGTTGCCGAGGATGCCGATCCAGCGGGTCTTCGCGGCCAGCGCCTGCTTGAGCAGGTCGCCGATCTCGGGGCGGTGGTGGTCGGTGAGGATCACGTCGGTGTGTTCGTCGAGGCCGGCCGCGGCCAGGTCGGCGACCAGCTGGTCGCCGTGCGGGCGGGCCACCGGCGGGACCTGGCTCGGGTCGGGCTCGACCAGCACCGAGTGGAAGCCCAGCTCGACGGCCAGGCGCAGGATGAACTCGGACGTGGGGGTGTGGAAGACGGCTACCAGTTTGCGTGGGACCACGCTGACACCCTCCCACAGGCGGGACCGCCGCACCCGCGTGGCAACCTTGAGCGGTGACATTGAAGTTGGGGACCCACGCGGTGACGCCGCCGGTCGTGCTGGCGCCGATGGCCGGCATCACCAACGTCGCCTTCCGCCGGCTCTGCCGCGAGCAGGGCGGCGGGGTGTACGTGTGCGAGATGATCACCACGCGCGCGCTGGTCGAGCGGATCCCCAAGACGCTGAAGATGATCGCGTTCGCCGAGGACGAGGGTTTCCGCAGCCTCCAGCTCTACGGCGTCGACCCCGAGGTGACCGCGGCCGCCGTGCGGATGATCGCCGACGAGGGACTGGCCGACCACATCGACCTGAACTTCGGGTGCCCGGTGCCCAAGGTGACCCGGCGGGGCGGCGGCTCGGCCCTCCCGTGGCGGCGCAAGCTGTTCGGCCGCATCGTCGAGCAGGCGGTGAAGGCGGCGGCCCCGGCCGGCATCCCGCTCACGATCAAGATGCGCAAGGGCATCGACGACAACCATCTGACGTACGTGGAAGCCGGCCTGACCGCCCAGGACGCGGGGGTGGCCGCGGTCGCCCTGCATGCCCGCACCGCCGAGCAGCGTTACTCGGGGCAGGCCGACTGGGAGGCCATCGCCACCCTCAAGCAGGCGCTGGACGTGCCCGTGCTGGGCAACGGCGACATCTGGGAGGCGAGCGACGCCCTGCGGATGGTCGAGCACACCGGCTGTGACGGCGTGGTCGTCGGCCGCGGCTGCCTGGGCCGCCCCTGGCTCTTCGCCGACCTCGAGGCGGCGTTCACCGGCCAGCCGACCCAGAAGCTGCCCACGCTGGGCGAGGTCGCGTCGATCATGGCGCGGCACGCCGCCCTGCTGGTCGAGGCGCTGGAGGACGAGAAGCACGGCTGCGCCGACTTCCGCAAGCATGTCGCCTGGTACCTCAAGGGCTTCCCGGTCGGCGGTGACCTCCGCCGCGCCCTGGCCATGATCTCGTCGCTGGCCGAGCTCGACGACCTGCTCGGCCAGCTCGACCCGGCCGAGCCGTTCCCGCGCGAGTCGCTGGGCCAGCCCCGTGGCCGGATCAACGCCCCGGGCAAGGTGTCGCTGCCGTACGGCTGGCTGGACAGCCGCGACGACGACACGGTGCCCGAGGGCGCCGAGATGGAGAACAGCGGCGGCTAGTCTCCTTCAGGTTCTGGGCCAGCTCGGCCCGATAGGCGACCGCCTCGGCCAGCACCGCCGGGTCCTCGTCGGGGGAGGGCGGGGTCAGCCCAGGCTCGCCCGGTCGGCCGCCTCGCGTCCCGACTCCCAGCCCTCGCCGCTGTTCACGCGGAAACCGCGGGAACGGACCGTCCGCGGGAACGCCCGCTCCATCGTCTCGCGCACCTGGACGTCCCGGGACGCCAGCACCGGCAGCACGTTGCCGCCGGCCTCGGCCGCGGCGCTCGCGGTGACCGTTTCCAGGCGTTCACCGATGCGGACGGCGTACGCGATCAGGAACGACCGCCGGAACGCCTTGACCCGGGCCTTGCCGGCGCGTGGCTCGGCCGTGTTCATCGCGCGGTGGCTCTGCACCAGCAGCGACGTGTAGACCAGCTCGGTCGCGGTGAGGTCGGCCTCGAACCCGAACACCGTGCTGAACCCCAGCTCGGGCGACCACACCGTGTGGCACCGGTTGGCTCGGGCCACGGCGTCGAGCAGCGAGGCCTTCTCGCTCTCGTACGGGTGGTCGACGCCGATCCGGCGGGCGAACGGCACGACCTCGACGGCCGGATCGAGCGCCACGTCGAGGCTGTACCGGGCGATCAGCTCCTGGGCCTTGGCCGTGTAGGTCTCGGCCTCGGCCGGGAACGCCGTCGCCTCCGCCTTGGCGAGCAGGGACCGGACCCGGTGGAGCAGCCTCGGGTCGGAGCCGGCGGCGGGCGTCGTCGCGACCGTGCCGGGCGGCGGGATCAGCACCTCGATCGCCGGGAGCCCGCGCAGCGTACGCAGAAGGGCCAGCGCCGCGTCGATCAGCGCGACCCGGTCGACCCGCCAGCGCGTGGCCGCGGCCCGCAGGTGATCGTCCTCGCCGGACCACCACACCTCGGCGCCGAGCTCGCCGGCCTGGTCGAGCCAGCGCGGATCGACCACCCGCTCGTCGCGCAGCCGGGCCGCGATCGCGTCGACGACCAGCCGGGCCTGGCCGGGGTCGCCCTGCCGGGCCACCACCCGGTGCAGTTCGACCGGCTGCCACCCGCGGTCGGTGAGCCGGCCGACCGCTTCCCGCACCGACGCCCAGACGACGGCGTCGACCTCACCGGCCGACGCGACGGTGAGCGCGTCGAGCCCGTCCTCCCAGCCGATGGCCCCGCCGAGCACGGCCGCGACCGTCTCCCGCACCGACGTCATCCACCAAGCCTAGGTCCCGGTCTGGGCCGCGACGGCGGCCGGGGCCGGGGCCGGGCGGACGCGGGCCCACATCAGCACCAGCTGGGCGATCGCGATCAGCACGAGGGCGCCGGAGAGGACGGCGAACCAGGGGAGCACCCGCTGGTCGACGGCCGGGTCGGCGAAGACGTCGCCGTAGCTGACATGCCAGCCGAACTGGACGCCGGCCGAGATCATGATCAGCGTGCGGGCCCACCGAGAAAGGCGGGGAGGGAAAGGAGCCCTCCCCGCCTAGGTGCGGATCATTGTCCGTCTCAGACGTCGAGGTCCGCTTCGATCCGCTTGAGCTGATGCCGGGCCATGGCCAGGTTCGACCGGTCCCGCCGCAGGGCCACGTAGAGGAACAGGCCCTTGCCGGAGCGGCTGGTCAGCGGCCGGATCAGGTGGTACTGGGTGTCGAGGGTGATCAGGATGTCCTCGATCTTCTCGGTCAGGTTGAGCATCTCCATGGCGCGGAGCTTGGCCCGGACCACGTCGGTGTTGCCGGCCGCGGCGACCGTCAGGTCGAGCTCCTTGCCGCCGCCCGCGGTGCCCAGCGCCATTCCGCTGGTGTGGTCCACGAGAGCGACGCCGATCGCGCCGTCGATGTCCATGATCTCTTTGAGTGCGGTGTCCATGTCGGGCATGGGGCCTTTCCTCCGTCGGTGTGGGATAAGGGGCGGTCAGCCGGCGGCTTGCCGGTGCCGGATGTCGGTGGGCAGGGTGGCCATCGGGGAACGCCGCGCGAGCGGCGCCGATGGCCCGGGCTGATGAGGGATGTCCGGCCGGGCCGGGGTGACGAAGTCGAGGGTGAGCAGCGCGACCAGGCGCCGGACGCTGCGCCGGGCCTCGAGGTGCACCATCGCCAGGTTCGCGTTGCCGGTGGTCACGACGGTGAGCAGGGCGTCCGGCCCGGCGGCGTACGACGAGATGTAACCGCCGTCGCACTGCACCACCGATTCCCGCAGCTCGCCGTGGTCGACGGCGTGCGCGAACCGGCGGGCCAGCGCGAGATGCGCCGCCGCCAGCGCCGCGAGGCTGTCCGGTTCGATGCCGTGCGCATCGTGCGCGACCACCATTCCGTCCGTGGTCGAGAGCACGCTCCCGGACAGTTCCGGCAACCTGTTCCGGAGGTTGCCGAGTTCCTCGAGCACCGCCGGATCAACCATGCTCGGCCTCCTTCTCTCTCGGGGGTGCGCGCGTCACCGCAGGGCTCGCAATGCGGTGCGGATGCGTTTCAGCAGGACCTCGTCGGCCCCGGGGGGCTCCGGCGGTGGTTCGCCGGCCAGGTCCTTGGGGAGCTTCGCGCCGGGTTTGCGGCGGGCCAGCCGCGGCGGGCGGTAGATCGTGCCGTTGGTCACCGGTTCGCCGGTGTGCGGGGGTTCCTCGGTCACCGTGGCCGTGCGGTGGTGGGTCACCGGCACCAGCGGGCCCTCGTCCAGCGTCACCGTCGGACGGGTGGCCGACGCCGCGGGGGCGGTGCCACGTGCGCGCGGAAGGCGTACCAGATCGGGGTCGTCGCCCTGACCCCGACGTTCCGTGGGCCGCTCGATCAGGCCGAGCGCCGCCAGCCTCCGCAGTTCCTGGATCGTGGCGAAGCCGGCCCGGCCGAGCAGCTGCGCCAGATCCGCGGGCGTGCGCTGGCCGTCCGCGTGCACCAGCAACTCCCACTGCAGCGCGGTCAGCGTGACGCGTTCCAGCGGCGCCCGTGGAACCGGGCTGACCGGCGCCGAGTCGACCTGCGCGTGCGGGAAGATCTCGTCGAGCAGCCGGGCCCGCCGCCGCGACTCCCGGTTCACCGCCGCCGCGTCGACCCGCACCACCGCGCCCAGCCAGTGCCCGGCGCCGGCCCGGAAGTCGACCGGCGCGCTGGCCGGGGACAGCGCGAAGTAGGCCGCGTCGTAGATCGCGCCGAGCACGCACAGCTCCAGCTCGCCCTGGGTCAGGTGGCCCTGGTCGAGCAGCAGCCGGCCGACCTTGGCGCTCGTCGCGCCCGCGTCCAGCGCCGCCTGCCAGGTCCGCCCGGCCAGCCGCCCGGACGCGGTCAGCAGCTCGCCGACCCCGGGCGCGCCCGGCGACTCCGCGTAGATCACCGCGCCGTCCTGCAGGTAGACGGCACCCCCCGGAGGGCCGCCGGGGTGGCCACCCACCACCAGCGCTCCGGTCTGCCGCTCACCCGCCACCTGTGTCAGCAGGCGCCCGGGAGCCGCGGTCCTGGTGGGGCTCACGTCCATCCTTCCGGCCGAGAGGTACGGGTGGCTCTACGTCGGACAGGTCCTAGGTGGCGACGAGCTCCGCCGCCAGCGTCTGCATGCGCCGCCGGGCCACCGCGAGGTTGCCGTGCACCCGGTCCAGCCACACCCAGAGCACCAGCCGGCTGTCGAAGTCGGTCCGCACCAGCCGCAGCAGGTGGTAGCCGCCCGCGGTGGTGATGATCAGGTCTTCCAGCAGGTCGTGCGGTATCGCCGAGACGAACAGCGAACGGCTCGTCGCGGCCTGGACCACGTCGGCGGTTCCGGCCGCCGCGGCCTCATGATCGGAGTTCGGCGCGGCCCCGGTCGTGGCGACCGGGAACCCGGTGGTGTAGTCGACGATCCCGGCCCCGACCGCGCCCGGGATCGTCATGGCCTCCTGCAGGCAGTGCTCCACGCCGGGCACGTCTCTCCTCAGCGTTGTGTCCGTCCCGCCGGCGACGTCGCTGCGACCTTGCTTCGTCGTCACCGTGGGCCATCCTGCGGGCACGGTGAGCCGAGAAGTCGCACCCCATGTGCGTCCTCTTCGGCCGGTTTCACGAAGCCAGCTCGGCGCCGCCGCGGATCCGTTGCGGGACAACGTGATCGCCCAGCCAGTGGCGCTCCCCGGCGATGAACCGGACCGTCGCCCGCTCGCTCTGCAGCACCATCCGGGTCGCCTCGCGGGCGGCCGACGACGCCCGGCGGGCCAGCTCGTTCTGGCCCAGATGGCCGCCGCGCACCAGCGCCCGGCCGACCCGGCACCGCGGGTGGCCCTCGGCGTACGCGGCCGACCAGGCCGCGGCGCTCAGCCGCCCGGACGACACCAGCCGCTCGCCGAACCCCGGGCAGGCGGGTGACTCGGCGTGGGCGATATGTCCGGCCACCAGATAGAGCACCCCGCCGGGCGAGCCGCCGACCTGCAGGGCGCCGGTCCGGCCGGCCTCGGCGAGCTGGCGAAGGACGCGCCGCAACGAGACGGGATCCACGTCGACTCCTCGGATGAGTGGGCATCGGGTGATCGCATGGTGTGCGGCCATCGAGCCCCGTCGCCGCACCGCCGGTGCGTTGTTCCGCCGGTAACCCTCCCGGCGGTGGCGCGTAACATGATCGCCACTTTCGATGGGGCGTTGCAGGGGGATCGATGGGCGTGCGCTGGGAGCAGATCGTGGTCGACTCGGAGGATCCGGCTCGGCTGGCCCGATGGTGGGCCGAGGCCCTGGGCTACCGGATCGTGCACGAGGCGCCGGAGGAGGTGGAGATCCGGCGTAGCCCCGAGGAGATGCCCGGCCTGCTGTTCACCCCGGTGCCGGATGCCAAGACGGTGAAGAACCGGCTGCACATCGACCTGCGCCCGGAAGATCAGGAGTCCGAGGTCGAGCGGCTGGTCGACATGGGCGCCCGGCCGGTCGACATCGGCCAGAACGACGCCGGCTGGGTGGTGCTGGCCGACCCCGAGGGCAACGAGTTCTGCGTGCTGTCCAGCCGGACGAAGGATCAGTAGCGGAACTGGCCGATCAGGCCCTCCAGCTCACCGGCCGCCGAGCTGACCCGCTCGGCCGACCGGCGGGTGGTGTTCGCGTCCTCCGCGGTCGACTCCGACGAGCGGGTGATGTGCGCGACCGTGCCGCTGATCTCGCCGGCCGCGGCCGACACGTGACCCACGTTGCCGGCCATCAGCTCGGTGGTCGCCGACTGCTCCTCGACCGCGGCCGCGATGGTCCGCTGCCCGTCGTCGATCTGCCCGATCACCTCGGTGATGGTGGCGATCGCGGTGGCCGTACGCGTCGTCATCTCCTGAATCGCGCCGATCTTGGCGGTGATGTCGCTGGTCGCGTGGGCCGTCTCCTGGGCCAGCTCCTTCACCTCGGTCGCGACCACGGCGAAACCCTTGCCCGCCGCGCCGGCCCGCGCCGCCTCGATCGTCGCGTTCAGCGCCAGCAGGTTGGTCTGTTCGGCGATCTGGGTGATCAGCTTGACGATGTCGCCCACCTCGCCGCTGGCCGCGCTCAGCGCCGATACCGCGGCCGCCGTCTCGGTCGCGCTCTGCGTGGCCCGGGACGTGGTCAACGCCGCGTCCGAGGTCTGCCGGGCGATCTCCCGGATCGACCCGGCCAGCTCACCGGTGGCGGTGGTCATGTCGGTCACCGAGGCCGACACCTGCCGGGCCGCCGCGTCCGCGTTGCGCGCCTGGGCCGATGTCTGCTCGGCCGAGCCGTCCAGGTTCCCGGCCAGCCCGCGCAGGTCGCCGCTCGCCGTGGTCAGCTCGGCCACGCTGGTCGCGGTGGCCGCGATCGTCGTACGCACGGCCGTCACCGCCTCGTTCAAGGCGTCGGCCATCTCCCCGAACTCGTCACGTTGCGTCACCTCGGCCCGGACCGTGAGGTCACGCTGAGCCATCGCGCGTAACGCCGCCAGCATCCGGCGCATCGGCCGGCGGATCGCCCGGATGGTCATCAGCGCCGCCAGCGCGGTCAGCAGCAGGCCCACCGCCGTGCCCAGGACCACGATCCTGGACGCCCGGGACGCCGACCGCTGCCCGTCCACGCCGGCCTCGCCGACCGCGGCCAGCATCGCGTCGTCGATGGCGCCCAGGTCGTTCTCCAGCGCCGCGAACTGGTCGAGGAAGTCGGGCAGCCGGCCCTTCTCGCCGGCCACGATCGCCCGCGCGGTGTCGCCGTACGTGACCACCGCCGGACGGACCCGTGCGTACTCCGCGGTCAGCGAGGCCGGCGCCATCGTCGCGGCCGCGTCGAAGTTGGTCAGCATGGTGGTGGCGTGCTCGTCCACCTCGTCGACGGCGAACCGCTCCCGATCCGCCGGCGTGGTCGCGTACATCGCCGACATCACGTCGGCCCGCAGGCCGTCGTGCATCATGTCGGCGTTCCACTGCCGGCTCATGCCGTCGCTCACCCGGGTGATCTCCCGGGCGACGTCGGCCTGCCCGGTCGACCCCCAGGTGGCCGCGCCGGCCACCAGGAACGAGGCGGCCACCCCGGCGATCGTCATGAGCAGCAGACGCGCGACGATGGTCAACTTGACTCCCACAACTACCTGGTCGGCCTGTCACGCCCAACACTTAGGCTGATCACATGGATGCCGAGCGCTGGGCGCCCGAACCGGTCAAGGACAGCGGTTATGGGCGCACCCAGTTCGAGCGTGACCGCGCCCGCGTGCTTCATTCCGCCGGGTTCCGCCGGCTCGCCACCAAGACCCAGGTGCACACGGCCGGGTCGGACGACTTCCTGCGTACCCGCCTGACCCATTCCCTCGAGGTCGCCCAGATCTCCCGCGAGATGGGCGCCCGGCTGGGCTGCGACCCCGACGTGGTGGACACCGCGGGCCTCGCCCACGACCTGGGCCACCCGCCCTTCGGCCACAACGGCGAGGGCGCGCTCGACGAGGTGGCGCAGCCCTGCGGCGGTTTCGAGGGCAACGCTCAGACGCTTCGGGTGCTGACCCGGCTCGAGGCCAAGGTCCCCGGCGCCGGCCTCAACCTGACCCGGGCCTCCCTCGACGCCACCAGCAAATACCCCTGGCTGCGCCAACCCGGAAACCGCAAGTTCGGGGTGTACGCCGACGACGTGCCGGTCTTCGAGTGGATCCGGGCCGGCGGGCCGGGCGGCGAGCGCCGCTGCCTCGAGGCCCAGGTGATGGACTGGGCCGACGACGTCGCCTACTCCGTGCACGACGTCGAAGACGGTGTGCACGGCGGCTACATCACGCTCCGCCACCTGCTCGACGACGCCGACGAGCGGGCCGCCCTGGTCGCCGACGTCGCCGCGGTCTACTCCTCGTCACCACCCGACGAGCTGGCCGCCTCGCTCGACGGCCTGCTCGCCGACGAGGTGGTGGCGGCCGCCGCCGACCACGACGGCACGTTCGCCAGCCAGATCGCCCTCAAGCGGATGACCAGCGTGCTGACCGGCCGGTTCGTCTCCTCGGCGGTCGGCGCCACGATCAGCCGGCACGGTTCGGAACGGGTGCGGCGGTACGAGGCCGACCTGGTCGTTCCGCGTACGGTGCGTAATCACTGCGCGCTGCTCAAGGGCATGGCGTTGCGCTATGTGATGCGCCCGCGCGCCGCCGAAGACTGGTACGAGCGCCAGCGCACCATCCTCAAGGATCTCGTGGCCGCGTTGTGCGAGCGGGCGCCCGACGGCCTCGACCCGGTCTTCGCCCCGCTCTGGAAGCAGGCCGCCGACGATCCGGCCCGCCTGCGCGTGGTCGTCGACCAGGTGGCGTCGCTCACCGACCACGCGGCCGTGGCCTGGCACCGGACCCTCGTGGCGGACGCCGACTAGCGCGAGGCAGGATGTACCGGTGGCCAGGGTCAAGGACGAAGACATCGCGCTGGTCCGCGACCGCACGTCCATCGCCGACATCATCAACGAGACGGTGACGCTCAAGTCCGCGGGCGGCGGCAACCTGAAGGGCCTGTGTCCCTTCCACGACGAGAAGACCCCGTCGTTCACCGTCAGCCCGGCCCGGAACGTGTACTTCTGCCTGGCGGGTGAGACGCGGGTGATCACCGACCAGGGCATCCGGGAGATCCGCGACCTGGCCGGCGGGCGGCACCGCGTGATCACCACGCACGGCCGGTTCGTGGAGGCGCCGTTCCAATCGTTCGGCGAGCAGCCTCTCCTCCACCTCCGGCTGTCCCGGAACGGGCAGAAGAAGACGATTCGCGCGACGGCGGAACATCGCTGGTTCATCCGGGTCCGCACCGACAAGGGCGAGAAGCGGGTCGAGCGGGTCACCTCCGAGCTCCGGGTGGGTGACCGGCTCTCGCATGTGTTCCCGCGGGCGCTCGTCACCCGTGATGGCGGCCCTCGGCTCGCGCTCTCGCCGTTCGGCGTCGCCCGCGGCATCGTCTTCGGTGATGGAACGGTGCTCGACAAGGGCAGCGTCGCCTTTCTTTACGGCGGCAAGGACCGTGAGTTGCTGAAGTGGTTCCCCCTCAGCGACACGTACGAGTCCTCCGGGCGGCTGACCGTCACCGGCATGCCGGCGTACTTCAAGACCGAGCTGCCGCCACTCACCGAGTCGCTCGCCTACCTGTATGGGTGGCTGGCCGGCTACTTCGCGGCGGATGGCGATGTTGCCGCGGACGGGTGTATCTCGCTCAACTCGGCGAACCGTGAACACCTGGAATACGTCCGCGACCTCTGCACCCGCATCGGAGTGGGCACCTACGGCATCGAAGAGCGGGCGTCGGCCACGGGTGACGGCTTGGGCTACCGCTTGTCCCTCATGGGGGACGACCTCGCCGAGGAGTTCTTTCTCATCGACTCCCACCGCGACCGGTTCGTGAGCAGCCGGCAGCGCGTGGAGCGGCGCGGCTGGGTCGTCGAGGCGATCGAGGACCACGGCGAGGTCGAAGAGGTCTTCTGCGCGATCGTGGACGGCACTCACGCCTTCGTCCTCGAGGACAACATCCTCACCGGCAACTGCCACGGCTGTGGGATGGGCGGGGACGCCATCAAGTTTCTGATGGACGCGGAGCATCTGTCGTTCATCGAGTCGGTCGAGCGGCTGGCCTCCCGGGCCGGCCTCCAGCTGCGGTACGACGAGTCGCCGGGGGACCGGAACGGGGCGCCGCGGCCGCAGCCGGGGCAGCGGCAACGCCTGATCGCCGCCCACCACGCGGCCACCCAGTTCTACCGCGAGCAGCTGACCACGCCGGGCGCGCGGATCGCGCGGGAGTTCCTGGCCCAGCGCGGCTTCGGGCGCGAGGCGGCCGAGCGTTACGGCTGCGGCTTCGCCCCGGACGGCTGGGACCTGCTCACCAAGCATCTGCGCCTGAAGGGCTTCACCGATGCCGAGCTGACCGCGGGCGGGCTGTCGAAACCGGCCAAGTCGGGCTCGTTGATCGACCGGTTCCGGCGCCGGCTGATCTGGCCGATCCGCGACCTGACCGGTGACGTGATCGGCTTCGGCGCGCGGCGGCTGTTCGACGATGACGACGGCCCGAAATATCTGAACACGCCGGAGTCGCCGCTCTACAAGAAGTCGCACGTGCTCTACGGCATCGACTTCGCCAAGCGGGAGATCGCCAAGCAGAGCCAGGCGGTGATCGTCGAGGGCTACACCGACGTGATGGCCTGTCATGAGGCCGGCGTGCACACCGCGGTGGCCACCTGCGGCACGGCGTTCGGCACCGATCACATCGGGGTGCTGCGCCGGCTGCTGATGGACTCGGACAGCGTCTCCGGCGAGATCATCTACACCTTCGACGGGGACGCGGCGGGGCAGAAGGCGGCGCTGCGGGCGTTCGAGGAAGATCAGCGTTTTGTCGGGCGTACCTTCATCGCGGTCTCCCCGGACAACATGGACCCCTGCGACCTGCGCCTGGCCAAGGGTGATCTGGCCGTGCGTGACCTGGTCGCGCGCCGGGAGCCGCTGGTCGACTTCGCGTTGCGGCAGACGCTGTCCCGCTTCGACCTGGACACGGTCGAGGGGCGGGTCGAGGCGATGCGTCGGGCGGCGCCGCTGGTGGCCAAGATCAAAGACCGCGAGAAGCGTCCTGAGTACGCCCGGAAGCTGGCCGGCGACCTCGGCATGGACCTCGACCCGGTGCTGCGGGCGGTGAACAACGCGTACACGCCGGAACAGTCGGCGCCGGCCCAGCGTCAGGCGCCGGACAGCCCGCAGCGGCTGGTCGAGCGTGAGGCGCTGAAGCTGGCCCTGCAATACCCGGTGCTGGCCGGCCCGATGTTCGACGCGCTGGGCACCGAGTCGTACGCCGATCCGGTCCTGCAGGGGATCCGGCAGGCGATCGCCGAGGCGGGTGGCACGACCACCGCGGCCGGCGGAGCGGGCTGGATCGAGTCGGTGCGTGACCTGTGCGCCGACCTGAGCGGCAAGGCGCTGATCGGCCAGCTGTCGGTCGATCCGCCGCGGGTGGACGGCGAGGTCGACCCGCGCTACGTCTCGACCGTGCTGGCCACGCTGCAGGTCGGTGCGGTGGCCACCCGGATCCGTGACCTGAAGTCGAAGGTGCAGCGGATCAACCCGGTGGCACACAAGGATGAGTACCTGGCGATGGCCGGTGAGCTGTTCTCCCTGGAACAGCACGCGCGGGCGTTGCGGGAGCAGGCGGCGGGGGGATTGTGAAGCTTTTCGGACGACGCCCGAAGTTGCCGGCCGGGCTGCGCCCCGAGCTGGACCGGGACGAGCGGGTGCTGGCCTGGGCGGCGGTGGGAACCGGGGACGCCGAGGCGGCGCTGGTCGCGACCAACCGGGGCCTGTGGGTGCCCGAGCGCGGCCGGCTGGGCTGGCACGAGATCCACAAGGTCGCGTGGTCGGGCCGTGAGCTGCGGGTGATCCCGGCCGAGGTGGCCGAGGTGCGCGAACACTACGCGGTGCTGGTGGACGAGCCGCCGGTGCTGTTCCTGCTGCTCGAGCCGGGGGAGCTGCCCGATCAGGTCCGCACCCGGGTGACCCGGTCGGTGGCGTACACGTCGCATCATCCGATGCCGCAGGGCGGGGTGCGGGTGGTCGGCCGGCGGGTGAGCGGGGTCGACGGCCTGAGCTGGGCGGTCCGGTACGACTCGGGCACGCCGGTGGACGCCGAGCCGGTGATCAGCCTCACCGAGGAGCTGGTGCTCGCGGCCCAGAACGCGAGCGCGCCGCCGCTGTAAGTCGGTCGCGGTTTGTCGTACCCGGTGTCTAGGGTTTGGCGACGTGACCGATGAATCGCTGATCCACGCCCGGGGGCTGGTCAAACGCTTCGGCGACTTCACCGCGGTGGCCGGCATCGACGTCGACGTGCGCCGGGGTGAGGCGTTCGGCTTCCTGGGGCCGAACGGCGCCGGCAAGAGTTCGACGATGCGGATGGTGGGTTGTGTGTCCCCGCCGACCGAGGGTGAGTTACGCATCCTCGGGCGTGACCCCCGCACCGACGGCCCGGCGATCCGTGCGCGGCTGGGCGTGTGCCCCCAGCTCGACAACCTCGACACCGAGTTGTCGGTGCGCGAGAACCTGACGACCTATGCGCGGTTCTTCGGCATCCCGCGCCGGGTGGCTCGCCGACGGGCCGACGAGCTGCTCGATTTTGTGCAGCTCACCGAGCGGGCCGACAGCAAGGTCGAGCCGCTGTCGGGTGGCATGAAACGGCGGCTGACGATCGCCCGGGCGCTGGTCAACGAGCCCGAGATCGTGCTGCTCGACGAGCCGACCACGGGCCTCGACCCGCAGGCGCGCCACCTGGTGTGGGAACGGCTGTTCCGGCTCAAGAAACAGGGCGTGACGCTGGTCCTGACCACGCATTACATGGACGAGGCCGAGCAGTTGTGCGACCGGCTGGTGGTGATGGACGGCGGGCAGATCGTCGCCGAGGGGTCGCCGCGGGCGCTGATCGAGCGCTATTCGACCCGCGAGGTGGTCGAGCTGCGGTTCGCGACCGAGTCGCAGGAGGCGTACGCGGAGAAGCTGGCCGGTCTGGGCGAGCGCGTCGAGGTGCTGCCCGACCGCATCCTGCTCTACGTGCCCGACGGCGACGCCGCGGTGGCCGAGGTGCAGGCCCGTTCGCTGAGCCCGGCCAGCGTGCTGGTCCGCCGCAGCAGCCTGGAAGACGTCTTCCTCCACCTCACCGGCCGGACGCTGGTCGACTGATGGTCGCCGCCGCCTATGTTCTCGAATACCACCTGGTCAGCTACAAACGCACCTGGCGGGGCAGCGCGCTGTCGTCGTTCCTGCTGCCGCTGCTCACCGTGCTCGGCTTCGGGGTCGGGGTGGGCGCCTATGTCGCGGGTGTCGACGGCGTGCCCTATCTCGACTGGCTGGTGCCGGGCCTGATCGCGTCGACCGCCATGCAGGTCGGCATCGGCGAGGCGACCTGGCCGGTGCTGGGCGGGTTCGAGTGGCGCCGCACCTACTTCGGTCACGCCGCGGCGCCGTTGCGGGTCGCCGACATCGTCGGCGGCCATCTCGCCTTCGTGGTCTTCCGGGTGGTCACCACCTGCGCGGCGTTCCTGCTGGTGGCGGCCCTGTTCGGCACGCTGCGTTCGTGGTGGGCGCTGGCCGTGCCGGTGATCGGGGCGCTGGTCGGGCTGGCCGTGGCCACGCCGACCTTCGCCTATTCGGCCACCGTCCAGACCGAGAGCTACCTGTCGATCCTGATGCGGGCCGGGATGATCCCGATGTCGCTGTTCTCCGGGGTGTTCTTCCCGATCGACCAGATGCCCGACCCGCTGGTCTGGCTGGCCTGGGTGCTGCCGTTGTGGCACGGCGTCGAGCTGGCCCGGTCGGCCACGCTGGGCAGCACGACCGCGTGGCCGGCGGCCGCCCATCTGCTGGTGCTGTTCGCCTGGATCGCGGTGGGCTGGTCGCTGGCCCTGCACCGGTTCCGTCGCCGGCTCGTCGTCTGAGAGGACCCCTGATGCTCACGCTGGCCCTGCCGCGTCTGCTGACACCGGGCGCCGGGCGCCGCTCGGTGTCCATGATGGAACGCAACGTCGCCACGCTCCGCGGCGCCTATTGGATCGTCTTCGCGACCGGCCTGCTCGAACCGGTGCTCTATCTCCTGTCGATCGGCATCGGCGTCGGCGCGCTGGTCGGCGACATCGCGTTGCCCGACGGGCGCTCGGTGGGTTACCCGTCGTTCGTGGCGCCGGCCATGCTGGCGGCGTCGGCCATGACCGGGGCGCTCGCCGAGACCACCTTCAACTTCTACGGGAAGATGAAGTTCATGCGGCTGTACGACGGGATCGTCGCGACCCCGGTGCGGCCGGTGGAGATCGCGTTCGGCGAGCTGACCTGGGCGATGATCCGCGGGAGCGTCTACTCCGCCGCGTTCTTGGCGATCATGGTGGGGATGGGCCTGACCACGGTGGGCTCGGCCCTGATCGCCCTGCCGGCGGCGATCCTGGTCGGGTTCGCGTTCGGCGCGGCCGGCCTGGCGCTGTCCACGTTCATGCGCAGCTGGCAGGACTTCGACCTGATGATCTCGGCGCAGTTCGCGCTGTTCCTGTTCTCCGGCACGTTCGTCCCGGCCGAGTCCTACCCGGCCGCGTTGCGCTGGGTGGTCGAGGCGACCCCGCTCTATCGCTCGGTCCACCTGATCCGCGGGATCAGCCTCGAGATGTGGAGCTGGGTCCAGCTCCTGGACGTGATCTATCTGCTGGTGCTGTTCGCCGCCGGGGTCGCCGTGGCCGGGCGGCGGATGGGGCTGCTGTTGCTCAAGTGATCAGTGACCTGGGGGAACGTCCGCAGTCGATGGGTTAGACATGGGGCGCGGGGGCATCCAACCCCGAGAAGGTCACCGAGGATTGCTGGGCGGAGGAACCCCGATGAAGCTGCTGCGCCGCCACCGGGAGGAGCCAGCCGTGGACGAGCGCCGTGAGGCCGAGGCACGAGAGGCCGGCGAACGAGACGTCACCACGACCCGCACCGGCGACGACAAACTCGACCCGCACGATCCGCCTCCGCCCGGCCCGAACGACGGTCCCGACAAGCCCGCCGAGCTGCACGGCAAGGGTGTGTTCGCGGCGGTCAAGCGGACCTTCAAGCAGTTCTCCCAGGACAACGTGTCGGACTGGGCCGCCGCGCTGACCTACTACGGCATCCTGTCGATCTTCCCGGCCGTGATCGCGCTGATCTCGATCTTCGGGCTGGTCGGCGGGGACGGCAAGGCGACGGTGACCGGCGCGGTCAAGGAGGTCGTGCCGAACGGCGACATCCAGAAACTGGTCGACACCGTGCTCGGGCAGGTGAGCAACCCGAACACCGCCGGCCTCGCGGCCATCCTGGGTATCGCGCTGGCCTTCTGGTCGGCCTCCGGTTACGTGGCCGCGTTCATGCGCGCCTCCAACGCCGTCTACGACGTGCCGGAGGGCCGGCCGATCTGGAAGACGCTGCCGATCCGGCTGGGCGTCACCGCCATCGTCGGCATCATGCTGGTCGCCTCGGCCGTCATCGTGATCTTCACCGGCGACCTGGCCTCGGCGATCGGCGACCGGATCGGCCTCGGCGACCAGGCCGTGCTGGTCTGGAGCATCGTCAAGTGGCCGGTCCTGGTGATCCTGGTCAGCCTGATGTTCTCGATCCTGTACTGGGCGTCGCCGAACGCGAAGACCGGCGGTTTCCGCTGGGTCAGCCCGGGCGGCATCTTCGCCGTCCTGCTGTGGGTGGCGGCCTCCGCGGCGTTCGCCCTCTACCTGGCCAACTTCGCCGACTACAACAAGACGTACGGCACGCTGGGCGGCGCGATCGCCTTCCTGGTGTGGCTGTGGATCTCGAACCAGGCCATCCTGCTGGGCGCCGAACTGGACGCCGAACTCGAGCGGGGCCGGGCCATCGCGGCCGGGCACCCGGCCGACGAGGAGCCGTTCCTGGAGCTGCGCGACGACCGGAAGCTGAAGAAGGGTAGCGAAAAGGGCCTCGCTTCCAGCTGACACCGATGACAAAAGGGCGGCCGTCCCCGGCGGGGGTGGCCGCCCTCGTCGTGCACGCTGAGTTCCAAGACCACTTTCTTTGCGTGGTGACGGACCCGTGCTGACAGCCCTGTCGGGGGGCCGTTTTCCCTGTTCAGCCTGCTTACCGCGACAAACGGGGGAGGGTCCGCGGACTTTTGTTGGGGAGAGCAAAAGTTGGTATAGATCTTCTGGAAGGTATGGACTGGAGCGCCGGAAGGGGCCTAGTGTGACCGGCACGACACAGCATCGTTTCAGGGCTGTGAACCCCTGCCGGAGGTACCCGTGCACGTTGCCGACGCCCCCCACCATCGGGTGCTTCGCCTGTTGCGCGACGAGGGCCCGGTGTCTCGCGCCGAGCTGGGTGACCGGCTCGAGCTGACCCGCCCCCGTCTGCTCGCCGAGGTGGAGCGACTCGTGGCGGCGGGCCTCATCGCCGAGGCCGGCATGGCCGCCTCGCGCGGCGGCCGTCGTTCCACCCTGGTCGAGCTGCACCCCCGCCTGCGCTTCGCCGCGGTCGACCTGGGCGCCAGCTCGATCGACATCGAGGTCACCAACGGACGGCTGGAGACGGTCGCGGCCTACCGCGAGACCGCCGACATCAGGTCGGGACCGAAAGCGATACTGCAACGGGTCAGTGAGCTGCTCGCCAAGGCACGCACGGACGGCGCCTTCGAGAAGCTCGACGCGGTCGGCATCGGCGTCCCCGGTCCGGTCAGTTTCCGTGACGGCGTGCCGGTGTCGCCGCCGATCATGCCGGGCTGGGACCGCTACCCGGTGCGCGAGATCCTCGCCCGTGAGCACGGCTGCCCGGCGGTGGTCGACAACGACGTGAACATCATGGCGATCGGGGAGCGGCACGGCGGGGTCGCGCACTCCGTCGACGACTTCCTCTTCGTCAAGATCGGCACCGGCATCGGCTGCGGAATACACCTGGCCGGTGACGTGTACCGCGGGGTCGACGGATGCGCCGGCGACATCGGGCACATCCAGGTCGACTCGCACGGGCCGGTGTGCTCGTGCGGCAACACCGGCTGCCTGGAGGCGCTGTTCAGCGGGGCCGCGCTGTCCCGCGACGCGCAGGCCGCCGCCCGCAGCGGCGAGTCGCCGGCGCTGGCCGAGCGGCTCGCGGCCAACGGTGAGCTGGGCGCCCGGGACGTCGCCGAGGGCGCGGCCGAGGGCGACGTGACGTGCATCCGGCTGATCCGCGACGGCGGTCGCCGGGTCGGCTCGGTGCTGGCCACGCTGGTGAGCTTCGCCAATCCGTCGATGATCGTCATCGGGGGCGGGTTGGCGCTGCTCGGGCACATTCTGCTGGCCGAGATCCGCAGCGTGGTCTACCGGCGCTCGCTGCCGCTGGCCACCGGCAACCTGCCCGTCGTTTTAAGCGAACTGGGCAGTCGAGCCGGCGTCACCGGCGCCGCCGTGCTCGCCAGTGACACCTGCTTCGAGCAGGCATCATGACGACCATTCCCGAGCCGCGTGATGGTGAGGTGGAGGACCAGGTGGCAACCGAAGCGCCGGTGGTCTTGGAACTGACCGATGTCGTCAAGACTTTCCCCGGGGTACGCGCGCTGGACGGCGTCCAACTCGAGGTGCGCGCCGGTGAGGTGCACTGCCTGCTCGGGCAGAACGGCGCCGGGAAGTCGACGCTGATCAAGGTCCTGGCCGGCGTGCACCGCGCCGACGAGGGCAGCATCCTGTGGCAGGGCGAGCCGTTCGCCCCGGCCAACCCGCAGGCCGCCATGAAGGCCGGCATCGCCACCATCTACCAGGAGCTCGACCTGGTCGACGACCTGTCCGTCGCCGAGAACACCTTCCTCGGTCACGAGGAGCGGCGGCTCGGCTTCGTGCGGCGCGGTTCGATGGCGCGGCGTACCCGGGAGATCCTGGGCCGGCTCGGCCACCCGCAGATCCCGGCCCGCCGGCTGGTCCGCAGCCTGCCCGCGGCCGGGAAGCAGATCGCCAGCATGGCCCGCGCGCTCTCGCACGACGCCAAGCTGATCGTCATGGACGAGCCCAGCGCCGTGCTCGCTCATGACGAGGTGGGCAACCTGTTCCGGATCATCCGGGAACTGACCGCCCAGGGCATCGCGGTCATCTACATCTCGCACCGGCTCGAGGAGATCCGCGAGATCGGCGACCGGGTGACCGTGCTCAAGGACGGCCGGACCACCGCGGCGAACCTGCCGGCGCGTGACACCCCGACCCGCGAGCTGGTCAACCGGATGACCGGGCGGAGCATCGAGTACGTGTTCCCGCCGCGGGTGGCGCCGGACGACCCCGAGGTCCTGCTCGAGGTGCAGGGGCTCACCCGCGCGGGCGAGTTCGCCGACGCCTCGCTGACCGTCCGCAAGGGCGAGATCGTGGGCATCGCCGGGCTGGTCGGGTCCGGGCGTTCCGAGCTGCTGGAGACGATCTTCGGCGCCCGCCCGGCCGACAGCGGCACCGTGGTGATGGCCGGCAAGCGGGTCACCTCGGTCGGCGGCGCGGTCCGGGCCGGCATCGGCATGGCCCCCGAGGAGCGCAAGAGCCAGGCGCTGCTGCTGGACCAGCCGATCTACAAGAACATGACGCTGTCGTCGTTCACGACGTTCGCCACGGCCGGGTTCACCGACGCCGGCGACGAGCGGAAGGCCGCCGACAAGGTCGCCGACTCGCTCGAGCTGCGGCCCCGGGACACCGGCCGCGCCGTGCGCACGCTGTCCGGCGGCAACCAGCAGAAGGTCGTGGTCGGCCGCTGGCTGATCGGCCAGACCAAGCTGTTGCTGCTCGACGAACCCACCCGAGGGGTGGATGTCGGCGCCCGCGCGGAGCTCTACCAGGTCATCCACGACCTGGCCGCGAACGGTGTCGGCGTGCTGCTGGTGTCCAGCGAGGTGCCCGAGGTGCTGGGCCTGTCCGACCGGGTCCTCGTGATGCGCGAGGGCCACCTGATCCATGAGGCGCCGGCCGGCGACCTCGACGAAGCCACGGTTCTCGACCTCGTGATGGCGGGGTCTCTGCTCGAGGGGGAGCCCGCATGACCGACACGCAGGTGGCGAAGCCGGCGCCCGCGCCGGACGCCCCGAAGAAATCCCGGAACAGCATTTTCAAAGGTGACGCCGCCGAGCCGCTGAAGCGCAACCTCGGCCTGGTCGGCGTCCTGATCATCCTGGCCGTCATCGGCGTCATCACCCGGCCCGACCTCTACGGCGATGCCACCTGGGTCAGCAACAACGTCTTCACGATCCTCCAGCAGGCGTCGGCCATCGGCGTGGTCACGGTCGGCATGACCTTCGTGATCATCGGCGGCGGCATCGACCTGTCGGTGGGCGCGATCGTCGCCATCGCGGGCGTCTGGTCGACCACGCTGGCGACGCAGAGCTACGGCGCGGTCGGCATGATCTTCACGGCCATCGTGGTCGGCGTCGTGGTCGGGCTGATCAACGGCGTGCTCATCTCGTACGGAAGACTCGTGCCCTTCATCGCGACCCTGGCGATGATGGTGGCCGCCCGTGGTCTCGCCGCGCAGATCTCCGGCAAGCAGACCCAGGTGTCCTCGAACGACACGATCAACAGCATCGCGTCCACCAAGATCCTCGGCATCCCGATGCTCGTGATCATCCTGGCGCTGGTCGTGGCGGCCGGCTGGGTGCTGCTCAACCGCACCACGTTCGGCCGGCGCACGGTCGCGATCGGCGGCAACCCCGAGGCGGCCCGGCTGGCCGGCATCAACGTCAAATTCCACACCCTGCTGCTGTACGCGCTCTCCGGCCTCTGCTGCGGGATCGGCGCGATCATGCTGACGTCCCAGGCGACGAGCGCTCAGGCCGCCATGGCGAACCTGTACGAACTGGACGCGATCGCCGCGGCGATCATCGGCGGCACGCTGCTCAGCGGCGGCCGCGGCACCATCGTCGGCGCGCTCTTCGGCGTGCTGGTGTTCAGCACGATCACGAACCTGTTCGCGATCAACAACCTTCCCACCGAGGTCCAGAACATGGTCAAGGGCGGCATCATCGTCGCGGCCGTGCTGGTCCAGCAGTTCCGCTACAAATCGCTCACCCACCTCCTGGGACGCACCAAGAGCTGAAATCTCGCACCCTCAAACCCCAAAAATCCGGCGACCGGTGTACGGCCGCCAGGTCACCCCTGGAGTAAACATGTCGAACTTCTCTCGTCGCCGCATCCTCTTCGGCGGCGCCGCGGTCGGCGCGGGCGCCCTCCTCACCGCCTGCACCAGCAACGAGCCGGAGAACAACAGCCAGATCAACACCAGCAACGAGGAGGCGAACCCCAACTCGGCTCCCGGCACCAAGGTGGTCATCGGCTTCTCGGCGCCGGCCGCCGACCACGGCTGGATCGCCGCCATCACGAACAACGCCAAGGCCCAGGCCGGCGCGTACCAGGACGTGGAGCTGAAGGCGGTCGAGGCGGGCGCCGACGCGGCGGCCCAGCGGGCGTCGCTGGCCACGCTGATCTCGCAGAAGCCGACGGTCATCGTGATCCTGCCGCACGACGGCAAGGAGCTGAACTCCTCCGCCCTGGAGGCGACCAAGGCCGGTATCCCGGTCATCAACCTGGACCGCGAGTTCCCCGACGCCCTGGCCTACCGCCTGCTGATCAAGGGCGACAACTACGGCATGGGCGTGGCCGCCGGCAACTACATCGCCGAGCAGATGAAGTCCAAGGGCGTCAGCAACCCGATCATCGGCGAGATCGCCGGCATCGACGCGCTGCCGCTGACCCAGGACCGGTCCAAGGGCTTCAAGGACGCCCTGGCCGCCGCTGGCTTCAAGGTGGCCAACCGGCGCGCGGCCGAGTTCACCGCGGACAGCGGCCAGCGCGAGGCGGCCGGCCTGCTCCAGGCGCTGCCGAAGCTGGACGCCCTCTGGAACCACGACGACGACCAGGGCATCGGCGTGCTGGCCGCGATCAAGCAGACCAACCGCAGCGAGTTCATCATGGTCGGCGGCGCGGGCTCGAAGGCCGCGATCGACCAGATCACCAAGGACGACAGCGTGCTGAAGGCGACGGTCACCTACAGCCCGTCGATGGCCTCCTCGGCGATCTCGCTGGCCCGCCTGATCGGCCAGGGCAAGGGCATGTCGGACCTGGTCGAGCTCCAGGTTCCCAAGCAGATCACCCTCGCCTCGGAGACGATCACCAAGGAGAACGCGAGCAAGTACGCCAAGCTCGGGTTCTGATAACACGGCTACCAAGGGAGTTCAGAGATGGGGCAGCTGCGGGTCGGCATGGTCGGCTACGCGTTCATGGGCGCCGCGCACTCTCAGGCGTGGCGTACCGTCAACCACGCCTTCGACCTGCCGTTGTCGGCGCAGCTGTCGGTGGTGTCCGGCCGGAGTGAGGCGGGCGTCGCCGAGGCGGCCGCCAAGCTCGGGTGGGCCGCGCACACCACCGATTGGCGTTCGCTGATCGATCGGGACGACATCGACCTGATCGACATCTGCACGCCAGGCGACACACACGCGGAGATCGCGCTGGCCGCGCTCGCCGCGGGCAAGCACGTGCTGTGCGAGAAACCCCTGGCCAACTCGGTCGCCGAGGCACGAGAGATGGCCGCGGCGGCCGAGCAGGCCAAGATCAATGGGGTACGCGCGATGTGCGGCTTCAACTACCGCCGGGTGCCCGCCGTGGCCCTGATGCGGAAGCTGATCGCCGACGGCCGGATCGGCACCATCCGCCACGTCCGGGCCGTGTACCTGCAGGACTGGATCGTCGACCCGCAGTTCCCGCTGGTCTGGCGGCTCCAGAAGGACAAGGCCGGCTCGGGCGCGCTGGGCGACATCGGCGCGCACATCGTCGACCTCACCCAGTTCGTCACCGGCCAGCGGATCTCCTCGGTGAGCGCTCTCACGGAGACGTTCGTCAAGGAGCGCCCGCTGCCGGTGGAGTCGTCCGGGCTGGCCGCGGCGTCCAACGGCTCGGGCACCGGTCGGGTGACCGTGGACGACGCCGCGCTGTTCCTCGCCCGGCTGGACGGGGGAGCGGTGGCCACCTACGAGGCCACCCGCTTCGCCACCGGCCGCAAGAACGGGCTGCGCGTGGAGATCAACGGTTCGCTCGGCTCGGTGGCGTTCGACTTCGAGCGGATGAACGAGCTGGAGTTCTACGACGCCAAGCTGCCCAGCGCCGAGCAGGGCTTCAGCGTCATCCAGGTGACCGAGCCGGAGCACCCTTACATGTCGGCGTGGTGGCCGCCCGGCCACGGCATCGGCTACGAGCACTCGTTCACCCACGAGATGCGGGATCTGATCGAGGCGATCGCCACCGAGCAGAACCCGACGCCGTCCTTCACCGACGCGCTCGGCGTCCAGCTCGTCCTGGACGCGGTGGAGCGGTCGGCCGAGTCATCGAGCTGGATCGAGGTGGAGCCGTCGACCGTGGCGATGGCTTGAGTTCCTAGTTCCACAGTCTTCCTGTCGCGAGCGAGCGAGGGACGGCGCGGTTGCGCCCCGCGCCGGCGAGCTCGCGGCGGGTGCAGTCCCCGGTGTGCCCGGGTCGGGCCGGGCACACCGGGGTTCGTGCTGTCCAGACACCATCGTGTTTGCATATGCACGGGGAGTGTCGGCACGTGAGATCGTTTCGTGCACGCCCGTTTGTGCATTTGCTGAACACAGAAACCGCTCTCACGTCACGCTCAGTTGACATTCAGGTGAAGACATCCAGCAGCTCAGACCGTACGCGAGCATCGGCGCAAACCGATGCCCCGGCGCCCCGTGGATCATGTTCTCGCCGGTCAGAAGGTCGCACGGCTCGTGCGCCGCTGATCCGTGGGTAAGCCGAGGCTCGTATCCGGGGCTGGAGAACCCCCACGGATGGAGGCGGGATGACAGCCCGGCGGACGACGGAACGTCGATCATGGCCGATCCGGACCCTGGTCCATACTGGAGCCGTGCGCACGAGCGAATGCACGTGCACATGCACTCATGCAGCTGTGGGAGGAGGGTTCTGATGCGTCTGCGTCACCGTTCCGGCCGCCTCGTCCACCTCAGCTCCGGCATCGACGTCCACGGGACGCGCGACTTCGCCGCCGTGGTCGAACGGATCGACGCGTACGCAACCGAGGTTCGGGCCCGGATCGACGCCGACGCCCTCACCGTGAGCCTGTGGCTGCCCCCCACCCTCGCCGCCGCCCTCGCCGTCGACGGGCGCCTCCGCACCCGGCTGCGTGCCGAACTCGACGCCCGCGGGCTCGAGGTCGTCACGCTGAGCGGAATGCCCTACGCCGGGGGCGGCGGCGAGAATCCTACCGACGAGCCGGACTGGAGCGACCCGGCCCGCCTGGAGTACACCCTCGACCTCGCCCGCGTCCTGACCGACCTGCTGCCCGACGACGCCGTCCGGGGCGCGGTCACCACGATCGGGCTGGGCCGCCGGGCCGGCTGGGACGACGCCAAGGAGAAGGCCTGCGGCCGTATCCTGGGCCGGCTCTCCGGCGGGCTGGCCGAGGTCGCCTGGCACACCGGGCGCGCGGTCCGCGTCGGCCTCCAGCCCGAGCCCGGCAACGTGCTCGACGCCACCGACCAGACCATCGCGGCGCTCGCCGGGGTCGGCCGCGACCGCATCGGCATCTGCCTCGACCTGGCCAACCTGGCCTGCACCTGGGAAGATCCGGCGGACGCCCTGGACCGGCTGGCCGAGGCCGGGCTGTCGGTGATCCAGGTGCGGATCGCCGCCGCCGTCGAACTGCGCGACCCGTGGGCCGGCGTCGAGGCGCTGCGCGGCTACCTCCCGGCCGGCGAGCGCTGCCCGGTCACCAACGCGGAGGGCGCCTTCCTCGAGTCGGTGCCGGCCTCGGCCGACGAGTTCCCGCCCGGGCCGTGGCGGGTACGCCGGCACGTGCCGCTGGCCGAGACGCCGCCGGCGCCGCTCGCCGCCACCACCGAGGTGTGGCGCGCGGCGCTGCGCCACCTGATGGGCGGGGCCCAGCCGGGCACGGAATACCTGGACGTGCATGCCGCCCCGCGCGACGGGACGCCACCCGAACGGCCCGCCGGGGCCCCCGCACCGGCCGACTCGGTCGGTTCCGAGCTGGCGTACGCCAGTCATGAGTTGGGAAATCTCGGCCTGACGCCGCCCGCGCAGGCTCGCGCAGCCTGACCTTCTGCTATTAGAGTCTTTCTCAGGCACGGCCGCGTGACGGACCGTCTCCGGGAGGCGCAATCCCGGGCCGGTCGCGACGTCTCGCCGCCTTCCGCCTTCCGTCCGGCTGCCCTCGCCGTAGACCACAGGTGCGACAAGGGAGACGACAAGATGGCGCGACCCATCACGCTTTTCACCGGCCAGTGGGCCGACCTGCCGTTCGACGAGGTCTGCCGGCTGGCCTCCGAGTGGGGCTACGACGGCCTCGAGATCGCCTGCTGGGGCGACCACTTCGAGGTGGACAAGGCGCTGGCCGAGGACGACTACATCGACCGCAAGAAAGAACAGCTGGCCAAGCACGGCCTGTCCGTGTACGCGATCAGCAACCACCTGGTCGGCCAGGCCGTCTGCGACCACCCGATCGACCAGCGGCACCAGGACATCGTCGGGCCCGCGATCTGGGGCGACGGCGACGCCGAGGGTGTACGCCAGCGCGCCGCCGAGCGCATGAAGGACACCGCGCGGGCCGCCGCCAAGCTCGGCGTGAAGACCGTCGTCGGCTTCACCGGCTCGTCGATCTGGCACACGATCGCGATGTTCCCGCCGGTGCCCGAGTCGATGATCGAGGCCGGCTACCAGGACTTCGCCGACCGGTGGAACCCCATCCTCGACGTGTTCGACGAGGTCGGGGTGCGCTTCGCGCACGAGGTCCACCCCAGCGAGATCGCGTACGACTACTGGACCACCCGCCGCACGCTGGAGGCCATCGGCAACCGCCCCGCCTTCGGCCTGAACTGGGACCCGTCGCACTTCGTGTGGCAGGACCTCGACCCGGTCAACTTCATCCTCGAGTTCAAGGACCTGATCTACCACGTCGACTGCAAGGACGCGAAGGTCCGCACCGGCGACGGGCGGCGCGGGCGGATGAGCTCCCACCTGCCCTGGGCCGACCTGCGGCGGGGCTGGGACTTCGTGTCCACCGGCCACGGCGACGTCCCGTGGGAGGACTGCTTCCGGGCCCTCAACGCCATCGGGTACGACGGGCCGCTCTCGATCGAGTGGGAGGACGCCGGGATGGACCGGCTGGTCGGGGCGCCCGAGGCGCTCCAGTTCGTCCGGCGCCTGGCCTTCGACGCGCCGACCGCCGCCTTCGACGCCGCGTTCTCCTCGAAATCCTGATCCGACATGCTTCCGGCCCGCCCTCGCACCGAGGACGGGCCGGATAAGCGTTGATCAGTACGTCGTGGTGCTCGTGGTGCTCGTGCTGTTCAGCTCGCCGGCGTCGGCGTTGTGCAGCTTCTGGCCCAGCTTCGACTGGTCCAGCTTGTCCTTGCCTTCGCTGTACAGCTTCGTGGCCTGCGCCTGGGCGACACCGGCGGCTTCCTGCACCGTCGGGTGCTCCCATACCTTCTTGGCGTTGGCCCGGATCTCCTCGTACTTCTCCCGGCCGGCCCGGCTGCCCAGGACGAAGCCTGCCGCCAGACCACCGATGAACATGAGCTTCCCGCGCATGGCGGCTCCCTCCGCTCGTGACTACGTCTACGCCCCCTGCATACCCATCGTGCCCCGGGCTCATGCCTCGTGCCGGATTTCACCGGGTTACCCCGCGCCGCGGGGTAACCCCGTGGACAAGGGGGCCAGGGGGTCATGTACTGTTGTCCCGGTCGCCAGGGGAGCTCTCCTCGAGGCGACGGCCTTCCCCGATAGCTCAATTGGCAGAGCAGCCGGCTGTTAACCGGCAGGTTATAGGTTCGAGTCCTATTCGGGGAGCCGCTAGACAATGGGATCCGCCGCGGCGGATCCTTTTCCGGTTTAGGCTGGGCCGCGTCGCATGATGCAGGGTGAGGTGCTTGTGTCGCAGCCCGTGAACGTGGACGTCGTCATCGTCGGCGGCGGTCTCGCCGGGCTGGCGGCTGCCCGCCGCCTCGACCGCGCCGGCGTCGACTGGCTCCTGGTCGAGGCCGGCGACCGCCTCGGCGGCCGGGTGGCCACCGACCTCGAAGACGGCTGGCGCCTCGACCGGGGCTTCCAGGTGCTCAACACGGCGTACCCCCGCCTGCCCGCCCTGGTCGACCTGGACACGCTCGACCTCTGCTATTTCACCTCCGGCGTCCTCGTGCGCCGCGGCGGTGAACTGCACCGCCTCGAGAACCCGCTGCGCGAGCCGTTCACGTCGCCTCAGACGCTCACCTCGTCGGTGGGGACGCTGTCCGACCGGCTCCGCTTCGGCGCGCTGGCCGCCAAGTACGCGACGACTCCGGTGGCCCGGTTGCTGGCCCAGCCCGAGTGCACGACACAAGAGGCGCTGCGGCGGGCGGGCCTGTCCCACCGCCTCATCGAAGAGGTGCTGCGGCCGTTCCTCTCCGGTGTCTTCGGCGACCGGTCGCTCGACACGTCCAGCCACGTGCTGGCAATGGTGCTGCGCTCGTTCGCCCGCGGCCGCATCGGCGTCCCCGCGGCGGGCATGGCCGCCCTGCCGGCCGCCATCGCGGGCCCCCTCCCGTACCCCCAACTGCTTGTCAACGCCCGCACCATCGGCGTGGGCCGAGGCCAGGTGATCACCGAAGCCGGCGAGATCGCGTGCCGCGCCGTCATCATGGCCACCGACCCCGCGACCGCCGCGACCCTGCTGCCGCGCCTGCCGATGCCCGCGATGAACGGCCTGACCACGTTCTACTTCGGCGCCGACCACGCACCCATCGACGAGCCCACCCTGCTCCTCGACGGCGACCGCCGCGAGATCATCGCCAACACGGTCGTGCTGAGCAACGCCGCCCCTTCGTACGCCCCCCTGGGCAAAAGCCTGATCGCCGCCTCGGTCGTCGGCGTGTCGGCCCCCTCCGGCGCGTCCGAGCAGGTGATCAGGGTCGAGCTGTCCCGCATGTACGGCGTGCCGACCGACGACTGGACCCTGCTGAAGGTCGTCACCTTGCCGCACGCCCTGCCCGCCGCCCCCGCCCCCCAGGGCAACCTGCGCAAGCCGGTGTCCATCGGCGACGGCCTCTTCGTGGCCGGCGACCACCGAGACACCCCATCCATCCAGGGCGCCTTGGCCGGCGGCTGGCGCACAGCCGGAGCAGTCCTGACCGCCCTGGGCGCGGCCGCCGTGCCCGCGTAGTTCAGTGGCTGCCCCTGGCCACCGGAGGATAGGATCGCCGCCGGTACGCGGCGTTCACGTATCGCCACGTACGGGGCGGTAGCTCAGCAGGTTAGAGCAGTCGACTCATAATCGATCGGTCACGGGTTCGAGTCCCGTCCGCCCCACCCATCATCTGACCTGGGTGTTCATGCGAAGCGATGAGGCGTTGCGCGAACTACCACTCGTTGTTTAGCTCGGGCTATAGTCGGGCTATGCCTGAGAGTTCGCCGCGTCGCTGGTCGATCAAGACCACGGGTGACGTACGGGAGTGGCTGCGAGCGCTGCGCCAGTCGGACCCGGACGTCTATCGGTCGGTGAACGTCGCCATCGACATGCTTGCTGAGGTAGGGCCGGGCCTGGGGCGTCCGCTGGTCGACACGTTGCAGGGATCGAGTATCGCGAACCTCAAGGAGTTGCGGCCTCGATCGGGCCGCGACGTCGCGATCCGGGTCTTGTTCGTGTTCGACCCTTGGTCGCAGGCGGTCATGCTGGTGGCCGGGAATAAGGCCGGCGACTGGACCCGGTGGTACAGGACAGCGATTCCACTGGCTGAAGCTACGTACGACGGCTGGCTTGCCGAGGAGAGAAAACGGAGGGAGAACTCATGAGCGAGTTCCATGACTGGGATGACCTCCGTGCAGAGCTGCACGACGGGGACGACGAGGCTCTTGCCGCTGAGCGTGCTCGGACCGAGGCCTGGGTCAGCGCCTTTCACCTGGCCGAGGAACGCAAACGGCTGGGGTTGACTCAACGGCAGGTGGCTGAACTCATGGGTGTCTCGCCCGGGCGGGTGAGCCAGATCGAGAACGGCGATCTTGATGTCAACGAGGTGGCGACGTTGAGTCGATACGCGCGGGCGCTGGGCGCTCGGATGCGGATCATCTTCGACTACGGCAATGACCTTCGGCAGATCGCCTGAGACAGGCCGGCACTGTTCCAGATGCGCGGCTGTGCGGAGGTTGGATGATTGGCTCCAGCGTTCTGCCTCCGTACCGTGACTGCGTCGTGAAACTCGTAAACGACCCGGCAGTGGGTTGCCGGTAGCGACGGTTGGGCAGCTTCGTTCGCAATGTTGAGCTGCCGACGTGTGAGTTGTCGACGCTCAGGCAGCTATCGTTGCGTAAAGGCCCCGCATGGACCGAGGTGTCGCAAGCATCTCGGTCCATGGCGGGGCCCGCTTCTGTCCTACCTTCTACCGCTGCCGGCGCGCGGCGAGGTAGAGCGCGCCAGCGATGACCGGCACCGCCGCGGCGGGGATGCCAAGCTGCCTGCCGGCTTTCTTTGCTGCCGCGATGTCGGCTCCCGCGACCGTCGCCAACACGATGAACTTCGAAATCTCTTCCATCACTCCTCCTTTCTTCTCCTTGAATGGGGATCGCATCACTTCTTGGATGTGAGGTATGCGACTGCCAGAACCGCGCCGAGTGCGCCGACGAGCATGAGCGCCTCGCGTTGGTCGAGCGTGTTCTTGGGATTGGCCGGCACGATGAGCTCAGACAACGCTTTGCCGCAGTGCGGGCAGCTTCCGACTGCCAGCAGGTCTCGCCCGGTGATCTCTTTGCCACACTTCGGACAGTCGCCGATTCGGTGATCCGCGCGCTCAGCGAAGGCCGTCAGCGTCGCCAGCTGAGCCTCCGCCGTACGTAGTCTCGCGTCCAACTGGTCGACGGACCGGCTGTCCGAAGCGGCTGCGAGTCCGCGCTCGAGGAGATCCGTCACTGCCGCTGTGAGGGTGACGCCTTGGCGGGTGGCGTACGCGTCTGTTGCCTCCTTGAGGTCTGGAGGCACGCGGGCATAGATGACGTCTTGGGCCATGACGAGGATCGTAACGATGCATATTGCGAACCGCAAGCTTACTGCAAGCAAATACCTCGCGCACTTACCGGATGAGCAGAGCTTGCCATGGCCAAACCCTCTGACGGATCGAGGTCAGCCAGGCCTCATCCAAGGGCTTTGTTGCTTGGTCAGCGACATGACAACGTCAGAGTTCTGCCGCGTTCCATGCCCGGTCTCATCGCGGAAATGCTCGTGAGCTGGTTAAACATCCTGGCAGCGGTATGCCGGGGACGGTGAACACGTGGTTCGCATGGTGCAACGTCCGGCCCACTGTTTCTTCCTGGGAGCGACCCCAGACCCCACGTTACGGGTGGGCGCGCTGGGTGGTCCGGTGACGGGCCGTCCGTGGGGTGGCGCTTTTGGAGTACGACGTCCTTGTCTCCCGGTGCCCCAACCTGTGTGCGAAGCCGGTTGGGAGAACCAGCGGACAAGAAGCTTGCTTTCCGTACGCATTCTCGAGTCCAAACGACAAATTTAGCTGCCGGAGTTGCCGCGCGACCGCAGCCAATAGGCCGCTAAAGTGGATCCTTCTCGGTCAGATCAACTTCGGCATCGCCTTCATTGGATGTATCGGCGAGGTGATCCTGTAATTCGGCGTGCCTGAATTGGTAGACGGTGGTGCCGACCGTGCGTAGTAGTCCAAGCCTATGTGCGTCGTCCAGGAAGGCAGGTAGCTGCCTAGGGAGCCGACCGGCCAACACATGCGGCAGGCTGACCGTCCCATTTGTCCACCAGGTGCGAGGCTGACCCATATCGATCTTGCTAAACAATGTGACGACCAAAGATAGCGGTAGGAGAGTGAGCCAAATCCCTATTGCTATACGTAGGTCGCATTGAGTGAGCAGGTCAGCGAAATTTAGAGAGCTGCGAACTGTGTGGGTGCCGACATAGGCATCGATCCGGCCGGTGAATTGCAGGGTGAAGCTGCCGTCCAAGCCGTTGAATTCGCCGGTGAGTACGAGCCTGAAAGGGTCGAACGGGCCGTGACGTGCCCAGATGATGACGGCCGTGCCAGCGATGGCCAGCCAAACGAGCCATCGTTTCCAGGTTCTGCGGCCGAGGCCCGGAGTGGTGAGTGCCCAGGCCATCAGCACGGCTGCGACGTATCGCAGTTGGCCAGCCCAGACCATCCGGAAGTCATGCAGGTGGGAGCCAAGCCAGTCGGTGGGTCCTTGCCTTAACAGTTCAGCGCCTATGGGGTTTGCCTGCAACAGGCGCCATCCGATCGCCGCTGTGGTACTCAGTAGTGTCGCGAGCAGGACGGTCCGTAAGAGGCGCAGCTTGTGGCCGACCGCGGTGGCGTGCCACAGTCCGGGCGCGCCGTCAAGAATGGTGGCGTATCGCAGACGACGTACTGTTGCCACGCCCAGGCTGGTGAGTCCCCAGAGTACTGGGATCGCGATGACGAATAGCGGGATCAGGAAACCGTAGGCGATGGCGGTGGCGAGCACGGTTATCGCAAGGAAGGCGCTTTGCTGCCCCCCGGCGGTGACGATAAATACGCCGGCGAGCAAGCCGAGCAGTAGCCCGCCGAGAAGGCTGCCGCGCAGTCCGGACGCTGGAGAAATCCCATACCAGGGGGCTGTAGTCCCGGGGCCGGGAGGCATATCCGGATCGATTTGGTAGCCCGACATCGCCAGTAATCCGACCATGGCCGCAGCACCGACGACCACCCACCCAATACTCGCATCAGGAGCAACTGCGCTTATCGCGATGCTGACGTCGATTCCGATCAGTAACGCATAAACAAGCGCAAAAGTGAGCGCCGGCAGAACGCGTATGAGGAATTCTCGAAGATTCGCCCAATCGATGAGAAAAGACTCTGTCCAGTCCATCTCCGCGTTTTGGCGATAGTCCATCGCCATCGCGAGAAGGCGCGTCGCTACGACAATCAAGCCGACCGCAGCGCCGATCCCAACGACGGCGCCTAGCAGGTTACTGGCCCCCTTGCCTAAGAACAGGCCGAAGGCCGCTGCGGTCAATCTCCCGACAATGAAGCACGCAAAACCGGCGACCACCAGCGGAAACAGGGCCAGCGGAATACCGAGGCGAGGTCGCTGGACAAGAACGAGGTTGACGTAGGCTCGGACGGTCGTGATGATCAGTGTCAGCCGATCCGCAATTCGCTCCGAATGAGCTGGTGTTGTAAGCGCAGGTACATCGCGTGCCCAGTCGAAGTCCTTGGTGCCCCATCGGTCCAAATTCCCAGCAAGGAAACGCAGCCACCGTTCGACGTCGATGGGGTCGTATTGGCTGCGGGGTCGGAAAAGGTCGGCGGGGTTGTCACTTGGTGGCCGAGTCATGACGGTCGCCGCAATGAGCTGGTCAAGCAGGTGTGCTCGCAGCGCGTCGGCCTCGATGAACCGTTCGTCATCGAGCAGTGCCGCCGGGTCGGTCCGCGGCGTGAGGTAGGCGACACGCAAGAGCCAGAGGCCAAGCGGGGTGGATGCAATTTCCGCGATGGCGCTAGCCGGCTTGTCGAGGTCGTCTGCCGTACGCAGCCTGGTGAGCAGGATCCGCCAACTTGAGCCAGGGTCGGCGGGTAGGCAACGCTCGATGTAGTCGGCTGCTGCGTCCACCGATAGCGGCTGTGGCTCGATCACGACCGCGGACGGCAAGACGCGACCGTACCCCTCGATCGCGGCGAGGTACTCATCGGCTCGGCTCGTCACGATCAGCTGCGTCCTGCCATCCATGGCGTTGTGCACGGCCTCCAACAGCCTCGGCCGAATATCGGGGGTGGCTTCGTCGAACCCGTCAATCACCGGCAGTACGTGCCCCTGCACGGCAAGATCATGAATCGCCTGAGGTTGGTGCCCCGCCGCGAGCAGCTCGGGATGGTCCTGTTTGATCGCGTAAGCAACCCAATCCCACAACGTGCGGTATCGCTCCGGGTCCCAGCTGGCCCCGGACAGCAGCACCGGCACTGGCGTGGTGCGATCGTCCACACGATCCCGGAGCAGCTCCAGAAGAATCTGCACAGCCAGCGTTGTCTTGCCGGCCCCGGCTCCTCCCAGAATCACGAGACGGCTACGCCGCAGTTGACGGAAGTCCGCTATCAGTGCGGCAACGTCGGCGCTGGATGCGACAGTGAGCACATCGCTCGTCAGGTTGCCGGGAGCGTCGATTACCCGTTGATCGTCCGTCCTGCGCCATTGCACCGGAATCGGATCAGGGTCATCCAACGCCCTGATCCGAGATTCGGTACGCCATCGGTCGTAGACAAGCGGAGCCAGATCCTCACGCAGCTGGGCGATGTCGGATGCGGTGGCCCGCGTCGGTCGACGGGCGTGACGCCACCAACGCAGCAGCGGAATGACCAGAGGCGCCAGTGTGAGCGGGATCGAGACCAGCTGTGCCAGATTCGCCGCTGTCTCCAAGCCCCGGGCACGAAGCGCCCACACCAAGATCGACAAGCACAAGGCGGTCCCGCCGATTCCAGCGATCAGGGCAAGAGTGGACGAATGCGACTTTTGTGACTTGGCTTGACTGATCACACAGCGTACCTAATCGAATACATTTAGGTCAGTCAATGTTTTGCGAGCGTTCGTTCGCAGCGGACCACGGCGGACGCGGAGCGGATCTCCTTCAGTCGGCAAGCCCCCTCTTGCTTCGAGCGAGCTCGGGCGGCAGCGGGTTGCCGCTGACGACGATGGGGTGGTTTGCATGGTGCAACGTCCGGCCCACCATGAGGCTGACGTGCTTCTTTGCGTCGGCGAATGCGACTTGCGCGAACCGTTGATGGCGACCCGCCCCCGGTGGTGCGTCGCTGTTCCTCTTGCCTCGGGCCGCGTCATGGCGGATGCGAGGCTGGGAACTCCGGTTCCAGCCTTGGACGGTCCTGCTAATTTCGAGGGCCGTGACCGGCCGAGCGAGAACGCACGGTGGAGCAGGCGACGATGTGACACCGTCAAGTCGGCGCGGCCGTGATCGAGGACCTGCGATGCGGCCACGCGCCGCGGCCAGCATCGCAGAGGCCGAGGAGACGGTCGCGGCGGTCATCCGAGCAGGGCGTGCAGGCAGTGGTATGGCCGCCACGTCGGGAGGCTATGCCGGTGACGCCCTTCACGGCGGTCATTCCAGCCGGCCGCGAAACGCAGCCGACTACGAGCGTCAGGATCAATGGGCTAACGACGCCTACGACCACATCCGGGAGAATGCTGACGCTGACGTCATCGCGAGCCATCTGCAGGATGTCATGCGGCTCGACGGCTCAACAGGGTTCTCACCCGAGGAGATCGACCGGATCCGGGACCACATCTTCTTCGAGGAACACCCGCTCACCGACTACGACGGCGGAGTCGTACATCGGCGTTACGACGCCAGCCCCGACATGGCCGAGGCGTGGCTGCGGCTACGTTCCGGAAGCGCCATACCCGACGACGTCGCCTTGCTGGAACACGAGTCCGCGGAGGCTCGCTACTACGACGCCCATCCGGGCGCCACATACGAACAGGCGCACGCCGCAGCCAACGAGGTTTCCAGCTGGCAGAATCGAATCCCTGCCCCGACCTACGAGGACTACTCGAAACCCTGGAGGTGACCATGGGCATGATGGTCGTTGGGCGCAAGGTCGCCGAGACCGCGGACGAGGTCCGGTACGAATTCGGGCTGGATCGCCAGTTCGACCGGACGCTGAGAATCGACAAGCGCACCTGGCAGGTCGCGGCCGAGGACGGCCGTTTCGACTCTGCGGCCAGCGCGGTGGCAGCGAAGATCAAAGGGGCGTGGCAGAAGGAAGGCGAGTTCCCGCCCGGCGTCGTCTTCGCCAGTTGACGGTCTCATGCCGCCTACCGCGCATGCCTTCGTCTGGTCGTGCGGATTGGTAGCGCGGCACCGGAGACGACGGTTAAGCGGTTCGTATGGCGCAACGTCCGGCCCACTCATGCCAGCTCCGGGGGCGACCCCCGGACCCCACGGTGCGGTGGTCGCGCCTGTTGGACAGGTGGCGGCCCGATGCCTTAGGTGCGCCTCGCTTCGCTCGGCGGCTGCCTTTCTGGACTTCCGGACCCATTACCTGGATGCGTCCCACTGATCGCCTCATCCAGCAGTCTTTACGTCATCGACGCGGGCCCCGGTCGAGCAGCCACGTAAGTGCTCTTGAGAAGCGAATGTGGTCATCTAAGCGATGGCTTCAGGGCAGCGTCGATGCCACCACGCATTGAAAAGCGTGGCGACCTGGTCCTTGACATCCTGGGAGATCAAGTTAAGTGCGTCCCCCGTCAACGGCCTGACCGTGTACTTGTATACCGCCGGATGATGCTCAATGGATGGACAGGTGAAAACGGCCAGAATGCGCAGCACCCGCAAAGAATCCTCACCAAGCAACGGGAAGTGTGCCTCCAGGAGTCTGGCCAGGATTGACCAGACCTTGTCGATGACTATCCCCACTACTATGCTAGCCAATGCTTTGGACAATCCTGTCAAGCTTTTGGTCAGCGCTCGTTCCAAGAGCCTTTTTCCTGCGTCGGCTACTACCTGCAGTGTGTCTTTGACCTGCTCAAGCCAGCGAATCAAGGTGACCAGCAGAGTGCACCAGGTGTGGTTAGCCAGTTGCTTTTTCACCTCGTTCGCAGTGCGCTTATCTCCTACTTGAGCCTCGATTTTGGGCTCGATCTCGCCCCAAGCTTCGGCCATCACCGTTCCGGCGAGGGTATTCAGTTTTCCGAAGTCAGATGAGAACGTTGTAGGGTTGGAAAGATCGACCTGTGGAAGGACTGGGCCGGCAGGGGGCGTCGGCGGACTGGATCTCGACAGGTAATCCGCGAGGTCCAAACGGGCAAGGTCGATGAAGGCTTGCCGGTTCCGCGTATTGAAACCCAGAAGGCCAGTGTGTCGGTCTCGTTCGACCTTGGCCTCGATCTCGACGCGGCGGTTGAGGCGGGCCTGATCGGTGTCAGCCGCAAGCTCGGTCCAACCGTGCCAGCCATGCAGGGCGCCGCCGCAGCCGGAGCATACACACCCCGGATTCTTGGCATTTGCGCAGTTGGCCCTGTGGTTGCTGCCCGTCATCGCCGATCTCCAACCAGCAGACATTGCTTAGGGTAAATATCAAGCTACCCTAAGTCAGGATCGGATCATTTGCCCACGCTGCTCCGAGGTGGCGCTGACGGCAAAATGGTCATATCGGTTATTGATCAAGAGTTCATGCCGCTAGGAGTCGCTCTTCTCTCACTCCGTGAGCGGTGATGTCGGGTTACTGGTGGACAAGCAGTCGACAGCTATATGCGGTGGCTGGGAAGCCCACCTTGGACGAGATGGCCTCCGAAGTGGCGCGGTTGGCCCAGGAGTTGGATCTGGCGGGGGTGCCCAAGCGGGACACGATAGGCCGGATCATCGGCGACGAAGAGGTTCCACCCAACCAGCACGACGTAGACACTCTCGCTGCGGCGCTGGCAAGCGTCGCAGGTCGAGAGGTAGCCGCCGTTGTAAGGCAGATTCGCTCGATGTGGGTGCGCGCCGGGACCAGCTCTCCGTCACCGCGGTTGGGTAGCCCCGTAAGCGAATTCACGGCATTTGCGCTGGAGGTGCATCGGTCGATTGAGGTGGCCGAATGCGTTGCGCGTTTACCCGCTCTACCGTCATATGTGTCACGTGCTCATGACGACCTACTAGCGCGCGAGGTCGACGCAGCTATGCGTGGCCATAGCAAAATGGTCACGCTGGTCGGAGGGTCATCAACAGGAAAGACCCGGGCATGCTGGGAGGCCGTGCAGCGACTACCGACGCGATGGCGGCTGTGGCATCCCATCAGCCCCAATCCGGCAGAAGCTCTCATCAACGGCATGGACTCGATTGGCCCATACACTGTGGTCTGGCTCAACGAAGCCCAGCGCTACCTCCTCACCGCTGATATTTCGCTGAGTGAGCGGATCGCGGCCGGATTGCGCGAACTGCTGCGCACACCACAACGTGGGCCTGTGTTGGTCCTGGCCACCGTTTGGCCACAATATTGGGCGGACTTGGCTATCCAGCCACCAACCGGGCAATGGGATTTCCGGCCGCAGTCCCGGACCCTGCTGTCTGGCACGGACATCTCGGTTGCCGACGCCTTCGCCGGCGCTGATCTCGAAGCGTTGCATGCTGCGGCCGACAGCGATCCGCGCTTGGCCGAAGCTCTTGACGCGGCCGAAGCTGGCCGGATAACCCAGTACCTGGCGGGTGCTGTTCGGCTGGTGCGCCAGTACCGCAACGCCCCACCGGCCGCTCGCGCTATCGTCCATGTTGCGATCGATGCCTGTCGTCTTTCGCAACTCACACACATTCCGCATGCCCTACTCGAACAAGCCGCACCCGACTACCTTACCGATCACGAATGGAACCAAACCGGTGAGGACTGGCTGAAGCAAGCTCTGGCCTATACGTCGGCAGAATGCTATGGAATATCCGGCCCGCTCACGCATTTCCGGCCGCGCCCCGGCGACGATACCGCAGGCGTCAAGCCGCCCTGCTACCGCCTTGCTGATTATCTGGAGCAACTTGGCGGCATTGAGCGTGCGGATATCTACCCCCCTTCGTCGTTTTGGCAAGCGGTCGCAAGCGTCATTACCGACACTGCGGTGCTGCAAGACCTCGGTGAGGAGGCGGAGAACGCAGGTCGGTACCACCGTGCGGCCACGATATATTGGAGAGCTGCCGACTACGGCGATCCAGCCGCGCCGCTCCGGCTGGCCGAACTGTGTGAGAGGCTCGGTGACCTTGCCGGTGCAGAGGAACTAGCGCAGCAAGCCGCCGATCGTGGTGATCCCATCGCGTTAATGTGGCGGGCCGAGGTCCGAGAGGAACTCGGTGATCATTCGGGCGCCGAGGCCCTCTACCGACTTGCCGCTGACCGCGGTGACCCGTTCGCCCTGACAAGGCTGGCCGAGATACACGATGACGCAGGCGATTCGGCCGGGGCGGAAGCTCTCGTTCTCAGGGCTGTCGCCTGCGGAAATGGCCTTGCCTTCGGCCGGTTGGCCGAAAGGCGCAAACGGGCGGGTAACTTCGTCGGCGCTGAGGTCTTGTACCGACGGTCCGTCCAAAACGGTAACATCCGGGCGTTGTGCTGGTTGGCGGAGTTGCGGGAGCAGATTGGCGACGAATCCGGTGCCGAGGCCCTTTACCGGGAGGCCGCCGATGAAGGCGATCCCGATGCCATGTTGTGGCTGGTGAAGCAGTATGAGCAGGCCGCTGACTCGGCCAGCGGTCAAACCTTGGCCCTGGAAGCGGCTGTTCGCGGTGTTCCTAGAGTCTTGTGCGGCTTGGCTGAGTTACGGGACAACGCAGGCGACGCCAGCAGCGCTGAGACCCTCTATCGCCAGGCAGCCGAACTCGACGATCCCGATGCGATGTTCCGGCTTGCTGAGCTGCGGGAGCGTGAAGACGTTCAACCCGGCGCGGAGGCCTTTGCGCTCCGGGCTGCCGAATTGGGCGATCGCCTTGCGTTGTCCCGGCTAGCTGGGCTGAGGGAGCAGAACGGTGATCCGATCGCTGCAGAAGCTCTGACGCGAAAGGCAGCCGACCGCAGCGATCCTGGCGCGCTTCACCGCCTTGCCGATTTGTGGGAATTAGCTGGAGACTCAGCTCGCGCCCTGCAGTTGCGACAGTTTGGCCTTGACGATGATGGCTCCCTTGCCACTGAATGGGAATTTCCGTTAGAGCGGCACTCCGCCGGCTGACCGCCTGCGGACTGCTTCGAACGGGGTCGCGGCGGTGACCACAACGGCGGTTACGCGTCCGGTCCGCAGTTGTCGCCGCTGTACCTGGGAACACCGAGCGCAGGTCCGTGTCGCAGGCGCGGTCGCCGGCGGTCATGCGGGGATGGCTTGGCATCGGGCGCTGGCACTCACGGTGCCTACAGCGTCTCTGATCCAGCGGGTGACGGTGGCGGCGGTTACACCGGCGGCGCGGGCGATGTTCGCGGCCGGAACTGGGCGACGGGTGCGGCCGAGGCCGTAGCGTTGCAGGGCCATGTCGCGGGACTTGGGCTTGTCGTGGCGGCGCAGCGCCACGCGAAGGGCGGTGCGGAACTGCCGGGCGATTCAGAGGTGGCAGCTCCAGGATGATCCCGACGCCTTCGAGGGCATCGCCAAGATCAAGCAGATCCGGGGCGCGATACGCCGAGGCGTGCGGCTTCCGGCCGTCGTTCTCGTCCACACGCCCGAGCGGGCCTCGTTCCGATGATGCCGACGACCCGCGTTACCTGGGCCTCTATCACCTACTCGAAGATATGCGCCGCTACAACGCCGCGTACCAGGAGCAAGAGCCGGCGATCTACGCCTGGGTCGCTCACATCGACTGCTGCGGTGGCCCTGAGGCCGATTACGAGGCCGAGACAGGCGCTCGGTAAGCCTGCGCCGGAGCCACCGCTCCGCGCGGGCTCGGCTCCGAGGACAACGCGTGCGCAGCGGCCGGCCACGCTGTAAGCCTCTGATGGCTCGGCTGGGTCGTCGGCCGCGAGGTGGTCCAGGACGCTCATCGCGACACGAGTTCTCGTGGGAAGGGTTCGATTTTGTAGGTACACTCCTCGCAAGTAGGGACTTCCGGAGAGGAGTTGCCCGATGAGTTCGGTTTCAGTCCGAGAGTTCTCTTACAACCCGAGCGCCATGTTCGCTCGCGTCGAGCACGGCGAGGCTATCGAGGTCACCCGCCACGGCAAGGTCATCGCCGTGCTGCTACCAGGAACCAGTGGTTTGGGCCGTTACTCACCCTTGGTGGCCAAGGGCCTGGTCCGGCTCAAGGCAACCACAACCGCCGATCTCGACCGGCTACCGACGTACGAGATTCCGGCCGGCGTGTCGCCGCTTGACCTGTTGCTCGCCGCGAGAGCCGAGGACGATCGGTGATCTACCTCGACTCGTCTGCCCTCGTCACGCTGCTCTCGAGGCGAACTTACGAGAAAGAACTGCGTGAGTTCCTGGCTGGTCGGCCGGCTATGCCGATGGCGACAAGCAGCCTTGGGTTCGTCGAGACGGTTCGTACGATGGATCGGATCGGTGACTACCCCGGCCTCATGCGCGACCTCGTCGCCGGGTTCACCGAAATTTTGCTCACCGAAGAGGTTCGCGACGCAGCGGCCCATCTGTCGGGCGGCCTTCGAACGCTCGACGCCGTCCACGTGGCCAGCGCCCAGATTCTCGGCGATTCCCTCGACACCTTGCTCACCTACGACAGGCGCATGTTGGAGGTCGCGGAGGCTGCGGGCCTACCGACCGAAGCGCCAGGTCTTGTCTGATTTGAGATCCTTGCCGGTGGTGACGAGAGCCGGGCGATTCCTCGGGAGATCGCGGCCATCGAGGCTAACCTCTCGATTGCCAACATGGACTTCTTCGACTTCGCCGAGAACGCGGGAACTGATGGAGTCTTTCGCGGCTTCCCGTGAAACGTCAGGGCGAGGCCAGGACGCAGAACTCGTGGCCGTCGGGATCGGTCAGGCAGGTCCAGGGGACGTTGCCCTGGCCGAGGTCGAGGTCGGTGGCGCCCAGGGAATGCAGGCGGGACACCTCGGTCGCCTTGTCGTCCGTGGGGTATGGCATCAGGTCGAGGTGGATGCGGTCGGCGGCGGTCTTCGGGGTGGGGACGCGGAGGAACTCGAGATACGGGCCGGTGCCCTGGGGAGCGCGGAGCGTAGCGGTGTTGGCGGTTGTCTCATGCACAGGCCAGTCGATTGCCTCGCCCCAGAAGTGGGCCATGGACTGCGGGTCGGTGCAGTCGATCACCACTGCGGCGATCGGGCCGGTGTTCTGGTAGGTGTCGCGGGGCTCCAGGACGCAGAACTCGTTGCCCTCGGGGTCGGCCAGGACCGTCCATGGCACGTTCTTCTGGCCTACGTCGACCGGGACGGCGCCCAGGGACTGTAGGCGGGCGATCAGCTCTTTCTGGTGGGTTGCCGAGGTGGTGGCCAGGTCCAGGTGTACGCGGTTCTTGGCCGGCGTCTTGGCCGACGGGACGGGGACGACGTCGATGCCGACGGTTCGCGGGTCGGGCCAGATGAAATCGCCGGGGGGACCTACGTACGTGGTCACGCCCTCGTGCAGGATGCTCCAACCGAGCGCTGCGGCCCAGAAGCGGGCGACCACCGACTGGTTGACGGCCTTGATGTTCAGCTGGACGGGGCGCAGCGCCATGCGCCGATCCTAGATGTCACGGGGAGACGGGCGGGGCTGGTATTCGGTTACCAGGGTGCGGACGTCGTCGACCGGTTCGTCGATGGCGGCCCACTTGGCTCGGATGCGGGTCAGGTAGGAGCGGACGCTGGGGATGGTGACGCCCATGCGGCGTGCGGTTGCGGCCAGGGTGCTGCCGGTTCCGTACAGGTAGAGGGCCCTGGCCTCCTGGGGGGAGAGCTCGGGCGGGTCGTCGTTGATGATGCTCATCAGCTCGGCGGTGAGGGCCGGCTGTCCGCTGTGGACGCTGCGGATGGCGTCGGCCAGTTTGGCGGCGTCGTCGTCCTTGACCAGGTAGCCGCTGGCGCCGGCGCGGACCGTGGCGCGTACGTGGCGGCGGTCGCCGTGGACCGAGAAGACCAGGACCCGGGCGCCGTGGCCGCGCAGTTCGGCCACGTTGGCGGCGGCCTCGGTGCCGTCCTCGAGGCGCAGGTCGAGCAGGACCACATCGGCGTCGGGCGCGGCGACCAGGTGTTCGCCGACCGTGGTGGCGGCGTGGACGACCTGGATGTCGCCGGTTCCGGCGAGCAGGGCGCGCAGGCCGGCCGGCACCAGCTTGTCGTTGTCGATGATCGCGACCCGGATCATGCCGGCGACCGCAGGATGATCGCGACCCGGATCACGCCGGCCACCGCAGGTCGACCCGGGTGCCCTGACCGGGGTGGCTGTCGATGGTGGCGAGGCCACCGACCTCGTGCATGCGGGCGATGATCGAGTGCTGCATTCCGTACCCCAGCGTGGTTTTGTCGGGCTCGAAGCCTTGACCCTGGTCGACGACGGCCACCGTGACCGTGGGTGTGGACCGGCGGTCGGTCAGGGCGGTCAGACGTACGCGGCTGATCCCGGCGTGCCGGGCGACGTTCTCGAGGGCCTCGCCGGTCGCGTGCCGGAACGCGTGCAACACCTCGGGCGGGAGCGTCTCGGGGAGGTTGGCGAAGTGGTACTCGACCCGCAGGCCCTGCGTGGCGCTCTCGTTACCGGCCTCGATCAGGGCCAGGGAAAGCTCGGTGAGCGTGCCGTCGGGGTCGTCGGGGGTCGCGCCGCGCAGCACGTTGGCGCTGATCGCGGCCTGGCGCCGCACCCGCGCGTCGGGGTGGGCGGCAGGGCCCTGGCCGGCGATCGCGGTGAGCAGGCGCAGCGGGCCGTCGTGCAGGGCCCGGTGGCGGCGCAACTGCTCGTGGAAGTGCTGGATCTGGCTGCGTCGGGCGGCGACGCGTTCCCGGGCGGCGATCACCTGGTCGGTGGCGACGCCGACCGCGTCCGCGACCGCCCGCAGGCGGCGGATGAACAGGCAGCAGCAGGCGGCGGTGACCACCTGCCAGCCGATGATGTTGGCCGTGGACGCCAGCTCGGCGTAGTCGGGTGACGCGAACTGGGCCACGGTGAACGCCGCGGCCAGGGCCAGGCATCCGGCGATGGTGGCCCGCCAGGACGCGGTGGCCAGGGCCACGGCGACCGCGGTCGAGACGGCGACCGGCTCGAAGTCGGGCACCGCCACCGTCGCGAACGCCTCTTCGCTCAGGGTCCACGGCAGGATCGCCACGGCCACCGAGGTCACCGCGACGTCGATGGTCAGCACCGGCCGCGGGATCGGGTCGTGCCGGGCGACGACCGGCAGGTACACCACGCTCCACACCGCGACCGCGAGGTAGAGGATCGCGGCCACCGGCGGGTTGAGGTAGCCGTCGGCCCGGGCGATCGCGACGATGCTCAGCCCGACCATGCCCAGGGTGCCGAACCGGGACAGCAGGATCACGCCGGTGGTGATCGACCGGATCCGTTGATGCAGGTCGACCGCCTGCGGTAGGGACACGCCCGCAGTTTGACACGCGACCGGACCCCGGTCCATGCCGCACCTGTGCGGCATGGACCGGCCCGGAAAGGCGAATCACACTCATCGTGAGGGTCCACTAAGGAGGCGTTTCCGTTGTACGAAGCCGGCGTTCAGAGCAGTCCGGAACCCACCCCGCCCCAGCCCACCCGGCCGCGCAAAGCGAAAACGCTGTCGATTCTGCTCATCGTGTTCGGCGGGCTGGGCATCCTGTTCGCCGCCGTGCTGATGTCGATCGTCAACGACTCGGCCAGCCACGGCCAGTCGGTCCCGGCCTACCTCTACGTCCTGGTCTTCCTCCAGGTCGCGCTGTCCGCGGCGCAGGCCGTGAGCGGTGTGTTCGTGTGGCAGGGCCGCAACTGGGCCCGGGTCCTGGCGATCGCGCTGTGCTCGCTCAACATCCTCGGCGCCCTGGTCTCGCTGTTCACCGGGGCGGTCCTCCAGTCGATCTGGGGCATCGCGATCAACGTCGCCCTGATCCGGCTGCTCAACGACTACGAGGTCCAGGTTTGGTGTGACCGGTAGTCTTGACCAGTGTGGACGGCGTGACGCTGGTCTTCATGTTGATCGGCGCGGTGGGCGCCGTGATCCTTCTGCTCGGCCTGATCGGCTCGGGTCTGCTCGGCCTGATCGGGTTCGGCGGGGTCGGCGGCGCCTCGGCGCAGACCATCGCCGCCTTCATCGGGGCGTTCGGGTTCGCCGCGGCCGTCGCCAGCGAGTTGCTCGGGGCTGATACCCCTGGTGGTGTGGCCGCCGCGGGCGCGATCGGCCTGTCGGCCGCGGTGCCTGTCGCCTACCTCGCGGTCCGTCTGTCCCGGTGGGCCCGCGACATCCCGACCGATGCCACACCCGGTCGCGCTGATCTGGTCGGCGCCATCGGGGTGGTGGTCACTCCGATTTCCGAGCAGGGGTACGGCGAGGTACGGGTACGCGTCGCCGGCTACCCGGTGAAGCTGACCGCCCGTGCCTCATCGCCGCTGCCCCTCGGCGCCGACGTCTTCGTGGTCGAGGCGACCAGCCACGCCAGCGTCGTCGTCGAACCACTCCCACCCGTGCGCTGACCACCGCATCGACCAAGGAGCGCGGAATGTCCCTGTTGATCGCCACCGCCGGCGGCGTACTCGTCGTCTTTCTGCTCGTGATGTTCGTCCTGTCCCGGATCAAGGTCGCCGGCCCGAACGAGGCCTTCATCATCACCGGCCGCCGGGGTCGATCGGTGACCGACTCGCAGGGTTCCCGCTCCACCGACAATTCCGGCCAGAAGGTCGTGATGGGCGCGTCGGTCTTCGTGCTCCCGGTCGTCCAGCGCAAGCAGTCGCTCGATCTGTCCAGCCGGCGGATCTCGGTCGACATCCAGGGCGCGGTCAGCAAGCAGGGCATCCGCGCCAACCTGCACGGGGTGGCGATCGTCAAGGTCGGCGGCACCGAGGACGCGGTCCGCGCGGCCGCCCAGCGCTTCCTGCACCAGCAGAAGGAGATCGACCAGTTCACCCGGGAGGTGCTGGCCGGCTCGCTCCGGGCGATCGTCGGACGGCTGACCATCGAGGAGATCATCGGTGACCGGGTGCGGTTCGCCAGCGCGGTCGCCGAGGAGGCCGAGCACTCGATGACCAACCAGGGCCTGGTCCTGGACACCTTCCAGGTGCAGGACATCCTCACCGAGGGCAGCTACCTGCAGGACCTGGGCCGGCCCGAGGCGGCCCGGATCCTCAAGGACGCGGCGATCGCCGAGGCCAAGGCGACGCAGGCCTCCCAGGAAGCCAGGCTGCTGGCCGACGAGGCGATCGCCACCGCGCAGCGCAACCTCGAGCTCAAGAAGGCCCAGATCCGCGCCGAGGTCGAGGCGGCGCAGGCGCGCTCGGCGGCGGCCGGCCCGCTGGCCAAGGCCGAGCAGGAGCAGGGGATCCTCAGCGAGCAGCAGAAGGTCGCCGAACGCCGGGCCGAACTCAAACAGCGAGAGCTCGACATCGAGGTACGCCGGCCGGCCGACGCCGACCGCTACCGGGTCGAGCAGGGCGCCGAGGCGGCGCGCAACGCCGAGGTGTTCGCCGCGGACGCCCGCCGGCAGGCGACCATCGCCCGGGCCCAGGCCGACGCCGAGCAGGCCCGGCTGAACGGTGAGGGCGAGCGGGCCCGCCGGTCCGCCCTGGCCGAGGCGGCCGAACGGGAAGGCGCCGCGGAAGGCGCGGCCACCCTGGCGCGTGGCCAGGGTGACGCCGAGGCGATGCGGCTGAAGGCCGACGCGTTCGCCCGGTACGGCGAGGCGGCCATCCTCGACCTGCTCGCCCAGGTCCTGCCCCAGGTGGTGGAGGCGGCGAGCCGGCCGATCGGGGCGATCGACAAACTGACGGTCATCTCCACCGACGGCGCGTCGTCCCTGACCCGCTCGGTGGCCAGCAACGTCGCCCAGGGTCTGCAACTCGGCACCGACCTCACCGGCGTCGACCTGTCCGGCCTGCTGACCCGCCTTGGGCGCAGCAACGGCCAGGCCACCCCGGCGGTGCCCACAGTGGACCCACCGCCGGAGAAGATCGCCTAGATCACTTCTGTCGCCACGCTTCGAGGACCCGGTCGATGTCGGATCGGATCCGCTCCCGGGCCTCGTCGCGCGGCACGCCGGCCATCAACATCTCGTCGTACGCGGTGTCCTCATGCCGCACCGAGGCGACCACCGCACGCGTCACGGCGTCCGGGTCGAGCGCCCGCCCCGCGGCGCTGCGGCCCACCCGGCCACTGCCGCGGGTGCCGGTGTGCCGGCTGATCGCGAGCGCGCGGGGCGGCGGGCAGCCGGGGAACAGCCGGCCGATGTGTTCGGCCAGGTCGTGCTGGAACGACTCGTCGGCGACCTCGCGCCGTTCCCGGTCCCGCTCGCGGCGGCGGGCGCGCGCGTCCTCGTCGGACAGGCACTGCTGCTCGGCCTGTTCGACCGCGGCCTGTTCCACCAGCAGGCCCTGCCGCTCGTTGCGTCTCCGGGACTTGTTGAACCGCACCACCACCGCCGAGAGCCGGCTGGCCTGTTTGGCGCGGCGGGTCAGCGCCGCGTCGCCGGCCGGCAGGAACACCAGGTGGTCGAGGTCGGCGCAGGTCAAGCAGATCGGTCCGCCGTCCTCCATCATCAGCATGTCGTCGGCCGTCTGCCCGCAGCCGGCGCACGTGAACGCCCGCGCCGGCAGCACCACGACCAGGTCCGGCGGTTTGCTCTGTCTGGTGGTCAGCCGCTCCCGCTGCTGGTCGGTCAGCTCGGCCGGCGTCCAGTGCACCCGGTACGCCTGCTCCAGCGCGTCGTCGCCGGCGGCGGTGAAACGCAGCGGCCGCCGGTCGCGGGTCGCCGCCACGTACTCGACCTCGCTGGGGCGCAGGCCGCCGCTCCGCACCCAGCGATGGAAGATCTCCAGCGCGTCGGCCAGCCGGTCGGACGACACCGCCGCGACCGCCTCCAGATGAGGCGCCCGGCCCTGCCGCCAGTCGGTCACCAGGCCGGCCGGCACCCAGCCCAGCCCGGTCAGCACGTCGAGCGGGCTGACGTGACGCTGGCGGGCCAGCGCCTGCTCGGCGGCGGTCACCACGCGACGTTCCAGCTTCGAGGCGGGCTGGGTGGAGGGCTTCGAGGCGGGCTGCGTGGAGCGCTTCGAGGCGGGCTGCATGGCGGGCAAGGCTACTTGGTCAGCAGGGGCAACCACGAGAGGCGACCGGGGCCGTGGCGACCGGGGCCGCGGCGGCCGGCTTGGGTCGCCCGGCCAGGGCCTCGATGTCGGCGAGCAGCCGGGCGCGCTCGGCCGGGCCGATGAGCCGGCCCTGGACGACGACGCTGTTGACGCGGGTCGTGTTGCGGATGTCGTGCAGCGGGTCGGCGTCGAGCAGGACCAGGTCGGCGACCGCGCCCCGGGCGACCACGCCGGAGTCACGCCGGCCCAGGTAGCGGGCCGGGTTCACGGTGGCGGCGGCGAGGGCCTGGATCGGTTCCAGGCCCGCCCGCACGAGCAGGGCGAGCTCGTCGTGCAGGCTGAAGCCGGGCATCAGGTAGGTGGTGCCGAGGTCGGTGCCGGTCATCAGCGGGACCCCGGCCGCGGCCAGGTCGGCGGTGAGCGCGAGACGACGCCGGAACAGCTCCTTCGAGCGGGAGATCTGGTTCGGCGTACGGCCGGGAAGGTATTGATTCTCCAAGGCCCAGTCCCAGTAGCCGATCACGTCGGCACTGAAGTACCGGTAACGCGGGTCGTGGCGGTCGATCTGTTCCGGCTTGTCGTTGGTCTCGTGCAGCGCCAGCGTCGGCGTGCAGAACGTCCCGTTGCGGGCGAGGCGACCGAACACCTTCTCGGCCTTGCGCCGGTCATGGCTGCGGGCCGCGGCGTACTCGATCGGGTGCATCCGGTTGAACCAGCCGTTGTACTCGCCCCGGCCGATCGGCACGGCGGCCACGGCGGCGCGCAGCCGGTCCTCGTCGGCCGACGTGTCGTACCAGATCTCGAAGAGGTGCTCGACGGTCCGCATCCCACGGTCGCTCGCCTCGGTGAGCTGGACGAAGTCCGGGACATGGCCGAGGAACGGCAGGCCGAGCCGGTTCGACTCGTCGGCCACGGCGAGGAAGGAAGCCCGGGTCAGGCGGGTGTACGTCTTGATGAACTCGGCGCCGGCGGCGTGCTCCTGCCGGACCGCCTCGCGGGCCTGCGCCGGGTTCTCGACGGCCAGGTGCACCGAGCCGTCGCCGTCGAGGTCGTCCCACAGCGAGGGCGACCCGTCGACGATCCGGCTGCCGATCGACCACCGCGGGCCGAGCCGGGCGCCGTCGGCCACCTGCTGCCGCCACTGCCGGGCCAGGGCGCCGCCGGACATCTGCCGCGTGGTCGTGACGCCGTTGAGCACGTACAGCTCGGGGTCGGTGTCGTCGATGCCGACGGCGTGGGTGTGCATGTCGGCGAGGCCGGGGATGAGATGTTTCCCGGCGCCGTCGACGATCCGCGCGCCGTGCGGCACCGGCACCCGTTGCGCCGGCCCGGCGTCGAGGATGCGCCCGCCCCGGATGAGCACGGTCTGACCGCGCCGGGCGCCACCGGACGCGTCGATCACGGTCACCCCGCGGATCGCCAGGACCTCACCGCCGGCCGACCCGGCCCGGGCGCCGGCCGGCCGGGCCAAACCCAGCGCGGCCCCGGCGACCCCGAGTGCCGTGCCGGTGAGAATGGTTCGCCTCCGCATGATGGCCTCCCTGACCGTGGGCGCTGTCGTCAGGGACAAGCCTGCGCAATCGCCCCGTACGGATCAGGAGTGCTGAGCCCCGGCCACGGGTGGACATAACACCACCACCGGGCTCGCGGTACGGAAGAGCCGGTCAGAAGTGCGTCGTAGAGTGGATCGCATGGCCGACAAGCCCGTACTCGAACCAGGACCGGACCACCCGATCACGATCACGCCGAACCACAACCGGGTCGTGGTGATGGTCGCCGGCAAGGTGATCGCCGACACGCGCAACGCGCTGACGCTGCAGGAGGCGGACTACCCGCCGGTGCAGTACCTGCCGCTGACCGACGTCGACGAGGCCTCGCTCGAGCGCACCTCGACCGAGTCGTACTGCCCGTACAAGGGCGACGCCAGCTACTACTCCATCCCGGACGGCGGTGAGAAGGCGGTCGACGCGGTCTGGGAATACCAGAACCCCCGCGACGCGGTCGCCGCCATCAAGGGGCACATCGCGTTCTATCCCAACCGGGTCGACAGCATCGACATCGAGGCCGACGGCGACCGGGCCTGACCGAGGCCCCTGGTCACGACCCTGACCGGCACCGACGGATGACCAGCAGCGCGATGTCGTCCGTCGGCGCCTCGGTGTCGATGGCCGTCATCACGCCGGCACACACCTGCTCGGCGCTCGGGCCGGCCCGCACCGCGGCGACCAGCTCGTCAAGGCCCTCGTCGATGACCCGGTCGCGGCGTTCGACCAGGCCGTCGGTGTATCCGGCCAGCACCGCCCCGGGTGGCAGCGGCAGGGTCGTGTTGCGGCGCGGCCGGTGGCGGACCACCCCGGCCGGCGGGTCGACCGCGACGTCGGCCAGGGCGGACGAGCCGTCGAGCCGGGCCAGCACCGGCGGGAGGTGCCCGGCCAGCGAGATCACCACGCGGTCGCGGTCGGGCGCGATCATCGCGTAGAGGACGGTCGCCAGGCTGGCCGTCTCGAAATGCCGGACCTTGCGGTCCAGGAGCGTGAGCGCGGCGGCGGGATCGTCGCTGACCAGCGCGTACGCCCGCAGCGCGCTCCTGATCCGGCCCATCACGACGGCGGCCTGCAAGCCGTGTCCGGACACGTCGCCGACGACCACACCGACCCAGCCCGACGGCAGCGTGAACACGTCGTACCAGTCGCCGCCGACGCCGAACTCGTGACCCGGCACGAACCGCGCCGCCAGATCGAGGCCGGGCGGACGTGGCAGGCTGGCCGGCAACAGGCTGCGTTGCAGGGCCAGGGCCGCGGTCTGCTCGACCCGGTGGGCGCGGATCTCGCCGGCGGCGGCGGCCCGGTCGGCCACCAGCTGCAACAGGCGTACGTCGTCGTCGGTGAACACCCGGGGCGTGCAGCTGCCGACGTGAAGCACCCCGACCAGCTCGCCGCCGGCCAGCATCGGGACACCCAGCAGCGACCGCACCCCGATCTCGATCAGCATCGGGCTGACCACGTCGGTCGCACCCACCTCGGCCAGCGCGATCGGCTGCCGGCTGGCGGCGACCCGCCCGGCGAAGCCGCGGCCGACGGCCAGCCGGAACCCGCGCCGCACCTCGTCCTCGAGGCCCTTGGCCGCGGTCGCCACCAGTTGTTGGGCGTGCGGATCGAGCAGGAGCACCGCGACGGTGTCGACCTCGAGCAGGTCACGGACCCGGTCGAGCAGCTCGTCGAGCAGGTCGCCGGCGTCCAGATGGCTCAGCGCAGCGTCGGTCACCGCCTCCAAGCGCCGCAACCGCTCATCGGCCGCCCTCACCTCGACGTCCGCCACAGGCTCACCCTATACAGATCGTCCCGCCGTGACGCCTATCGAGTGTCACCCACCTTGGAGGGGGCGCGCCGGCGGGCCGGCGCGCCCGATATCCATGGTGATCAGCTGTCGGCGGGGATCTCCGCGGTCGCCACCAGGACGGCGCGGGCGAGGATGTGGCTGCTGATCGTGAAGCCGAGGAACGCGGGCGTCCCCTCGGCCGGCACGCCGATGTCCTCGGTGTCGAGGGCGTGCACGGCGATGAAGTAGCGGTGCTGGCCGTGCCCGGCCGGCGGGGCGGCCCCGATGAAGCGGGCGGCGCCGGCGTCGTTGGCCAGCTGGTAGGCGCCGGCGGGCAGGCCGGAACCGGGTTCGTCGCCGGCGCCCTCGGGCAGCGAGGTGACGTCGGCGGGGATGTTGGCGACCGACCAGTGCCAGAAGCCGGACTGGGTCGGCGCGTCGGGGTCGTAGACGGTGACGGCGTAGCTCTTGGTGCCCTCGGGCGCACCGCTCCAGGAGAGCTGGGGCGAGGCGTCCTGGCCGCCGGGCACGCCGAACGCGCCGGACATCTGCGCCGCCGGGAAGGGCCCGCCGTCCTCGACCGTCGTGCTGGTCACCGTGAAGCTGGGCACCTCGGGGAGGCGCGCGAACGGGTTGTTCTGGCTCATGGATCCGACAGTAGCGATCATCTCGCGCCTCGGAGCATCGCACCTCTCGTCCGGTTTGGCCGGGCCGTCCGAGGGAAGATCCTTGCTGGTAGGCAATTTTGCAGGGAGGCACCACGATGCCCAGCGCAGCACCAGCCGACGAGCAGACCCGCCGAGGCCGTCAACCGTCACACGGTGACATGCAGTCCGGAACGGCCTGGTACGGGACGACGCGCGAGCGCACCCGCGAACGCCCGGAGGACGAAACCCGCGGCGGCCGGCGGGAGACCGATTCCGGCGGGTAATCGGATCAAACGCGCGAAAGGCGTTTTCTGGATTGGTTCCGGGGTAGTCGGCGGCAGTCAGCCGAAGACTCTCCAGGAGGTCCGATGAACAGCCCCAACCCGGCGCGGAAGATCCAGGAAGTGGTCGAGGCGGCGGCGGAGAAGGTGACCGACGTCGCCCGCGCGGCGAGCGACCGCATCCCGGGGTCGCCGGGCAGCGCGACGCCGCCGCTCGAGGAGCCGACCACGCCGCACGAGCCGCTGCCGCCCAAGAGCGAGCAGGGAACCCCGGAGACGCGTACGCCCACCGGCGCGGAAACCGGCGTCCCGGCCCCGTCGCACTCGCAGCAGGGGTCCTACCTGACCACCGCCGGCGGCACCCGGTTGCGCGACACCGACCACTCGCTCAAGGCCGGCCCGCGCGGCCCGGTCCTGCTCCAGGACCACCACTTCCGCGAGAAGATCACCCACTTCGACCACGAGCGGATCCCGGAGCGGGTGGTGCACGCCCGCGGCGCCGGAGCGCACGGCGTCTTCACCGGCTACGGCAACGCGGAGGGCGTCACGCGCGCCGGGTTCCTGGCCAAGGGCAAGGAGACCGACGTCTTCGTACGCTTCTCGACCGTGCTCGGCTCGCGCGGATCGGCCGACACCGTCCGTGACACCCGCGGTTTCGCCACCAAGTTCTACACCGACGAGGGCACGTTCGACCTGGTCGGCAACAACATCCCGGTGTTCTTCATCCAGGACGCGATCAAGTTCCCGGACATCATCCACGCCGGCAAGCCGCACCCGGACCGGGAGATCCCGCAGGCCCAGAGCGCGCACGACACGTTCTGGGACTTCGTCTCGCTGCACACCGAGGCGCAGCACCACACCATCTGGAACATGTCCGACCGGGGCATCCCCCGCTCGTACCGGACGATGGAAGGTTTCGGGGTGCACACCTTCCGGCTGGTCAACGAGGCCGGCGAGACCGCCCTGGCCAAGTTCCACTGGAAGCCCAAGCTCGGCGTGCACTCGCTGACCTGGGAGGAGGCGCAGCTGGCCAGCGGCGTCGACCCGGACTTCCACCGGCGCGACCTGTACGACGCCATCGAGGCCGGCGCGTTCCCGGAGTGGGAGCTGGGCATCCAGGTGTTCCCGGACACGCCCGAGGAGACGTTCGCCGGCATCGACCTGCTCGACCCGACCAAGATCGTGCCGGAGGAGCTGGCGCCGGTGCAGCGGGTGGGCAAGCTGGTGCTGAACCGTACGCCGACCAACTTCTTCGCCGAGACCGAGCAGGTCGCCTTCCACCTCGGCAACCTCCCGCCCGGCATCGACGTGACGAACGACCCGCTGCTCCAGGGACGGTTGTTCTCGTACGTGGACACCCAGATCACCCGGCTGGCCGGCCCGAACTTCCAGCAGATCCCGATCAACCGCCCGCACGCGCCGGTCAACGACATGCTCCGGGACGGCTTCCACCAGCAGGCGGTGCACGGCGGGGTCGCGCCGTACCATCCGAACTCGCTCGACGCCGGCAACCCGTTCCCGACCACCGAGAGGTCGTTCGAGGACAGCCCGGTGACCGTGGCCGAGGCGCCGAAGATCCGGGCCAACCCGGTGACCTTCGACGATCACTACAGCCAGGTACGGCTGTTCTGGGCCAGCATGACGCCGGTCGAGCAGGACCACATCGTGCAGGCGTACACGTTCGAGCTGGCCAAGTGCTACGAGCAGACGATCAAGGAACGTCAGCTGCTGTCCCTGGCCAACATCGACCCGGTGCTGTGCGAGCGGGTCGCGACCGGGCTCGGGCTGCCCGCGCCGGCGCCCTCGATCACCCTGCCCGAGGTGACGCCCAGCCCGGCGCTGTCGCAGCTCGGCGCCGAGTGGCCGCCGGACGGCCGGATCGTCGGCATCGTCGTGGACCCGGCCAACCTCGACGCCGGAATCGACGACGTCCGCCAGGCCGCCTTCGCCGCCGGCCTGGTGCCGCTGCTGATCGCCCCGCACGGTGGCCTGATCGGCGACCTGCCGGTGCAGCGGACCTTCGCCACCGCGCGGTCGATCGAGTTCGACGTGCTGCTGCTGGCCGGCGCGCCCGTACCGGCGCCGGACGCGCTGCCCGGGCTCGACGCCAAGGCCGGCGCCGACGGCCGGTCCTCGGTCGACCCGCGGGTCGCGCTGCTGGTCGAGGAGTGCTGGCGGCACGCCAAGGCGATCGGCGCGTGGGGCGCCGGCGCGACGGTGCTCCAGGAGGTCGGCGCGACCGGCCCGGGTGTGGTCACCGCGAAGTCCGGCGAGGAGGCGTTCGCGGCGGTGACGCGGCTGCTCGCCGCCCACCGCGTCTGGGAGCGGTTCCCGGCCGCCACCGCTGCCGTCTGAGGACCGACTCGCCGTCTAGGGACCGATGAAGTCTCTGGCGCCGGCCAGCCTCACCAGCTGGTCGGCGCCGCCGGTGGCGATCGTCCGGCCGTCCGGGCTGAAGCGGGCGATCATCGGCCACTCGTCGTTGAGGTTCACCTCGCGGGTGAGGCGACCGGTCTGGACCCGCCAGACGGGTACGCCGAGGTCGGACTCCGTGCCCGCGATCAGCCAGCCGTCGTCCGGGCTGAAGTCGAGCGTCTCGATCTGCGCGTCGGAGGTGGTCAGGCGCTGACCCGGGCGCCAGGTGGCCGTGTCCCAGAGCCGCGCCTGGCCGTCCGAACCGCCGGCGGCCAGCAGCGTGCCGCCGTGGCCGAACGCCACCGCGAGCATCGACGGCGGGCCGGGCAGCTCGGCCACCGGGCGCCCGGTGGCGGCGTCCCAGACCCGCGCCCGCTGGTCCGAGCCGCCGCTGGCCAGCAGCGTGCCGCCGGGGTTGAACGCGAGGTCGTAGGTGCCGCCGGTGTGCCCGGCGAGGCGCTTCCGCTCGGCCAGCGTCCGGGTGTCGAACAGGACGATCTTTCCGGACAGGCCGCCGGCCGCGAGGGTCCGGCCGTCCGGGCTGAACGCCAGCGCCTGCACCGACGCGACGCCCACGTTGAGGGTGCCCAGCGGCTTCCAGCCGTCCGTCGCCCACAACCGGATCGTCGGGTCGTCGGTGTGCCCGGCCGAGGCGAGCATCGTGCCGTCGGGGCTGAACGCGAGGTCGAGCACCACGTCGCGGTGCTGGGTGCGGACCTCGACGGGACGGCCGGTGGCGGTGTCCCAGATGCGGACCGTCCGGTCGCTGCCGCCGGTGGCCAGCGTTCGCCCGTCGGGGCTGAAGGCCAGGGCCAGAACGGTGTCGGAGTGGCCGGACAGCGCGCCGTGAAAGACCGCCGGCGGGGTGGACGAGGTCGTGGACGAGGTCGTCGGCGTTGTCCGGCCTTCGTCCGGCGCGCCGGACCGGTCGGACGCGCCCGAGCGCACGACCACGACGATCGCCACGGCGGCCAGGACCACCAGCGCGGCGACGGCGGCCGGCCACCGCCGCCGCGGTGCCGCCGGGGCGTCCAGGGCGGTCCGGGTGATGTCGTCGAACCGGGACCGCCGTGGCCGGGGCGGTCCCGGCCGCGCCGGACCGGGCGATGCGACCGCGGCGAGCAACGGCCGCGCCTGTTCGGCGGTCAGCCGCTTGGCCGGATCCTTGTGCAGCAGCCCCTTGATCACCGGCCACAGCCGCCCGGCGTGCGCGGGCGGGGCGGGCTTGCTGGTCAGGATCGCGGCCAGGGTGGCGGGCGCGTAGTCGCGGTGGAACGGCGACTCCCCGGTCACCGCCGCGTACAGCGTCACGCCCAGCGCCCACAGGTCGGAGGCGGCCGTGGCGGGCCGGCCGTTGAGGCGCTCCGGCGCGATGTACGCCGGCGACCCCACCATCTGCCCGGTGCGGGTGAGCGCGGTGGCGTCGTCGATCGCGGCGATGCCGAAGTCGGTCAGCACGACGCGGTCCGATGAGGAGTCGAGCAGGATGTTCGCCGGCTTCACGTCGCGGTGCGTGATGCCGCCACGATGCGCGGCGTGCAGGGCATCGAGCACGGCCATCCCGATCTCGGCGGTGCGCTGCTCGGTGAGCAGGCCGTGGTCCCGGATGGCGCCGGCCAGCGAACCGCCCTCGACCAGCTCCATCACGATCCACGGCCGGTGATCGTCGACCACCACGTCGTGCACGGTGATGATGCCCGGGTGGTTGAGCCGGGCCGCCGCCTGCGCCTCGCGCAGCGCCCGCTTGACCGCCGGGTCGTCCTCGCCGGCGAACGGGAGCCGGATCTCCTTGACCGCGACGTCCCGGTCGAGCAACTCGTCATGCGCCAGCCAGACCGTGCCCATCCCGCCACTGCCCAGTCGCCGCAGCAACCGGTAGCGGCCGGTGACCGTCCGTGCCTCCACACCGGAAATCTACCGGTCGTCCGGACGGCGCGATCTGGGTAGGACTGGAGACGGGAGAGATCGCGCGTCTGGAGGTCAGCTGATGTTCGAGGGTTTTACCGACGAGCGGGTCGACGTCGGCGAGGTGGAACTTCGGGTCCGGTACGCCGGGCAGGGGCCGCCGGTGCTGCTGGTGCACGGGCATCCGCGTACCGGATCGACCTGGCATCGGGTTGCCCCGCGGCTGGTGGAACGGGGGTTCACGGTCGTCTGCCCCGACATGCGGGGGTACGGGCAGTCGGGCAAGGCGCCGATCCGCGCCGACCACTCGCAGCAGTCCAAGCGTGCCGTGGCCGGCGACCTGGTGCGGCTGATGTCGGCCCTCGGCCACCCGACGTTCTCGCTGGTCGGCCACGATCGGGGCTGCTACGTGGCGCTGCGGCTGGCGCTCGACCACCCGGGCACGGTCGACCGCCTCGTGGTGATGGACGGCGTACCCATCAGTGAAGCCCTGGCCCGCTGTGACGCGACCTTCGCCCGGGAGTGGTACCACTGGTTCTTCTTCGCCCAGCCGTCCACGCCGGAACGGGTCATCAACGCCGACCCCGACGCCTGGTACGCCAACGTGCGCCCCGACCGCATGGGCGCCGAGAACTACCGCGAGACGCACGCGGCCATCCACGACGAGAACACCGTGCGGGCCATGCTCGAGGACTACCGCGCCGGCCTGGGCGTCGACCGTGAGCACGAGGAGGCCGACCGCCGGGCCGGCCGCACCGTGCGGTGCCCCACGCTGTACCTGTGGTCGGCCCGCGACGACATGGAGCGGCTGTACGGCGACCCGGTCGCGGTCTGGCGCCCCTGGGTCGACGACCTGCGCGGCGAGCCGATCGACTCGGGCCACCACGTGGCCGAGGAGAACCCCGACGCCCTGACCGCGGCCCTGACCCGATTCCTCACGCCCGCCGGATCCTGACGACGTCCAGGCGGGCGATGCCGTCTTGGCCTGCCACTGCTCGCGACGGTGGCGGGTCCTGGCCGTGTTATCGGTTCGTTATCGATGAGGGCGAACCAGGGCCGGGCCGGCGGCATCGGAGTAGAGGCCGCGGATCAGTTCGTCGGTGTGGTCGTCGGGGCCGGTCTGCTTGATCTGGATGTAGGCGCGGCCCAGGCGCACCTCGCTGTACGAGATGGACGTTCCGGCGCAGCCGGTCCAGCGGGTCACGGTGCCCGTGGCGGACGCGGTGGTGATCGGGCGGTCCGGCTGCCGGGCGCAACGGGGGTGTTGCGGCAGCCGGGCGCCGGTCAGGGTGTCGGCGGTCCCGGCGAAGACGCCGGGGCCGCCGCCGTACTCGGTGCGCCAGGTGGTCAGGTCGGCGGCCACGGCCAGGCCGGGGTGGCGGCCGGCGCGCAGGCCCACGTCGTCCGGGTTCCAGCCCTCGGTCTGGGCCTGGCCGGCCCACTCGGGCGGCACGGCGATCGACACGTTGCCGGTGGTGTCGGTCACCCGTACCCATGAGGGGTCGGCCGTAGCTCCGGTGAGCAGGCTCAGGCAGGCGGCGCCGGCCAGCACGCCGGGCAGCCGGGAGAAGCGGCGAGGGGTGTGACCGGCGGCCGCGTCGAGGGCGTCGGCCAGCGCGGCCGCGGTCGGCCAGCGACGGTCACGCTGGGTGGCCAGCGCGCGCAGCACGACGCGGTCGACCCGGCGCGGCACGCCCGCGCGGAGCCGGGAGGGTGCGGTGGGTCCGGCGCCGTCGGGGGCCGTCGAGGTGATCATCTGGTACGCCATCGCGCCGATCGCGTGGACGTCGGCCCGCACGTCCAGACCGCCGCCCGGGCGCGCCTGTTCGGGCGCCATGTAGCCGGGCGTGCCCGCGGCCACGGTGAAGCCGGACGCGAACGCGATGGTCTTGGCCAGACCCAGATCGGCGACCAGCACGCGGCCGCGGACCGGGTCGAGGAGCACATTGGACGGTTTCAGGTCGCGGTGCAGCACGCCGGCGTCGTGCAGGTCGGTGGTGGCGCGGGCGATCGCCGCGGCGGTTCGCAGGGCTTCGCGTACGCCCATCGGCCCGGCGGCCAGCCGGTCGGCCAGGGTGCCGCCGGAGACGTACGTCATCACCTGGTACGGCCGCCCGTCGGGCAGCTCGCCGTAGTCGTGGATCCGCACCAGCCGCTCCGAGTCGGCCCGCCGGAGGATCTGCGCCTCCTGCTCGAAGCGCGCGCGGACATCGGGGTGGTGCGACCAGTTGTCGGCCAGCACCTTGATCGCCACCTGCGACTCGAGCGCGTCGTCGGTGGCCAGCCAGACCGTGGCGAACGCGCCCGAGCCGAGCCGGCGCTCGACGCGGTATCGCCCGATCCGGGCAGGAATCGACACGGGCACATTGTGTCCGGTGGGCACAATGGCGATTTTGGCCGAGCTTGCCACGGGGGCAATCAATGGTTGACCAGGAAATACTCGCCCAACGGGCGGCTTCCGGCGACGCCGCGGCGTTGGACGCGCTGCTCGCCGCGATCCGCCCGCAGGTGCTGCGCCGGTGTGCCCGGTTCCTGCCCTGTTTCCAGGACGCCGAGGAGGCCTGCCAGGACGTGCTGTGGCAGGTGGCCCGCTCGATCCCCGGCTTCCAGGGCCGGTCGCGGTTCTCCACCTGGCTGCACGTGGTGGTGGCGAACAGCGCGCGGCAGACGTACCGATCGTTGCAGCGCCGGGCCCGCGAGCAGGCGCACGACGTGTTGCCGGTGGAGCCGTCCGACCCGCGGACGACCAGCGTGATCGCCGGGTCCCGGCTCGACCTGCTGGACGCGCTCGACCGGCTGGAGGAGCGCCGCCCGCTGCTCGTGGCGCCCCTGGTGCTGCGTGACGTCTGCCAGCTCGACTACCGCGAGATCGCCGGGCACCTCGACATCGCCGAGGGCACCGTGCGCTCGCGCATCCACCAGGCCCGCGTCGAGGTCCGCGCCTATCTGATGGCCGGCACCGCGAGCTAGCCGCGGCGGCCTACGACTCCAGGAAGCCGGCGAACGCCTGGGCGGTGCGGCGCCCGTCGTGGGTGTCGCGGGCGTACGCGGCCGATTCGAAACCGATCTTAGCCGTACGGGACGGATCGTCCAGCAGCGACTCCAGCGCCGCGCCCAGGGTGTCCGGCGTGGCGTTGACGATCGGCGGCTGCACGCCCGCGGCCGCGTGCACGCGCTCGTCGAGGTAGCCGACCACCGGGCGACCGGCGGCCATCGCCTCGACCGCGAGCGTGCCGTACGACCCGACCGCGAACTGGTCGACCACGATGTCGCAGGACTTGACCATCTCGCGGATCTCGTCCCAGCTGACCCGTTCGGCCAGCACCAGCTCGATGGCGCCCTTGTCGTGCAGGCGGTTCAGGGTCGGCAGGATCCGGTCGGTGCCCTTGGTCCAGCGCTGCGACGGCCCGTGCAACACCTTGGGGCGCGGCCGTTCCATCACCGGCACGTCGCTGGCCCAGGCGTCCACGTCGACCACCAGCGGCGCCCAGGTGGCGGTGGGCAGGTCGTCGAGCAGGTCGGGGGTGGTGACGAACAGCGGCAGCCCGCTCGACTCGGCGATCCGCTTGTTCCGGTCGGCGTTCGCGGTGAACTGCCGCATCCGCCCCTCCGGCACGTCGTGGAACAGCGAGAACTTGTGGATGCGCAGGTGCCGGGCCGGGTGCCGCAGCTCGCTGCCGTGCGCCAGCAGCGCCACCCGGATCCCGGCGCGCCGCAGGGCCGGCAGGTCACCCTCGATCGTGTTGCCGTTGAGCAGGCCGAAGACCGGCAGGAAGGCGTCCGCGATCAGGTGCGTGTAGCGGCCGAGGATCCGCTGCATCTGCGCCACCTGGGTGGTGAGCTCGCCCTGCTGGTCGACGTCCAGGTAGACGTCGGCCGGGAAGGTGAACGAGCCGCTGTGCTGCCGCATCGACACCTCGGCGGTGACGTCGGCGTGGTCGCGGCAGATCGCCTGGGCGAACGCGGCGAGCTGGCCGGCGTAGTTGGCCACGCCCAGGCCCAGCCGGACCCGGGACGCCGCGTCGAGCGGGCGCCACCGGCGCGGCAGCTTGGCCACCTGGGCGGCGCCGGCCCGGCGGGTGTCCTCGCCGGCCGTCCACGGCAGATCCGGTCGCGGGGCCTCCGGGGCGCGCGGGGCGATCCGGCGGTACAGCTCGGTCAGGCCGGCCGCCTGGTGCTCCCACGACATCTCGGCCAGCAGCGGCTCGGTGATGTGGGCGGCCAGCTCGGCGCGCCGGGCCAGCGCGGACCGGACCGCCGCGGCGAAGGCGGCCGGGTCGTTCGCGGCGGACACCTCGCCCACGTCGTGCGTACGGACGAACTCGGCCGGCGTGGGCACGTCGCCGACCACCACCGGGAGGCGGGCGTGCAGGTAGTCGGCCAGCTCGGCCTCGCTGCGGCGGGAGCAGATCAGGCCCAGGTCGGCGGTGGAGAGATAGTCGGGCACGGCCTGCTGCGGCGCGTACGGGATGACGTGCACGCGGTCGGCCACCTCGAGCTGGCCGGCCTGGGCCAGCACGGCGGTCCCGTCGCCGGCGATGACGGCCAGGTGGACGCCGGTCAACTCGGTCAGCGCGGCCACGGCGACACCGAGGTCGTGACCGTGGGCGCAGACCAGCAGGGGCACGTCGTCGGGCAGGTCACACGTCGCGCGGACCGACGGGCTCGGGTCGGCGGCGCCGATCGTGTCCCGGATCGGCGCGTCCCGGACCACCAGCGGCGTCTCGCGCAGGTGGTAGTCGCGGCTGAGCAGGCCGGCGATCTCCGGTGACACCGCGACCACGGCGTCGGCGTGCCGGATGAAGCGCCGCTCGATCTCCCGATACGCCCGCCGCGCCGCCGGCTGCCACGACTCGACGCCCGGCACGTACTCGTGGGCGTCGTACAGCCAGGCCACCTTCTCACCGCGGCCGCGCATCCGGGCCGCGCTCAGCGCCGCGGTGTGGATCATCGTGATGTCGTTGGCGTGGATCAGGTCCGGCTTGAGCTCCTCGATCACCGGGCCGAAGACCAGGTCCAGGTCGACCAGCGACGGGCAGTCCCGCCGCCAGTCACCGGTCGGCTTGCCCGCCTGCCGCTCCTGCCAGCGGAACGCCTTCATCCGCATCCGATGCATCACCCGGCGGCTCCGGACGACGGCGCCGAGCGCCTTGCTGAGCGGCAGCCGCACCGCCACCGACGGGCCGCGGCCACCTGTACGCAGCGTGCCGATCCGCGCGGTGGCCTGCCGCAACCAGGCCTGATGCGCGGCACGCACGCTCTCCCGGGTGTGCCGATGCGACTGGAGCAGCAGTGGGAGCACCCGGGGCCCGCGGGAGTGCGCCGCGTACGTCGTGGTCATCGGCAGCCGGATCATCCGTACGGCGCCCATCATCGACTCGACGCGCCGCCCGCGCCCACCCGCCCCGAGCAGCGTCACGTCCCACCCGGCCCGGGCCGCGGCGATCGCCGTCCGCTGCACCCGGGAGTCACCCGTGATGCCGTTGGCGACGATCACCAGGAGGCGTGGCGCGCTCGTCATAAGTAGTGCCTTTCGCATTTACCGGGCAAAACAACCGACGGGACTCTACCCGCCATAACGGACAACGAGTCAGCATTGCTCTCCGCTCCTCCCACCGGGGACCACGGATGGCGCTAGGGTTCGTTCTCGTGAAGCGGCTTCTGCGCGGCGTTGCGCTGGTGGCGGGTGCGGCGCTCGTGGCCGCCGGCGTGCGGACCGTGCTCGCGAAACGCCGGGCCATCGGCCCCGTCCCGGCCGACCTGCGCCACCCGGTCCTCTACGCCCCGTTCCAGATCACGTCCCGGACGATGGTGCGGGCGATGGCGCGCATCCCGCTCCCCGCCGGCCCGGTCGAGGCCGGCGTCACCGTCGACCGGCGCCCCGGCCCGCCCGAGGTCTTCGTCTATCAGCCCTCGGCCCGGGCCCTGCCGTCCGGCGCGGTGCTCTACATCCACGGCGGCGGCTTCGTCATCGGCCACCCGTCGACCTACCACCCGATCTGCAGCCGGATCGCCGCCGACCTGGGCGTCCTGGTGGTCAGCGTCAACTACCGCAAGGCCGTCGGTCACCCGTTCCCGGCCGGCCTGAACGACTGCTTCGACGCCCTGACCCGGATCCACGCCCAGGCCGAGGCGCTCGGCGTCGACCCGTCACGCATCGCCGTGGCCGGCGACAGCGCGGGCGGCGGCCTGGCCGCGGCGGTCGCCCAGATGGCCTGCGACCGCGACGTGCCGCTGGCCTTCCAGGCCCTGATCTACCCGATGCTCGACGACCGCACGGTGCTGCGCCAGGACCACATCGGCACCGGCGAGCTGGTCTGGACTCCCGCCTCGAACCGCTTCGGCTGGACCGCTTACCTGGGCCACCGCCCCGGCGCCGAGGAGCCCCGGCCGTACGCGGTCCCGGCGCGCCGCGAGAACCTGAAGGGCCTGGCCCCCGCCTGGATCGGCGTCGGCGACCTCGACCTGTTCCACGCCGAGAACGTCGAGTACGCCGGCCGCCTCTCCCTCTCCGGCGTCCCCACCGACCTGGTCGTGGTCCCCGGCATGTACCACGGAGCCGACAACTTCCTGGCCGACCGCGCCCCCTCCATGATCACCTTCCGGGACAGCATGCTGGCCGCCCTTCGCAAGGCCATCGCCACCCGCCCGTAGATGCCATAATAATTTCCGCATCATGCGGTGATCATTATATGATTGCCGAATGCTTTACGAGATCGCCTTACTGCGAAGTGAGGACCGCCGCGTGCTCGCCGAGATCGACGAGCTGTGGGACGCGCTTCGCTATCAGGTGGCCGAACCGCGGCGCTGGACCGGGCAACTGCGCCGCAACCTGATCGCGCACGCGATCCAAGGATCGAATTCGATCGAGGGATATCAGACCGGGCTCGACGACGCGGTCGCAGCTGTCGCTGGCGAAGAACCGATGGACACCAATCCGGACACTTGGGACGTGATCATCGGTTACCGGGACGCGCTGACCTATGTGCAGCAATTGGCGCGCTCGCGGGAGTTCGTCTGGCACCACATGCTGCTGAACGCGCTGCACTTCATGATGATGAAGCAGGATCTGAGCCGCTGGCCAGGTCGTTTCCGACCGGGTGACATCTTCGTGGACGAGGCGCGGACGGGCCGCCGGGTCTACACCGGACCGGAGGCCGACGATGTGCCGCGCCTGGTCGGCGAGTTGGTGGAGTGGCTCTCGACCGAGGCGGCCGGCCTGCCGGTCGTCGTGCAGGCCTCGATGGCCCACCTCAACCTGGTGAAGATCCATCCCTGGCGGGACGGCAACGGCCGGATGTCCCGCTGCCTGCATACCCTGGTGCTGGCGCGGAACGGCGTCCTCGCGCCGGAGTTCTCGTCGATCGAGGAGTGGCTCGGAACCGGCCGCAACACGTACGCCTACTACGACGCGCTCGGCACGGTCGGCGGGCCGGTGTGGGAACCGGAAGGCGAGACCGGCGCGTGGATCAGGTTCTGCCTGAGTTCGCATCACCAGCAGGCCCAGCTGGTCCGGCAGCGGATCGATCAGGCCGGGAGGCTCTGGGACCTGCTCGAGACGTGGGCCGCCCGCAAAGGAATGGATGAGCGCGTCGTCAGCGCGTTGCAGCTCGCGGCGACCGGCGGACGCGTGCGTCGGACGGTTTACCAACACGACGAAGATCTGACCGACGATCAGGCGACACGCGACCTACGCGCGCTCGTCGGCGCCGGGATGCTGGAACAGCGTGGTCAGACTCGCGGCCGGTTCTACGTCGCTTCGCCGGCGTTGCGGGAACTGGCCGCGCCGGCGCTTCAGCCGCGGGAGATCCGCGATCCCTACGCGACCTGACGGCGGAGGGGTGAGGGAGGCCGTCCGCGAACGGGCGACCTCGATTTGGCCCGTGCCCTCGAGGGCGGGCGGCCGGTCACTCGAAGAACTTGAGACCGAACCCGGTGTCGGTGTTCGGGCCCGGCACGTTCGCCCGGCTGTAGGTGACGTTGCCCCACCAGCAGAACGTGCCCGTGTACCAGTAGCGGTTGGCCCACGAGTACGGCGTGCCCTTGGGGACCGCGTGGAACATCAGCGGGAACCGCGGCCCGGCCGGCGGGCTGGTCGCGATGTCGCCGTTGAGCAGCACGAACGTGTGGTGCCCGGGCCCGTTCACGTTCACCGTCGGGTCCCAGCCGGCCATCATCGTGTTGCGGTTCGAGCCGAACAGGCAGCCGTTCGACTTGTACCAGTCCCACACGTACGTCGGGTCGCCGCCGGCCCGCAGCCGCAGGTCGGCGATGCAGTACTGGTCGCTCCACGAGCCGTTCGCCGAGTACGTGATGTGCAACTGCCCGTTGGGGTCCCGGATCGGCTCGGGCCCCTCGTTGATGAACGGGTTGCCGACGACGCGTTCCCACGACTCCCGGGGCTGGCTGATCACGTAGCGCGCCCCGGTCGAGGCGCTCGGGCTGCTCATCCGGGCGATGTACAGGTTCTGCTCGACGTTGGTGTCGCCGGCCCAGCCGGACCAGACGAACCAGCGCTGCCCGTTGAACGTGAACATGCTGCCGTCGATGGCCCACCGGTCGTCCGGCAGCGCCACCTTCGTCTCGGCGCCGTAGCCGGCGGCCGCGCTGGTCGAGCTGATCACGTACATCCGATGGGCGGCGCTGCGGCCCCCCGAGAAGTGGATGTAGAACCGGCCGCCCTCCATGGAGAACTCCGGCGCCCAGATCTCGCCCAGGTTGCGGGTGTCCGACCAGACCTGCCGGGCGGTGGCACCGGCCAGGCCGTCGGGGGAGGAGGCCGAGCGGACGCTGATGCCCCCGCCGGTCGACTGCACCGAGTGGTAGGTGCTGCCCACCCGGAGCACGCTGGGATCGGCCGCGCGCATCACCTGCGCGGCCTCGGCGGATGGTGCGGTTCGCACGGCGGCGAGCGCCGCGACGGCGAGAAGAGCGATGACGATGGGTACGCGGGGAAGCCTCATTTTGCACTCCACGGTGGCATGGGGGATCCGAGAGAGCGTTTCCACGAGCATCCGCGTTCAACGTTGTAAAAGTCAAGCCTGTCAATATTATGAGGTCAGGGCCTTTTCGCTGTACATCGCGGCGTCGGCGGCGGCCAGGAGCGAGTCGGATGTCGGGTTGGTGAGGGCGCCCGCGACGGCAACCCCGATGCTCACCTGGACGGTGACCGAGACCGGCTTACCGGGCGTGGCGGCGGGCGGCAGCGTGGCGGCGGGCGGGAGCGTGGCGACGCTGGCCGGCGCGGCAGCGTGGGGCGGTGCGGTGGTGTGCGGCGATGCGGCAGCGTGGGGCGATGCGGTGGTGTGCGGCGATGCGGCAGCGTGGGGCGACGCGGTGGCGGCGAGTGGGAACGCGATGGCGTCGGGTGTTGCGGCGACGAGTCGTGGCGCGGCCGCCTCGATGAGGTCGCGCGGGGGCAGGGTCGGGTCGCCCGGCCAGGATGGGTCGTGGGGCGAGGTTTTCAAGATCGACTTCGCGGGCGCGGGCCCCGCCGCCACCCCCACCCCGTTCACTGGGTGGGCGAGAATGTAGCTCGGAAGGGGAGGCTCGGCTTGTGGCTGTCCACAGAAGGTGGGTGCTGTGGACAAGACGATGGGCTCTTCGATCGCCTGGCGCAGGCGCTTCGTGAGGCCGGCCGCCCCGGCCGCCGTGGGGGAGACCACGACGAATTCGTCGCCGCCCAGGCGGGCCACCGTCTCGGTCGCCCGGACCGTCGCCTGCAGCCGGCGCGCCACCTCCACCAGGACCCGGTCGCCGGCGGCGTGCCCGTACCGGTCGTTGATGGGCTTGAAGCCGTTGAGGTCGAGGAAGTGCACCACGGGACCGCCGCCTGAGGCGCGACCTAACGCCGTGGTCAGCCGGTGGTGCAGCTCCTGGCGGTTGATCAGCCCGGTCAGCTGGTCGTGGGTGGCGCGGTGGGACAGGGCCGACCGGCCGCGTTCCTGGGCCCGGACGACGAGCATGAAGCGGGTCAGCACGATCGCGGTCAGCAGCACCATCGCGGTCATGATCTCGGCCCGGCCGAGGACGGTGTCGCTGATCTGCAGGTCGGTCAGGGACGGCAGGGCCAGCAGGGAGACGCCGAGGAAGACGACGCGGCCGGGGTGGAGGCGTTCGTCGGCGTCGAGGGTGGCGGGCTCGGCCAGGCGGGCCGCCGACGGGTGGCGCAGGGCGGCGGCGAGCAGGCTGTTGGCCAGCAGGAGCAGGCCGTCGAGGCGGGAGTCGTCGAAGCCGGGGAACCAGTACGGGGTGAGCGAGATCGTGACGTCACCGAAGAACGTGATGGTCAGCGCGGCGACCAGGTACCGGGTGGGGCCGCTGCGGCCGCCGGGGGCGAGCACGAGGAGGGCGCCGGCGACGAAGAACAGCACGTCGCCGAAGGGGTAGAGGATGCCGAGGATCTGGGCCGGCCCGAAGTCGTCCGCCACGATGGCGGGGCTGATCAGGAACCGCCAGAACAGCGTGGACACCACGACGGTCATGGCCAGCCCGTCCAGCACGGCCTCGCGGAGGCGCCCGGGCGCCCGCAGCCGGACGAGCTGAATCAGGCCGGCGGTGAGCAGCGGATATCCGGCGATCCAGAGGGCGTCGGCCGGCGAGGCTTCGAACGCCTGGTCGAATCGCCAGCTCAGGAACGCGTCCAGCAGGTCGCCGGCCAGCCAGGCGGTCAGGGCGGAGGCGATCAGCGCGTACGGGAGGCGGGCGCGCCCGGTCTGCCGGCGCACGCCGAGCCACGCCAGCACCACGAACAGGGCGAACCCGACGGTGTAGGCCGTGCCGGCGAAGGACCAGCCCAGGAACGTCGGCAGGCCCGCGATCACGGCGATCGCGGGCACCGCGACGGTGGGCAGGCGCTTCACCCTCTCCCTATCGGCAGGCGGAGCCGTTACTCAAGTAGGCGTCAGGTGGGAGGCGGGCAGATCGACGATCGGGGCACGGACGACCCGAGCAGATAGGACGTGACGAGATGGTCGAGGCAGGCGCTGCCGGCCACCTTGTAGACCGTGTGCCGGTAGACGCCCTGGACGGTGACCGACGACGAGCCGGTGAGCCGCTGGCGCATGGCGAGCTGCCCGGGGTACGGCGTGATCGGGTCGTGGTCGGCCCCGACCACCAGCACCGGCCGGTCGTTGCGCAGGTCGGTCGGCGGCTCGGTCCCGCGCACCGGCCAGAACGCGCACGGCGAGATGTTGCGGGTGAGCGGCCCGAAGAACGGTTCGGCCCGGCGGTGGGCGGCGATGTCCCGGTAGTAGCTGTCGGTGTCGCGGGACGCCGGCCGGTCGGCGCACAGGATCGGCGTCCCGTACCGGTCGGAGGGGTTGCCCACGCCGGTGTAGAAGCCGCGCAGGAACGCCTCGAGCGACTCCGGCAGGGCGCCGGTCTTCCCGAAGAACGTCAGCTCGGTGGAGATCGTCTCGTAATCGGGCTGGGCCAGCCGGCTGAAGAAGTACGCCGGGAGCAGCGACTCGTCCACCCGGTAGGAGCCGACCTGCCGCACCTGGTGCAGCCGGTCGACCGTGGCCAGCACCGCCGGGACGGTGGCGCCCAGGTGGTAGGTGTCGTCCCGGGTGGCGGCGGAGGCGGCCCACCGGACCAGCGCGTCCCGCATGGCGGGGGCGTTGCGCGAGAACAGCGACGGACCGTAGACGGCCGGGTCGACCGCGCTGTCGAGCACGAACCGGCCGGCGTGCGCCCCGAACATCTGCAGGTAGACGGCGCCGAGATAGGTCCCGTACGAGAAGCCCAGGTAGTTGATCTTCGGTTCGCCCAGGGCGAACCGGAGACGGTCGATGTCGCGGGCGGTGTTGCGGGTGGTGGCGTGCGGCAGCCGGCCGGTGCCCCCCGCGCAGCCGGCGGCGAGCGTCCGCATCAGGGCCACGCTCCGGTCGTACGAGCGCCGGTCCGGTCCGGCCGACCGCACGAAGGTGTCGGTCTTCCAGTCGCACTCGATGGCCTCGCTGCGACCGGTGAACCGCGGGTCCATCCCGATCACGTCGTACTGGGCCAGCAGTTCGGGGAAGAGTTGCGGGGCGAACGCGGCCAGCTCCAGCCCGCTGGCCCCGGGACCACCCGGGTTGACCAGCAGCGCGCCGCGCCGGTGGGCCGGATCGGTCGCTTTGATCTTGGTGATGGCCACCTTGACCGAGCCGGCCGAGGGCCGCTGGTAGTCGACCGGCACGGTCAGCGTGGCGCAGGTGGCGCCGGCCTCGGTCAAGGCCTTACCGAGCTGGTCGTCGCCGCACGCGCCCCAGGAGAGCGACGACGACGATGCAGGCGGGGCCACCAGCGACACGAGGGTCAGCAGGAGTGCGAAGAATGGCATGACTGAGACGGTAGAAATCGGCGGGCTTCGACGCACTGGGGCTGAATATCGAGCTCAGGTAGGGCTAGCCCTACCTCGGGACGGAGGTCCACCCTGGATTGATGTTCGCGTTGAAGGCGGTCGCCGCGGCCCTGCTGAGTCTCACCATGCTCGGAACACCGGTCGGCGGCCCGGGAAGCGGTCAGGAACGTGGCAAGCTGCCGATGACCGGCGCCATCGGCGACTTCGTGCCCGGCGTGATCGACGACCCGGTGCACGACCCGACCGTCTTCGCCGACCGCGGCACCTACTACGTCTTCTCCACCGGCGTGCTCAACCCGGCCGACCCGGGCGGCATCTTCGCCCGCCGCTCCCGCGGCAAGCTGGCCGGCCCCTGGGAGTCGCTCGGCGCGATCGCGCTGCCCGGGTGGACCCGTGCGTACGGCGTGAGCCATCTCTGGGCCCCGCATGTGGTCCAGCGCGGCAGCTGGTTCTACCTCTACTACGCCGCGTCGTCCTTCGGCACGAACACCTCGGCCATCGGCGCGGCCCGGACCCGTACCCCGGGCATCTTGAGCTCCTGGCACGACCTCGGCCCGATCCTGACGAGCGACGGGAGCAAGAACTACAACGCGATCGACCCGATGGTCTTCAACGACGGCCGGCAGTGGTGGATCACGTTCGGCTCGTTCTGGGACGGCATCAAGATGCAACGGCTCAAGGACATGACCACGCCGTACGGGCCGGTGCTGGACGTGGCCCGGCACCCGCAGAACCCGCCCGACCCGATCGAGAACCCGCAGATCTTCCAGCACGGCCGGTACTGGTACCTGCTGGCGTCGTGGGACTTCTGCTGCCAGGGCGTGAACAGCACGTACAAGACCGTGGCCGGGCGGGCGACCCGGCCGGACGGGCCCTACCTGGACCGGGACGGCAAGCCGCTGGCCCGGGGCGGCGGCACGATCGTGCTGGCCAGCCGGGGCAACCAGATCGGCACCGGCGCGCCCGACGTGATCTTCACCCACGGCCGCTGGTACATGGTCCACCACTACTACGACGCGAACGCCGGCGGCGTGATCCGGATGCAGATCCGCGAGATCGAATGGGACCGTGCGGGCTGGCCGCGGTTCTCCGAGAATTAGCGGATGACCAAGCTGACCGGTGACGAGATCGCCGACCAAGGGCTGACCGGCTGGACCACCATGCTCGGCGGCCTGCAGACCCGCATCGCCACCAAGGACTTCGCGGCCGGGCTGGCGCTGGTCGACGCGATCGGCGCCGCCGCCGAGGCGGCCGACCACCACCCCGACCTCGACCTGCGCTACACCCACGTCGCGGTCCGGCTGCGCAGCCACGACGTCGGCGCGATCACCGGCCGCGACATCCGGATGGCCCGGAAGATCACCGAGATCGCCGCGGCGGCCGGCCTGGCCACCGAGAACACCACCGTGTCGCGCCTCGAGTTCGCGCTGGACAGCCCGGCCAAGGGCCGGGTCATGCCGTTCTGGGCCGCGGTGATGGGGTACGAGACGGCCGAGGACGACATCACCGATCCGTACGACGCGCTGCCGGCGTTCTGGTTCCAGGACAGCGGCGACGAGGAGCCACGTCAGCGCTGGCACCCCGACCTGTGGCTCGACCCGGAGCAGGTGCGGCCGCGCATCGCCGCCGCCCTGGCCGCCGGCGGCACCCTGGTCAGCGACGCGGAGGCGCCGAGCTTCTGGGTGCTGGCCGACCCGGAGGGCAACAAGGTCTGTCTGTGCACGTGGCAGTCCCGCGGGTCCCTCTAACGGATTACCGCCCCGCGTTCGCCGGTCGGAAAAGCCCCGGTGCACGAGTTTGTACGGGTGAGACCAATCGTGGTTCTGCTGACCGTTTTGTCCACCCTGATCTTCCCGGGACGAGCAGAAGCAGCCACCACGTTCGGGCCCCGGGAAGCCGGCGTCAACGCCTGGCCCTACCACGACGGCGGCCAGCTGCCCAAGAAGTACACCGGGGTGGTCGACAACCAGGGCGTACGCATGTTCGTGCACCCCGGCATCACCGGCGGCCGGAAGATGAACCACCCGGTCGCCCAGGCCCAGTACGGCCTGGCCCTGGTCAACAACTACCGGCGTACGCACGACTCCTGGTACCTCGACCTGGCCCAGCGGCAGGCGCGGCGGCTGGCCGACACCCACGTCGACGCCCGGGGCGCCTGGTACTTCCCGTACCGCTTCGACTTCCCGCTGAGCTCGGGCATCGGCCTGACGATGAGGGCGCCCTGGTATTCGGCGATGGCCCAGGGCCAGGCCACGTCGCTGTTCATCCGGCTGGCCAAGGCGACCGGCTCGGCCGAGTGGCGCCGGGCGGCCGACCGGGCGTTCCGGTCGCTGCAACTCGGCTACGCGGCCGGCGTCCCGTGGGCGACCCACCGGGACGCGGCCGGGCGGCTCTGGCTGGAGGAGTACCCAGGGCCGAACCCGGCGACCTCGGCCCGGGTGCTGAACGGGCACATCTTCGCGATCTACGGCGTTTGGGACTACTGGAACGTGACCCGCTCGCCGGCCGCCGCGGCGATCTTCAGCGAGGCGACCCGGACCGTCTACACGTACCTGCTCCGCGGCTTCCGCAACCCGTCCTGGGCCTCCAGCTACAGCCTGCGCGGCGACGTGCCGAGCGAGAAGTACCACAACATCCACGTGAACCAGTTGCTGCATCTGCACGCGCTCTCCGGGCAGCCGGTCTTCGCCGCGATGGCCGAGATCCTGCACGGCGACTTCACCATGGCCCGGGTGACCGCGACCATCCGGTTCTCCGGCGGCACCCACGTCGGGGTCGCCTTCCGCAGCACCACCGACGGCCGAGTAAGGGCCCGGCGCGGCCTCACGCTGGGCCGGGCGTCCAGCGCGCCGGTCGACCAGCGCCGCCGGATCGGCGGGCAGCCCGGCTTCTGGTACCACGTGACCAAGGGCGCGCTGGCCGGCTTCTGGGTGCAGGAGTTCCCCGGCCGGCGGTCGACGACCGGACCGATCGCCACCTTCCCGTACCTGACCAGGCGGACCGCCGTGCTGGCCAAGGGATCGCATCTGGTCTATCGGGCGTCCGGCCCGAGCGTGGCCCGGGTCAGCGCCACCTCGGAGGCCGGGATCGTGCGGCTGGGCTGGGTCGACGGCCGGCGTGCGGTGCTCGTGTCGGCCGGATCGCTGCGCGGGCTGTGGCTGGTCGTGACACCGCGGACCACGTTCCGGATCGCGGAGGGCGACGACCACGATGAGGTGATTTGCGGCGTTTCCTGTGAGCGGGTGGCCCCGTTGGGATGAGCATGCCTGCGGAACCGTGGGCCGCCGATCCGTGGGAGTGACGACATGACCGTGACGATGAACGAACCGCTCGGCGGGGTCTCCGATCCGCCCGGCGCGCCGCGCGGCACAGTGGTCATGCTGGTCGACAACGCCGTCGACGGGGACTCCCGGGTGCAGAAGGCGGCCCGCTCGGCGGCCGCCGCGGGCTGGGACGTCACGCTGATCGGGGTGTGCGCGCCGTCCGCGCGCAAGGTCGCCTGGAAGATCGGCGACGCCCAGGTCAAGCTGGTGCCGACCCGGCGACCGCTGTTCACCCACCACTCCAAGCTGCGCTGGTCGCCGCGCCGGCCGCTGGCGTACTCGAGCACCGCCCTGGCCGCGAACCGCCGGCAGACGGTCGCCGCGCGTGCCGGTGACGTGCGCTTCCGGCTGGCGTCGGTGGCCGCGAAGCGCCGCGGCGGAGGCGGGCGGGTGGCCGAGCTGGCCGGCCGGCTGCGGCTGCTGCCGCTCCGGGTCCTGATCAAGTTCCAGGACCTGTGGGTACGCCTCAGAGCACGCGAACTGAGGCGCCTGACCGCCGCCCGGGAGAACCCGAAGGCCCCGCTGACCCGGGCGTCGATCGTGCTCTGGCGCACCCTCCGCGGCCAGCGCTCGTGGCGCACGCTCGACCCGAGCCTGTGGGACATGGAACTGGCCGTCGGCCCGGTCCTGGACAAGATGCGCCCCGACATCATCCACGCCAACGACTACAAGATGCTCGGCGTCGCCGCCCGGGCCAAGGTGCGCGCCGCCGCCCGCGGCCGCACGGTCCAGCTGGTCTGGGACGCCCACGAGTACGTGCCCGGCCTGGCGCCGTTCCCCGGCTGGCCCGGCTGGCTGCCCGCGCAGGTCGCCCACGAGCGTGAGTACGCGGTGCACGCCGACGCCGCGGTCACCGTCTCGCCGGCGCTGGCCGAACTCCTCCGCGTCGAGCACGGCCTGCCCGAGCTGCCCGCCGTCGTGATGAACTGCCCGACCACGCCGACCGGCCGCCCGGCCCGGAACCTGCGGGCCGACTGTGGCATCGACGCGACCACCCCGCTGATCGCGTACGGCGGCGGGCTGTCCGTCGCCCGGAACACCATCCTGCTGGTCGAGGCGCTGACCGACCTGCCCGGCGTACACCTCGCCCTGGTCTCGATCCCGCCGAACGGCCGCCGCGCCGCCGCCGACGAGCACCTGGCCCGCGCCCGCGAACTGGGCGTGGCCGACCGGGTGCACGCCCTGCCCTACGTCCCGCACGACGAGGTGGTCACCTACCTGGCCGCCGCCGACGTGGCCGTCAGCCCGCTGCTGCACCTGCCCAACCACGAGATCGCGCTGAGCAACAAGTTCTTCGAGTACGCGCAGGCCCGCCTGCCGATCGTGGTCAGCGACTGCCGCACGATGGCTGCCACGGTCCGGGAGACCGGGCAGGGCGAGGTCTACCCGGCCGGCGACCGCGACGGCTACCTGCGGGCGGTCCGCGCGGTGCTGGCCGACCCCGGGAAGTACCGCGCCGCGTACGCCCAGCCCGGCCTGCTCGACGGCTGGACCTGGGAGCGGCAGGCGATGGTCCTCGACGCGGTCTACGCCTCGCTGATGCCGGTGGCCGGCGCCGCCCCGCGCATCGTCGCGCAACCCCGGGGAGGTTCCGCAGTTGAGGTGTAGGTGACGTCTCGCGGCCGCGTGGTGATGCTCGTCGACAACGGCGTCGAGGGCGACTCCCGGGTGCAGAAGCAGGCCCGCTCGATGGCCGAGACCGGCTGGGACGTGACACTGATCGGCCTGACGGCGGTGGGCAGCGCCCGCGAGCGGTGGATGGTCGGCCGGGCCGAGGTGCGGCTGTACGGCATCCGCGCGCCGCTGCGGCACCACTGGTCGACGTTCCGGCGGTCGTGGCGGCGGCCGCTCGCGTACCCGCCGGGGCCGACCGCGGGCTACCGCCTCCAGCTGGTCCGCGCCCGCCGCGCGGACCTGGTCACCCGGTTCGGTGAGCTGGCCACGGACCGCCCGACACTGATCCGCCGCGCCGGATTGTTACGAAGCCGGGTCGCGCTCAAGGTGCTCAAGCACTGGACCCGGTTCCGCCACCAGGAGCTGCGGCGGCTGGAGGCGGAGAGAGAGAACGAACTTTCTTTTTCGCACCGCGCCGCGATCGCCTGGTGGACCGCGACGCGCGGGGTGCGCAGCTGGCGGCGGCTCGACCCGGCGCTCTGGGACTACGAGCTGGCCCTCGGCCCGATCGTGGACGACCTGGCGCCGGACCTGATCCACGCCAACGACTACCGGATGATCGGCGTCGGCGCCCGGGCCAAGCTGCGCGCCGCCGCCCACGGCCGCACCGTGCGCCTGGTCTGGGACGCGCACGAGGACGTGGCCGGGATGCCCCGCCGCCCGGGCCAACCACGCTGGTTGCCCGCCCAGATCGCCCACGAGCGCGAGTACGCCCGGCACGCCGACGCCGTCGTCACGGTCTCGCCCGCCCTGGCCGACCTGCTCCAGCAGCGCCATGGCCTCGCACGGACGCCGGCCGTGGTGCTGAACTGCCCGGATGCTCCCGATGCCGAGCCCGACGGCAAGCTGCGGGCCGACTGCGGCATCGGGCCGGACACCCCGCTGATGGCCTACTGCGGCGGGCTCACCGCGGTACGCGGGGTGGACCTGGTCGTCCAGGGGCTGCCGCGGCTTCCGGGCCTGCATCTGGCGTTGGTCTCGCTGCACCCCAACGGGAGCCGGGCCGGCGCCGACCCGATCGCTTCGCTGGCGGCCGAACTCGGCGTGGCCGACCGGGTGCACCTTCTGCCGTACGTGCCCCACGACCGGCTGGTCCCGTACCTGACCGCCGCCGACTGCGCCGTCAGCCCGCTGCGCCACCTGCCCAACCACGAGATCGCGCTGAGCAACAAGTTCTTCGAGTACTCGCAGGCGCGGCTGCCGCTGGTGGTCAGCGACGTGCGGGCGATGGCGGCCACGGTCCGCGAGACCGGCCAGGGCGAGGTGTACGACGCGGATGACGTGCACGACCTCGTCCGGGCGGTCCGCGCCGTGCTGGCCGAGCCCGCTGGCTACCGGGCCGCGTACGAGAAACCGGGGTTGCTCGACGGCTGGACCTGGCGCGCGCAGGCCGGCGTCCTCGACGACGTCTACCGCGAGCTGCTGCCCGCGCCGAGTCGTCCCCCAGTTACCGACTAGTTGGTAGGTAGGACCGCGAGCTGCTGCCCGTGCCGGGGTCGCCCCCCAAGTTACCGACTAGTTGGTAGGTAGGCAGGACGGACCGTGAGCTGCTTCGCGCGTTAGGTCGCCCCTTGTTACCGACTAGTCGGTAGGTAGGACGGCGAGCTGCTCTTCGCGCCGGGCCGCCCCGGTTACCGACTAGTTGGTAGGTAAGCCCGACACCCCGAACAACCGGTCGTAGGCCGAGGCGGTCACCGACTGGTCCCAGGTGGCCATGGCGTGCGCCGCCGCCTCGGCGCCGGCCTTCCGCCACGCCTCCTCGGTCGCCGTGGCGGCCAGGATCCGGGCTGCCGCCGCGGCCGGGTCGGCCGCCACCCACTCGGGCGGGAACAGCTGGGCGGCGGCGCCCGGGAAGAACGGCCAGTCCCGGACCACCGGCACCGCGTGGCTGGCCGCGCCCTCGGCGAGTCCCCAGTGGAAGCTCTCCCGCACCGAGCTGCTCAGGACGGTGCCGACCTCGGTCAGCGCCCGGGGCACGTCGTCGGTCTGGCCCAGCCGCCGGACCGCGCCCACCGGCTCCAGTTCGGCCAGGTCCTCCTCGTAGGCCCGCCGGTAGCGCCGGGCCGCGGCGCTCGTGTCGCCGCGCAGGTCGGCCCCGATCAGCAGCAGGTGGTAGCGCTCGTCCTCGGTCCGGAGCCGCCGCAGCACGTCGATCGCCCAGCGTGGGTCCTTGGCGATCGCGCTCACCCCGATCAGGCCGAGCGCGAAGCGGGCCGACGGCGGCTTGGGCCGGGCGAAGCCATTCAGGTCGGCCGGGTGCGGCAGGACCCGGGTGCGCGGGCCGCCCGGCTCGTCCAGGCCGGGCAGGATCGACCGGGCGTAGCGGCGCAGGTGCTCGGAGACGAAGACCAGGTCGTCCACCCGGCTCAGGTCGGCCAGCTGGGGCCAGATGTCGAAGACCTCGAAGCTGTGCAGCCGTACGACCACCCGGGTGCTCCCCGGGTCGAGCAGCGTGAGCAGCCCGGCGGCGGGGGAGAACCAGTCCACGAAGACGGTGTCGGCCCAGTCCAGGTGGGGGCGGAGCGCCTCGGCGACCGGCGCCACGTAGTCCGGGGCGCCGCCCAGCACGTGCTCGGCGTACTGCTGCGGTTCGATCGCCGCGCTCTCCAGCCGCTCGTCGGCGTGCACGTTGACGCAGCGCACCTCGACGTCGTCCCGGGCGGCGTACCGGTCCCGCAGGACCTTCAGGAAGTTGTCGTTGATGCGGTAGAGGAACAGCAGCCGCGCCGGGCGGTTCTTCGGAACGGGGGCGGGCCGGCCGGTGCGACCTCTCGGCGCGGCCAGCGCGCGGCAGGTCGCGCTGCGGTGCCACGGGGCGAGGAACGCGGCCGGGTCCTCGGCCGCCGGTGAGGTCAGCGAGTCGTAGTGCAGGACCCGGTGGAAGAGCAGCTTCGCGGCCCGCTGCACGGCCGCGGCGGCCGGTCCGGGGGCCGGACCGGTCAGCAGGGCGTCGGCGTCGGCGAGCTCGGCCGCGGCGGCTTCGTGCAGGTACGTCGGGATGCGCCCGGCGGTCAGCTCGTTCAGGGCCGGCGTGCTGAGGAAGCGGGCGCGGCGCCGGGGCTGCGGCACCCGGCGGACGGCCGCGGTGAGCGTGGTGCCGGCCTGGTCGGCGTACCCGGCCCGGGCCATCCCGTCGGCCACCCGGCGGGCCAGCGGCAACCGGGCCCGGGCGGGCATCGGGAGGCTGGTCAGGGCGCTGCTCCAGGCCACCCGGCCGAGGCGGGTGCCCTGCACGGCCGAACCGGTCGCGTGGCGGGCGGCGGCCCGGCCGTACCCCTTGACCCGGCGCGCGACGGCTTCCCGTACGTACCCGACGGAAGGACCGCGGACCAGCAGCCGCCGCACCCGCAGGCCCATGCCGCCGGCCGCGCGGGCCTCGACGCGGCGCAGCGCGGGGGTGAGGCCGAGCACCGCGTCCGCGCCCCGATGCCGCCGGGCCAGCTGCCAGACCGTGTGCACCGCGACCGCGTCCAGGGCGACCAGCACGTCGGCCCGGGCCGCCGCCGTCCGCAGCTTGCCGTCGCCCATTGCCCGCCACCACAGCTTCTGGCCGTTCGTGCCGGGCATCGTGCGGTAGCGCCGGGAGTACGCGAGGTCGTCGCCCACGATGAGCGTGACCGCCGCGCCCGCCTCGGCCAGCCGGCGCATCGACTCGGCGAGGACGGCCGGGCGTCCCGGCGCGGCCGCGGCCACCACCAGCACGTTGATCATGCGGCTGCCCTCTCCCGCACGGCCTCGCTCAGCCGGGCCACGGCCGGGGCGATCTGCGCCGCGCGTTGGTAGCGGGCGGCCGTCCGCCGGGCCTCGGCGCGTTGTTCCGGGGTGGCGTCCAGGGCCAGGCGGGCGGCCCGCCGGATCCGCTCGGCGATCGGAGCGGCCACGCCCGTCCACAGCGGGTTGCCGCTGAGCACGGTGCAGGCGTCGTGGTCGGCGTCGTGCACGGAGAGCACCGGCAGCCCGCTCGCCGCCACCTCGTAGACCTTTCCCGAGGTGACGTAGCGTCCGCCGACCAGCACCAGGGCGAGCACGTCCCAGCCGCCGTACGTCTCGGCGACCCGCGTCTTGGGCACCGCGCCGCCGAACCGGACCCCGTCGCCCGCGGCCGCCCGCAGCAACTCGACGTGCGCGGTGTCCTCCCGGGTCGCGCCCGCGCCGATGTGCCCGCGGAAGTCCAGCGTCGCCCGCGCGATCAGCGGGTCGGCGGCGCGGGCGGCCCGCCAGGCGTCCAACATGGTGGCCAGGAAGTCCGCCTTGAAGTTGACCGAACCCAGATAACCGAAGATCAAATTCGCCGGGTCCGGGGTACGCGTCCGCGCCGGAACGCTGTCCGGATCGAATCCGTTGCGGACGACCTCGATCTTCGGGCCGAGCTCCGGATAGCGCGCGCGGTAGTGGTCGGCGATCGGCTCGTTCACGCACCAGAACTTCGTCGCGCCGCGCAGCAGCCGGGCCTCCCAGCGCCCGGCCTCCGAGTCCGGCGGGAACGCCTCGGCACCACCGATCACGTCGATCGACCAGCCGTCCCGGAAGTCCACCGCGTACGGCACGCCGGCCACCTCGTGCAGGCGCAGGGTGGCGGCGATGTTCACGTACGGGACGCAGGTCGTGACCAGCAGGTCGGCCGGGTCCTTCCGGTGCAGCTCGAGGATCGCCTCCTCGAGGACCGGGCGCCAGCCGCCGAACACCGGCTCGGGGAACACGGTCAGGTCCTTCGCGCGGCGCTCGCGGATCCAGCGGGCCGGGTCCAGCGACCGCTCCTTGGAGAACTGCCGGAGGTCGGTGAGCAGATCGTCGCGGACCAGCGGCAGCTCGACGATCCGGATCGCCGGGTGCACCGCCTCGGACAGCGTGTGGTCCAGCCCGAACTCCCGCTCCCACGACTCCTGCCGGATGGTGATGACGGTGACGTCCCAGCCGTACGCGTACAGCTGGTTGGCGGTCTCCCGCATCCGGTACGCGCAGCTCTTCGCCGCCGGTGGGAAACCGATCGCCAGGTAGTAGGCGTGCGGGCGGCCCTCGGCGCGCCGGCGGGGGCCGGTCAGCCGCCAGCCGGATCGGACTCTCATCGGGCGTGCCTCTCGGTCGCGGACTCTGCCGCATGGCCTAACTCCGCACGCCCCGGTCGGTAACTGCCTATGTCTCGAGGGCCGGTTGCAGCACCTCGGCCAGCCGGACCGCGCTCTGGTTGCCCAGCTTCTCGAACTCGGCCTTCACCACCGGGGTGGCCAGCTTCGCCACCCCGTGCATCTCCAGATCGAGGTGGTAGGTGATGTGGCTGCCCGGCGGGATCGGCACCACGGTGAAGGTGCCGGTCGCGGTGGCCGTCTCGTTGCGCCCGATGAAGACCAGCCGGTCTGTCTCGGCGTGACACAGCGTGTACGTCAGCTCCGAGGTCACGCCCAGCACCCGCGACTCGTTGCGCCACCGGCTGCCGACACCGATCGGGCCGGCATCGATCCGCTCGCTCCGCCGCGTGGCCGGGTCCCACTCCTCGGTATGCCGGAAATCTCGGAGGTACTCGAGCACCGCCTCAGCCGCCGCGTTAACGCCGAAGGACCGCACGACGACGATACTCATCGCCCAAGGGTAGAGGGCGGCTCCGGAGAACCGACTCGGATTCACGTCGAACGTGGTGGAATCGGGGCATGTCGGTCGCTGCTGCTCCGGTGCTGCTGCGTCCCGTGCTGCTCGCCGCGGACCGGATGCGGACCAGCATGCGTCTCGGGGTCCTGGTCCTGGTCCTGATGGTGCCCGGGATCGTGGCCACCTGGGCCTACACCTCCGAGGTCAACGCCAAGATCCAGTTCAGTGCGATGGAGGCCGAGGGGACCGACGTGGTCGAGACGGCGCTGGTCGCGCTGGCCGACACGATCGCCGGGCGTACGCCCGACCTGGGCCCCGTGCAGGCGGCCATGGCCGCTCATCCCGAGCTGAAGCTGACCACGACGCTGCCCGCCGCCACCGACCGGGCCGCCGTGGTGGCCGCGCTGGGCGCCCTGGTCACCGAGACCGGCAACAACTCCAACCTGATCCTCGACCCCGACCTCGACTCGTTCTACGTGATGGACGCCCAGATCGTGCAACTGCCCAAGGTGCTGCTGGCGGCGTACGAGGCGGCCACCGCGGAACGGGCCGGCACCAGCGACGCGATGGCCGCGCAGGCCGTACGGGCGGGCACCCTGTCCGGGGCGGCGGACAGCCTGCGGACCGACATCAAGACCGCGGTGGACACCACCGCGCGCGGCTCTCTCGCCGACGAGCTGCGGACGCTGGGCGTGGCCGCGGACGCGGTCGGCGCGCTGGCCGACACGCTGACCGGGGCGCTGGAGAACCCCGGACCGGCGGATGTCACGGCGGCCGCCGACGCGGTCAAGGCCGCGGTGCCCGCGCTCGTGGACGCGCTGCGGGGGCTGTTGGAGACCCGGATCGGCGGCTTCACCTCCGGCCGGGTCGTCGTGCTGGTCGTGACGCTCGGCGGGTTCGTGCTGGCCGCCTGGCTCGCGGCCGGCGTGCTCTGGCGTACCCGGCACGATGTGGCCCTGGCCGTGATCGGCGTGACCGCGATCGCGGAGGGTGACTTCGCCGAACGGCCGCTGCCCGCCGGCCGCGACGAGCTCGGGGACATCGGTCAGGCGCTGACCACCGCGCGGTCCCGGCTGGTCCAGCAGGAGGAGGAACTGGGCACGTCCCGGTCGGTACGCGAGGAGCAGCTGCGGATCAGCTTCCTGCACCAGCGCCAGGCCGAGACGCGGCTCCGCGACCGCGCCCAGTCGATCATCGACGAGTCCACCACGGTGATCGCCGAGGAACTGCGCGAGGTGACCGCCCAGGTCGCCGACGTACGCCACGCAGCCGACACGATCGACTCGGAGATCTCGGCCACCGACGCCGCCACCAGCACCGTGGTCGAGCACGCCCGGCACGCCGAGGAGACCATCTCCACCCTGGAGCAGTCGCTGCGCCGGGTGGCGGCCACCGCGGCGCTGGTCAAGGGCATCGCCGGCCAGACCCGCCTGCTGGCCCTGAACGCCACCATCGAGGCGGCCCGGGCGGGCGAGCTGGGCCTCGGCTTCACCGTGGTCGCCGACGAGGTCAAGGAACTGGCGACCACGACCACCCAGTCGACCGAGCAGATCGCCGAGACGATCGAGGAGCTTGAACGGGCCACGGCCGAGATGTCCGGCACCATCTCGGCGATGGTCACCGGGATCGGCAGCGTCGGCGACGCGGCGACGTCCCTGCGGGCGACCGCGGCCGACCAGGGCGCCGTGGTCACCCGGCTGGCCGACCGGATGGGCACCACGATCGAGAAGGTCGAGGAGATGTCCGGCCTGGCCGCCCAGCTCGAACGCCGCCAGACCGACCGGGTCACCGCGACCGGCGCCATCGAGCTGCGAGTGACGGGCCGCGCCGACCCGGTGCCGGCCACGCTGATCAACGTCGGGGTCGGCGGCATGCGGATCCAGGTCGACCCGTCGATGACCGGCGGCCTGGTCACCGGCGACGTCGTCGAGACGACCGTCGGCGATCACCCCGTCCAGGCCCGGCTGGTCAACAAGGACGGCCACGAGCTCGGCCTGCAGTTCCTCTTCGCCGACGACAAGCAGGCCGAGCGGGTCGAGGACTACCTCGGCACCCTGACCGGCGTCATGTCCAGTACAGAACCCGACACGCTGGCAGGCGCTCGCTGATCGCGCCGGTGAACCAGGACCTCAGCTCGGCCATCCGGTCGGCCGGGTAGACGTACTTCACCGCCCCGAACTTGCCGGGCTTGCGGGTACGCGCGCTCTCGTCCATCTCCAGCTTCGTCCGCGGCGACTCGTGCCACCCTCGACCCGGGTGGTGACCGGCCGGCTGACCTGTGCGAATGATGCGTCATTCACCTCGCGTCCACCGCTCGGCCGGCCGGGAGGCCAGCGGTATGGCGATCCCCAGACCCACCACCAGTTCCAGCCAGGTCGAGTCCAGGCTGTAGATGTACAGGCCGAGCACGACCAGCGCGACGCCGGCCAGGAACCCGACGAACCGGGCGATCCGCCATCGCCGCAACAGCCCGACCGAGATCCCGGTCGCCACCGCCACCACGGCCGCGCTGGGAAGGAGCCCTCTTGTGCTGAAGTCGCCCCCGGCCAGTGCGGCCACCACGACCACCACGACGAAGACGACGATGGCACCGAACAGAAGGACAGGCACGACGATCTGCCACGGCGGCACGGTCCGCGTCGGTCTGGTCATCGCATCAGCCTAGAAATCGGCGGCGGTGGCAACGGCGCCTTGTCCGCTAGGTGCCAGCGATTCGACCGCGCATTCCGGTCGATGCGTTGTTTCGGCTCATTGCGCAGGCGTGCTAAATCTTTACTTCAGGCCGACTTTCTTGCGGCTTTCATGATCGATTAAATCGCGGCCTGCGCCCCATCGTGCCGGTGATCCTGCCCGGAGAGCCTCGACGGTCTCCCGACCTGGCTGCTGCCCGCCGGCGCCACGTATTACGAGCTGCGCGACCTCGCCCCGTCCGGTGTGGAGCGCGTGCTGCGGGTTTTGACCGACCAGCCCCTTCACGTCGAGCCGCCGCTGGGATCAGTGCCGACGCTGCCGCCTCGGTCCAACGACCCGTCGTCTGCCGCGCAGTCCTCGCCTGGTCGGCGGGTCTCGTCGGCCGCCCTGCCGACCGAGTTGTTGATCGACGTTCGGTTCGACGGTCAGCGCCTGACGAGCAAGGTGTTCCTGGCGGGTGCTCCGGTGTGCCGATGCTCGGCGGATCTGCCATCGGACGTCGATCGGGTGTGGGAGGCGTTGTCCGGGCCTCCGCTGGTGGCGCGGGAGCGGATGTCCGCGGTGGGGGGCGGGCGCTGGCCGACGCCGTGTTCGACGAGGAGAGCCAGCGGCTGGTGGCGGACCTCGCCGCCGCGTTGCGTCCGGGCGACGAGGCGCGACTTGGAAGCGATCTCCGCGACGGTTGAGGAACTCAGCGACGACGTTTGAGCCACGACGGGGCTTTGGGCGAGCGCGAGATTCCTCGCGATGGCGGAGAAGACCTTCACTCTCCAGCGTCAGGATCGGCGTCGAAGGCGAAGCAGGGCACTGTGGATTGCCAGGAGGGGGAGGACACCTATGGCGTACCAGAGGAGGTCTTTGGGGTCGAAGGTGACGCCTAGGGCTAGGCGCGCCAGGAGGCTTCGCGCGGACAGGTCGGCCGGAATGCCGGTCAGTTGGAAGAGTTCGATCAGCCAGCAGAACGCGATCGCCAAGCCGGCCGCCACCGCCGGCCGCGATGACGGCGCCAGGACGAACACGCCCGCGTAGATCATTGACGCGTACAGCGCCGTCCCCGAATTTTGCGCCAGGGCGCCGGAACTGTCGACGACGTCGGAGCCGGTCAGCAGGCGGATCCCGAAGGCCAACCCCAGGCAGGCGCCGGCCCCGGCCAGCGCGATCAGCCGTCGTCGCACGACCACGACCGGACGAACCGCTTCTGCCACGGTGTTTCGACGGCGCGCGGGTGGTAGTGCTCGCGGACCCAGGCGACCGCCGACCCGGGGGGAACGCCGTCGAGGATGGCCAGGCAGGCCAGCGCCGTGCCGGTTCGGCCCCGGCCGCCGCCGCAGGCCAGTTCGGCCCGGCCCGCCCGCGCGTGGGTCAAGACCTCCTTCAGGACCGCACGCAGGTATGCGGGGTCGCGCGGCAAGCGGAAGTCGGGCCAGGCCACCCAGCGGCTCTCCCACCCGAACTCCGGTTGCGGCTCGCCCAGCAGGTAGACCCCGAAGGTGGGGGCGTGGCCGCCGGGCATCGGGTCGCGCAGGCCCCGCCCGCGGATCAGCAGGCCGGACGGCAGAGCCACCACCCCGGTGGCCTGGGGTTCCCATTCATGATGCGTCATGTGAATTTCCCAGGTGATGGCGGAAGGTGTACATGGCGTCGGCGAGCGCCTCCAACTGGGCGGGTGTGAGAGCGGTCGTCTCGATGAGGCCGCGCCACGCACGCAACTCGAGGGAATTCACGGCCCGAACCTATCTGGAGGAAAGTGACATGGCGAGCATCGAGGAACTGATGCGGGGCAACCTGCTGGACGTCTTCAACGAGCGTGACGGCGACCGGCGCCGGGCGGCGATCGCCCGGATCTACGCGCCCGAGGTGCGGTTCTCCGACCCGGACGAGACCGTGGTCGGCCACCAGGCGCTGGACGCCAAGGCGCAGCACATCCTCGACGGCGCACCGGGATTCGTCTTCCGCCCGGATGGTCCGATCCGCGTCAGCGATGACCTGGGCTACCTGGCCTGGCAGTTCGGGCCGGCCGGAGAAGCGGTGGTCCGTGGCGTCGACATCGCCACCGTCGCGGACGGGGTGATCACCCGCGTCTACACGTTCTTGATCACCGAATAGGGGATCAGCGAGTAGGAACGGCCGCCTCGCCCAGGTCTTCGTCGAGGTCGGCGGAGGACTGGTGGTGGTGGGCGAAATGGCCGAGGACCAGCGCGTACGCCAAGAAGCCGAGCCAGACGACCGCGCCGATGGCGATCCGCAGGGGGGCCGGCAGCGGCGACGGGGTCACGTACGCCTCGACCAGGCCCGAGACGAACAGGGCCAGCGCCAGGCCCAGCGCGACCAGCATGCCGCTGCGGGCCCGCTCGCCCAGCGCCTGCGCGCGGGTGCGGTGCGGGCCCGGCGCGATCCACGCCCAGCCGATCCGCAGGCCGACCCCGGAGCCGACGAAGACGCAGGTCAGCTCGAGCAGACCGTGCGGCGCGAGGTAGGTCAGGAAGGTGTCGCCGGAGCCGGAGCCGACCATCACCCCGCCGACCACGCCCAGGTTGAGCAGGTTGCTGCCGAGCAGGTAGAAGACCGGGACGATGAGTACGCCGGAAGCCAGGCACTGTGCCGTCAGCCAGGCGTTGTTCGTCCACACCAGGGCCGCGAAGTTCTGGGCCTGATATTCGCTGTAGTACGCCACGAAGTCGTTGCTGACCAGGCGGTTCATCTCGGCTTCGCTCATGAACAGGCCGGCCACCTCGGGGTTGCCGGCGACGTACTGCACCAGCGCGGTCCCGGCGACCACACACACCACGCTGACCGTGATCCACCACCAGCGGGTGCGGTACAGCTCACCGGGCAGTGTCGTGGTGAAGAACCGGCCGATCGGCGCCCAGGAGAACCGGCGGGTGCCGGTGATCGCCGCGCGGGCCGCGAGCACCAGCCGGGACAGGCCGGCGACCAGCACCGGGTCGGGGGAGCGGCTGCGCACCACCGAGAGGTGGGTCGCCGCGCGCTGGTAGAGCAGCACCAGCTCGTCGGCCTCGTCGGGGCGGAGCTTGCGCTTGCGGGTCAACGCCTCGAGACGATTCCACTCGCCGCGGCGCTCAGCGACGTACGCATCGAGGTCCACCGCCGGAGGATAGCCCCCGTGGTGTTGACTTGGCGTGTGCCCGGCACCGAACAGAGCGCCCCGGACCGCCTCGTCAACGGTGAAGCCGTCGAGGTCGACATCCGCTATGCCCGGCTGGGCTCGCGCGCGCTCGCGCTGCTGATCGACATCATGATCCAGTTCGTGCTGGCGCTGGTGCTGTTCGTGCTGGTGTTGTCGTTCGCGCCCCTGGCCCTCGGTGACCTCGCGGACGAGGCGCTGGTCCAGGCCCTGGTCATCGTCATCATCGTGGTCGTCGTCCTGGCGTACCCGACGATCGTGGAGACCTTCACCAACGGCCGCAGCCCGGGCAAGCGGGCCCTGGGCCTGCGGGTCGTCCGCGCCGACGGCGGGCCGATCCGGCTGCGCCACGCGCTGACCCGCGCGCTGGTCGGGCTGACCCTGGAGTGGCCGGGGCTGATCATGCCGTTCGTCACCTGGGTGGTCAGCATGACCACGATGATCCTGTCGCCGCACGGCCGCCGGCTGGGTGACCTGGCCGCCGGCACGTTCGTGATCCACGAGCGGTCGGCCGCCGAGTGGGGCTGGATGCCCGCGATGCCCCTGCCCCTGGCCGGGTGGGCCGCCGCCGCCGACCTGAACGGCGTCGACGACGACCTCGCGCTGGCCGCGCGGCACTTCCTGGCGCGGTCGAGGGACATCAAGCCGCTGTACGCGCACCGCTTCGCCAACGGCCTGGCCGACGAGATGATCGCCCGCATCCCGCAGCCGGCGCCGCCCGGCACACCGCCGTGGATGTTGCTGGCGGCGGTGCTGGCCGAGCGTCGCCGGCGCGCGAGCGGTCAGCAGCTGGCCACCCGCGCGCTGACCGAGCGGATCTGGCCCGGCTTCGGCCGGCTCGAGCGCTTCACCCGCTCACAGGCGCTCGGGAGTGCGGATACCCAGGAGGTCCAGCCCCTCCCGTAGCGTCTCGGCCGTCCGCTCACAGAGCGACAACCTGCTCCTCCGTACGCCCGGAGCGCTCCGGAGCACCGGACACGCCTCGTAGAACGTGGAGAAGGCGCTGGCCAGCGCGTACAGATAAGCGGTCAGCCGGTGGAACTCCAGGGTCTCGGCGACCGTGGCCAGGGTGGCTTCGAAGGCGAGCAGTTCCAGCGCCAGCGCCCGCTCCTTCGGGTGCTCGATGATCACCGGTCCGGGCCGCGTCTCGCCGGCCTTCTCCAGGATCGATCGGATCCTGGCGTACGCCATCTGCAGGTAGGGGCCCGTGTTGCCGGTGAGCGCGAGCATCCGTTCGGGGTCGAAGACGTAGTCGGTGCGCCGGTCGGTGGACAGGTCGGCGTACTTGATCGCGCCCATGCCGACCGCCTCAGCGGTGGTCCCGTCGCCGGTCAGCTCGGCCGCCCGCCGCACCGCCTCGTCGATCAGCGCCGACAGCCGCACGGTCTCGCCGGACCGGCTCTTGAGCATCTTGCCGTCGGTGCCCAGGATCGACCCGAAGGCCAGATGTTCGACCGGCACGTCGTCCGGCAGCCAGCCCGCCGCCCGCGCCACCGCCCAGACCATCTGGAAATGGGTACGCTGCGGCGCCCCGACGACGTAGAGCAGCCGGTCGGCCCCGAGCGTTCCCACCCGGTACCGGACCGCGGCCAGATCCGTGGCCGCGTACCCGAAACCGCCGTCGCTCTTGCGCACGATCAACGGGACCGGCTCGCCGTCACGGCCGGTGAAGCCCTCGGGGAACGCGCACAACGCGCCCCCGCTGACCCGCAGCAGGCCCTTGGCGTGCAGTTCGTCGACCACGCGAGGCAGGTCGTCGTTGTAGAAGCTCTCGCCGACGAAGTCACCCTCGGTGAGGGTCACGCCCATGCGTGCGTACGCCGCCATGAAGTGTTTCTTCGACACACCGACCAGCCGGCGCCAGGTGGCGAGCGTCGGCTCGTCCCCGCTCTGCAGGGCCACGACCCGCAGCCGGGCCCGCCGCTTGAAGTCCTCGTCGGTGTCGAACCGGGCCCGCGCCGCCTGGTAGAAGCCGGTCAGGTCGTCGGTGCTGAGCTCGCCGCCGTCCAGGAGGTGCTCGACGAGCATGCCGAACGGCGTACCCCAGTCACCGAGGTGGTTGGCCCGCCGCACGTCATGGCCCAGCCGCACCAGCAGCCGGGCCACCGCGTCGCCGATCACGGTCGACCGCAGGTGGTGGACCTGCATCTCCTTGGCCACGTTGGGCGCCGAGTAGTCGATCACCACGGTCTGCGGCGTGGCGGCCTTCGGGAACTCGGGCCGTTCCCGGGCCAGCAGCTCGTCGGCCACGGTCAGGTTGACGAAGCCCGGCCCCGACACCTCGGCCGTCGCGATGCCGGCCAGGTCGGCTTTGCGGGCCACCTCGGCCGCCACGTCACGCGGGCTCGCGTTCAGCTCGCGGGCCAGCTGGAGGGCGGCGCCGCTGGCGTAGTCGGCGTGCGGCGAGCGGCGCACCGCCGGGTCCACCGGATGCCCGGCGACCGCGGCGAACGCGGCGGCCAGCCGATCGGCGAGCAGTGCTTCGAGATTCATCAGCGATCCTCGGTGTTGTGGCGGGATCGCTGCGCGGGGAAGGACCGGCGGAGACGAGCCCGCCGGCGGGAGACATGGGTCAGCGCGGACGGTCGGGCAGGGCCCGGCGTCGGTCACGGCGCACGCTGATCACGGGCCCAGAATAGCCACCGACGGGTACGCCCGCACCTGGCATCACCCGGCGACAATGGTGGGCGTGATGAATCCGGATCCGGATCAGCCGCCGTCCTACCCGCCGCCGCAGGATCCCTATCACACGGGCGAGGGTTTCCCGCCGCCGCTTTCCGGCCCGCCCACGGCCCCACAGGCGCCGCCGCTTTCCGGCGCGCCGACGGTTCAACAGCCGGCGCCGCTTTCCGGCGCGCCCACGATCCACCTGCCGCCGCCGGTCCCCGGCCCGGTCGCGCCGGCGCCGGCGCGATCCCGTTTCGCGACCTCGCACCTGGTCCTGCTGGCCGTGGCCGCGGTGGCCGTCGTGGGCATGCTGGTCGCCGGTGGTGTGGCCGTCTGGGTGGTCTCCCGGCCGGACCCGTCGGCGCCGGTCACGCCGTCCCTCCCGCCCGACGCGGTCGAGGGCCTGGCCGTCGGCGCCGGCCCGGTGCGGGTGGACGTCTACGTCGACTACCAGTGCGCGCCGTGCGCCAGGTTCGAGGAACTGACCGGCGATTCCCTGACCACCTACCTGGCCGCCGACCGGGTGACCCTGAACATCCACCCGGTGGCGTTCACCGACCGTCGCTCCACCAACGAGTACTCCACCCGCTCGGCCGCGGCCGTGGCCTGCGCCCACGAGCAGGGCAAGACCCTGGAGTTCCACAGCTACCTGCTGAGCCATCAGCCCGGCGAGAACACGGCCGGCCCGACCGACCGCGAGCTGGCCATCGCCGGCCACGCCCTGGGCCTGGGCGCCGACTGGGACTACTGCATCGCCGAAGGCCGGAAACGCGCCTGGGTGAACGACGCCACCGCCGCCGCCCACGCCAACGGGGTCGAGACCGTCCCCGCCGTCCTCGTCAACGATCACCCGGTCAAGGCCACCAAGTCCGACCTGGTCACCGCCATCGACCGGGCCCGGTGACTTCCTGCGTGCCGTTCGCACCGGCGACGAGCAGTGGCGCCGTCGCCGCCGATGGCAGCCGATGAGCTGGTGACCGGCCCGTCAGTCGGTGGCGTCACGGAAGCGGATGACCGAGATGTTGCTCCAGTTGACGAACAGCTTCTCGCCCGTGATGAGGTCGTCGTAGATGCCGACCTGCTGCATCAGCGCGTTGAACCCGTGCACGTCGTAGCTGTTCCCGAGGCGCAGCTTGACGCGGTAGGTCCGTGGCCCGACCTCGAACTCGACGTGCTTCTCCAATGCCATGTCACGTATCGTGGCGGGCCGATGCCCGCAGCGTAATCGTCCTCGATGGCCGGTCCGGTGCCCGACCGGGTGACCACGGTGGAGTGACGGGTGGAGCCGGCCGCGGGTCGGATGCGGGGGCTGACCGGAATGCCGGTGAGGTCAGTCGAAGTCGCCCGGATCGGGGCTCTCCTCGAGGAAACGCTTCAGCATGCGGTCCGCCTCGCGGGAGCCGGGCCGCAGGTGCGTGTGCTCCTCGCCGACCTGGTGGTTGCGTTTCAGCCAGTCCATGAACTCGCGGCGGCGCTCCACGTCGGGCAGCTTCTTCCGCAGCCAGCCGCTCTCCTGGAGCTCCTCCTTGTTCCCGTCGCTGATGCGCTTCTTCCTGGGCAGCTCGTTGCGCGGGTCGTCGCCGTACTCGTCCTCGAAGTCCTCTGAGGTCTTCGGTTTCTTCTTGGTCTTCTTGGGCTTGGGTTTGTCCGGCGCGGGTTCGGTGGCCGGCGTTTCCGCGGCCGGCTGCGGCTGCGGCTCGGGTTCGGGGGAGGGCTTGGCCGGCGTACGCGCGTCGTCGATCTTGTCGGCGTTGTCCAGCACCTCGTCGGCCTGCTGCTGCAGCTTCGCCGCGACCGTCCGTTCGTGCTCCTCCAGTTCCTGCTCGACCCGGCGGACGGTGTCGCGCCAGTTGCGGTAGCTGGTCCGGAAGCCGGTCATGATCTTGCCCATGCCGAGCGCCACCCGGCCGAAGCCGTAGATCGCGGTCGCGCTCTGCACGTAGTCGACGTACTTGAGGAACTCGCGGCCGGAGGCGCCGTACCGCGAGATGATCTCGCCGCGGTGCTCGTTGATCACGGTCGCGATGGTGCCGAGCACGAACGCCGCCCGGTCGGCCCAGAGCAGCACCCGGGCCGTCATGGTCGCCTCGACGCCCAGCCCGACCAGGGCGCCGGTGCCCAGGGTGAGGCCGATGCCGGCCACCTCGGCGATCTTGGTGAGGGTCTGGGTCTCGTTCTGGTTCGAGATCTGGATCAGGAACAGCGCCGGCCGGTAGACGATCTCGCCGCCGAGGTCGTAGATCTTCACGCCGACGATCTCGTTCTCGGGCAGCAGCGCGCCGCCGAGGAAGACGTCGTCGGGCAGGGTGGCCGTCTCGCCCTTGAACATGGCCGTGCCCTTGACCCGGACCGGTTGCTTGACCCAGATCTGGCCGCCCTCGCGCCGCTCGGCCATGATCGGCGCGTCGTCCCAGACGGTGATCCCGCCGGGCCGGAACGGGAACACCTTGCCGGTCAGCATCTGCTTCTGGGCCTGGGCCGGGTCGACGCGCTGGCCCTTGACCGCGATGATCCGGTCGGCCTGCTTCTGCTCGTCCCCGGCCAGGTTGCCGCCGGTCAGCTCGTCGTAGAGCCGGTCGAGCAGGCGCCGGCCGGACTCGGCGCCGGCCAGCGCGGCGAGCTGCTCGACCGACGCGGCCTCGCAGAACTCGAGCGCCACGTCGTCACGGTTGGTGCTGCCCAGCTCGTTCAGGACCGACACGACCAGCGCGTGCTGGCCTTTCCCGGCGCGGTCGAGGAGGGTACGCCCGAGCTGCGCCTCGTCCAGATCGAACCAGCTGGTGTTGTCGTCGATCAGGTCCTCGGCGGGCGAACGCTGGATCGCCAGTCGCGCCACGGCCGCGTTGCCCGCCACCCCGCCCAGAGCGGCGACCACGGCGGTGGGTACGGGCGACGACGCCACCGCCCGGCCGACCCGGTGAGCCTCCACCTCGGTCGGATCGCCCGGGTCGCTGATCCCACTCGGCATCGACCCCGACCGCTGCTGCACGACATGCGTCAGCTCGTGGGCCAGCAGCTCTCGACCGGACGACGAGGACGCGTCCATCCCGCCCGAGAAGTAGATGTCGTGCCCGGTGGTGAACGCTTCGGCCCGCACGGCCTGGCTGGCCGCGGCCGCCTGCGGTCCGGTGTGTACCCGTACCCCGGAGAAGTCTTCCCCGCCGAAGGCCGCCTCCATGTCGCCCTGGACGGCGCCGGGCAGCGAGGCCGACGGACCGGAGCGCAGCAGCCGCTCGAACCCGGCGTTGTCCTCGGGAAGCCGCGCAGGCGACTCCGGCGCAGCCGCCGGGGTGGCCGCGACCACGGGCTCCGGTGCGCGAGTTCGCTCGATCGGGCCACTATGGCAGCCGGGACGAAGCCGCACCATCGGCAAACCGACAGCTCAGAGCCGCCCGGCCGACTTCATCATCAGGTAGACGTCGGCGACCTTCGAGGCGAACTGGTCGCGGGTCTCGTCGATCACGGTCACGCCGAGCTGGGTGAGCACCGCACGAACCCGGTCGCGCTCGTCCAGGGCCAGTTCGGCGGCGGCCGCCACGTGCACGTCGTCGGCCGTCACGCCGGTCTCCGGCAGCCGGGCCAGGCGGGCCGTCTCGGGGTCGCGGACGCTGGCCACCACCACCCGGTGCCGGGTGGTCAGCTTGCCCATCACCGGCAGCAGACCCTCGATGATCGGGGCCGCGTCGAGCGCCGTGAAGATGACCACCAGGGCGCGCTTGTGGTCGCGGCGCAGCAGCTCGGCCACGGCCAGGCCGAAGTCGGTCTCGACCAGGGCCGGCTCCAGGGCGGCCAGGCCGGCGATCAGCCGGGCCAGCTTGGTGCGGTGCCCGCCACCCTCCACCCGGGCGCGGATCTCGGTGTCCACGGCCAGCAGGTCGACCCGGTCGTCGGCCCGGGTGGCGAGCACCGACAGCAGCAGGGCGGCGTCGATGCAGGCGTCCAGCCGGGGCTCGTCGCCGATCCGGGCGGCCGCGGTCCGGCCGGTGTCCAACAGGCACAGCACCCGGCGGTCACGTTCCGGGCGCCAGGTCCGCACGACCACGTCCTGGGCCCGGGCGCTGGCCCGCCAGTCGATCGAGCGGACGTCGTCGCCGACGACGTACTCGCGGAGGTTGTCGAACTCGGTGCCCTGACCCCGCCCGCGGGTGACCACGGCGCCGTCGAAGACCCGCAGCTTGGCCAGCTTCTCGGGCAGCAGGCGCCGGGACGGGAACCGGGGGAGGACCCGCAAGGTCCAGGCCGGCGTGTTGGCCGAGTTCCAGGAGGCACGGCGCTGGCGGTACGCGAGGTGCAGCGGCCCGTACGACCGCAGCGTCACGCGCACGGCCGGCCGGTCGCCGTGCCGGGTCGGCACCAACGAGGTCGCGACGCTCTCCTGCGTACCCGGGGGGAGAAGAAGCCGGTGCTCCGCGTTGGCCGCACCCGCCGACGGCACCCAACTGTCCCGCAGGGACAGGCGCAGCGCCTTGGCCGAAGCGTTGCCGACGACCAGCGTGACCGTCGCCGACTGGCCGAGCCACACCTGGCTGTCACCGTCGCGGCGCAGCTTGACCTCGGTGAGCGGCGCGGCCGCGAGCGCGTCCAGGCCGGCGACCACGGCCAGCAGCACCAGCACGCCGCCCAGCACCAGCCAGGGCGCCGGAAGCACCGCGACGAGGACCGCACCCGCGGCGACCAGCAGCGCGAACCGGCGGGTGACCATCAGCGCGGCGCGGGCACGGCGGACAGCACCGAGCGCAGCACCGCGTCCACGGTGATGCCGTCCAGTTCGGCCTCGGCCTTCAACCGGACCCGGTGCCGCAGGGTGGGCAGCGCGAACGCCTTCACGTCGTCCGGCATCACGTAGTCCCGGCCGCTCAGGAACGCGCGCGCCTTGGCCACCGCGAGCAGCGCCGTGGCCCCCCGCGGGGACGCGCCCAGCTCCAGCGACGGCGCCGACCGGGTGGCCCGGGTCAGGTCCACGATGTATTCCAGCACCTGGTCGGTGACCGCCACCCGGCGCACCGCGGCCCGGCCGGCGGCCAGATCTTCGGCCGTGGCCACCGCGGTCACCCCGGCCGCCTTCAGGTCACGCGGGTCGAAGCCGTGGTGGTGGGCCCGCAACACGTTCAGCTCGTCGTGGCGCTCGGGCAGCGGCACCGACAGCTTCAGCAGGAACCGGTCCAGCTGCGCCTCCGGCAGCGGGTACGTGCCCTCGTACTCGATCGGGTTCTGGGTGGCGGCCACGATGAACGGCTCGGGCAGCCGCCGCGACTCGCCGTCCACGCTGACGGTCCGCTCCTCCATCGCCTCCAGCAGCGCGGCCTGGGTCTTCGGCGGCGTCCGGTTGATCTCGTCGGCGAGCAGCAGGTTGGTGAAGATCGGGCCGGGCCGGAAGTTGAACGCGGCCGAACGGGCGTCGTACACCAGCGAGCCGGTCACGTCGCCGGGCATCAGGTCGGGGGTGAACTGCACCCGCTTGGTCTGCAGGTCGAGCCCGGCGGCCAGGGCCCGCACCAGCAGCGTCTTGGCCACCCCGGGCACACCCTCGAGCAGCACGTGGCCGCCGCAGAGCAGCGCGATCACCACCCCGCCGACCACGGCGTCCTGACCGACCACGGCCTTGCCCACCTCGGCCCGCAGCCGGCCGAGCGCCTCAACCGAAGACGTCACACGTTCCCCCTCTGATCACCCAGCACCGCTCGGACCAGCCTCTGCACCAGGGCGGCCCGCGCGGTCATGTCCTCGTCGGTCAGATCCTCGTCCGGGTCCACGTCCGGGCCGGTCAGCACCGCCCGAACCTCGTGCGCCGGCCGGTGCACCTGGGCCGCCACCCGCTCGACCACCGCGTCCAGGTCGTTGGCCGGCAGGTCGAAGTGCGCGGCCAGCCGGCGCACGGCCGCGGCCTGGACGGTGGTCAGCGAGGCTTCGCGCGCCCCGGACCGTCGATAGAGGCCGGCCAGCCCGCGTACGGTCTCCGCGGCCCGCACCCGCGCCGGCAGCGGCTCGCTCACCGGCGCGCCCAGCCGCCGGGCCGACGCCGCCGCGAACGCGATCATCGCCAGGATCACCAGCAGCGCCGCGGCCCAGAACGACGGCGGGAACGCGTCGAAGATCGTCTGCTCCTCGGGCCGCTGCTGCGCCGAGTCGCCGTCGCCCTGGTTGTCGCCCTCCTCGGGCCGGCCACCGTTGTCCCCGGACTCGTCGCCGTTGTCCACCTCGCCGCGGTCGCCCTGGTCGGGGTCGTCGGGCTCGCCCGTCACCGGGTCGGGCGGCGGCTCGGGCTCCCGCTGGTGCAGGTCGAGCCACACCACCTGGCGGCTCCGGCCGAGCAGCCCGGCGGCGAAACCGGCGTTGTCGTGCTCGCCCTGCCGGTCGTTGCGGAACGCGTCCGGCGCGCCGACCAGCGTGATCGCCGGGCCGCCCCGGTCCAGCTCGACCACCGCGCCGTCGTAGCAGCGCAGCAACTCGCCCTCGGACGGGGCGTACTGCCAGCGCAGCACCGCGGCCCGGCCCCGGGCGAACGGCGCGTCGCAGCCCGGCCCCGGCGCGGCGGCCGTCCAGCGTGGCCCGGCCTGCGGCAGGTAGGCGTCCAGCTTGGCCAGCACGGCCCGGTTCGGCGCGACCAGCACGATGCGTACCGACGGCGGCACGATCCGGAAGTCTTCCAGGTATTCCGGCCGGACCATCTCCGGCGCGGGCACGAACAGGGTGGCGTCCCGGGTGGTGGTGGCCGCGGCGATCGCCTCGGGGGTGCTGGTCCGCCGGACCACGGCGACACCCTGCTGGGTCAGGCGGTCGGCCAGGGTGGCGGCGCCGTCGCCGGTCCGGGCCACCGGCGAGAGGTACGTCGGTCGGCTCGGATCCGGCTGCTGGATCGCGTGCGTGATCAGCGTGGTGACGACGACGGCGATCGCGGCGGCGGGCGGGATCGCGGCCTTCAGCCAGCCCTTCATATCGCCTGCCTGATCTGCTCGGTCAGCGCGCGCATGTGCTGGTCGTGGGCCTGTGCGGCCGGGCGCTGGCCGTACCAGACCTCGGCGAACAGCTCGGTCGCCCCGCTCAGCGGGCCGGACACCGCCGGTCGCTGCCCGCCGGCCATCGCGGCCAGCTCGGCCGCCGTCCAGCCCGGTTGCGGCGGGACCAGGCGCGCGGCGACCAGCTCGCTCAACGTCACCCGGAGACGCTGGCGGAGCGCCTCGGCGAACCGCCCCTCGGCGGCCAGCCGATCGGCCAGCGTCAGGTCGGCGGCCACCGTCGCGGGCTCGGCCGGGGTGATCACCGGCTCGGTCGCGTCGTCGGCGATCCGCACCGGCTCCTTCTTCGCCTTCTTCTCCTTCTTGGGCCGCCGGCGCAGCCACGCCGGCCAGGCGAACCGGGTCGGCACCCAGCGCGGCCAGAAGTACCAGAGCGTTCCGGCCAGCGCGCCCGCGAAGAGCAGCAGCAGGATCGCCGTGCCGGCCGGCACGACGTCGAAGACGGCGGCGGCGGCCTCGTCCCAGGTCCGGCTCACGGCACGTGCACCAGCGACTGGTCGACGTCGCCGCCGCGGCTGCGGGTCCGGTTGATCAGAATGTCCAGCCCCTCGGTTCGCACCCGCACGTCCAGCAGCAGCACCGCGGAAACACAGGCCAGGGCCGAGTACGCGACCGCGTTGCCCAGCGTCCGCGCGGCCGGCACCACCCAGGCCTGCAGGTCGGGCTCGGCCCCGCTGACCAGCCCCACCAGCTCGGTCCAGCCGACACCCAGCGCCCCGCGCACGGCGGCCCAGGTCAGATAGGCCAGGATCAGGATCCAGAAGCCGCGCGCGGTCTGCCGCCCGGCCAGCCGCATCGCCCGCCCGAGCGGATTGCGGGCCCGATCGATCACCAGCGCCGGCGCGGTCATCACGAAGAACCCGTAGAAGACCGCCCACGGGATGACCACCAGCAGGGCGCCCACCGCGCCGACCAGCCCCAGCCACAGGGCCAGCCCCACCGCCGCGAGCGGACGGGCCCGCCGCCACAGGTCCCGGTGCCGCACCTGCCGCCCGAGCAGCGCCGGCCCCGCCGCCGCTCCGGCGTACGCCCCCAGCAGCGTGAGCACGAACAGCTCGGTCCCGAACCCCGCGGCGACCGTGATCCACCACGGGATGAGGTACTCCTCCGACGGCCCGTACCAGGGCGGCGTCAGATGGGCCCACGCCCGGAGCGGGGCCAGCGCCACCTGCTCGGCCGCCGCGAGCACCAGCCCGGCCGCGAACAGCGGCACCGCCCGACGCCGCAACAGCGCCATGGCCGCGTCGAGCAGCTCGCCGAGCGTCATCGGGCGCAACGGAAGCTCCGGCGGCCCAGACATGCGGCGAATCCTATTTCACCCCGTCATCCGGTTCCGGGCGAGTGGCCCAAACCGCCGGGTGGCCGGAGGATGCATCGATGGTTATCGTGCGCGGGTGACCTCTCGTATGACTCGACGTGGCGTGCTCGCGGCCGCGGCGGCCACCGCCGCCGCTCCTTTCACGCTGGGTGAGCCGGCCACCGCCGGCGCCCGCTCCTTCAAGCTTTCGGTGCTCGGGACCTCCGACACGCACGGCAACGTCTACAACTGGGACTACTACCGCGACGCCGAGTACGACGACAGCGCGCACAACGACGTCGGTGTGGCCAAGCTGGCCGCCCTGATCAACCAGATCCGGGGCGAGCGCGGCACCACCTCGCTGGTGCTCGACGCCGGGGACACGATCCAGGGGACGCCGCTCGCCACCTACTACGCCAAGCAGGAGCCGATCACCGAGACCGGCGAGAAGCATCCGATGGCCAAGGCCATGAACGTGCTGCACTACGACGCCGTGACGTTGGGGAACCACGAGTTCAACTACGGGCTGCCGCTGCTGAACCTGTGGATCAAGCAGCTGGGGTTCCCGGCCCTCGCCGCCAACGCGGTGAACGTGGCGACGGGGCGGCCGGCCTTCCGCCCGTACCTCATCAAGAAGTTGATCGTGGGGGGCAGCACCCTGCGGGTGGGGATCCTGGGCCTGACCAACCCGGGCGTGGCGATCTGGGACCGGGCCAACATCGAGGGGCTGCTGCGCTTCGAGGACCTGGTCGCGACCGCGGCGAAGTATGTGCCGATCATGCGGCGTAACGGGGCCGACCTGGTGCTGATCTCGGCGCACGGCGGGGACAGCGGCACCTCCAGCTACGGGCCGGAGCTGCCCAACGAGAACCCGAGCGCGCTGATCGCCGAGCGGGTGCCGGGCATCGACGCGATCCTGTTCGGGCACGCGCACGCCGATGTGCCGCAGCGGTTCGTGACCAACGCCGAGACCGGCGACCAGGTGCTGCTCTCCGAGCCGTCCAAGTGGGGGCAGCGGCTGACCCGGATGGACTTCACGCTGACCCGGGAACGCGGCCGCTGGGCGGTCACCGCGAAGCAGGCGACCACGCTCAACACCAACACGGTCGCCGAGGACCCGGCCGTGCTCAAGGCGGTGCGCAAGCAGCACGCCAAGACCGTGGCGTACGTGAACCAGGTCGTCGCCACCTCGATCGTCGAGCTGAGCGCGGCCGAGTCGCGGTACCGGGACACGCCGATCCTCGACTACATCAACCGCGTGCAGACCGACACGGTGACCGCGGCGCTGGCCGGCACCGAGTACGCCGGCCTGCCGGTGCTGTCCATCGCGGCGCCGTTCAGCCGGACCGCCGTCTTCCCGCGCGGCGAGGTGAAGATCAAGGACGTGGCCGGGCTGTACATCTACGACAACACCCTGGAGGCGGTGGTTCTCACCGGCGCCGAGGTGAAGGCCTACCTCGAGTACTCGGCCAAGTACTTCGTCACGTCGGCCCCGGGCGCGCCGGTCGACCCGGCCACGATCAGCGATCCCGCGGTGCCGGACTACAACTACGACGTGATCTCCGGCCTGGCCTACGACATCGACATCAGCGAACCGGTCGGCCGGCGGATCGTGTTCCGTGACCCGGTCGACCCGGCGGCCCGGTTCGTGGTGGCGGTCAACAACTACCGGCGCAGTGGTGGCGGAAACTTCCCGGGCATCGTGAAGACCCAGGTCTACAACGCCCAGCAGGAGATCCGGCAGCTGCTCATCGACTGGGCCCAGCGGCGCGGCACGATCGACCCGGCCGACTTCTTCGAGCCCAACTGGCGCCTGGTCCGGGCCGGCGAGCCGGTCTTCCCCGAGGCCTGACGAAACCCGAGACCTGACGAAAGAAGTACGCGGCGCACCCCTCCCCGCCGGAGGGTGCGCCGCGAGTCCATCGGTTACTTCTTCTTGCGGACGACGCTCCACTTGCTGTCCTTGTCGGCCTCGACCACCAGGGTGCCGGTGCGGCCGTCGTCCAGGGTGAGCGCGCAGTCGTACAACCGCAGGCCGGTCGCGTCCCGGGCGCTCAGCGGGTCGCAGTTCACCGCGGTGGCGTCGACGCCGATCAGGCCCTTCAGGGCGCCGTCGGTGCGGATGTTCTTCTCCACCTGGGTGGTCCGGCCGTCCTCCAGCTGCTGGAGGACGACGGGCTGCACGGCGAACGCCGCGACGCCCCACAGGACGGCGCCGGCGGCCAGCGTGGCGGCCCAGGTGATCCAGTACGGCGCCGTGCTGTTGCCGCCGCGCCGGGCGATGTTGGCCCGGCGGGCGGCCGAGACCGCGCCGAGGATCCCGAAGAGGAACGTCCAGATCACCACCGGCCACCACCGCGGCGGGGTGGGACGCGCGGCGTTGCGCATCTCCTCCGGGTAGGGCACGAGGAGCTGCCCGGTCTGCGGGTACGGCGCCTCCCAGGGCGTGACCGTGCCGTAGGCGGGCGGCGCCGGCTCGACCGGCGGCGGCGCCGGGTTCGCCCAGGGCGGTGCGGTGGGGTACATCGGTTGTTGCGGTGGTTGCTGCTGCTGGGTCGTCATGGCGGGGGCCTTTCCGGTAGCGGCTCGGGTGCATCGCCGTGCCAGAGTGGCCTCATCATCGGCGGTCATCCCCGGAACATGAGCTACTTCTTGCCGATGTTCCACAGGTTCTGGATCTCGGCCGGGGTCAGCGCCCGCGACCAGACCGTCACCTCGTCGATGTCGCCGTCCATGGCGTTGGCGCCCGACTCGTTGATCGCCAGCCGGTTGTTCGACCCGGCCATGGCGGTCGCCGGCACCGCGTGCTTCTCCACGCCGTTGACGTAGAGCCGGGCCATCGTGCCGTCGAACACGCCGACCACGAACTTCCACGTCCCGTCCTTCACCCAGTCGGACCGGCCCGGCGCCCCGGCCGTGGCCCGGGTCCCGCCCGGCGGCCCGGCCTGGTCGAACACGAAGCGCATGTAGGCGCCGTCGGACGAGAAGGCCAGCAGGTAGTTGACGTCGCCGTTGGTCGACGTGCCCTTGAAGACCAGCCGGCCCAGGGCGATGCCGTTGGTGCTGGTCCAGCAGGCCACGGACATCGGTGCGGTCATCCGGTAGGCGGCGTTGGTGCTCTGCGCGTACGTGTTGGCGACGCGGGAGAAGCGCAGTGCCGGGTCCGGGTCGCCGCGCAGCCCGCTCGCGGCCAGCGCGCTGGTGCCGCTGACCGTGAGCGGGCTGACGTTCATCACGTCGGGGATCGAGGTGGTGTTGTTCATCCGCCAGTAGGAGACCGGCGTCGAGGCCACCACCGCCTGGTAGTAGAACGCCGACGTGGCCCAGGTCGGCGACGCGCTGGTCGAGCCGGTCCAGGCCGCCCGCGAGCTGCCCCAGGAGGTGCCGGCCGCGCCGGTGCTGACGGCGAGCACGCAGACCACGGCGGCGGCGAGCGCGGGGTGGTTCCGGCTCCGGCTCTTCCTGAGTACGGGCAGAGCGAGGCTGAGCAGGATCAGCAGGAGTCCGGCGACCGGCGCCCCGCGCCCGAGGTAGAGCTTCACCAGCCCGGCGAGCGGCACCACGAGCCGGGCGGTGCCGATGATCTGCTGGGGGCGGATGAGCCGCGAGTCCGGTTGCGGGTTGGCGTCGCACTTGGTCCGGTAGCGCCCGTCCGGCAACCGTTCGACAACACGGTGCGTGACCGGCTGCGCGTCGGCGCTGATCGGCTCCACGACGACGACGGTGCCGACCGGCACGACCGCCGTGCCGTGGTGGCCCGCGGCGACGACCACGTCACCGGGCCAGACCAGCGGCGTCATCGACCCGGAGGTGACGGTGTAGGCGTCCCAGCCCCACAGCAGCGGCACCACCACCCAGGCGCCGAGCGTCATCACGGTGACCACGGTCATCACCAGCACCACCTGGACGGCCTCGGCGACCAGCCGGGCGGGCTCGGTCGCCTGGTGGTGGTGGGTCCCGTGGCGGCGGCGGTCGGTGCCACGCCGGCCGTCGGCACGGCGATGCCGGCCGGACCGGATCCCGCGATCAGCGGTCCGGCGCACCGGCCCGCGTGATCGAGCGGGGATCAAACGGTCTGCGCCTCCCAGATGAACGTGGCCGACGCCGTCTTGTTCTGGGCGGCCGCCTGGTTCTGCACGGTCACCGTGAAGCGGTACGTCAGCTTCTCGTTCACGACGCTAGGCCCCCAGACACCCACTCCGTTGGCGAACGCGTTCTTTGCGGCGAAGTCGGTCAGCGTCCCGGTGAACACCGTGCCGCCGGCCGACCAGCCGGCGCAGTTGCCGTTGGTGGAGGTGCTGCTGCCGGTCTCGACGGTCAGGTTCAGGTAGTCGGCCAGCCCGGTGCCGCCGACCGTGCTGCTGTACAGCTTGACCGAGGCGGGGACGGTGGCGCCCTTGTACGTGACGACGATGCACTTGGTCAGCGTCTGCCCGTTCACCAGGGCCCCGTCCGAGCCGCTGTTGAAGACCGCGCTGCCGGTGCCGTCGCTGGTGATCTCGGCGCCGCCGGAGGACCAGGTGTTGGTGGTCGAGGTGTTCCCGGTGAACACGGCCTGGGTGGTCCGCACCACCACGGTGGACGTCAGCGAGGCGCCGAGCAGCACACCCAACAGCGTTGCCACGCGCGTTCGGCTCGGCGCCATGTGCCTCTCCTTCGTACCCGCCGGTAGCTGGTCGAGGCTTCATTTCGGTTACGCAGCGTCACACTTGAGGGAAAGTCACCTGGACCTGCATCTCGGTGACCCAGCGGTCGAAGTCGCCGGGCGGGCAGTCGAGGTAGACCTCCCGGGCGTACCCCTCGCCGACGGCGCGGTAGCCGTTGGCCTCGATCCAGGCGCCGATCGTCTGCCCGGTCCGGAAGGCCAGGTCCATGTGCCCGTGGTGGATCAGCGTGGCCGCCCGATCGAGCGCCGGCAGTTCATACACCTCGAATCCGGGGTCGGCCGGTGGCTCGCCCTCGATCGGGAAGGCCGCGTTCACCGTGACGGCGTCCTCCCCGGCCACCGTGTGGTCCCGCTCGTACCAGGCCAGCGGCGGGCCGGCCATCCGTACCCCGGCCTGCTCCATCCGCTCGATCAGCTCGGGGTAGAGCGGCTGGAGGGCGGGACCGATGTCGGCCGCGAGGTAGTTCGCGCAGGGCGCGCTGAGCCGGGCGACCCGCTGCGCGGCGACCGGCTTGAGGACGACCTCGGCGGTGTCCAGCACCCCGGCCGTCTCGATCATCCGCAGCCGGGCGTCCACCCGGGCCAGCCGGGCGTTGTCGGCGGCCACCTGCTCGGCCAGCTGGGCCCGCCGCAGCCGGAGCATCCCGCGCAGCTCGGCCGGATCGATCTTCTCGCCGACCATGGTCTGCACCTGTTCCAGGGTGAAACCGAGGTCTTTGAGCGCGACGATGCGGTTGATCTGGGTGAGCTGGGCCGCGGTGTAGTAGCGGTAGCCGCTGGACGGGTCGACCCGGGCCGGCCGGAGCAGCCCGATCGCGTCGTAGTGCCGCAGCATGCGCACCGACACGCGGCCCAGGGTGGCGAACTCGCCGATCCCGAACAAGGGTCAGTTCTGGCCGTTGCCGAGGCCGACGCCCACGCCGGTGCCCTGGCCCTCTTCGCCGCCGCCGCCGTCGGCCGGCGTGGTGGCCCCGCCGGTCGGCGGGGTCGTCTCGTCGTCGGTCGGGTCGTCGGTCGGGTCGTCCGGCGGCTGGCTGTTCTGCGGCGGCGGGGTCGTCTTGGACGGTGTGGGCGACGCGGACTTGCTGGGGGAGGGCTTCTTGGTGGGCGTGATGTCCGGGATGTTCGGCCGGCTGTCACCCTCGGTCGGCTCGTCCTCGATCGTGGTCGTCGGCACCTGGGGCTCGCCGCTCTCGGTGGCCTCGGCGGACGGGGTGGTCGTCGGCTCGACCACGGCGCCGTCGCTGTTGGTGGTCCGCATGGCCAGGGCGAGCGCGAGGCCGGCCGCGGCGAGTCCCAGAGCGATGACCATGACGAGTACGGCCACCTGGCTCCGCGAGCCCCGCCTGCGCCGCGGCGGAGGCGCCGACGGCGGGACGTTGCGCGGCAACGGCACCGCCCGGGTCGGGGACGCCGGGCTCATCGGCGCGGTCAGGGCCGTGCCGGTCAGGGCCGTGCCGGTCATGGTGCGGTAGTCGAGCGGCTTGGTCGCGGCGAGGGCCGCCTCGGCGAACTCGGCGGCGCTGTGGAAGCGGTCGTCCGGGTGCTTGGCCATGGCCCGGCTGATCAGCTCACGGACGGCCGGCGGCACCTCGTCGGGCAGCGGGGCCGGCTCGTCCTCGAGGTGCATGAGGGCGACCTGGAGCGCGTTGTCGCCGTCGAACGGCGGGCGGCCGGCGATGCAGTGGTAGGCCACGGCGCCCAGCGCGTAGATGTCGGTGGCCGGCGTGACCTTGCCCTTGGCGACCTGTTCCGGGGCCATGTAGAGGGCGGTGCCGACGATCGAGTTGACCCCGGTGACGCTGGTCACGGCGTTGGAGCGGGCCACCCCGAAGTCGACCAGGATGACCGCGCCGGTCGGCCGGATCATCAGGTTGCCCGGCTTCACGTCGCGGTGGACCGTGCCGTTCTGGTGGGCGGCGTGCAGGGCGTCGGCCGCCTGGGACACGATCGACATGGTCTCGGTGACGTCGAGCCGGCCCTGCTCCTTGAGGCGGGAGGACAGGGGCTCGCCCTCCACGTACGCCATGACCAGGTAGGCGCACTGGTTGTCGCCGTCGCCGGTGGAGCTGGCGTAGTCGAAGACCTCGACCACGCCCGGGTGCCGGAAGGCCGCCATCATCCGGGCCTCGCCGTAGAACCGCGCGGCGAATTCCGGGTCGGACATCATGTTGTCGCGCAGCACCTTGACCGCGATCGTGCGGCCGAGCACCACGTCGGTGCCCTTCCAGACATCGCCCATCCCGCCCGTGGCGATGCGCTCGTCCAACCGGTAACGGTTGTCGAGGAGATGACCGACATCGAGCACCAGACGAACCCTTATCTGTGTGGGGGGTGGATCAGTGCGGACGACGGACCATGCTACCCACGCGGGGCGTTCAGCGCCGGACCAGCGGTGGCACACGGCGCCCGGCCGCCGAGTCGGTGATGAGCTGGGCGAGGCGGCGTGACCTGGTTTCGTCGCGTTTGGCGCTGACCACCCAGTGGATCGCCGAGCGCTGATAGCCGGGGGACTGTGCCGAGAACCACTCCCAGGCGTGCGGGTCGGCCTTCAGCTCGGCAAGTTGCTCCGGCGTGAGCTGGGCGTCGGCCGGCTGCTCGTACGAGTACACCGCGACCCGGTCGGGCTTGCGCTCGTCGAACGCCTTCTGCCCGGCCGGGCGCATCAACCCCTGCTCGGCCAGCCGGGCGACGGTCGCGATGTTCACCGCGCTCCATACGCTGCCCTTCCGGCGCGGGGTGAACCGCACCTGATGGCGTTCGTCGTCGATGCGCCGGCCGATGCTGTCGATCCAGCCGAAGCACAGCGCCTGCTCGATCGCCTCGGTGTGGGTGATGCCCGGCTTCTTGACGTGCTTCTTGTAGTAGCCGACGAAGAGCTCCGGCGCCGAATCGTGGTGCTTTTCGAACCATTCGCGCAGTTCAGCGGCGTCGGTGAAGAACACGGCGTCGGTCATCGGCACAGCCTAGGACCGCCGGGCGGCAAGTCGCGCCGCCCGGCGGTGCGCATGTCAGGACTCGTGGTAGCCGCGACTCTCGGGAGTGACGATGACCGCCGACTCGGCCAGCTCGAGCTCTTCCTCCTGAGCCTGGCGCTCGGCCGCCGCCTGGGCCGCGTTCGCCGCCGCCCAGCCCACGGCCACGCCGATCAGGCCGACCCCGATCAGCAGGCCCCAGGGCAGGCCACGCCGGCGCCCGGCCAGCGCGTCGGCGGCCAGGGCCGCCCGCGTCCACGCCTCGTCCTTGGCCGCGGCCACCCGGTCGCCGGCGTTGCCCGCCAGCTTGAGCCCGGACTGTTGCGCCTGAGCCGCGAAGCCGGCCGCCTGGTCGGCGAACTGGGCCGACTTCCGGGCCGCCCGGTCGGCGACCTTGGACGACGTGCCGGCCGCCCGGTCGGCGAACTTCGACGACCGCTTGGCGGCCCGGTCGGCCAGCTTCGACGACCGCTTGGCCGCCCGGTTGGCCAGCTTGTTGGCCTTCGAGCTGGTCACGTCGACCGCGTGCACGCCCGCCTCACCGGCCGAGGCGACCGCAGACGACAGATAATCCCACGCCTGAGCGGCCGTCCGCTCGGCCTTGTTCTTCCTCGAGGACATAGTTTCGCCTTCCGCTCTGCAAGGGTCGGTCTCACCGTGCCCAACCGTCGCGGTGAGCAAACACGCGCGCAAACGTGCCACGTCTTCGCAACCGTAGTTGTCCGCGGCGGAAGACCTGAGTACCCTCCGCAACCGGGTCGTGGGTGGAGCGTCACCATGGGAAATCCGGTGGACCGGTGTGAGTAGGGTGGAGCGCGTTTGCAGGGTCGGCACTCAGGTGGTTAACAGGTTCGGTGCATAGCCTGGCGAGGCAGTTTCACCGGACTCTTCGGGGGTAGTCGACCCCGGTTTTTGAGCAGACGCTCGGGCGCGTCCCGGGTGGGTGGAGGTTGAGGGCGTGACGCTGTCGATAACACGGACGGCCGCCGACCAGACGGTCGAGGTGGCACCCGCGGGGGAGATCGACGTAGAGAACGCGTACCTGATCAAGGATGCGGTGGTGGCCGCGATGGCGGAGGGGACGCCGAGCCGCATCGAGCTCAACATGCAGGACGTGACCTTCATCGACTCGGTGGGGATCAGTGCTCTGGTGAGCGCACATCAGATGGCCGGGATCTCCGGGGTCAAGGTCGTCGTGACGAAGCCCAGCCGGTTCGCCCATCGACAACTGTGGGTGACGGGGCTGCTGGGTCTGTTCGGTAATCCCGACCCGCACGGCGAGGGCCGGAACCAGCCGGCGGTGTCCGGCACCTGACCGTGAGTAGCGGCAAGTGTCCGACATCCGACCGTGAAACGCTCTCTCCTTAAAGCTTTCTTTCATACCGTGGTCGTGCCACAGGAGTTGCGGAATAGTGCGCTCCCGTGGCGCGACTTCTGTTGGGTACGAGCATCAGCCGGCGGTACGTGCTGATCCGCGCCATCGGTCAGGGCGGCGTCTCCACGGTCTACGCCGCGGTCGACGCCGTGCACGGCCGCAAGCTTGCGGTGAAGGTGCTGGCCCCCGCGGTCGGCTCGAACGCCCGGCGCGAGGCGATGATCACCGACCGGCTGCGCCACCCGAGCGTGCCGCGGGTTTTCGAGTGTGGCGAGGCGCCGCTGCCCGACGGCACCGTCGTCCCGTACGTGGCGATGGAACTGCTCGACGGCCGGCCGCTGACCGCCCGCCTGGCCCGTGGCCCGCTGCCCTGGCGCGAGGCCGCCCGGATCGCCGCCACCGCCGCCGACGTGCTGGCCGTGGCCCACCGCCGCGGCGTGGTGCACCGCGACCTCTCCGCCCGCAACGTGATGCTCACCCCGACCGGCCCCAAGATCATCGACTTCGGCCTGGCCCGCGAGTTCGACGCCGCCGGGCCGGAGAAGGACGACGTCTACCCGCTGGGTGTGCTGCTGTACGAGATGGTGATGGGCCGGTCGCCGTACCCGGCCGCCGTCGCCGCCACCATCCGGGCCGCCGGTCGGACCGCCTGCCTGGCGCCGACCCCGGTCCTGCCCGTTCCGGGCCTGCCGTCCCGCCTGCGTGACCTGGTCCGCGCCTGCATGGCCAAGAGCCCCGGGCTGCGCCCCGCCGCGCGGGACGCCGCCCTCAACCTCTGGGGCCTGCTCGACACGCCCCAGGGCGCGACCATCACCTAGGCGGTGACCCAGGGCGGCGGGCCGTCGAAGCCCAGCGACATGACCTCGAAGAGCGCGCCCGCGCCGGCGCCGATCGCCGGCCCGCTCTGGCGAGCCATCCAGCTCAGCATCGCCCGCGCGTCCGGTCCGCCGGGACCCAGGCCCTTGGTGTACTCGGCGTGCGCCTCGAGCGAGGCGATGCCCCGCTCGAGCGGGTCGCCGGTGATGTCGACGCCGTGCGTCGGGTTGGCCGAGCCGCCGTAGGCGACGAAGCGCACGCCGCCCCACGCGGGCAGGTCGAGCTCCGGGAAGATCCACCGGTTGCCGGCGTCGCGGGCGGCGTCCAGCGCGGCCAGCCCGACCGCGCGATGGTCGGCCTGGTTGACCATGCCCCCGATCATGCGGACGTTGAAGTCGCCGCTGACGATGATGTCCGGGCGGTGCCGGCGGATCGCCGAGGTGATGTCCCGGCGCAGCGCCGGCCCGTACTCGACGATCCCGTCCTGATGGGTGAGGAACTCGACCACCTCGACGCCCACCTCGCGGGCCCCGGCCCGTTCCTCGTCGCGGCGCATCGGCCCGGCCTGGTCCGGATGTATCGAGTCGATGCCCGCCTCGCCGCTGGTGGCGAGCAGGTAGGTGACGGTTTTGCCCTGGGCGGTCCAGCGTGCCACGGCGGACGCGGCGCCGTACTCGATGTCATCGGGGTGTGCCGCCACGCACAGGCAGCGTTCCCAGTCCTCCGGCAGCGCCGGTAGCAGGTCGTTCATAACTGGTTATTGTTCTGCTTGTGGACCTCAAGCGCCTCCACCCTCAGGCTCGTTCGGCCATTAGTGCGCAGCAGCGTGCTCCGCTGACCTTGGACAATCTGGCCGAGGTACGCCGGAGCATGGCCGACGCCGCGCCCGTCGAGATGGGCCCCGGCCCGGCGGTCCGCGATGTCGCCGAGGTGGACGCCGGTGGGGTGCCCGCCCGGTTCTATCGCGACATCGACGACGCGCCGGTGCTGGTCTACGCCCACGGTGGCGGCTGGGTGCTGGGCGACCTGGAAACCCACGACGGGCTGTGCCGGCGGATCGTGCACGACTCCGGCTGGTCGGTGCTGGCCGTGGACTACCGGCGGGCGCCGGAACACCCGTACCCGGCGCCGGTGGACGATGTGGAGCGCGCGCTGCGCTGGCTGCCGCCGGATCGGACGGTCGCGGTGGGCGGCGACTCGGCCGGCGGGCATCTCGCCGTGGTGGCGGCCCGGCACGCGGCCCGCCCGATCGCCGCGCAGGTGCTGATCTGCCCGGCCCTCGACCCGGCGATGAGCTACCCGCCCCTGGACGACTACGGGCTGCACCGGGAGGAGATGGCGTTCTTCTGGGCCGCGTTCGCCCCGGACGGGTTGCCCGAGCAGGCCGACCCGACGCGGATGGACCTGGCCGGGATGCCGCCCGCGCTGATCGTCGCGGCCGAACTGGACGTGCTGGTCAGCGACGCGCAGCGGTACGCGGCCCGGCTCCAGGACGCCGGCGTGCCCGTGATCGCCTCGGTCTACCAGGGCCTGAACCACAACTTCCCGCGCAAGCTGGCGATCTTCGACGCCGCCGCGATCGTGGTCGCCCAGATCGGGGCGTTCCTGCGCAGCCGGGCGATCACAACGCCGGGGTCTGCACCCTGATCGACTCGAGGTTCAGCCGCACGTCGCGGTTCTCGGACGGCGACCGTAGCGGCGTCACCGAGGCGTAGCCCTCGGCCAGCGCGGCCAGGTCGGTGCCGGGCTCCAGGTTCTCCTGCGCGGCCTGCACCGCCGTGCGGACAAAACCCTCGGACCGCTCGGCGATGCTCACCTGCACCTGGCCGAACCGGGCCAGCGACGCCCGGCGCAGTCCCCGGATCCCGTCCACGTGCAGGTCGGGCACGTTCAGGTTGAGGATCGTGCCGGCCGGCGTGTGCGCGAGCACCGGCAGCAGCTTGACGGCCAGGCCGGCCGCGCTGCCCCAGTGCCGCTTCTCGTCGGTCTCGTCGAGCTGATCGATCGCGGCACCGCCACTGGCCACCGACCCCTGCACCGGGGTGAGCACGTCCAGCGACACGGCCAGCCCGCGGAGTCCGGCGTGGGCCGCGGTGAGCGTGGCGCCGACCGTACCCGAATGGATCACCGCCGCCCCCGCGTTGGCCCCGCGGTTGATCCCGGAGAGCACCACCGCCGGGGCCTCGCCGAAGGCCTCCCGCAGCGCGAGCAGCACGATGAACGCGGGCGACGCGGCCACCCCGTACGCGGGCACGTTCCGGGCCCCGGCCAGCTCCCGCGGCTCTACGACGATCTTGCCGTCCTCCTCGATCGCGGTCATCGACGCGCTGCTGCCGCTCGCCTCGGTCATCGGCGCCGCCACCACGACGTCGTGCCCGGCCCGCAGCACGGCCTTGGCCAGCCACCGGATCCCCGGCGTGTCGATGCCGTCGTCGTTGGTGATCAGGATGCGCTCGCTCACGCGAACACCATGCCGCTGCTCATGCCCCAATTGTCACGGATGGCGGCGACGGGTGCCCGGCAAACGTCAGTAGCGCAGCACCATGGAGTTCAGTTCCATGACCACGTCGGTGAGATCGGGGCGGGCCCGCAACAGCTCTTCCACGCGTACGCGCCAAGCACCGCGCTCGATGTCGGCGACCCGCCGGTCGCCCCCGGTGCGCCGCAGGTTGTCGGCCAGCCGGGCCCGGGTGTCGGTCAGCGCGTCGTGGATGTCCGGACCGAGCCGCCGCCACACCTGGTCGGCGAAGTCCTCGAAGTAGGGCGCCTCGGCCATGATGACGAAGGCCCGGGCGGCGTCCCAGGCGACGCGAGGTATGTGCGTGACCATGGTCATGGCCTCATGATGACCTCAGAACGTGATGATCGCCACACCCTTCATCGAGTGCGCTACCACTCTCACCAGCCCGCGGGGGTGCACCGGCCGCCGGCCCCGACCGGCTCCACCTGGAGCGTGGCGTGGTCGATCGAGAAGTCGTCGTGCAGCGCCTCCCGCGCCCCGGCGAGCACCGTGGCCAGCTCGGCCGCCGGTTCGAGGCTGAGGTGGGCCGAGGCCACGTCCATGCCCGAGGTGAGCGTCCAGACGTGCAGGTCGTGGACGTCGCAGACGCCGGGCACGGCGGCCAGGCGGGTGCGCACGACGGCCACGTCCAGGTGTTTCGGCGCGGCCTGGACCAGGATGCGGACGGCCGACCGGGCCAGCGCCAGCGTCCGGGGAAGGATCATCAGCGCCACCACGACGGCGACGATCGGGTCGGCGTACGACCACCCGGTGAACGCGATCACCACGGCGGCGACGATGACCCCGGCCGAGCCGATCAGGTCGCCGACCACCTCGAGATAGGCCCCGCGGACGTTGATGCTCTCTTCCGCGCCCTCGCGGAGCAGCAGGAACGCCACGATGTTGATGATCAGGCCGCCGGTGGCCACCAGCAGCATCCAGCCGGCCGGGACGTCGGGCGGGTCGGTGAACCGGCGGACCGCCTCGATCAGCACGTAGATCGAGACGCCGGTCAGCAGCAGCGCGTTGGCCAGCGCGGCGAGCACCTCGAGCCGGTAGAGACCGAACGTCCGCTGGGAGTCGGGGCCCTGGGTCCGGCCGGCGGCGGTGATCGCGGCCAGCGCCATCGCGATGCCGAGCACGTCGGTGAACATGTGGCCGGCGTCGGACAGCAGCGCCAGGGAACCGGTGGCCCAGGCCGCGCCCGCCTCGACCAGCATGAACGCCGCCAGCAGACCGCCCGCCCACCACAACCGGCGGCGGTGCCGGGCGCCACCGTGCCGGGCCGCGCCCCCGTGGTCGTGACCTGCTCCCATGACACAACCCTCCGACGCGGCGCCCAGCCTTGGCCAATGTATGTTCACATCGCTATGTATGCAAGTTGAACTCGATTGCCATTGCCGGGGTACTCCTTGAGTGACAACCGCTTCCGAAGGGAAGGACCGTAGTCAGTGCTCAAGCGAACTCTTGCGATCGCGGCCATGGCGGCGTTGGCCGTCACCGCGGGTGCGACGCCCGCCACGGCGTCGTCGCACGAACACCTCGAGACCACCTTCGACCTGCCCGCCGGGTTCCAGCCCGAAGGCATCGCGATCGGTAAGGCCCCGTACGCCTACTTCGGCTCCCGGGCCGACGGCGACATCTACCGGGTCAGCCTGAAGTCGGGCCGGGGCGAGGTCATCTCGCAGGGCCCCGGCACACCGTCGCTGGGCCTGAAGCTCGACCGGGACGGCCGGCTCTTCGTGGCCGGCGGCACCGGCGGCGACGCCCGGGTCGTCGACGTCCGCAGCGGCCGGGTGCTCAAGTCGTACCCGCTCCAGACCGGCGCCGCGTTCATCAACGACGTGGCCTTCGCCGGCGGCTCGGCCTGGTTCACCGACTCGGCCAACCCGAACCTGCACCGGGTCAAGTACGGCCGGCACGGCGCGCTGCCCGCCGCGGCCAAGGCGGTGCCGCTGACCGGCGACATCGTCTACCAGCCCGGCAACAACGCCAACGGCATCGTGCCCTCGCCGGACGGCAACGGCCTGATCATCGTGCAGTCCAACACCGGCCTGCTGTTCCGCAGCACGTTCACCGGCGTCACCCGGAAAATCGACACCGGCGGCGTCCTGGTGCCGAACGGCGACGGGCTGTGGCTGCGCGGCCGTTCGCTCTACGTCGTGCAGAACCGGGACAACAAGATCACCGAGATCAAGCTGGACGGCTCGGGCACCCACGGCCGGGTCGTCTCGACGACCACCTCGGCGGGCTTCGACGTGCCCACCACGATCGCCGAGTACGCCGGCCGCTTCTACCTGCCCAACGCGCGGTTCACCACGCCGCCGACCCCGGCCACGCCGTACAACGTCACCTCGGTGCGGATTCCCTGACCGGGTCCGGCAGCCAGCCGGGATCGGTGCCCACCGTGGTGAGGCGCTGAGTGGCCCGGGAGAGCGCGACATAGAGCGTCCGTACGCCGGACGGGTCGACCGCGATCTCTCCCGGGCCGACCAGCACCACCGCGTCGTACTCCATGCCCTTGGCCTCGATGGCGGTCACCACCTGCACCCGCTCGGGCAACCCGGTCAGCCAGGACGCCACCTCGTCGCGGCGCGGCACCGGGGCGATCACGCCGATCGTGCCGTCCACGTCGGCGAGCTGCTTCTCGGCCACCTCACGCACCGCGTCGGGCAGCTGGCCCGCCGCCACCACCAGGTCGACCGGCTCCACGCCGGTGCTGCGGACCGCGGTCGGCAGCGGCAGGTCGGGCATGATCGTGCGGATCACCGAGGCGGCCACCGCGAAGATCTCCGACGAGTTGCGATAGTTCGTGGTCAGCGCGTACGTGTTGCGCTTGCGGGTGCCGAGCGCCCGCTCACGTGCCCGGTCGAGTTCGCCCGGGTCGCCCGACCACGCGGTCTGGGCCGGGTCGCCGACGATCGTCCAGGACGCGTACTGCCCGCGCCGGCCGATCATCCGCCACTGCATCGGCGACACGTCCTGCGCCTCGTCGACCACCACGTGCGCGTAGTCGCGGTAGTCGTCGTCCCGCTCGACCGCCTGCGCCCGGGCCGCGGCCATCCGGTCGGACTGCGTGGTGACCTCCTGGATCCCGTCGCGGACGTGGAACGGGTTGACCTTCTTCTTCTGCGCCCGCCGGGGCCGGCCCAGCAGCTCGTCCAGCTCGTCCAGCAGCGCCACGTCGGCGATCGTCGGCTCGGGGCCGAACCGCCCCTCCAGCGCCGCGATCTCGGTGCGGCTCAAGATCCCCGTCGCGTACGACCGCAGCCGCGCCGGCTCGCGCAGCCACTCCAGCACCCGGGCCGGGGTGAGCCGCGGCCACCACGCCTTGAGGAAGTCCCGGAAATCGCCGCGGTCGGCCAGCTCGGCCTCGAAGTCGCGTTTCTCGGGCAGACCGGCCACCCGGTGCTGCCGGGCCTGGGACCAGAGGGCATCGAAGACCCGGTCGAAGCCGGCCCCGCGCACCTCGTTGCGCCGCGCGCCCCGGGGCAGCGCGGCCCGCCGGATCTTGTCCAGGTCGGTCCGGCCCAGCCGCAGCAGCGTGCCCCGGTAGAGCAGCCGCAACTCGTCGGGCGCCCCGGGCACCGCGTCGTGCGAGGCCCGTTCGAGCACCTTGCGCATCCGCAGCGAGCCCTTGACCGCGGCCACGTCGGTCGGGTCGGTGCGCGTGGCGGAATAGCCCACCACCAGCGACCCGAGCGACCGCAGGGTGGCCGTCTCCTCGCCCAGCGACGGAAGCACCGTGGCGATGTAGGTGACGAACACCCCCGACGGCCCGACGACCAGGATGCCGCCGCCGGCGAACCGGCTCCGGTCCGAATACAGCAGGTACGCCGCCCGGTGCAGGGCCACGGCGGTCTTGCCGGTGCCCGGCCCGCCGGTCACGATCGTCACGCCGGACGCGGGGGAGCGGATCGCGTCGTCCTGCTCCCGCTGGATGGTGGCGACGATGTCGCGCATGCCGGTCCCGGTCGCCTTGGACAGGCTGGCCAGCAGGGCGCCGTCGCCGACCACCCGCATGCCGTCCGGCGCCGCGTCCGGGTCGAGCAGGTCGTCCTCGATGCCGGTGACCTTCTCGCGGCTGGACTGGATCATCCGGCGCCGGACCACGCCCATCGGGTCGGCCGGGGTGGCCCGGTAGAACGCGGCCGCGGCCGGCGCCCGCCAGTCGACCACCAGCGGCTGCGAGTCCTGGTCGCGGATGCCCATCCGGCCGACGTAGTGCACGGCCTCGGTGGTCAGGTCGAGGCGGCCGAAGACCAGCCCCTCGTACTCGGTGTCGAGCGCGTGCCGGCGCCGGGCCGCGTGGAACACCATGGCGTCGCGCTCGACCAGCGCGCCGTACGTGCCGACGCCGGCCATGCGGTAGCCGTCCCGTTCGGCCCGGGAGGCGTCCTGGCGCAGTTCCGCGAGCCGGGCGTAGACCCGGTCGACGTGCTCCTGCTCGACGGCGATCTCCTGCTGAAGGATGGTGGCGTCGCTCAAGTTCGATCTGCTCCCTCGTGGTTCGCCCCCGCCCGGGCCGCGTGCGGCCGCGAAAAGGGGGACATACGAACCTACTCCTGAGCAGTGCCCCGCGTCGATCGCGGCGCGCTATGCGGCCTCATCGAAACCTTCCGCCGCCCGCCGCCCGCGCCCCTGCCTGATCGGCGTCGCGCCGGCCGCGCGGCGCACCACGTCGCGGATCGTGGTGGTCACCTCTTCCGGGCGCTCCAGCATCAGCATGTGCCCGCCGCCGGCCAGCACGGTCGCCTCGGCACCCGGCAGGGCCCCGGCGATGGACTCCGCGCAGGCCGGGGGAGTGAGCCGGTCACGGTCACCCACCAGGACCGCGGCGGGTACGCCGGTCCACGCGGCCAGCGTCTCCAGGCGCTGCTGGGCCCCGATCGAAGGCCGGAAGCCACCGATCGACCGCAGCGAGGCGCGGCCCACCCCGCGCATGGTCACGGTCAGCGAGGTGTCGTCGCAGTCGTCGCCGAACAGCAGCCACCGGACCGTGGGCCGCAGCACCGGCGTCATCATCCGGTGTGGCCGCCACGTGCCGCAGCGGGCCAGCACGCCGGCGCCGATCGTCTCGTAGTAGCGGAACAGCGTGGCCAACTGGGCCGGCATCCCGTAGCGGGTGTGCGTGTGCCCCTCGGCCGTGGTGGAGACGAGGACCAGCCCGGCCACCCGCTCGGCGAACTCCTTGGGGTGGTCGGCCGCGTACTCCATGATCGTCATGCCGCCCAGTGAGTGACCCACGAGCACCACCGGCCCGGTCGGCGCCGTCGCCCGGATCACCTCGGCCAGGTCGGCGCCGAGCTGGGGCAGCGTGGCCGCCTTGAGCAGGGTGGCGTCGGAGCGGCCGTGGCCGCGGGCGTCGTACGCCACGACCCGCACGTCACCGAGCGCCTTGACCTGGTGGTGCCAGATGTGGCGGTCGAGGCACCAGCCGTGCAGCAGGATCACGGTCACCGGGGCGTCGGCCGGTCCCGACGTCTCGACCTGCAACCGCACGCCGTCCGGAAGGGTCACTTCCGAGCGTTCGGGCATGGGCACCTCCGCGAGTCGCACCCCCCCGCTATACCCGCGGGTAATAAGCATCACGCGTGTAGATGCAAATTGCAAAGGTCATTCACGGTACGACGTGAGCTGCGTCGCAGTGGGTGCCCGAGCCGTTCCGCTCGGCAAGAATGACCTCATGACGGCCCCCTCGCCCTCCACGACGCCCGCCGCCACCGACCTGGCCCGCAGCCCCGCGAACGCGCTGGCCGCCCTGGTCGCGGGCAACCGCCGCTTCGTCAGCGGCCGGCCGCAGAACGGCCACGACGTCTCCGCCGCGGCCGCCGTCTCCGGTGGCCAGCAGCCGCACGCCGTCGTGCTCGGCTGCATCGACTCCCGCGTGCCGCTGGAGGCGATCTTCGACCAGACCTTCGGCTCGATCTGCGTGGTGCGCTCCGGCGGTCACGTGGTCGACCGGGCGGTGGCCGGCTCGGTGAGCTTCGCGGTGAGCGCCCTGGGCGTGCCCCTGATCGTGGTGCTCGGCCATGTGCGGTGCGGCGCGGTCACCGCGACGGTGGAGGCCCTGCGGGCGGGCGAGCGTCCCGGCGGCGACATCGGCTACCTGGTCGACGAGATCGCGCCGGCGGTCGAGGCGGTCGGCGCCGACGATCCCGACGCCCCCGACAAGGCGATGCGCGCCCACGTGACCCGCACCGCCCGCCGCATGCGCGACCTGTCGGGCGTCACCGAGGCGATCGCGGCCGGCCGTGTCGACGTCGTCGGCGCCATCTACGACCTCGACACGGGCTGGGTCGAGCTCCTCGACTGAGGCCGTTGGTCTTGATCTTCAGGAAATGCGAAAACGCCCATCCGTCCCGCCGGGGGAGGATGGGCGTTCGCGGTGGAGCGGCGGGGCCGGGATCAGCCCTCGAAGACGCCGGCGTCGACCAGGCGCTTCTCGGTGTCGGCCCAGCCGTGCGCCGGGTGGGCGGCGTCGAGGGCGCTGAGCTCGGTGCGGACCTTCGCGCCGTGACCGGCCGCGACCAGGCCGCGGATCTCTTCGACGAAGGCGTCGGAGTCGGTGCGGAGGTGGTTGGTGCGGCCGTTGGTCAGGTTACGCACGTAGGCGAAACGGCCTTCGGCCAGCGGGATCAGGTACTTGTACTCACCAAGAACGCTGAGCGCTCCGCCAGAACCCTGACCGGCGCGGACTGAGGCGCGGGCGGTCTTTGAGGTGTTGCTCGCCACGGCGGTACTCCTAAGGGAAAAGCATGTGCAGAAAAAGGCCGCAGTAATCGTACACGAGGGCGGTCATGCCGTGCCGTCGGAGCAGGTCCGGGCGTTAGGCCGGGTGTGCCCCTGTGGCCGGTCCCATAGTCGATATTGCGGTTTCTCTGGCGCACCATCCGTGGCAACCGGCATCATGGGACACGATCAACCGCGGTCGAGGTCGTAGGGGAAGACGCATCTCGGTCCTCGGGAGGTCACCGTGCAAACGTGTGGCGTCGTATACGTCCACTCGACCCCACTCGCCGTGTGCCAGCACGTCGAGTGGGCGATCGCGCGCGTCCTCACCGCGCCGGTCACCCTGCACTGGACGGCGCAGCCGGTTGATCCCGCCATGCGCCGGGCGCAGTGTTCCTGGTCGGGACGACAGGGGACTGGCGCCGAGCTGGCTGCTGCCCTCAGGCAGTGGCCCATGATCCGTTTCGAGGTCACCGAGGAGCCCAGCCCGGGCGTCGACGGTGAGCGCTTCATGCACGTGCCCGGCCGTGGCCTGTTCCACGGCACGATGGGCGCGTCCGGCGACATCCAGATCGGCGAAGATCGGCTGCGCTCGATCATGGCGTCGGCCCCCGCGCCCGAGGCCCTCTCGCACGCGCTGGAGAAGGCGCTGGGCACGGCCTGGGACGCCGAGCTGGAGCCCTATCGCTACGCGGGCGACGGTGCCCCGGTGACGTTGCTCACCCGGGTCGGCTGATCGTCGCTCAGAGCGGGATGTTGCCGTGCGCCCCGCGTGCGGCCGGGGCCGCGGCCAGGGCCTCGGCGATGCGGCGGCGGGTGTCCTCGGGCTTGATCGTGTCGTCCACGACGCCGATCTCCAGGGCCCGGCCGACCCCACCGGCGACCCGGATCTGCTCGGCGACCAGTTCCTCGCGCAGCGCCTCACGCCGCTCGTGCGGGACGGCCGCCAGCTTCCGGCGGTGCAGGATGTTCACCGCGGCGCTCGCGCCCATCACCGCGATCTCGGCGTCCGGCCAGGCGAAGACGGCGGTCGCGCCGAGCGCGCGGGAGTTCATGGCGATGTACGCGCCCCCGTACGCCTTCCGGGTGACGAGGGTGACCCGCGGGACGACCGCCTCGGCGAAGGCGTGCAGCAACTTGGCGCCGCGGCGCACCACGCCGTCCCACTCCTGGCCGAGGCCGGGCAGGTAGCCGGGCACGTCCACCAGCACGATCAGCGGCACGCCGAGCGCGTCGCACATCCGCACGAAGCGCGCGGCCTTCTCGGCGCTGGTGGCGTCCAGGCAGCCGCCGAGCCGCAGCGGGTTGTTGGCGATGACGCCGACCGTGCGCCCGGCGAACCGTCCCAGCGTGGTCACGACGTTCGGGGCCCACTTGGCGTGCAGTTCCACCCCGGGCTCGTCGAGCAGGGCCCGGACCAGGGGCTTCACGTCGTACGCCCGGTTGGTCTGCGCCGGGAGAAGCGCACCCAGGTCGTGGTCCGTGGCGTCCACCGGGGTGAGCCGGCCCTGGTGACCGAGCAGGGTGGTGAGCCGGCGGGCCTCGGCCAGCGCGGTCGCGTCGTCCTTGGTGGTGATGTGCACGACGCCGGACCGCCGGCCGTGCGGCTCGGGGCCGCCCAGCCGCTCCATGTCGACCTGCTCGCCGGTGACGCTGCGGACCACCTCGGGGCCGGTCACGAAGATCCGGCCGGCCTTGCTCATGATCACGATGTCGGTGAGCGCCGGACCGTACGCCGCGCCGCCGGCCGCCGGGCCGAGGACCACCGAGATCTGCGGCACCCGGCCGGACGCCCGCACCATCGCCGCGAAGATCTGGCCCACGGCGTCCAGCGCGACCACGCCCTCCGCGAGGCGGGCGCCCCCGGAGTGCCAGAGGCCGATCACCGGTACGCGCTCCCGTACGGCCAGATCGATCGCGTCGACCACGTGCTGGCACCCCACGACGCCGAGGGCGCCGCCCATCCGGGTGCCGTCCGACGCGAACGCGATGGCCGGCGTGCCCTCCACCAGGCCGCGGGCGTACAGCACACCGCTGTCGTCCCGCGGCGCGAGCAGCCGCAACGTCCCCTGATCGAAGAACCCCCGCAGCCTCAGCTCCGGGTCGCGCTCATCGGCGGTGGTAGATCCGGTCTCCGAGGAAAGGGTCGTCACGGCTGCTCCCAGCTGACGGTCAGACGCGGGTGAAGACGAGCGCCACGTTGTGGCCACCGAAGCCGAACGAGTTGTTGATCGCGGCCGGGATGTCCATCGGGCGGGCCTTGTGGGCCGCCACGTCGAGGGTCAGCTCGTCGTCCGGGTCGTCCAGGTTGATCGTGGGCGGGACGACACCCTCGCGGATGGCCAGCACCGTGGCGATCGACTCGAGCGCCCCGGCCGCGCCCAGCAGGTGGCCGGACATGCTCTTGGTCGAGGTGAGCACCGGGTGGTCGCCGATCGCGGTCCGGATGCCGTGGATCTCGGCCATGTCGCCGACCGGGGTCGACGTGGCGTGGGCGTTGATGTGCACGATGTCGGCCTTGGTCAGGCCGGCGTCCTGGATGGCCTTGGTCATCGCGCGGATGCCGCCCTCACCCTGCGGGTGCGGCTGCACGATGTCGTACCCGTCCGAGGTGATGCCGGCCCCGGCGAGCCGGGCGTAGATCCGGGCGCCGCGCGCTTCGGCGTGGTCGGCCCGCTCGATGACCAGGGAACAGGCGCCCTCGCCGAGCACGAAACCGTCCCGGCCCTTGTCCCACGGACGGGACGCGCGCTGGGGATCGTCGTTGCGCGTCGACATGGCGCGCATCGCGGCGAAGCCGGCCATCGGCAGCGGGTGCACGACGGCCTCGGTGCCGCCGGTCACCACCACGTCGGCGCGGCCCGACCGGATGATGTCGAGACCCAGGGCCATCGCCTCGGCGCCGGTGGCGCAGGCGCTGGCCATCGAATGCACGCCGGCCTTGGCGCCCAGTTCGAGGCCGACGTACGCGGCCGGGCCGTTCGGCATCAGCATCGGCACCGTGTGCGGGCTGACCTTGCGCGGCCCGGAGGCCTCCAGGATGTCGTCCTGGATGAGCAGGGTCTGCGCGCCGCCTATTCCGCTGCCGAAGCTGACCGCCAGCCGCTCGCCGTCCAGCCCCGAATCGGCCAGCCCGGAGTCGGCCCAGGCCTGGTGCGCGGCGATCAGCGCGATCGCCTCGGACCGGTCCAGCCGGCGGAGCTTGACCCGCTCGAGAACCTCGGACGGCTCGACCGCGAGCTGCGCGGCGATGCGTACCGTCAGTTGCTCGGCCCACTCCTGGGTGAGAGCACTCACCCCGGAGCGGCCGGCGAGCATGGCGTCCCAGGTCGACGCGACGTCCCCGCCCAACGGGGTGGTCGCGCCGAGCCCGGTGACGACGACGTCTGGCCTGCTCATGTCAGTGGTTCGCCTCGATGAACGAAACGGCGTCGCCGACGGTCTTCAGGTTCTGGACCTCGTTGTCGGGGATCTTCACACCGAACTTCTCCTCGGCGGCGACCACGACCTCCACCATGGAGAGCGAGTCGACGTCCAGGTCATCGGTGAAGGACTTCTCCTCGGCGACGTCGTCCGGGTTCACGCCGGCGACCTCCTCGAGGATCTCGGCGAGGCCGGAGGTGATCTCAGCGCGGGTTGCCATCGTCAGTTGTTTCCTTCCATCGGTGGGGATATCGCTACGGACAGCGGATGACCTGTCCGGCGTAGGTGAGGCCGCCGCCGAAGCCGAACAGCAGCACCGGGGCGCCGGACGGCACCTCACGGCGCTCGACCAGCTTGGACAGGGCCAGCGGCACGCTCGCCGCGGAGGTGTTGCCGGACTCGACCAGGTCCTTCGCGACCACGACCTCAGGGCCGAGCCCCAGCCGCTTCACGATGCCGTCGATGATGCGGGTGTTCGCCTGGTGGGGGACGAAGGCGGCCAGGTCGCTGGGCTTGACGCCGGCCCGCTCGCAGGCCTCCATCGCGAACGGCGCGAGCGCGGTGGTGGCCCAGCGGAAGACGATCTGGCCCTCCTGCTCGATGTACGGCCGCCAGCCCTCGATCCGCAGCACGTCGCCCTTGTCCGGCGCCGAGCCCCAGAGCACCGGGCCGATGCCCGGCTCCTCGCCCTCGGGCACCGCGGTCACCACGGCCGCCCCGGCGGCGTCGCCGAAGAGCACCGCGGTCGAGCGGTCGGTCCAGTCGGTGACGTCGGAGAGCTTCTCGGCGCCGATCACGATCGCGTTGCGCGCGGCGCCGGCCCGGATCGCGTGGTCGGCGGTGCCGAGCGCGTAGGAGAAGCCGGAGCAGGCGGTGTTCAGGTCGAAGGCGGCCGGCGCCGGGATGCCCAGCCGGGACGCGACCCGGGTGGCGACGTTCGGGCAGCGGTCGACCGAGGTGCAGGTGGCCACCGCGACCATGTCGATGTCGGCCGCGGTCAGGCCGGAGCCGGCCAGCGCCTTCTCGGCCGCGAAGGTGGCCATGTCGGCGACCGTCTCGTTGACCGCGAGGCGGCGCTCGGCGATGCCGACCCGGTCGCGGATCCACGCGTCGTTGGTGTCGACGATCTTGGCCAGGTCGTGGTTGGTGACGACGCGGGACGGTTGGTAATGGCCCATCGCGACGATGCGGGAACCAGCGTTCATCGGGCAGCTCCTTCGTTCGCGGGACGGGCCGTCACTGCGGCCCGCCGATGCGCGCCAGCGGCTGGCCGGGCGCGACCGGGTCGTCGTCGTGAGCCAGCCACTCGGTGAGGACGCCGGGTGCGTGTGCGGCCACGTCGACGCCGCCCTGGCGGGTGATGACCTGACCGATGACCTGGCCGGTGGACACCGGCTGGCCTTCGGTCAGGTCGTCGGCGGGGTGGAACAGGCCGGCGCCGGCCGCGACCACGACCCGGAACAGCGGGGTCGGCTCGAGGCTGGGCGCCATGCCGTGCCGGGCGATCAGATCGCGGGCGGCGGGCAGGTCGTCGGGGGTGTTCAGGGTCAGGATCTCGGGGGCGTCGTCGCCCTTGAGCTCCCGCTTGACCAGACCGGCCAGGGTGCCGGCCGGTGGCAGCTCGATGATCGCGGTCACGCCCAGGTCGCGCAGCGTCCGCATGCACAGGTCCCAGCGGACCGGCGCGGTGACCTGGCGGACCAGGCGCTGGAGCATCTCGCGGCCGTGGGCGACCGCGGTGCCGTCGAAGTTGGAGAGCAGGATCCGGGCCGGGGCGGAGGTGGTGATCCCGCCGGCGATCGCGGCCAGCGCCTCCTCGGCCGGACGCATGTACGGCGTGTGGAACGCGCCCGCCACCGGCAGGGCGCGGACCCGGGCGCCGTCCACGGTCAGGGTGGCCAGCGCGTCGAGGGCGCCGGCGGCGACGATCTGGCCGGCGCCGTTGCGGTTGGCCGGGTAGAGCTTGGCCTCCTCGATGGCGGCCACCACCGCGTCGGCGTCGCCGCCGAGCACCGCGCTCATGCCGGTCGGCTCGAGCGCGCAGGCGGCGGCCATCTCGCGGCCCCGGACGCCGGCCAGCGTGATCGCGGTCTCCGGCGGGATCACCTCGGCCAGCGCGGCGGCGCCGAGCTCACCGACGCTGTGCCCGGCGACCAGGCCGACGTCGTACATCGGAAGGTGCTCGGCGGCCAGCATCGCGGCCGCGACCAGCAGGGGCTGCGTACGCGCGGTGTCCTTGATCTCGTCGGCGCCGGCCTCGGTGCCCAGCTGGATCAGGTCGACCCCGGCCAGCGCGGACCACCAGCGGAGGCGGGCCTCAGCGCCGGGGAGCGCGAGCCAGGGAGCGAGGAAGCCAGGCTTCTGGGAGCCTTGACCGGGGGAGAGGACGGCGAGCACGATCTGACTCTCCCGGATCTCGGTGCGTTGCGCGGCTGCTGCAATGCACGAAACCCTACGACCGGCGTTGGAGGAATCCTACAAAGGCTGGGTGGACTCGCCGGTGAAAAGGTGATTTGTCGCCTGAACGTTTCCTCAACGTGGGCAGTGATTCGCGTCGCCTTTTACGCTCCGGGATCCAACCGGCCCAGGCTCAGCGCCATCCGCAGCGCGAACGCCTCCCGGGCGTCCAGCGGGGACAGTCCGGTCAGCTCGGCCACCCGCTTCAGCCGGTAGCGGACGGTGTTCGGGTGCACGTACAGCTCCCGGGCCGTGCTCTCCAGCACCCCACCGGCGGCGAAGAACGCGTCCAGCGTATCGAGCAGGCCGCCACCGGCCTTGACCAGCACACCAAAGGCGTCGTGCCGCAGCATCCGCCGCGCTTCGAGGTCACCGGCCAGGGCCCGCTCGGGCAGCAGGTCGTCGGCCGCCACCGGGGTCGGCGCCCCCGGCCAGGCCGGCGCCGCCCGGTAGCCCGCCAGCGCCGCCCTCGCCGACTCGGACGCCTGGTCCAGCGACGGCACGGCCGGGCCGACCACGATCGGACCGTCGCCGAAGGAGGCCCGCAACTGGCTCGCGGTCAGCTTCGGGTCGTCCGTACCCCCCACGACGACGACCAGCCGCTCACCGTGCACGCCGCAGATGACCTCGACCCGCGCCCGCCTCGCGGCCCGGTAGACGCCGTGCATCACCGCGGTGATGTCGCCACCCGGGGACTTGCCGACCACCACCGACACCGGCGGCTTGTCGGTCCAGCCCAGCGCCGACGCCCGGCTGGCCACCGAGTCGGGCGTGTCGCCCCGCAGGAGCGCGTCCATCAGCAGGGCCTGCAGCCGCGCGTCCCAGGCGCCCCGCGACTCGGCCGCCCGCGCGTAGACCCGCGCCGCCGAGAACGCGATCTCCCGCGAGAACTTGAGGATGGCCGAGTTGAGCGCCTCCTCCTCACCGGCCGCGGCCAGCGCGTTCACCTCGGCCTCGGCCACGTCGATGGTGACCTTGATCAGCGCCACGGTCTGTGTGAGCGTGATCGACCGGGCCAGCGCCCGGGGCGCCGCCGCGAACACCTCGTCGGAGATCTCCTGCGAGTCGCCACCGATCGTCCCGCCCGACCGCAACCACTCCACCAGCGACCGCACGCCGGCCTGGGCCACGAGCATGACCCACGCCCGCTGGTCGGCCGGCAGCGCCCGGAACCACGGCAGCGTCTCGTCCATCTTCGCCACCGCCGCGCTGGCCAGCTTCCCCGCATGCCGCTCGATCCGGCGCAGGGTGGCCGCGAGCGGCGGCTTGGCGTTCATGCGTTCAGCGTCGCACGCGCCGGCGCCCAGCCCTCCGTCGCCCGCATGTCACGATCATCGGGATGATCCCCCGCGTGCGCCCCTCGGTGCCGGCCACCGCCGCGATCCTCTACGTCCTGCTGACGGTCGCCGTGCTGGCCGGCTGGCTCCGTGCCGTCGACCGCGCGGGGGCCGACGCGTTCCGGGCCTTCGGCGCCGCCCATCCCGCCCTGATCGACACGGTCACCATCCTGACGGACGCGGCCGAGACGATTCCCTTCCTGGTGGCGGGCCTCACCCTCGGTGCAATCCTCCGGGTACGCCGAAAGCACGCCGCCGGCCACCTGGTGTGGTCGGTGACGGCGTTGATCCCGATCCTGTGGTCCCTGTTCCACCTGCTGCTGCCGCACGCTCGCCCGCCGGACGGCTTCGTGCAGGTCGCCTCGTACGGCTTCCCCAGCGGCCACACCGCGAACGCCGCGGCGGCCGCCCTCGTCGCCATCCTGCTGCTGGCCCCGCCCGGCTTCTCGCCTGCCGCCCTGCCCGGCGCCCTGCCGGGCGTCTCGCCTGGCGTCTCGCCGTTTTTGTCTGGCGGCTCGTCGGTTTCGCCCGGCCACCGTCCTTCGGTGACCGGCCACCACGCCCATCGCTCCCGCCGCGCTGTCGTCTGGACGCTCGCGATCGCCTTCGCCCTGGTGATCGGGCTGACCAGAGTCGTTCTCCTGGCCCACTACCCCTCCCAGGTTCTGGGCGGTTTCCTGCTGGCGGCCGCGGTGGTCCCGGCCCTTGCCAACCTGGTCGCCCGCCTCCACGCCCGGGCGGCTCGGAGGGCCGCGGCCGTCGGCTAGTGGACGCGCCGTTCTGCGGCGTTTCGCGCGATGTGCGCTTTCGTACTTCGCCTTGAAGATCCGCTCTCTGCGATCTCCATGACCATATGGCTACTTACCGTGATGGTGACCGTGCCAGGTTGTGGGATGGCACCCTCTCGCGTCAGGTGCCCGAGACCGACCGGGGCATAGCGGTTGAGCTGGTCGGTGCGGGGCGATTCAGACGTTCGAGGGTTGCCAGCGGGTAGTGGACCGAGGCAGCATGCATCTCCACGTCTCCGGCGGCTCCGCCTCGTTGCTTACGGAGAGTAGTTGTATTTGGTGACCATGGAGTGAGCGAGCAAGGATGGTCGGCGGTTGCGCGAGACGGCTGAGCCCTGAGGGAACTTTTGCACTATTTGACCGTTATTGCAGTGAGTCTGTGCCGTGGCTGCGGTCGGTGAGCTGGCACAGTGTCGTCCTGAATCACAGGCCGGCGGCTTCATGACCACCACGAACGTGCCGATGGAACCGGGCAACCGGCGAGGAGAGGAGGCCACATGAGCGACCGCGAAGACGGCCCGCTGTGCGTCGAACCTGAGCCCGCCGAGGCCGGGGAAGCCGAGCTCGCGCCGCAGCCGGCCGCTGTGCCCGCGGCCGGCGACGAGAAGGACACCCCCGGTCGCGATGGCTGCCGCACCCGCCTGCGCGGCTGGGCCGGTGCTCACCTGCACGGCGCGGTGCGTCCCCGCCGTCGCGCGGCCGGCCGTGGCCGCCCGCCCGGCCGCTGGTGCTGAGCTGACCCCGGGTCGCCCGGTCGGGTGGACACGCGGCCGTGTGCGGCGCGTCCGATACGCGCGGGAGGGCGGGGCGACAACCGTTACGGCGTGGATGACAAGCGGCGGCTGATTCTCGACCAGGCGCTCGCGCTCGTGGACGAGCAGGGACTGGGCGCCATGTCGATGCGCGCGGTGGCTCAGCGGGTCGGGCTCACGTCGATGGCGCTCTACCCGTACGTCGGGGGTAAGGACGCCCTTCTCGACGGCCTGGTCGACCTTCTCCACCTCGAGCTCGGCGCGGTCTGCGCCGGACCCGGCGACGCCGACTGGCGGCAGCGGCTCCGCGCCCTGGGGCGGGCGGTCCGCGCGCTCGCCCACGCGCATCCCGGCGCGTTCCCCCTGCTGCTGAACCGGTCCGCGGCCGGGGCCTCCGCCTCCTGGCTGACCGCCGCGCTGCGCGGGGTGCTGCACGACGCCGGCGCCGGCCCCGACGACGAGCCGCGCCTGGCCCGGATGATCTGCGCGTTCCTGCTGGGCTACGCGACCGGCGAGGTCACCGGCGGGCTGCCCGGCCGGCCCGGCGAGGGTGAGTACGACGCCGACCTCGACGACCTGGTGCGGCTGGTGGAGGTCGCCGTTCGGGGGCGGTGAGCACGGTTCTGCGTTGATCTTGCCTGCGGCGGCCTATAAATGGGTGCAAAAGGTACGCGACGCGGGGGCGTGAGATGGCAGGCGACAACGACGAGGGGCTGCACGACTTCGTGGCCGACCGCTACCGGGACCTGCGCAGGTCCGCCTTCCTGATGTGCGGGGACTGGGGCCTGGCCGAGGAGGTCACCCAGGCGGCGCTGGCCCGGTTCGTGAGCGACAGCGCCCGGAGCGCGGTGGAAGACCCCGACGCGTACGTGTACGCCGACGTGATGGCCGCCTTTCAGCGCAAGGCCCCGCGCCGCGAACACCTGTTCGTCGCCAGCCCCGACGCCACGACCGGCGACACCGACCCGATCCGGGCCGTCCTCGTCCTGGCCGCCCTGCACAAACTGTCACCACGCTGCCGCGCCGTGATCGTCCTGCGCCAGTGGGACAGCTTCACCGTCGACGAGACCGCCGACATCCTCGACCTGCCCGACGAGCGCGTCGAAGCCTACGAGGCGGCCGGCCTGGCCGCCCTGCAAGACCTGCTCAACCCCGAGGCGGTCCCGGCATGACCACAGCTCCCGACCACGACGACGCCAAGCGCGGGTCAACCACCGAGATCGACCTAGGAAGCCCGGAGGCCGCCGCGGCCGAATCCTCCCGCGCTAGGTCGACGGCCGCCCGCGACGTCGAGGCCGCCATGACCCCCGCCCCCAAGAGGGCGGCGCCCAAACGCGCGACGACCCCCGCGTCGGCGGCACCTTCCGCACCGGCCGCGTCGCCCGCTTCGGTCGCACCTTCCTCTGGCTTGGCCGGCGACGCCACCCAGAACGGCAAGGCGGCTACGCCCGCCCAGAACGGGGTGCGCCTGGATGATCTCGCGCACGTTGCGGACGGAGCCACCTTGAGGAACGCCTCCGCAGCGGGGGACCAGAAAGGGACGCACGACGGGATCGCTGAGCGCGCGACCGATGACCTCCGCGAGCAGGCCGCTGAAGCCGCCGTGGGGACTGCTGGCCGCGATGAGGCAGATGACGCCGGTTCTGAGGTCGACGCGGCGGGAGCCGGCGGTGGGTCGTTGCGGGCCCCGGACCGCGAGGCGGGTGAAGCCGGTGTCGAGGTCGCGGCGGCTGAGGGTGCGGGCCGTGGTGGGGCGGTAGCGGGCGCGGGGCGGGGGGAGGCCGGGGAAGCCGGCGGCGGGGTGGATGCGGGGCGGGGTGGGCTGCTGGCCGGGGTTCTGGTGGGGGAGCCGCCGGTTGGGGACGGGGTCGCGGCGGTCTATCGGCGGGCCGAGAAGATGCGGCGGCGGCGGGTTCGGAAGATTGTCGCGGCGGGGATGGTTTCGGCGGCGGTGGTGGCCGGCTTCGGGTATGCGCTGGCCACGGCGGCCATTCCGACGCCCTATCAGATGCGTCGGCAGGCCACGCCGGTGGTGGGGCCGGCGCCGGTGGTGGATCCGCTGCTGGTCGCGCTTCAGCCGGTTCTTCGGGACAACGGGCTCAAGGCGGTGCCTCGGGAGCCGGGGGCGGGGCCGGGCTGGCGGCAGTACGCGGTGGCCCACGCCACCACGGGGCGGCCTCGCGGGCTGGTCGAGGTGGCCGTCTACGCGGCGCCGGACGGGCTCTGTTTTCCGCTCCGGAACGATCGGGAGGCCTGCGCCCGGCCGATGGGTGACGGTGGCATGGAGTACGCCCGCTACAGCGACGACCGGGATGTGGACTGGCAGGTGCACGAGGCGATCGCCCGGCGGGTGTCGGACGGGCGGGTGATCGCGGTGATGGCCACCGGCGAACGCGGCACGGGCCGGCGGGCCGACGGGCGTCCGCCGCTCAGCGCCGCGCAGGTGGCCGGCGTCGCGGTGGACGTACGCGTCATGTCGGCTTTTGACCCGAACGAGGACTGCACCGGACCGGACGCCGCCTGCCCGGTGCTGAAAGTTCCGGTTCCTAAAGCCCGCTAGACCTTGCGGCGGATGAGGAACGCGATGCCGGCCAGGCCGAAGAGGATCACGATCAGGACCGCGCCGTTGAGCAGGAACAGCTGGCGCAGCTGGGTGAGCGCGTCGTTGACCGTGTCGACCGGGTTGACCTCTTCGGCCGTCGACCGCTCGGTGAACCCGCCGCCGATGCCGCCGTTCATGACGTCGCTGCGCTTCTCGAGCGGGACGCCGGCGTAGCGGAGGGATTCCGACATGGTCAGCCGGCCGTAGAACCAGCCGTCGACGGTCTTGCCGCTGGGCTGCTTGGCGGCGCGGTGGGCGCGGGGGCCGCCGACGGCCAGCGGGTAGAGGTCGTAGATCTGCTGCTGCTTGCCGGCCGCCGCGACGACGACGACGTACTTGACGCCGAGGTTCTTGGCCGTGGGGGCGGTGGTCTGCGGCGTCGCCGTGGACATCCAGCTGACCTCGCTGAGCAGGAGCTGGAAGAGCTCGCTCTGTTTGGCGCTGTAGATGGTGATCTTCTCGATCTTCGGACCGGTGATGATCACCGCGTTGGGCTTCGGCGCCTTGGGGGCCGCCTGAGCGATGCCCGGCGCCAACCCGACGATCATCGCGAAAGCGACGGCGAGCGCGCAGGCCGCCGACACGAATCGGGTGATCACCCCTCGAACCATCCCGGCCTCCCCGCCGACCCGTGCCACGCCCCGTCGTAGACAGACTTCCCGGAAACTCGGCTCGCCGCATCTGACGAAGGGACGATTTGGAGCTATCTGGGATCCGCCGACCGGCCGATGCCTGCCGATGATCGGCAGGCGAATGGTATACGTAACCGGCAACCCGATGGGGGGCCGGTCACCCGGCCAGCGGACGGCCACATCTCTATGACGTCACCCGCCGGCCGGAGGTTGCCCCAGCTCGGATAACGGTTCGGACAACGGGATCAGAGACGGCCGCGGGCGGCGGCGATCCGGGCGAGCGTACGGTCGCGGCCGAGCACCTCGAGCGACTCGAAGAGCGGCAGCCCGACGGACCGCCCGGTGATCGCCACCCGGACCGGCGCCTGCGTTTTGCCCAGCTTGAGCCCGCGTGCGACGCCGACCGCCTCGAGCGCCTCCTTGAGCGGCTCCGCCGACCACTCCGGAAGTTCCGAGAACGCGGCGGCCGTAGCGTCCAAAATGTCCGCTGCGCCGTCTTTCATGGCCTTGGCCCAGGAAGCCTCGTCGATCGTGGGCTCGTCGAGGAAGAAGAAATCCACATACTCCACGATTTCCGACAAAACGGCAATGCGGGTCTGGGCCAGCGGCGCCACCGCCATGAAGACCGAGATGTCGAACGAGGCCGGCGCCCAGGGCGGGGCCGGGATCGTGTCGGTGCCGTTGAGCCAGGGCGCGCAGACCGACGCGAACTCCGAGGCGGTCAGCGCCCGGATGTAGTCGCCGTTGAACGCGCGCAGCTTCTTGACGTCGAAGAACGCCGGCGCGTGGCTGATCTCGTCGATGCGGTACTCCGCCTCGATCTCGGACCACGGCACGATCTCGCGGTCGCCGGACGGGGCCCAGCCGAGCAGCATCAGGTAGTTGCGCATGGTCGCGGCGAGGTAGCCCTCGTCGCGGTACGCCTCCAGCGCCACCTTGTCGCGCCGCTTGGAGAGCTTCTGGCGCTTCTCGTTGACGATCACCGGCACATGTCCCCAGACCGGGGGCTTGACGCCGAGCGCGTCCCAGAGCAGCTGCTGCTTGGGCGTGTTGGGCAGGTGTTCCTCGCCGCGGATCACGTGGGTGATGCCCATGGTGATGTCGTCGACCACATTGGCCAGCAGGAACACCGCGCTGCCGTCGCTGCGGGCGATGACGAAGTCTTCGAGCAGCTCGTTCTTGAACGTCGGCTCGCCCCGGACCAGGTCGTTGATCACGGTCTCGCCCTGGTCCGGCGTACGGAAGCGAAGGGCTGTCTTCTCGCCCGGGGGGAGCCCGCGGTCGCGGCAGAAACCGTCGTAGCCGGGCGTCTTGCCGGTGGCGCGCAGGGCGACGGCCTCACGGGTGCAGTCGCAGTAGTACGCGCGGCCCTCGCCGTAGAGCCGGGTGGCCGCGGCGGTGTGCTCGGCCGCGTAGGACGACTGGTAGTACGGCCCCTCGTAGGCGCCGCGCTCGATGCCGATCCAGTCCATCGCCGCGAGGATGCCCTCGGTCCATTCCGGACGGTTCCGGCTGGCGTCGGTGTCCTCGACACGCAGCACGAACACGCCGTTGTGCTGCTTGGCGAAGATCCAGTTCTGCAGCGCCGAGCGGGCGCCGCCGACGTGGAACATTCCGGTCGGAGAAGGGGCGAAGCGTACGCGCACAGTCACCCGACAAGCCTACGGCGCTCGTCGACCCGGTTGTCACCGGGCTTCCATCACGTCATGTATTGACGAATATTAGTAAACCTTCTTAATATTCAGGCCCCGAACATTCACCTCCGTCAGTGAAGGGCCATCCCCATGAAGCGCAGACTTCGAGCCCTGGCCGCCTCCGCCGCGGTGCTCGTGGCCGGAACCACCGCCGCCTTCACCCTCCAGAGCCCGTCCCAGGCCGCCGTCCTCCCCAACGGCTTCAAGAGCGTCGGCTACATGCCGTCCTGGGCCGGCAGCGTCACCGCCATCCAGTACGCCAAGCTGACCCACATCAACTACGCGTTCGCGCTGCCCAACGCCAACGGGTCGCTCCAGCCGATCGAGAACACCGGCAAGCTCCAGCAGCTGGTCACGCTCGGACACCAGAACAACACCAAGGTCTCGCTGGCGATCGGCGGCTGGAACGACGGCAACGACAACAACTTCGAGGCGCTCGCGGCCGGCTCCGGCACCCGTACGACGTTCGTGAACGCCGTGATGAGCGCGGTGCGCACCTACGGCCTCGACGGCATCGACATCGACTGGGAGTACCCCGACTCCAGCGCCGAGAGCACCAACTACACCGCCCTGATGACCCAGCTCGGCAACGCCCTGCACGCCGAGGGCAAGCTGCTCACCGCGGCCGTGGTCAGCGAGGGCGGCACCGCCAACTTCGTCCAGCCGGCCGTGTTCGGCGTCGTGGACTGGCTGAACATCATGGCGTACGACGGCGGCAGCCCGCACGCCAACTACGACTGGTCGATCGCGGCGGCGAACTTCTGGAAGGGCCGCGGCCTGCCCAAGGCCAAGACCGTGCTCGGCGTGCCGTTCTACAGCCGGGGCGGCAGCGTCGACTACGTCGCGTACAGCGCCCTGGTCGCGCGGGACCCGGCGAACGCCAACCGGGACTGCACCTCGGCCGGCGAGTGCTACAACGGCCTGCCGACCATCCGCCGCAAGACCACCTGGGCCATGGCCAACGCCGGCGGCATCATGAACTGGGAGCTGTCGCAGGACACCACCGGCTCGACGTCGCTGGTCAGCGCGATCTACGAGACCGCGACGGGCGGGGGCACGACGCCGCCGCCGAGCGGGCGTACGGGTCAGATCACCGGCATCGCCGGCAAGTGCGTGGACATCAACGCGGCGAGCAGCGCCAACGGCACCGCGGTGCAGCTCTACGACTGCAACTCCTCGAACGCCCAGCAGTGGACCATCGGCGCCGACGGCACCATCCGCGGGCTGGGCAAGTGCCTGGACGTCAACGCCGCGGGCACGGCCAACGGCAGCCTGGTCCAGATCTACGACTGCAACGGCACCGGCGCGCAGAGCTGGTCGGCGCAGTCGAACGGGACGCTGGTCAACGCCGGCAGCGGCAAGTGCCTGGACGCCAGTGGCAACGCCTCGGCCAACGGCACCCGCCTGCAGATCTGGGACTGCTTCGCCGGCGCCAACCAGCGCTGGACCCTGCCGGCCTGACGCCTGCCCCGAGAACGGCCGGGACCGGCCTCACGGCACCGATCTGATCCGCGTGACCAGGACGCTGCCCAGCAGCATCACGGCCGCGGTGACCCCGAACAGCGTCGGGTATCCGCCCAGGTGGGTGACCAGGGGGGCGGAGATCGCCGGCCCCAGCACCTGCGGGGCGGACGACGCGATGTTGATCACGCCCAGGTCCTTCGCGCGGTCGTTGGCCGCGGGGAGGACCTGGGTGATCAGCGCGGTGTCCACCGCCAGGTAGATGCCGAAGCCCAGGCCCAGCACCAGCGCCGCGACGATGGCGGCGGGCCAGGTCGGCCGGAGCGCCAGGATCAGCGCCGCCACCGCCATCACCACGCCGGACCAGATCACGAAGATCTTGCGCCGGCCGGTGCGGTCGGACATCCGGCCGAAGAACACCGCCGTGAGCACCATCCCGACCGTGTAGAGCATGATCAGGATCAGCAGCCCGGTCTCCGGGTCGGCCAGCTTGACCCGGTCGGTCAGGAAATAGAGCAGGTAGAGCGTGCCGAGCGCGTTGCCGAGCAGCACCAGGAACCGGGTGCCCCAGGCCCACGCGAAGTCTGGGTGCTCACGCAGGCTGATCCGCCAGGTGGCCCGCACGACCTGGGTCCGCTCGATCGGATCGTCCGGTGTGGCCAGCGCGAACGGCACGCCGAGCGCGACCAGCACGACCGCGAGAACGGTATATCCGGTGGGTACGCCGGCGAAGACCGCGGTGACGAGTACGGCGCCGATCACCAGCCCGAGCGCCTGCGGCATGCCGACCCACCCGGACACGAACCCGCGCTGGGCCACCGGCACCCGGTCGGGCACCGCGGCGCTCAGCGAGGCCTGCATCGCGTTCAGCCCGACCTGGGCCACGCACCAGCCGACCGCGACGGTGACCAGGTCGGGCGCCTGGCCGAGCCAGGCCAGCGCCAGCGCCGCGGTCAGGCAGCCGCCCAGCGTCCACACGTGTCGCCGGCCGAAGGTCCGGCCGAACAGCCTCGGGCGGGTGCGGTCGGAGAGCATGCCGGCCAGCGGCGCGGCGAGGATGCTGCACACCGCGGCCAGGCCGGTGACCAGGCCCAGCGCCGCCTCCTTGCCGCTGATGCCGAGCGCGGCGATCTGGAGCGGCAGGAGGATCTGCACCGGGGTGAAGCTGGCCGTGAAGAGGCCGAGGTTGGCCGCGAAGAGCAGCCCGACCCAGGTCCGCCGGACCGGCACGACCGGCTCGGCGAGCGCCGCGACCGCCATCTGCACCCCTTGGGAAAGCTGAAAGTTTCTCGGAGATTAGACGTCCGGACAAACCCCGTCCAGTGTCGCTTGACGCCACGCGGTCCGGATGCGTAATTTACCATCCAGCTAATTAACCAAGAGGTGAAGCACGAGGGGTGAGCTGAGGATGGGCAAGATCTACGCGGTGGAGTACGTGACTCTTGACGGCGTCTTCGAAGAGCCGTCCTGGAGCGGGCCCTACTTCAACGACGAGCTGCAGGACTGGCAGTTCCAGAACACCATGACCGCCGACATCCAGCTGCTCGGCCGGGTCACCTACGAGGGCTTCAAGGAGGCCTGGCCGGCGATGGAGGCCGAGACCGGCGAGTTCGGCCGCAAGTTCAATGCCATGCCCAAGCAGGTCGCCACCACCACGCTCACCGAGCCCGAGTGGAACGCGGCGTTCATCGAGGGTGACGTCGCCGAGGCGGTGCGCGGCCTCAAGGAACAGCACGACAACATCATCGTCAACGGCAGCGGCAACCTGCTCAACCACCTGACCAAGCACAACCTGGTCGACGAATACCGGATCATGGTCTTCCCGGTCGTGGTCGGCGCCGGCCGCAAGCTGTGGGACGACGGCACCAAGGTCGCCCTGTCGCTGGCGAACTCCTGGACCACCAAGACCGGTGTGGCCGTCCTGACCTACGTTCCGGCCTAGCGAACACCGGCGTGGCGACGGATCCTCTGAGCGTGGTCTTCGCCGCGCTCGCCGACCCGACCCGCCGGGCGATCCTGGCCCGCCTCGCCCACGGCCAGGCCACGGTCAACGAGCTGGCCGAGCCGTTCGAGCTGTCGCTGCCGGCCGTCTCCAAGCACCTCAAGGTGCTCGAGCGGGCCGGCCTGATCTCCCGCGGGCGCGAGGCGCAGTGGCGGCCGTGCCGGCTCGAGGCGGCGTCGCTGCGCCCGGCCGCCGACTGGGTCGACGACTACCGCCAGTTCTGGGACATCAGCTTCGACCGGCTCGACGCCCACCTGGACCGGGTCCGGGCCCGGTCAGACGGTGAACCGGGCGACCAGGCCGGATAGCCGCCGGGCGGTGTCGTCGAGCTCGGTCGCGGCCTGGTGCGACACCGCAACGACGGTTCGGGTGCTCTCCACGGCCGAGCTCACCTCGCCGATGCCGGTGGCGATCTCCATGCTGCCGCCGGCCACCTCGTTGATGTTGCGGGTCATCTCGGCGGTGGTCGCGGCCTGCTCCTCGACCGCCGCCGCGATCGCCGTCTGGAAGTCGTTGACCTGCCCGATCGCGGCGGTGATGCGGTCGATCGCGGTCACCACCCGGGCGGTGTCGCCCTCGATCGCGGTGACCCGGGTGGTCACGTCCTCGGTGGCCTTGGCGGTCTCCTGGGCGAGATCCTTGACCTCACCGGCGACGACCGCGAAGCCCTTGCCCAGGTCCCCGGCCCGGGCCGCCTCGATGGTCGCGTTCAGCGCCAGCAGGTTGGTCTGCTCGGCGATGCTGGCGATCAGCCGCACCACGTCCGCGATCTTGGTGGTCGAGCCGCGCAGCTCCTCGATCACCCCGGACGCGGTGGCGGTGAGCTCGACGCCGTCCCGGCCCGCCTTCGCCGCCTCCTGGGCGTTGCTGGAGATCTCGCCGATCGACGCGCCCATCTCCTCGGCGCCCGAGGCCACCGTCTGCACCGCGTGCGACACGCTCTCGGCCGACCCGGCCACCCGGCCCGCGCGCCCCGAGGCGGTCTCGGCCGAGGTGGTCAGGTCGGCGCCGGTGGACTTGACCTCGCCGGCCGCCCGGGAGACGTCCGCGGACGCGCCGTTCACCTCGACCATCACCTCGCGCAGCTCGGTCACCGCGCTGTTCAGCGCCGCGCCGGCCCGCCCGATCTCGTCGGTTGCGCCACCGGCCAGGGTGACGGTCAGGTCGCGGCGGGCCAGCCGGTCCAGGGCGCCGGTGAGGTCCCGGAGCCGCCCGGCGATCCGGCTGGACTGCACGGCGGCCACCGCTCCGCCCACCACGGCCAGCAGCAGCGCCGCGACCAGGAAGACGAGCAGCATGGTCCGGCGGCCGTCGCGCACCGCGTCCACCGCGCCCGTGGTGTCGGCGTCGTAACCGCCGACCGTGATCGCCCACGAGTATGGCGCGTAGAACGCGACCGTGGTCGTGGTGTCACCGGCCGGCGCCCCGGCCGCGCCGGGCAGCTCGAACGTGGCCTGCCAGGTGGCTCCGGCGGCCAGCTTCGGCGCCTCGGCGACGATCCGCTCGACGTAGCGTGTGCCGGCCGCGTCGACCGCGTCCAGGCCGGTCCGTCCGGCGGTGTCGTCCAGGCTGGAGGCGATCAGCCGGCCGGCGTCGGCCTTGCCCGTGCTGTAGACGCTGACCCAGCCGTTCTCCCGGATCTCGCTGGCGCTGATCGCCGCGGTCAGGTTCTTCAGCGCCTCGGCCTGTGGCACGCCGAAGTACAGCGCGCCGATCACCCGGCCGGAGGCGTCCTTGAGCGGGTCGTAAGCGGTGATGTACCAGGTGTCCACGACCATGGCCACGCCGCGGTACGACTTGCCCGCCTTGATCGCCGCCGCCACCGCGTTCGGGGCGCCGTCCGCCCCGGTGGTCGGGATGTAGGTGCCGATCGCCCGCGCCCCGCTCTTGGCCCGCACGTTGGTGCCCACCCGCAGCAGGTCGCCGGCGTCGTTCATCCGCTGGAAGACGGTCACCGTCCCGCCCACCAGCGAGGTCACGTCGTCCACGAACGGGGTCTTCCGTCGCAGGCTGGTGTTCTGGCCCAGCCACTGGCCGCCGATCGTCATCCGGGGCAGCCGGACCGTGCTTTTGGCCTGGCTGACCTGGTTGGTGGCGGTCCAGGTGACGGTCTCGCCGCCGAACGTGGCGCCGCCGCGTTCGGCGAGCAGCTTCGTCACCGTACCCATCTGCCGTTGAACCCGGTTCTGGATCTCGTCACCGACCGTGGCGACCAGGCGCGACGATTCCTCGGTGCTGCGGGTCAGGTCCTCCGAGGTGAGCCGGCCGACCTGGGCCTCGGTGTCGTCCGCGAACGTGTCGCTCTGCCAGGCGCCCACCGCGAACAGCACCCCGGCGGTGCCGAGCACCCCGCCGAGCCCGAGAGCGAGGATCTTGTGTCGGATCTGGGCCATATCCGGCTATTCGGCGCACCCGAAAAACAACTGAGCGCGGGCTCCCGGAATTCGGGAACCCGCGCTCAGCGGAGTGGAACTAGCTGTCGCCGCCGGTCTCGCCGACCGGCGCCGCGGTCACGTCGTCGATCGCGTACTTCTGGGCCGCCTCGGCCGGGACGTGCGACGGGACCTTGCCGCGCATCGCGAGCTGGCGCAGCGTGGCCACGGTGACCGACTCGGCGTCGACGTGGAAGTGCCGGCGCAGCGCGTGCCGGGTGTCGCTCATGCCGAAGCCGTCGGTGCCCAGCGAGGTGTAGTCGCCCGGCACCCAGCGGCTGATCAGGTCGGGCACCGCCCGCATGAAGTCGCTGACCGCCACCACCGGGCCCTCGGAACTCTCCAGCTTCTGCTGGATGTACGGCTTCCGCGGCTGGTCGCCCGGGTGCATGAGGTTGTGTTCCTCGACCTCGATCGCGTCCCGTCGCAGCTCGGTCCAGGAGGTCACCGACCAGACGTCGGCCGCGACGCCCCAGTCCTGGGCGAGCAGGTGCTGGGCCTTGAGGGCCCAGCCCATGGCGCTGCCGGAGGCCAGGATGTTGGCCCGGGCGCCGGTCGCGTCGGAGGCCGGGGAGTACTTGTAGATGCCCCGGAGGATGCCGTCCGCGTCCACATCGGCGGGCTCGGCCGGCTGCACGATCGGCTCGTTGTAGATGGTGAGGTAGTAGAAGATGTTCTCCTGCTTCTCGCCGTACATCCGGTGCAGGCCGTTCTCGACGATGTGCGCGATCTCGAACGCGTACGCCGGGTCGTAGGCCACCACGGCCGGGTTGGTCGCCGCGATCAGCAGCGAGTGCCCGTCCTCGTGCTGGAGGCCCTCGCCGTTCAGCGTGGTCCGCCCGGCGGTCGCGCCCAGCAGGAAGCCGCGGGTCATCTGGTCGGCCGCCGCCCACAGCTCGTCCGCGGTCCGCTGGAAGCCGAACATCGAGTAGAAGATGTACAGCGGGATCATCGGGACGCCGTGCGTGGCGTAGGCCGTGCCGGCGGCGATGAAGCTGGCCGTGGAGCCGGCCTCGTTGATGCCCTCGTGCAGGATCTGGCCGTTCGTGGCCTCCTTGTAGGACAGGAACAGCTCCCGGTCCACCGAGGTGTAGGTCTGGCCGTGCGGCGAGTAGATCTTGCGGGTCGGGAACAACGAGTCCATGCCGAACGTACGGGCCTCGTCCGGGATGATCGGCACCCAGCGGGCGCCGAACTCCTTGTCCTTCATGATGTCCTTGAGCAGGCGGACGAAGGCCATCGTGGTGGCCACCTTCTGCTTGCCCGAGCCGCGCTTGACGTCGCCGAACCGGTCCGACGACGGGATGTTCAGCGGGATCGTGGTGGTGCGGCGCGACGGCAGGAACCCGCCCAGCTCCTTGCGGCGCTGCTGCAGGTATTGCATCTCGTCGGAGTTCTCACCCGGGTGGAAGTACGGCGGGAGGTACGGGTTCTCCTCCAGCTTCGAGTCGGGGATGTCCAGGTAGAGCCGGTCCCGGAACTGCTTGAGGTCGTCCAGGGTCAGCTTCTTCATCTGGTGCGTGGCGTTGCGGGCCTCGAAGTGGGAGCCCAGCGTCCAGCCCTTGATGGTCTTGGCCAGGATCACGGTCGGCTGGCCGGTGTGCTCGGTGGCCGCCTTGTACGCCGCGTACAGCTTCTTGTAGTCGTGGCCGCCCCGCTTGAGCTGCCAGATCTGGTCGTCGTTGAGTCCCTCGACCAGCTTCAGCGTGCGCGGGTCACGGCCGAAGAAGTTCTCCCGCACGTACGCGCCGGACTCGCCCTTGTAGGTCTGGTAGTCGCCGTCCGGCGTCACGTTCATCAGGTTGACCAGCGCGCCGTCGGTGTCCGCGGCGAGCAGCGGGTCCCACTCCCGGCCCCAGACGACCTTGATCACGTTCCAGCCGGCGCCGCGGAAGAACGACTCGAGCTCCTGGATCACCTTGCCGTTGCCGCGGACCGGGCCGTCCAGCCGCTGCAGGTTGCAGTTGATCACGAAGGTGAGGTTGTCGAGCTCTTCGCGGGCGGCCAGGCCGATCGCGCCGAGCGACTCGACCTCGTCCATCTCGCCGTCGCCGAGGAACGCCCAGACATGCTGCTGGCTGGTGTCCTTGATGCCGCGGTTCTGCAGGTAGCGGTTGAACCGGGCCTGGTAGATCGCGTTCAGCGGGCCGAGGCCCATGCTGACCGTCGGGAACTCCCAGAAGTTCGGCATCAGCCGGGGGTGCGGGTACGACGGCAGGCCGCCACCCGAGTGCGACAGCTCCTGCCGGAAGCCGTCGAGCTGGTTCTCGCTCAGCCGGCCCTCGAGGAACGCCCGCGCGTACATGCCGGGGGAGGCGTGGCCCTGGAAGAAGATGTGGTCGCCGCCGCCCGGGTGGTCCTTGCCCCGGAAGAAGTGGTTCATGCCCACCTCGTAGAGCGAGGCCGACGAGGCGTACGTCGAGATGTGACCGCCGACACCGATCTCGGGACGCTGCGCGCGGTGGACCAGCATCGCCGCGTTCCACCGGATGAACGCCCGGATGCGCCGCTCGACGAACTCGTCACCCGGGAACCAGGGTTCCTGCTCGGGCGGGATCGTGTTGATGTAGTCGGTCGAGGTCAGCGGCGGCACGCCGACCTGCCGCTCGCGCGCCCGTTCGAGCAGGCGCAGCATCACGTAACGGGCTCGTTTGGCGCCACGTTCGTCGATGACCCCGTCCAGCGACTCGACCCACTCGTTCGTTTCCTCGGGGTCGATGTCCGGAAGCTGGCTCGGCAGGCCGTCGCTGATCACCGGGCGCTTGCGCTCCGTAGCCACAGGCAGTCCTCTTGTCGTGTGTCGGCCGCGCGCCGCATTGTGTGCGCCACGCGGTGTTGTCTCCATCCTGCCCCTTGGCGGTCCCAAGCGTCACGCCGACCGTCGTACCCGCGGGTAACTAACCGTTCAGGAAACTGAAACGTACCTGGCGGGTCTGATTGTCCCCGTTGGGGTCGACCAGGCACAGCGACTGCCACGTGCCGAACGCGATCTGCCCGCCGAGCACCGGCAGCGTCGCGTACGGCGGGATCCAGGCCGGCAGCACATGGTCGCGCCCGTGCCCCCGCGACCCGTGCCGGTGCCGCCACTTGTCCTCGGCCGGCAGCAGGTCGTCGATGGCCGTGAGCAGGTCGTCGTCCGACCCGGCGCCGGTCTCGATGATCGCCAGCCCGGCCGTGGCGTGTGGCACGAAGACGTGGAGCAGCCCGTCACCGAGCGAACGCACGAAGTCGGCGGCCTCGCTCGTGATGTCGCGGACCACCGGCCGGTCGCCGGTGCGGATGGTGATCACCTCGGAACGCATCACCTAGAAGTACAGGTCGATCACGAGGAAGGCCACACCGGACATTGAGAGGCACAGCACGCTCAGCGAGAACGTACGCAGGATCACACGACGAGTGCAGCATCACACCCGGAGGCGTCGCAGCCGAATCAGCCGATGTCACGCCGGGTGAAGACGAAGCTCCCGGCGAGCACCAGCAGCACCGCGGTCGCGGCCAGCGCCGCCGCGCCCGGCTGGAGACCGTCCAGCATCGGCGACCCGCCGAGATACCAGTGGAAGATCGACCCGTTCCGGGTCCAGGACAGGCCGTCGACCATCGGCATGACGCTGTTGGCCAGGTATCCGACCACCGCCACGACCGCGCCGGCGCCGAGGGCGACCGCGCGGCTGCCGGTCGCCGCCCCGGCCGCGAACGCCACCGCGCCCAGGCACGCGCCGAGGAGCACCAGCTGCAGGTTCATCGCCACCAGCCCACCGACCGGCACGTCGCCGAGCTGGGCCGCGCCGCGCACCGCCAGCATCGCCGCGAGCAGCGCCGCGCCGACCACGACCAGGCCGGCCAGCAGCGCGGCGAACCGCTGCAGGGCCAGGGTGAGCCGGCCCACCGGATGGGCCAGGATCAGGTCGAGCGTGCCCTCGCCCTCGTCACCGGCCACCGCGCGGGCGCCCCACGTGATCGCGAACACCGCGATCAGCAGCGGCGCCATCAGCCCGTAGACCGTGCTGCCCAGGTAGCCCGCCGCCGACGTCAGGTCGCTCATGTTGAACGCGGCCAGCATGTCCTGCGGGTAGGCGGCCAGGGCCTTGGACATCTCCGGCGTACGCATGGAAGGCCAGAAAGCGGCGTACATCAGACCGACGCCGGCGATGGCCACCGTCCAACCCGGCAGCGATCGTCGGTTCTCCCAGAGCGCTCTAAGCAGCAACATGCTGATCCCCGTAGAAGTGGAAGAAGATCTCGTCCAGGTCGGGCTCCTCGCAGAGGAGATCGACCACGGTGTGCCGGGCCGCCGCCTTGACCAGCTCGTCGGTGTGCCCGGCGAGCCGGCCGCGCACGGTCGCGCCGGTCACCGTGACGTCGGTGAAGCCGGGCAGCCCCTGGAACTCGTCCGCCGGCGCCGGGCCGGCCAGCGTGAGCGTGACGCTGCGCACAGCGTGTTCCCGCAGCGAGTGGACACTCTCCACGGTGATCAGCCGGCCGTCCCGGATGATGCCGACCCGGTCGGCGGTCTGTTGCACCTCGCTCATCACGTGCGACGACATGAAGACCGTCGCGCCGCGCGCCGTCGCCTCCCGGACCAGGTGGACGAACTCCTGCTGGAGGAACGGGTCGAGCCCGCTGGTCGGCTCGTCCAGCACCAGCAGCTCGGGCTCGTGCATGAAGGCCTGGACCAGCCCGACCTTCTGCCGGTTGCCCTTGGACAGGCCGCGGATCGGCCGATCCAGATCGAGGTCGAGACGGTGGGCCAGCTGGGCGAACCGGTCGCGGCCCCGGCCGCCACGCAGACCGCTGAGGTACGCCAGGAGCTGGCGTCCCGTCTGTCGTCCGGCCACGACGAAGTCCCCGGCCAGGTAACCGATCCGCCGGCGCAGCTCGACGCCGTCCCGCCGCGGGTCGAGGCCCAGCACGCTGACCTCGCCGCCGGTCGGCCGGATCAGGTCGAGCAGGATCCGGATCGTGGTCGACTTGCCGGCGCCGTTGGGGCCCAGGTAGCCGTACACCTCACCGCTCTCGACCTGGAGATCGAGCCCGGCGAGGCCGCGGCGACCGCGGCCGTAGGTCTTCACCAGACCGCGCGTGCTGATGGCCGTCATGTCTCTCCCCGTTCCCGGTGGTAGCGCTCGATCAGCTTGGGCAGCTCGACCTCGATGAACGCGTAGAAGTCGCGGGTCTCGCGCAGCCGTTCCGCCCCCGGCGCGTCGCGGCCGCCGACCACGTCGAGCCCGCGGTCCATCAGCTCACGGAACTGCGTGAACTTCTCCGACCCGGCGGCCCGCATGAGCGCGTCCGGCGCCATCCGGAAGAAGGTCCCCCGGCGGCCCGGCATCGCGACCCGGTGCACCAGCCCGGCCGTCTCGAGCATGCGAAGGCCGCCGCTCACCGAACCCTTGGACAGCCCGAGCGCCGCGGTGATCTCGGCGCCGCTCTGTGCCGCCGGTTCGCAGATCAGGAGCCAGCCCATCAGCTTCCCGTACGCCTGGGGCATGCCCATGCTGGTCAGGACGAGCCCGGCATCTTCGGCGTACCGACGTTCGGGGGTCAGTTCGGTCACGTAAGTTCCTCAAGGTTCAGAATGTTCTGAACCTTGAAGCTACTCCGGGTGTCGGTGACTGTCCACAGCGTTGGCGCGTCTCGCATGGGTCGGCAACGATGGACCCGTGACCACCCCGCAGAACCTCGACGAGCGATTCCGGGACGCGGTGTCCGCGTTGGAGCCGCCCGCCGAGCGACGCTCGCCCGACGAACCCGTCCGGGACGGCTCCGCGCTCACCGGAGCCCAGGCTCAACTGCTCTTCGACGCCCAGCTCACCAGCCGCCACCTCGACCTCGCGGCCCGCTGGCTGCGCAGCTTCAACGAGGGCTTCTACACGATCGGCTCCTCCGGACACGAGGGCAACGCGGCGCTGGCCGCCGCCCTGCGCCCGTCCGACCCGGCCTTGCTCCACTACCGCTCGGCCGGCTTCTTCCTGGCCCGGGCCGGCGCCGCCTCATCGTCGGCCGACGCCCTGATCACGGCCGCCCGGGATGTGCTGCGCGGCGTCGTCGCCTCCTCGCTCGAACCCATCGCCGGCGGGCGCCACAAGGTGTTCGGGCGCGCCGACCTGAACATCATCCCGACCACCTCGACGATCGCCTCCCACCTGCCCCGGGCCGTCGGCCTGGCCCGTGTCACCGCCGACGACGGCCTGGTCGTCGCCTCCTTCGGCGACGCCTCGGTCAACCACGCCTCGGCCGTGGCGGCGCTGAACACGGCCGGATACTTCGGGCACACGTCCGTGCCGCTGCCGCTGCTGTTCGTGTGCGAGGACAACGGCTGGGGCATCAGCGTGCCGTCGCCGTCCGGCTGGGTCGGCTCCGTGCTGTCCACCCGGCCCGGGATCCGCTACTTCACGGCCGACGGGTGCGATCTGGCCGCCGTCTTCGATGCGACCTCCTCCGCCGCCGAGTTCGTGCGCTCCACGCGTACCCCCGCCGTTCTTCATCTCTCGATGGTGCGGCTGATGGGTCACGCCGGGGCGGACGCCGAGGTGGCCTACCGCTCGGCCGACGAGATCGCCGCCGACCTGAGCCGCGACCCGCTGGTCCGCACGGCCGAACTGCTCGTCGAGGCCGGCCAGAGCAAACCCGACGACCTGATCTCCCGGTACGACGAGATCGGCTGGCAGGTCCGCAAGGTCGCCGAAGACGTCATCGGCGAACCCAAGCTGTCCGGCGCCGCCGACGTGATCGCCCCTCTCGCCCCGCGCCGGCCGCTGCGCGCCGCACGCCACATCGCCGACGCCGCGGTCCGGGCCACCGGCATCGCCGCCAAGGAACGCTCCCGGGTCTTCGGCGGTAAACCGCCCGAGCAGAACGGCCCGCTCACCCTGGCGCAGACCATCAACGCCGCGCTCACCGACACCATGCTCGGCCAGCCGGGCGCCGAGATCTTCGGCGAGGACGTCGCCCGGAAGGGTGGCGTCTACGGGGTCACCAAGAACCTGCGCGACCGGTTCGGCTCCGACCGGGTCTTCGACACGCTGCTCGACGAGACCAGCATCCTCGGGCTGGCGCTCGGCGGCGGGCTGCGCGGGCCCGGGCTGGGCGAGCGGCTGCCGATCCCCGAGATCCAATACCTGGCCTACCTGCACAACGCCGAGGACCAGCTGCGCGGCGAGGCGGCCACGCTGTCGTACTTCTCACAGGGCGCCTACCGGAACCCGATGGTGGTCCGGGTGGCCGGGCTCGCCTACCAGCCCGGCTTCGGCGGCCACTTCCACAACGACAACGCGGTCGCCGTGCTGCGTGACGTGCCCGGCCTGGTGGTGGCCGTGCCGGCCCGGCCCGGCGACGCGGCGGCCATGCTGCGCTCCTGCGTGGCGTCCGCCGCGGTCGACGGCAGCGTGTGCGTCATGCTCGAGCCGATCGCCCTCTACCACACCCGTGACCTGTACGAACCGGGCGACAACGAGTGGCTGGCGCCGTACACCGAGCCCGGCCGATGGAACGACGAGCACGTCCCGGTCGGCCGCGCCCGCACCTACCCGGTCGGGTCGGCCGACGCCCTGACCATCGTCACCTACGGCAACGGCCTGCGGATGTCGCTGCGGGTGGCGGCCAAGCTGGCCGACGAGGGGTACGGCTCCCGCGTGGTCGACCTGCGCTGGCTGTCCCCGCTGCCCACGGCCGACCTCCGGCGCGAGGCGGCGGCCACCGGACGCGTCCTGATCGTCGACGAGACCCGGCGCACCGGCGGCGTCGGCGAAGGCATTCTGGCCGCCCTGGTGGACGGCGGATTCGTCGGATCGGCCAGGCTCATCGCTTCGGCCGATTCCCTGATCCCGCTCGGTCCGGCAGCCTCGTACGTCCTGGTCGGTGAAGATGCCATCACACAGGGTGCCCACGCCCTGCTGGCACGGTAAATTGCCACACACTCGGTGCGCCACTTGCGCGCGGGCCTGCAAGTGTGTGGACTGACCCCCAGTCAAGACAGAACCGTATAGGAGGAATTAGACAGTGAGCGCGACCGCTGGTCAGGCCGACGGCGTACGCAGCCTGGCGGACCGGTTCGGCCTCGAGCCGGACATGGTGGTCATGGAGATGGGATACGACGACGATGTCGACGAATCCCTACGTGACGCCCTGACCGAACGCGTTGGTGATTTGGTCGATGAGGACACCGACGAGGTCGTCGACGCGGTGCTGCTGTGGTACCGCGACGGTGATGGTGATCTGTTCGAGCTGCTCACCGACGCCCTGAACCCCCTCGCTGACGGTGGCGTGGTCTGGTTGCTGACCCCGAAGGCGGGTCGCGACGGGCACGTCGAGCCGAGCGACGTGACCGAATCCGCCCCGGCTGCCGGACTTCAGCAGACGTCCACGCTGAACGCGGGCAAGGACTGGACCGGGGCCCGACTGGTCGCACCGCGAGCCGCGAAGAAGAAGTAGATGCCGCTGGCGGTGGGTGAACAGGCGCCGGACTTCACCCTCAAGGACCAGAACAACCAGGAGATCAGCCTGCACGACTTCGCCGGACGCAAGGCGGTGCTGCTGATCTTTTACCCGTTCACGTTCACCGGCACCTGCCAGGGCGAACTCACCGAGGTCGCGGAACACCTGGACGAATACCAGAACGACCACGTCCAAGTGCTGGCCGTCAGCGTCGACTCCACCTACGCCCACAAGGTGTGGGCCACGGAGAAGGGCTTCGACTTCCCGATCCTGGCCGACTACTGGCCACACGGGGGCGTGGCCCAGGCGTACCAGGTCTTCCACACCGCCGGCGGCTTCGCCAACCGTGGCACCTTCATCATCGACCGCGGCGGAACCATCGTCCTCGCCGAGGAACTGGGTCCCGGCGAACGCCGCGACCAGGCAGCCTGGCGAGCAGCCCTGGCGGCGCTGTAGACGGTTTCCCAGCTCCGATAGAATGACCATCTCGGCGGCGCGCTCCTGGCGCGTCGACCCGGGCGCGTAGCTCAGTGGGAGAGCACTCGCCTTACAAGCGAGGGGTCGTAGGTTCGAAACCTACCGCGCCCACGTTCCGGGGAGGAGTCTGTTCGCGGAACGCACTCACCGGGTCCTCACGTCATGCTGGCTCCGGGGGCCGAGCCCCCGGACGCCCCCACGGTGTCGCTTGCCGCCGGCTTTGCGGTGGGCTGGCTGCCACGTCTTCGACGGGCCGCCACCCTTTGGGCTTAGACCTTGAGGTCAGCTTCATGACATCGAGACGACGATATGACGCATGTCATGCACTGGGATGGTGGGGAGGCCGGCTGCTGACCGAAGGTTTGGCGAAGTGCCGGTTCAGGTTGCGCAGCACAGGCATTTGTTACGGACGTCCTCCAGGACGGCGGAGTTAGAGCGCGTACCAGAGCCGAGTTGTCGCGTTCATCGGCCAAAAGACCACATCGACATTCGAGCCGAGACAGATCACAGATTTCGGTTCTGCGAATCGTTGTGTAAATCCGGCCGGCCCGGCATTGCGATTGGCCGGGCCTGGTGAAGTTTGAACTCCGCGCCTTGCTCGGTCAGGGCGATCGGTGCTGCCTGGCGGTCTTGCGGTGTGGTGCGTCCTGTCAGCGGATCGAGAAGCTCGGACTCTCGCGGCTTGACCCTCGATCTGGTCGAGGGGTCAGGCTCTCTGCATGGCTGATGAGGTTATGGCGGCGGTGGGGGCTGCGGTTGAGCTTGGGCGGGCGGGGGAACGAGGGGCGGCCCGGGACGCGCTTGCGGGGCTGTGGGAACGGGTGGGGGAGGGTGGGGATGCGCTGCATCGGTGCAGCGTGGCGCACTATTTGGCTGATCTTCAGGATGACCTGACGGATGAGCTCGTCTGGGATCTGCGGGCGTTGGCGGCGGTCTCGGATCTGGATGATCAGCGGGCTCGCCGGTATGACGGGGCGTGGCAGGTTCGGGCGTTTCTGCCGTCGCTGCATCTCAATTTGGCCGATGTGTATCGGCGGCTCGGGAGGCTGGCCGAGTCGCGGGAGCATCTGGCGGTGGCGGTCACGCATGTTGATGCGCTTCCGGATGATGAGTACGGGGCGATGATTCGCGGTGGGGTTGACCGGGTGGGGACGGCGCTGGCGTCTGGTTCGCGGGGAGCGCTGGAGTGAGTGGGCAGCTCAGCCCGGCGGACGCGGCACGGGCCGGACTGTCGCTCAGGTCGCGGAGGGGGCGGGGCCGTCGTGTGCGCGTACCTCGGCTTGATCTTGATCTTCGTAGCGCCGCAGGCCTGAGTGGGTGGGTATCAGGGTCAGCAGGTAGCCGAAGCGGTGGCCGTCGGCGCTGGAGAGGACCTGGCCGGCGAAGCTGTCCCAATCGGCGGCCTGGCGGCGCCAGCGGAGGTCGGACTCGTACTGGGTGCGGCGGACCGCCTCCAGGTGGATCTTGGCGGCCGCCATGGCCTCGAGGTGTCGTCGATAGAGGAAGAAACCTGCCCAAACCGAGGCGACGGCGACCGCGCAGCCACCGACCACCGCGCCCAGCCAGAATGCGGCCATTCCCGCACCGTAACCCCTGCGTCGGCCCTGCGTAATGGGCCTGTCGGGTCATTGACCGGCGTAGCTCAGGACCCGGTCGACGGTGGGGCGGTAGGCGTCGTCGGGCGGCTGCTCCCAGCGGGCGGCGGACCAGGTGGCGATGCGGTAGATCAGGGCGCGGACCAGCATCTGGGGCCACTCGGCGAAGTGCCGCTCCCAGCGGGTGATCACACCTGGGCCGGCCCGGTGCCAGACCAGGGCGTCGGCCACCGCCACGGCGGCCGACCAGGCGGTGGGGCGGTGGTAGGCCGGCCAGTCGATGATCGCCGGCGGCAGGCCCTCGGCGAACAGGACGTTGCCGAGCAGGTCGCCGTGGACGACCTGACTGTCCGCCTCCACGGGGCGGCGGGCGGCCAGGAGCGGCTCGAGCAGGCGGCTGGGTGCGGTCGCGCCGGGCGGAACCGGCTCGCCGAACGCCAGGCGGTCGCCCCAGCTCCACGGGTCGTCCCGGTCGTCCAGGAACGACGGGCGGGGCAGGCCCGGCAGCGCGGCGTGGAAGGCCTCGCCGGCCCGGATGACGTCGTCGACGCGACCGGGGTCGGGCTCGCCGGGCAGCCAGGTCGTCGCCTCCCAGCCGTCGACGACCACCTCGCCGGTGGCGGTGCGCAGCGGCTGCGCGACGCGGAACTCGGCTGACGGTGGCAGGGCGGCCAGCACCGAGGCGCGCCAGACGGTCTCGGGCTCGCCCTCGGCCGGCTTCAGGACGGCGGGGCCGCAGCGCCACGTGCCGCCCTTGCCCCCGCTGAGCGGCCGGGCCGGGCCGGTCAGGCCGAACGCGCGGAGCACCGGCGACGGGACGGTCACCCGGCCAACTCTTCCACCGGTCCCATGACCCGGATGCCCCGGCTGACCGTGGCGGCGACCGCCGAGACGGCCACCGCCGTGGCGAAGAACAGGATCGCCACAGCGCTGCCCCAGGCGGTGATCAGCGTGCCGGCCAGCAGCGGCGCCGACGAGGCGACCGAGGTGGCGACCGTGATCACCACGCTGACGACGCGGCCCTGGAGGCGGTCGGGGGTGATCGCGGCCTGGTGGGCGAAGAGCGCGGCGTTGGAGGCGGGGCCGAGGAAGACGGCGGCGGCGATCGGCACGGCCGCGGCCACGCTCTCGGCGAACAGGGCGCTGCAGGCCAGGAAGGCGGCGGCGGTCCAGCAGATGCCGCGGATCAGGACCGGCAGGCGGACCCGGGACTGCAGCGTCGGCGCCACCAGGGCGCCGAGCAGGCCGCCGACCGCGACGATGGTCTCCACTGTGCCGATCACCGAGGGCGGGGTGTGGTGCCGCTGCAACGTGACGATGAGCGTGAAGATGATGCCCTGGATGGCGAAGTTCAGCGGGGCCGCGATCAGCAGGACGGCCCGCAGGAACGGGTTGCCGAAGACGAACCGCAGACCCTCGGCGAGCGCGCTCGCGTGGCCGGCCGGCTGCTCGGCGCGCGGCTGCTGGAGCGGGCGGCGGATCAGCGCCACGCCGATCAGGGACAGCAGGAAGGTCGCCGCGTTGCCGACGAACGGCAGCGACCGGGCCAGCTGGAAGAGCAGACCGCCGATCGGGGGCCCGGCCAGCGAGGTGGCGTACGAGCGGGCCTCGTTGCGGGCCACCGCGGCCGGCAACTGGGCCACCGGCACGATGGTGCGCAGCGCGGAGTGCTCGGCCGTGCCGAAGCAGGCCTGGGCCGACGCCGCGATCACCGTGACCAGGACCACCACGGCGAGCGTGGCCGCGCCCCGCATCGCCAGCACGCCCAGGGCGCCGAAGGCCAGCAGGCGCACCACGTCGCAGGCCAGCATCACCCGGCGGCGGTCGACCCGGTCGGCCAGCACCCCGGCCGGCAGCCGGCCCAGGACGATCACGGCCAGGCCGACGGTGCCGACCAGGCCGGCCTGCGCCGGCGAGTAGCCGGAGCCGAGCAGGAGCAGGGGCACGGCCAGCGCGGCGATCGCGCTGCCCAGGTCGGACAGGGCCTGGCTGAGCCAGAGGAGGGTGAACTCGCGGTTGCGCCACAGGCTTCCCGGCGCCGCCGTCATCCATCGACTGTCGCCGTGCCGTCACGCGTGGTCAAGGTGCCGGCGAACGGGGGCGGAGCGGGCGGGTTCGCGTCGGGGAAAACTGTCAGGGGGTGGCTCTAGATTTTCGGGCATGGATGACAACCGGTACCCGCCGCCGGAGGCGCCGCCTCCCGAGCTGTCCCTCGAACGTCAGATCACCGTCGGCCACACCCAGTTCCTGATCACCGCGACCGGCGCTCCCGACACCCGCATCGACCTGGCCGTCGTCGGCTGCGACCGCGACGGGCGCGTGCTGAGCGAGATCAGCGGAGGGATCTCGCGCGGTGAGCTCCCCGCCATGGCCGAGGTCCTCACCTCCACCCTGGCCGGGCTCGTCGCCCTGCACACCCAACACCACCGCGTGACGGCGCGCCGCCGCCGCGCGGCCAACCACGGCGCCCGCTGGAGTCCCGGCGACGACGAGCGGCTGCTCGCCCGCCACCGCGAGGGCGCCTCGCGGCGCGAACTGTCCGACGAATTCGGCCGCAGCCCGGCCGGCATCCGGGCCCGGCTCGAGCATCTGGGCGAGGTTGACCGCCCGGAACGCCCGACCACCCCGAGGTGATCCCGGCCGGCCGGTCCGAGCCGGGCGGACCGGCCGGTGGCCGGGTTGAGCGGAGGTCCGACATCCATGACAAACACCCGGTCCGCAACCGGGGGCGGCTCAAGTGGGCCCGGCGAGCGCCGATCTCGTCTGGTACCTGCGGGGAGTACCCGCAGGCGGGCGGGCCGCTCGTACCCCCTCGGCGATGCGGCCCGCCCGGAAACCCGATCACGCCACGTCGGCCATGATCAGGTCGACGTTGACGGCGGCGCCCGCGGCCAGGCCGGCGGCGGCCGAGCCGATCACCTGGGCCATCGGGTCGGCCACATTCCCGGCCGCCCACACCCCCGGCACCGCGGTGCGGCCGCTCGGGTCCTCGACGGCCAGGTGGGTGCCCATCCCCGTCGCGTGCTCGACCGGCTTCAGACCCAGCGGCGCCAGGAAGTCCACCCGTGCTTCGATCCGGGTGGCGACGACCAGGTGATCGCGGGGAATCACGGCGCCGCCGGCCAGGCGTACGCCCGCGTCGGTGACCTCCTCGACCTTCCCGGCGACGGTCTGCACGCCACGCCGGGCCAGCTGCCGGGCCTGGTCGGCGTCCGGGGTGAACGTGTCGTTGAGGAACAGCAGCAGGTCGCCGGTCCACTGGCTCCAGAGCAGCCCCTTCATCGCCGACATCGGCGAGGCCGAGGTCACGATCACCCCGATCGCCGTGTCCTGTGCCTCCCAGCCGTGGCAGTACGGGCAGTGCAACACCGTGTGGCCCCACCGCTCGGCCAGGCCCGGAATGTCCGGCAGGATGTCCCGCGCGCCGGAGGCGACGATGATCCGCCGCGCGCTCACCTCGCCGACGCGGAAGTCGCCCGCCACCCCGGTCACCTCGCCGACCTGCCCCGAGCGGAACTCCACGCCGTAGTGCGCCGCCTCCTCACGCCCGGCCGCGACCAGCGCCGCCGGCGACATCCCGTCCCGGGTGAGGTAGTTGTGCACGCCCGCGGCCGGTGCGTTGCGGGGCTCGCCACCGTCGATCACGAGCACGCTCCGCCGCGCGCGGCCCAGGGCGACCGCCCCGCTCAGTCCGGCGGCCCCGCCGCCGATGATCACCACGTCATAAGTCATGGGTCCGACGGTCCACCAGCCGTCGCTGCGTGGCAAACTTGCTTGCCATGATGGCAAAAGACGACGTCATCGCGGCCGTCGGTCCGAGGCTGCGGGCGCTGCGCAAGGAACAGGGCACCACGCTGACCGCGCTGTCCGAGTCGACCGGCATCTCGGTCAGCACCCTGTCCCGCCTCGAGTCCGGCCGGCGTCGCGCCACCCTCGAGCTGCTGCTGCCCCTGGCCCAGGCCTATCGCGTCCCGCTCGACGACCTGGTGGGCGCCCCGCCGACCGGCGACCCCCGCGTCTACGCCCGCCCGGTCCAGGCCTTCGGCCAGACCATCGTCCCGCTGACCAGGCAACCCGGTGGTGTCCAGGCCTTCAAACACCTGATTCCGGCCGGCAAGCGCACCGAGCCGACACCGAAGTCCCACGAGGGCTACGAGTGGCTCTACGTCCTGACCGGCCGCCTCCGCCTCGTCCTCGGCGACCACGACCTGGTCCTCCCGCCGGGCGAGGCGGCCGAGTTCGACACCCGCGTGCCCCATTGGTTCGGCAGCGCCACCGGCGAGGCCGTCGAGTTCCTCTCGATCTTCGGCCCCCAGGGCGAGCGCATGCACGTCCGCGCCCGCTCGACCGGCTCCAAGGCCTGAAGATCAACATCAGGCTGAGGTACGGGCACAGCACCTGCTCGCCGCCTCCGCGACCTTCATCGGCGGTCGCGCCCGTGCCGCGACCGCCGGGCGTTGCTGCCCGCTCACCCGAGGGTGACCGGCGCCGGAACGACCGGGCGGTCAGCCGAAGTTCGGGCTGAGGGCTCGGAGGGGCCGGTGGGTGCCGGCCGGGCGGCTGCCCGTGGGTCTGGAACCCGTGGGCCGGGAACCGGACGGACGGGTGCCCGCGTGCCGGAAAATCGCATTCACCCCTTCGGGTGACTCGACCTGCGCAAACCGTCCCACTACGTTGTCTCTCGACATGTGTGCCCCCGCCCATGCCCGTCAACCGACCGCTACCAGCGTCAACGATCCGGCGGTCGGGTGGGCAGCGGCGTGTCCGATTGTCCACATGACGCAACGCCCCGGCCGCGATGCGTGGTCAGGCGGCTCGGCGAGACGTCGAGGTCTGGCGCGGGACGGCGAGCCGGGGTATGGGCCGTGCGCCGGTCAGGTGGCGGGCGAGCATGCGTTGCACGGCGGCCGAGGCGGGCAGGCGCCAGCCCACCCGTTCCGGGGCGACCACCCAGCGGATCGGTCCCTCGTCGGTGCGCCCGGGGGCGGCCGGCACCCAGGAGCCGCGGCCGTGGCGGACGATGCCGAGCACACCCTCCAGGTCGGACCGCAGCGGCGCGCCCGGGCCGACCAGGAACAGCCAGGAACCGGCCGGCGTGCCCAGCACCGGGCCGCGCAGGTCGGGCAGGTCCAGCTCGGCGTGCAGCCGGGTGGCGCCGAGGACGCGCAGGCCGATCGTGTCCGGCACGGCCAGGGCGTCGAAGCGCAGGCCGGTCGCCAGCCTGATCTGTCCCTGTTCGACATCGTCGTCGAGCACCCGCCAGCCGTGCGTCTCGTAGCGACGGATGAACCGCCACCGGCGAAGCCGATCGAGGAAGGCGGCTCGGCCGAACGGCCGTCGGCGATTCCTCTGCATGGTTGGAAAACCCCCGGTCAAGGATCGGTACGGCCATATCAGCCGCGACTGCCGTGTCCAAGCACGACACGCGTCGTTGGTCCGCTCAGATCCACTTTTTGCAACTTGCATGTAAAAATACGAGTCTCGCCATGCCGGCGATCACACAGCTTGTGCGACCAGAGGTGGCACGTGTGGTCGACACTGCGGGCGACACAAGGGAAGCTCACCGGTGGGGGTCGCCGGATGAGTTGGGGAGGCACCCGTGGACGAGCTGCCGATCGGGCGTCGCGTCGCCTACTGGCGCGGCCGCCGCAAGATGTCCCAGCAGGTCTTCGCCGACCGGCTGGGCAAGTCGAAGAGCTGGGTCGACAAGGTGGAGCGAGGTGTCCGCCGGCTCGACAAGTTCTCCGTCGTCTACGAGATCGCCGATGTCCTGCAGGTGGATGTCCAGCTGTTGCTGGGCAAGGACGTCGAGCGCCGCCCGGAGACGCCGAACTGCATCGACCAGGTCGAGGTCGAGGAGATCCGCGCCGCTCTGGAGCGATATGACCAGATGAGCGCGTTCTTCCAGCCCGCGCCGCAGTGTCCGCCGCTGGACGAGATGCAGAAGGCGGTCAGCCACGCCTGGCTGACCTATCAGCACGCCAAGTACGGCGTTCTGGCGCGCACGCTGCCGAAACTGCTTCGGGACGCCCAGGCGTCGGACTCCGCGCACGCCAACAGCGAACAGAAGGAGCGGGCCGCGCACCTGCTGGGACAGGTCTACCAGATCGCCTCCTCGGCACTGCGCAAGGTGGGGGAGCACGAGCTGTCCTGGCTGGCGGCCGACCGGTCGATCGCCGTCTCCCAGCGGGCCGGCGACCAGTTGCTGGCCGGCATCGCCAGCTACCGGGTCGGCAGCGCGCTGCTCGCGCTCGGGCGGGCCCGTCCGTCGCTCGAGGTGAACGTCAACATCGCCAACCGGTTGGCCCCGGGCTACGACTCCGGCTCCGACCACACCCGCGACGAGCGGCTGTCGGTCTACGGGATGTTGCTGCTCAACGGCGCGATGGCGGCCGCGCGGATCGGGGACAGCGCGACCGTACGGGACCTGATCAGCGGCGCCGAGCAGGCGGCCATCCAGCTCGGCGGCGACCAGAACCACTACTGGACCAGCTTCGGCCCGACCAACGTGCAGCTGCACCGGGCCGCGGCCGCGGTCGAGCTCGGCGACGGCCGGACCGCGGTGGAGATGTACGAACGCATCGACCACGAGGGTTTCCAGGCGATGCTCCCGGAGCGCCGGGCGCACTACTACCTGGACATCGCCCGCGGGTACGCCCAGATCGGCGACGTCGAGAAGGCCAGCGAGATGCTGCTCGAGGGCGACCGGCTCGCCCCGTCCGAGATCCGCTGCCGCCCGCTCGCCCACGAGGTCCTCTCCGACGTGCTGCGACGCACGCGGGGGACGCCGCCCGCGCCGATCGCGGAGCTGGCCGAACAGATGGGAGTCGGCGTATGAGGTGGGTCCGCACGTGACGATCAACCCCCCACGCGTGCTGTACATCCTGGTGTGCGGCTCGCCGATGGCCCGTGACGTGGGCAAGCTCGTCACGCTGGCGCAGAACGAGGGCTGGGAGGTGTGTGTGATCACGACTCCCGACGGCCGCAACTTCGTCGACGTCAACGCCCTCCAGCGCCAGACCGGTCATCCGGTCCGGAGCTGGTACAAGAAACCGGGCGAACCCGACCAGTTGCCCCAGGCCAACGCCATGATCGTGGCCCCCGCGACGGTCAACACGGTGAACAAGTGGGCGGCCGGCATCACCGACACCCTGGTGCTGGGCCTGCTCATCGAGGCCTACGGTTTCGAGATCCCGACCGCCGTGGTCCCGTACACGAACAACATCATGGCCCGGCACCCCGCGTTGCACGAGAGCCTGGCCAAGCTCACCGCGTGGGGTGTGCACGTGCTCTACGACGACCGCCGGCTCGGCAAGCCCGGGCACACCGACCATTTCCGGTCGCGATTTCCCTGGCGGCGCGCCCTGCAGGTGGTGAGCGAGAAGGTGACGGTGGAGCCCGGCGCGCTCTCCCAGTAGCTATAGAGTTGGCGGCCGTGACCACCACCGCCGTGACCGATGTCGTCGCCGCCCTCGACGAGCGTTACCCGCGCGAGCACGCCGAGGACTGGGACCGGGTCGGCCCGGTGCTGGGCGAGTTCGACGCCCCGGTCGACCGGATCCTCTGCGTGGTCGACTGCGTCCCCGAAACGGTGGACGAGGCGATCAGCGCCGGCGCCCAGCTGATCGTGGCGCACCATCCGCTCCTGCTCAAGGGCGTCTCCTCGGTCGCGCCGGACACGTACAAGGGCCGGATCATCCACCGCCTGATCCGCGCCGGCATCGCGCTCTACGTGGCGCACACCAACGCCGACATCGCGTCGCCGGGCGTCTCGGACGCCCTGGCCGACCGGCTCGGCCTGGCCGGCACCCGTCCGCTCGTGCCCTACCAGGGCAGCGACACGCTGGGCCTGGGCCGGGTGGGGACGATGAGCCCGATGACCCTGGCCGATCTCACCGCGTTCGTCGCGAGCCGGCTCCCGGCCACCGCGGCCGGGGTGCGCGCGGCGGGCGACCCGAAACGGATGATCGGTACGCTCGCCGTGTGCGGCGGCGCCGGCGACTCCTTCCTGGGCGTCGCCACGCGAGCCGGCGTGGACGCGTACCTCTGCGCCGATCTTCGTCATCATCCGGCCGGCGAACACCTCGCGAGCGGCGGCCCGGCCCTGATCGACGTCGCGCACTGGGCGAGCGAGCGGCCGTGGCTGGACGAACTGGCCGGCTGGTTGCGTGACCGTTTCCCGGTCGACGTGGTGGTGTCCGATGTGGACACGGACCCGTGGACTGTGCATGCTGATAGCCCGAAGAAGGAGTCCCGATCGTGAAGGCCGCACCGCAAGCCCAGCGGCGCCTGCTCGACCTGCAGGCCGTCGACACCGCCCTGGCCCAGCTGGCGCACCGCCGCCGCAGCCTGCCCGAGCTGGCCGAGATCGAGGCGGTCGCGCGGGAGATCTCCGCACTCGAGGACGAACGCGTCCGCGCCCAGGTGGCGGTCGACGACCTGGACCGCGACATCACCCGGTTCGAGAAGGACATCGAGCAGGTACGCGCCCGCAAGGACCGCGACCAGAAGCGGCTCGACGCCGGCGCCGCCATGCGGGAGATCGAGGGCCTCCAGCACGAGCTGGCCACGCTCAACCGCCGGCAGTCCGAGCTGGAGGACGCCGAGCTCGAGCTGATGGAGCAGAAGGAGACCGCCGAGGCGGCGCTGGCCGACGTGAAGGCCCGGCTGGGCGAGGCGGTCGCCCGGCGGTCCGCGACCGAGCAGCGACGGGACGAGACGCTGGCCGAGATCACCAAGGAGGAGGAGTTCAAGACCGCCTCCCGGGGTCCGCTCGCCGCCGATCTGCCGGCCGACCTGGTCACCCTCTACGACAAGATCCGCACCGACTCCGGGCTGGGCGCCGCGCTGTTCCGGGCCGGGCGCTGCGGCGGCTGCCGGATCGAGCTGTACGGCGCCGACCTGAACCGGGTGAAGTCCGCCCCGGCCGACGAGGTCGTCCGCTGCGAGGAGTGCCGGCGGATCATGGTTCGTACCGCGGAATCCGGCCTGTGAGCGCGGGAGTCACGACGCTACGGTCCGGATCATCGCGGTGAACGAGCGCCGAACCGCCGAGCGCCGGCCGGCTCAGATCCACGTCGTCGTCGAGGCCGACGGCGGGTCGCGGGGCAACCCGGGCCCGGCCGGGTACGGCGCGGTGGTGCGCGAGGCGGCCACCGGCGAGGTGCTGCTGGAGCGGTACGCGTCGCTGGGCGTCACCACCAACAACGTGGCCGAGTACTCCGGCCTGATCGCCGCGCTCCAGGCGGCCGCCGAGCTGAACGCCACCCGGGTCGACGTGCGGATGGACTCCAAGCTGGTCATCGAGCAGATGGCCGGCCGCTGGCAGATCAAGAACCCGGGGCTGCGCCCGCTGGCCGCCGAGGCCGCGCAGCTCGTCGGGCGGTTCGCCGAGGTCACCTACGAGTGGATCCCGCGCGAGCAGAACCGGGCGGCGGACGCGCTGGCCAACCGCGCGATGGACGAGGCCGCCGGTAAGAAGGTCCCGGATGTGCTGCCCTCGCCCTCGCCCTCGCCGGAGAAGGCGGAGAAGCGGGAGAGCCGGGCGACGCCGCGGTCCTGGGCGCCGCCGGCCTCGACCGAGGAGGCCACCCGGCTGATCCTGGTCCGGCACGGCGAGACCGCCTACACCAAGCAGGGCCGCTACTCGGGCCGCGGCGACATCCCGCTCTCCGACGAGGGTGAGGCGCAGGCGATGGCCGCGGCCGGGCGGGTGGCCGGGCTGGCCCGCGAGGTCGGCGCGGTGGTGACCTCGCCCTTGACCCGATGTGTACGCACGGCCGAGCTGATCGCGGCCGAGGTCGGCGGCGTCGAGGTGACCGTGCTGGACGATCTGATCGAGTGCGACTTCGGCGACTGGGAGGGTCTGACCTTCGCCGAGGTGAAGGAGCGCTGGCCGGGCGAGATGGACGCGTGGCTCGACTCGACGGCCGTGGCGCCGCCCGGTGGCGAATCGTTCGGCACGGTGGCGGCGCGGGCGCGGCGGGCTCTGGGGGCCGTGCTCACGGCGTACCCGGGAATGACCGTGGTTCTGGTTTCGCATGTCTCGCCGCTGAAGCTGATTCTGCGCGACGCGTTGGACGCGGGTGACGGGTTCCTGCATCGGCTGTTCCTGGACGCGGCCGGCGTGTCCATGATGGATGTCTGGCCGGATGGGAACATCGCGGTCAGATCGGTCAACGAGACGGCCCACCTGCGCTGACGTCTTGACCGGGGTCGATGCCCGCCGCTAGCTTCCATCACCAACAGGAAACTTTCTTCACTGTTGGAGTGCTCATGCGAAGTCCGCTCCGCCGTCTTCTCGCCGTGGGCGCCGCCATGCTGGTGTCGCTCACCGTCGCCGCCGCCCCGGCGCAGGCGCACAGCCGTCCGTACGTCAAGGTCGGATATTTCACCCAGTGGGGCATCTACGGTCGTCAGTTCCCGGTCGCGAACCTGCAGACCTCGGGCGCGGCGAGCAAGCTGACCCACATCAACTACGCGTTCGGCAACGTCACCGAGGACGGCCTCTGCGCCTCGGCCGACCCGTGGGCCGACTGGCAGGTGCCGTTCCCGGCCGAGACCAGCGTGGACGGCGTCGCCGACGTGGCCGGGCAGCCGATCGCCGGCAACCTCAACCAGCTCGCCGAGCTCAAGGCGGCCAACCCGCGGCTGCGGGTGCTGATCTCGCTGGGCGGCTGGACGCTGTCCAAGTGGTTCTCCGACGCCGCCGCCACCGGGCAGTCCCGCCGGCGCCTGGTCGACTCGTGCGTGGACCTGTGGCTGCGGGGCAACCTGCCCGGCGCCGCGCCGGGCGCCGCGGCCGGCATCTTCGACGGCATCGACCTCGACTGGGAATGGCCCGGCTCGGAGGGCAACGCCGGCAACGTGATCCGGCCCGAGGACAAGCACAACTTCACCCGGCTGCTGGCCACCTTCCGCGACTCGCTGGACCGCCTCGGGCGCGCCCGGCACCACAAGTACGAGCTGACCGCGTTCCTGCCGGCCGCCCCGGCCAAGATCGACGCCGGCTTCGAGGCCGACAAGATCTTCAACTACCTCGACTTCGGTACGGTGCAGGGCTACGACTTCCACGGATCGTGGGAGCAGCGGGCCAACCAGCAGTCGGCGCTGCGCGTGCCGGCCGGGGCGCCCGACAACCCCGACTTCTCGATCACCACCACGATCGACACCTGGCTCGACCGGGGCGCCCCGCGCGGCCGGCTGGTGCTCGGCGTTCCCTACTACGGCCAGGGCTGGACCGGGGTGACCGACGGGCTCTTCGGCGCGGCCACCGGCCCGGCGCCCGGCCTCTTCGCGGCGGGCACCGAGGACTACAAGACGCTGAAGAACCTGCCGGCCGAGGGGTACACGGTGTACCGCGACAAGCGCGCCGGACACACCTATCTCTACAACGGCACCACCTTCTGGACGTTCGACGACCCGGAGCAGCTGCTCCAGAAGACGAACTACATCAAGAACAAGGGCCTCGGCGGCGCCATGGTGTGGTCGCTGGACGGCGACGACGCGAATGCCACGCTGACCAGGACGATCGCGCGCGGATTGCGGTAGGAGCGGCTTTCCGGTGGTGCCGTTCGGCGCACCACCGGAGCCGTTCGGCGCAGGAAGATCGGTTAAGAACCGGTGTCGTCGTTAACCTCACGATTACCCTGTCGCTGCTCACGGGACGGTCCCGCCCATGTCCGAACCAACGCCTCAGCCGCGGAGTGACCGCAGCCCGTGGAACTGGTTGCTCGTCATCCCCATCGTGGTGCCGTTGATCACCCCGCTCTTCAACTTCGACTCACCGCGGCTGTGGGGATTCCCGGCCTTCTACTGGATCCAGTTCTCGTTCATCCTCCTCGGCGTGATCACCACGACCGTGGTCTACAAGATGACCACGAAGAGGCGGTGACCCAATGGGCGAGCACATCACCCAGATCATCGTCTTCGCGCTGTTGTTCCTGCTGGTCAGCGCGATGGGCTTCGTCGCCGCGCGGTGGCGGGCGCCGAAGGACATGGCCCACCTCGACGAGTGGGGGCTGGGCGGGCGCAGCTTCGGCGGCTGGATCACCTGGTTCCTGGTCGGTGGCGACCTCTACACCGCGTACACCTTCGTGGCGGTCCCCGCGCTGATCTTCGGCGCCGGCGCGGCCGGGTTCTTCGCCGTGCCGTACACCATCGTGATCTACCCGATGTTCTTCCTGATCCTGATCCGGCTCTGGTCGGTGTCGCACCGCCACGGCTTCGTCACCCCGGCCGACTTCGTGCGCAACCGGTTCGGTTCGCCCACGCTGGCGCTGTTGATCGCGATCACCGGCATCGTGGCCACCATGCCGTACATCGCGCTGCAGTTGATCGGCATCGAAGCGGTCCTCAAGACGATGGGCATGACCGGGGACAGCGTGATCGCCCGGCACGCGCCGATCATCATCGCGTTCGCGATCCTGGCCGCGTACACCTATCAGTCGGGTCTGCGCGCCCCCGCGCTGATCGCCTTCGTCAAGGACACGCTGATCTACATCGTGATCCTGGTCGCGGTGATCTACCTGCCCTACAAGCTGGGCGGCTGGGGCAGCATCTTCGACGACGCGCAGGCCAAGTTCAATGCCTCACCGGCGCCCGGCGACGGCATCACGCTCAACGCCAACAACCAGCTGCAGTACTTCACCCTGGCCATCGGGTCGGCGCTCGCGCTGTTCCTCTACCCGCACTCCATCACCGGCGTGCTGGCCAGCAAGAACCGCAGCGTGATCAAGCGGAACATGTCGGCGCTGCCCGCCTACAGCTTCCTGCTCGGGCTGCTGGCGCTGCTCGGTTACGCGGCCATCTCGGCCGGCGTCAAGCCGCTGCCCGGCGCCCGGGAGGGCACGGTCGACAGCAACACTGTCGTCCCGCTGCTGTTCGACACGCAGTTCCCGTCCTGGTTCGCCGGGATCGCGTTCGCCGCCATCGGCATCGGCGCGCTGGTCCCGGCCGCGATCATGTCGATCGCCGCGGCCAACCTGTTCACCCGCAACATCTACAAGGAGTACTTCCGCAAGGACGCCACCCACGCGCAGGAGGCGTCGGTCGCCAAGATCACGTCGCTGCTGGTCAAGGTCGGCGCGGTCGGCTTCATCATCTTCCTCGATCCGCAGTTCTCCATCGACCTGCAGCTGATCGGCGGCGTCATCATCCTGCAGACCGCCCCCGCGGTGGCGCTCGGCCTGTTCACCCGGTGGTTCCACCGCGGCGGGCTGATCGCCGGCTGGGCGGCCGGTATGGGCCTGGGCTTCTGGATGCTGTGGCAGATCCCGAACCTGGCGACGAAGCGGGCGCACTTCGGCGGCTCGGCCTTCCCGCTGTCCGACTTCGGGTTCGACACCAAGAAGACGATCTACGTCGGCTTCGTGACCGTCCTGGTCAACCTGCTGGTCGCGGTCGTGGTGACGCTGATCCTGCGGGCGGCCAAGACACCGGACGGCGTGGACTCGACCACGGCGGACGACTACTTCGCCGACGAGGGCGACCCGCGGCTGGAGTCCTCGCGGGCCAAGCCCGACGACGAACTGGCTTCCTCCACCTGATCCGCTCCCGGTAACACGGCGCCGCGTCCCTCGCCTCAGGGGCGCGGCGCCCTCATGTATTCCTCCAGCGACCCGTTGAACCTGGTCAGCGTCGTGGCCAGGGCGGCGCGCTCGTCCGGGGTCCAGCTCCGCAGCACCCGGTCGTAGACGGCGCGGCGGGCCACCCGGACCGCCTCCATCTGCTCCAGGCCGCGGTCGGTGGCCGCGATCACCGTGCCCCGGCCGTCGTTCGGGTCGCGGCGGCGCTCCACCAGGGCGGCGTTCTCCAGGGCGGTGACCTGCCGGGTGACGGTCGAGCCGTCCAGGTTGAGGCGGTCGGCGAGGGCGGACACGTTCAACGGGCCGGCCGACTCCAGATGCCGGAGAATCACGTACGCCGACCGGTCGAGCGCGCGATGCGGCTTCAGATCGGTAGCGCGGCGGGTCGCCTCACCAAGCCGCATCAACATCGCGACCTGCGTTTCGATGGTGCCCAATACGTCGTCAGCCACGAAAGCTTCCTACTACAGCGGTAAGACCAGGATCAAACCAGTCCTGCGTTTTCCGACGCCTTCCTTCACCAAGATCGCCCGTTCGGGGCTTTTCGGTCCTGGGGTAGCGTCGCGGGATGCATCGGAGCCGGTTGTCCACGCTGTTGATCGATGTTCCTGGCGGCGAAGCGGCGGCGGCCGCGGCGTTCTGGGGGGCCGCGCTGGGGGTGCCGGCCACGCCGGTGGCGGGGGAGGAGCAGTACACCTCGCTGGCCGGGGCGTTGCCGCATGTCAGTGTGGCGGTGCAGGCGCTGGAGGACGGCGACGCCCGCTATCACCTGGACATCGAGACCGACGACGTGGACGCCGAGACGGCACGGCTGGTGGGGCTCGGCGCCGTCGAGGTGGGCAGCTGGCAGGGGTGCCGGACGCTGCGCGTACCCGGCGGGCTTCTGATCTGTGTCATTCCGGTGCACAGCACGGATTTTGCGGAGTATGCCCGTACCTGGGCGTAGCGCGTGTCTTCTGGCATGGATGCCGCTCGATCCGGCAAGGTGAGGCCATGCAGCCGAAGGAGATCGCCCGGGCCTGGTTCGAGATGTGCGCACGCGGCGACCGGGAGGCCTTCGCCGAGCTGGCCACCGACGACTACCTGCCGCACGGGCCGGGCGGCACGGGCACCCGCGACGACTTCATCGACTGGCTGCAGTGGTATTCGACGGCCTTCGCCGACCAGGAACCGGTCATGGAGGACGCCATCGAGTCGGGTGACCGGCTTGTGATCCGCTACACCGTCCGCTCCACCTACCGCGGCGGCTACCTGGACCTGCCCGCGGCCGACCAGAAGGTGCACGAGACCGGCATCATCATCTTCCGCCTCACCGGCGGCAAGGTGGCCGAGACCTGGTTCGAAGGCAACGATCTGGAGGTCGCCCAGCAACTCGGCGGCCGGGTGCAGGCGGCCTGAGAGGGCCATACCCGGTGGCATCCGGACAAGATTCATGGGGGTCTGTTGGTTACTCGTGGTGACTTCGCCATACTGACGCGGTGATCGGCAACTGGGAGCGGGTGTTGCTGGCCCGCCACGGCCAGACGGAATGGAACGTGGTCGGGCGCCGGCAGGGGCAGCTCGACGCGCCGCTCACCGCGGTCGGCATCGAGCAGGCCCGCCGGCACGCGGTCACCGCGACCGGCGCCGACCGGGTCTTCACCAGCCCCCAGGGCCGGGCGACGTCCACCGCGCGGCTGATCGCCGAAGCCCTCGACCTGTCCGTGGTGGTGGTCGACGAGCTGGCCGAGATCCACCATGGAACCTTCGCCGGCCTGACCGACACCGAGATCGAGGCCCGCTACCCGGCCGAGTGGTGGGACCGGGCCGAGGACAAGTACGAGTGGCGCTTCCCCGGCGGCGAGAGCTACGCCGACGCCGACCCGCGGGCGTTACGCGCGCTCCAGAAGATCGCGGCCGACCCGGCCCGGCGCCCGCTGATCGTCACCCACGAGATGGTCAGCCGGCTGCTGCTGCGCCACCTGCTCGGCCTGACCCCGCAGGAGGCGCTGCTCCGCCGCCAGCCCCACGAGGTGATCTTCGCGATCGGGCCGGACGGCCTCTCGTCACTGTGAGCCGGTTGATTCCGTGCTGATCCGGGCGGCGTCGCCGACCTTCTCGGTGACCGCCGGAGCGATGTCGGCGACACCGGCGCCGGCCAGCTCGCCGAGCAGCGCCGTCAGCGCCTCGAGCACCTGGCCGAACATGCCGGCCGGCTCCTTCACCTCGACCGTCACCCGGCCGTCCCGGGCGAAGATGACGACCAGGCCGAAGATCACGTCCTTGCTGCGGTAGACCGGCCTGGGCGTACCCGGGCGAAGGTCGATGATCTGGCCGCCGCGGTGCCGGTCCACCAGCGACGTCACCAGCCCGACCGCCGCCGCGGCGCCGAACAGCAGCAGGGTGGTCGTCAGCACCGGCTCGAGACCGCGCATCTCGACCCGCTGCAGCGCCACGTCGTGCTCGGCCGCGGTGCGCCGGGCGAAGTCGACGTCGTCGTTGTCGACGATCAGCATCCGCCGGGTGTCGCGGTCGGGTGTCACGTCGCCTCCTGAGCGGCCGGGGTGGTCAGGGCGAAAGTCCACATCGGTGCGAGGCGTACGCCGTGCCGGCGCGCACGCACGACGGCCGGCCGCGCCCGCTCCCACAGGGTGTCCAGCACCGCCGCGTACGCCCGGCCCAGCCCCAGCGGGTGCCCCGACTCGTCCCCGCCGACCAGGCGCACGGCCGAGTCGCGCAGCGTCGCCCGGCGGTCGAAGCTCGGCGGGTGACTGCCCAGCCGCCGGGCCGACTCGTCGCCGAACTGCAGCAGGCTCGCGGCCCGGTCCATGATGTCCAGCGCGCTGAAGAAGATCTCGAAACCACAGAAGGCGTAGTCGGCGTCGACCTCGATCTTCTCGCGCATGGCCAGGACGCCGAGGTGGACCCCGATGTAGTCCGCCTCGTACTCCTGTTGCCACGGGTAGTCGACCTGCTCGACCGGCACCACTCCGGCCGACCGCAGCCGGGCCGAACCGAGATGACCGCCGATGATGTGGCCGTACTCGTGACCCACGACGAACAACTCGACGGCGTCGCGGAGCAGCGACGTCACAATCTGCTGGCGCCAGCTGCCGAGGAGATACTGCGGGGCGGCGGCCGGGCGGCCGTCGACGAGATAGGCCAGGAGCGTCTCGGTGAACCGGACCACGGCGGTGTCGTCCTCGTCGAGATGCGCCGGCGCCTCGGTCGAGAACCCGAACCAGCCGTCCTCGGCCTCCGTCGCCGGGCAGGCCAGCACGATGGCCTTGCAGATCAGGTTGGCGAAGGTCAGCAACTCGTTCTCGAGCAGCACCAGATGGCCGCCGCCGGGAACGGCGACGGTCATGGCGTTGACCTGGCCGGTCGCCAGGGTCCCGAAGCGCGGCCGGCTGGGCAGGCCGATGTCGTGGTCGGCCAGCACCTTCTCGATGTGCCGGGTCAGAGTGCGCATCATCGCGTACGCGAAAGGGTGTTCGAATTTCGTTGGTCGCATGGCGTAATCGGCGGTGGGGAAGGCCTCGGCCTCGCGGACCTCGGCCGGGGTGAGCGGGCGCCCGAGAGACTGCTCCCATACGGTCACGGCCATTCCGGGCGGAGCGGAAAGGCTCTCGAAGTCGGGCGTGATTCCCAGGCGGGCGTACGTTTCGGCCTGCAGTTGTTCGAGAAACTGATCGGCGAATTCCTCGGACACCCGGCCAGCGTGGCACGGCCCGCCAACCGGGTGACCCTCGTTCGGGTCAGGCGGTGGCCTTTTTCCGGGTCAGGCGAAGGCCCGCACCCCCCCTTTTTTTAGATCAGGCTTTTTGGATCAGGCGAAGGCCCGCACCAGCAGGATCAGGCCGATTGTCGTGCCGAAGGTGACGATCAGCGCCTTCAGAACCCGGGCCGGGAGGCGGCGGGCGAGGCGTGCTCCGGCGTACCCGCCGACGATTGTCGCCGGAGCGAGAATCAGCACGGCCAGCCAATTGACCGGGCCGAAGATCGCGAACACGACAACGGTGACGGCGCCCACGGTGGCGGACAGGACATTCTTCAGGGCATTGATGCGATTGAGCGTCTCGTCGAGGACCAGGGCGAGCGCCGCGACATACATGACGCCCAGCGCGGCCCCGAAATAACCGCCGTAGACGGCGCCGATGAGGACGACCACCTGCAGGGTGATCGCCCGGCGGCGCGGGCTCAGCGCACGCGGATGCCCGACCAGGCCACGCAGCCGATCCTGGAAGAACAGCGTCGCGGCCGCCCCCAGCACCAGGAACGGAACGATCAACTCGAACGCCCGAGCGGGTGTGAGCAGCAACAACGCACAACCGGCGGCGGAACCCACGACACACGCCGGCAGCACCGCCGGGATGCGCCGGCGTTGCCCGGCCAGATCGTGCCGGCTCCCGAACACGCTCGAGACGTAGCCCGGGAACACCGAGACGGAGTTCGTGACGTTCGCCTCGACCGTCGGCAGACCCGTCACGATCAGACTCGGGAAAGTGATCAGCGACCCGCCGCCGGCGAGCGCGTTCACCCCGCCGGCGAGCAGGCCGGCGAGGAGCAGCAGAAGTACGTGTCCAAGGTCCATGGCAAGGTTGAATCTACGGGCACCGTAGACTGGGCGTCGCGACGGACGAGTCGGCTGGGCGGTCGCGTCGGCATCCTTGACGGATGCCGCCGAGGAACGTCCGGACTCCGCAGAGCAGGGTGGTTGTTAACGGCAACCCGGGGCGACCCGCGGGAAAGTGCCACAGAAAGCAAACCGCCGACGGGGGTTCGCCCCCGCCGGTAAGGGTGAAACGGTGAGGTAAGAGCTCACCAGCATCCCGGGCGACCGGGATGGCTCGGTAAACCCCACCCGGAGCAAGGCCAAGCAAGGCTGCTCACGGCCCACGGGCCGGGGGTGGCCGGCGCAGGCGTTCGAGGGCTGCTCGCCCGAGCCTGCGGGTAGGCCGCAAGAGCCTGTCGGCAACGGCAGGCCGAGATGGATGACCGCCGCGGTGCTCCGGCACCGGTCACAGAATCCGGCGTACAGGCCGACTCGTCCGTCGCCCTCAAGGTCACGATCGCGAGGGCGGCACTGACCTCTCCTTATATGTAGGTGTCGCTAGTCAGCGTTGGTCAACATTGGGCGGCGCCTGACACCCCAGAGACGCCCCGACACCCCAGAGACGCCCCGACGCCCCAGAGACGCCCCGAACCGGGCAGCCCACAGGCCCCCCACACCGCTCCGAACCGCAGCACAATTACAGAGCGCGAGCGGCGCAGTTTCAGTCATCCCGGGAGCCTGCCCGTCCGGCGAGGACGTATTTGGGGGTCCCTGAGGGGGAACGAGAAAGGATTCCTCAACCCGATCAGTTCACTCCTTCTCCAGCATGGCGATCTGCTGCTGAACTTCCTCTGCCTCCGCCACCACCGCCGCAAGGGGTCCCGTTGATGAGGCAATCGCGTCGTTCCAGTCGTCGGTTTCGATGCCCTTCTGCACATCTCGGGCCGTGCCTGTCGCTAGCTGACCCGCTTGAATCTTGAGCGCTTCGTACCTGGCCTTCAAGTCAGCGAGTGTCATAGAGCTGCCCTCCTCCGTGGGGGTACGTCGGTCCCGCAAGCTCGGCGAACTTGCCGGAACTCCCCGGATCGTAGGCAGCACTCCTAGCTGCGACCTGCCACATCAAGAAATCCGCATAACGCGAATGCAACCAAGCCCTGGGCCCTCCTCTGAGATGCGGACCAGGGCTTTACTTTGTTCCTGTTCGCGCCTGCCGCCGGGCTGGAACCGCCCGGGGTGCGCCCGCCGAAGGCTGGGGCGCGGGGTCCCCGGAGCGGCGGCCCTCCGGCCCGGCCCTGCTGGGCGGCGCGAGCGGCCCGCGAAGCGGGCCGCCTTGAACCCGTATAGAAACTTCTCACGAACCCTGACAGCTGCGTCCCTGACGCTGTCCATGGCGGCTGAGCTTGTGTCAGCTCTGTCGACTTGGAACTGTGCGACGGTGGCATCGTCATGCAGCTTGGTGCGCGGGAATCGATCGCCGTCCGGGTCTCCACGTTCAACCGCACGAACGTGTTCGATTGGGCCTGCGGGTCGAACCTTGTCGAGTGATCTCAAGATAGACGCCAAGATCGCAGTAACGTCCGACCGATGGATCTCCGAGTCCGGGCCCTGCCGCGTCGCTCTCACTGACTAAGAGTTCGGCCAGCTCAGCGCGCGGTCCGCCTGCGTCTCGGCGCCGCTCACTGCATGTCCGAACCATCCGCGCTGCCGTCCCGGCCCGGTACCAACCGATGGTCGACCTAGTACTCCAGCGGGAGATCCGTTTTAGGGCTCGGTGAGGGCTTGCCGGGCGTAGTGGCTGGTCTTGGCCGCGTCTTGGTGCCGACGGCGGTAGATGGACCAGGCGATGGCGTCGGCGACGCGTCGTGCGGGGTCGAGGATCAAGGCGTGGAACAGTCGGCGGAGTTCGTTGACGGTGATGTCGATCAGGCCGTCCGGACTTTCGGTGCTGACCGTGGTGGTGGCGGCGAGGAAGGCGTGGGCGGCGATGACCAGGGTGGTCCAGCGGTGCCAGGCTTTCCAGCGGCGGTGCTGATGCTGGTCCAGACCGAGGCCGGTCTTGGTGGCCTGGAACGATTCCTCGATACTCCAGCGACGGCCGGCGACTGCGACCAGTTGGTGCAAGGCGACGAGTTCGGGTGACCGGCAGCGGTAGAAGGCCAGTTCGCCGGTGGTGCGGTTACGGCGGTTCAGCAGCCAATGGTGACCTGTGTGCTGGTCGGCGGTGTGCGGCAGGGTGATGAAGGCCCAGTCGTAGTAACGGAATCCCTTTGCGCCGGCGCCGGCGGACATCCGCTGCCAGGCTTGCTTAGGCAGACCGTCAGCGATCCGGTCGGCCCGCGCGACACCGAGGCCGGTCGCGACGCGATGCGAGCAGGCGACCGCGAGGACGTAGCCGAGCCGCAGGCCGCGCAGCGCCAGGGCGAGGTTCGGGTCACCGCCGTAGGCCTCGTCGCCGGCGACCCATCGACACGGCAGGCCACCGGCCACCGCGGTCTCGATCAGCCGCCGAGCCAGCTGCGGTTTCGTCGCGAAGGCGACGGTGTCAGGCACTCCTGCCTCAACGCGTCGTTGCGGTTCATCGGTCCAGGATTTCGGCAGGTAGAGGGCCACATCGAGCAGAGTGTGCCCGGCCGGTGCCGCATAGGACAGATGCACCGCGAGCTGGCAGTTCTCGATCTTCCCAGCGGTGCCGGAGTACTGCCGTTGCACCCCGACGGTGTGGGTGCCTTTCTTCAGATCGCCAGTCTCGTCGACCAGCAGAACCCCGTCGGGATGGCCGAGTCGGGCGGCGATGAAGTCTCGGACATCAGCGCGGACTCCGGCGTCGTCCCAGCTGGCCCGGCCGATCAAATCCTGCATCCCACCTGGCCCATCGTCACCGGCGTGTTCCGCGATCGTCCAGCAGTTCTTGACTGGTAAAGGCGCCAGCAATCCCGAGATGAAGTCCCTGACCCGACGCCGCGGTTCCGGGCGGGTGAAGCGTTCCTCGATCGTGTCCAGCAGCTCTTCGAACAGCTCAGCCCATCGCTGGGCGTCTACTCTGTAGGCGGCAGCCACCGCCGCATCTTTTGAGGTCCACACAACCACTGAGACTCGACGGTGGCTGCTTGCTGCTCACGGACAAACCCGCACCGTCACCGCAGGTCAGAACGGATCTCCTGCTGGAGTACTAGACAGTGGGTGCGAGCTACGGCAGGGGGAAATCTTCGGCCTGGCCGTCGACGACCTCGACCTGATCGGCGGCTGGCTCCACGTGCGGCGGCAGGTGAAACGGGTGCGTTCCAGGCTCGTCTACGGCCTGCCGAAGAACAACAAGGAACGACGAAATCCCGTTGTCCGATGTCGTAGCAGGAAGGCTCGCGACGCACATTGCCGAAGTACCGCCCGTCGCAGTCGCCCTGCCCTGGGAGGATCCCGGAACGCGGGCCGTGTTACCGCAACGCTGCTGTTCACCACGACGCGAAATAACGCGATCAATCGCAGCGACTTCAACCCGGACGTCTGGCACCCGGCAGTGGAACAGGCCGGGATCGAGCGAACTCGTGCGATCGGGATGCACGCGCTCCGCCACTTTTACGCCTCCGCCCTCCTCGACGCTGGCGAGACGGTCAAGGCACTCGCTGCGTATCTCGGCCACGCCGATCCCGGTTTCACCCTGCGGACCTACACACACCTCATGCCGGCCAATGAGGAACGCACTCGCGCGGCAATCGATGCCCTGTTCGGGGCAGCCAAGAAGGCACCCACGCCCTGGCGACGCCCTAGACGGGCTCTGCACCGCCGTTTCCGCAGCTCAACACAGCCGCGCCGCACATAGTCCGGCGTACAGGCCGACTCGTCCGTCGCCCTCCTGATGGTGGCCCAGCTCATAGTCGTTGAGCTGGGCCTTCGAACGTCAGGACTGGGTTTGCGCCGCAGGCATGCGGGTCGGAACTCAGGGGAAACCCCGGCTGGATCGTCGACACTGAGCGGATTCGTGGGGGCGCCGGGGTTTCTAGCGTCGGCGGTATGAATTTTCGGCTTGCAGTGGTGTTGGGGTTGTTCGGGTTGGTTCGGCCGGTGCTCAGTGTTGTCGGCGCCTTTGACGGTGGGGTGTTGGGGAAGCCGGTCGGGCCGATTGTGGTCACCGTGGTCATCTGTGTGGTTCAGGTGGTGGCTGTTGTGGTGGCGCGGGTGGGGAATCCGGTTCTTACGCTGGGCGTGGCCGGGGTTGCTTATGGAGTGTTCGCGATTCTCTTGAACCTGTCTCTGCAGCCGGTTCTTGCCTCGGCCGAAGCTATTCCGTTGCCGGGATACGTGGCTATTCCGGTGTTCAACGCGTTGCTGGGTCTTGTGCTCGGGGTGGTCGCGTTGGGGGTTCAGCGGATGATGCCGCGGCTGGGGTCGAAGGAGCGGTGAATCAAGGACAGGTCGTCGCCCCAGGAGTCGAGTAGGTCGGCGTGGCCTTGCGTTCGGGCCAGGCGTTCCACGTCGGGGAAGAGGGACGCCGGGTGGGTTGAAGCTCGTTCGGGCAGGGCGTTCCATGGGTCGCCGAGCGGGAACTTCTCCAACTCCCAGGACAGATACTTGTTGTACGGCCGCAGCCGGCCGTGCAGCGCGAAGACCGTGGTCAGCAGCCACGGGATGCTTTCCGCCAGGTCGAGGGCGGCCGCGGTGGGGTGGCCGTCGCGTTGGGACTTCGCGGCGCGGTAGAGGAAGTTGACGTAACCGTCGAGGTTGTCGCGGGCCCAGGTTCGCGCCTCGGCGGGGGTGGGCGTGGCCTGCTGGTCGACCAAGGGCTGGACGCCGCCTCGGTCGAGGAGGACACGCGCGCCGCGGAAGGTGTAGCGCTGGTAGGTGTCGCTGGTGTCGGCCAACTGCCGGGGGGTGCGGGAGAACTCGTCGATCACCTTTTCGCGGCGGCGCTCACGGGGGGCGTGGGTGACGACGCACAGGTCGATGTCTGATCGGTCGGTGGCGGTGCCCCGGGCGTGGGAGCCGGTCAGGACGATGCCCACGACCTGGGGGTCGGCGCCGATCTCGGCCACCAGGTGGTCAAACATCGACGGTCTCGACGGTGATCAGGGTGGTGTCGCCGGGGTTGAGCTTCTCGGCCCGGCGGATCGCCTTCTTCACCGGCAGCACGTAGCACCGGCGGGCGGCGTCGGGGAAGATCGACGTACGCCAGTTGCTGCCGCCGATGGCCGCGCGGACCCGCACCGAGCCGAAGCCGCGGGCCAGGCCGCCGACCAGCTCGCGGAGTTCCTCGGACTCGTCCACGGGCAGGCTCACGAAGGTCCAGCTGTCGTCGCGCCGGGCCGCCCAGACCCACAGCTCGGACTCGAACTCCACGATCACGGGCGCCAGCATGCCACGGCGGTACGACACTTCGGCGAGCCACCAGCGCCCGCACAGCCGGTGCGACGGAAGCGGGGCAAAGCTCACGTACGGTCCGGGCTTCCCTCGATCCTCGACGTCAGGAGCCGCAGTGTCCGACGAGCCGGTCCGCTTCGACCTGCACCTCAAGCCCGGAGCCCTGGACGCCTATTCGAGGGAGCAGGTGCTCGCCTCGCCGGTCCGGTGGAGTCTGGGCGGCGACGTCCTGATGACCGGCATGGTCCAGGACTTCTGGCTCGAGGACGACGGGAAGATCACGCTGATCGTCGAGGGGCTGTAGGCCGCGGGGCTCCTGAACCGCACCGGGAGTGTGCTCAATCCGCTCCCGCTCGCGTTCGATAACGAAGGGCATGAACACGTTGCGTCTGGCCCTGGCGTCCGTCGTCGCTCTGTCCGTGGTCGGCGGCGCCGGCGCGTGTGCCGTGGCCCTGCCCGGTGCGACGCCGGCGGTCGCGGCGACCGTGGCGGAGGCCGGCTCGGAGACGGCGCCGGAGGCCGGCCCGGAGACGGTGCCGGCGGCGGAGAGCGGCCTGGAGACGCAGCCGGTGGCGGAGGACGGCTCGGGGCCGGTGCGGATCATGCCGCTCGGTGACTCGATCACGTACGGGATCGGGTCGGTGCGGATGGGGTCGTACCGCGTCGCACTGCAGCAGCGGCTCCGTGCCGCCGGCGTGGACGTCGACTTCGTGGGGTCGCAGTCGTCCGGCGCCGAGGCCGGCGTCGACCGGGACAACGAAGGGCACTCGGGCTGGCGGATCCGGCAGATCGCCGCGGAGGCCGACGGGTGGATGGCGACCTATCGGCCCGACATCGTGCTGCTGCACATCGGGACGAATGACATGCGCAGCGCCGCGGAGGCGGTCGGCGCGGCGGATCGGCTGAGCCTGCTCATCGGCCAGCTGCTGGCCGCGTCGCCGGACGTGCGGGTGCTGGTGGCGAAGGTCGTCGGGTCGAACGACGAGACCGCCCGCCGGATGTACTCGAAGCAGATCGACGCCTACAACGCGCGGATCCCGGCCGTGGTCGCGAGCAAGGGGGAGCGGGTGGGCCTGGTCGACCAGACCGGCGTCGACGGGACCGACCTGCTGGACCGGCTGCACCCGAACGAGTTCGGCTACCAGAAGATGGCCTGGACCTGGTACCGCGCGCTGCAGCCGCTGCTGAACGTCGGCGGCGCGCCGTGGCCGATGACGGATGACCCGTTCCGGGCGACAACGAAGTACATCCGCCTGTTCGGCCCGGCCGGCACCGAAGGGCGCTGGTGGTACCTGCGCCCGGTCACGGTCGAGCGCGGCGGCCGGAAGGCGGAGTCGAAGCAGTGGCAGACGCGGCGCACGGTGACCGAGAAGTACCGGGTCAAGATCAACGGCAAGGTCGCTCTGCGTACGCGCACCGTGATCCGCTGGTCGGCCACGTAGCGGGCTCCCTCGCCAGGGGGAGGCGGTTCGCGCTCGCGCGGGATCACGCGGCCGCCGGAAATTCCTAGCGTTCAGGGCATGGTGGCACTGGCTCGGACGGCAGCGAGAATCCGGACGGCAGCGATGATCCGGCTGGCCCGGCCGTGGTTCTGGCCGCTGGGCTGGGGCGGGGCCTTTCTCGGGTCGGTGCTGGCCGGTGGGCAGCTCCTGCCGCCGGGCCGGGCCGTGCTGCTGGCCGTGCTGCTGGGTCCGCTGGTGTGGACGACCGTGCTGGCCCAGAACGACCTGTACGACCTGCCCAGCGACCGGGTCAATCCGCGCAAGGCCACAGCGCCGCTGGTCACCGGGCAGCTCAGCCCGGACCTGCTGCGGCGCTGGCACCGGGGGAGTGCCGCCGCCACGCTGGTCGTGGCGGCGGCACTGGGGCCGGTCTTCCTGGCCGGTGCGGTCGTGGTGCTCGGGCTGGGGTGGGCCTACAGCGCGCCGCCGCTGCGGCTCAAGGCGCGGCCGGGCTTCGACGTGGCCGTGAACGCGCTGGTCGTCGGGGTGCTGGCGCCGGCCGCGGGATGGGCGCTGCATCGGCCCGTCACGGCGTACCCGATGATCTGGGTGATCTTGGGGTTGTTGCTCGCGGCGGCGCTCTATCTGCCGACCACGGTGCTCGACGAGGGCGCCGATCGCGCGGCGGGGCTGATCACGTCGGCGGTGCGGTGGGGCGCGGAGCGGTGCTATCGGGCGGGGCTGGTGATGTGGGTGGTGGCCACCGCGCTGTGGCTGAGCTACCACCCGGTGGCGTTCCAGTGGGGGATGGCGCCGGTCGTGGTGGTGGCCTACGCGATTCTCGCGCGCACGCCGACGATCCCGCGCATGGCCGGCGTGGTGGCCGTCTTCGCCCTGCCGGCGGCCGAGTTCCTCCTGAGTGTCACCGCGTAGAAGGGCTCACCAGGTCGCGAAGATGCGGGCCTGGCCGCCGGAGCCCTGCTCGTAGGGGATCAGGCCGACCACGATGGTCGCGCCGGCCGGCGGCATGCGGTCGAGGTGGGCGAGGTTCTCCAGGCCGTAGCGGTCGGCGCCGAGGAGCGCGAGGTGTACGTCGAACGTCTCCGACGGCGCCGGATCGATGCTCAGCGTGTCCACGCCCAGCGACCGGATCCGGCGCCGGCGCAGCAGCCACTCGCACGCCTCCACCGAGAAGCCGGGGAAGTGCGAGCGGTACGCCGAGGCGTCGCCGGCCTTGGCGGCCCAGCCGGAATACATCAGCACCGCCGCGCCGTCGGGGATGCGGCCGTGGCGCCGCTCGTACCGCTGAAGGTCGTCGACGGTGACCATCGTGTCGGGCTCACGCGCCGCACGGGCCGCGATGTCCACCACGACCGCGGGGGTGATCAGCTCGGCCAGGCGCAGCTCGGTCGAGAGGCGCCCGCCGGGAATGAAGTGCCCGGGCGCGTCGACGTGCGTGCCGGTGTGCTCGATGACCCGCCACTCCTGCATGTAGTAGCCGTCGTCCTCGATCGTCGCGTACGTCTCCCGCCGCGGCGCCTCGTCCGGCTCGAACGCGGGGAAGGAGGTGGTGTACGGGTGCGTGAGGTCCTGGAGGTGACGGCCGAGCACCGGGTGACCGGTGGAGGCGGACGCGGGGCCGGCGGAGGCGCCGAGTGCGGCGGTGGTCACGGCCGCGGCCGCCCCGATCACGGCGGCACGGCGGGTGAGCTGCGAACACTTCTCGGTGCACATGGCACCGAGCATCCCATTAGGGTGCCGTGCGGCTCAAGAACCTCCGGGGTCCGCCGATGAGGCTGCGAGCGGCGACAACCACTTAAATTCATGATGGTGATTGCGTAGGGTCACCTCGTGGATCTCAAGCGCACCTTCACCGGCTTCGCTGCCGCACTGCTGATGACGGGCCTGCTCGGTAACCCCGCGCCGGCCGCACCGGACGACAGTCCCTCCACTCGCGACTTCGGCAACGGGCCGGAGCGCAACTCGGTCGCCGCGGAGATTCCGCCGATCGGGCAATCCGCGTCCACGTTCAAGATCGCTACGGGTACGACGGGTTACCCCCGCCAGAACGTGCTGCGCGTCTACCCGGAGAACCCCGCCGACAAGTCGATCAAGCTCGGGCTCGTGCCGTACCACGGGATCGCGCCGAAGCTGAACGCGTTGCAGCAGGCCTCGAACCGGGTGTCGGCCGAGGTGATCGGGCACTCCGCCCTGGGCCGCGACCTCTACCTGGTCACCGTGACCGCGCCCGAGACGGCCGCCCAGGCCCGGAAGCAGGACCGGTGGCGGGCGCTGATCGAGGACGATCCGCGTCAGGCGAACCGGGACGCGGCGCTGAAGCTGGGTTACAAGACCCCGGTCTGGATCAACGCGAACATCCACGGTGACGAGTGGGAGGGCACCGACGGGGCGCTGCGGGTGATCGAGCGGCTGGCCGGCGCGACCGACCCGGCCACGGCGGCGCTGCTCGCGCGTACCCGCGTGTATGTGACCGTGACCAACAACCCGGACGGTCGCATCGCCGGGACCCGGGTCAACGGCGCCGGTTTCGACATCAACCGCGACCACGCGACCGGGTCGCAGCCCGAGTCCCGGGCGGTGCGCGACGTGGTGATCGGGACGCAGCCGTTCGTGATGCTGGACGAGCACGGCTACACCGGCACCACGCTGATCGAACCGGCCACGCCGCCGCACGGCCAGAACTACGAGTACGACCTGTACATCAAGCACGCGCTGCCGAACGCGCTCGGCATGGAGGCGGCGATCCAGCGGCTCGGCCACCCGGAGACCGCGCGGGCGGACATCCCGTTCCGTGACTACTCGCCCGGCGACTGGGACGACTGGCCGCCGATCTTCACCCCGATGTACGCGATCTACCAGGGCGCGGTCGGCCACACCGTGGAGATTCCGCTACAGGTCAACCGGGGCGTCTACGACTCGCTGCCGGTCGAGGAGCTGCGCCGCCGCTCGGCGGTCAACACCGACGTAGCTTCGGCGACCGTCACCGCGGCGATCTCGTACGCCGATGTGCACCGACGATCTCTGCTGGAGGGCCAGATCGAGCAGTTCCGGCGGGGCTGGGCGGGCGAGCCGTCGCCGGAGATCCCGGACGGTTTTGTCGAGGGCTTCGGCCCGGAGGACCGCTACTCGACGACCTTCCCGCGCGCGTACGTGATCCCGGACAGCGGCCCGGCCGCGGCCCGGCTGGTCGACCACCTGATCGCCAACGACGTGCGGGTGACCCGGGCGACGCACGCCTTCACGCTCACCGGCCGCTCCTACCCGCGCGGCACCTACCTCGTCGACATGCGCCAGCCGAAGCGTGGCCTGGCCAACGTGCTGCTCGAGGCCGGTCGCGACATCTCCCAGCTGGTGCCGCAGATGTACGACATCTCGGGCTGGAGCCACCGCCTGCTCTGGGGCGCGCCGGTCGACATCAGCCGCGCAGCCGCCCCGCGCGTGTCCACCCGTCCGGTGGTCGCCGCCGGTCCCACCGGTCACGTGCCGTCGGGAGGTAGGGACCTCCTGCTGACCCTCCGGGACGGCAGCGACGTGCGGGCGCTCAACACGTTGCTCGATCTCGGGGTGGCGGTGCGGCAGACCACCGCGGCCACCGTGCTGGTACCGGCCGCGGCGCGCGACGCGGCCTCGTTGGTGGCCGACCGCTTCGGGGTACGGTTCACCGCCGCGCCCCGGTCCGCGACCGGCACCCCGCTGACCAGGCCCACGATCGCGGCCGCGGTCTCGGCCGACGAGTTGTTCGTGCTGCGGGACATGGGATTCCAGCCGCGCGTGGTCTCCACGGCGCTGCTCAACGCCGGCGCCGATCTGTCCGACGTGGACACCCTGGTCGTCTCGTCCGGGCTGTCCTACGCCGGGCTCAACGCGACCGGCCGGGCCGAGGTCGACGAGTTGCTGGCCCGCGGCGGCGTGGTCACCCGCGGCTCGACCGGCGCCGCGTTCAACGCCGCGGCCGGGCTGCTCCCGGCGACCGCGGTGGCCGCCCGGAGCGACGCCAACGGGGTGGTCGCGGTGGACAACACCGGGCCCGTGGTGGGCGCCGGCTCGCCGCCGCACTCGTTCGTCTACTCGCCGCTGTGGTTCACCGGCACCGGGTTCACCGTCGAGCAGCGGTACGCCTCGACCCCGCTCGTGGCCGGCCACTGGCTGCCGTCCTCGACCGAGGCGGCCGGGCGGGCGGCGGTGATCAGCGGGCCGACCGCGCGGGGCGGCCGGGCCGTCCTGTTCGGCACCGAGCCGCTGTTCCGGGCCCACCCCAAGGGCCTGTACGCCCCGTTCGCCCGGGCCCTGTACTGGACCGCGGGGTAGGTTCGCCGGTATGGACGCCGATCTTGTGGTGGTCGGCGCCGGCATCGTCGGGCTGGCCGTCGCGCGCGAGGTTCAGCGCCGGCGGCCGGCCGACACCATCGTCGTGCTCGACCGGGCCGACCGGGTGGCCGCCCACCAGACCGGCCACAACTCCGGCGTGATCCACGGCGGGATCTACTACCCGCCGGGGTCGCTGAAGGCGCGGCTGTGCGTGCGCGGCGCCCGGATGATGTACGAGTACTGCGCCGAGCACGACATCCCGCACGTCCGCTGCGGCAAGCTGATCGTGGCCACCTCGGCCGACGAGATCCCGCGCCTGGCCGCCCTCTTCGATCGAGGCGTGGCCAACCGGGTGCCCTCGCTCCGGCGGATCGGGGCGGCGGAGCTCACCGAGCTCGAACCGGCTGTACGCGGCGTGGCCGCCCTGCACGCGCCGGACACCGGGATCGCCGACTTCGCCGCCGTGGCCCGGTCGATCGCGGCGTCCCTGCCCGACGTGCGCCTCGGCGTCGACGTGACCCGGGTCGGCCCGGACGGGGTCGTCGACCATCGCGGCGGCTCCCTCCGCGCCCGCCGGGTGGTGGTCTGCGCCGGCCTCTGGTCCGACCGGCTGGGCGCGGCCGGTGGAACCCGGGTCATCCCGTTCCGGGGCGCCTACCTGCGGCTGCGGGAACCGTTCACCCGGCACATGATCTATCCGGTGCCCGACCCGCGGCTGCCGTTCCTCGGCGTGCACGTGACACCGCACGTGGACGGCCACACGATGCTGGGCCCGACCGCGCTGCTGGCGCCGGCCCGTGACGCGTACACCCTGGCCCGCTGGCGCCCCCGGGACGTCTGGCTGACCGCGACCTGGCCCGGCACCTGGCGGCTGGCCCGGCGGTTCTGGCGGACCGGCCTGCACGAGATGAGGATGGCCGTGGACAAGCGGGCGTTCGTCCGCGAGGCGGCCCGGTACGTGCCGTCGCTGTCCGTCGGCGACCTCGACGGCACGGTTCACGCCGGGGTGCGGGCGCAGCTGCTGGGCCGCGACGGCGCGCTGGTCGACGACTTCATGATCGACCGGATTGGTGTCGTCACCCACCTGCGGAATGCCCCGTCACCGGCGGCGACGTCGGCTTTCGCCCTCGCCGGGAAGATCGCCGACGGAATTCTCGAGCCCTGAGTGCACAGAACCGGGCGCTGGTGCATTTCAAGAGACGTGACCAACGAGAATCATGACTCCCACGAGCTCGGCGAGGCCCTGGAGTCGGCCGAGCACGCCAAGACCCGTCGCCGCCGCCTGATCCAGGCCGCGGGAGGCGCCGTGCTCGGCGCCGCGGTCATCACCGGCGCATTCTCGATCCCCGGCCTGCTCCGCGCCGACGACGCGGCCGCGGCCAGTTCCGGCGGGGTCGCCGTCGTGCAGGCCGGCGCCCCGGCCGCCGGCCCTAGCCCGGCCGCGAAGCCGGGCGCCACGGAGGACGCGTCGCGGCCGAACGCCGGCCCGGGCGTCTCCGACCAGGAGGAGAAGGCGCTCGACAAGTACTTCGCCTCCGGCTACGACCTGGGCGAGGGCAAGAAGCTCCAGAAGCTCTGGAAGATGCAGGACAAGGAGCTCATCCAGGTCAAGGCGATCGCCGGGCAGAAGCTGCTCGACGGCGAGAAGCTCCCGGTCAAGCCGGGCTACGTCGTGCCGGCCGACCAGCCGGTCAAGGACAAGCAGGTCGACGCCTTCTTCAAGGAGGGCTACGACTACGACGACGCCGCCCGGCTGGCCAAGCTGTGGAAGCTGCCCAGCCCCTACGACGCCAAGGTCGCCGGCGGCAAGAAGATCCTGGCCGGCGAGACCCTGCCGATCAAGCCCTGATCAACGGTGCCACCGCGGCCGTGACCGCGTCGTGCCGTCAGTCGGCGACGACGCGGTTGCGGCCCTGGTGCTTGGCGGCGTAGAGGTTGCGGTCGGCGCGGGACAGGATCGCTGACGACGGCAACTGACCGTCGAACACGGTGGTGATGCCGATGCTCGCGGTCACCGGCAGCGTGCCCGTGATCGTCGACCACGGGTAATCGGCGATCCGCCGGCGCAGCGCCTCACAGCGACGTTCCGCCTCGTCCGCCTCGGTGGCCGGGAAGATCAGCACGAACTCCTCGCCGCCCATCCGGGCCGCGATCTCCCCGCCGCCGGCCGCCTCGGCCATCAACAACTGGCCGAGGTGCTGGAGCACGGAGTCGCCGGTGCTGTGCGAGAGCGTGTCGTTGATCCGCTTGAAGTGGTCGAGGTCGATCAGCGCCAGCGACAACGGAGTGCCGTCGAAGGCCACCTCGCCGAGCAGCGCCGGCATCCGCTCGTTGACGTACCGGCGGTTGTAGAGGCCGGTCAGCGCGTCCCGGTGGGCCATCTCGCGGAAGTGCTCGCCGACCCGGCGGGCCTCCTCGGCGTCGTACACCGCCTGCAGCGCGTGGGCCCGGGCCTCCCGGGCCAGCGAGGACAGCGCGTTCATCTCGGTGTGGAACTCGCGGTGCTCCTCGTACGCCTTCTCGAACTGGCCGGTCGCGGCGTACAGGGCGGCCTGCTCCTCACGGGCCAGGGCCCGGATCCGGTGCAGGCTCCGCTCGTCGGCCAGCGTCAGGACGCCGTTGAGCGCCTCCTGGGCCTCGGCGTAGCGGCCGGCCAGCCGGTAGGCCAGCGCCAGCGAGTGCAGGCAGATGGCGATCGCGTCGCCCTCGTTGCCGACCACCGAGGACGACGGGTCGAGGACCGCGTTCAGGGTGGCGATGGCGGCGTCGTGATCGCCGATCATCATCTCGATGCGGGCGATCGTGTCGATCTGGCCGGCGCTGAACGAGAACGCGCTCTTCGCCTCGATGTCGCGCATGCGCTGCACCAGGGCCAGCGCGGACTCTTCGTTCTCCCGTTCGTACTCGGTGTAGGCCATGCTGTTCAGGATCTGCACGGTCTGCTCGATGTCACCGGCCGCCGTGGCCAGGTCGAGCGCCTCCTGGAACCGGCGGTCGCCCTCGGCGTGGTGCCCGTTCTCGTCGACCGCGATGGCCATCCGCACCACGTGCCGGGCCATGATGTGCGGCGGCACGTCGTCGGGCAGCTTCGAGACGCACTCGACGCCGTGGGTGTGCGCGGACTCCAGGTCGCCGATCAGGCGGTAGAACATGCTGAGTTCCTGATGCGCCCGGGCGGTCAGGTACGCGTGGCCGTTCTGCTGCGCCCAGGCCAGCACCTGGTGCGCCTCGCGGCCACTCTGCTCGATCTTGCCCTCGCGCAGCCCGACGCTGATCACGAGCAGCCGGGCACGCTGGGCGATCTCGGACTCGCCGAGCTCCTCGGCCCGGCGGCGGATCTCGGTGGCCGGTTCGACGATCGTCCGCAGGGCCGACACCGGCCGGGCCTCGAGCTCGGCGACGCTCTCCAGCAGCGTCGCGCGCTCGTCGCGGAGCAGGGCCGGGGCGGTCACAGCGCCGCTCCCAGCGTCATCGTCGACCAGCGCATCGCGGCCATCACGCTGCCCACCAGGTCGTCGCCGCGGTACGCGGTGGCGGCCTCGGTCAGGTCGCCGTGCTCGTACGCGCTGACCACCCGCAGCACCTGGCCGAGCGGGCCGGCGCCGCGGGCCAGCGCGGTGCCGATCTCGAGGCTCAGCGGCAGCTCGTGGGCGAGCGCGGACGGGGAGGTGCCGAGCAGTTGGGCCACGGCCGAGATCAGGCCGGCCATGAACGCCGCGTCCGGGCTCACCGTGAACGAGGGTGCGATGTTCTCGCAGAGCCGGGCTCTGGTCAGGGCGTCGGCCATCTGGGCCGGGGTGGCGTCGGCCGCCTCCTCGACGGCCATCAGCATCGCCCACCGGCGTACCTGGGCCAGACCCACCAGAACTACCGCCTGCCGCACCGAGGACACCCGGCCCGGGATGCCGACGGCGGCCGAGTTGGTGGCACGGAGCAGCCGCAGCGTCAGGGCCGGGTCGGCGGCGATGATCTCGAGCACGTGGTCGAGGTCGCCGTCGACGGTGCTGAGCGCGCCGAGCAGTTGCAGGCTGTGCATCCGGGACGGGGTCAGCGCGGTCGCGGTGAGCACCTGCGGGCGGCTGAGCACGTAGCCCTGGCGCAGCTCGATGCCGTACCGGTTGGTCAGCGCCAGCTGCTCGCCGGTCTCCAGGCCCTCGGCGACCAGCACGATGCCCGGGTAGGCCCGGCAGCGGCGGACCACCTCGGCGAGGTCGCCGGGCTTGGACTGCAGAAGATCGAGTTTGACGTACGAGGCCAGCGGGAGCAGCCGCTCGTGCGCCGTGCCGAGCTCGAAGTCGTCGAGCGCGATCCGGTAGCCGGCCTCGGCGAGCGCGGTCACGCCGGCCACCACCTCGTCGTCCACGGTGATGCTCTCGAGCACCTCGAGCACTACGCCCTCCGGGCCGAACGGGAGGGTGAGCTCGCCGATCAGGAACTCACGGGTCACGTTGATGAAGCAGGTGCGGTCGCCGACCACCGCGCCCACCCCGAACTCGGCGAACGCGTTCAGGATGACCTGGCTGGTGGCGTAGGCGTCCCGGCGTCCGGCGTCGATCGCGTCCATCCGGCCGCGGAAGAGCAACTCGTACGCCACGACATCACCGGCCGCATCGAAGATGGGCTGGCGAGCCACGTGCACCAGGCGGGTGCCGGGGCTGAGCGCGGGAACGGGCGGGGGGATCACGAAGCGTCAGATCGACCTGTCCGGCCGGGTCCTGAGGATTTGGACGGGTGTTTTACCGGCAAGCAAGGCGTGCGGCGGCCCAGTCGGCGTGGTCGTAGTTCTTGTTGTCGCCGCCGTCGGTGACCCGCAGGGTCAGCTGCCGGACGCCGGTCACGTCGGCCGTGACCGGGAAGCCCGGGTCGCTGCCCCGCAGCACGCCGGTGCTCGCCAGCGGGCGGCCGTCACCGAGAACCTCGAAGCTCACCGAGCCGGGCGAGGTCACCTCGTCGTCCACGCCGACGGTCGCGGCGAACGACGTGCAGGCGCCACCCAGCCAGACCGCCACCTCGGCCGGCGCGTGAGTGCCGAGTCCCTTGGGATAGGTGGTGCCGCGGAGCGAGATCGGACCACCGTCGCCCGGGGCGCTCTCGCCGTTGGCGCGGTCGCGTTCGATCGGGCCCCAGCCATTCGACTCGTTGAGGAACGCCAGGTCGCTCACCCACGTGTCGCCGGTCGGGGCGGGCGGCGGGATGAACAGGCGGACGGCCTGCTCGACGTGCACGGTCTCGCCATGCCAGGTGTAGGTGGCCACGATCGGCAGGTCGACGTCACCGGTGACGCCGGTGGGCGCGGTCAGGTCCCATTCACCCTCGACAGACTCGCCGCCGCGGAGACGGGCCTGGGTGACGGGCGCGTGGTCGATGGGCGCGAGTCGTACGTCGGTGATCGGGCCGCCGGCCGGAAGGGTGAACGTCGCTTTCACATGAACCGTGTCGCCGGGCTGAACCTCGGCCGAGGGCGGGTCGACGGTCAGGACCGTCGCCGGCACCGGCTCGACCGCCCGGTCGCAGGTCGCCGCTCCGGTGTACGGGCAGAGCGCGGTCACGAAGCCGCCGTTGGTGGCGACCGGCACCGCCAGCGTGTCGGTCCTCCGCACGATCCGGCTCTCCCGGACCAGGCCGTGGCCGCCGTCCCGCAGCGTCTCGGCCAGCCAGCGGCCGGTGCCCAGGAAGTCGAGGCCGGTCGTCCAGGTGTGCGCGGGCGTCGCCGTGATCCCGCCGATCCACCAGCGTTTCCCGTCCCGCCGGGCCACCACCGCCTCGGTGCCCGGGGCGCCGGCGAGCAGCCGCGTCTCGTCCCACACCGTCGGGATCTGGCTGAGCGTGCGCAACGCCTCCGGATGGGCCTCGTACGTCTCGGGCTTGTCGGCCAGGTGCTGCCAGCCCGACTCGTAGACCACGGCCAGCGCCACCTCATGGGCATCGGTCGTGTCCCGGTCGGTGACCGCCCAGGTGACCGGCGTGTAGTCCATGCCACCGGTGACGTTGCGGGTGAACGGGAAGATCGTGTTGGTCGCCGCGCGGGTGCGGAACTGCTCGGCGCCGCGGACCGCCTCGAGGGTCATCACATGCGGCCAGGTGCGCTGGATGCCGCGCGGGATGGTGGCGCCGTGGAAGTTCACCATCAGCTTCTGTGCGGCCGTGGCGGGCAGGATCTGGTCGTACCACTGGAACCGGGCCTGACTGTCCGAGTCCATGAAGTCGATCTTCACGCCGGCCACGCCCCACGACTTCACCAGCGGGAGCATGGTGTCGCGTTCCTGCTCGGTGTCGAACGCGCTCCAGTGGAACCACAGCAGCACGTCGACGCCACGGGCCCGGGCGTAGCGGACCACCTCGGGCACCCAGGACGCGTTCCAGCCCTCGTCGATCAGCACGTAGGGCCAGCGGTTGCGCGCGGCGAAGTCGATGTACTGCTTCTGGCGCACCGGGTCGGCCGGGCTGGAGTGCTCGGACAGCCAGGACCACGCGACGACGCCCGGGCGTACCCAGGAGGTGTCGTCGATCTTCGATTTCGGCGCCAGGTCGTCGGTGAGCGTGCTCGCGGTCACGGTGGCCAGGTCGCCGACGACGGCGACGCGCCACGGGGTGCTCAGCGGGCCGGTCGCGGTGATCGCCGGGTCGGCCAGCCTGATGGTGTACGCCCCGCCCTCCGCAGCCCCGCCACCACCCAACGCCGGACTGAAGGCAGAGCTGCTTGCGTGGGTCAGCCGGGCGCCGTCGTAACGGCCGTCCACGTCCGACTCGCTGAGCATGGCGTAGGTGCCGCCGATCCGGAACAGCGACGGGAAGCCGTAGTCGCCGGCCGGCGCGGCGCCCGCCGTGGTCTGGATCCGGGTCTCCTCGTAGTTCGGGGAGTACGGCAGCAGCCAGGCCGCCGCTTCCGGGGGGATCGCCCAGGAGCTTGCTTCGGCCGTGACGGTGGCGCCGTCCGGGAGGACGTACCGATAGGCCGCGCCCTCGGCCGAGACCCGCACGACCACCTGGAGCCGCGCGCCACCGGCGCCGGTGAAGTCGAAGGTGGACTCACGCAGGGCGGTGTTCCGCTCGAGCTGCTTGCCGGTGGTCATCGTGTACTGCTCACGGACCGTGCGGCTGGTGCGCCCGGTGAAGGTCAGGCCGCCGCTGAGGTCGGCCGCGGTCGTCCGGATCCCGATCGGGGCCGGCGACAAGGGGCCCACGCCGAAACTCAGCCGGCCGCCGTCGAGGGTGAGCCGCGCGGTCATCGCGTCCTGGGCCACGGTCCATTCCTGCGCCGCCGGCGCCGCCGGAGCACCCGGTGCGAGCGAGAGGACAAGGGCGGCGGTCAGCAGAACATGCACAGAAGCTCCCAACGATGAACGTCGATGAACATCTGCGACGCTATGCGACCGCCGCCCTCATTTCTAGTGACCTTTCCTCTTTCGTTGCCGGCAGGTCAGTAGTTGCCGGCGCTGTTGCACTTCGCGTTCTGGACGACGCAGTTCTTGACCCGCTGTCCCAGAGCCGCGTTGTCCCAGGCCATCCACGAGTCACCGTGCATCGAGGACGCCATGCCCGAGGCCAGGGTGAAACCCTGAGCACTGCCCGACGTCGGGTACGCGATCAGGAACGACACCGACGGGATGGCCACCGGGAACTGTCCCGAGCAGGTGCCGGTGTAGGTGTAGGCCACGTGCTCCTTGTGTGACGGGCTGTCCAGGTGCACGCCGTCCCAGCAGTCCGGGAAGACCAGCTGGAACATCAGCGTGGCGGTCGGCGCGCAGATCGGCCAGTTGCCGTCGGTGCTCCGGCCGATCTCGCCACCCGGCCCGGCGCAGTAGAACGCGTTCACCGACCCGGCCGGCGTCGGCACCTGCAGCCGCGCGTCCCCGGCGATGTACCGGAAGCCCTGCGGGAACGGCTTCGTCCGGGTCGGGTCGGGCAGCCGCGAGCCGTAGTAGACGACCACGTCGTTGGGCTCGATCACCCGGCCGCGGTCGGTCAGGCTGGGAATCCAGTACGCCGACAGGTCCTGACCCGGCCGGCAGGTGGTGCCCGCGTTCTGCAGGAGCGTCTGCGTGGTGGTGGCCGCGTTGGTCGAGGGGTTGCCGAGGAAGCTGTGCATGTGTGAGGCGCCCGGCATGTTCGGGAACACGATCGGGTCGTCCGGCCGGGAGTGGCTGTACGAGCAGGTGGCGTTGAACTCGGGCACGCGGACCGCGCCGCCCGGGATGGTGCGGTTGGGGATGGCGTCGAACTGGGCCAGCTGCTGCTGCCACACCCCCTGGTCCATCACCACCCAGCCGGCGCCGCCGGGCTGGCCGTCGCCGAACGAGAACCAGTTGATGTTGACGAAGTCGCCGCCACCGTTGCGGAGCAGGGCGAACACGGTCTGCGCCCCGGTCGGATGGCTGGCCACGGTGGCGCTGACGGTGGCCCAGTTCTGCCAGCCGCCGGTGCCGGTGACCGAGAACGTGGTGAGCAGCGGGCCGGTGGCCGAGCCGGTGCGCAGCTCGATCGTGCCGCCGCCGGGCACCGACGCGACCCGGGCCTGGATGACCAGGTTGCCGGCCGCGCCGAGGTCGACGTTGTCGTACCGCATCCAGTCGCCGTTGGCGAGATAGGAGGCGTTCTGGCCGCCGCCGGTATCGGCGGTCTGCTCCAGGACGACACCGGACTGAGCGGCGTACGACTCGGCCTGGACCGTGCGGGTGGCCGCCGTCGCCGGGGCGGCGGCGGCGATCACGGTGACGCTCGCGACCAGGGTGGCCGCGAGCAGGGATCTGAGGAAGGGGGATGAACGCATGGGCTACCTCCGCGGGGAAACGGGTGCCGGGAGTATGCGTCACGGGGAAGCGCTTCCTCATCATCAACGCACGTCTATCCGCGTCATCTGAGGAAATCAACGGGAGACATGGGGAAGCGGTTACCCGGGCGAAAGGCTTCAGCCCGGGCACTGCCCTGCCGATCAGAGCACCGGGTTCGTCAGGAGGGGCGCCATGCGGGTGAGAGTGCTCGGCCGGCTCGACGTGGCCGGTGACGACGGCGTGAGCCTGCCCGCCGCCGGGCTGCCCCGACGTGCCCGTCAGGTCCTCAGCGTGCTCGCCGCCCGCTACGACCGGATCCAGTCCAAGGATGCGCTGGCCGACGCCGTCTGGGGCCGTGACCTGCCCGGCAACCACGTGGCCGCGCTCGAGCACTACGTCTCGGTGATCCGCCGCCGCCTCCAGCCGGACGGCACCGCGGCCACCCACTTCATCGTCACCCGGGCCGGCGGCTACCTCTTCGACACGTCCCGGGCCTGGCTCGACCTGGCCGACCTGCACCACCGGATCCGCGGGCTCGACCTGGTGCCCACCGGCTCGCCCGAGCGCCTCCCGCTCCAGCAGGAGATCACCGCCCTGGCCCACGAGCTGCCGTTCGCCGACGACCCGTACGCCGACTGGGCCGAACCGGTCCGCAACGAGGTCCGCGTCGCGCTGCAGAACGCCCACCTGGAGATCGCCGACGGGATCATGGACCGCGACCCGGCCCGGGCGCTACGCCTGTCCCTGGCCGCCATCGAACTCGACCCGTTCCTGGAGTCCGCCTACCAGATCGGCATGGTCGCCGCCGCCGCCCTCGGCCGCCCCGACGACGCGCTGCGCCTCTACGAGCGCTGCCGCAAGGCGCTGGACGACGAACTGGGCGTGGCGCCGTCCGCCCGGACCGCCGAGCTCCAGCGCAACGTGCTGCTCAGCCGGTCGGCCACGCCCTCGCCGCCGCCTTCGCCGCCTTCGCTGACGGGAGAATCCCGGAGCGCCCCCAACCCCGCACCGGAACAGAACCGGCAGCGCTTCCTCGGCCGGAACGCCGAGATCGAACTGCTGCTCAGCAACGACCAGGTCCCGGTCGTGCACCTGGTCGGGCCCAGTGGCGCCGGCAAGACCGCGCTGCTGGACGAGCTGCGCCGGCGAGCGCCGGAACGGGTCGGCATCGGGCACGGCCCGGCCTCGGCCGGCGCGCTCCGGCTCACCTGGCTGCACAGCGCCCTCGCCGACCTCGGCGTCCGCGGCGTCGTGCCGGCCACCGTCGAGGCGGCGATGGCCGAGCAGCGCGCGCTGCGCCGCGAGGAACTGGCCGCGGTCGCCGACACCCTGTGCGGGCCGGTGCCGCTGCTGATCGCGGTCGACGACGCCGCCGGGCTGGACGAGGTGAGCGTGGCCGAGCTGGCCTGGCTGGGCCGGCACTGCGCGCGGCTGCGGGTGGTGCTCACCTACCGCTACCCGTCGCAGATCCGCGAGCGGCCGATCGCCGGCCTGGGCAGTCCGCTGGTGCTGCGGCTGAGCCCGCTCACCGAACTCGACCTGGCGCCGCTCGACCCCAAGCTGATCGAGCGCACCGGCGGCGTCGCCGCCCTGGTCGCGGTGGCCGACCGGAGCCCCGCGGTGACCGCCGCGGTGGCCATGCAGGTCGCCCGGACCCGGACCGAGTGGATGCCGGAGCCCAGCTGGGAGGTGCTGCGGTTGTGCGCGGCGCTGGGCGAGCTGACCGTGGACGACCTGGCCCGGCTCACCGGCCGCCCGGTCACCGACGTGCTGGCCTGCATCGACCGCCTGATGCACGCGCACCTGCTGGCCGAGGACGCCGACGGCCACGTGCGCCACCGAAGCACCCTGATCCGCGACGCGGTGGCCGAGCAGGTCTCCAGCGCTTCCAGCCGCCACCTGCGTTCCCAGCTGACCATCCACTAGCGACCCATCGTCCCGCCCGCCGCCGCTCCCGCCGGCCTTCGTCCTCGCCGCCGCCCGGATACCGTCAGGCTCTACCACTGTTGCGGGGGTGAGCGGCGGCGGGGTTGAGTGGGCAGCGTGGGCGCCTGACAGCCCAGCTCGGCCCATGACCAGCGTGACGGCGGGGATGGAACCTTCCGCCTCCTTCGACACAGCCACGGCACGGGCCAGCGCGCCACATCGGCCGAGGTGCCTCAGGACCCAGCGGATTGCCGGCATCGGTTTCGGCTGTGCTGTGGTGTCGCGTCCGAGACCTGTCCGTCAGATGTAGGCGGTCGTTGGCGGCGATCTCGGGTTCACCGATTTGGGGGAGTGTGCTCGGATGATGGGTGGGTCCGGATCGGCGTGGTCAGGGTTCGGTGCCTGTCGGCGGGGTGGAGAGGCGGGCGGGTGGCGTGACCGGTCTGGTGGTGGACGAGGCAGGCTTCGAGGTGCTGGTCGGCACGGAGAGTGTCGGGCCTCGGCGGGTGCTGGGCGCGGCCGACGAGGCGCTGCTGTCGGACCTTGGTGTGCGTTACGTGCGGGCGGTGCAGTCGGGCGCCGATGATCATGTCTTTGTCGGGCTCGGCCGGGAGTTGTGGTCCTGGCTGGACGGTGACGAGGGACAGCTGACGGCTCTGGTCGATCGGGCTCCGTCGCCGCTGGTGTTCGAGGTGCGGGGGCCGCGGTCGCCGTCGGACCGGGCGTGGGCGGTGTTGCGGGCGCCGTTCGAGTTGCTGGCCCGGCCCGGTGGTGGGTTCCTCGCGGCGGACGCGTTCGTGCGGTTCTGTGTGGTGCGTCGGCTGGGTGTGGCGGAGCCGCCGCCGGCGCTGGATGGGTTCCGGCTGGGGTTGGCGTTCATGGCGTCGTCGCCGCGTCGGCAGCATGAGCTGGACTTCGAGGCCGAGGAAGCGGCGATCCTCAAGGCGGTCGACGACACCCGGGTTGATCTTGTGGTGGAGGACACCGGGAACCCGGTCGAGCTGGGCCGGCGGCTGGCCGACCTGGGCGGGATGCCGGTGGTGCACCTGTCCTGCCATGGGGTGAACAGCTTCTCGGCGCGGCCGGGCGGGGCGGGGGTGCCGGCGTTGATGATGGAGGACGAGGTCGGCGACGACCGGCCGACCACCACGGACGAGCTGGTCAGATTGCTGACCAAGGTGCCGCGGCTGCTGTTCGTGTCGGCGTGCCTGACCGCCACGGCGGCCGGGGCCGCTGGACATCTGCCTGCGGGTTCAGGGCGGCGGACCGGGACCGGCGATGGTGGTGACTCTGGTGAGCTGCTCGCGCACTCGATGGCCACCGGGTTGGTCTCGGCGGGTGTGCCGGCGGTGCTCGGCTGGGATGGTTCGGTCGACGATCTGGCGGCGACCACCTTCGCCGAGAACCTGTATCAGCAGCTCAGCAACCAGGCGGATCTCGCCGTCGCGGTCGGGGATGCCCGGCGGGCGTTGCTGGGGTCGTCGACGCGGCGGGTGCGGTCGGACTGGCATCTGGCCAGGTTGTGGTTCGGCCCGTCCGGCGGTGGCCCGGTGGTGGGCGGGACCGGGCGGCGGTCGCGGGTGTCGGCGGTGCATGGCACCAAGGTGTTCCTGGACCGTAAACAGCATGTGCCGGTCGCGGCGCCGGCCATGTTCGTCGGCCGCCGACCGGAGCTGCAGCGCGCGTTGCGGGCGTTGCGGTCGCCGGATCGGGCTGGGGTGCTGCTGCATGGGCAGGGCCGGCTGGGGAAGTCGAGTCTGGCCGCCCGGATCGCGGATCGTCGTCCGGATCTCGCGCCTGCGGTGGTCTTCGGTGATTACAGCGCGGCCGCGATCCTGGACGTGCTCGACGACGCGGTGCGTTCGAATCCGGAAGCCCGCGAACTGATCAAGCACCGGCGAGCGGAGGTTCGTGACCACCCGGAGGCTCTCGGCGAACTGCTGACCGACCTGCTGAGCGGACCGTGTGGGCAGGCGGCCGATGGTGGGCGCCCAGTGTTGTTGATCTTCGACGATCTGGAGCGGATCTTGGTGGCCGATCCGGACGGACCGCATCGGGTCGGTCCGCGGCTGGCGCCGGTGCTGGCCGGGGTGGTGCGGGCGTTCGACCCGGCCGAGACCGACAGCCGTCTGCTGCTGACCAGCCGCTTCCAGTTCACCCTCAACAGTCTGGAAGATCGGCTGGAGCAGATCGCGCTGCGCCCGTTGTCGTCGGTCGCCCAGCGTAAGTTGCTGAACCGGCAGCAGGCGCAGGTCACGGTGAAGCAGCGGATCGAGCGGTTCGAGCTGGCCGAGCGGGCGGTCAAGGTCAGCCGGGGCAATCCGGGCTTGCAGGATCTGATCGGTCTCCGTCTGGTGTTGAGCGACCAGGTCACCGAGGACCGGGCCGAGGCCGCGGTCGCCGGTATGGAGTCATACCTCGACCGGGGTGCGCTGCCCGAGGAAGCCGAGGTTCGCGCCTTCCTGGAGAACCTGGCCCTGGACACGCTGCTGGAGCAGGCCGGCCCGGCCCATCGCGCGTTGTTGCGTGAGCTGACCCTGTTCGACCTGCCGGTGCCCGAGCCGGTAGCCGAGGTCTTGGCCCGGCGTTCCGGTGGGTCGGCGGCCCGGCTGGTCGGGCTTGGGCTGGTCGACGTGTTTCCGGACGGCTTCGAGCCGCAGCAGTCGGCGTTGGCGGCCAACGCCTTGGCGTCCGGTCGCCTCGACCCACTCGATGCGACTAAAGCCACCGAGCTGGCCGCCGCAGTCGTGGGTGCGTTGTTCACCGCATGGGGCGGCACTCCAGCCAACCACCGCCGCGACTTAGCTCTTGACCTGCAGCTGACCCGCATCGCCCTGCACGCCGACAACCCCGACGTCACCGCCGCCTGCGCGACCGGCGCCGTGGAGGAGCTGCGCGCCGGCCCGGCAGCTGACGCGTTGCGGCTCGGCCAACAGGCGATCATCCTGCTGGACCAGCATCAGCATCCAGTGCCTATCTTGCTGCTGCGGCGGGTCGCCGACGCTGCGAAGACCAGCGGGGACGGCGACACCGCCGGGGAACTGTTCACCCGGGCAGTCCGGGAGGCGCAGGTCGATGATCCCCAGCAGGGAGACACGCTCGAACAGGCACGCGTCACCGCAGAACACGCCACTTATCTAATCGACCGCGGCGAGCTGGACAGTGCCGAACAGTTTCTCCAGCGAGCCAACGATCTGTTCGAGGCCGCAAAATCCGAAACGGAAGCCGCAAACTGTCAAGGAACCATCGCCGAAATCCTCTACCGGCGTGGTGATTACGACGAGGCTCTGCGTATCCATCGCGAAGAATTGCTGCCGGTCTTTGTGCGGCTCGGTGACACCCGCGGATCGGCGGTCACCTGGGGCAAGATTGCCGACATCCTCTATCAGCGCGGTGATTACGACGAAGCCCTGCGCATCCGCCGCGAAGTCGAGCTGCCGGTCTACAAACGGCTCGGCGACACCCGGTCGGCGGCGGTCACCTGGGGCAAGATTGCCGACATCCTCTACCGGCGTGGTGATTACGACGAGGCTCTGCGTATCCATCGCGAAGAATCGCTGCCGGTCTATGGGCGGCTCGGCGACACCAGGTCGGCGGCGGTCGCCACAGGCAAGATCGCCGACATCCTCTATCAGCGTGGTGATTACGACGAGGCTCTGCGCATTCACCGCGAAGAATCGCTGCCGGTCTTTGTGCGGCTTGGCGACACCCGCGTATCCGCGGTCGCCTGGGGTAAGATCGCCGACATCCTCTATCAGCGTGGTGATTACGACGAGGCTCTGCGTATCCATCGCGAAGAATCGCTGCCGGTCTTTGTGCGGCTTGGCGACACCCGGTCGACGGCGGTCACCTGGGGTAAGATCGGCGACATCCTCTACCGGCGTGGTGATTACGACGAGGCCCTGCGGATCCGCCGTGAAGTGCAACTGCCGGTCTTTGAACGGCTCGGTGACACCCGCGGATCGACGGTCGCTTGGGGCAAGATCGCCGACATCCTCTACCAGCGCGGCGACTACGACGAAGCCCCGAACTACACACCAAGCGATTGCAGGCCTTGGAAACCATGCGCGACTTGGACGGCATCGCGTCAGCAAAATGGGGTCTTGCCCAGGTCGAGCTCGCCCGCGAGGACTACAACGCCGCGTTCCCGTTGCTGGTCGACTCGTTTCGGCTTCTTCAGCAGCTCCAACGCCCCGACGGCATCGCTGTCGTAGGCGACATCCTGGGACAGATCCTGCTCCGAGATAAGCGACCAGACCAAGCCGTCACCGTCCTGAAGATCAGCCGCGAGGCCGCCGGGAAGCTCGGCAATGCGAAGCACACTGCCCATCTTGAAAAACTGATCAGTCAGGCAAAGCACCAGGCCGAGTAGTTGTATGAGCATTCTCGCTCGGTGGCATGAATGAGGGGCGGGGGATACCCCTCCGCCCCTCAGTCGTTCAGTGCGTCAGTTGGTGACGGTTACCGCCTGGGCCAGCGCGATCGCGCCGGTCGAGGAGACCACGCTGACCGTGCGGATGGTGCCCGGCGCCGGGCCGGTGACCCGGACGCTCCACGCGCCGACGGCGTCGACCGTGGCCGCCGTGCCGATGGTGCGGCCGGTGAGTGTGCTGCCCAGGACCACCTGCACCCGCTGGCCGGCGAGCAGGCTGTTGGTGCCGGAGATCCGCCATTCGTTGTTGCCGGTGCGGTAGCGGGTGGTGATGCCGCCGGTGAAGTTGTCCGTGGACGGGCGCACGATGACCTGGTCGGTGGCGATGCCGGCGGGGTTGCGTACGGTCAGCTCCAAGGTGACCGGCGCGTTGTTGTAGGCGAACGCCGGGTTGGGGCCGGGTGTTGCCGGCAGCGCCTGCACCGGGTAGGTGAAGGTGGGGCGGGCGCTGGTCGCGCCGGTCAGGGTCACCGCGGGCCCGGACACCTGCCGCCACGAGTAGGTCTCGACCGCCTTGGAGCGGCTGCCGTCGAGGGCCACCGCCCGGCCGCGGACCACGGTCTGGTCGACGCCGGCGTCGGCCGTGGGGGTCTGCACGTCGATCACCTGCGTTGTCACCGTCACCGGGGGGCTGACGCCGCCGGGGCCGGTCACCACCAGGGTGAAGGCGTAGGTGCCGACCCCGGCGGGCACGAACGTCGCGGTCGCCTGGTCGGCGCCGGTGAGCGTCACCTCGGGGCCGGCGACCTGGGTCCAGGCGTACGAGTCGATCTGGCCCGTGGAACCGGTGCCGTCCAGCTGCACGTTCTGGCCGACCACGACCGGGTTGCCGGTGGTCGCCGCCGCGACGGGACGGTCGGGCAGGAACAGCCGCCCGGTGCCGGTCAGCATGGCCGTGGCCGAGCCGCCGCCCGAGGACCGCACCGTGATCGACGGCGGGGGCGCCTGCACGCCGGTGAACGGTGAGCCGGTGATCGGGCCGAAACCGTCGGCGGTGAGTACGCCGGGACTGGCGTCGCCGTCCGACGAGGTGGCGGCCACCTTCAGCCGGCCGTTGTCGGCGTTGTACTCGACGTCCGTGATGCGTACGACGTCGATCAGCTTCGCCGTCTTGTGCGCCACCGGCCGGTCGCTGTTGTTCACCACCTCGACGGTCGCGCCGTCCGGCACCGAGTTCGTCACCGGGAAGCGGCCGTAGTACCGGCCGTTCACGCCGCGCAGCCGGGTGCCGCGGAAGCCGAGCGCCGGGTTGCTGACGACCTCGACGGCCTGGCCGGGCTCGCTGGTGGCGAAGACCTCGATGAAGCCGGCGCCGTCCGCGTCGGTGGTGTACGTGGCCCGGTCGATGTCGACGCCGGCGTTGGTGGCCATCCGGCCCTGGACGCTGAACAGGTCGTTGAAGCCGACCTGGCCGATGACCCCGCCGGTGGCCGGGTCGAGCTGCTCGATCCGGACGAAGTTCGTGTTGTACGGGCTGCCGGTGATCTTGTGGTCGACGCCCGGGTCACCGGTGTAGCCCGCCGGGGCGGCCGGGAGCACGGCCGGGTCCCACTTCAGGAACGGGCCGATCCGGCTGTTCAGGGCCTGTCCGAAGGCGAGCGGCGTGGTGCCGATGTCCTCGGTCATGTTGACGCCCCGGTCGGTCGCCACGATGTCGTCGATGCCGTACGGGTGGGTGATCCGGAACCGCTGACCCTCCGGCGCGGCGAACCGGATGCGGACCCGGCCGAACACCATCTGGTCGCCGTCGACCACCTCCTCGCCGGCCCAGGCGCCCTCGAGGTCCATGCCGATCGTCGCGCGTACGCCGTTGGTCAGCGTCGCCGTCGAGCCGGCCAGCTGGTAGAAGAACTCGCCGGGGAAGTTGTCCGGGTACGAGACCGGCTCGTCCGGGTTCGGCACCTCGTCCAGCAGCACCGGGCACAGCGGGTCGTCCGCGGTGACGCAGGCCTCCAGGCGGAGGTTGTTGCTGTCGCGGTACCAGGCCGGGAAGCCGTGTTCGGCAGTCGGGCCGACCTGCGCCAGCCTTCCGGTCCGCGGGGTGGACGGGGTGACGACGACGGCCGAGGCGGTGGTGGCGACCGGGGCGATGACCGCCACCATCACGCCGCAGGTGAGGCCGAGACGGCTGAGCGTTCTCCTCATGGGACTCCTATCGGGGTCAGCACAGAGGGGAAGATTCGGACACGCTCCAGTGGCCCGGCTCATGCCTTCCTGAATGAAAGCTGAGTGCTACCGATCTTTCGCCAGTTCCGCGAAGAAACGTTCCCAGTGGGCGGATACCGACGGCATCGAGAACGGCTCGCTGCTCGTCAACGCCGCGGCGCCCATGGCCCGCAGCCGCTCCGGGTCCTCGATCAGCTCGCACAGCGCCGCGGCCAGGGCGTCCACGTCCTCCGGGGGCACCAGGCGGCCGTTGACGCCGTCCTCGATGACCTCCCGCGGGCCGGTCGGGCAGTCGTACGCGACCGCCGGCAGCCCCTGGGTCATCGCCTCCAGCAGCACCATCGGCAGCCCCTCGAAGCGGGAGCTCAGAACGTAGATCGAGGCGGCGGCCAGCTCCTGGTCGAGCTTGCGGGTGATGCCGGGCATGCGTACCGAATCGCTCATCTCCAGTTCCTCGGCCCGGGCGATGAGCTTCTCGCGGTCGGGGCCGTTGCCGAAGATCGCCAGCCGCCACTCGGGGTGTTTGGCGTGCACCGCCGCCCACGCCTCGACCAGCAGGTCGAAGCCCTTCTGCCGGGAGAACCGGCCGGCCGCGACGACCACCTTGGCGTCCGGCGACGAACCGGGCTCGGCGGCCGGCGGGATGCCGTTGGGCACCTGCTCGAGCCGTACCCGGTCGCCCAGCGCGGCCCGCCAGTCGGCCAGGTCGTGCTGGGTCAGCACGGCGACCGCGTCCAGCCGGGGATAGCCGCGGACGAGTTCCTTGCGCAGCCTCGGCCGGTAGGTGCCCAGGTTCATGTGGTCCTGGCCGATCCGGATCAGCCGGCGTGGGGCGCCCCAGGCGGCGAGCAGGTTCAGGCCGGGCCGGGTGGTGATGAGCACACCGTCCCGTTCGCGCCGGAAATACCGGATCACGGCCAGGTCGAGCATCGGATCGAAGCGCTTGAACCGGTAGTCCCGGCCGTGCGGCAGGAAGTTGCGGAGGCGACGGGTCTTGCGCCAGAAGCGCGAGTTCCCGCCGGGCGGGTCGGTGAAGCGGGAGCCGTCGTCGCGCAGGCCGGTCAGCGAGACCAGGTTCACCCTCGGGTCGATGGCGAACACCGGCTGCGCCCGGGTCTGCAGCACGCTGGCAATCTCGACGTCGTGCTCGGCGCACAGGGCGTTGGCCTGATTGATGACCGTGCGAATGGTTCCGCCGGCGCCGTAGGCGTTGTTGAGCACGTACCGAATTCTCACCGGCCACACGATAGCGGCCAGATGCACAGCCGGTTGACCGCGGCCGAGCGCGCTCAATTCGCCCGGATCAGGTAGCCGACGCCTCGCACCGTGTGCAGCACGGCCGGCTTGCCGAGCTTGCCGCGCAGCTGGGCGACCAGCACGTCGAGCACGTTCGAGGCCGGCGGCACCAGCTCGTCCCAGGCCGCGGCGATCAGCACGGCCCGCGGCACCGGCCGACCGGCCGCCCGCACGAGACGTTCCAGGACCACGAACTGCTTCGCGGTCAACGTCAGCGGGCGGCCGTCGCGGCTGGCCTCGTACCGCTCGGGGTCGATCTCGATGCCCGCGAACCGCACTGTGACCGGCGCCGGGCGGTCACCCGCCCACCGGCACAGCTTGCGCACCCGGACCACCAGCTCGGCCGTCGCGAACGGCTTGCTCAGGTAGTCGTCGCCCCAGGCGAGGCCCTCGACCCGGTCGGTGGTGTCGCCGCGTCCGGTGAGGAACAACACCGGCACGGTCCACCCGTCCCGCCGGCGCCGCGCCACGTAGTCGAGCGAGTCGCCGGTCGGCAGCATCCGGTCGAAGACCGCGCAGTCGTACACGTTCACGCTCAGGGCCAGATCGACCTCGGGCAGGTCACCGGCGGTGTCCACAGCGAAACCGGCGACACGCAACGAGGAGTCGACAGCGATCCGGAGATTCTCGTCGTCCTCGGTGACCAGTACCCGCACGCTCTACATATTGCCGGTTCCCAGCGGTTCCGCATAAACCACGACGTTGTGGCTGTACACGCCGTTGTGGAAGGTGCCGCCGCAGGTGATCAGGACCAGCCGCGGCGAGGAGTCGGTCCGGTAGAGATCCGCGGGCAGCCGCTGTTTGACGTAGCTGCGCCGGGCCACCGCGCGGTACGTGATCACCCGGTCGCCGGCGCGGACGTCGATGCGGGCGCCCATGCTGAGCCTCTCCAGCCGGAACAGCGCGCCGGCGCCGTCCCGGGCGGTGTCGACGTGGCCGGCGAGCAGGACGGTGCCCTTCGGCGTGCCCGGCGCCGCGGAACCGATCCACCAGCCGAGCCGATCGGGATCCTCGGGCACGGCCAGCGAGCGGTCCGGGCGTACCCCCGCGGGATCGACCGGCGCGTCCACCCGCAACGCGCCGATCGTCACCCGGGTGGGCACCGCCCAGGCCGATGCACTCTTTCCGGGCCCGTTCCCGGGAACAGGCCCGGATACAGGCCCGGGCGCGGCCTCCGACGGTGTGCTCAGCCGTAGCGCCGGAGGTGGGCCCACGGCGGCCGGCGGACGGCTCGACTCGACACCGAGCAGAACGCCGCCGGCCACCGTGAGCAGTCCGGCCGCCAGAGCCGTCCAGCCGGCCAGGCGCCGGTTCACGGTCATCGGTAGGCGGGCCGGCGCCGCAGCAGCAGGGCCGCGGCGCAGACGAGCAGCACCAGGCCGCCGCCGACCAGCCCGAAGACCGGGGCGGTGAACCAGTCGCTCGCCGCCGCCCCGCCGGTCCCGGTGCCGATCGTGTCGGGAACGCCCAGCTCACGGGCGGCGCCGGAGAGCGCGTCATGATGTGAGGCGATCACCGGAGCGGCGTCCTGGGCGACCTTCTTCGCCTGGGCGTCGCTGCCGCGGGCGATCTCGGTACGCCCGGCCGCCATGGCCGCCATGTGCGCTTCCATCTGGGTGGACACGAAGAGCGCGTCGAAGTCGTCGCCGGACGTGGCCGCGTACCGCTTGGCGACCGCCTGCTGCTTCGAGTTGGGTGTGGACGGCAGGTCGACCCCGAGCGCCTCGGCGGCCTCCCGCACGGCGGCGTCGAGCTTCGTGTGGTCGGTGACGAAGCGTTCCCCGAGGTCCTTGACCTCCTGGCTGGCGCCCTTCTGCTGGGCCAGCTTGCCACCGGCGATCTCCGCGAGGTTGGACTGGTGTGCCGACTTCAGGAAGGCGGTGTCCTGGTCGGAGGGAGCGGCCTGGGCGGCGGCGGGCTGCAGGAGCAGCAGTCCGGCCACGCCCAGGGCCGCGGCGACACGCTTGAACATGATGGTTGTCCTTTCATCCGTCTCTGACGCGGGGCGCATACCCATGGCCTCCGGGGTCATGCCAGAAAGGACGCAGAAATCGACGCAACTTGTCAGGCGGTCCGCGCGAGCAGGCCGCGGTCGGCCGCCTTGAGACCCGCCTGGAACCGGCTGCGGGCGCCCAGGCGGATCATGATCGCCGCCATCATCCGGCGGACCGTCCGCACCGAGATCCCCAGGCGGGCCGCCGCCGACTCGTCGGTGCAGCCCGCGCTCAGCAACGCGAGCAGCTCGCGCTCCCGGACGTTCAGCCCGGCGCCGTTGGTCACCTCGCACGGGGTCAGCGGGGCGGCCGACGCCCACAGCTGCTCGAACAGCGCCACCACCGTGCCGACCACGCTGGGCAGGCGCACCATCGCCCCCGGCAGCATGGCCAGCGCACCGTCCACAACGGTCGCTTCGGTGGGAACGACCGGCACCGTGCGTACCTCGGCCCCAGCCGGAGCGAGCCGCCCCAACCGCAACGCCAGCACGGGGTTGTCCCGCACCGCGTCCGGCAGCAGAATCCGGTAGCGCACACCGCGCCGCAGGTTGTCGTGGTCGGCCCGCCGCAGCGGCGCGCTCCGGTCGAGCGCCACCAGCACCTCACGGGTGGCCGTGGCCAGTGCCGCGTCGATTCCGGCGTGGGGCATGACGTGGACGGTCATCAGAGCAGTCCTCCGATCGGCAGCGAGGCGAGGACGGCGGGTCCGTGCCGCCCGTCCAGCCTTTCCAGGCTTGTGACTTCGGTCATCCGGCGCGCGGCGCGTTCCGCGGCCCGGGCTTCGGGGGCGGCGACCCGGACGACCCCGGTGCCGTCCGGCCGCAACGCGACCGTGACCGCGGCCTCCCGCCCCTCCGCGAGCAGCCGTTCCATCACGGCGAGGCTGCCGTTCGCCAGGCGGAACGTGATCTGGGTGATCGACCCCGACCGCCAGTGCCGCCAGGTCTCCCGCGACGGCCCGGCATGCGCCAGCCCGCGCACGGCCGCCTCGACCTCCCGCCCCGTCAGCAGCGCGAACTCCTTGCGCACCCGCCGGACCACGTTGTCGAGCGGAACGCGCAGCTGCTCGTCCGTGGCGGTCTCGGCATCGCGGCGCACGGTGATCGCGAGCCAGGCGCCCGGCCCCGCTTGACGCGGGCCGCGATGACCGATCAGCTGCAGATCGGCGCCGGCTTCGAGGGTGGGAAAGGCGAATTCAGATGTACGCACGACGACCGTCATGCCTTCCGCTGAGACGAGCACGCCGGCCGAGGTGAGCGTGGAGTCCCGGGGGAGCGGCAGGTGCTCGCCGGGCCACTCCTTCGACCGGGCCGCGAAGGCCAGCCACCGGACGGCGACCGTGGAGAGCCACTCGCCGCGCATCCGGCCGGCGCTCAGCCCAAGCGTGAGCGCGGCCAGCGTGCCGAAGGCGACGGCGCCGGCCGGACCCTGTCCCGTGGCGACGAAGGCGAGCACGAACGCGACCTGCCACGCGGCGATCCGCAACACCGGCAACGCAGCCAGCCGCCGAGCGCCGGCCGTCGCCTCGGGCGCCGGTGTCGTCACGCGCTCGCGTGTGGCCGGCAGGTCACGTGGCGTCGTGCGATTCCGCGGGGTCGCCCGGTCCAGGGGTGCCGTGTGGTCGCGTGGCAGCGTCCAGTCGCGTGGGTCCGTGCGGTCCTGTGGCGACGGCGAAAGAAGTCGATCTTGGCGGCCGCCGCCTCCCCCGCCCGGGTCACTGGGTGGGCCGGAAGGTAGCCGCGGGGTACGACGATTTTCGTCGGCTGTCCACAGGCGCGGCGGAGCAGTCGCTCCTGTGGACGGGGCGGCCGGCAACGTGGCAGCTCCGAGCGTTGCCGGAGGCGGCGACGTGGCAGCTCCGAGTGTGGCAGGAGCCGACCGCGTGGCAGTTTCGGGCGCGGCGGGAGCCGGCGGCTCAGGTGCGGCCGGACGGCGGGCCGCCGTCACCACAAAACGGGCCGTTGTCATACCGCCGCCCTCCGCTGCATCGCCGGGGCGGTCGCCGCGAGCAGCAGCGCGCCCGGGTTGCCCCGCCCGGCCGCGATCCCGGCCGGATTCGGGTGGGTGGCCGACGCCGCCGCGTAGAGCGACTTCGCCGCCGTGGGGCTGAGCGGATGCAGCGGGATGCGGGTGGCGCCGTCGAGGTGGCCGGCCAGGGATCGGGCCGTGACCAGGGTCAGGCTGCCCGGTGTGGCGGGGAGCAGCGGCCACACCTGGTCCCTGGTCAGGGCGTCGTCGAGGACCAGCAGGATGCGCCGGCCGGCCACCGACGAGCGCCACAGGGAGGCCCGCTCGTCGAGGTCGGGCGGGATCCGGAGAAGGGACAGGCCGAGGCCGCGGAGCAGCCGGTCGAGCAGGGCGCCGGCCGGCTGTCGCATGTGGACGAAGAACTGGCCGTCGGGGAAGTTCGGGGCCAGCTGGTGGGCAGCATGCACGGCCAGGGCGGTCTTGCCGATGCCGGGTGGGCCGGTGAGCAGGACGAGGGGGGCGGGGGCGGTCGCGGCCCGGCGGATGTGGGCGATCTCCGGCGCCCGGCCGATCAGGCGCACGTCGCGCGGCAGTTCGCGTCGGGGTGAGACGTCGGTCAGGGGCGGGGCGAGCGAGTGGGACGCCGCGGCCAGGACCGGGCCCGGTGTCACGCCGAGCTCGCTGCGCAGGATCTCGGCGGCGCGGCGGGCGGCCAGCAGCGCCTCGGTCCGCTGGCCGGCGGCGGTCAGCGCGCGGACCAGCAGCGCCCAGGCCGGTTCGCGGAGCGGGGCCTCGGACGTGACTTCGCGCAGCGTACCCACCGCGTTGGTGTGGTCGCCCAGCTCGAGCTGCACCTCGGCGAGCTGTTCGCTCAGCTCGAGCCGCAGCTCGGTCAGGGCGAGCGCCGCCGACGCCGCCGGCTCGACACCGCAGTAGGGGCGGCCGCGCCACAGCGACAGCGCCTCGCGGAGCAGCGGGAGCCGGGCCGGCGGCGGAGCGGCGAGGGCGGAGGCGCCGAGCGAGCGGGCCCGGTCGGCGTCCACCTCGCCGGGGGCGACCCGCAGCCGGTAGGCGTCGGCGCGGCGGTCGATGCGGCCGGCACCGTCCAGATCGGGCAGCAGGCGGCGGAGCTGCCACACGTACGTCTTCAGGTTGGCCGACGCCGACGCGGGCATGGCCGCTCCCGGCCAGGTCGCCTCGGCGAGCTGATCCACCGTGACCCACGCGTTAGGCTGCTGCAGCAGCGTGGCCAGCACGGTCGCCGGTTTGCCCGCGCCGAGCTGATGCACCGCCGCGGGCGTGTGCAGCTCGATCGGACCGAGGATGCGAAACAGCATGGGGCTACCATCCGCCGGCGCGCATGAAGTTCCGATGACACATCCCAGGGGAGGCGCGGCGGGTGCGGGTGATGGTGGTCGAGGACGACGACGACCTGCGGCTGGCGGTGACGACCGAGCTGGCCGGGGCCGGTCTGGAGGTGGCGCAGGCGGGGGACATCGCCGCCGCGGACGAGATCCTCTCGCGCCAGGGAACGGACTGCGTCGTGTTCGACCGGATGCTGCCGGACGGTGACGCGATCAACTACGTGCACCGGCGGCGGCAGGAGGGGTGGGCCGTCCCGGTGCTGTTCCTGACCGCCCGGGACACGATCGCCGACCTGGTGGCGGGCTTCGAGCACGGTGGCGACGACTATCTGGTCAAGCCGTTCGCGGTGGCCGAGATGACGGCCCGGGTGCTGACCCTGTGCCGCCGTGGGGGCTCGGGCCGGCCGTCGGTGCTGCGGCACGCCGACCTGGAGCTCGACTCGGCCCGCCGGCAGGTGCGCCGGGCCGGTGTCCTGCTCGGGCTGACCAGCAAGGAGTACGCCGTCCTGGAGTTCCTGATGAGCCGGGCCGGGTCGGCGGTGAGCCGGACCGATCTGATCGAGCACTGCTGGGACGCCAACGCCGACCCGATGTCGAACGTGGTCGACGTGGTGATCAAGCGGCTGCGCGGGAAGCTCGGCGAGCCGGAGCTGCTGCACACCGTACGCGGGCGGGGTTATCGGATCGGGGGTGACGCCCCGTGACCGGCGCGTCGGTGCTGGACCAGTTGCGCGGGCTGCCCGGCCGGCTCGCCCTGTGGGTGACGCTGATCTGCGCGGTGGGCTATCTGATCTGCGCCGCGTTGCTGGTCCGGTCGGACACCGAGCTGCGCGAGATCCGGATGGACGGCCTGCTCAGCCGGGTCACCGGCAGCGTGTCGCGGCTGGTGCACGACAACGAGGACGGCACGGTCGACACCCAGTCGCTGCCCGATGACCCGCTGAGCGAGAACTGCCCGGAGTTCGCGGTGCTGCCCGGTCCCACCGAGACGTTCACCGCCTTCCGGAGCGAGCGCGACTGTGTGCCGGTGCCCGACGAGGTCATGCAGCGCCTGGCCCGGGCGGCGGTGGCGACCGGCCGGATCCAGACGGGCTACGAGACCGTCGACGGCCGGCTGATCCGGGTGTACGCCGAGCCGTTCCGCTTCAAGACCGGCAAGTATGCCGGCGCCGTGGTCGCCATGTGGGACCCGTCGGCCGAGCTGGCCGAGCACCGGGAGCTGACCCTCTATCTGCTCGGCGGCGGCATCCTGCTGCTGGGCGGCGTCGGGGTCGCGTCGTTCCTGCTGGCGACCCGGGCGATCCGGCCGGCCGCGGTGGCCCTGGAGCAGCAGGAGGCGTTGCTGGCCGACACCGCGCACGATCTGCGTACGCCCACCGCGGCCCTGCGCGCCCTGGCCGAGGCCGCGGTGGCCAACCCGCAGGACCGCGCCGAGCTGCTGCCCCGGACGGTCGAGCTGGCCCGCCGGATGGGCACCATCGTCGAGGGGGTGCTGATGCGCGCCCGGCTGGCGGCCGGTGTGGAGCCGATGGTGATCGAGCCGGTGTGGCTGGACCAACTGGTCGCGGCCGTGGTCGAGGAGACGCCGACCGGCGAGGCCACGGTCACGGTGACCACGGCGCCGACCAAGGTGCGGGCCGACGCGGGCCTGATGCAGCGGGCGGTGGGCAACCTGCTGGAGAACGCGCTGCGGCACGGCCGGGTCGAGGGCAAGCCGGCGGTCGTCCAGGTGACCGTGGCCGGTGGCCGGGTGATCGTGGCCGACCAGGGTCCGGGCATCGATCCGGCGATGGCCAAGGAGACGTTCGAGCGGTTCAAGAGCCACGGCGGGTCGAACGGGCTGGGTCTGGCCATCGTGCGCTGGGTGGCCCAGTCGCACGGTGGCACGCTGCGGGTCTTCAACGCCGACCGGGGCGGGGCGATCTTCGAGTTGTCGTTGCCCACGACCGGTGATTGACCGCGATGTATCCGTAATGGACCGATCATGTACACCTTCTTCTATGCTCGCGAGAGTGACGAGCCGACTTCTTCGCGTGTTGCGGCCGCGCCGTGGTGGGCGCCTGCCGCTGATCCTGCTCGCCCTCGTCGTGGCGGCCGGGGTGACCGCGGCCGTCACCGACGCCTCCGCCTCCTCCGGCGGCCTCCGGTTCGCCCAGCTCGGGCACTGGATCGCCCAGCCCAAGGAGAACACGGTCTTCCACGTGAACGGCAACGGCGCGGTGGACGCCAAGTTCCGGGCGGAAGGCATGGACTCCGAAGACACCCAGGTGGTCCAGGGCGACACGGCCGGGTACGTGCTCGGCGGCAACCGCGCCGTGCGCTTCGGCAAGTCCACGCTCGAGGTCGAAGAGGGCTACAAGCTGCAGGCCCCGGCTAACGGCGAGGAGCCGGTGGCGCTGGAGGCCAAGGGCGGCCCCTACTACGTCTATCCGGAGCAGGGGCGGATCGTCCGCTTCGGTGGCGACGACCCGGTCACCATCCCGGCCGGTCCCGGCGGTCCGCTCGGCACCCCCGTGGTCACCCCGGACGGCACCCTGTGGCTTCAGCACCGCGACTCGAACGGGCTGTGTCTCCTGACGCCGGAGGCGGAGCAGGTGGATTGCCGGGCGAGCGCGCCGGCCGGACACGCCGGCTCGCTGACCGTGGTCGGCAAGCAGGCCGTCTTCGTGGACACCGACGCCGACACGTTCACCCCGGTCGACGGCAACGGGCTGGGCCGCCCGGTCCGGATCGGCCGCGACCTGCCCGCCGACGCCAAGATCGCGACGGCTGACATGTCCGGCCGGGTGGCCGTGCTCGATCCGGGCGCCAGTCAGATGCACATCGTCGACGCCACCGGCCTCGGCCAGGGCCGGGTGGCGGCCGACATCTCGGTGACGCTGCCGCCGGGCAAGTACGAGACGCCGGTCGCGGGGCGCGACGCGGTGGTCCTGCTCGACAACCAGGGCAAATCGGTCCGCACGTTCGACCGGGACGGCCGGCAGCAGCGTGAGGGCCTCCTGCCGAAGGACAAGCAGACGACCCGGCTGTCCCGCGGCGAGGACCAGCGGGTGTACGTCGAGGGCAGCCAGGGCGACCAGGTGTACGTGGTCGGCGACCGCGGCCGGCTCGACAAGGTGACGCCGCCCGCCCCGGCCGGCAAGGACGACCGGCGGCCGGTGCCGCCGCCGGGCGAGACGACCCCGCCGGCCAACCCCGGCCCGACGGTGAACGGGCCGACGCAGCAGTCCGCCAACCGGCCGCGCAACCAGGGCACCACGACGACGCCGCCGAACCGTCCGACCGGGCGGACGCAGAACCAGGCGCCGGCCGACCCACCGCCGAACCGGCCGACGCCGCAGAGGACGACCACCACCAACCCGCCGTCACCACCGGGCCTGCCGCCGGGGCTGCGGGCCACGGTGTCCGGCGGGAACATCCGGGTGTCCTGGGGGGCGGCGAAGGAGAACGGCTCGGCCGTCACCGGTTATCGGGTGACCTGGTCGGGCGGGTCGAGCGGCAGCCGCACGGTCGGCCGGAACACCCGGTCGACCACGCTCAGCGGGCTGACCCGGGCCAAGAATTACAAGATCACGGTGGCGGCGCAGAACGCGGCCGGGCGCGGGACGGCCGCCTCGACGAGGGTGCTGCTGCCGGCCGCCGCCACGTCGAGATCGGTGAGGGTGTCGCGGGGCGGGGGGACCACACACAGCCCCGACTGCAATCGGCCCGACTGCGCCTGGATCAAGACCGAGATCCGAGGTTTCCCGCCCAACTCCAGCATGGACATCGACATCTACTCGTCGAGGTGGGGAAGATTCAACGGCGTCAAGCTGACGACGAATGAGAAGGGCTATCTGATGGTGGACGACCGTTTCGCGTACAACGGTTCGGGCGGAACGATCTGGGCGACCGTCAACGGCGTCTCCTCCAACCGCCTCTCGTCGTGGTAGCGGCGAGCGCCGCCGAGATCGCCGCGGCGATCTCGGCCAACGTCCGTGAGGTCATCAAGGGCAAGGACGAGCTGGTCCGGCTGGCCGTGGCCGGGCTGCTGGCCGAGGGGCACCTGCTCATCGAGGACGTTCCCGGCCTGGGCAAGACCACGCTGGCCCGGGCGATGGCGCGCAGCATCGGCGGCAAGTGGAGCCGGATCCAGTTCACCCCCGACCTGCTGCCCAGCGACATCACCGGGGTGACCGTCTACCGCCAGCGGGAGGAGACGTTCGCCTTCCACCCGGGCGCGGTGTTCGCCAACGTGGTGGTGGCCGACGAGATCAACCGCGGCACCCCCAAGACCCAGTCGGCGCTGCTCGAGGTGCTGGAGGAGCGGCGGGTCACGGTGGACGGCGAGTCGCACGAGGTGCCGCGCCCGTTCCTGGTCGTCGCCACCCAGAACCCGATCGAGCTGGAAGGCACCTACCGCCTGCCCGAGGCCCAGCTCGACCGCTTCCTGATGCGGCTGTCGGTGGGCTATCCCGACCGCGAGTCCGAGGTGGGCGTGGTGCTGGGCAGCGCGGCGGGCGCGAGCGCCGACGACCTCTCGGCGGTCGTCGACACGGCCGCGCTGCGGAAGGCGATCGATGAGGTACGCGGACAGCACGTCGACCCGGCGGTGGCCGACTACGCCGTACGCCTCTCCGAAGCCACCCGCGACCACGCCGCCCTGCGCTACGGCGCCAGCGTCCGGGGCAGCATCGCGCTGGTCCGGGCGGCTCGGGCGATCGCCGCGATCGACGGCCGCAGCTATGTCACCCCGGACGACATCAAGGACGTGGCCGTGCCGGTGCTGGGCCACCGCCTGATCCGCACCGCCGAGGCCGAGCTCAACCTGCGCAGCACCGACGGAATCGTGGCCGAGGTGCTGGCCGCGGTGCCGGTGCCGACCGCGAGCGCCTGACCGTGCGGCTCACCGGCCGGGGCATCGCGGCCTCTGTGGCGGCGGTGCTGCTGCTGGCGGCCGGCCTGTGGCTGCGGTTCCCGGTGCTGACCACGCTGGGCGCGATCCTGGCCGGGGCGGTGCTGGTCGCGGTCGCGCTGACCGCGCCGCCGCTGGAGGTCCGGGTGCACCGGGTGGTGCATCCCGATCGGGTCGAGCGGGGCCGGCCGGCGCTGGCCCGGCTGCGCGTCCGCAGCACCGGGAAGCGTCGCCAGGCCGGCTTCACCGCCGAGGACGCCGCCGGTGGGGCGACGCGCGAGGTGCGGTTGCCCGGGCTGCTGCCGGGGGCGGAAGCGACCCGCAACTACGAGTTGCCCACGGCCGTACGCGGACGGTTGACGGTCGGCCCGCTGACCCTGCACCGCGCCGACCCGTTCGATCTGGCCCGGCGGGCGCTGGCCACCGGCGAGACCACCACGCTGTGGGTGCATCCGCGTCAGCACGCCGCCCGGGCGCTGGTCGCGGGCGTGCCCCGGCACCACCACGAGGGCGCGCCGGACGTCACCCTGCGCGGGTCGGTCGAGCTGCTCGACGTCCGCGAGTACGTGCCCGGCGACGAGGTGCGCCACCTGCACTGGAAGGCGACCGCGCGAACCGGCCGGCTGATGGTCCGTGACCTGGCCGACCCGCGCCGCGGCCGTACCACGGTGCTGCTGGACAACCGGCCGGGCGCGCTGACCCCGGCGTTCTTCGAGGAGGCGGTGGATCTGGCCGCCTCGCTGCTGTGCGCGTCGACCCGGGCCGCCCAGGACACCCGCCTGCTCACCTGGTCGGGCCGGGAGGTCGCGGTGCAGGGCGGGCCGCTGGCCACGAGACGGCTGCTGGACGAGCTGAGCGAGGTGCGGCAGGACGCCGCCGGCGACGTCCCGCGGGTGCGGCCCGGCGGGGGACTGGTGCTGATCACCGGGGGCGGCACAACGGTGGAGGCGGTGCTGGCCCGGCGGTCCGGGTTCGCCGAGGTGGTGGTGGTCGCCCTGGGCGGGTGGCTGGAGGCTCCGGCCGGGGTACGCGTGTTCCGCGCGCTCGGTGCGGCACAGGCGGTGCGGCAGTGGAACGAATCACTGGGCTGACCTGGCGTGCGGCCGGCCCGGTGCTGGCCGCCGTCATCGCCGGGCTGTTCTTCGCGCCGGTCTACGGCCTGACCCCGCTGCTCGCGCCGGTCCTGATCCCGGCGGCCGTGGTGCTGGCCGTGACGCTGATCTGCGGGCGCCGCCCGGTCCTGCTCGACTGGCGCCCCCTGCTGTCCACCGTGGCCGGTCTGCTGGCCGTGGCCGAGACGCTGCTGTTCGGCACGACGCTGGCCGGGCTGCCGACCGGGTCCACCATCACCGCCCTGGCCGGCGGGGTGACCTCCTCCTGGCAGCAGGTGCTGGAGTCGACCTGGCCGGCCCGGCCCGACGCCGGCCTGCTGCTGTTCGTCCCGCTGCTGGTCACGGTGGCCGCGGTGCTGGGCGCGGAACTGGTGCTGCGGCTGCGGTCGCCGCTGGCCGCGCTGCTGCCGAGCCTGGCCGTGGTGGTGCTGAGCCAGTGCTACGCCGCGCTGACGCCGGGCGCCGCGGTGGCCGGGGCGCTGGCCTACGCCGTGGCGGCGGCGCTCACGCTGGCCACCCGGGCGACGCTGCCGAGGCTGGTGGCGGCCGGCGCGGCGAGCGTACTCCTGGCCGGTCTGTGTCTGGTTCTGCTGCCGGACGGCCGGGCCCGGTTCTCGTTGTACAACGGCCGGCCCGCGCCCGTGCCGGCGTTGCTGCCGGCCAACCCGCTGGACGAGGTCGCCTTCCGGCTCGGAAATCGGAACACCGAGGTGTTCCGGGTCGCCCGTGGGTCCGATGTGGACCGCTGGCCGCTGGTGGTGCTCGACGACTTCGACGGGGTGAGCTGGAATCCGTCGGCGAGGTACCGTCGGATGGGCACGCTGCTGCCGCCGGGACCGCAGGTGCTGATCGGCACCAGCCTCCGGACGGCCGACCTGACCGTCACCGACACCGGCGGGCCGTGGCTGCCCAGCCAGACCTGGCCCGCCTCGGTGACCGGGATCGAGCCGCTGGTCATCCCCGAGTACGGCACCCTGCTGCGGGAGGACGTGCCGTCCGGGCCGGCGGAGTACACGCTGAGCTGGTGGCAGCCTGACGTGGCCGTGGACGGGACGACGCTCGGCAGCGCCGCGATCGACCCGACGGCGTCCAGCGGTCTGAACGACCTCCCCGACGTGCCCGACGAGGTGCAGCGGCTGGCCGACGAGGCGATGAGCGGCCAGCTGCCGACGTTCCAGGGCGCGCTGGTGCTCGAGAAGTTCCTGAGCACCCGCTACCACGCGGCGGACGGGCGGCCCCTGCCTACCGGGCACGGCTGGCCGCAGATCAAGAAGTTCCTGCTGGACACCAAGGACGGCACGAGCGAGCAGTTCGCCGCGGCGTACGTCGCGCTGGCCCGGATCGTCGGCATCCCGGCGCGGCTCGTGGTCGGCTACCGCACGCCCCGGCCCGAGGCGAACGGCGACATCGTGGTCCGGAACGGCAACATCTACGCCTGGCCCGAGGTGGCGGTCCAAGGGGTCGGCTGGGTGCCGCTGGACCCGTTCGAGTCGGCCTCCGGCGCCACGGCCACGGCCGGGACCGGGCTGGCCGCGGCGGTCTCCGGCGCCCGGGCCGCGCTGCCGCCGACCCAGGACCTGCGCGAGCCGCAGATCACGACGATCGGGCCGGCGCCGTCGCCCGCCCCGGATCGGCCGGTCCTGACCTGGACGGCCGTGCTGGCGGTGCTGCTCCTGGGCTGGCCGGTCGGCGTGCCGGCACTGTGGACGGTGCGGTCGTGGCGGCGCCGGCGGCGGGACGGTGCGGCGGCCGTGCTGGGCGCGTGGGCCGAGGTGCGGGATCGGCTGCGGGCGTACGGCGTGCCGGTCACGCCCGGCATGACCGTGCGTGACCTGGGCGCCGCCGCCGGGCCGGTCGCCGACGACGGGACGGTGGCCGAGATCCGTACCCTGGCCAAGACCGTCGACCGGACGCTGTGGTCGGGCGCGCGGCCGGCCGACGAGGAGGTCGTCCGGGCCTGGACGTCGGTCCGGGCGGTTCGTGGCGGCCTGGCCCGGCGCGGTCGCCTCGCCCGCGTCCGCGCCCTGCTCAACCCCCGCCCCCTGCTTCCGCCGGCTAGCGACGGCAGACGGCGCCGCGGATGGCCTTGGGCGCGCTGACCCAGCTCTCCAGTCCGTTCGTGGCCTGGACCTCGAAGCAGTACATGCGGCCCCGCTCCACCTGCACCCGGTGGGTCGTCCGACGACCCACGGGCTTTGTCTCGGCCTTCCCACCGCCCGGGGCCCAGGCCACCACGAAGTCCAGGTTGGGCAGGTCGCTGGTCCAGGTCAGTTCGACCACGGTGCCGAGGTCCTTGGGCGGGGCCAGTTCCAGGTGTACACCGGGGGCGCTCGCGCCCGGCGACGGCGCGGCGCTGGACGCGGCGGCGACCGGCGGGTTCACCGGCGGCACGTCCATGTCCCGGGGCTGGTTGAGCACGACCAGGGCCACCACCACGGCGAGCAGCGCCGCCACGGCCGCGGCGGCCAGCACCGAAGGCCGGGGGAGACGCCGTGGTTTCTCCGGGCCGAACTCGATGATCGGGGCGCCGGCCGGCCGCGGTCCGATGTCGGCCACCGGTCCGGCCAGCCGACCGGCCACCTCGGCCGGCCGTCGCTCCGGGTCCTTCTCCAGCAGGTCGCGGACCAGGTCGGCCAGCCAGGACGGCAGGTCGTCGCGTTCGATCGGGGGCGGCGGCTCGGTCAGCACCCGCAGCAGGTGATCGCCCTCGGGCTCGCCGGGCCGGGCCGGGAACGGCGGCGACCCGGCCAGGGCCAGGTGCAGGATCGCGCCCAGCCCGTACCGGTCAGCGCGCTCGTCCAGCACGCCGTCCCGGATCGTCTCCGGCGCCCGGTAGCCGGTGTCGTGCTCCGGCGGGTACGCCCGCCGCACGGCCACCCCGAAGTCGGTCAGCACCGGCTCGCCCGACTCCCGGAACAGCACGTTGCCCGGGGTCACGCCGCCGTGCACGACCCCGGCCACGGCCAGCGCCTCGGCCAGCGCCCCGCCCAGCGCGACCGTGTCCGGCACGGACAGCGGGCCGAACGCCTCGATCAGCTCGGGCAGCGACTGCGTGCACAACTCCCGGCGCAGCGCCGTGCGGCCGTCGGGCAGGTCGACGAGCCGGTCGGCCACCACGATCGGCGCGCCCGCCGCCGGACCGGCGAGCTTGCGCAGCTCACCCTCCACCTCGGAGCGGGTCCGCCGGTCGAGTCGCCCCGGCAGCACCTTCAGCACCCACGCCGCACCGCTGCCGGCCTGCACCGCGGCCAGGGCCGAGCCCGGGCCGTCGCCCAGCGGCACCAGGTCGCCGTACTCGTCGTCGATCGTCATGGCGCGCTCATCCTCATGTCCGCTAGCGGCCGTTGCCGTTCCCTCGCACCCACTGCCCGCCCATCGTAGGAAGGCGGGCCACCGCGCACCCACCGCCCGGCAGGATGCTGCCTCGTCAACAGGGGGATCCATCATGAACACCACCGGCCTGGTGCGGGTGACCGTGGCGGCCCCGGCCCGCCGGATCGACCTGGCCCTGCCCGACCGGGCCCCGGTCGCCGACCTGCTGCCCGGCCTGCTGCGCCGGGCCGCGCCCACCGACACCACCCCGGACGCGGGTTGGGTGCTGCGCCGCCCGGACGGCGCCCCGATCGAGCCGGCCGCCACCCTCGCCGCCCAGCATGTCCGCGACGGCGAGGTGCTGCACCTGGTGCCGGGCTCGCTGGTCTGGCCCGAGCTGGAGTACGACGACCTGGTCGACGCGATCGCCGGCGCGGCCGGGCGGGCGGGCCGGCTGTGGGGACCGCGGCACACCCGGATCGCCGGGCTGGCGGCGGCCGCCCCCGCGGTCGGGCTGATCCTGGTGGCCGTCGCGCGGGCCGGGGCCGGGCCGGCGGCGTTGCTGGTGGCGGCGGCCCTGCTGGCCGGCGGGACACTGCTGGCCCGGACCGGCGGCGACTCCGGCGCCGGGGCGGTGCTGGCCGGGCTGGCGCTGCCGGCCGCGTTCCTGGGCGGGGAGCTGACCATCGGCGTGCCGATCCTGGGGGGATGTGCGGCGGTGCTGGTGGCGGCCACGGCCGGGGTGATCGGGGTGGCCGACCGGGTGCCGGTGTTCGTCGCGGCGGCGGTGGCGGCGCTGCTCTGCGGACCGGCGGCCGCGTTCGTCCTGATCGGCCTGGCCACGCCGGCCGGAGCGGCGGCGGCCGTGGCGTCGGTGGTGTTCCTGTTCTCGCCGCTGCTGGGGCCGCTGGCCGCACGGCTCGGCCGACTGCCCGCGCCGACGCTGCCACGCACCGCGGCCGACCTGGTGCGCGACGACCCGCAGCCGGCCCGGTCGGCGGTCGAGCAGGCGGTGATCCGGTCCGACGCGCTGCTCACCGGGATGCTCTGGGGCGGGGCGCTGACCGCGTCGGTCGCCGCCCTGCTGCTCGCCACCGGGCGGGGCGTGTCGACGGTGATCCTGCTGGCCGTGCTGGCGCTCGGGTACGGCGTACGCGCGCGCCTCTATCCGGCCGTACGCCACCGCCTGCCGTTGCTGATCGCGGCCGTGACCATCGCCGTGGCCCTGGCCGCCACCTGGCGCGCGATCCATCCGCCGGAGTTCGCCGTGCCGATCCTGCTCGCCCTGGTCGCGCTGGCCGTGGCGGCCGGGCTCACCTACAGCCGCCGCCCGCCCGGCGCCGCCCTCGGCCGGTACGCCGAGCACTTCGAGACCGTGCTGGTGCTCGCCTGTGTGCCGGTGCTGTGCGCCGTGCTGCAGCTGTTCGGCCTGGTCCGCGGGCTGGCGGGCTGACATGGCCACCCGCCGCGACCTGCTTCAGGCGCACCGCTTCCTGGGCCAGCGGGTGCACTCCGCCCTGGTCATCCACGAGACCGACCCGGAACAGCCGCCGTTCCGCCGCCCGGCCATCGCCGCCTGGGGGAGCGTCGCGCTGGCCGTGCTGGGGCTGGTCGCCGTGGGCGCGTACGGCTTCTTCCGGCCCGGCGGCAACAACGCCTGGCGGGACGGGAAGGCGGTGATCGTGGTCAAGGAGACCGGCGCCCGCTACGTCTACCTCGACCAGACGCTGCACCCGGTCCTCAACTACACGTCCGCGCTGCTCGCGCTGGGTGCCAACGGTCCCACCCGCTCGGTCTCCCGGGAGTCGCTGATGGGCGTCGCGCGCGGCCCGGCGATCGGCATCCCGGACGCCCCCGACACGCTGCCCGCCGCCGCCGGCGTGCTCGGCGCGGGCTGGTCGCTGTGCTCGCAGACGTCGGCCGACGCGACCGGCGCCGCCGTCGACACCTCGACTCTGCTGGTCGGCGCCGACCCGGCCGGCGCCCGCCCGATCGGGGAGCAGGCGCTGCTGGTCAAGGTGCCCGAGTCCGGCGACGAACACCTGATCTGGCACGGCCGGCGGCACCGGATCCGGCACACGGACGCGACCTTGGTCGGGCTCGCGCTGCGCGCGGAGCCGGTGGCCCGGGTGGGAACCGCGCTGGTCGACGTGCTTCCGGCGGGCGAGGCGATCGGCCCGCTTCCGGTACGCCGGGCCGGCCGCCCGTCGCGGGCCGTGCCGGGCCGGGCCGACCTGAGGGCCGGTCAGCTGCTCGTGGTCGACACCGGCGGCGAGGCGCAGTACTACCTGGCCGAGGAGGACCGGCTGCGGCCGATCACCGCGTTCCAGTCCGAGATCCAGCTCGCCGCCCCGGTCACGGCCGACGCCTACCCCGGCAACGAGCCGGCGCTGATCCCGCTCGGGGTGTCGGCGGCGGCCACCGCGGCTACCGGCGGGCCCGAGGCGTCACCCGGCGCGGCGCCCGCGACCCGTCCGCAGTTCGCCCCGGCCGGCGGCGGCCCGGTGTGTGTCACGTACGACGACGGCGCGGGGGTTCCGCGGGTGCGCGTGGGTGGCCGGCTGCCCGCGACCTCGGTGCCGACCCGGGGGCGTACGGCCGGCGGGCTGCCCCTGGCCGACCGCGTGCACGTCCCGCCGGGCCGGGTGGCGGTGGCCGAGGTGCTGCCCAGCGCGGCGGCCGGCGCCGGCACGCTGATGGTGGTCACCGACCAGGGGCGGGCGTATCCGCTGGCCGGCCGGGAGGTGCTGGGCATGCTCGGCTACGGCAAGGTCCGGCCGGTGCGGCTTCCGGCGACCCTGGTGTCCCGGGTGCCGCTGGGCGCGGGCCTCGACCCGGCCCATGCCCGTGATCCGGTCTGACCTCAGGCGTTCTGCCAGAGGCCGACCAGGTTGCCCTCGGTGTCGTGGAAGTAGGCGCTCCAGCCCATGTCGCCGACCGGCTGGCGGCCGATCGCCACCGTGCCGCCCAGCTTCTCCACCCGGGCCAGCGCGTCGTCGAGGTCGTCGACCCCGATCGTGATCAGCGGCGCCTGGATCGGGCCCTGCCGCTTCAGCATGCCGCCGTTGATGCCGCCGGCCTCACCGGCCCGCCCCGACTCGTCGCTGGGCGTGGTCGTCGCCAGCACGTACTGGTACTGGGGCATCGGGTTGAGATCCCACCCGAACGCCTCACGGTAGAACGACGTCGCCCGTTCGCCGTCGTCGAACGGCACCTCGAAATGGACCACCTTGTCCATGCTGACCTCCTGTTTTTCGCAGGTTAGCCCGCCGCGGTGATCCGGGCCAGCGCCGCGTCGGCCAGCGCGCCGGGCGCCTCCTCGGGGATCCAGTGGCTGACGCCCTCGAGCGTGACGAGGCGGTAGTCGGCGGTCACCCAGTCGGCGCAGAGGCGCGCGGCGGTCTCGCCGACCGCCGAGTCCTGATCGCTCCAGACGAAGGTGGTGGGCACCGTGACCGGGTCGAGCTCGACCCGCCCGGCCACCTGGATCGCGCGGTACCAGTTGACCCCGCCGGTCAGCCGGGCCGGGTCGCGCATCGCGTCGACGTACAGCTCGCCGCGCTCGCCGATCGGGGCGAGGATCTCGCGGAACCAGGCGAAGTCGTCGGCCCGGCAGGTGTCCTCGCCGTCCGGCGCGGACAGGACGGCCTGGTAGCCGAAGCGCTCGCGCTGGCTCTCGTCCGTCCGGAGCGCCTCGCCCATCGCGTTCAGATGGGGCACCGAGACCGCGGTCAGGGTGTGCACCCGATCGGCGTGCCGGGCGGCGATCACCCAGGCGACGCCGGCGCCCCAGTCATGTCCGATCAGGTGGACCCGGTCGATCCCGAGCTGGTCGAGGACGGCGACGGCGTCCTCGGCCGCCTCGGCCGTCGTGTACGCCGCCACGTCGGCCGGGCGGGCGCCCGGGGCGTAACCGCGCTGGTCGTACGCGATGGTCCGCAGCCCCGCGGCGTGCAGCTTGGGCCGGATCAGATCGAACTCGCGCTGGTCCTGCGGGAACCCGTGCAGGAGCAGCACCGGAGTGCCGTCCTCGGGCCCGCCGGTCACCACGTCGAACGTCAGTCCGCGTGCCTCGATCCGCATCGTTGCGACTCCTCAGCTCAGTGCTGTCCGGGTGGCGGCGACGAACCGCCAGAATAGGTCGGTCGTGGTGTTCTTCCGCTCGGCGGCCGTGTTGGTGCCGAACATCGCGTCTCGCAGCGGCGTGGTCAGCTCGAGCTGGGCGCCGGCGCCGGTGAACGTGCGGTTGCAGATGTTGCGCGGGTCGGTGCCGCCCAGGTCGGTGGCGCCGGCCGCGTCGACCGCCTGGACGCCCGCGTTCTGGAAGGCGGTCAGCAGCCGGCCCTTGAGCGTGGCGTCGAGCCCGCCGACCAGCACCGCCTGGGTGTTCGCGGGCAGACCGGCCTGCTGGGTGGTGCACCCGTGCAGGCTCACCACGCGGGTGGCGCCGGCCGCGAGCAGCACGGCCACCGGGTCGTCGCAATGCGTGGCGGTCACGTGCAGCTCACTGTTCCCGCTGCGCCGCAGCCCCTCGAACATCCAGTAGTCGTGCGCCGGCGCCGTGGCCGCCATCGTCGCCGGGTGGTAGCCGGCCACGGCCAGGCCCAGCTCCGACGTGCCCAGCTCGATCCCGCCGCCGTGCAGCGCCAGGATCGTCGTCTGCGGGAAGGGGCCCTGGTCCTGCTGCGATGCGGCGTGGCGACGGTAGCGCCGGCCGTAGTCGACCCCCTCGGTCAGCGCCGGGTCGGCGTAAAGAGCGGTGTTCGACGGGTACGCGTCGTCGGCCGCACTGGCGACCCCCGGCGCCATCCACTCCAGACCGCCGGCCACCGCCGCCGTCCCACCCAATGCCAGCAATGCCCGCCGTCGCGAAATAGCCCCCATGCCGACCCACCTTAGGAGGCGCCCGCAGCCGACCGGTGAACAATGTGTGCATGGCCACCGACGCCGAGCGACTCCGGGCAATCGTCACCTCGTCCCGCTGGATGACCCGGGTTCTCGACACCGTCGCGGCGTCCGGGCTGCCCGACGCCTGGGTCGGCGCGGGCGCGCTGCGCGACCTGGTGTGGGGTGAGCTGTACGGTCCGGGTTTCGACCCGTCGGTGGTACGCGACGTCGACGTCGTCTACTTCGACCCGGCCCACCTCGACCGCGGCGACGACGACCGGGCGACCGGGCGGCTGGCCGAGCTCTGGCCCGAGCCGCCCTGGGAGGCCAAGAACCAGGCCGCCGTCCACACCTGGTACCACGTGAAGTTCGGCGGCCCGCCCGTCCCGCCCTTCCCGTCGGTCGCCGACGCGGTCGCCACCTGGCCGGAATTCGCGACCGCGGTGGCCGTACGCCGCAATCGCCCGGGCGAGATCGACATCTGCGCGCCGCACGGCCTCGGCGATCTCCTGGCCGGCGTCTGGCGCCGCAACCCGGCCCGCGTCGACGTCCCGTTCTCCCGCACCCGCCTGGCCCGCCACCGCCCGGCCGCCCGCTGGCCCGGCGTGACCGTCATCGAGCCCTCCTGACTCGACGCCCCAAGGCGGTTCAGCGTCGGTGGAAGGGGTCCGGCGGGCGCTCGGCCTCCCACATGTCCTCGCGGAGCGGCTCGGCGGGGTCGGCCGGGGTGGTGGTGCCGGTGAGGAAGTCGGGGGTGGCGGCCATCGGGCCGGTGCGGCCTCGCAGGGCCGGTGGCACGCCGGGGACGTCGTGGAGCGGGCGGTGGCGATGGGTGTCGGCCTCGTCGCCGGGGCCGGGCCGGCCGCCGCTGCCGCCGCCGCCGTGCATGCCCGCGCCGTACAGCGGCGGGATGAGCCGCCCGCGCGCCGCGCCGGAGCCGGCAACGCCCGCCGGGGCACGACCCACCGCACCGGCCGCCGGCGCGCCACCGGCCACGGGCGCCCCGCCGGTGAGATTGCGCCCGGCTTGCGGAATCACGCCCGCCCCGACGACCGGGGCGATCCCGCCGCCGATCCCGCCGCCGATCCCGCCGATCCCGCCGCCGCCCAGCCCGGCCGAGCCGATGCCCGCCGGGGAGATGCCACTGATCGGGGTGATGGCCCCGCCGGCCAGCGAAGGGGTGAGTGAGGGGGTGTAGGGGGGCGTGAGAGAGGGGCTCGGGCTCAACGGCGGGAGCGACCCGGCGAGTCCGGGGGAGACCGGGGACATGGGCGGGATGGTCGCGCCGGGTGAGACCGGCGCGGGAGCGGAACCACCACCACCGACGCCCTCGGGGGCCGTCGCCGCCATTGTCGAGGGGTCGGCGCCGGCGCCCGCGCCGGCGCCGGCGGGTTCGGCCCCACCGATCTCGGCCCCGGCGGCCGCCGCCGCGCCGGCGCCCGGCCCGTCCCAGGCCGTGCCGGCGGACGCGCCGGAGACCCGGGCGGCCGCATCCGCGAACTGGCCGTCGAGCTCCGCCAGCATCGCCGCCGCCGCCTGCACGATCCCGGCGAGCTCGATCTCGAGGGCCGCGAGGCCGGCCTCGTCGGCGACGACCGTGGCCGCGACCTGGTTGTACTCGTTCGCCTTGTCGCGGATGCCCTGCACGGTGGTTCGCACCGCCGCCCCCAGCTGCGCGACCATGGCCGGCAGGTTCGCCGCGGTCAGCGCCGTCTCCCAGCCGCCGACCGTGCCGGCGCTGCCGTCCAGCTGTTCGCTGCACGACGTGCCGATCTCGTCCTTCCACGTGTCGGACACCCCGAGCGACGTGTTGCGGAGGGTTCCGGCGGTGACACCCAAGCCGTCGGCCACGGTCTGCCAGGCCGCGCCGCTGTCCTCCAGGGCCGGAACGTGGCCGTTCAGCTGCGCCACGGCCTGGTCGAGGATCCGCTGCATGGCGCCGGTCAGGTCAGGCTGTCCCACGGTTCATCTCATCTCCTTGACGGCGTTGGTCTCGCCGGCGTCGTAGTTGTCGGCGCCGGCCTGGATCATCGCGGCGTACGCCGGGACCCCGGCCTCCACCGCCGTGCAGAACGTGATGATGTCGTCCGCGACCTGGGCGGCCGCCAGGCTGAACTGCCGGCAGCCGGGCATCGGGTCGCCACATAGTGCCGTGGACGCCTTCGCCCTCGTCGCCGCTTCCTTCGCGGCCATGATGTCCGCCGGGTCGAGCGCTTGGGCCACGTCGCGCAGCCCGCCGGTCTCGGCGTCCATGAGATCCGCCATGTCGTCAACCTTCCTCACGATGTCAGTCCTCATCGGACGGTGGGTGCCAGGCGAGCTGGATCATCCGGGGTGGCTCGCCGCGGGTGATGAGCCGGCCGCGCCCGGGCGGCAGGTGCTCGGCGCGCAGCCCGCCGAGCAGCGGTCCCTCGGCGCGGTCGCCGCTGAGCAGCACGCCGGGCGTGCCGACGTCCCGGAGCCGGGACAGGAACGGTTCGAACAGCGCCCGCCCGGCCCCGCCGCTGCGCCGGGTCACCACGAGGTGCAGGCCGAGTTCGCGGCCCTGCGGCAGGAACTCGAACATCGGCTGGAGCGGATCGTCCATCCGGCTGGCCACCAGGTCGAGGTCGTCGATCAGGACGAACAGCTCGGGTCCCGTCCACCACGACCGTTTGCGCAGCTGATCCGGCGTCACATCGGGCCCGGGGAGCCGCTGCCGCAGGGCCAGCGCCGCCTCGGTCATCAGCTTGCGGGTGCCGCCGGCGCTGGTGCCGTGGCCGAGCAGATGGGTCTCGGGCACCTCGCCGAGCAGCCCGCGCCGGTGGTCGACCAGGATGATCCGGGCCTGCTGCGGCGACCGGCCGGCGACGATCCGCTTGGCCAGCGTACGCAGGAAGCCGGTTTTTCCGGACCGTCCGTCACCGACCAGGACCAGGTGCGGCTCGGCCGCGAAGTCCACCCGCGCCGGCCCGAGATCCTGTTCGTCGAGGCCGATCGGCAGGGCCAGGCCGTCGTCCGGCGCCGGCAGGTCGGTGTGCGGAACCAGAGCGGGAAGCAGCCGTACGCGCGGAGCACGCTCCCGCGGCCACTGCTGGGCGACGGCCTGCACCAGCGCGGCGGTGGCCTCCCGCAGCCCGTCCTCCGCGCGTACCCCGTCGATCCGCGGCAGCGCCAGGTGCATCTGATGCTTGGACGGCGCGATGCCCCGGCCCGGCGCGTTCTCCGGCACCCGCTGCGCCGCGGCCCGGTCGATCATGGTGTCGACCGGCTCGCCGAGCCGCAGCTCGACCCTGGTGGCGAACAGGTCCCGCATGGCCGGCCGCAGCTCGAACGACCGCGCCGCCGAGACGATCAGGTGCACCCCGTAGGCGAGGCCCCGCGCCGCCAGGTCGGTGAACCGGTCCTCCAGGTCGTCGAACTCCTTGCGGACCGTGCCCCAGCCGTCCACGACCAGGAACACGTCGCCGTACGCCTGCCCGGCGTGCTCGCCCCGGGCCCGGGCCTCGCGGTAGTCGGCGATCCCGTCGATCTCGTGCTCGGCGAACCACCGTTCCCGCTCGTTCAGCAGCGTGGTCACCTGGGCGACGGTCCGCCGTACCGCGCCGGTGTTCTGCCGGTTGGCGATCCCGCCGACGTGCGGCAGCCCGCGCAGCGCGCTGAGCCCGCCGCCGCCGAAGTCGAGGCAGTAGAACTGCACGTCGCGCGGCGAGTGGGCGAGGGCCAGCGAGGCGATCACGGTACGCAGCGCGGTGCTCTTGCCGCTGCGCGGCCCGCCCATCACCAGCAGGTGCCCGGCGCCCGCGGAGAGGTCGATCAGGTACGGGTCCCGGCACTGCTCCAGCGGCTTGTCGACGATGCCGATGAACGCGTTGAGGGGCTCGAACCCGCCGCTGGCCGCCACGTCCAGCGTGGGCGGGGCGGACAGCGGTGGCAGCCACACCTGATGGGCCGGTGTGCCCTGCCCGGCGAGCCGGCCGACCAGGATGTCCAGCAGGCTGTCACCGGTGTCCCGGTCCGGGTCCGACACCGGTGTCACGGGCGCGGCGGCCGGGCGCAGGTAGGCGGTGGTCCAGTCCAGCAGCTCGATGTCATCGGTGTCGTCGCCCGTGATCGCGCCGGGTCCGGGCCGCCGGTGCACCCCGGACACGTACGCCGACTTGAAGCGCACCAGCGGCTCCATGCCGTACTGGAAATAGCCGTGCCCCGGCGCGCGCGGCAGCTCGAACGCGTCGGTCACCCCGATCACCGCCCGGCTCTCCATCGCCGAGAACGTGCGCAGCCCGATCCGGTAGGAGAGGTGCCCGTCCAGCCCGCGCAGCCGCCCCTCCTCGAGCCGCTGACTGGCCAGCAGCAGGTGCACGCCCAGCGACCGGCCCAACCGTCCGATCTGGACGAACATGTCGATGAAGTCGGGCTTGGCCGACAGCAGCTCGCTGAACTCGTCGCAGACCACCAGCAGGGTGGGCACCTGGGGGAGCGGGGCGCCGGCCACCCGGGCCCGCTCGTAGTCCCGGAACGACGCGAAGTTCCCGGCCGCGTGCAACAGTTCCTGCCGGCGTCTCAGCTCGCCGTTGAGCGCGTCGGTCATGCGGTCGACCAGCGGCAACGCGTCGACCAGGTTGGTGATCACGGCGCTGGTGTGCGGCAGCGCGTCCATCCGCGCGAACGTCGCGCCGCCCTTGAAGTCGATCAGCGCGAAGTTCAGCTCGTTCGGCGGATGCGTGACCGCGAGCCCGAGCACCAGCGTGCGCAGCAGCTCCGACTTGCCCGAGCCGGTGGCGCCGATCAGCAGACCGTGCGGGCCCATGCCGTCCTCGGCCGACTCCTTCAGATCCAGTTCGATGGGTACGCCGTCCGCGCCCACGCCGAACCGCACCCGCAGCCGGTCCCGGGCCGGCCGCGGCCGCCAGCCGTGCTCCGGCCGGTGCGTCCACGGGTCGCCCAGGCCGAGCAGGTCCTCCAGCCCCAGGTCGGCGGCCAGGGCCGGCTCGCCCGGGTCGGAGCCGGACAGCCGCAGCGGCGCGAGCTGCCGGGCCAGCCCTTCGGCGGCCGTGGTGGCCAGCCCGTCCGCGGCGCCCAGCACGGTGCGCCCGTCCATCCCCAGCACCGCCAGCTCACCCTCCGGCGACACCTCCAGCACCAGCGTGCCCCGGTCCATCGCCCGTGGCGCCGGCCCGAGGTCGAGCACCACCACGCCTTCCAGCCCGCCGCCCAGGTGCTCGGGACCGTGCAGGTCGGCGCCGTCACGGACGACCACGAGCTGCGGCGATCCGACCGGGTAGCGGCCGTTCGGGTCGAACCGGGGCCGGTTGGCGAGCATCCCGGCCAGCAGCTGCTCCAGCGCGTTGAGGCTCGGCGCGACCAGCCGCACCGGCCCGGCCGCGTCGGTCAGCGCCGGGTGTCCCGCGTGCGGCAGCCACTTCACCCAGTCCCATTCGGGGAGGCGATCGTGCGGGGCGCAGACCGCGACGCGTACGTCGTCCGGGGCGTGCAGCGCGACCAGCTGGCCGAGCATGGCCCGGACCAGCGCCGCGCCCCGCTCCCGGTCGCCCTGCACATGCACCCGGGCGAACCCGGTCAGCGGCATCGCCAGCGGCATCCCCGGCACCGCCGCGTGCGCCCGGATGAACCGGCGCAGGGCCAGGGCGGACAACGGTTCCAGCTCCTCGAGCGGCTTGGTGCTGGGCGGGACCAGGGTGGTCGCCGGCGACTGCGGCCCGGTGCCCACCCGTACCACCGCGAAGTCCTCGTCGTCGGCCCGCCGCTCCCACAGCCGGGGTCCGGCGGCGACCGCCCACAGCGCGTCCGGCGCCGGGTGCAGGAACGCGGTCGCCGCCCGCTGCCGCTCGATGTCGCGCCGCATCCGGGCCCGGTGCTGGGCCAACCGGCGCAGGTAGAGCCGCCGCGCCTGGGCCATCGCCGAGCTGCTCGGGCCGCTGCCGCGCATGAGCATCACGATGATCACCAGGACCAGCACCGCGCCGACCACGCCGACCACGATCAGCCGCGTCGACGAGCCGTTCGAGCCGGAGTTCAGCCCGTAGAAACCCAGGAGGCCGACCATCGGCAGCAGGTAGAGGATCTGCGAGAGCTGCCGCTGGGTGGGCTCGGGGATCTCCGGCGGAGCCTCCAGGATCAGCTCGCCGGAGGGCGGCTCGGGGGCCGGCCGGCGCGCCGGGCGCCGGACGATGACCGTACTCATGAAGCGATCGTCGCGCCGACGGCGCCGCGCGAACGGGCGCTGGCAGGAAGGTGACGACCCCGGTCCCGGCCCGGCGCCCCGACCTACCTTCGGCACCAGGACGAAGGACGGGAAGGAGTGAACGTGATTTTCGAAGGAATGAACGGCGAGACCGAGGCGATTGCCGGCGGCGGTCAGAACATGGTGACCGTGTCCAGCGACATGGCGGGGTACCAGCAGCGGGTGGCCGGCCTCGGCGACCAGCTGCGACCGTACTTCAACACCGGCGGGTCGTCGGTGATGTGGGAACAGCTGCTGGATGACTTCCACCAGGCGTCGGGCAAGTTGATCTCGTCGTCCGAGCTGATGGGCACCACGTTCGGCCGCACGGCGAACATCATGGACGACTCGGAGGCGCTCGCCAACCGGCAGCTCAGCAACGTCAACATGGAGCGGGCGCTCAACCCGTCCGCCGCAGGGAGGGCATGACGATGGCACGGATCATGGTTGGCCTCGAGCCGATGGGTGACGCCCACCAGCAGATGATCGCGCTGGTGTCGGAGATCATCGACAACGTTTTCCACCTCAAGACCGGCAACGCGGCGGCCTTCGAGGAGTGGCAGGACATCGTCGCTCAGATGGCCGCGACGGACGGCACCACCCCGATGGAACAGTTCGCCCTCTCCCTCTCCAACATGTGGGAGATGCTCACCGGTGGCATGGGCGAGGTGCACAGGGGCTTCTCGGACGCGCACACGCAGACCAAACAGCTGGTCCAGAGCGCAGCGTTCAACTGAGCGGACGAAGGAGGGGAGCGACCGGCCGGTCGCTCCCCTCCTTCGTGCTGTTCCTCAGAAGAGGCGATCAGGCACATCGACCGTGGCGGGGCGATCTGCCAGTGGCGCGGCGCGACGCGGGGGGCGGACGCCGCGGGCCACCACGAACCGGCCGAGCAGCAGGACCAGGCACACCGCCACGGCGACCGCGAGGATCGGCAGCGCCGGGACCGGGGCGCGTGGCACCGGGGCGAGCGGCCGGGACACCGGCGGCACGCTGGCCGGCGCCGAAGTTACCAACTGGTCGGTAACAGCGCGGTACGGGTTCACCAGCCCCGCCCCGTACGCCCGGCTGCCCTGCCCGCCCGGCGCCGGCGTGGCCGTGGCCAGGATCCGCTTCGCCACCTCGGGCGCGGACAGCTCCGGCCAGGCCGAGCGGACCAGCGCCGCGGTGGCCGCCACGAACGGCGCCGCGAAGCTGGTGCCCTGCCAGTACTGGTGCCCGCCGGCCCGGCTCGCGGCGAGCACGTCGCCGCCCGGCGCGACCAGGTCGACCTGCGAGCCGATCTGCGAGCCGTCCAGTCGCTGCCCGGCCTCGTCGATCGCGCCGACCCCGAGCACCCCGTCGTAGGCCGCCGGGTACGACACCTGCGGCGCCCGGCCCCGCTGCCCGTTCCCGGCCGCCGCCACCACGACCACGTCCTTGGCCACGGCGTGCCGGATCGCGTCCCGGATCCGCGGGTGGTCGCCGGCGCCGGCCAGGGACAGGTTCATCACCTTGGCGCCGTGGTCGGCCGCGTACCAGATGCCGCGGGCGAGCACGTCCGGGTCGATCATCTCCACGGCGCCGTCATCGGTGAGGCCGCGATCGCTCACCCGTACCGGCAGGATCGTGGCCCCCGGAGCGAGCCCCGCGAAACCGGCCCCGGCCACCGGCCGCGCCGCGACGATGCTGGCCACGGCCGTACCGTGCGAGTCGCAGTCGAACGCGCCGGGCAGGCTGCCGACCAGGTGGAAGTCCTCGCCGCGGAGCACCGCCCCGCGCGCCCGCAGCTGCGGATGATCGCGGTCGACGCCGGAGTCGACGACCGCGACGGTGACCCCCCGGCCGGTGCTGAACGGCCACACCGAGGCCGGGTCCAGCGTCCGCTGCGCCCACGGCAGCGCGGTGATCACCGGCTGGGCCGGCTGCGGGTTCGAGCAGGCGCCGGCCGGTGGGGCCGCCACCGGCACGGTGGCCGCCATCAGAAGCACAACGTGCGCGATTCCCATGCCCGCATGGTCGCCGCACCGGGGTGGCCGGGTGATTCGCTGACCGGATGCGGTCACCGCGGTTGGGGTCCGGCGCCGGCGAGTTTGATGTACGCCAGGTCACGACCCAATCCGGGCGAGGTGGCGGTGCACAGAACCGACGCGGAATCCGTCTAAGGGGATGTGTCTCACCCGAAGCATCGTCTCCTGAAGGCGATGGAGGACCACGAGTACCTCGCACCCCACCCCGGCGTGGTCTACGCCCGCGTCCAACTGCTGTCCCGCATCTACCGGCGCCGCCGGATGATCATGCAGTCGGCGGGCAGCGCGGTGCTGGGTGCGGGCCTGCTGGTCGGCCTGGTGCAGATGCACGGGTTCATCCAGGGCGACGCGATCCCGTCCGCGCAGGCGCCCGGGGTGGGAACCTTCGTCTCCGCACCGCCGCCGCTCCCGCCGCTCTCACCCAGCGTGACCCCGTCCGAGCCGCATGACCCCGATGAGCCCGAGCGGAACGCGTACTTCGCCGCCGGGTACGGCTGGGAAGAGGCCGAGAAGCTGGCCGCTCTCTGGAACCTGGAGGACCCCGCCGAGGCCAAGGTCAAGGCCGGCGCCCGCCTCCTCGACGGCAAGCGCCTGCCCTTCCGGCCGTTCCACTGAGGCATGATTCGACCATGACTGATTTCGACCCGCGGGCCCTGCTCGCGTCGAGCCGCCTGGGTGTGCTGGCCACCATCAAGGCGAGCGGCCTGCCTCAGCTCTCGCCGGTCACGCCGTACTACGACCAGACCGCCGAGAAGATCTATGTCTCGGTGACCGCGGGCCGCGCGAAGACGGCCAACCTGCGCCGCGACCCGCGCGCCGCGCTCGAGGTGACCAGCGCCGACGGGCGGTCGTGGGCCACCGCCGAGGGCCCGGTCGAGCTGATCGGGCCGGGCGCCGACCCGAACGGCCCCGAGGTCGAGGCCCTGGTCGACTACTACCGCAGCGCGGCCGGCGAGCACCCCGACTGGGACGAGTACCGGTCGGTGATGGTCGCCGACCGCCGCGTCCTGCTGGTCCTGAACGTCAACAAGGTCTACGGCGAAAAGATCGGCTAAAGCGCGTACGCCGACCGGAACAGCTTGCCCGGGTCGGCCGTCGCGCGGACGCGGCGCAGCCGGGCCAGGTTCGGCCCGTGATAGCGGGCCAGCTGCGCCGGGTCGGGTTCGAGGTAGTTGACGTAGCGCCCGACCGACCACGGGGCGACCGCGCGATGGCCGCGGTCGATCCAGGCGTACGCGTCCCGGACGGTCGCCGCGTCGCCCGCCCCGGGCATGATCAGCCACTGCATCAGCGTGTGGGAGCCGCGCCACGGGAAGGCGGTGGCGTCGGTCCGCACCCGGGCCGGGGCGCCCGTGAGCTGCTTGAGCTTGGCGACGCCGGGCCGTCCCGCGTTGGCCCGGTCACGCACCGCGGCCATGATCGCGGCGATCGCCCGCTCGGGCAGCGGCCCGGCGAAGACGTCACTGCCGACGATCTCGGTGCGGCTGTCGAGGCTGTTCGTCCGGTCGTGCACGACGTCCAGGTAGGGCCGCCGGCTCAGCTTCACCGACTGCGGCTCGCGGCCGATCGCCCGCTCGATGGCGCGGGCCTGGTCGTCCGGTGCGGCGCCGATGACAAACCCGTTGATGCGTACGCCCAGAGAACGATCCGCCCCGGCGATGAACTGGAACGACGACCAGGCGCCGCCCGCGCCCGTGATGGCGCGCTGCCAACCGGCCACCGCCGCGGACGCGTCGGCCCACGGGTAGGCGAGGGTGAACTGTCCCGTGGTCGCGGCCGGGAAGGTCCGCATCCGCCACTGCGTGACCACCCCGAACTGCCCGCCGCCACCACCGCGCAACGCCCAGAACAACTCCGGGTCCCGGGCCGCGTCGACGACGCGTTCCCGCCCGTCCGCGGTGACGAGCCGCGCCCCGACCACGGCGTCGCAGGTCATCCCATGCGCGGCCGACGCCATCCCGATCCCGCCGCCCGAGGTGATGCCGCTGATCCCCACGGTGCCGCAGGACCCGGACGGGATGGACACGCCGCGGGCGCCCAGCCGCTCGTACACCTCCATCAGCCGCGCCCCACCGCCGATGGTGGCGGTCCGGCTCGCCGCGTCGTAGCCGACCGCGGCGAGCCGTCGCAGATCCAGCACCAGGGCGGACGCACTGGTCGAGGCGCCGACATAGGAGTGCCCGCCGCCGCGCAGCACCACCGGCACCCCGTTGCGCCGGGCGAAGTTCACCGCCTCGGCGACGTCGGCGGCATGGGCGCAGCGAGCAACCGCGGGTGGCCGTACGCCATCGAACCGCGGGTCGTACAACCGCCGGGCCGCGTCGTACCCGCTGCTCCCCGGCCGTTCCACCGACCCGTCGAGCGAGGCGTCAAGCGCGGCCCAGTCCTTCTCCGACCCGCGCGCGCCGCCGGCAGCCGAGCCGCGCGCGACCCCGGTCGTCGAGCCGTGCGCGACCTCGGTCGCCGAGCCGCGCGCGACCCCGGTCGTCGAGCTGACCAGCGCGGCCGCGCCGGTGGCCAGCAGTGTCCGTCGAGCAAGCACCATGCCGCAATGCTCGCATATCGGACAGCGTTACTCGGCTGCGGCAGCCTCGGTCGGCTCCTCCTCGGCCGTCTCACCTTCGTGGACCGGCGACCCGGTGAGCAGCTCGACCTCCCAGCGCTCGATCAACCCGTCGAGCTCCTCGTCGGTCTCGAGGTAGCTGCGCACCCGGACGCCCAGGCCCAGCTGGTTCGCGGCCCGCAGGTGCTCGGTCACTTCATCGATGCTCGTCAGGTAGTGCGTGGCAATGAGATCGGGCTGTACGAGGGTCTCGTCGAGATCAGTCACCGCACCAGGGTAGAAGGCGGCCGGACATCGATTCCCGTGGGACCTGTCCGTGGCGCCTCAGTGGTGCAGTCCACCCGCCACGACGTGGATGAACACCGCCGACACCTCGTCCGCCGACCGCAGCACGTCCACATAGCCGGCCACCGGCTGAAGCGCGTTCTCGACGACCTTCGCCTCGCTCACATCACCGAACGTGACCACACTGAGCAGCACCGGCCGCTTCGGGTCGGCCGCCTTGGCCAGCGCGGCCGCCAGTTGCGGCGCGGTCAGCGACTTCTCGTCCGACTCGTTCTTACCGTCGGTGAAGACCAGAACCTGATTGGGTACGCCGGACCGGTACGAGTCGCGAGCCGACCGGTACGCCGCCAGGATCGTGTCGTACAACCCCGTCCCGGTCTCCTGCGCGGTGAGCCGCCCGACCGACGCGCGTAACGCGCGCCGGTGACCGTCGGTCAGGGCACCCATCCCCAGCAACTGCTTGTAGTCACGGCTCCCGTCGAGCTCGCTGCCGAACTCCCACAGCCCCATCCGCGAGTCGTCCGGCAGCAACCCGCCCACCGACGACACTCCCCGCCGTACCAGAGCGATCTTGGATTGTGCGGAACCCGGTGTGTCGGCGGCCATCGAGCCGGACACGTCCACCGCCACCAGCAGGTCGGTCCGCCGGTCGGCCTGGTACCAGGTGGCGAAGACGTGGTCGACGTTGTGCGCCCCGAGCACCCCCAGCGGCCTGGCCGACGGCGCCGGCAGCGACCCGACCGCCGCCTGCGCCTGCGCCGGCGTGCGAAGGCCGGCGTCCCGCAGCGGCTGGTCGGCCGTGGTCAGGCGCAGCCGGAGCCGTTCCAGCGCCGCCGCCCGGCCCGGGTCGGTGAGCGCCGAGGCCAGCGGATACCAGGTGTAGCGCAGCATCGCGGCGTGGTCGGTGCCCGGCAGCACGGCCGGCTTCGTCTTCGCCGCGGGGAGGGCCTTCGTCAGGGCGTACTCCGGGATCACCCCCACCTCGCCGGACCGCCCCGGCATGGCCGGCTCGCTTCCCGCGACGATCCTGGTGCGGTGTTGCGCCCGCGAGAGCCAGAGCGCGGACGCGTCCATGTCCCGGGCCAGCCAGACCGCCTCGGCCGGGGCGCCGGCGCCGAGCATGCCGTCGCCGGAGCCCTGCGGATCGCGGATCACCAGCCGCACCGCGCTGTCCGAGCCGACGAGCTGGGACAGCGCCAGCCAGCTGCCGCCCCGGTCCCGCAACTTCCTGCCGGTGGCCGGGTCGGTGACCATGTAGAGCGGGCTGGTGGCCAGCGTGGTGCCCGCGCCGGCCAGGGGCGCCTGGGCCAGGTTGAGCCGGCCCGCCGACCCCGACCAGGCCGCGTCGTCCGGGATCCAGACGTCGGCGCCGATCTTCTCGGCCTTGGCGATCGCGTCCCGGCCGTCGGCCACGGTCAATTCCACGCGTACGCACACATCGCCGCGGTCGAGTTGCGGCTGGAGCGCGGTCAGCACCGGCGCGAACGAGGAGGCGGTCACCACCCGCACCGGGTTCTCGCAGCCCAGCCGGGTCGAGTTGCCCGCACGCGAAGCATCGTCCCCGCCAAGCGCGGCGACACCGCCGGCCACCGCCAGCCCCGCGACCGCGACCACGCCGACGGCCGGGAGAATCCACCGGTCGACGCCGCGCCCCGCGCGATGCTTGGCCATCTGTGCTTTCCGTCCCTTGTCAGGCCCCGCCAGGCCCTGTGCGCTCCGATCATGGCCGGATCCGGAGCGTGCTGACAAGGTCTGTTCGGCCTGGTTAAGGGCTGTTCTTGCGCGGAGGTTCTTGCTCAGAGGCTCTGCTCAGAGGCTCTGCTCAGAGGCTCTGCTCAGAAGTTCTTGCTCAGAAGTCGGCGAACAGGTACGGCATCTCGCGTGGGAACATCGCCCGCAGCTTCTCGACGGCCGGGTACTCGATCTCGCCCAGGCCGCGGGACATCACCTCGACCGGATCCAGCACCCCGTACACCAGCGCACTGAGACCGGCGACGGTCAACCGCGCCTGCGACGCCCCGCCGGTGGTCACGCTGAGCTGGCCGCCGTCGCCGACCAGCCGGTGCACGCCGCCGATGAACGCGTCATCGACCACCTCGACGGTCACGTCACCGTCGCGCGCCGCGATCCCGTCCAGCCCCCGCATGTCCAGCACCCGAGCCATCGGCCCGCCGTGCGTGGGGAAGTCGACCAGCCCCTCGAGCGTCACTTCCAGGTCGGTGCCCCACAGCTCCGGCACCACATCAGCGCCGACCGACAGCGTCACCTTCCGGACCTGGTCGACGTGGCGCCCGAGGAACTGCAGCAGCAGAGCCCGCCCCAACGGCCCCGTGGCCAGCAGATCCCGCCCGTCGAGCACATCACCGAAATTCTTGATCTCGTACGCCAGAGCGCCGAGCACCTCGCCCTGTTCCGCGCGCGCCAGCGCCAGCCACACTTTCGCTTCCCCGAACTCCCGGGTGCGCAACTCGTCGAACAGCGCGAACCCATGCGTCTGCGCGCACATCCGGCTGAGCAGCCCCGTGTATTCGGCGAACCCCTCAGCCATCGGCACCTGCTCGACGTACCCCGGAAGTTCGACGGCAGGCAACCCACCAGGCGCAAACCCGACCCGCCGCCGCCGGGGCATCCCGACAAACCCGAACCGCCCATAGAACGACGGCCGGAACGGGTAGAGCGTGCTGACCACGGCCCCTTGATCACGCATCTGCCGCAGAAGCTGCCACAGCAGCTCCCGCACGTACCCCTTGCGCCGGCTCGCGGGCTGCGACGCAACCGACGAGACGCCGGCCATGTCCAGCACCCGCCCCCGAACATTCTGAAGCATCGGATAGGCCGCCACGCAGGCCACGGCCTCGCCACCCGCTTCCTCAGCCACCAGCGTCGTCACATGCTCGAAGTACCGCATCCGAGCCCGATATTTTTCCCGCAGACCCTCGAAGTCGGCAGTCGGCTCAAACGCGTAAGCGGTAAGCGGAAACACCACCTCAGCCCGCTCCGCCGCAGTGACCTGACGGATCTTCATACCCTTCATCTAATCGCGCCCCGCCCGCATCCGCTGCCCTCCACCCCCAACTTCCCCTCCGCCGCGCCCCTGGTCGTCTCCCGCACACCCTTGCGCCTCAGCCGCCCCGCGCGCCCCCGCGCCTTACCCCTCCCCGCGCCTTACCTCTCCCCGCGCCTTACCTCTCCCCGCGCCGGTCAGGCACCGTCTCCGCGCCGTACCTCTCCCCGTGCTGGTCAGGCTCCCTCCCCGCGCCGTCATCCCCTCCACCCGCCCGCGCCGTTCGTGATCACCACGTTTCCGCTGGTAGAACTCCATGCGACGCGCCGGGGGTACCCCGGTTTGGCAAGGGGTGCTGGGACCGGCTAAAGTTTCTCCTCGTCAGCCGGGAACGTGCCGGGGGACAAGCGGACGTAGCGCAGCTGGTAGCGCATCACCTTGCCAAGGTGAGGGTCGCGGGTTCGAATCCCGTCGTCCGCTCGGAGAGGCCGCCACAGCTAAACCGTGCGGGGTCAACTCGGTGGAGTGGCCGAGAGGCGAGGCAACGGCCTGCAAAGCCGTCTACACGGGTTCAAATCCCGTCTCCACCTCGGCGAATAGCCAAGCGGGCGATTGGCGCAGCGGGAGCGCGCTTCCTTGACACGGAAGAGGTCACTGGTTCGATCCCAGTATCGCCCACCAGCTCAGAGGCCATGTCCGACACCGGACATGGCCTCTTCTGGTTCTTGAGTGACCAACTGAGTGACTACGCGAGCCGGCTGGCCGGATTGCTACGCCGCCGTGAGGCTTGGATGCTCCCCCTCAGCGCGCAGCGAAGGCCCTTGGCTTGCAGGGTGGGGAAGCTTGCAGGGTGGGGAAGCTGTGTGACTAACGAAGAGAGCAGTCGGTCGCCTTACGATGGTTCGGCCGTCGTGAAGCCCGCTCGACCACTTGGCCGACGCTGTTCGGTCAATCATGTGAGGGGGCCATTCTCGTTGGCGAGTTCGATCGCGACAAGGCGGTGGCCACGTGGGTGAGAGGAAGTCTGGCCCCAAATCAGGTAATGAAGAGCCTAGCGAGAACGCCCCCTCAGCGTTCTCTCACGCCGCATTCGAAGAGAACTACCGGAGAGTAACGGCAATAGGGGAAGGCCGCCGGTGGTACGACTATCCTTACCGGGCTATTGGTCGGATTTCGCGGTCACGTCTCCGAAGGGTTCTTCCTCGACGTCTACAGAATCAACTGCCGTACTTAAGAAATTTCTTCGTCGCATTCAATGAACATGACCGGCATAAGTCTTGGAGCCTCGACGACCGCTTGCATAACTTAACTGTCCCATTTCAGGAGCACGTGGACGTTCCGGGCCTGTGGGTGGTCGAACTCTTTCCGCCAAGTCAACTTGCATCCCTAGAAAAGGTCATCAAGGCAAGCAACTGGACCGGCCAAGGCGATGGATCGGTCACATCGAAAGCAACAGGGAGTATCTTGATAGCTCCCGCTCGGGCGGTGGCTGGCGGTGGTGGCCTCTGGCTGACGTCGTTAATGTCGACAGCAAGATCTTGATTCCCGACGGAACTCGGGAAAGTTTGCCGGAAGACTTCGATGCAGTGGAGCTAAAAGCCGTTCAAATAGGTGTTGGCTTAACGGCGGTTATTGCCTTCTTTCATCTAACAAAACTGGCCACGCGACACCTCGACGATGTCTGGCACGCAAAGCATGAACCTACGATAGTCATTCGGCGCGGTCGACCGCGAGCCGAAGATCGAATGTGGGCCGCATTTAGAGCCACACAGGAAGCTCGCCGCGCCTTGCACGACACGGCACGCGAATGGATGAGTAAGCGATGCCCTGGGTTCTTCGCCGACCACCAGGAGCCGCAGCCCTTAGCTGATCTACTCCTGATGGATCAGTTTGATCCAACGAAGGGCGATCGAATAGGTCAAGGTTTCTCCGCTGCACTTAGGGCCATCGGATTCACAGAGAATGTGCTTCACCGGACGTCGCCAGACCTTCCCAAATTGCTACTTTCGCAGGCCGATAGTCGTCTGTGTCCGGCACTGGAGGGAAGGCGCACGTGGGGACTCTGGGGCAACTGGCGCGAGATCTCCAGCATTCCTACATTGCTCGACGGATACGGCGAAAATGCCAAGCGCGCAATCGCATACTGGGCCGATAGCAGGATCAGGCATTTCTTAGTCACTCTTTCGGTATCTGACTTCTTGTCTGTGACCGAGGGAGAATACGCGGAGATGCGAGACAGAGCAAAGGTAAGGCACGGTGCCTTCCGACTTAAGCAACTCAATTATCTGCGACGTAAGTTTCTTACTATAAGCCTTGATCTGACCACTGTAGCGAGTGACGTTGACCAGTTCTGGAAGCGCACCTGGAGAGACCAAGAGGAGGCGGAGTTCACGTTAGACTATGCCCCATGGATCGTAGAGAACGACGAGCGCGAAGGGCGCGCGAGGTTCACGCCGGTAAGCGTCAACGATGAACTCCGGGAACGCCAAGAGAGCTGGTTCAAAAGATTGCTGATTGCCGATAGGGATTACCGAGACATTCTCTCAACGGTGGCCTCACTGGGAGCATCTGCCGATGCAGTCAAGGTGAGCCGCATAGCGCTCTGGGCTGCGGTGGCTTCTCTAGCAGTTGCTTCCGTGACGCTCTTGGTCACCGAAGCAAAGAAGGAAACTTTCCTTCACCTCATCGTTTCTTGGCTCTCGAGCATCAGCGCTTAGCTTCACTCGGCGTTACTGTCGCCCTGTTTGTTGTTGCGTCATGCTGCCCGAACGCCCATTGATCAGTGTAGTCCGTGGCAACGTGCGGCTGCGGCCGGCGTTGAATTGAACCTGCCCTTCCAGGATGGCGAGTGGCGTTGATAGGTTCGAGTCCTTAGGTCTTTGAGAACGGAATGTTGAGCGCATAAGCCAGACCTGTGTGCAGAATCCAAGGTCCTCTTGGATTGAAGTCATACGTGTCGCGTCGGTGATAGAACTGAACGTAACGCACCTGAGGTCGATAGTTACCTAATGCACCTTGCAGAAAAAGGTATTCTCCAAGATCGTCTGCGCTTACCAAGCCCGAGATCTGCGCCTCATCCATAGCGTTAGCGAGATCGTCGTGGTCGAAAATTGTGGCAGGCAGACTATTAAGTATACGAGGAAGTTTGGCTATCGCTTCGCTAGGGAGGAGTCCCGTCGCTTCTGATGTTATTTCGGGAAGCAGGTAGGATGTAGCAAATGATTCTGCACCGGCCCGGAGCTGTTCAGCGCTTACGCGTCCCGAATTGCGAGCTCTTGCCTGGATTGCGGTGAAGAGGAGGCTCAATGTCGCGCGGGGTATATCTCGTGAATTGCAGAATGTACTGCATTGACGCAATTCGCTTGCCGCGGCCCCTACCTACTTTTAGATGGTCGGGCAGGCAGGCTATGAGCTCGTCCGGATCAACCTGAGCCTTTTGAGCTACGTATTCCCAGAGCGCTACCTCGCGAGGGTTCTGCATCTCTGCACCCCATGCGATGTGTATGCCGCTGTCAGCAGCGATCTTTGCCGAGTCTGCGAAGCTAATTCTCCGAAATACATCGGTCCTGCACATGATCACTATGTAGACGCTTCTATTACCCTCTTCGCGGAGTCTTCGTGTGACAGTATCGCCGACGCGCACGAGCGCCGCGAGTGTTCTCCAGTAAGTGTCATTTTCGCCGATGGCTTTGTCTAGCCCATCGATAGCAAGGATGTGCCGATTTGGCGTCCCGGCCTTCGTAACCAAGCCAATTATCGCGTCACCCAATTGCCCCGGGCCCAGCGAGTCTGTTTCTGTACTCTTCAGTTCGCCGCTCAAAAACTTCGGTATCGAGATAGTCCCTTTTCTTTCTCGAACTCTTCTCAACACCTGAGGATAATCGTCAGAGGCTAACCCGGCAGTTTTTAGGTCTTGCAGGAGTCGCAGTAGTTGCGGGTCCTTGCCAAGGCTACAAGCATTGTCCTCAGCTAGGCTGTCCAGTAGCCGGACGCCGATAAAGAGCTTCCATGCCGAATCTGTTAACGCTGTCACCTCCTGGCTGACAAGCTTCTTGTCGAGCGAATACAATGGACTCTGTGTTCGGTTGAGCTCATCGAAATCAACAGTTGTTCTGAAGACGGCATGCTCGCCGTATTTGCGGATCCAGGTCAACCCGACAAAGTTCGCAGCGGCACTTTTCCCGGAACCCTTAGGGCCAAGAACCAAGAATTTGCCTTGACTGTCGATCTGATCGGGTACATTCCAGCGGTCCAGATAGGTTTTAAGAAAACGATCTGGATCTGTCGCCACCTCATTTCGGCTGAGGCCTTACCAAAATAAAGGTGCCGAAGGTCCAAGGTCACCGGAATGCCCCTTCGTAAGGAGGTCATTGGTGCGGTTGCAAGAGAGTCAGGTTAGCACCCGAGTCCGCCGACAGTCTCTAGAACGATGACGTTACACGTAGGCCGGTCAAGATCTATGATCTCGCTGTGGCGGGGTCGTCGTCCGTCCTCCTTGCTCAAGAACGGGCATGGTTAGCCTCCGTCTTTCATTAAGTGGCGTGGGTCGTTGCGTTTGTTTGGTTGGGGATAGGTTTGGTGGCCGGGGCAGGCGGTGTCGCCCGGCTGTTG